>JANQRG010000001.1 GCA_028284665.1 Croceivirga sp.
GACTTTTTCCAATAATATTTTTTTGATTCGGCGACTTAAAAATGGTGATGAAGCCGCATACACATATCTTGTAGATACCCATCATCAAAGGCTTTGCACATTTGCCAACAGTTTGGTCAATGACAGTCACCAGGCGCAGGATATTGTACAAAATGTTTTTTTTGGTCTTTGGAAAAAAAGAAGAGGATTACCGGATGATTTTAATATTGGAAGCTTTCTTTCTAGCTCTGTATACAACGAGTTTATTGACCAATACAGAAAAAAACAATCTATTTTGACTTTGGAAAAAAAATATATTGAAGCTCTCCAATTAGTCAATGAAGAAAAAGATTCCGAAACTATTGAGCAACTGGTTAGCATTGTAAAAGAAGAAATTATGACTCTTCCTCCTAAATGCAAGAAAGTTTTTGTTTTGAGCAGACAGGAAGGCCTAACCAACATTGAGATATCTGAATACTTAAAGATTTCTATAAAAACTGTAGAAGGTCACATAACCAGGGCTTTTTCAATTTTACGAGAAAAAGTGGGAGATAGGACCGAAATACTTTTGTTTCTTTTGTTTGGATCAAGTAGAAAAATCACAACCCATGCGTTATTCGGAAGAAGGCATTTGCTGCATTCATAACATTCGAAATCGCAATTCAGCATTGGTAATTAGACTTACTACGGGGTTCCAAAAAGCGAAGGTTTTTTAGGATTGTTCTAGTTTTTCCCTTAGAAGCTGCATATCATCACAAACCTTTTTTTCTAGTACTTTGGCATATATCTGCGTAGTGGTCAGTTTACGATGACCTAGCATTTTAGAAATGGTCTCAATAGGAACCCCGTTGGTAAGAGTAACCTTGGTGGCAAAGGTATGCCTAGCCATATGAAAAGTAAGATTCTTTTTTACCTTGGCGAGTTCCGCAACTTCCTTCAAATAGGCATTAATTTTTTGATTCGATATTCTTAGAAAAAGTGTACCGTTAACCAAAGACCTTTTATCATGCCTGTAACGTTCAATTATCTCTAATGCTTTGGAAAGCAATGGAGTTTTTTCCTTAAAGCATTAAATTTAAAAGGTTTGACACTATGGGTTAAATGGTTCGATTAAATGACCCATTTAAGGGAGTTAATTTGCCTACTTACCTAGCATAGTGTCCTTCCATTCCAATACAAATTCATTTTCCGATGTCCCCAGACTTTTTAGCAATTCATCCAATTTGTTGAATCGCAATAGTCCTATCAACTTCTCTCTTCCGTACTTTTGGTCTATATATTTAACAACGGAGCCGGCAAGACCATACTTGTTGTCGCCTTTCCAGAAATCGACGAGTTGGGATGGCGGTTCATTTGCCGACAGGAAGTCATGGAGTCTTCTCAATCTATCACTATCAAGCTGTCCTGATGCATAGACCGCCAGGCCCTCTACAAACCAATCAATACCATTTACATCACTGAAGTCAGGACTTAGATTCCTTTGCCCGTGATAAACATGGACCAATTCATGCGTTATTAGGCGTTGTGTTTTGACGGTATTCGTAAAAGAATGCTCACAAGCCAAACTGTCCCATTTTTTTGGGGATATGATATCCACCCTTGAAGCAACTCCACTGGCAACCATCCAACATTGTGACCTTAAACCGGGAATATTCCAATCCTTTTGCCAGGTACTGTCCAGTGATGTTCTGGTAGGATGTATATAAACATTGAATTCAGATGAAAAGGGAGTTTTGAAGAACTGCTCAACCTGTTCCTTGCCATTAGTAAAAAGTTGTATGTACTCTTTAATGTTCTGTTTTTCAGATTTTCCATAGTATATGGAATAGCCTTCTTGTTGTTCTATCAACCAATTATTTTGAAGAAAGGCCAAACAGGATAGACTTATAATCAATAAAAGAAATGTCGAAAAGCGTTTTTTCATTGTGATAGGATGTAATGGAATTATTGACGCATGGGGATTGATTGTGGTTTGGTAACTTGAATTTCTTTGCCAATCTCAATTTTTCGATAATACTTGTCCTTAGGGGAAAAAGTATAAAAGGTGGACAGATCAGTTCCCACCATTTTTCTTACAGCCAAATAGTTTTGGCCGCTGCCATAAAATAGGAATTCAGTTTTTTTTGGATGCCAAACAAACCGTATCACTGTTTGCTCGTGTTGATCAAAAAACGTGATGAAAGTTTGGTTGACCTCGGGCCTCCATACAGCTGTGCCCATGACTTTAAAAGAATCATGCCCGGCATTTGCAAAACTGTTCTTTATTTCTCTCAAGCGCTCTTTCGCGGAAAACTTGTTGACATCGATAAACTTTCCAAACGTGATGGTATCATGCTCCAAAATTGATTGGGCAAGAATCTTTGAGCTGTTGTTGCGTTTTTCTGCTTCTTCATTACTGATATCCAAGTCCGTCAACTCAAAAAGACTTTTTTGATCTAAGGCAATGAGATAGGGTTCATCATTCTCTATCATGATTTCAAATCCATTGCTTTTTTTCTTTTTTGGTAAATCATCTAGTGGTACCTGGGACGGTAGTTCAGGAATTTCTTTTTGAGAAATGAAACTATTGATCAAGTGTTCGATTACATTCCTCCACCTATCCCTAGTATTGATGAAGAACAAAAAACGATAGCCTGAATTGGGAAAGTACATCATTTTGATTTCGTGCCCTTTGGTATCCCCATCGTGAAAGATCATTTCTTGCTCACCTTTCATGACCCGAATGCCACAAGCATAAGGGGCTTTTTGCCTGGAAGCCACCCCAATAGGAGTTAAAAATTCGTCATAATGCCGGCCATTGAGAAGTTTTTTACCGAACAGGGCCCTAAACCAGGTATTCATATCCTTAAAAGTGGTCACAATTCCCGATGCTCCCCCTCTCCACAATGGAAGATCGGAAAACCCATAAGGATCAACCCTCTCCATGGTCAGACCTGTATTCTCGTATCCAAGGCTGGTAGTGTTGTCACTTCCTGGTTGATAAAATGAAGTATTGGTCATCCCATTTGGGATGAAGAAACCGTCTCGCATAAACTCCTGATAATGCTTACCGGAGACCTTCTCTATAATAAAGGCCAATACGCAATATCCAAAATTGGAATACCGAAAGATTTCTCCAGGAGATGACTTGAGCGCCAATCGATTTATCAGAATGGGAACATCAATTGCCAGACTGAAGTCTTTTTTATTCGAATATTTAGGGTCTTTTTCAAAGCCCGAAGTATGATCCAGAAGCTCCCGGATTTTTATGGAACCTTTGACACTATCGGTAACCTCCAAATACGTATTGATAGGATCATTTGTATGCAAAAGTCCGTCCTGTTCCAGTTTTAGAATGGCAACTGCCGTAAAGTGTTTCGTTACAGAACCCAAATCAAAACGTGTTCGATCCGTATTCTTGATCAAGTTTTCAAAATCCGCATGTCCGAAACCGGAGGTATACATAATGTCGTCTTCTTTTTCAATCATTAAACCTCCGGAAAATCCATAAGCTTCCAAGCCTTCAATAGCCCTTATCAATTCAGATACCTTTTTTTCTTCAGCAGTTTTATTTTGCGTCCAGGAGTTTTGGGTGAAAAAACAAAACCAGGCAAGTGAAAATAGTATGGCTTTTCTTGACATTAAAAAATAGTGTTTTAGATAACAGTGAGAATCCTAAATTTAATCAATCTCCTCATAATAAAAGTTTTCTACACATTTCTTGGATGGGAGAACCAACTGTTCCATTTTGAATAATCCAACGTGTCCTTTACTCCCAAAGGTTTGTTCTTCCCTGGCTTGATCAACAACATGGTGCCCGAATACAGGGCATTGCAACTCGATAGAAACACTACAATCAGGGCAACTACAAATAGGTGATAAAGAATACGCATAAGGCCCTCAATTAAAATGAATACCGGGACTCATAATGAATAGATAGAAAACCGAGACCATAACGGCGAAGAGAACCATTATGTGATTAGGCCGATAGACAAACGTTTGGAACTCCTTTTTTGGTCTCATTTTGAAAAAACCAAGGACAAATAATGGTAAGAGAAAGGTAAAGCCATTGCCAATGCCTCCCATGAGCATCATGAACCGATCATTAGTAGGTAGTATCAAGGAAGAGGTAACCGATAATATTGTCGCCGAGAACAAGGGCAGCCAATACAATTTCCTGTTTGAGCCAATTATTTTGCCATCTGTAAACGAATTTCCAAAACGTAGGGCAACATAAGTTCCCGATAACAGCAATAGGATACCTACACCCAACTCAACATATCCCCATTCCTTTTGATGTTCTAAACCATCGATGACCATTGCCCAGTCCATACCTTCATTTATAAATCTTCCGAAGGCGATATAGGAACCGGATTGTAAAAAATTGATCACACAGGAAACCCACAAAAAATAATTGACCTCATAATTCCTGCACCATTTTTTGACAAGTAGCAATAAGCAGACTAATGCCCACAGAACATTAAAAATAGAGCCTCCGGCCCTAATCCATCTGTCAGCTAAATCGCTCACGGAAGATAGATCATGATGAAAATACATGGCATTTACCGAAAGTGGCTTTCCACCGACAATGAGTACCGTCAATCCATGACCTAACATTTCATGTCCGACCTGGAGCACTGACCATGCCCCGCAACAAATCAATAGTAGACGAAATGTTTTTTTATCCATACTTTTTGGAGGCAAATAAATGTGTTTTGCAAAAGGAAAGGAGTTCCACCGATAGGAGTGGACTTAAAAAAGACCTTTTTTGAACTGGGATGGACTTATTCCGGTATGTTTTTTAAAGACCTTGTAGAAACCGGATTTTGAATTGAAGCCACAATCAAGAGCCAGTCCAAGTAGGGACAAATGCGAATATTGAGGTTGCTTTACCCTTTTTTTAAATTCTTCCACACGATATTTGTTGATCAGATCATAAAAGGAAGTCTTCAATGATTCGTTGATAAGCTGGGATATCTGATACGGTGGCAAACCCATTTCTTTTGCCAGGTCATGCAAGGACAGTTCCGGATTAAGAAAGGCTTGGGATGAATCCAAATAATCCATTAATCGTATTTTCAACACTTCTTTTTGACGCTCTTTTAATCCACTGGCGGCGTATTTGGAAGACTTATCCGGTGCGTGGTCAAACGTAAAACTTTTGGATGCTCCCAATTGCCCCAAAAGGAATACCTGAAACGACAGGACCAGGGATACGACGATATATGCAGTGTTGACGGCAGCCAAGTTAAAATCGACCGACAGCATTATTGCAATGATAATGATCGACCCGATGACATAGGACCAAAACCAATATCCGAGCCAAATAACATTGCTATGGATATCATAGGAATAGAGTGTCTTTAAATTGATACTGTAAACCTTGATCGATCTTATAATATGAATTCCAGTAAGGATATAGACCAACAAAAAAGACGGTGGAACAAGATATGTCCAGGTCGCAGCTTGCGAGGAATAATGGAGAATTAATCCTTCTTGAAGGATACTCCCGGAGCGGCTCATGTAATAGAAGGAAACAATATAAAGTACCCAAATGGTTCCATAGACATAGGTCAAAGGGAAAACCGGTTTGGAACGCAATACTTTGATATAAATGGAATTAAGGAAAATATGGAGAACTGGTAACGAATTTCCAATAGCCAATAAAAGATGATTGCCCGAAACCAAATTCTTGAACCCCAGAAAAAAATATCCCAAATGCAAAAGGGAGATGAAAAACCACAAAATCAATATATAATCTGATACTTTTTTTTGAGGTTTTCTTAAAAGCAGTACTATCACAAAAAAGCTGACTGAGATGCCAAAAAACAAAATGAAGTACTTAGCCATAGGATTGAAGTTCTATTTTATGTACTTGTTTACACAATGTACTCAAAACAAACTTCAGTTATATAGTTATCAAAGCCGTCCGCTGTTTTTATACCGCAAAATCAAACAATGACCGAGGTTTTAGCTTTGTTCTTCAGCTTGGAGGTATCCGGGCAATGTTCCTTGGAACGACCTTCTTGGCCACCAAAGTCAATACGGAGGTTCGTTTTGGTTTGGTCAGCAGAACTTGGATCTAAACCTGCCCGACTGAAGTGTTTCAGGCGGGGTTTAAGAAACCTGCCTGCCGTAGTAGCCCTACCAGGACTCGAACCTGGATCTAAACCTGCCCGACTGAAGTCGTTCAGGCGGGGTTTAGGAAACTTGCTTGTCGAAGTGGCCTCACCAGGACTCGAACCTGGATCTAAAGTTTAGGAAACTTCTATTCTATCCCTTGAACTATGAGGCCTATGTTTTTCCGGGACACATAAAGGTACCGGGCCCAGAGGATGGCAAAAATACTATTTTTTACTTCTTTGAAAAATTAAGTATTTCTAATTCTTCAGTACCTTAGTAGATATGGAAACGAAGATTGAAAAGGTTTTTGTAGAGGATGCAATTTCACCGGAATTCATTGCCAATGCCATTGCGAAGCAGCAAAGTAAGACACAGATAGGGGCGCACGATATTTTTTTAGGGCAGGTAAGGGCGGATGAAATTGAGGGTAAAACCGTAAGCGCCATAGAATATACGGCCTACGAATCTATGGCCAACCAGAAGTTTCAGGAAATACAGGAGGCCACTTTTGAAAAATTTGAGCTGACTTGCATGCATATTTATCACAGTTTGGGGACCGTAGCCGTAGGTGAGATTTGTTTATTTGTTTTTGTTTCGTCCCCACATAGGGCCGTTGTTTTTGAAGCCCTTCAATTTGTAGTCGAAGCTATAAAGAAGGAGGTTCCCGTTTTTGGGAAAGAATTGTTCAAAGACAATTCGTACCAATGGAAAGTGAATACCTAAAAAGCGTATGGTAGATATTACTCAAAAAGAGCCTACCTATAGAACGGCAATCGCGCAAGCAATTGTAAAAGTGGGCTCTCAGGAAACTATTCGCGCTATTCAGGAAGGGAAGGTCCCCAAAGGAAATGTTTTTGAAATGAGCAGGGCAGCGGGATTCCTTGGAATCAAGAAAACTCCGGAATTGCTGCCGGATTGCCATCCTTTACCCATAGAATTTGCTGCGGTAGATTACACGATTTCCGGTTTGGAAATTCGTATCAAAGTCACCGTTAAGACCTACTACAAGACGGGGGTGGAGGTTGAGGCAATGCACGGGGCAAGTGTAGTGGCCTTAAATCTCTATGACATGCTGAAACCTATCGATAAAAATATTCAGATTGAGACCATACGACTGTTAGAAAAAACAGGGGGAAAATCTGATATAAAAAATAACTGAAATTAATCATATCCCTTAGCGCTGCGTTAAAAATTGTGCTATTTTTAAATGAGTAACCAACAATGAAATGCGCCATCTTAAGCGGGTTATCGTGGATTTTAAAAAGCTCACTCCTGAAGTTCTAAAGCTTTTGGTGGAAGAGTATCCTCACGGCTATGATCAGGGAGATATCATATCCTTCAAAAATTCGGCGGGAGAGAAGGTAGAATGCGTAGAAGTACTTACGGAAGACACGAAATACCTGGTTAAGATCAGTTCCAAGCTGGAACGTACCATGGCAAATTATGATGAAGAAGACTATATCGCTTTTGAGGCAGATGACCCCAATGCGGTAATTGATCCGGAATTACTTTCCAGAGACGAAGAGGAATAAGCAGGATACTATTCCTTTCTAAGGTTATCTAACATTGTCTTAGTAGTACTTTCCAAATCATAGTTAGGCATCCATCCCCAGTCACTTCTG
The DNA here is from genome assembly GCA_028284665.1 of Croceivirga sp. Taxonomy (GTDB): domain Bacteria; phylum Bacteroidota; class Bacteroidia; order Flavobacteriales; family Flavobacteriaceae; genus Croceivirga. The sequence continues at coordinate 7,704 of JANQRG010000001.1, forward strand.
GCCAAAGCGTCATCAATACTACTGGGCCAGGAATTAGCAATCTGCTGTCTGAAATCCGGTTGGTAACGCATCTCAAAATCCGGGATATACCCTTGAATACTTTGTGCAAGTTGCCTGGGAGAAAAACTCATAGCTGCCAAATTATAGGAAGATCGTACCGTCAGGGCCGTTGTCTCTTTCTCCATCAGCGAAATAGTAGCCCGTATGGCATCATCCATAAACATCATAGGGAGAAAGGTATCTGCCTCTAAAAAGCAAGTGTATTTTCCTGTCGCAAGGGCCTCATGAAAAATTTCAACCGCATAGTCTGTAGTGCCCCCTCCCGGATCGGTTTTCCAACTAATTAGGCCAGGGTAGCGAATACTACGCACGTCTACATCAAACTTTTTATGGTAATATTCGCACCAACGTTCCCCGGAAAGCTTGCTAATTCCATATACTGTACTCGGTTCTGTGAGCGTATTTTGTGGGGTGTTTTCCTTGGGTGTGTTAGGGCCAAAGATGGCAATGCTGGAGGGCCAGAATATTTTATCTATTTGCTTTTCTTTTCCCAGGTTGAGGATATTAAAAAGCGAATTCATATTAAGATTCCAGGCGCGAAGTGGAAATTTTTCTGAAGTTGCACTTAACATGGCCGCCATAAGATAGACCTCTTCAATTTCGTAATACATAATGATATCTTCAACTGCAGCGTAATTAGTGGCGTCCAGCAGTTCAAAGGGCCCCGACTCCATTAGACCTGGGCTACCTTCTCGTATATCACTAGCTACTACCGCATCTGCTCCATATTTCTGTCGTAATTCCAGGGTAAGTTCGGTCCCGATTTGACCGCAGGCCCCTAAAATAAGTATTGATTTCCCCATTTCCGGATGTATTTCTAATTGGGAATAAAGATAGGATATCGGAAGAATTTGTACTTTGGCCTTATGCGGAAGTTCATACTATCTTTTGTCGTTTTTATCACATTGGCGAGTTGCAAAACACAGGGGGATCAAGACGTTACTTCGGATCAGACTGCTCAAGAATTTTCTTTCAGAAATATGCCAAAAGATGTTGAACTGGTAGCAGAAGCGCAGCTCATTCTTGAGGATTGGGAAGAATATAGAAATCTTGAGGATAGTTTTTCGGTCTTGAAAAGGGCTGCGAATACGGAAGATTTGAAATTGGCTATTGATGATCTTCTTGAAAAAGAAGCCGCTCTGGCCAAGGGAGAATATCCGGCGCCCTTTGATCAACTCCAAATCAAAAGCAGGCAACAAGTAGTACGTACATTTATATTGAAGATTAAGGGAAATTTGGAAGACAGGCAAGGCGTTCAGGAGGCCATGGCACAAATGTTAGAGGCCTACAATGCAATGAAACAGCAGTTCAATATTTTGACAAGCAATACTTTGGATAAAGAACTGATCGATGCGGAATAATCTATTTGCCTTACTTGCGTTTACTGCATGTTTTGCTACGGCTCAGGATGTGGCGAAGAAGAACATCTCGGAGGTTTTAGATGCTTGGCATAAGGCCGCGGCAACAGCCAATTATGAAGACTATTTTTCGAAAATGACCTCAGATGGCGTGTTTCTGGGAACTGATGCCACCGAAAACTGGCAGAATGAGGAATTTAGGGAGTTTTCAAAACCGTATTTTGATAAGGGTGAAGCCTGGAGTTTTAGTGCTGTAGAACGAAATATTTATCTTAATGAAGGTAAAACGCTGGCCTGGTTCGATGAGCTTCTGGATACACGAATGGGGCTATGCAGGGGTTCCGGGGTGTTGGAAAAATCGGAAAGCGGTTGGAAAATCGCCCACTATGTACTTTCCCTTGCGGTGCCTAATGAGAACGTAGCACAGTTGGTAGCACTAAAAAAGCAGAAGGATAGCCTTCTGCTAATTGAATTGAAAGAGGAATATTTTAAGGATAAAGACTAGTTCTCGGTTTGTCCTTCGCTTTTCCTGGATTCCAAAGCCTGTTTACTCAAACTCGCTAAATTAAAATTAGCATCAAGTTTTAGCGCTTCATCCATAAGGGTTATCGCCTCATCAACCTTGGTTTTATCCTGATTGAATACTAAAAGACCCTTTAAATGAAAGAAAGCCGCTTTCAAGGGAACTTCGTAAGGTTGTTGTCTTTCAAAAAAGGCGTATTTCATGTCCTCTTTGGCATTAGCAATACCATACTCAATGTTTTCACTGGCTCCTGTAGTATCACCCGTTTGTATCTGTAAGTCCGCCAGTTCATAAGCTAAATAAGGGGTAGGGCTTCTTTGATAGAGCACCTCGAATTGCTCCAATGCTCTCTTGGGCTGGTTTAGCGCTTTCAAGGAAACCGCCTTTACCTGAACGGCCAGGTCAGAATCGGAGGCATTTTTTTCAATTCCAATGGTATTTAACGCCTGGAGATGCTGGTTGCTATTCATATAAACGTAAGCAAGTGTATCTCTGCGTTGTTGTGATGGAGAGATCACGTTTAAATGGGTTAAGGCATTAATAACACCATTGATATCTCCTTGTGCTCGCATTTCTTTGTAGAAGGCTTCATAGTGGCCAAGGAGGTCAGAATTGGATTGCGCTGACATACCGATAGTCAGGCAAAATGCTATTACAAAAACTATTCTTTTCATATTGTCTCGTTTTTGGTGCGGCAAAACTAAAAAAATAATGCCAAGAGTGCTGTTAAAGTTGTTGAAACTCCAAAAAACAAAAGATGCCATCGGCATCTTTTTCATTTGCAACTTTCCAGATACCCGTCGTTACACTGTTAGTTGCGCGGTCTTCTTGTTTGTAAGATCTTGTAACAGCTTTGCGTAAAAGGCTACACTTTTGTTGTCACTTTCGAGACAAGAGTTTAAAAAGTCGTGCAGGTTCTTGAAGAAAAGATTCATAGGTAGCACCTCCAAATTAAGATTCACTGTATTAGGATTATATCCGGTCTCGTTTACAATGATGTTCATCTTAATTCGATGTCGATGGTAGTCTATTGCAATATCAGAAGCGTTATAATGCTTTTTGATAATAGCTTCATGAAATGCCTGTACTTTTTCGGTTATTTTCCGTTTCGCACTACTTGTTGCAATTACCCTTTCCATTTCTTTCAAGATCCTCGTTTTTAATCCTGAATTTTCCATAACTATAACTATTTATTACTGTACAAAGTTAGGTATTTCACCGATAAGCCCTTTAAAATCAACGGTTTAATTAACATAAAGTAATGTGAATTGTTGTGAACCGTATTATTTTTGTGGTGAGCTAGGAAACAATTGAAGTGAACAATTGGTGCTTTTTAACAAAAAAGTTTTGACTAATGATACGTTTTTTAGCAACATGCTGGGTTGGAAGGGTGTCGTAAACCGGTAAAGGGAGTTTTCTTTTGGCAGCCTCCGCAGTGTAATATGCACTTTTAGTGGGATGGTATGGATAAACACCATTGAACACTTCATTCCAGTAGCCTTGCTGGATTATTGTGCTTATTATATGGATGCAATCCTCCAGATGAATAAGATTGATCAATTCCTCGCCGTTTCTCAGGCCGGTTTTTCCGGACAAGTGGAATACCGGGTGCCTGTTCCCTCCAATTAACCCGCCAAAACGGATAATTGTGCTAGTAAGGCTTTTTTTGCTAAAGAGCATTTCAGCTTCTAATAGTTGTTTTCCCGATGTGGTGATGGGATTGGGAGGCGTATCTTCGGTGATTTCACCTTCGGTACTACCGTAGACCGAAGTACTGCTAACAAACAACAATTGGGGTATCCTGGCTTTTTGTGCATACTGTAGCAACAACCTCATTTTTTTTACGTAATTCTCCGCACCCGCTTTTCGTAACCTTGGGGGGATATTAACAACTAGAACATCAAGGTCCTTGAGAAAGAGAAGCAGATCTCCGGAAATCTCATTTTCGTGAAGTTGTATCAGGAAAGCTGCTATGCCCAGATCTGATAAGGCATCTAATTTGTCTGAAGAGGTAGTTGTCCCTTTTACCTGATATCCTTCTGCCAGTAGCGTTTTGGCCAGGGCCTTGCCCAACCAGCCACATCCCATAATGCCAATACGCTCAATCAAATTCAAGGCTTTTGATGGTCAAGATGGCATCGTTAAGTACAAAAGGCATGGGAATGCTGTTTTCCGGTCGTTGCGGAACCGAAAATTTTGTATGGGAAAGGAGATTATTGGAAGCCTCGTAGAATGTCAATTTGAGATGTTCTTCTTTTGGGATTTCCAGTTCCAATTCTGTAAAATCATTATTGCTCACATAATGGGTAAGTAACTTAGAAGCCTTGCGTTGCTTCAGGTAGTAGTCCGAAAGTGCAACGTCGTTAATCACTACCTTGTTAAGGATAGCTTCGTTGGTAAACACCTCCAGTCGGTTGACCGGTCGTTGCGGAGTAACACATAGCGTTAATAATCGAGAATCTCCATGGATAGTGTCCCGGGTAACGGTGATATCCGGAATAGGAATGCTTTTTTTTGGAGCCTGGCTGGTAAAAGTAAATCTGGTGCTGTACTTACTTGCTACCGTCTGAAAGGATTCTTCCTGCGGTCTTGATTTTTCGGATCCCCTTAAAAACTGCGAATTCCATCCGATCAAAACCTTGTCATATGTTGCCCATTGTGCTTGGTCAGCATCAGCATTATACACATATAATAAGCTGCTGGGCTTGGGGCGTTCCTTTGAAAACTCTGCGGTTAAATGGCTCCGGATACCAAATACTGCAAAGAAGAAAAAGCAGATAAAAGCTATTCTTATAGGGTTTCTTAGAATTCCAAAGTAGGGAAGTACTAAGAAAAATAACAAGGTGGTGAGCAGAGTTACTGCAATCATCATTTTGAGCCCTAATCCCACAGGTAACATCTGAATGAACGGAGTAAGCATAAAAACTGCGGGTAGACATAGAAAAACAAGCAATAATGGATTGGGTTTTTCCTGATGAATAAAGACCAATAGGGCAATTAAAACGCCAAATACAGGAATAATAAAGAAGCTCGCCCCTTTTAAATAAACGCTAACAAGACCACACATCAAAAGCCAAATAAAAATTGGAGTAATCAGTAAATTGGCGACCCCCAGCTTCCTATACTTTTTGTAAACAAAGAAACAAATACCAGCGGCAAGAATAGCAAAGGAAAAAATATATAGATGACCATTGTAAGGAAACCCTTGTAAGATATCTCCATACCAGGGATACCACCATTTTAGTGCCGGCCAGCTGTAAAAACCGATGAGGCCGTTAACCACCAGTGCAATTAAAGCAGGGAGGAAACCTGTAGCTATTTTTTTTAGATGGAGTTCTTTTCTTTTAAACCCGTACGCTAAAAGTACTATAAAGCATAGAACTGCTAAACCGAACATGGGCCAAACCCATTCAAAAGGATAAGCGATCAACTGAAAAAAGGGCATATTGAAATAGATGTCATCGTTAAGACTCTTAAGCCCGTTCAGATCAGCCGCACTGAAATGAGAAAGTAATGGCATCAGATAGCTTCCCTGATGCTTCAGGGAATTCTTATCCAGACGTTCGTAAGTATCTAAAGCCGTATGGTAATCGTAATGGTCATCAATAAAGGCAAAATTAAAGCCTTCAATGTCCCTGTCTTCCCTGAACACCGTCAAATCGGTGTTATTCGGAAGCATCTTATAAATGCTATAGGCCAGCGAGTTGCCTAAGGGATAGTCCGGTCCTGCTTTGATAAACTCCTTTACTAAAGAGGAATTCCCGCGATTTGTCTCCATAAGCATAAAACTCGGTCCGCCGGTACCACGCGCCTCAAAATTCAACACGAGTCCTACTTTTTCAGCCCAGGGGTGCCGATTTACAAATAAGTCTGCCCCATTCAACCCTAATTCTTCCGCATCCGTAATCAAAATAATGATGTCGTTTACGGGAGTTTTATTTGCCGTTAGATAGGCCCTTATGCCCTCTAACAAGGTCGCGACGCCGCTTCCGTCGTCACTGGCCCCGTAAGAGGAATGTGGGCTGCTATCATAGTGCGCCATTACCAATAAGGATTTACCATCACCAGAGCCCCTGATTTTTGCCAGGATATTGATCGCCTTACTAAAATTTCCCCAGTCTCCGGCGGTATATCCCTCCTGTACTGAAGTTTCCAGGCCCATTTTCTTGAGTTGAGAAATGATGTATGCTCGTGTGCTGGAGTGCCCGGGAAATCCGACACCATGTCTTGTTTTGGAAATCACCTGAACGTGTTCCAGGGCCCGATCTACAGAAAAATGGACTGCTTCGGAAGTAGCATCCGGTTTATAATTGGGCATAAGGGATGCTATGCTCCAATAGGCTGCCAAAACAATAAGGAGAAGTCCAATAGTCCGGGGAAACACTGCGATTGGTTTTAGTTGTTTTGAATCCCTTAAAAATAAGACAGGTTCGCATTTTTCACCTAAAAAATTTAAGTTTTTCGTTAAAAATCGCTAACTTTATTAGTCAACCAATAAACAAACCACTATGGGAATTAAGAGTTTTCAAGGCGCAAGGGCGAAGACAGATACGAGAAAAGAGGCCAAGCTTCCTATTCTGGTTTCGGATTACATGACTAAAAAATTGGTGACTTTTGCTCCGAAGCAATCTATTTTGGAGGTAATGGAGGCTTTTGCCAAATACAAAATATCCGGAGGACCCGTTTTAGATGGCAACGGTTTTCTGGTTGGAATTGTCTCCGAGGCAGATTGTATGAAACAAATCTCAGAAAGTCGTTATTTTAACCAGCCTATTTTGGATAAAAGCGTAGAGCGGTTTATGACTAAAAATGTTGAGACCATTCCCCATGACATGACTATTTTTGATGCTGCCGGAGTGTTTGATCGGCATAATAGAAGGCGGCTACCGGTGATGCGGGATGGACTGCTTGTAGGGCAAATAAGCCGAAAAGACATTGTGGTCGCTGCCTTGAAACTGAGCGGTGCTAACTGGAAATAGGGCCCCAAACTAAACATCAAAGGCTTTTTGAATCGCTATTTAGGACCAACTACTCCCTTTTTACGATCATGTAATAATCGTTTTCCAGGGGGAGGTATCCCAAATCATAGACAAAGTAATACGTAGTTCCCTTTTTTGTGGTGTAAAGATTGGTAATATATTCAAAGTCCAATCCTTTATCTAATAGCTTTGTTTTTGTGGTTGTCGTCTTCCCGTCCTTAAGAGTAAAACTATCCAGAATACGATAATTCTTCCGAAGCCGATTATTAATGACGCGAACAAGGTTTTTACTGTCCCTGTTCAACATATTATTATAGGAGTTCCGGCAATGGTCGGAACAGAATTTTTTATCCGCTCTCCCCTTGATCTCAATACCGCACTCTAAACAATATTTCTTTTGGTCACTCATTAGACAATATGATGGCCGGGAGATTGAGGGTTTTAAACAATTCGTTGAACGCTGTCATTTCAGTAGCTACAATAGCATTTTTTTCGTTCTCAAAAGTTTCCCATGCCGCTAAGAGATCCTTAAGGCGTTCCTTGGCGCCCTGGGTTACCTGGGGTTCAGCTACATCGATAAAACCTTTCAGGTGCATAAGGTCCGCATTCAGTTGATTGTGGAAATTAATGACATCCTGGAAGGTTTTCTGTTGCGGTTGTATCAGATTTTCTTCCCAAAGTTTTATCCGCTCTTTTAATGCAGCTGCTTTTTCCAATAATTCCTTTGCCTGATCATTGTCTTTTAGAAGCGCTTCATATTGGGTGAGCTGATCTTTGGCAGATCGCATTTGGATGACTGCCTTGTGCATTGCGGTTAACGAAGACTCAATCTGTGTAAGGAGCTGTTGCTGCTCGCTAAAATCCTTCTCATTTACTGAGATTTTAGGATGCGGTAGAATCTGAATGGTGGTTTCCACAGTTTCATTCTCCAAACGAAGCCTTAGGGTATATTCTCCCGGCGCAACTCTTGATCCCCTGTAGTCGCCAAAAACAAACACTTTTTCAATGGATGGGATAGCCGCTCTTCTGAAGTCCCAGGTAAAGCGATTAAATCCTTTCTTAGCAGGAAGTACCTGTGGTTTAGGTGGGCCACCAGGCCAGGTTTTGAAATCTTTGGGCTTTTGATTGGTGTAGGTGCGGATAACCTTACCCTTTTCGAGCACTTCTAGCGTAAGGGTAGCAGAATCCAGTTTTTTTGGGAGATAATAATCCAATGTGACTCCCGATTTTGGGTTTTGGCCAAGTCCCGGAACGGGCTTTTCCTGATGGCCGCCAAAGAAGCGATAGGTGGGTTTGGGAGTGAAAATCTGCAATGTTTCAAGAGCAGGATCCATGTTTTGTAGGATCCCTACATCATCCAGGATCCAAAAGGAACGACCTGCTGTAGCAACTACAAGATCGTTGTCCTGAATGGTAATATCATTGATGGGCACTACCGGAAGATTTAACTGGAATTTCTCCCACTTTTGACCATCATTCAAGGAAACGTATAGCCCGGTCTCTGTACCGGCGTAGAGCAAGCCTTTTCTCTTTTTGTCTTCCCGAACGACCCTGACGAAGGTATGTTTGTCATTGATACCACTGGTGATCCTGACCCACGTTTTACCGTAATCCGAAGTTTTAAAAATATAGGGAGTCAGATCCATAGACTTATAACGCATAACAGCAATGTAAGCGGTCGCAGGATCATGAGGTGATATTTCTATGCTGTTGATGATGCCTTCCTGGAGGTTGGGCGGTGTAATATTTTCCCAATTTTGACCGCCGTTTTTGGTCAGGTGGACTAAACCGTCATCCGTGCCGGCATACAATACCCCCTGCTCATGGGGCGATTCCACCAGGTACATGATGGTATTGTAATTCTCCCCTCCGGCAGCTTCGTTGGTGTATGGTCCGCCTCCCGGACCTTGTTTCTCCTCCTCATCTCTAGTGAGATCCGGACTGACAATTTCCCAGCTTTGCCCACTATCCCGGGTCTTGAAAACAACATTTCCCGCGTGATAAATAGTATTACGGTCATGTGGGGAGCTAATGATCGGAGCATTCCAGTTAAATCGAAATTTAAAGTCCTTCGGTACTTTCCCCAGACCCAATTCGGGGTAGGCTTTTATGGGTTTTCCCTCCCGGGAAGCTTTTACCCATTTTTCGATAATGCCCTGATAACAGCCTCCGAAAACCACTTCGGGGGCATCGGGGTCAAACGCAAGGTAGGCACTTTCACAACCTGCAACGGAATACCAGTCCTTCCAGTCAATTCCGGCATCATTGGTACGACTGGCTATGGCAATGGCAGAGTTATCCTGTTGCCCTCCATATACGTTGTACGGAACAAGATTATCTGTAATAACGCGATAAAATTGCGCTGTGGGTTGTTTTTGTTGACTACTCCAGCTTTTACCTCCATTGTTAGACACATTAGCACCCCCGTCATTAGCATTGATCATTTTCTGATTGTTCAACGGGTGTATCCAGAGATGATGATTGTCTCCATGAGGAGTAGGTAGGGGGGTAAATGTTTTTCCGCCATCAATGGATTTCGTTACCGGAGCATTAAGCACGTAAACAACATTTTCGTTCTGAGGGTCGGCAAATATTTCCATGTAGTACCAGGAGCGGGCAATATTGATGCGATCTTTATTGACTTGCTTCCATTTTTTTCCTGCGTCATCACTGCGATACACCCCTCCTTTTTGTCCTTCTGCTTCAATTACGGCGAAAACCCGTTCGGGATTTGCCCTGGAAACGGAGATCCCGGCTTTTCCAAATTCTTTGGGTAAACCTTCTTTTAACTGCTTCCAGGTGCTGCCACCGTCGGTTGATTTATAAATACCGGAGGTGGGCCCTCCGGATTCCATTTTCCAGGGATACCTTCTGTGCTGCCATAGGGCTGCATAGAGGATCAAAGGGTTTTTCATGTCCATGGTTAAGGAGGCAGCCCCTGTGTTTTCGTCCACAAAAAGGACCTGTTCCCAATTGGCACCACCATCCAGGGAACGATAAATGCCCCGTTGTTGCGAAGGCCCATACTGGGCGCCCTGGGCTGCTACAAATAAAATATCCGGGTTGCTGGGGTGGATGATCACATCCGAAATATGCCGGGTTTCCTCCAAACCAATGTGTTTCCAGGTCTTTCCGCCATCAGTAGACTTATACACTCCATCACCCATGGACGTCATTACACCTCGAGCAGCATGTTCTCCCATGCCAACTACCACCAGATTAGGGTTGCTTTCAGAAACGGCAATGGCACCCACCGTACCTGTTTTTAGTTGCCCGTCCGAAATGTTCTTCCAGGTAATGCCGTCATCTACAGTCTTCCAAATACCTCCCCCGGTAGTGCCCATATAATAGGTCATAGGTTGACCTACTACCCCGCTACAGGCAACACTTCTTCCTCCCCGGAAGGGGCCTATATTACGCCATTTTACTCCTTGAAAAAGAGAGTCCTGAAGAATGGTTTTTGCCGGAGCGGTGGTCTTTTTACGCCTTTGGGCGTGGTTGTTTATAGTAAAGCAAAGTAGTAGAAGGAGCAGTAAAGGTGCTTTTTTCATTTTAGTAGTATTAGTCCTGGTTAAGATACAAAACAGCTGCGATTTGTTAAGAAAAAGATAAATAGCATTTTTTATTTGGAACAATCGTTCCGTCATGTTTATGTTTGTATTGGAATAATCGTTCCAAAATAAATTAAAATCTCTAAACAATAATTACAATGCAAAAGTTAGCAGACAAAGTAGCCATAGTCACCGGAGCCACCAGTGGTATGGGATTAGAAACAGCCAAACGCTATTTAGAAGAAGGCGCAAAGGTGGTATTAACCGGCAGGAGCCAGGAAAAACTGGATGCTCTTAAAGCAGAACTCACCGGAGACTACCTTCTGGTTAAGGCCGAAGCCTCTAGTGTGAGTGATAGTGAACAACTCGTCAAAACCACTGTTGACACCTTTGGTAAAATTGATGTTCTCTTTTTGAATGCCGGTATTTTCCGCGTGGAAACTATTGATGGACTTACCGAGGAGATCTATGATGAGGTACACAATATCAATGTTAGAGGCCCCATATTTACTGTAAAGGCGGCCTATAACTATCTCAATGAAGGCGCCAGTATCATTTTTAATACCTCCGTAGTGAACGTTAAAGGATTTGCCGGGATGGCAGCCTATGCCTCCAGCAAAGCGGCCTTGCGTTCTCTAACCCGGACTTTGGCAGCCGAATTTGGCCCTATAGGGATTCGTGTAAATGCTATTGCTCCAGGACCTATTGATACCCCCATTTATGGAAAACACAACGTTCCTCAGGAAAACATAGATGCCATGGCCTCTAATTTTCCGTCTATGGTTTCCCTGGGCAGGTTTGGCAAGGCCGATGAAATTGCTACGGTCGCGGTATTTTTAGCCTCTGATGATAGTAGTTATATCACGGGAGTAGAGATCCCCGTTGATGGCGGTTTCGCCCAGGTATAGTTTTTTGGATAATTTAGTGGTGTAAAAACGTTATGCCAAGAACCAAAAAATTCAATGAAGGAGAAGTGCTGGAAAGGGCTATGGAACTCTTTTGGGAGAAAGGGTTCCATGCCACTTCTATCCAGGACCTGGTATCTCATTTGGGCATTAACCGAGCAAGCCTCTATGACACTTTTGGCGGTAAGGATGCACTCTTTGAAAAGGCATTTGCCTTGTACCGAAAAAATAGTGGTTCATCGGTAATGGGGTTTTTCGAAGGGCAGGCATCGGTTAAGGAAGGGTTTAAAAAGCTCTTTGAATATGCCATAGTAGAAGCCGTTTCGGACCCTTCCCGAAAGGGGTGTTTTGTGGTCAATACGACTACAGAGCTTATTCCGGGCAACGAAAAAATGCAGAAAGTACTTTGTTCCCATATGGACAAGATAGAAGAACTCTTTTTTACATTGGTGGAAAGAGGAGTCCACAGGGGGGAAATTGCTCCCCATAAAGACCCAAAGGCAATGGCTTCCTACTTGTTCACCTTGTATAACGGGTTACGTGTTGTTTCCAAAGTGGATACGGATCCTGAAAAACTTCGACAAATCGTGGATACAGGACTATCCGTTTTAGAATAGTACCCTAAAATTCGTATTCCAGTATTCCGTCCCATCCCGATAACCGAATGATCAGACTACTTTCGTTTGGTATTTGCAATGGTGTTAACTCAATGGTAAACTCCCGGTTAACAATAGCGTCGCAGGGTTCATCGTTGTCTAACACAATAGTTGCAGATTGCTGGGGAGGCAGCGATTCGTTAATGGCATCGGAAGCAAAGAAACGTATTTCCCATTCGCTCCCATCACAACCGCCGCTTTGCAGTTCTACGGTTAAACAATCTCCGGTAATGCTTGCACTTTCTATAGTGTAGTTGGTGTCGTCCGCACTGTCAAAACGGCTGCGGTTTACTTCAGCCAGTATATCACAAATTTCCGATCTCGGACCGTTATCGTCAGATTCGCAGGCTAGTAAGGTCACTGCCAGTAGCAGTATACCAAAATAAGATACGCTTTTCATGGGTAGGGCTTTTTATCCTAGATACAGAAAAGAGCAAAAGGATGGGTGGAAAACAGTACTATTCTACAAGTTTAAATTTCACCTGTAGCGTAGTTTCTACCCGAATCTTCTCAAAATTTATCTCCAAAGATTCCTCGGTAGCCAAATCCATCTCTGTAATAGCCATTTTCCGAGGAGCATAGGCTACCGGAGCAGTAACATAGCTATCCATAATATGAATAGCAGGCCCTACTTTTTGACCCAGGGGTTGGGTTAATGCCAACGCCTTTTTTTGCGCTTTTACCATGGCCTTGGATTTAAGTCCCAATTCAAGGGAAGCCATCTTAGAATACTCCGTTTTTTTTAGATAGGTATTGGCGATACCAATATCTTCCAGGGCTCCTAACACTTTTCCTGCAGTGAGGCCATCATACACTATAAGGGTATATTGCTTGCGTTTCAGGACATTCTTGGAACGGAGAAAGTATGTTTTAAAATCACTGCTCAGATCTCGGATGACCAATTGTTTTTCTAAATCAATCCCCAGAGATTCCAGTTTTTGTGCCATTCTGTTTTCCTGCTCTTCCACTGAGATTCTGCCTTTACTGTCTTTTTCCTGTATCGTAATACTCAAATAGATCCTATCCGGGATGACCAGGGTGTCCACCCTGGCTGAGGTTTCCAGGTAGGGCACATCCAAAAAGTTCTTGGATTGCGCAGCAAGAAGGAATGGAAGGAGCAAACATGCGAGTAGCATACTATTTTTCATGAGTGTTTAATCAAATGGTTCAAGGTCCGGGGAGAGAAACTGCCGTTTGGCAATTGGATTAGTATAAATATCAAAACTATAATGTGCTGCCATCAAATCTTTAAAGCGATATTTCAAGCGCGGAAATTCCAGGATAAACTCCGAAAAACTTTTGACCTTAGATTTCAGAATGAAATGTTGTACGGCTTTCACCGCAGCCACCGTTAAGGTTCGGTTAAATTTATCCGGGGCACCGTTTTGCGCGGCAAAATACCGGATCTCCGCACAAATTTTAGGGATTGTAACTTCTACGCCATATTTTGAAATATAAAGCCATGCTAACCGAAGATGGGCTTCGTGGGTAAAAAGTGCCGGCTCCAATGTGCCTTCCCCAAATTGCCGTTCAAAAGAAGTGTCCGAGAGCAGGGTATGTGCTTCCATTGGCTATCCCTTAAAATCAATTTTGTTATGTGCTCCGTCGCAATAGGGCTTGTTCTCGGAGGCGCCACAGCGACAGAAGGCTGTGGATCGTTTTTTCGTTTCAACTTCGCCGTTGGCTAAAGTAACCTGAAGCGTTCCGGTTACAAGCAATGGCCCGTTTTCCACAATAGTGCATTCCGTCATCTTGGTTTCTTCCATTTTTTCTTCTCCTTTTGTTATATAGGTTAACGCCCCGGAAGGGCATTTTTCAATTTGCGATTTTAGTGCTGCCACCGTAGCATGTTCCGGTTGTATCCATGGTTTTTCATTCGGTTTATACACCTCCGGCAATGTTTTCCAACAAATCTCGGAATGGATACATCGTTTTGGTTTCCAGACAATGGTCAGGTCTTCTTTTTCATAGTGTTTCACAATTTCTTTTTCCATATCAAGCGATATTTATTCCTTTTAAGACCAACTCCTTCCACTCAGGGTTTCGCTTTATGTAAAGTGCCACAAAGGGACATAGTGGTACTAAGGTGAGCCCCTTTGCCTTAACATCTTCCAGGGCTGCTCGCACCAAAGCGGTTCCTATGCCTCTCCCTGCCAATTCATTCGGTACCTCGGTGTGCGTCAGGTAGATCTTGTCTTTGGCTTTTATGTATTCTATGATAGGCGTATACCCGTCAATTTTAAACTCGTAGCGTTTCTTTTCAATATTGTCAATTAACTCGTACTCCATAATACTAATTCAACAGGTTTGCTTGCAGGAACAGGGCTATCGCTTCGGTCATGCGATCCCTATTTTCCTTCTTTCTAAATCCATGACCTTCATCCTTTGCTAACATATACCATACCACACCTTGGTTTTCCCGTATGGATTTTACCATTTGCTCCGATTCACTTGCCGGAACCCTGGGATCGTTAGCGCCCTGAATAACAAATAGCGGTTTTGTTATCTTTTCAACATGGTTGGTGGGAGAAATTGCCAGCAAGTGTTCCCGCATCTTCGGGTCCCTTTCATCGCCATATTCTGCCCTTCTCAAATCTCTACGGTATTCTTCGGTGTTTTCCAGGAAAGTTACAAAATTGCTTATACCTACAATGTCAACACCGCATCGTAGTTTTTCGTTGTAATTGAACATGGAAGACAACACCATGTACCCTCCATAAGAACCGCCATAAACGGCAATTCGATCACTATCATATTCCGGCTGTTGTTGTAGCCATTCTATTAGTTTACCGATGTCCTTAACGGAATCCTCCCGTTTAAATCCATTGTCCAATTGAAGATAGGTCTTTCCATAACCGGCTGAACCGCGGACATTGGGTGCAACAATGGCGATTCCCATTTCATTGGCCAAAAAGGCATAAAAGGAAGAAAACCGTGGTACATGTTGCCCTTCAGGCCCCCCGTGTATGGAAATAAGGGTAGGGAAAGGGCCTTCGGAACCGGTCGGTTTATACACAAAAGCTGGGATCTTTCTTTTTACACCGTCTACCTCATCATAGGTTTCATATGCTATGAGTTCCGGAGCAGGGAAAGTAGTGGTGTCCAGGCCTCCAACTTCGCTATAGGTCCAGCGCTCCGGCTGTAAGGTGTTCAAATCCAAAGCGAAGATATCGCCTGGGGTCTTCGTGCTATTCATGACCAAAGCCAATTGATTCTTCTTAGGATGGAAACTCAGGGAGTACAATTGTCCTACGGGTAAACCTTCTACTTTTTTATACGCCTGTGTACCGAGATCGAGGAGATACAACTGTGAAAATCCGTTTTCATTAACGGTAAAGGCCGCCTGTGTTCTTTGTGTGTTCACCGCAATCTCATTTACATTCCAGGGGATATCGCCGGTGATGTAGGTGAGCTCTTTGGAAGCTACGTTGAACTTTGCCAGGGTATTAAACTCCTTACCCTGGTTGGTAGTGATATAAATGGACTCCCCTGAAGCATCCCAGAAACTTCCTAAAAACACCGCTTCTGTATTGGGGTCATTTAGCTGGGTAAGCGCTTTTGTGGTAAGGTCAAATACATAGGAGTTGGATTTTGTACTGGAGAGATACTGAATGAGTAATAATTTGGTGTCGTCCGGAGACCAGTCCACGGTAACCCAATAGCCATTGCCTTTATCGATCTGTAGCTCTGCTTCCTTTGGAGCATTCATGCCGGAGATGTAAATGTCAAAGTCCTTTTTGTTCCGACGGGATGAGGTGAAAGCAAACCGGTCGCCTTTGTTGGACCAGGCCATTCCAAAGTTTACGGATTCGCCATCGCTCAACATTTCGGATCTCCTTTTTGCCATGTCGTACCAAAAGATCTGCGAAAATTCGTTACCCCCACTATCCTTGGTGAAAAGAAAGCCATTATAATCCACTGATGGACAAAAAGAGCCATTACCCACGGGTTCATCAAAAAAAGTAATTTGATTTCTGGCGCCACCGGGTTGTTCCAACAGGTGAAGTTGTGTGGTATTTCCAAAGCGGGTGGCCATTAGCATTCCATCACTATTCGGGATCCAATCCGCAAAGGAGGCCGATCGCGTATTTTGATACTGCTGAATTCGGGTTGCGATCTCTTTTGGAATATCCGGAACATCTTCCAGTACCAGATTGCCTATTTCTTTTCGGTCCTGAGCGGAACCGATGCTGAGCAAACTGAAAAAAAGGATAAATAGTGTAGCGCGAAAGGTAATTTTTGAACTGTGGTTCATAGCAGTTGTGTTTGTAATTTGAGGTCTATTCAGAACGAGGGTGATCCCCCGTTGAAAGATGTCTAAAAATAACAAATTTTCTAGCCCTTACCATTAGATTTGTAAAGGGAAATCCATTTCAAAACGAGCAACCTAAAAGCAATACGGTACAATTGAAGGAAGAGAAAGATATAAAGGCGTATGACAAACTAGCGGACTTGTACAAGAACGAAAATGTGGGAACGCCAATTCAACAGGATTCCAACTTCACCATTCATCGTATGGAAACCGTTCATGGCACCCCGGTTACTTCTCCGGTTTTTAGGGCGAATTACTATTCCTTTGTACTCGTTAAAAGCGGCAGGAGTTTCTACACCATTGATGATAAAAAGTTCTTTACCCGCCCCAACACCTTATATTTTACCAATCCCGGACACCTAAAATCCTTTGGTATTGAAAAGGTTGTCCATGGTTTCCTGATTACTACTCGTGAAGAATACTTAAAAAAGCATGTGCATCAGGAAGTGTTTAAAGAATTTTCATTTCTTCTTACTGAGATCGTGCCGCCTTGTTTTTTGTCCGATGCCAAGTTTGACGAGTTAATCGCCCTGGCCGAGCAAATCCTTTTGGAAGCGCAAAAAGATGCTACCCTAAAAGACAAGATCATAAGCTCACTGTTTATGGTCTTCTTATTAAAGGTAAAAGAATACCTATTGGCGGATAACGCATTCAAGATTGCCCACGATCGCGATAGCCAGATTGTGCAGCAGTTCAAGAAAGACCTGGAGAAAACGTTTCGGCAGGAAACGGTAAAAAGCGGAGAATTGCAGGTAGGGCCCTTTGCAGAGCTTCAACAATTAAACCCAAGTTACTTTTCAACGGTTATTAAGGTAAAGACCGGAAAGTCGGCCAACAAGTGGATCCAAGATAAACTGATCGTTGAGGCCAAAGCCTTGCTATCCGGCTCCCGATCATCCGTAAAGGAAATTGCCTATACATTGGGTTTTTCGGAGCCTACGCATTTCACCAAGTTTTTCAAAAGAAATGTGGGAACTACTCCTAACCAGTACCGTTCTCGTTAGCCAATAGTACCATTCTAGAAAATCTGCCCTTCCTTCTAGATTTTGTGCCTTTATCCGCCTTCTTTCCCTAACGACATTTGCCTTGTAATCATTTATAAACCTTTTAAAATCAAATACAATGAAAAAGTTAGTAAACAAAATTGCATTAGTTACCGGTAGTAGCCGGGGTTTAGGAAAAGAGATGGCACTTCGAATGGCCCAGGAAGGCGCTGATATCTTGGTAACCTACAATACCAATTCGGAGCAAGCAGAGGGCACTGTTCAGGAAATTGAAGCGTTAGGGAGCAAGGCAAAGGCTTTTCAATTGAATACAGGCGAGATCCAAAGTTTTGATGCGTTCTTTGATGAAGTCTCCGGGGTATTACAATCCGAATGGGAGCGTTCTACCTTCGACATCCTGGTGAATAACGCGGGGATCATTGCTCATGTTCCAGTGGCAGAAACTACAGAAGCCACCTTTGATCAACTGGCCAATATCCAGCTAAAAGGACCATTTTTTATTACACAAAAAGCGTTGCCTTTACTGAATGACGGGGGTAGAATTATTAATGTGTCTACAGGTTTGGCACGATTTAGTATCCCGGGATATGCCGCCTATGCCGCTATGAAATCCGGGATAGAGACCTATACGCGGTATTTGGCCAAAGAGTTAGGAACACGACAAATTACGGCTAACGTTGTGGCACCGGGAGCGATCAACACAGATATGAACAAAGCATCGCTGGAAAACAATCCGGGTCTGGAGCAAATGTTATCTTCAGTAACCGCCTTAGGCCGGGTAGGGGTAGCCGAAGACATTGGTGGGGTGGTCGCCTTTTTAGCCAGTGAAGATGCACGTTGGGTTAACGGGCAGCGCATTGAGGCCTCGGGGGGAATGTTCTTGTAGCCATTTTACTCCTAGAAACATAACCCACAACGGTTGATATGACAGTTGTGGGGTTTTCTTTTAAAAGGATTATTTGTATATTTAAAAGGAATACTATTATGCAGAGTACAGCCCTTCTATAGGATGTTGGTTTACCACAATCCTAATGGATTATATCTTCTCTTTAATACCACGATTCAAATCGTATGTTTTGCTTAGTGTATACCTCCACCGCCAAGCCGAGCTTTGATCGGACACAGATTCTGATGATGCTGGAAAAAGCGCGGGTATTCAATAACAACAATGGCATTACAGGATGTTTGTTGTACTACAAAGGAGAGTTTTTACAATACCTGGAAGGCAACCAGGTTAAAGTGCTGTCGCTGTTTGATAAGATCCAAAAGGACCCAAGGCATTGCGATGTGGAACTCATCTCCCATGGCAATATCAATGCCCGGGAATTTAAAAAATGGGATATGGCCTATGAGGACTTCTATGGCGACAATGATACCTTGCAATTCCTAAAACTATTGGTCAGTTCCTATTTGGAACCTTCAGAAAAGGCTCTGGACCCTAATCCTACTTCCAAGTACTTTTGGCGCACCGCGAGACGATTACTTAGTAACAAAACCACTTCGCGTTTGCGGCTTTAAAGGGTTGCGGAACTTCTTTTTTAAAATCTAGTTTGCCTTTTAAGAATGATTTTTGGCATTGATATTACATTGCATTTTTCAAGGGCAAAAGATTAATTTGCTTCAACAGTTATTGTATGCTAGAGGTGGGATGATCAAGAAAATAATATTTCCTTAACCCGTTGTTTTTCAAAATACCCATTAAGCTTTCTTAATTTGAACGGAAAAGCGGTTGGGGTGATTAAGGGCCATCTTCAAGAACTAACTGATACGCAACTTTTATCCTTGATAAATGAAGGAAACCAGTTAGCCTTTAATCAGATCTATTTCAGATATTGGAAAAGGCTGTATGCCTACGGTTTCAATATTCTTAATGACAAAGGACTTACTCAAGACGCTCTTCATGAAGTATTCACTGTAATTTGGACAAAGCGGGAGCAATTAGAGATCGGTAATTTAAAAAACTACCTGTTCAATGCCGTCAGAAACAACGCAATTTCAACACTGCGTAAAGAAAGATTTACAGAGTTACATTATGGGATACTACAGAATTTAAAAGGTTCCTCCGAGGCAGAACAAAATTTTGATCTCAATGATTTGAAATCAACCATTAATATTGCCGTCAAAGATCTACCAAAGATTTGTAGAACCATATTTTATCTCAGTAGATTCCATGATTATTCGGTTTCTGAAATTGCAACACAACTAAATATTTCAAAACGAACGGTAGAAAACAATATATCCATTGCGTTAAAACACCTCAGAGGTAGTTTAACTACCTTACCCCTTCTATTCCTCGATTTTTTCCAGTAACTCTAGAAGCTTGTCGTGTTAACTTCAAGTTAAGAAAAGGGCCTTTTTGGGAGCTAATACCTGTTCGCACGTCTTGTTATTGTATCTGAGACCTATGGAACAAAAGGAATTCTTTAACCTGATCAAAAAATACAAACAAGGGAAATGCTCGGATCCTGAGAAGCAACTGTTATTTCGATTTTGTGAAGAATTACAAGTGGGGGATATTACACAATTGTGGAGTTTGTTGGAGGAGGAAGAAGAAAAACGGGTGGTCTTTCAAAGAATACACAAGACATTAAGAACCAATAAACCTCCAAAAGTCAGTTGGAAAAAAATCCGATCTGTTGTAGCAATATTCATTGGATTAGTAGCCGCCGGCTATTTCTACATACAATACATACAACCACAGGAAATCATTTTCATCCCTGAAAATGCCATTACCTTGGAGCTGAGAGATGGTACTATTGAAATTATAAGAGAAGAAGGGGCTGCAAAGGTCTTAGACCAACTTGGAAATGTTGTTGGGAAGCAGAAGGGCAACCAACTGGTCTATAGCAAAACGGATGTTGCAAAAGAGCTGGCCTATAATACGTTAACCGTACCTTATGGAAAACGTTTTGAACTGCAACTTTCGGATGGGACAAAAGCTCATTTAAATGCCGGTTCCTCACTAAAGTATCCTGTTCAGTTTTTACAGGGAATACCAAGAAAAGTCTTTGTTTCGGGGGAAGCATATTTGGATGTTGCTAAGGACACAAAGCACCCTTTTATTGTGAATGCCCAGAATCTGAATGTGAGGGTTCTAGGAACACAATTCAATGTACATGCCTATCCAGAAGACAATGTATCGGAAATAGTTTTGGTAGAAGGCTCCGTTGGCTTATATGAAAGCGAAGAAGAATATGATAAGAGTACAAGTAAGGTGTTAATGCCTGGTTATAAAGCCAGTTTTAATAGGGTTAATAGGAGTTTTACCACAGACAAGGTCCTTCCCAACGTGTATACCTCATGGCGGAAAGGAGAACTCGTTTTTAGGAACATGTCATTTGATAATATTCTTAAAAAGTTGGAAAGACATTATGCTATTACCATTGTGAACAATAACACGGAACTGGCGCATACTGTCTTCAACGCAAGTTTTGGTAACGAGCCTTTGAATGTCATTTTGGAAAGTCTGCAAGAGAATTATGGTATCACCTTTGAAATAACGCAAAACACGATAACAATCAACTCACAAAAACGCAACAGCCTATGACAAAACCAAATTAAAATTTGAATTCACTTTAGGAGAGAATTACTGATTTATTTCAGTTAATACGGAATTAAAAAACCGGAAAATGTGCGACCATCTTCCGGTTGAACTAAAGTGATTACACTTAAATATAACCACAATTTAACACTATAAAACTATGAAAAAACTTCTTAACGACTCAAGAAGCTGTCATCCCCTATTGAAATTTGATTTGAAGATGAAACTGAGTACGTTGTTCATTTTTCTGGCCATTTTAACCACTTATGCAAATCCCACTT
>JANQRG010000043.1 GCA_028284665.1 Croceivirga sp.
GCCGAAGTGGCGGAATTGGTAGACGCGCTGGATTCAAAATCCAGTGGTAGCAATACCGTGTGGGTTCGATTCCCACCTTCGGTACCAGGGAAAAGCCGGGATATGAAGTTCCGGCTTTTTTGTTGTGGGATAACATTATTTGCAGCTATGAAGCGTCAACTTATTTTTTAAGATACCTTTGACACTGATATAGCGGTACCATGACCCTTACGCTTTTTACGCTACTTTGTTTGGTTGGGCTGATAAACGGATTTTATTCGGGACTAATGGGTACTGGTGGAAACATTATTTTGATCCCTGCCCTGGATCTGGTCCTGGTTCAGTTTGGTTTTGAAGGAGAGGAATTGGTAAAGTATATTATTGCGCACTCTCTTTTTATTACTGTTTTTAATGGTTTTGCAGTTGTTTTAAAACAGTATCGGATTAAAAACCTATATCCAAAAAAGATTTTTTTGATTGGGATTCCAGCAGCCTTGGCTGCCTTTGTAGTTTCGGAATGGTTAAAAACTTCTACCTGGTACTCCAAAACGTATTTTGATATTCTATTTTTCTTTTTGGTGTTAACAGTTTGTGTGCGATTTCTGTTTTTTACCCCAAAAATGGAAATTTCGATATTTCAAAAAAGAATGCAAGATGGCCAATGGGGGTATCTTGGTCTGGGGGGATTTACGGGAATAACCTCAGCACTTTCGGGTTTTGGCGGAGGAATCGTATTGATTCCGGCTTTAACCGATATTTTTGGGATTCCCTTTAAAAAAACGGCTTCCGTTTCAATTGGGGTGGTCATGGTATTGGCGCTTTCTGTAAGTCTTAGTTATCTGAACATTGCTGGAACAACGCCTATAGCAAAACAATTACCTGCTCAATTTGGGTACATCTCCTTAGGTTTAACAGCACCCATTCTTTTGGGCATTTTTGTTTCCGCTCCTTGGGGGGTTCGGTTAGGGCAATGGATGGCCCCAAAGTGGTTACGATTGATCTTTGGATTGGTTATGGTCATCCTTTTAATTAAGACCCTTTTGAGCTTTCTCTAAAAAGTGTCTTCCCTAGAAATCAACCCATGATTTTTCCTTTGGTAAGCGCTTTAGCTGTGGTCCGAAAAAGTCTTTTTTCATTGTAGCAATAGTTCAGCATACACAGGGAAATGGTCTGAAGGGTAGCGGCCATCTTTGAGATCACTTAAGATTACACTTTTTAAAACTTGGAGTTGTGTGGCGTCAAAGAATATGTAGTCAATCCTCCGGGTTACAGGTTGTTGATCATCAAAACCATTAAAAGTGCCTTGTGGCCCGGAGGTAGTATTCCCTGCCGCGATATGCGTATCTGACAAGGTTTCCAAAATCAATTGAATACCTTCACTATTCGGTTCCAGATTAAAGTCTCCTATCAGAATTAACGGTAGTTTATCAGGATTTACAGTGGCAGCCTTTGATAGAATTAGTTTCGCACTTTCCAATCTCGCCTCTTTGCCTATGTGGTCAAAATGTGTATTGAACACAAAAAATTGACTTTTGCTAGCGAGATCTTCAAAAAGCCCGTACGTACAAATACGTATTATAGCGGCATCCCATCCGATAGAAGGTTCTTGTGGAGTTAGTGAAAGCCAGAATGTAGCTTGATCCAGTAGTTTTACTTTGGTGTGATCGTAAAAAATGGCAGTATATTCTCCCGATTCCTTACCATCGTCCCTTCCTACTCCAAAATAGGTATATCCCTTGAGTTTCTGGTTTAGATAATCCACCTGATGCTGCAATCCTTCCTGGGTGCCCAATATTGCGGGGGCGTAAGTGTTAATCTGGGTCACGATCCTATCCTTTCTGTTATCCCAGTTGTTCGGTGCGTCCGCAGGACTATCATATCGGATATTATACGTCATCACACCCAATTGTTGACCCAATACCCCATCCGTTACGACTATAGCCAGAACAAGAACCAAAAAAACTGTTTTATTCATTCTAATGGTGTTCCTCGTAACTTTTTGAAATTTTCGTAGGCTTTTTCCACCTTCTCCCTGGAAGCGCGTTCAAATTCCTTTTCCGTTACCTGGTAATGGGCTTGCAGGGAATCTAATTTTACCTTCATGGTCCGGATTATAGTTTGATAAACTTCATTGTCTATTTTATTGTCTAATTCCCTGGGGTCATCTTCAAGATCATAAAACTCCCAACTGTCTATATCATCATAAAAATGCATTAGTTTATAGCGTTTAGTACTTACCCCATAGTGCTTTTTCACCATATGAAATGCAGGATAATCATAATAATGATAGTAGATAATGTCCCGAAAATCTTCTTCCTCCATGCTGTTGGTCAATAGCGGCACCAAAGATGCTCCCTGCATTTCCTGACCGTATACACTTCCTCCGGCGAAATCCAGTAAAGTCTGCGCAAAATCAAGATTTTGCACCAGCGCATCAATCTCACTTCCTTTTTCGATAACCCCGGGATATTGCATTAAAAGGGGTGTCCTAAAGGATTCTTCATACATAAAACGTTTGTCAAACCAGCCCTTTTCCCCCAGATAAAAGCCTTGATCCGAGGTATAGATGACAATCGTATTTTCATCCAATCCAGAAGTCTTCAAATAATCCAGAATTTCACCAACTCCTTCATCTACTGAGGCTACGGTGGCCAGATAATCCTGTAGATAGCGTTGCACCTTCCAAAGCGCAAGCTCCTGTCCTTTTACATCTGAATTATGGAATGCATCATTTTTGGGCTGATAAGCGGTATTCCATGCGTTGCGTTGTTCCTCTGTCATTCGTTCAAAATCTGAACGCCAGGGGTTATTTGCCAATACGGTACTGCCGAGGGCTTTCGTTAGCTTTAGATCATGTCCTTCATACATATCCCTGTAAATGGTTTGCTGCTGCTCTTTTGACGCCTGCTGTCCTTCATGTTGGGCAAAGTAGGTTGCCGGTATAGGAAGGTTTATACTGTCATATTTATTGGCATGACGCAATGCGGGCATCCAGTTTCTGTGCGGGGCTTTATGCTGGACCATTAGGAGAAAGGGGGCGCTATCTTTTTTCTGTTTGAGCCAGGAAAGTGCTTTTTCGGTGATAATATCATTGGCGTAACCGGTAATTCTTATGGAGTCCCCATTATCGATAAAGTCAGGGTTATAATAATTCCCCTGATCCTGTAGGATGTTCCAATAGTCAAACCCTTGCGGCCAATCGTGTAAATGCCACTTTCCGACTATTGCGGTGGAATATCCCATTTTTTTCAGGTATTTGGGCAAGGTGGGTTGCGAACCGTCAAAACGTTCTCCATTTTGTCTAAACCCATTGATATGGCTGTGCTTTCCAGTAAGGATAACGGCACGGCTAGGGCCGCAAATAGAGTTGGTTACGTAAGCCCTATTGAATTTGACTCCGTTTTGCGCAATGCGGTCAATATTAGGCGTTGGCGCAACACTTCCAATTTCATGTCCGTAAGCGCTTATGGCCTGGTAGGCATGATCATCGGCCATTATAAACACAATATTCGGTGTCGTCTTCTCCGCTGCTGCTTTTTCTTTTTCTTTAC
Organism: Croceivirga sp.; assembly: GCA_028284665.1. Classification (GTDB taxonomy): domain Bacteria; phylum Bacteroidota; class Bacteroidia; order Flavobacteriales; family Flavobacteriaceae; genus Croceivirga. Next base: position 3,531 of record JANQRG010000043.1, read on the forward strand.
AGGATAGCATAACCACTAAGACCACAAGTACTATAAACTTATTCCGCATCGTTTTGTTTTTGTGCTATTTGGATCTTCGATTGGGTAAAACTTCCTTCCAGGACAATCTTTGCAATAAAATCCGAAATCTCATCCGTGCGCTTATAGGGCAAATTGGCCCAATCGTGATTCCCTTCGATATCGGAGATTAAAATGTAAGAGGTATTCAACAAGGCCAACTTTTTGGCTATAGTATACGATCCTCCAAGGATAAGATACCCTTCAGAATTTGGTTCGCAATAATGATGCGGTGCGGTTTTATAAGGCACCAACTTATCCTTTTTGCCATGATACAACAAAGCTGGGACCGCTGTCTCTTTGGTGATGTAATCGCTATCTAAGACTGCGCCTGCAAATGCCACAACAGCAGCAAATTTTTCCTCGGGAAAAGGTAAATCTTTAAAGCTGTGATGATATCGCATAAATACGGAATTCAAAACAGCCTCGGCACCTGCACTGCTCCCAACGAGGATGATTTTTCCCGGATCTATTTTTAGTTCATTTTTCTTATTTGTTAGATAATCGACAGCATGTACAACATCTTCAGTAGCCGTTCTAAATGTGCTAACCTTTTCATTAGCATAACAATCACAACCGAAGGATTTTCCTTTGCGGGTTAACCGGTAGCTAATGGAAGCCACAGCATAACCTTTGTACGCCATTTGGGTACAAAACTGTTTTTCCAGGGGATTGTCCCTCTTTCCGGAAGCAAAGCCTCCCCCATGGACCAAAAGAAGTAATGGTCTGTTTTGAACGGTATCCCTTTTTGCAGTGTAGAAATCCAGTTGTAGTGTATCTGAATAGGTAAAGGTCTTAATTCTAATACTTGAAAAAAGGGAATCTTTATAGCGCTCCTGTGCTTGGGTCAGCATGGTCATTAGTAAGAGGGGCAGCCAAAGGGATCTCGGGATTTTTAGTTTCATACCAATTAGTTCAGGACAAAAGCATCGGAAAGTGTAGCATCGGAATTGCCACCAATATACACAACAAATTCTCCCGGTTCAGCAACAAATTCCAGTTGGCTGTTATAAAACTTCAAATCATCAGGATGTATCGTTAAAGATACGGTTTTACGTGCGCCTTTTTCCAGCATCACTTTTTTAAATCCTTTTAGTTGGCGTTTGGGTGGGGTAATACTGCGTACTACATCCTGGAGGTAAAGTTGGACGACCTCTTCTCCCGCTCTGTTTCCAACATTTTCTACAGTAACTGTTATTGTAATACCCTCGTCTGCACCGATCTCTGATTTGTCCAGCCTTAAATTGGAATAGTGAAAAGCGGTATAACTCAACCCATAGCCAAAGGGTAGTAAGGGTGTGTTGGGAACATCCAAATAATTGGTTTTAAACTTTTCGTATCCTTGCTCAGGATTGGGCCTCCCGGTATGCTTTACGCTGTGGTAAATAGGGATCTGACCCACATTTCTAGGCCAGGTGGTTGTAAGCTTTCCCGATGGATTGTAATGGCCAAAAACCACATCAGCAACGGCATTACCTGCCTCTACCCCAGGGTGCCACACTTGCAAAATAGCAACAGGCATATCCATTTCTTCGGGTATGGTTAATGGACGCCCGCTCATAAGGATCAAGGCAACAGGTTTTCCTGTAGCCACCAATGCGCGAATTAATTTCTTTTGGCTTTCGGGAATAGAAATATCGGTTCTACTGGCCGATTCCCCGCTCATTTCAGTGGCTTCCCCCACCACGGCAACGACCACATCTGAAGCTTTTGCGGCATCAACAGCCTCCTGCAGCATCGTTTCTGGCGAACGTTCATCTATAACAACTCTAGGGCCAAATACATTTACTTTTTTAGCCAACTCCTGATCGTCAGTAATATTGGCTCCTTTTGCATAATTTACTTCCGCATTGGGAGCTATATTTTTAAACCCCTCCAAAATGGTTACTGCCAGATCCGGGTTTCCGGTAGGTGCCCAGGTTCCGAGCATATTTTTACGACTATCGGCCAAGGGTCCTATTAAAGCTACTTTGGCATCCCTTTTTAAGGGAAGGATCGAATTGTGGTTCTTAAGCAGTACGAACGAACGCGTAGCCAGTTTTCGTGCAAGTGCTCGGTTTTCCACAGTTAAAATATCCCTTTTCGGACGTTGGTCATCCGAATAGCGGTAGGGATCATCAAGTAATCCCGAACGGTATTTGGCTTCCAGAACCCTTCGACAAGCCTGGGTTATTTCTTCCTCCGTTATTTTGCCCTGCTCTACGGATGCTTTCAAAGTAGTCAGGAAGCCTTCTCCAACCATATCCATATCTAAGCCGGCTTTTAGGGCCAGAGCCGATACAGTTTGCAGATCACCGAGTCCATGTTCCGTCATTTCATTGACCGAGGTATAATCCGATGTCACGAAGCCTTCAAAACCCCATTTACTTCGTAACAGATCGGTCAACAACCATTTGTTTCCGGAGGCAGGAATACCATCGATGTCATTAAAAGAAGTCATAGCACTGGCTACACCTGCATCTACGGCAGCCTTGTAAGGAGGCAGATATTGGTTGAACATTTTTAATTTGCTCATATCAACAGAGTGGTAATCCCGACCTGCCTGGGATGCCCCATAGAGTGCCAAATGCTTTACACAGGACAACATGGTATTTGTGGCAGACAGATCATCCCCCTGATACCCTTTTACCATCGCTCTGGCCACGGTAGCTCCCAAATACGGGTCTTCACCGGCGCCTTCTGCAATTCGTCCCCAGCGGGGATCACGTGCAATATCCACCATAGGCGAAAAGTTCCACATCACGCCATCAGCGGTGGCTTCCGTCGCTGCCATACGAGCCCCTTGCTCAATTAAGCCCATATCCCAGCTACAGGAGACACCCAAGGGAATCGGGTAGGTGGTCTTATAACCGTGGATGACATCGGAACCTATGAGCAAAGGGATTTTCAATCGGCTATGCTCTACTGCGAGCTGCTGCGCCTTACGAACCCGCTCGGGTCCTGCAACTCCAAACAGCCCACCTACCTGTCCTGCTTTGATCTTTGTTTCCACATTTTCACTGACTACAGCTCCGGTGGCCACACCTCCTCCGGGGGTAAGGAGGTTCAACTGCCCTATTTTTTCCTCTAAAGTCATTTGCGTTAATAGGCTTTCAACTTCAGAAATATTGGATTGTGTCTGTTCCTTAGGGCCACAGCTAAGTAACAATTGAAAAAGAAAAATCGCGATAACATATTTTCTTAAAACCATATAGCTAGTAAATAATAAATCTCGTTGTTCCCTAACCTAATCAAATGTTCAATTGCTGTATTGAAACCCCAATTTCTCAAGACCCTGCCGCACATCTTCGTTTTGCATAAAAAGATTCCAAAGGAGTTCCGTTCTGTGATTTTCAATCATAATGATTTGCGGACCTTGATCGATGGCGAGATAGGCTTCAGCCACCCAAAAATTGTATTCCGGACTAAACGCATCGTAAAACCCGGCAGGACCGAGTAATTTATCTTTATGCCTGTAAAAATAGCGCATGGCTCGGAAGGATTCCATAGGAGTGTAGGGAATAGAACTAATGGCTGCGGTAGGGGATATCACCCCGGTGTCATTTGCCGGATGGTGCGCGTTGTATCCAATACTCCCATCATTGTTTCGGGTGTAGCTGGCAGTCAATCCCCAACAGTCTTCACCATAATCCTCGAAATTCTTCGGATTCTCTGAACAATAGCTATAGTTTATTTTGGAATGGTTAACAGTTACGTTCCAATAATTCACGTATTCATCGGAAAGCCCTCCGGGTTTTAGCCCCAGGTAGGAATAATGCGCCCAAAACAATGGCCCACCAAACTGTTGCGCACCAGGATGTCTGACCAGAAGGGGAATGCCGTATTGCGTATTACCTGATTGAATTCCTCCATTTGAGGCCCAGCCATTGGTATAGACCTCTTTTGAAATACTATGATCGGGCGAAGCTGCTGCAAGGACATAAGCGATGAGCACCTCGTTATAGCCTTTAAGTTCTAAATTGATCTGAAATCCAAAATTGGGACTCCAATGCCAATACAATGCATTTTGGTTTTGCGTGTACCAATCCCATTCAACGCCTTTCCAGAGTTCATCGGCCTGTTGTGCCAATTCCTTTTCCTCTTGGGTGCCGTCTTTAAAATATTCTTTGATACAGATCAGGCCTTGGGTCAAAAAAGCGGTCTCCACCAAGTCACCTCCATTATCCTGCGGACTAAAAGGGATAACCGAACCATTAGCACCATCAATCCAGTGTGACCACGCGCCATGAAAACGGTCTGCATTTTCAAGAAAGTCGAGAAGTGTCTGTAGTCTTTCCAAACCTTGCTCTCTAGTGATATAACCCCTTTCCATACCCACCAATAAAGCCATAAGACCAAAGCCTGTGCCACCTGTTGCTACAACATGGGCGTCTCTGCCAGGTTCATTCGGATGGTATCTTTCCCTCGCGCCGCCAGAGTTCTCCTCGGCAAAATCCCAGAAGTATTTGAAGGTTTCCTCCTGGATGAAATCCATCAATTCCTCATTGCTTAGTGTTACCGTCGGATCAGGGTCATCATCAGTGCTATCTTCACCGGGGATTTCGGGAGGAACCGGATTATAGGTGTAGTCATCTCCTCCACATGAGGACAGCAGCATTAAAAGGATCAAGAAACGGAAAGCGGTTTTATCCATCCAAATCTAAATGAGTACTTTGAAACCCCAGTTGTTTTAACCCTTTTTGTACCTCCTCGTTGGCCATGAAAAGTTTCCACAACAGTCCACTCCTGTAGTTTTCAATCATAACCGGAATAGGCCCCTGATCAATAGCCAAGTATCTGGGCAAATACCAATCATGTTCAAAACTGAACGCATCATAAGGGCCGTATTTTCCTATAAGACTATCCTGTTCAGTATACATAAATCGTAAGAAAGCGAGACTCTCTTTGGGAGTATAGGGCATAGAGGCCAAAGCCGCAGTTGGGGAAATAACGCCAAGATCGCTATCCGGTCGATGCGCGGCATAAAATTGTACCGAATAACTGGAGGTAAGCCCCCAACAATTTGCAGCATACCCCTGGTAACCGTTCGGATTTTCGGTGCAGTGCCGGTGGTGGATTTTAGCATGATTCGTATTCAATTTCCAATAATCGCCATATTGGTCTTTTAGTCCTTTAGGGTTGAGCCCTAAATAGGAATAATGTGCCCAGAACAACGGTCCAACCGGCGAAGCATCATGCTCGTAATGGTCAAGTTCGGTCTCCAGGCCATAATAGACGGTGTCTTTCGTGATCGCTCCATTTCTGGCCCAACCTTTTTCATACACTTCTTTATCGATGGGATGTGTGGGCGAAGCGGCGGCCAAAATATACATGATCAAAGCCTCATTATATCCTCCGACGGGAAAGTCCATATCCCAATCGTGATTTGGGCTCCAATGCCAATATAGTACCTTTTCTCCTCCTTTGGTATACCAGTCCCATTCCACCTCTTCCCAAAGTTGTTGTATTTTTTGTGCCAGTTGTTGTTCACGAGGGCTTCCTTCCTTGAAGTATTCTTTTACGGCAAGTAATCCCTGGATGAGAAAAGCTGTTTCCACCAGATCGCCCCCATCGTCCTTGTCACTAAAGGGGGCCGTTTTACCACTGGGATGCAACCAATGGGGCCAGGCTCCATGAAAACGGTCGGCTTTTTCAAGGAAATTCAAGGCCTTCTCAAACCGCTCGAGCCCTTGTTCGCGTGTAATGAACCCTCGTTCAATACCTACCAAAATACTCATTAAACCAAATCCTGAACCGCCAATAGTAATGATGTCCTTGTCATGTGATGGATAGATATTATCCAGGTGGATTCGCTCACGAGCAAGACCAGAAGTAGGTTCGGCACCTTCCCAAAAATAATTGAAAGTATGTCGTTGCACCCTATCCAACAATTCTTCATCGGAAGATGCGGGTTTTGCAGTACTGTTGTCTGCTAACTTTTGGTTTTTGTTAGTTTTATGGCCATTGCACCCCGCTACTAAAGATGCAACGGCCAAAAAAACTGAAATTAAAACTAACCTCATTGAAAAAATTAACTAACTCAAATAAACTAAACTATACTTATTGGTCAAGGTTCATAACGGACTGTACTTCTTCTTGTGACAACGCCTTGTTGAACAAGCGCAGTTCATCAATGTAGCTCAAGTCCGACCGATGATTCCACTCGGTAAACCTTGGTTCCCCGGAAGCGATAGATAAGATATCGCACCCTGTCCAGTCAACTCCTGTAAACGCACCTTGTGCAACTACCTCGCCATCGATGTAAACAACACATTCCGTGTTTGAGATAGTAAATGCCAAATGGACCCACTCTGCGGTATCACTTGCAATTGAAGCCGTGGCTCCTCCGTCAAACCAACTATCTGCGGTACCGTTACCTACATTCAATTTGAAGACCTGGCCATCACCTCCTGCTTCCCTAAAGAAGCGGAAGCCATTGGTCCTCAAATTTTGAACATCCGGGAACTCGTCTCTTTCCGTATCCGGTGGCCCCATAACTAAAACACCCGCCCTGTCAGGCTCAGCATTCAATTTATACCACATAGTGGCGCTAAATTCTTCTGTAGTCAATCCATTAGTAGGGAAGGTCAAATAGGAATCCGTAGCACCGGCGTAAGCATCGCTGCCTGCCGCACCGTCTCCTGTAAAGCCTGGATTTCCTTCCGAGGTCGCTTCAGTATCGGTAAAAAGGTTTTTGTAGTCACCATCAAACGGCATATAGAACATTTCACCATCAAAAGTGGCATCGTACAAAGGAGGGGCTACCCCCGAGTCATCCTGAATAATCGTTTGTACTTCTTCTTGTGTAATTGCCCTATCAAAAATCCGTAGCTCATCCATATAGCTTTCATCGGACCAGTGGTTCCAGCCTGTGAAGTTCGGTGCCCCGGACATGATGGACAGAATATCACAGTCCGTCCAATCTACACCGCCAATGAGAGGTCCTTCCCGTACAATTTCACCATCAATATAAACTACAGCCTCGGTATTGGAAATTGTAAAGGCCATATTGACCCATTTATCTGCAGCGGGATCCACATCGGCTGCTTCACCTCCATCGAACCATGTGCCAGAATCACCAGAGCCTACGTTGAGTTTGAAACGTTGCATTCCTCCTGCATTTTCCCTAAAGAACCGAAACCCTTTGGTGAGATCATTACCCCCCGTGTCATTTAAGGGAGGGCTCATTACCAAAATACCGGCACGGTCCGGTACTGCATTTATCTTTACCCAAAAAATGGCACTAAACTCTGCATTTTTAAATCGGTCGGTAGAAAAGGTTAAATAGGAATCAGAGGCACCGGAATATGCACTGGGACCGTTGAGGCTCTCATTGGTGAATCCTGGATTGCCTTCCATAGTAGGTCTCTCAAAACTAATAAGATCCGTGTAGTCGCCATCAAAGGGAACGTATAAGATTTCTCCATCGTACTTGGGGATGTAAGCAGGTTCCTTTACAAAAGTGGTAGTTTCGGTTGTGGTCTTTCCATCCAAGTCCGTTGCGGAAACCGCAAACTCGTGCATTCCATCATCAATCCCATCATACACCAAATCCTCTACGACAAGGCGACGATAGTCCTTAAAACTGGAATAACTGGCTATTTGTATACCATCCATGATCACTGTTACGGATGCCAATTCAATATCATCGGTGGCCTCAAAACGGATAGGTACGCTGGTTAATGCTTCATTTACCTTTAATGATAACCCATCAGCGGGGGAATTGATAGTAATCTGGGGGGCAGAGGCATCCTGCCCCGGATCGACTTCGGTAATACCGTCTATACCCTGGTCACAGCCGTATAAGAACAATACGGCAATTAAAACTGTAGTACTATATTTTAGTTTTTTCATCTTTTCCACAATTTTTATCTGTTATTCACTATATCAACCAAAATGGGGAACTCATCCAATTGTTCTTGGTGGTAGGTCACAAAGGCTCTGTCCGGTGTAAAGACCCTTCCTCCGTAACTCAATTCATCGTTTCTGCCTAATCTAACCATATCAAAAAAGCGTTTGCCCCATTCCATGGCCAGTTCCGCATACTTTTCATCGACCACATCGTCCAGCGTAACACCGGTCAAAGCAGGCATTCCAGCACGAGCCCTTACCAAATTCACAGCCTGATCGGCGGTAAGGCCGGAGCCGGGAGCACCTTGAAGCAAGGCCTCTGCATACATCAATAGTGTTTCTGCGTAGCGAAATACGATGTAGTTTTTGTTACTACCGTAGGCCGTACGTCCTGGAATCAACTGATTGGTCGGCATATAGTGTTTTCCACTGGAAAATATGGAACGAACCTCGGCAGTATTGGTGTCACCATCCCTTGTAGTGGGAGAAACAATGGCCGGTAAGGTGGCCTCAGTGTATGGCGTAGTGGCTATAAGGCTATCGATTCCTTTTTGACTAAAGAATACAGAAGTCTCTAAACGCACATTTTCTCCCCTGTCCAACATGAACTCCACGAATTTTAAAGTGGGTTCGAAAAACCCCCAGCCATTACTGGCGCCAGCAATTGCCGGATTCCAGGATTGCGGGCCATACGGGTTATAAAGATGTGACACACGGTCTCCCTGGCCTTGTCCAAAATCCGAATATTGGAACTCGAACAAGCTTTCATCGCTTAGCTTACCGGGTGTTTTGAACAGTTCATAAAAATCATCAAAAAGGCTGAATTTGCCCGAATTGATTATCTGACCCGTAGCGTTAGCCACAGCCTGATAGTTCTCCAATTCCTGATTTGCTGCAGCCTTTAGCATTAGTGCTGTATATACAGTGACTCCGCCGGGCAGATCGGTACGTTCGTTGGGACGCAAATCCGGTAGAAGAGGAATGGCCTCGTCCATTTGATCGGAAATATGTTGCATCACCTCATCTTTGGTTGGCACCTCAGCGATATCTTCAAAAGCGCTTAGGTCCGAAGATTCAGGGATAAAGACATCTCCATATACCTGTGAAAGTTGAAAGAGCAATAAGGCCCTTAAGACCTTGGCCTCTGCAATATATTGATTGCCCAACGCAATACCTCCGTCATTTGCAAATTCCTGATACCTTTCAATCTGCTCCATTCCGGTATGTGCCGTAATGATATCGGTATAATACGTTTCCCATAATGTTCGAGAACCGAAAAAAGAATTGTCATAAATGTAGCGGTCTTGGTTTATAAGTCCCTGTTGATCACCTGCTGCGTTTACATCATCACCTCGGGTAGAAACTACCAAAGGTTGTTCCCATCCCCGGTTATTGACCTCACGATAAATTCCAACAAGAGAGAAAATCATATCTTCTGTCCTTGAAAAATCGGCTCCCCCGCTAAAATCCTTATTAAGTTGGGGCTGGTCCAATTCTTCCGTACAAGCTGTAAGTAGTATTCCAACGAAAACCAAAAACAAGGGTAACACTTTCATTTTTAAATGTATCATAGCTAGTTTTTTTAAATTTTAATGTTCATGCCAAACGTATATACTCCGGCTATAGGATAGGTTTCTTGATCCCTACCATCCCCAACCTCAGGTGAGAAACCATTGTAATCAAACAAGGTTAGGGGTCGTTCAGCAGTTACGTAAAATCGGATCCTTGGTGCAAATTTTCCCGATAATTCGGGTAAAGTATATCCCAAGGTCACGTTCTGAAGGCGTACAAAGTCGCCATCTTCAACAAAAAAACTGTTCAGGAATTCATTACTCCAGGAGTTTTTTATCCCACGGGCAGAGGGATAACTATTGGTACTTCCCGGACCTGTCCATCGGTTCAGAGCAAAATCCCGGTCAATATTGGGATCCGGTGTTTGCCGTATGGCAAAGCGTCTTATGTTGGCAATAACATTGCCTCCCTGTCCAATTACGTTCAAGGAAAAATCGAAGGCTTTGTAATTAACCCCCAGGTTGAAGCCGAAGGTATAGGAAGGCAAATACGAACCAAGGTCTACCCTGTCCTGCGCATCAATTAATCCATCTCCGTTATGATCTACATATCTCAAATCACCAGGTTCAATGGTCCGTCCTCCTGCGATTGCAGCAACTGCCGCGGGATCGGATTGGATCTCTTCAGGGGTCTGGTATACTCCATCCACCTCAAGTCCAAAAAAGTGATTTATGGATCGCCCCACTATGGACCGTTGAGCTGCATCACCGCCGGTAAGTAAATTTTCCTGACCATCCAGGTCCAACACTTCGTTTTTTAAGGTAGCAATATTGCCTCCGATTGTATAGCTAAAATCCGGTGAAACCTGCTTGGTCCAATTCAGTGCCAGCTCAAAACCCGAATTCCTGATTTCCCCAACGTTCTGTCTCAATTCCCCGGCTACCAAAAGTCTGGACACGGGAATTACCGCATCCTTGGTATCCCTGATGTAATAATCAGATTCAAGGGTCAATTGGTTATCGAACAATCTAGCGGTAATGCCAAAGTTGGTTTCCGCAGTTCTTTCCCACCGCAGGGCTACAAAATCACTACTTGTGACCGTTCCTGAAAAGGGTGTGTCGCCAAAGTTTGCAAGTACTTCTTCGGAGGTAATGTCTCCCTCGCTGGCCGCGACGTTGGCATTCCCCAATTCTCCCCAACTGGCTCTTAACTTCAAGAAATCGAAAATTCCATTGTTCTTCATAAAGGACTCTTCAGAAACTACCCAGCCCGCACCAAAAGCAGGGAAATACCCCCATTTTTCTTGATATTTACTTGTGCCATCTGCTCTAAATGTGCCGTACAATAGATATTTATTGTCAAAATTGTAGGCAACACGACTGAAATAGGAAAGGAAATATTCCCGTCTTCCATCGTCCCCGGTAACCCTTGTATTGTTTTCCACATCTACAATGGTTTGGGCCTGATCCAGGAAATAAGCTTCATCCCCAATCCCGGGACCTGTTGGGAAATTCAATCCTTTTGCTTCAAGTAGTTCAAAGGAAAGGTCCCTAAATGCCGTGCCCGCCAGCACAGTTAGGTTATGCTTTCCAAAACTGTCCGTATACGTCAGGGTATTATCCCAGGTCTGCTCTGAGAAGGTTTCATTCCTTTTTATCAATTCTGCATTTTCCCGGAAGGCATCGCCTTGTCCGAAGAAAAAGGGGAATCTAAGTTCCCTGGTCTCTACGGTTTCAAAGTTGTGATAATATGCTGTTCTAAAAATCAATTTTTCAGGAACCACCTGGTAACTAAGATTCAGGGACGTAAATGTATTTCTTGTTCTATCCCTAAATTCTGCATTTTCCATAAGCGGAAAAGGGTTTTGTGGCCCCCTATACCCTAAATCCTGGGCATTGGCATATGGTCTGGGGAACGCGTCTGTTTTGGAAGGGTCAAGAACCGGCATGGTGGGTACTGCGGAATATGCCCTTGCAAAAGCTGTTTCCTCCGGACGGTAACGGGTGGCGTTGCTAAAAAGAGTAGAAATTCCTACCTGTAGTCTGTCACTTAGATCTACGTTGAACTTCCCCCTAATGTTAAATCTTTCAAATTCATTCTTCATGCGGAGTACCCCTTCCTGCTCAAAATAGTTCAATCCCAAGGCATAGGTCGAGTTTTCCGATCCCCCTGTAGCCCCCAAACTATGGTTCTGTATAAGTGCATGGCGCAAGATAAGATCGTACCAATCTGTATTTACTGCCGGTAAATTGGGATTGATCCTGCTCCGGCCATAGCGTTGTATGGCATTTTCGATAAACTGAGCTTCCGCCTCGGAACCCGAATCCCTTGCAACAGCTGCAAATTGTTCGGTGTTGGACAGCCTTACAATGTTTTGGGCAACTTGAACACCTTGATAGCCATCATAAGTGATTTGGGGTTTCTGGTTAGTTTTACCGGATTTAGTTTCGATAATGACCACACCGTTGGCCGCCCTTACGCCATAAATAGCTGAAGCGGAGGCATCCTTGAGTACCGAAATGGTCTCGATATCCTCACTATTCAAAAAATCGATGTCATCGTAAAAAGCACCATCAACAATAAAGAGTGGTGTTGAAGGATCGAAATCATCTCCGATATTGTTGTCATAGGATCCAATACCCCTAACCCGGATAGTAGGTGCCGCACCGGGAGCACCATTGGTGACCACCTGTAAACCGGCCACCTTACCCTGCAAGGACTGCATGGGTGCAGCTGCAGGGGTTTTGGTAATATCTTCCGATCCAACTGTGGTTATGGCTCCGGTCAAATCAGCTTTCTTCTGTGTACCATAACCTACTACTACAACCTCATCCAATAATTGTGAATCCTCCTGTAAGGCTACATTGATCACTGTTTGCCCGTTGATGGCTACTTCCCGGGAAGTAAAACCAATGTAACTAATAACGAGTATGCCGTCAGGAGGAATGTCATTTAAAGTATAATTGCCATCGAAGTCGGTTTGTACCCCTGTTGTAGTACCTTTTAGAATCACATTAGCACCCGGCATTGGTTGCCCTTGATCATCTGTTACTGTTCCAGAAACTGTAATGCCATCTTGAGCAAACACTACCAGTTGAAACAATAAAAACGAGATTAATAAAACTGCGCTTTTAAATTTCATGATTGCTTAAAAATTGAGTTAGATTATTACTAATGTAGCAATACGACTATCCTTTTAACTATCCTGGCATTACATAAAAATTACATCATACTACAACGTTTTCGAAAAACTACATTTACAAAGGCTTAACAGTAGTGGTAGCGTAAAAAGAGAAAGAATTTTTAACAGAGTGATGTAGTAGTGATGTACTGCTGTTTTCGCTATTCTTTAGCCTTGTTGGTCGTGCAAAAAGGGGGTTAAAAAGTAATTAGAAAGTTGGATAAGTTCTTCGAAGTGTCAATTTCCAACTTTTTTCTAAGCCTGTAACGATGTATCTCTACCCCACGAATTGAGATAGCCATTAATGGAGCAATTTCTTTAGTAGAAAGATTCATTTTTAGGTAAGCGCAAAGTTTTAGATCTTTTGGAGTAAGATTGGGGTATTCTTTCAGTAATCTCTCAAAAAAGTCTTCGTGTAGCTCCTTGAAATTAACTTCAAATCTCTTCCAATCTTCCGTGTCCTGAATAGAGTTATCGAGCTTTTTGATGAATGAACGGTAACGCTGTGAGTTGGAGAATTTCTCTTTATTGAGCACCAACAGGTTCTTCAATTCCAAAATCATTTCGTTTTTCTTGGCAATGTTCAAGGTTGTACTCGCCAGCTCATTTTGTTTGGCTTTAACTTCCCTCGCTAGTTTCTCGCGTTCAAGTCCGGCTAACTTTTCTTCTTGTTCTTTTTTTAATTTGAGCTCCAATTCCCGCTGTTTACGCTGTAATTTTCTTCGATTGTACCAACGTACCACGGCAATAGATACAAGACTCAACGTCAGATACATGGCAATCATCAGATTGGAAAGAAACCAAGGTCGTGCTATTGTAAAGTCTATGACAACAGGTTCTGATACTTCGTTGTCCATACCTACTGTAGCAACCTCTAGTTTATAGGTACCATGAGGAAGATTTTGAAATTGTATGACTCCATTTTCGGCATATGCAGAATACATCTCTACTCCCTGTAGCTTGTAGCGGTAACGCGCTTGCATTAGCTTTGGGGCAGCCACTTGTACCGTGATCATTCGTGAACTGGGATAGCGCATTACAACATTGGTTGAAGATGGCGGGTACAACTGCCTTTCATCTTTAATCAATGTAATAACCGGTTTGGGCAATACCAAGCTGTCCAACTGCTCTTTTAAGTTGTTGGGCTGTATTTTGGCAAAGCCATCATTAAGTGTTGCTACCAGTGTATTATCTCCGGTACGAATCATTTTTTGGGAATCCGGAGCCAATCTTTGCCGTAGGGGTAAATCGGTTATCAACAAACTATCCGATTTTAGATCTGTACTAATTACTTTCTTGTCACCGTCACCCTCCACAAACCAAAAATGATCTTTATCTACCAAAAGCAGTTCTTTGCCATTAAATTTTTGGAACTCATTAAAGATGATAATTACATCTCGTATCGCATCATACTTGAACCATTGTCCTTCACTATAAAAGACAATTTGGTTTTTGATTTTGTAAATCTTTATGTTGTATTCGCTCGGCGCTCCCCTATCGTTGTAGTTTTCAATTTTTGAAACAGCACTGTACTCATTATTAAGGTGGACCCTGTGCAGCCCTTTGTAGGGATGTGCCGCCCATACTACGTTGGGGCTCTCAAAGCAAAGTTGCTTCACCGGAAAATCTATTCCTTGTAACCTGTTTACTGCCCACTTGCCTTCGGGATCCTTACGGAATCTGGCAAGGCCATTATAGGTGCCCTGGAGATAGGTGTTGGTTTGTTCAGGTACCTTTTTGATTTCGTACCCTCCCGAAACGTCGGATATTTTAGTAAAGCCGTTATTGTTAATACTATATGTTCCTGTATTGTGCCCGCAAAACAGATCGCCTCCTACCTTTTCTAAATCCCAAACATGGCCAAGAGATCCATTGACGAATTTTAGATCATTATCCTCAAAATAGAAAACACCTGTGTTGCTTCCCAGATACAGCCTGTTTTCATGTTCAACAATGTCATAAACCATTCCTAGAGCTCCCGAGTAATCTGTGTAATAGGTTATTGGTGAGTTGAGCCTTGCCCTTGCAATACCATTATCTAACCCAAGCCATAACTGATCTTGGAACCGTGCCATTGAAAGGACCGTGTTGTTTTGTAAGCCAGATGCCTTATTAAGTATCTTGAAGGTATTTTGAGCCAAATCCAGTAGGTATACCCCATTTTTAATAGTACCAAAGGCAATTTTTTCCGGGCTTAATACCAACATTTTGTTTAGTTGGTGCTGCCTTAGATCATTAGTAATTATCAGTTTTAACGGTTGTAGTCCCTCTCCATCAAAAAAATAGCATCCATTGAGCTTGGTACCCACCAACAGCCCTTCTTCCCATAAGATCATATCTGTAATGGTCTTCCCACGTAAAAGTTCCTGATCGCTAATGGGAACCATTTTGTTGTTTTTTAGCCTGGACAGCCCTTGGTTCCCTCCAGCCACTATGATATCCCCTTTGTAAAGTACAATATCAGAAATAACTTCAGTAGGATTTAAAACTTCTACCTTTCCCGCTTCGTAAATATAGATGGATGAAAAGGAACGAAAGAGTATGGCATTCCCAACCGGAAGTATCTTCCAAAATTCTTCACTGGTAAACTCATGCCCTTTTATAAGATGAGTCAAGGAGGTATAGTCCAGGGTGCCCAGTTGGTTTTTTTTCCAATACCCAAATTCTTCGTAGGAGCCGGTATAGACTTTATCTTCCACCACAGCAACAGACCGTATCGTGGTCTTATTGGGTAATTTATACAACTGCCATTCCTCCCCATTAAAAAACAAAAGCCCTTTATTATTTGCTATAAAAAGTTCTCCGTCGGCATTGGCAGCAACATCCCAATTTTTGCTTCCCCCATTATACTCTAACAAGCTGTAATTATAAATTGGTGGTAGAAGATTTTGCCCATAACCAAATACCACTGAGACAAACAAAATTAAGATCACCTTTATCTGTCGGTATCGAAACATTTTTATAGAAATTCTGTAGAAATTGAAGATACAAAACTATATCGATCAAAAATATGCTGGCAAACGAAACCACTTTAATTTCTTTGCACGAAGGTCATCTTCGTAGTTGAAATGTAAGTATTGCGTAAGGGCATTTCAATTGTTTGATGTAGTGTTAAACCTTTAAGAAAGTAGAAAAAAATAATCTTGAAGTAACTTTTGATGTAGTCCTTTTTTTTGATGATGTATTGTACTTGTATAACTTGAGAAGCATTAAAGATTATCGATCCCTATGACAAGTTCGCAAACAAATAGCATCTTTTTCTTTTTAGTGCTACTGGCGCAATCCTTGGTTTTTTCCCAATCCTATCTTTTCAAAAAGGAGTTTAAGACCTATTGCAATCCCTTGGATATAGACTATTCCTATATGTCACATTACCGTGCCCGCAACAATGTGTCTTACCGATCAGGCGCAGATCCTGCTGTGGTAAACTTTAAAGGACAATACTACCTGTTCGTGACACGATCTCACGGCTATTGGTCCTCTAAGGATATGAGCAATTGGGTTTTTATACGGCCGCAAAGCTGGTATTTCAACGGCAGCAATGCCCCTGCTGCTGCGGTGCAGGGGGATAAGATCATACTGATGGGAGATCCCTCGGGGCGTGGTGCCGTAATTGAAAGTCGTAACCCCGAAATAGGAGATTGGACCACTAATTTTGCAGTGATCAACGTGCCGGGAGGCGTACAGGACCCCAATCTTTTTCTGGATGACGACGGAAAGGTATATCTCTATGAAGAGTCTTCCAATAAATGGCCCATACGTGGTGTGGAACTGGACCCGGACAACTTCTACATTCCCAAAGGAGAACAAACGGACTTGTTTAATCTTGATCCGAAAAAACACGGTTGGGAACGTTTCGGCCAGGATCATAAATCAGAGCTTAAACCCTTTATAGAAGGACCATGGATGATGAAACACAATGGTACGTACTATTTAGAGTATGGTGCACCGGGCACACAATGGAATGTCTATGCCGATGGCGTTTACACCAGTCAAGATCCTTTAGGGCCCTTTGCATATGCCCCGTACAATCCTATTTCGTACAAACCAGGAGGGTTTTTAAAGGGTTCGGGACATGGAAGTACCGTCAAGGACAATCAGGGCAATTATTGGCATTTTGCTACCATGGCCATTTCAGTCAATTATAAATTTGAGCGTAGAATTGGTATGTATCCAGCCGGATTTGAATCGGATAACGGTCAAATGTATGTGAATACCGCCTACGGAGATTATCCGCACTATTTGCCCGAAACGGAAGTTGAGCACCACAAAAACCGTTTCACGGGTTGGATGTTACTCTCTTACAAGAAACCGGTAAAGACGAACTCTCCTTTGGTTCAAGGAGCGCCCAATGTGGTGGATGAGAGTGAAAATGGCTATATGCAAGAACAGATCACTGATTTCGCCATTGATAGGATCAATGACGAAGAGATCCGGTCCTACTGGGTTTCGGAAGCAAATAATGATTCCATTTATGTAACGATTGATCTGGAAAAGGTACATGACGTCCATGCCGTGCAGATTAATTTTCAGGATTACAAAAGCACTATTTTTGGTAGACCCGATACGCTTCGGCAACAGTTCAGGCTCCTGACATCCCTGGATGGGAAACAATGGAAGACCATCGCAGATTACTCAAAAAACCAACGAGATATGCCCCATGGCTATATTGAACTAAAAAGTCCCGAAACTGCACGCTATATACGATATGACCATGTGTATTGCACCAATACGTATTTGGCAATTTCAGAATTACGGGTCTTTGGCAAGGGTAAAGGGAAAGTGCCCAAAACCCCAAAGAATTTTAGGGTGAAACGTCAGAGCGACCGGAGAAATGCTGATTTAACATGGGATCCGGTGAAAAAGGCCACCGGCTATGTTTTGTATTGGGGTATTTCCCCGGATAAGCTTAACTTGTCTGTGTTGCTATATGATACCCCTGGGTATCAATTAAGAGCGCTCAACACAGATCAAACGTATTATTATCAGGTAGAAGCGTTTAACGAGAATGGAATTTCAAAGCGAAGTGATATCCTCTCAACAGACTAAAACTTGTATGATTTCAAAAAGGCTGGTGGTTCTTGGTATTTGTGGATTCCTTTTCCTGGCATGCTCCACTAAAGAGGAGACAGGAGAAGGAATTGACTATACTAGCCTGGATCTCCCTGAAAAACCAAATATCCTATGGATCGTAGCGGAGGACCTCAGTGCGTATTTGCCTATGTTTGGTGATTCTACCGTTGCTACCCCTAATCTTAGCCGATTGGCCAAAGAGGGCGTAACCTACACCAATGTCTTTAGTCCTTCGGGAGTATGTGCTCCCAGCCGTGCAGCCATTGCAACGGGAATGTACCCAACCCGGATCGGCGCTACGCACATGCGTACCGGGCCATGGTTTAACTTTAAGACCAGCGACAGCGTGTTGGCTGAATATAGCAGGACAGTATATGAAGCTAAACCTCCCGCAGGGACGCATATGCATAGTCACTATTTGCGAAAGGCAGGGTACTACTGTACCAATAACCAAAAAGAGGATTATCAGTTCCGATGTGAAATGACTGCCTGGGATGAAAGTAGCCGTAAGGCCCATTGGAGAAATCGCCCCGGGAAGCATCCTTTCTTTTCCATTTTTAACCTGATGACCACTCATGAATCCCGCATCTGGACCAAAGCAAAGGATTCTTTATGGGTAGCCAAAGATTTGGAGGTTCCGGTGCGGCCCTATTGGCCTGATACCGAAATCGCTAAAAAGGATATTCGCCGAATGTATTCCAATATCAAGGAAATGGATCATCAGGTAGGGCAAATCCTGAAGGAATTGGAGCAAGATGGGTTACTGGAAAAAACAATCATCTTTTGGTATTCGGACCATGGGGGTCCCCTACCTCGACAAAAAAGGACCATTTACGATTCTGGCCTACATGTTCCCTTAATCATACGATTTCCTAACCAACAGTTTGCCGGAAGGCGTGATGATCAATTAATAAGCTTCGTAGATTTCAAACCTACGTTACTCTCATTGGCCGGTATTGCACCCCCTGAGTATACAAATGGAAGGGCATGGATGGGAAGCTTTAGCAGCAATACCCCAAGGTCCTATATTTATGCAGCTGCAGATCGGTTTGATCACCAGCACGACCGAATACGTGCCGTTCGTGATAAGCGGTATAAATATGTTCGAAACTATTTGCCTGATCAATCCTACTACTTACCTGTGAAGTTCAGGGAGAACATGAACATCATGAAGGAGTTGTTGCGTATGGAAGCGGCATCCTCGCTTACTACACATCAAGCCCTTTGGTTTAGAAAACAGAAGGATCCTGAGGAACTATTTGATACCTGGTCCGATCCGGATGAACTCAATAACCTTGCTGAATCTCCGGAATATTTAGAAAAAAAGAAAGAACTACAAAACGCTCTGGATACCTGGATTTCCGATGTGGCAGACATGGGGATGGTTCCTGAAGAAGAATATATTGAAAGTGTTGGGGAGTATTGGAAACAAGCTAAAACGGCTACACCCTCCGCAACAAAAGTTAACAATCACTGGGTGTTGAATTGTGCTACTGAAGGGGCTTCCATTGGCTATCAGTGGTTGGAGGAAGGACAACATCCGGGAGAATATTGGAAGATTTACAGCGATTCGCTATCGGATAGCGCTAACAAAAAATTAGCGATCAGGGCGCATCGTATTGGTTATACACCGAGTGATCTTGTTCAAAAAGGTAAAAAAGAATGATGCTTAGTAGCGGCCCTAAATTTCTTTCTCCCCAAATACTACACGTACAGCAAGTACTGTTTTTTTGCATTGGGTTGGCCATATGCGGGACGCTTTCCCAATGTAAGGAAGCTAAACAATCAAAAACATCCGATTCTGCTACTTTTCCGAAATCTGACAAAGAGCTCACCCTATTAGTTGAAAAACCTGAAGGGTTAATTCCTCCGGAAGGAATGGTCTGGATCCCGGGGGGTACTTTTGAACAAGGGGCTGTTGCGGGGGATGTACTTGCAATGCGCCATGAAAAACCAACTCATTCTGTAGCGGTTGATGGTTTTTTTATGGACAGTACAGAAGTGACCAATGCTCAGTTCAGAAGATTTATTGAAGAAACGGGATATATCACGGTTGCAGAACGTGAAATTGATTGGGAAGAGATGCGAAAACAGCTACCGGACGAAACTCCAAAACCACCGGATTCCGTGTTGCAACCCGGATCATTACGCTTTAAAAAACCAGCGGCTGAGGTTACGAACCTCAACGATTATTCCCAGTGGTGGGAATGGAAAGTAGGGACTAACTGGAAACATCCCCAAGGGCCGGAAAGCGATTTGAAAGGAAAAGAGAATTATCCGGTAGTCCATATTGCTTATGAAGATGCTTTGGCCTATTGTAATTGGGCGGGTAAAAGATTACCTACAGAGGCAGAATGGGAATACGCAGCAAGGGGCGGAAGGATAGATGCCCGATTCCCGTGGGGAAACGATACCGGACCTTTACATGGTAACGCAAATACCTGGAGCGGCAGTTTTCCTACGGCAAACGATGCTCAAGATGGCTATGCCAATACGTCCCCGGTTGCTTCGTATCCTCCGAACGCCCATGGTTTGTATGATATGGTAGGAAATGTTTGGGAATGGACAAGTGATTGGTACAATACCACCTATTACAAGGAAATAGCCTCTAAAGACACAACCACCTTAAATCCTCGGGGTGCTAATATCCATCACAACCCTTTTAGTCCTTATGCGAAGGAAAAGATCATCAAAGGAGGTTCTTTCCTTTGCCACGAAAGCTACTGTGCCAGTTATAGGGTATCGGCCAGGATGGGCAATACTTTGGATTCGGCTCAGGAGCACTTAGGATTTCGAACGGTAAAATCCATTCCTGATGATTAAATCATCATTTTAACTAAAGGAAATAGTTCTGCTACAGCAGCATTAATTAGCGAAGAGATTAAACGGTCCAACATTTTAATGACAGGGGGCTAAGCCATGCTGTTTCTAAGATCTGGCAGTAATAATATTGTGCGGGTTCGATTCCCACCTTTTATGTTGCGGTTTTGCAGTAACAAATTAGTATACAGTTCGTCTTCCCACAAAACGAACATCAAAAATGAAGATAAGAAACCAATTCTTGCTGTTGCTACTGTTACCGCTGATGGATATTTCGGCACAAAACACTGTAACTGTGCCTTCTAAAAATGAGCTTTTGGCCAGTATTCAAGAGTATCAGATCCCGGCACTGGGATTAGGAGTAATTGAAAATGGAAAGATTACGCATTCTTTTGTGGTCGGCAGCCTTAAAGAGGGAGTGCCCGCCTCGGATGACGCCTTTTTTGATACGGCCTCCATTGCTAAGTCCATAACTACCTTGTTAACCCTCCGGCTAGTGGAGGCAAAGTTATTTGATCTGGACGAGCCCATTTACAACTATTGGACTGACCCTGATGTGGCAGGCGATCCTTTTCATAAGCAACTAACAGCGCGGCATGTTCTGGGACATCAATCCGGGTTTAAGAACTGGCGCTATATGAATGAGGATGGAAAACTCGCCTTTGATTTTCAGCCGGGAACCCAGGTACAGTATTCCGGGGAGGGTTTTGAATACCTCAAGGAAGCGTTGGTACGGAAATTCAATACGTCTTTTGACGCATTGGTGCAGGAATGGGTATTTGCTCCTTACCAAATGCAGCACTCCCATGTGGTGTGGGAAAGTACCATCGATACCACAAAACTAACCATCGCCCATAATCCGGAAATGCAACCGTATCCTTTTGATATAGAGCAACGCAAAACGGCCAGCGCTGCAGATAATTTTTTGACTACAGTGAGTGATCTTGCTCTATTCGGTAAAAGTGTGATGGAAAAGCAAGGGGTTTCCGAAAGTGTGTATCAACAAATGATCCTTCCAAAATCTGCCGTACGGAAAGGGGTTGCTTTTGGATTGGGATGGATCGTTTTTGAGAACCTTGCTAACGGAGAATATGCATTACTCAATGCGGGTAGCGATGAAGGGGTAAATGCCATCCTACTGCTACTTCCAAAATCCAAAAGAGGACTAATTGCCTTGACCAACGGAGATAACGGCCGAAAAGCGGTCATGCAATTGATCGGGAAAACCCTGGATGTGGGGCCGGAGATATTGGGAAGGTTGTAGTAGTGATTGTCTAAAAAGATTTCCTGAATCAATTGCTGGATTCTTTTGTGAGATTAAAAAATCAAACCCTTTACCACATCAACAATTGTCTTTATGACTTTGTTCTTAAAATGGCCCAAACTAATTTTTGAGACCCCCACTTGCTGTAGCCCTTGCAAGGTCAGCAAGTCCTTTTGGCTTTTGACCAGCCATTCATACTCGTCCAGGCTTATTTCCCCATTGGCCATCAGTTTGGTCCAGCGTTCCAGTTTATCTTTGGAGGTTTCCAAAAAGGCCTCGAGGTCTTCTTTTGTTTCTTTTTTAAAATCGCTGTATTGGTCCCCTAAAATTTCGGCAAGATTCTTTTTGAGATCCTTTAGTAGTTCTTGAAAGTCCATTGTTCGTTCGGTTTATTGGTTTGCTCTTATGAGGTTCATCAAGCTATTTTCACTTTCCTTATCCTTCTTCCCCTCATAATGGATAAGAATATCCATAGCTTCTAGCACCTGGGGTTTGGCTTCTCCCAGGAAAACAGGAGAGAATTGTCCTTGCTCATTCCATCTTTTGAAAAATCCCGCTAACAGGTTTTTGTCCGCGTCAGCAAGCAGTTTCCACATTTCGTAGGAAATTCCATTGTTGGGTTTATTTTGTTCATAGGCAACCATTTTTTGAGCATCCAGAAGCAGTTCTTCGATTGCCTCGGTATGTTCCTGGTAAGGCGTTGTCGCTTTATCCATTAATTGGGAAGCTTCTACTTTTATTTCTACCGCCTTTTGGTAGGAATACTGGTCAAAAGGAGCAGTCCGGATGGCCGCGCAAGAGCTCACCATTAATACGATAATCGTAATTAGTAGGAAAAAGGGTTTTACTTGCATCTTTTCAAATTTACGGTTAGGGGTATTATGAGAACAATTGTTCCCGTACTTTTAAAATAGCATTTACTTGATATTGAATAATCTTACTTCTCCCATTTGTCGTCATCAAAATGCTTTTACATTCCTCCTCATTGTCCATGAAAAAATTTTCCGTCAGTATGGCTGGCATTCTTGTTCGGGTCAACACATAAAAACGACGTTCCTTATCCAAATCACCATCTGAGAAATCGGTGCGCAACCTTCTATCGGGGAAGGTAATCTGATATTCATTCCCAAAAATTGTGGCAATACGATCGCTTTTTGTGTCTCCCGGTGAAGTAAATATTTCTGAACCGTTTCCTCCTCCTGCATTGGCATGTACACTCAAATAAAAACTACTGTTCCTGGGATAGATATTAGCGCGTTTCACCCGGGTCTCCAGGCGAACATCACGATATTCTGGAGCTAGGTTAACATAAGGAATTTTTAGTTCCGTTAACCGCTCTATAATACCATTTACAATAGCCCTGTTAAACTCCCCTTCAAACAGTTGCGAACCATCGGGCCATAACGGGCTTCTTTTTCCCGGGGTTTGATAGGCCCCGTTAATCAATCCGCCATGGCCATTGTCCAATAATACTGTCACAGGTTGTCATATTTTAGTGATAAAACAAATTACAGGAAATATCTCATTTAAGAAATTATTTTCGTTGTTGTGGTTGACATTTTTCTCTGTTCGCTTGCTTATTTTGCGAATATCTCTAAGGGAAATTCAACCCTAATTTTTATTGACCGCTTCGGCTATGGAAAAGATAAAGTCCAAGGCAGGGACATCAAAATTTGAACTTCCTGAAATATAGTATATTCCGTATATTGAGGTTTAGGATTATTGTTCGTTTAAACTACTTCCTAAACTAACCGGGGTACGTAGTGGAAGGCTGAATAGCAGTATAATTTCTAAAATTCTGTAAGGAATTTTTAGAATCTTTACCGTTAGGATCAAAACTGAAAGTGAAGGCTTAATTAGAGCATTTCTGTAAGGAGAAACTGTAATTATTGAGTACGTGGCACTAGACTGTTTTTCGGGACTAACAACCAACATAGGCCACAGCGTTTGGTATGGACATAAAAAAGTATATTACAGCCGCTGCAGATCAGGGTCATATTACTAACGGGACCCTGGAAGCTACTGCTGAATTCCTACATGAGGCGGATGCCCGATTTGAGGAGGCCATTGCCACCCGGTACAGAAAGGTAAAAGGAAAGCTACGCCCAGATGGGACCATAGACCCAAAAACAATATCGGGTACGTACACCACCGAATTGATCAATGGTAAAACGGTACACCGGCCGCTAATTGATTTGGTGCAACAAGGTGGAGGCATGTACGGTATTGCCCTCTTGGGGTACACCTATATTATGGAGAAGTTGGGGATTCGCTTTTATAGCTATGGGGGAACTAGTGCAGGAGCTATCAATGCCACTTTTCTTGCTGCTATTCCTAATAGTATCTATGAACAAGAATCCGTTTTTTTTAAGAGTCCCGATCGGTTGGCCACAAAGTCGGAGCTGTTAACCCATATTATTCTTAACAGGAACTTTAGCACATTTATGGAACGAGGGGGTATTGTGGGTCGGCTCCAGCGTTTTTTATTCCGCAAATTGGGCACGCTTTCCATCTACGGAGTCTTAGGACTGTTTGCTTTGATTTTCATAGCACTTCTTGCCGTAGTGTACAGCGCTTTTGGCCTGATCTTTAGTTTATCTCAAGGACTTTCCGGCACCGAACTTCGCCTGTACGACTTCGTTATTGGCTCCCTTAACGTTTTCGCAGTAGCTATTCTCTTTTATGTATTCTTTATTCGGGTGCTGGGGGGTAAATTTGGTCTAAATACTGGGAACGCTTTTTATGGCTGGTGCGATGGGCTACTACAACTCCTCAACGTCACCCGGACAGAAGAACTCACAAAGCGCATGGGAGAGACAAAGTTTAATGAAAAAGCCGCCAACGAAGCCCCCAGGTTGGTGCTTATTGCTTCCAATCTTACCCACAACAGGATTGTAAAGTTCCCGGAACGGGCCGTGGATTACTGGAGTACGCCCAGTGAAGTAAAACCTGCTGCGTACTTGCGGGCAACCATGTCCTTACCCTTCATCTTTGAGGTTTTCATTCCCGAACTATCACATTATCGTGAATCACATCCGGGGAACCGGGTCCGTAAGGAAGCTCGATTTGTGGACGGGGGAATGCTTTCGAATTTCCCGATACGGGAATTTCATAGAACCGATGGCAAGCTTCCGAGGTTCCCAACCTTTGGGGTTTTATTAAGCAGGCTTCCGGATGGGGAAGAAGAGGGCAGAACTCTGAGAAGTACTACACTTTTTGGATTTGTTATTTCCTTTCTAAAGACGTTTCGGTATTTCTACGATAAAGATTTTGTGGATTCCAATGATGAGATTGCACTTCGGGTGGTCACCGCAGATACACGGGCGTTTAATTGGCTGGATTTTTGGATGGACACTCCCACAAAGAAAGCACTCTTTTTACAAGGCGTAGATGCTGCACTGCGGCAATTGGAAAAATTTGATTGGGATGAATACTATCAAATTCGGGGGGCAGAACTCCAGGCCGTGCAAAAAATGAGAGCATGAAGGCATTAAATCTGAATCAAACACAGATCCTTTGGAATATAGCAGCACTGTGCTGCCTGCTTTGTGCTTGTGCTTTTTACTATTTTCCGGAGGTGCAAGTCTGCCGGATTTTACCTATTGAGTTTTCCGATAGGCTTGAGGAATTTCATCAACTGGTTGCCCAGGAAAAATCGATCGATACGCTAAAAAACCATACTTATTTGGATTTCTTTCTTATTGTTTGCTACAGCGTACTCTTTTATGCCTCATTCAAGATATTTATCCTTTCCATACAACTGCAAATTCCACCAAAGTATTTGTTACTTTGTTTACTTCCAGGCTTGTTTGATGTGGTAGAAAACTGGGCATTACTTGGGCTATTGGACCAGGAGAATGTCTCGGACGATTCTTGTTGTTTTTCCATATTCTATTGGGCAGTACGCATCAAATGGTTGCTGATCATTCCTTTTTTGTTAATGACCATGGCTATTGCCAGCTATCATCTAATTGTTTTTGTTGGGACCCAATACAACAAGTTGCTTACGCGGAACAATAAGGAGCAGTGATTTGCAATTTTTTGACGACTAATATTTTTATGGAATAAATCCAAAAAAAGGGAAATATTCCATAAATTAGCTACCCTTTTTAGTGAAATCCTGTTTTGACAAGTAGGCGATGGTAAAACAATGGATTGCACTACCCCCGAACATGGTTTCGGGGCCGCATTACGATGGCTTTGGACAAAACGATTTTACATATGGACCTGGACACTTTTTATGTGTCCGTAGAACGTCGGATCAATCCGGAACTAAAAGATCGCCCGCTTTTGGTTGGGGGTACCAGCGATCGTGGGGTGGTGGCGGCTTGTAGTTATGAGACCCGGGGGTATGGGGTGCATTCCGGGATGTCCATGAAAATGGCTAAAGAATTGTGCCCGGAAGCTACAGTTATCCGGGGAAATGCCGGGACGTATAGTAAGCATTCTGATGAGGTCACCGAGATCATCAAAGAGGCGGTACCCGTCTTTGAAAAGTCCAGCATAGACGAGTTTTATGCTGATCTGTCCGGGATGGATCGCTTTTTTGGGACGTATCAATACGCTACGGAACTCCGGCAAAAGATCATCAAAGAAACCGGACTTCCTATTTCTTTTGGACTATCGGTAAATAAGGTCGTCTCCAAAGTGGCCACCAATGAAGCCAAGCCCAATAACCAATTGCGGATCAACTTTGGCGAGGAAAAACCTTTCCTGGCACCCCTTTCGGTAAAAAAAATCCCTATGGTGGGTGATAAAACCTATCAAACGCTTCGAAACTTGGGGATACGGCAGGTAAAGACCATTCAGGATATGCCCCCGGATGTGATGCAGCAGGTGTTAGGGGCCAATGGTGCAGTTATCTGGAAACGGGCTAACGGCATAGACCATACCCCGGTGATCCCATTTTGCGACCGGAAATCGATTTCCACGGAGCGCACCTTTGACCGGGATACCATTGACGTGATAAAACTGAAAGGCATTTTAATGGCTATGACCGAAAACCTGGCGTATCAACTTCGTAGGGGGAATAAGCTAACGGCCTGTATAGCAGTGAAGATCCGGTATTCGGATTTCAATACCTATTCCAAGCAGCAACGTATTCCCTACACCAGTGCCGATCATATGCTCATCCCCAAGATCATGGAACTCTTTGCCAGCCTCTACAATAAACGGATGCTGGTACGCTTGGTAGGGATACGATTTAGTCACTTAGTGTCGGGGAATTATCAAATCAACCTGTTTGATGACACAGAAGAGACCTTACGATTGTATCAGGCCATGGATACGGTACGTAACCGCTTTGGCGACCGTAGTGTCTTTCGTGCCTCAGCCATGGGAGCAAAAACCATTGGCAGAATGCACAATCCCTTTAACGGACAGCCGCCTGTGGTTTTGGCACATCGAAAGCAGTAAAAAGATAAAAGACCGCTTCGCTGTTAGATGCGAGATGTGAGATGTGAGATGTGAGAGGAAAGATAGCAGCATTGAAAATAAAATATGATCTAATATGAAGTTTAACGTCTAAAATCTCAAGTCTAACATCTATTTAAATTGCCACACATACTACAGCTTACGTTTCGGGACATTTTCCGAAGAGGAATTGTTGCAATTGGCACACACAAACCATGTAAAACAATTGGTGCTAACAGACATCAACAATACGTCGGCTTGCCTGAATTTTGTGCGCAAAGCCCCAAAGTATGCGATACGGCCTATCCTGGGGATTGATTTCAGAAATGGTGTTGCCCCATGCTTTCTTGGAATTGCTAGAAACAACGCGGGCTATCATGAGCTGAATACCTTTTTATCGCACCACCTCCACCAGGACCTCCCCATTCCCGAGCAAGCCCCTCCGTTCAAAAATGCTTTTATCGTATACCCTTTTGAAAAAGTGCTGGCTAGTGATAAACACCATTTTTTGGACCATGAATTTATAGGTGTTGCCATAAAAGACCTACGCAGGCTTCCTTTTTCAAGACTTAAAGCGCATAAAGACAGATTGGTGGTGCAACAGCCTGTGACATTCCGAAACAAGCGTGACTTTAATGCGCACTGCCTCTTACGTGCCATTGATAATAACGTCTTGCTGAGTAAATTGGACAAAAGTGAACTGGCTAATGAGGATGAGCAAATGTATGCTATTGAAAACCTGGTCAAGGCTTTTTCGGAATACTCCTTTGTTCTTGAAAATACACAGCAATTACTGGATCAGTGTAGCATCCATTTTGATTTTTCAAAAGACAGGACTCCTCAAAACCTAAAATACTATACGGGCAGCAAGGAAAATGATGAAGCTTTACTGGAAAAGCTATGCACAAAAGGCTTGCCGGAACGCTATGGTACAATCAACACCTCCATTCAAAACCGGCTGGAAAAAGAACTCAAGCTCATTAAGAAAATGGGGTTTGTCTCCTATTTTTTGATCAATTGGGATATTATTTCCGAGGCTAAAAAACGAGGGTTTTATTATGTGGGGAGGGGGAGCGGCGCCAATAGTATTGTAGCCTATTTGCTGTATATCACCGATGTAGACCCCATTGACCTGGACCTCTATTTTGAACGTTTTATCAATTTGTACCGCGCTAATCCTCCGGATTTTGACATTGATTTTTCATGGCGGGACCGTGAGGCAATGACGCAGTATATTTTTGAGCGTTTTGCCCATGTGGCCCTGGTGGGGACCTATGTGACCTTTAAGCAAAAGGGGGTGATCCGGGAACTGGGGAAGGTGTTTGGACTTCCCAAAGCAGAAATAGACCGTCTTAGTAGTGGACAATTCCAGGCTTCAAAATTGGATAGTGCTGCAAAATTAGTGCTCAAATATGGGAAGCTAATTCAGGGGATGCCTAATTATGTAAGTGTACATGCCAGTGGGATCCTTATTAGTGAAAAACCATTGCACTGGTTTTCATCGACAATGCTGCCGCCAAAGGGATTTGCTACCGTACACTTCGATATGATCATTGCCGAAGATGTGGGGCTGTACAAATTTGATGTGCTGGCACAACGGGGGCTCGGGAAGATCAAGGACACTTTGGCTATTGTCTCCTGCAATCAACCGGAAAAAGCCAATTTTGATATCCATGATGTTAAGAGGTTCTACACAGATCCGGTGATTAATAATCTGATCAAAACAGCGCAGTGTATGGGGTGCTTCTATGTGGAATCGCCCGCCATGCGAATGCTGCTCAAAAAGCTTGAGGTAGACAATTACCTTGGCCTGGTAGCGGCAAGTTCTATCATTCGGCCCGGGGTATCCAAAAGTGGCATGATGCGGGAATACATCCTGAGGCATCGCAATCCGGGACGTACGGAAGAAAAAGCCCATCCTGTAATGTTAGACATCATGCCGGAGACCTATGGCGTGATGGTGTATCAGGAAGATGTGATCAAAGTAGCCCATTACTTCGCGGATCTGGATCTGGGAGAGGCAGATGTCCTTCGCAGGGGGATGAGCGGTAAGTTCCGGTCCCGGGAGGAATTTGAAAAAGTAAAGGATAAATTCAGGACTAATTGTTTGAAAAAGGGGTATTCCGAAAAACTGATTGATGAAATATGGTATCAGGTGGCCAGCTTTGCAGGCTATGCTTTTGCCAAAGGACATTCTGCTTCCTATGCCGTAGAGAGCTATCAGAGCCTTTTTCTGCGAGCTTATTTTCCGTTGGAGTATATGGTTGCCGTGCTGAACAATGGAGGAGGTTTTTATCGTTCCGAATTCTATGTGCACGAGGCACGGATGTTGGGGGCTACCATTCACCCTCCTTGCATTAACCAAAGTCATATTGCCAATGTGATCTATGGCACCCATATTTATTTGGGATTGATGTACCTACGGGATTTAGAGGAGCGAGTGATGCAGCGACTGGTCTATGAGCGGGATACTCATGGCAAATTCGCTTCGCTTGAAGATTGTATTGATAGGGTAGGGATCTCTACAGAGCAGTTGAGTATTCTTATCCGGATTGATGCCTTCCGGTTTACAGGCATCAACAAACATGAGTTGCTTTGGAAAGCCCACTTGCTATTAGGGAAAAGCAAACGTTTGGAGCATCCTAAACTTTTTGCCCCCAGGTACAGGAAGTTTACCATTCCTAAGCTACACACCACGCAATTGGAGACCGCCTTTGAACAGTGGGAGCTGTTGGGTTTTCCCTTATGCAGCCTATTTGATTTGTTGGCTGAACCTCCTGAAAACCAGAACGGACAATGTGATCTTCAACGCTATTTGAATCATCATATTGATATTTATGGCTACCTGGTAACGGTAAAAAATACGAGTACCCACTCCGGGAAGCGCATGCATTTTGCTACCCTTATCGATCAGCAGGGCGAGGTTTTTGATACCGTGCTTTTTCCACCGGTTGCTGCCAAATACCGCTTTCGGGGCAAAGGCATTTACCGTTTCTATGGCAAAGTGGTCAGTGAATTTGGGTTTTTGAGTATTGAGGTCATCAAAATGCAGAAACAGGATTATATTCCGGATCCGAGATATGCCGATATGAAGACAGGGAACCTAAAACGGCTATCTTCTTCATGGAACGCCAAGGAATAGCTAAAAATTCCTCTTTTGCTTCGTATCTTAGAGAGCATATTAGGAGCGCTATGAAGATTCGAATAAAAGACGATTCCGTCCGGTTCCGTTTAACCAAAAGCGAGGTCAAAGCATTAGGCGAAGAAGGAAGGGTAGAAGCGTTGACCCATTTTGGCACCGCCGTTTTTGGATATGTTGTGGTATTGGATGCCGATGCCACGCAGCTCCATGCCGAGTTCAAGTATCAGAAAATCATCCTTTTTCTTCCCGAAAAGCTAGGAAAGAACTGGTTCGATGAGGATAGGGTAGGCTTTGAACATTTCCAGAAGATCAATCACAACCGAACACTGCATCTTTTGCTGGAAAAGGATTTTACATGTTTGGATAATACAACAGAAGACCAATCCGACAACTACCCTAATCCAAAATTGCAGCCCAACCCTTAACACCTTCAAATGTCGACAACCCCAGCATTTAAACGTAACATTTCCTTAACCGGGGACATCGAGTTTACGGGCTTACAGCTTAAAGATCCCATGGAAGTCTCCGCAGGAATGTTGGGGGTTAAAGAGGCGTTGCGGCATGGTGTTAAAGAGATGGGCATTGTGCGTTCCATGCGTGCCTTATTGGCTATGAACCAGGAAGAAGGGTTTCGCTGTCCCAGCTGTGCCTGGCCGGTACCTGAAAAGCCTTCGCGTATCGCCGAATATTGTGAGAATGGCGCCAAAGCCTTAGCGGATGAAGCTACTTTGGAAATGGTAGATCCTGATTTTTTTCAAAAAAATTCCGTTGAGCAACTGTCCCGTTTGAGTGACTATGAACTCAACAAACTCGGCCGCCTAACAGCACCCTTGGTACTGCGCCCAGGAAAAGTACATTACGAACCCATTTCCTGGGAAGACGCTTATGCCGTAATGGCAAAAGAATTGAAAACCCTGGATCATCCGGATGAAGCTATTTTTTATACCTCCGGGCGCTCCAGTAATGAGGCGGCTTTTTTATATGGGATGTTTGCCCGGGCACTTGGCACCAATAATATGCCCGATTGCTCTAATATGTGCCATGAATCTTCCGGAGTAGCACTGTCCCAAACCCTGGGTATCGGAAAAGGTTCTGTTACCGTGGATGATTTGTATGGAGCAGATGTTGTGCTGATCGTAGGTCAAAATCCGGGAACAAACCATCCGCGAATGCTGGCCGCTTTGGAAAAATGCAAGAAAAACGGGGGAAAGATCATCAGTATCAATCCGTTAGCGGAAACCGGACTGGTAAAGTTTAAAAACCCGCAAAAAGTAGAAGCCATGTTGGGGAGTGGTACCGCGATTGCGGATATTCACCTTCAGCTGAAGATCAATCAAGATATCGCCTTGGCCAAATTACTCTTAAAAGCACTGGTTGCCAGAGATGCGACCACGGGATCTGTCTTTGATCATGATTTTATCCAAAGTAAGGTGGATGGATACGAGGCGTTGTTGACGGATCTGGAAAAGTATGATGCTGCTGAACTTTTGGAAAAGACAGGAGTAGCCCGGGAAAAAGTTGCCCAAACGGTAGAATTGCTTGCTTCAAAATCCAACATTATTATTTGCTGGGCCATGGGGATTACACAGCATAAAAATGCTGTTGCCACTATCCAGGAATACGTAAATATTTTATTGCTGAAAGGCGCAATCGGGAAACCCTTTGCGGGCACTTGCCCTGTTCGGGGTCATAGTAATGTACAGGGGGACAGAAGTGTTGGCATTATGCATTATGTGAGTAAAGAACTCAACCAACGCATTACGGATCATCTTGGTTTTGATCCGCCCACAGTAGCAGGCTATGACACCGTGGGAGCTATTAAAGCCATGCATGAAGGTAAGGCCAAAGTGTTTATATGCCTGGGCGGTAACTTTGTAATGGCTGCTTCGGACACTGCCTATACCGCTAAAGCGATTCAAAATTGTAAGCTCACTGTGCAAGTGAGTACAAAGCTCAATCGCAGCCATCTGGTTACCGGAGAAACGGCGCTGCTCCTCCCCACATTTGGGCGTTCGGAAAAGGATATGAAGCAAGGGCAGTTACAATTTCTGACCATGGAAAGTAGCACTGGAAAGGTGCGCCGTAGTAAAGGACTGTTGCAACCGGTATCGGAACATATTAAGAGTGAACCGGAAATTATCGGGATGCTGGCACACGCCTATTTCGAAGGCAAACATCCTATGCCCTGGAAAGCATTAGCCTTTGATTATGTTGCGATTCGGAAGTTGATTGATAAAACAATAAAGGGTTTTAAAGATACCGACGAACGCTCCAAAGGATTTGGATACTACTTACCCAATAATGCAAGAGCCGGGGATTTTAGCAAATTACCCAACGGTAGGGCCAAACTTACGGTAAATCTATTGCCGGAACACGAGTTAAAAAAAGATGAACTCTTGCTAATGACGATTCGATCCCATGACCAGTTCAATACTACCATTTATGGCTTGCATGATCGGTATAGGGGGATATACAATGAACGAAGGGTCATTTTCTTGAACGCTAATGATATGGAGCAACGCGGGATTCAAAAATTCGAAGTACTTGATTTGGTAAGCAACTATGAAGGCAAGGAGCGAAGGGCGGAACACTTTCTGGCAATACCCTACAATATTCCGGAAGGGAATGCAGCGGCATATTTTCCTGAGACTAACTTTTTAGTGCCTATACATGAATTTGCCGACAAGAGTCGCACACCTATTAGTAAGTCCATTAAGATCACCCTGGAAAAGCGGTAGAGTTATAGCCTGCTTAATGCCGTTTTCATATTACCTTGGTTAGTACAATATGTGATCAATCCTTTTCAATAACCTCTTCCAAAATTCTCCCATCGCTGTCCAGTACAAGATTAACCTCTTCATCACCTTTTTCTAGTTGCACCCGATACCTCAAAAAATCCCCTTCTTTCACATAGGCAACACGATCCACTTCAAAGCCCTTATGTCGTTCCAACAGCATACGCTCTACTTCTTCAGGAAGCGGATCCTGGTAGGGAATGGTGTTGTCAAATCGTCTGGCCGGGATGGCTTCTTGTTTTCGCTCTATGAACTGATTGGGAGCGTTTGGGGTTTTTATTAGATCAAAAGCATCGTAAAGTTCGCCGACTGCGGTATAGGATTCAAAGGATAAGCTATCTCCGGCTATTGTAATAACTTGAAACAGTTGGGTGTTTTCCGCCGCTCTGTCCCTTTCCGCTTCCCAACCTTCCCAGGCATTGGGCCGTAGTCCGTACATTTTTCCCCCACTAACGGAAACCACATATACCGTTCCGGTTTGGTCCCTAAGATTTACCCCCTCCAATACATTCTCTCCTGGGGAAACCCTGCCTCTGGCATAGCTATGATCGTGTCCTTGCAATACAAGATCTACCTTATATTTATCAAAAAGAGGTTTCCAAAGCTCCCGTAGTTTCGGATTATCCCGACCTGCCGAAGCGGAAAACAGCGGATGATGAAAGGTAACCACCTTCCATTTCTGGGTAGTGGTAGCTAGCACTTCTTCGAGCCATTTGGTCTGTTTTTCGTATTCTTCATTACTGTTAAGCCCGATAATCCTCGTGTCCTGATAGTCCATATAATATACCGTCTCTTTCAAACCTTCCGGGCCATTTTGCGGTAGTGTAAATTGCGAATTCCATTGTGCGGACAAGCTCCGGATCCTATTCGCCTGTTCGGTTGCATTCAAAGGACGGTATTCATGATTCCCGGGGATCGGAAATGCCGGCAGGGTGGCGTGAATCCAACCTCCTGCATCAAACCATTCCTGCCATTCTTGCTCGCGATGTGCATTATTCACCAAATCTCCCGCATGGATAATAAAACTGGCATCGGGGGCTTTTTTGTAGCCCTCCCGGATGAGGCGGGACCACAATTCCAAAATGAAGTTTTGGGTATCTCCCACATAAAGAAAGGAAAACGACTTGTCTTTAGAAGCACTGGCGGTGCGGAATTGGATCCACTCACTCCAGCGCTTTCCATCGCCAACACGATAGGCGTAAGTGGTATCAGCTTGTAAATCGGAGAACACTACCGAATGATAGTTAGAAATTAGCCCGGCGGTCAACACTTTAGACCCATCAAAGGTGGTAGTATTCGCCTTTAACGTCCGTGCGTTACGCCAGAATTTGGGAGCTGCTGTGGCAATGGCAATTTCGGCGAAAGCCGTATCAATTTCAGTGTTGGTGCGCCAGGTAACACTTGCTGTTGTGGCCGGATTCTCTCCCAGGCTTAAAACAATGCGATCCGGATACCGTGTTGGAGTACTCCATTCCTCCTCAAATAAAGGCGCCTCGTATACTCTCGGTTCCTGGGACTGAGCGCCTGGTAGTATCATCAATCCAAATACAATCGACAAAAGAAGTGCTTTGTTCATAGGTAAATTTTTAAAATTACGAACCAGCCCAGGAGAATAGGAATTGCCGAAGTTTGATCAGGATGAAAATCAGCACTCCAAATTTAGGGATGGGGTAAATGGCATTTTGCCATCTATAGTAAAGAACGTGCTTATCGGTATTATTTAAAAGCGGGTATTCCTGTAATGTCCGCTCCGGTAATCAATAAGTGAATATCGTGGGTGCCTTCATAGGTGATGACACTTTCCAGATTCATCATATGCCGCATTATCGAATATTCTCCAGTGATCCCCATACCTCCCAGGACTTGTCGGGCCTCTCGTGCTATTTTTAGAGCCATATCCACGTTATTTCGTTTTGCCATAGAGACCTGGGCAGTAGTGGCTTTCCCTTCATTTTTCAATTGTCCCAGGCGGAAAGCAAGCAGTTGCGCTTTGGTGATCTCGGTGATCATCTCAGCTAATTTCTTTTGCTGCAACTGGAATCCGGCTATGGGTTTGCCAAATTGGGTGCGTTCCTTGGCATATCGCAACGCAGTATCATAACAGTCCATGGCTGCTCCGATAGCCCCCCAGGCAATACCATAACGTGCAGAATCCAGGCAGCCCAGCGGAGCGCCCAATCCACTTTTCCCGGGCAACAGGTTTTCTTTAGGAACTTTTACATTGTCAAAGATCAACTCTCCGGTTGCTGAAGCCCGCAAGGACCATTTATTATGGGTTTCGGGGGTGCCAAAACCTTCCATGCCACGTTCCACAAGTAAACCATGGATCCGACCTTCTTCATTTTTTGCCCATACCACGGCAACATCTGCGAAAGGAGAATTGGAGATCCATAGTTTGGCTCCATTCAAAAGATAATGATCCCCCATATCTTTAAATTTACTTTCCATACCCCCGGGGTTCGATCCATGGTTGGGTTCGGTAAGCCCAAAACACCCCATCCATTCGCCACTGGCTAATTTGGGTAGAAATTTTTTGCGTTGCTCTTCGGTACCATAAGCAAAAATGGGATACATCACCAGAGAAGATTGCACGGAAGCCGTGGAGCGCACACCGCTGTCACCACGTTCGATCTCTTGCATAATAAGCCCGTAACTTATTTGATCCAATCCGGCACCACCGTATTCCTCAGGAATATAAGGGCCAAAAGCACCAATTTCAGCTAATCCCTGAATGATTTGCTTTGGAAATTCTGCTTTTTGAGCGTAGTCCTCAATGATAGGAGAAATATCCCGCTTCACCCACTGGCGGGCGGCGTCTCGCACCAATTTGTGCTCCTCGGACAACAGATCGTCCAGAAGGTAATAATCAGGTGCTTCAAATAGATCGGGCTTCATCAGTATAAATTTTGTCCAAATGTACTAACCAAATATAACATTAGGGATACCTCCTGTTACATTTTTAAATAGAAGTCTTTGGTAAGATGTATATATTCCTGGGTATACACATGGCGTTCGTGTTCAATAACCAATTCCTGAATGGCGGTAGTGTTTTTGTTTCGGGATAGCTGTAGTAAGCTTCTTTTAAACGAGGCAGTGGGGTTGCCTTTCACGCGAGTGATACGATCGGGATGTAGCCCCTGGTTTGCTGCTAACCTTAAGACAGTTGACTCAGAGGTGTAAGGAAGGATCATGGCTAACTCTCCATGTGGAGCAAGTAACTTTTTGATCCCTTCAAAGAAAGACGGATAGGGAAGGGATTGATTTTGTCTTGCTGTATCCCTGGCTACCAAACCACTTGAAACGTCTTCTTTAAAAAAAGGAGGATTGGAAACGATGAGATCATAGGACTCCTCAATTTCTTTAAAGAATTCCTGGAAACTGGCATGATAACAGAAGAGTCTATCTGCCCAGGGCGAGGCTTCAAAGTTGGCTACACATTGTTCAAAGGCATCGGTATCAATTTCAATAGCATCAATAACCGAAGCGGTAGATCGTTGAGCAAGCATTAGGGCAATCAGCCCCGTTCCGGAACCAATATCCAGTATGCTGTTAGGAGTGGCATCCAGGACGGTCCATGCCCCTAACAATACACCATCTGTGCCCACTTTCATAGCACAGCGATCCTGATGCAGTGTGAATTCTTTAAACTTAAAAGGCTGTCCCATTAGTCGTTAAGATACAAATCCACCAGTCCCTCCGGACTGTCTACATGGATCGTTCGGGTCGTGCGGTCTACTTTTGTAATAATAGCGTCCGATATGGGGAGTAACAGTTGCTTGCCGTCTTTTTCTGCTTCAAAGAGTGCTTGAGCAGCCGAATCATTTACAGATTGAATTTTTCCGATATCCCCGTACTTCTTGTCCATTAAGGTAAAACCGATCACTTCGTGATAATAAAATCGGTTGCCGGATAATTCGGGTAAAGCAGATAGTGGTAGAAACAGTTTTTTGCCGAGAAGCTTTTCAGCAGCAGCTTCCTCTGAAACGTTTTCAAAAGCGATACGCAGCAAAGCAGACTTATGTAGCTGTGACTTTACAATAAAAAATGGAATCAGATTTTTGTCCAGTTCCACAAAAACCGATTCCATTTGCTCGTAAATTTCCGGTTCGTCAGTATCTAGTTTCACCAATACCTCTCCCCGAAAACTATATTTTGAAACGACTTTGCCCAGGTAGAAACAATCTTCCTTACGCATAGCCGTACCGACTTATTCTTTAGGCGCTTCTTCTTCGTTTGTTTCTGCTTCCGAAGATGGAGTCTCTTCTGCAGCGACCTCAGCTTCCGGCGCTTCTACCTCCTCAGATGGCGTCTCTTCGCTAGCGGCTTCAGTTTCGGTTGCTTCAGCAACTTCAGCAGCAGGTGCTTCTCCTTCAGTCTCAGCGGCTGCTTCAGCCACCTCTTCTCCTTCAGGTTCCGGTTGTTGTGCAGCAATA
This sequence comes from Croceivirga sp., assembly GCA_028284665.1. Classification (GTDB taxonomy): domain Bacteria; phylum Bacteroidota; class Bacteroidia; order Flavobacteriales; family Flavobacteriaceae; genus Croceivirga. Next base: position 41,050 of record JANQRG010000043.1, read on the forward strand.
CGCTTTTCGTTGGCTTCTTTCTCTGCAGCCAATGCTTTAGCTTTGGCTTCCTGCTCTGCTTTACTTAAACCATCTCTTTTGGCCTGAATAGCAGCTTCTTTTTCTTCCAACCACGCATTGAAACGCTTCTCTGCTTCTGCTTCATCAAAAGCCCCTTTCTTAACACCTTCTAACAGGTGTTTTTTCATCAAAACTCCTTTGTAACTTAGGATGGCCCTGGCAGTATCGGTAGGTTGTGCTCCGTTGTTCAACCATTGTACTGCGTTGTCCACTTTAAGATCAATGGAAGCTGGATTTGTATTAGGATTGTAAGTGCCTAACTTTTCTAAAAATTTACCGTCTCTTTTAGCACGGGAATCAGCGGCCACGATCCAATAAAATGGTTTTCCTTTTTTTCCGTGGCGTTGTAGTCGTATTCTAACTGGCATATCACATTAATTTGTAGGGTGCCCGACCCTGGTTATTAATTCTTTTTTGCGATCAGTAAGCTTAGATGAACTGAAAGCGGATGCAAAAATACGGCAAAACTTGAATTCCACAACTTTTCTGCTCTTTTTTATCGTTAACAATTCGTCATAACTCTTTTTTAGCGGCTATCGGTTTTTAGGTAATTTTATTCCTTCCAAAATTCCTTTATGTACCTCATATTCGATACCGAGACCACAGGATTACCGAAACGTTACGATGCCCCAATCACGGACATCGATAACTGGCCGCGCTGCGTGCAAATTGCATGGCAAATGCATGATGCCATGGGTAACCCCGTGGACCATCAAGAGTATTTGGTACAGCCGGATGGCTTTAATATCCCCTATGAATCGGAGCAAATCCATGGTATTTCAACGGCTCTGGCCGAAGCGCAAGGCATTCCTTTGGCGGAGGTGTTGGTGAAGTTTAAGGAGGCATTGTCCCAAGCCAAATTTGTGGTTGGGCAAAATGTGGAGTTCGACATTAATGTAATGGGGTGTGAATTCTACAGGACCGGAGAGGAAAGTCCTTTGTTGGATCTACCGGTTTTGGATACCTGCACAGAACATACTGCTGAACTCTGTAAAATTCCGGGAGGGCGGGGAGGAAAATACAAGTTACCTACCTTAACCGAGCTTCACGAATACCTTTTTGGCGAGCCCTTTGCAGAAGCCCATAATGCCTCAGCGGACGTTGAGGCTACCACACGATGCTTCCTAGAGCTGGTACGGAAAAGACAGTTTACCCATGAACAATTGGATGTGTCGCCGGACTATTTTGCACGTTTTTCGGAGGCTAATCCACAAGAAATTGCGCTGGTAGGCCTAACCCATATCAACCTTCGGGAGGCCTCAAAAAGGATTGCCAACTCGAAGCGGGAACAGGAAAGTGGGGGTATTTCGAAACAAGAACTGGAACGCAATACACGAAGCCTCGAAAATGCAGACTTTGTCCATTTACATAATCATTCTCAGTTCTCCGTCTTACAATCCACTATGAGTATCCAATCCATTGTACAGCTGGCGGCGGATACCGGAATGCCTGCTGTGGCGCTCACAGACCATGGCAATATGATGGGGGCTTTTCACTTTGTAAAGGAAGTCAATGCCCATAACAAAAGAATACGACAGGAAAATGAGGCTGCCGTAGCGGATGGAGAACAGGGGAGTGGCCAGGAAATCATACCGATTATTGGATGTGAGTTTTACGTTTGTGAAGATCACAGTAACAAATCCGTCAAGGATTATGGATTTCAAGTCGTGTTTCTGGCCAAAAACAAGGCCGGCTACCAAAACCTGATCAAGATGGCTTCGCTGGCCTATACGGATGGTTTTTATTATGTGCCGCGAATTGATAAGGAAATTGTTAAACAATACAAGGAAAATTTAATTGTACTATCCGGAAATCTATACGGCGAAATACCCTACAAGCTGCTGAATGTAGGGGAAAACCAGGCAGAGGAAGCCCTGCTTTGGTGGAAACAGGAGTTTGGAGATGATTTTTACCTGGAAGTAATGCGTCATGGCCAGGAAGATGAAGATCGGGTCAACACCGTGTTGCAGCAGTTTTCCGAAAAACACCAGGTAAAATTGGTAGCCACCAACAACAATTATTACGGCAGCAAAGCGGATGCCGAGGCTCATGATATCTTACTCTGTGTGAAGGATGGTGAAAAAGTAGCGACTCCCATTGGCCGAGGAAGAGGGTATCGTTATGGATTGCCTAACCAGGAGTATTATTTTAAGTCTTCTGAAGAAATGAAGCTCCTTTTTAAGGACTTGCCCGAGGCCATTTTAAACCTCCAGGAAATCGTTGATAAAATCGAGCCTTTTGACTTGGCCCGCGATGTACTGCTACCCAAGTTTGCTATTCCCGAGGCTTTTATGGTTGAAGACGACAAGGAAGACGGAGGCAAGCGGGGAGAAAACGCGTATTTGCGACATCTCACTTATGAGGGTGCCAAAGAGCGGTATGGGGAGATTACTTCCGAATTGGAAGAACGCATTGACTTTGAATTGCAAACTATTGAAAATTCGGGATATCCTGGCTATTTCTTAATAGTTGAAGACTTTATTCGGGAAGCGCGAAATATGAGTGTTTCCGTAGGTCCCGGGCGCGGGTCTGCCGCAGGATCTGTGGTAGCCTATTGCTTAAAGATCACCAATATTGACCCCATTAAATACGACCTGCTTTTTGAGCGATTCTTAAATCCGGATCGGGTGTCTATGCCGGATATTGATATTGATTTTGACGATGAGGGACGTGGTAAAGTAATGGACTATGTTATTGAAAAATATGGAGCCAGCCAGGTAGCACAGATCATCACCTATGGCACTATGGCTGCCAAATCTTCGATTCGCGATACTGCTCGTGTTTTGGATCTGCCTTTAGGCGATGCGGATCGTTTGGCCAAGCTTATCCCCACCATGGGGAAATTGGGCAAAATTTTCGGAAAGGAGGAAGCCGAACTAAAGAAGAAATTCCGTTCGGAGGATATGTTGAAGATCAATGAGCTGTTGAACATTGCGGAGACGGATGATTTGGAGGGGCGTACGGTGAATATGGCGCGGGTACTGGAAGGTTCCGTCCGCAACACCGGGATTCACGCTTGTGGGGTGATCATCACTCCGGATGATATTACCAATTTTGTCCCCGTAGCTACCGCAAAGGATTCGGAGTTATATGTTACCCAGTTTGATAACGCTGTGGTAGAAGATGCCGGCTTATTAAAAATGGATTTCCTGGGGCTGAAGACCCTTACGCTTATTAAAGACACTGTAAAAATAGTAAAGGCTAGAACAGGGGTCACCCTTGTGCCGGATGAGTTTCCGCTGGATGATGAGGAGACCTATGCATTGTTTCAACGGGGGGAAACGGTAGGGATCTTTCAATATGAATCTCCGGGGATGCAGAAGCACCTTAAAAACCTTAAACCCACTGTTTTTGATGATCTGATTGCGATGAACGCTCTCTATCGTCCCGGTCCTATGGAGTACATCCCCAGCTTCATTGCCAGGAAACATGGGCAGGAAGCCATTACCTACGATCTTCCGGAAATGGAGGAGTTTTTAAAGGATACCTACGGCATCACAGTATACCAGGAACAGGTCATGCGGCTTTCTCAGAAACTGGCGGGCTTTTCCAAAGGTGATGCGGATGTGCTTCGAAAAGCAATGGGGAAAAAGATATTTGCACTACTGCAAAAGTTACGGCCACAATTTTTGGATGGTGGGGAAAAGAACGGTCACCCACGGGATATTCTGGAAAAAATCTGGAAAGACTGGGAAGCTTTTGCTTCTTATGCCTTTAATAAGAGCCACTCTACCTGTTACGCCTATGTCGCTTATCAAACGGCCTATCTAAAGGCGCATTACCCTTCCGAATATATGGCTGCCGTATTGTCTAACAATATGAGTGACATAAAACAGGTAACCTTTTTTATGGAGGAGTGCCGGCGTATGGGTCTGGACGTTTTAGGACCGGATGTCAATGAATCGTACTATAAGTTTTCCGTGAATAAGGACAATGCTGTCCGCTTCGGGATGGGAGGTATTAAAGGCGTAGGCCGTGCTGCTGTAGAAGCGATCGTGGAAGAACGAAAGAAAAATGGTCACTACCGATCGGTCTTTGATATTGCCAAACGGGTAGATTTGAGGGCGGCGAATAAAAAGGCCTTTGAGAATTTGGCTCTGGCTGGAGGGTTTGACTCCTTTGGCGCTACCCATCGTGCACAATATTTCCATGAAGAGAGTGATGGAATTTCGTTTTTGGATAAGGTAATTCGTTACGGTGCCAAATACCAGGAGAATCAAAATTCCTCACAAGTCAGCCTTTTTGGAGACAGTAGTGAAGTACAGATTCCGGAGCCTGTAGTTCCCCCATGTGAGGGTTGGGGCACCATGGAAAAATTACGGCGGGAAAAAGAGGTGGTTGGGATCTATATTTCCGGGCATCCTTTAGACGACTTTAAAAAAGAGATCGATGCATTTTGCAACACCAGCATAGCGGTGTTCAACGAGGATCTTGATACCTATGTCAACAGGGAACTCAGTTTTGCCGGGGTAATCACGGATGTACAACATCGCATTTCTAAAAACGGGAAAGGTTGGGGATTGTTTACGGTAGAGGATTATACAGATTCCCATGAATTCCGAATATTTGGAGAGGAATATTTGAAATTCCGGCATTTTTTGATGATCAACGCTTTTGTTCATGTAAAGGTTTTTGTACGAGAAGGGTGGACGAATAGGGAAACTGGTAAAAAGGGAGATCCTCGACTACAATACAACGATTTTAAACAGTTGCAGGACGTGATGGACAACTTTGCAAAAAAATTGACGATAAAGCTGGATGTGCAGACCCTACAGGAACAGCGGATTAAAGCGTTGCAAAATGCTTTGAGCTCCCATAAAGGAAAACATCCTTTGCACTTTGTGATCTATGAGATGGAAGAAGAGATCAAATTAAGTCTATCCAGCAGGAAACAAAAAGTAAACATTACCAGTGATCTATTGGATACCCTGGAACAGCAGGAGGTGCATTACAAATTGAATTAGCATCGATTTTCCCAATGTACTGATAATCAAAACAAATGTAACCTATGTAAGGAAAACGGGGGGTAATTGACTAACTTTGCGCAATTCAAAATACACATATAATGGCACTAGAAATAACAGACGCAACTTTTGACGAAGTAGTATTAAAAAATGACAAGCCCGTTATGGTAGATTTCTGGGCTGCGTGGTGCGGTCCCTGTCGCATGGTAGGCCCGATCATTGAGGAAGTAAGCCAGGAATATGATGGTAAGGCTGTTGTAGGCAAGGTAGATGTTGATGCTAATCAACAGTTTGCCGCCAAATACGGCGTTCGTAATATTCCTACCGTTTTAGTATTCAAAGGTGGGGAAATTGTAAGCCGGCAAGTAGGGGTATCTCCGAAGAAAGCCTATACGGATGCTATTGAAGCAGCGCTATAAGGCGTACAGCTGGCGTTAAAGTTTCGAAAAGGCCTGGCATTTGCCAGGCCTTTTTCTTTTACTTTTGAGTAGCATGGACATTAAATCGGAACTACAAGGAGCCGGTCTCTTTCAAAATCTAGAACTCCTCGCCAAACAGGTGGTCGAGGGATTCATTAGCGGAATACATAAAAGTCCGTTCCACGGTTTTTCTGCGGAATTCGCAGAACACAAGATCTATAACACCGGAGAGAGTACCAAACATATAGATTGGAAGCTTTTTGCCCGAACCGACAAGTTATACACTAAGCGCTACGAAGAGGAGACCAATCTGCGGTGCCATATGATTTTGGACAATTCAACCTCCATGTATTACCCGGAAGTACGCCAGCCCACCCTTGGCAATCTAAACAAAATAGGTTTTGGCGTTCTGGCGATAGCCGCTCTTATGCAACTGCTAAAAAAACAGCGGGACGCGGTGGGATTAAGTATCTATGGCGAAACTTACGATTTCTATGTGCCTGAAAAAAGCAACGAGCGGCATTTTCAGATGTTACTGTCCAAATTGAACGAGGTGGTTGCGGAAAAGAGCAACGGTAAGGAAACGCGAACCTACCATTTTCTACATCAGATTGCAGAGAAAATCCATAGGCGAAGTTTAATCTGTATTTTTTCAGATATGTTTCAAACGGAGGTAGAAGAAGAAAAACTGTTTGAAGCCCTAAGGCATTTGAAATACTACAAGCATGAGGTGGTGGTCTTCCATTTATTGGATAAGCAATTAGAACTGAATTTTGAGTTTGACAACTTACCCAAACGGTTTGTGGATGTTGAAACCGGGAACCATGTGGATCTGTATGCTGAGAACGTTCGGGAGGATTATGAAAGGGAAGTGACGGATTACCTTAACCGGCTGCGGTTGAAATGCATGCAGTACAAAATAAAGTATGTGGAAGCGGACATTGGCGCTAGTTTTTCTACGATTCTAAATACTTTTTTAATGGAGCGGCAAAAGTTGGTCTAGCCCAAAAAAATTTTGCCGAAACCGAAAAGGGAATGTATATTTGCCCTCGCTTTGTAAAAGGCATTTGAACAAGATTTGAATTTGGCTGTCGCCAAAGTCCCTCAAAAGATAAAATCATTGGTCTGGTAGTTCAGTTGGTTAGAATACCTGCCTGTCACGCAGGGGGTCGCGGGTTCGAGTCCCGTCCAGACCGCAATGAGGTAAAACCCTTCGCACAAAGTGCGAGGGGTTTTTTAGTTTCGAAAACCAAAAGCTGGCTTTTGGAATTTGAGAAACTAAAAATACCTACCAACGAAGTTGGGATAAGGGGTTGAGGTATTGCAGGGCCACCCCCTGGGCCGCTTTCGAGACAAGGTCGAGAAAGCAATCCCGCCTCCCTGCCGTAGGTAGGTCGAGGCCGCAGAGAAAAAAGTAAAGCCCTCCTGGACTTTTGGAGGGGTTCTTATTACTAGATATACAATACTTATATACTCTTCCTGATTCGCTGCATCATCGAAACAGAATCCGGCACTAAATTTTCGGGGAAGCATTGAGACATTTAAAAATTAATCTCAGCTAGGGGGGATGAGCCGATTAACTTTCTTATTCGGCTCAAGAATGACATAAATACGAGTTGAATATTAAGTTTATTTGACTCAATTACCTTGTTATGCACTAGTCATTTAAGAATTTGGGAAAAATCTGGAATCTGTAGATAACCTATCAAATTACTTAAAGAACCTTGCCTTTTATGGACTGGAACAAGAGGAGCCAGCACACATGCAAAGAACGACGAAGGTTGAACTTAAGAATCAATTGGTATTCATAGTTTCACACGATGCGTTTTTATTCTTTTTTGAATAAAACGTTATATTATGTCTTTAATAAAATCTGTTACCTGGAATAGGTGTCAATGATAAAATTTTTTAACAGGAAAGTGCCTTTCAACCTTGGTTTGAAGAATCAGATTATAATTGCAATTCTTCTGGGTTCCATACTTGCCCTTGTTCTGATTTTTTTAGAACCTTTCGATACGGATGGTTTTGAAGCAGATAACAAGCATCTAATATTTGCTGGATTTGGGATTGTATTTTCCACTTTTTATTTGGTGAATTCTAGAGTAGAAATCTTGTGGTTCAATTCATTGAATAAAAATTGGCAGGTAAAGCATGAAATTTTTGCATTTGTCATTTTGGTTTTGATTTCCAGTGTTCCCATTCATTTCTATAACCAAGTCTTTCTCAATGAATTGTTTAGTCATAACTATACTACATATGAATATGTAAAGCACGGGGCCTGGTTTTTCCGTAATTCTTTAATACCCATAATGTTGCTGCTCCTACCTTTCTATCTTTATTTAAGAAATAAGTTTGGAATATTACCTACTGCAGAAAAACTGGAGAAAATAGAAATTTTTGGAGCGAACAAAGGTGAGAAATTGGAAGTAAAAGAAGACCAAATATTATTTGTCAAATCTTCTGAGAATTACGTCGAAATTTTTTTCAAGAAAGACGGCAGTATAGAGCAAACCATCTTCAGAAATACCTTGAGTGCAATTAATGAAAAGGTTCCTTTTTTGATGTATTGCCATCGGTCTTACCTTGTAAATACCCGCAACATCAAACAGATTAAAGGCAATTCGCAAAATGCTAAAATTAAATTTGAAAACGATTTGGAAATTCCCCTTTCTAATACGCACTACAAAGACGTAAAGACTGCCCTATCAGTTCGGCCCTAAAATTTACTATTTAAGCCCACAACTTATTTCTTCGTCAACAAAAATACCTATTGGTCACTCTTTTTAGCATCCTCTGGATTTTTGAATTCTCTTTGGAAAGTGATTTTTAACGCAGGTGTTCTTATCCGATTCTGTCTTTAGAAAAAGGAAAGTTTGAACGGTCTGTATAAAACAGGACGAAGATGAAATTTAAATTGGCTATTACTTTTTGTTTGCTGCTGTCGAATATCCCAAATGGTTCAACCGAGGAAAATATCAATAAAGATAAGATGGCCCATCTCTCTAATCAAATTTTTGACGAACTAGTTGCCATTCGTAATGATATACATAACCATCCAGAACTGGCAGGAAAAGAAAAGAGGACTTCAAAAATAGTCGAAGACTATTTGCTGGGTTTGGGCTTGGAGGTTAAAACGGGTATTGGAGGACATGGTGTTGTAGGAATTTTAAATGGGAGTAAAAAAGGGAAGAAAATGGCTTGGCGTGCCGATATGGATGCTGCTTTGCATGTTTTCGACAATAAGCTCAATCATAAACCTCAAGTCGCCCATATTTGCGGTCATGATGTACATACGGCTATTGGTCTTGGTATTGCCAATGTACTTTCCAAATGTAAGGATGACATCATAGGTACCATGTATTTTATTTTTCAACCTGCTGAAGAATCTTTCGAAGGGGCAAAAGCAATGATAGAAGATGGGTTGTTCGAAGAAATTCAACCTGATGAAGTTTTTGGTCTTCATGTTTTTCCCACAGAAATTGGTACCGTTAGTTCAAAACCAAATGAACTTTTCGCCTATCAGAGAAGAATTAAGTTGACATTTGATAACACTATTGACCAAGAGGCATTCAGTGGTTTCTTCCAAGAAATATTAGAAGGTTTTATCCGTCATAATACAAATAGCGAACCTTGGTCTTTAGATTATTTGACTGACCCTCTAGAAGGTCTTTCCAATCCGAATACGATTTATGATGATTACTTCATTTTAGGTTCTAATGTTTCAACGCGTTTTGAGAAAGACAAAACCTCATTCGAATGCACATATTATGAGACTGATTCCACAAGATTGAATTCAATGACAAGACGGATTTCTGATTTAGTCATAGATTCTGAATTTGGAAAGTCTTATATCAACACCTCATTTACAGCTGAGCGACCTACGGTTATCAATGACCCTAAGTTGACCGATGAAAGCCTTTCCATCCTGAAGAAATTATACGGTGATGAAAATGTGAATCACTTTTATGGCCAAATGCCGTATTCGAATGAAGACTTCATTTACTATCAAAATGAAGTGCCAGGAGTCATGTTTCTTTTGGGAGCGTCAAATAAAGAAAAAGGAATTTATGCTTTACCCCATACCTCCGAATTTAAGGTAGATGAGGAAGTTATAAAAATCGGTGTCAATTATTTCTCCACCTTTTTAGTAGAAAAGATCAATAACAATAAATCATGAAAAAGATTAGCTTACTATTATTCGCGTTATGCTTTTTGCAGATAACTGCTCAAAAAATACCAACAGCAAAAGATTGGCAAAATGACCTAAGATTTTATCAAAAAACGGTACATGAACATTATCCATTCCTTTTTGTAAAAACAACAAAAGAAATTTTTGACACCGAAATTGAAAAGCTATACCGACTCATACCGGGTTTGGAAAATCATGAAATTATAGTTGGTCTATCCAGAATTCATGCGCTTTTTAAATATGGCCATATGACAGTTGGTTATAATTCAGAACCATTCAAGTTTCACCATTTACCAATAAATCTATACCAATTTTCTGATGGAATTTATTTACAAGGGGTACATAAGGACTATGATGATTCCGTTGGAGCCAAGGTTATTGAGATTAATGGAGTTGCTATAAAAGAGGCATTGAAGTTGATTTATCCCGTGGTAAGTGCCGAAAACCCTCAATACTTTAAAAGCTTAGGGTTAAGGTTTCTAACCATCATGGAGGTCCTTCATGCTCAAGGGATTACCCAACGCCTAACAAAATCAATAGAGCTTACACTTGAAAAAGATGGGAAAGTATTTAAGAAAGTATTTACTGCAATGCCTCCAGGTCAAGAAGTGCCAAAGCGATATGGATATGTTTTTCAGAACAAAAATTGGTTGGAAGCCCGGGTACAGGATACGATCCCCTTATATCTAGACCAGCTTGAAAAGATATATTCCATTAAATTTTTGTCAAAGGAAAAGTCAGTATATGTCAGACTTAGCCAAATTCAGGACGATCCTTCTGAAAGAATGGAGGACTTTTACTCCCGTTTATTTGATTTTATTGAAAAGGAAGATGTTCGCAAACTCATTATAGATGTTAGGTTAAACGGAGGTGGAAACAATTTTAAAAACAGGACATTAATCACAAAAATTATAGAGCATAAGACAATCAATAGGGTAGGGCATCTTTTCTTTATAATTGGTAGGAGAACTTTTTCGGCATGTCAAAATCTGGTTAATGAGGTACACAATTACACCAATACGATTTTTGTAGGAGAACCCACAGCCGAGAATATTAATTTTTATGGAGATGTTCGTCAAGTTACTTTGCCCCAAAGCAAGGTGCCTGTATTTCTTTCATACGCTTGGTGGCAAAATAAACCTGCTTGGGACAATAAAGAATGGCTAGCACCCGCTATTCCAGTTGAAATGAGTTTTGAGGAATATTCAACAAATCAAGACCCTGTACTTGACACGATACTCAACTTTTCGGATAATAATTTTAAGCCCAACCCGATGCGCTTTATTACAGATTTGTTCCTACGAGGAGATATAAATCAATTGGACAAAGAAGTACCCGAAATGATCAATGATTCGCGATATAGTTTTTTCGATTTTGAAAAAGAAATTTCTGACGCTGGCTTACGTCTTGTGAACAGTGGCATTATTGAAGGAATACGGCCAGGAATTGGGGTGTTGTCATTTGTTACACGTTTATTTCCGAATTCTACAAGTGCTTGGAAAAATTTAGCAGACGCCTATGTAAAGTTGGGGGATTTGGATAAAGCCAAAGTATTATTTGATAAGGCCGCGAGTCTACATACCGTTAAATAAGACCTCAAGGTAAATCATGAGTGTATTAAGATCTATGCCATCCTCTAGATAATAAATACCACTTTTTCCTTTTTTAATCTCCAGTTCTTGAAAGGATTTAGAAAAAAATCATTTAAAAGTGTCCAAAACTTTGATTGTTGAACGTCAATTAAGAGAAATATAGTCTAAACCTTAGATTAATAAAATGAAAAAAATAAAACTGATAGCTGTAATACTATTGTTAAGTAGTTCTTGTAATGAAAACCAATATAACCAACTAGATAAATCCGGTGCGAATATTAAAATAGCGGAATCGGTATTCGAACATTTTAACAACCATGATTGGGAAGGCATGGCCAATCTTTATATTGAAAATGCAGAATTTAAAGACCCAGAATATGGTATTGAAAAAGTTAGGAAATCAAGGGCATCTATCGTGCAACATTATACTGAAATGAACCAACTTTTTCCTGATATAAAGGACGAAATTATTGCCATCTATCCATCTGGGGATAAAAATGTCATAGTAGAATTCGTTTCGACGGGCACAGCGCCAGACGGTTCTATGTTTGCTTTGCCAGTCTGTACAATTTTTACCATCGAAAATGGTATGATTACCAAAGACTACAATTATTACGACAACTTTTGATAGTCCTTGGTGAAAAATTTTCAATACATTAATTTGGTTTTGATTCTGAAAGTTTATCAAAGTAAAAGTCCATAATTGCCAAAACGTTAGACTTTGTTAAAAGGTGAGCCGCGCGGTGAGTCCAAAAAACCAAGTCAAAGTAATCGGTTAAGGACATCCCCAAAATTCACCTTGGATTCTAAAAAGTTTTACAGGACACTGCTTACTTTTGCGCTCTAAAATTACCTCAGTTGAAATCTTTCGGTATTGGTGTAACGATAGCTTTGTTTTTGGTAGGGCATGCAACGTATGGTCAGGAGCTACCGGAACGTGTTGTAAATGAAAATGCGCAATTTTGGATATCAACCAATAATGTATTCAGAATTGCCGATCGTTGGGCGATATTGAATGATATTCATATTCGCAGAAACAATTTTGTAGCGGATCCTAATTTCTACTTCCTTCGCGTTGGCGGGCAGTACTATTTAAATGCCAACCTTAGGTTAGCAACAGGGTACGCCCACCTTTGGTTGACGCCAAGCGGGGATTGGGACCGTTTTCAAAACGAGAATAGGATTTACCAGCAGTTAAGTATCTCGAAACGGTATGAAAAGATGAACGCGTTGTTTCGGATTCGATTAGAGCAGCGCTTTTTTAATAATGTGCAGGACGGTCAATCCTTAAATGATGATTTTTTTGTGAACCGTATTCGATTCCTGGTCAGTGCCGGATTTCCTTTAAAAAAGGATGGGCCTACAGAATTGATATTAGCCAATGAAACCCACCTGAATTTTGGTCAAGATGTCGTCTTTAACACCTTTAACCAAAACAGGTTAACGGTTGGCATCAAACATAAATTAAGTACGCATTGGAAAGTGGATTGCGGCTATATGATGGTCTATCAACAACTCGCTGCAGGGAATGTTTACAATTTGAATCATACTTTCCGGCTGTTCTTCTACGGCAGCTTTGATTTCCGGAAGAATAAAAATTTACCATTTAACGAGGTACGGCATGGTGAAGAGTAAAACAAGTCTAGGTTAGAATACGACAGGGTTTCAACGTGTTTTTCGGATCATAGTTGTACTGCTGGAGGACCCTTTGGCCTTTGCGGGTAGGGAGAATTGAACACGTGCTACTTGAGCTAACCTCTCAATAAAACTTTCCGTAGTCGTTTTGTGCTACCGTATTAATCAAGCTAGTGTTTGGTTTATTTGATATGCGTTTTAGCATTCGCAATTGCATTCGGGGGATATATCCCTATTTTATGTGTCCTAACTTTAACCGCGGTTTCCGAACTGTCTGCACTAATTTGAACGGTCATGGTCTTGGAATTAAACAAAGGCATATGGCATTTTATACAATCGTTTTGGTTTTGAATAGCTATATTTTCTTCAATTGCGCATCCAACCATGCCAGCGCTATGGCAAGAAATGCATTGGGCATTAAACCATTGCGTGTTTCCTCTCTGGTTTTTATGAGGGTCATGACAGGTAGCACAATCCAGGGTTTTGGACATTTGGAAACATTTGCTTGATCTTAACAAGCCATACTGATTGCTGTGTACATCAAGAGAATCTAAAGCGCCATTTTCTGAACTGTGCGTCAAATAATCGTTTAGTGGCTCACCTACCAAATAGGAAAAAGGGGGTTCAATGGAGGTTCCCACACCAGAATGACAAAGGGCACACATATCCAAACGTTGTTGCCGGAGTAAGGAATCATAGCGAATAACATGCCGAGGCTCAAGATCATCCCTATTGTTACGATGGTATGCCACATGTTGCTGTAGCGGACCGTGACATCGCTCGCAGTCAATGGCCAGGATCAGTTGATCTTTATCATAGGTATTGTGTAATCCGGAATTGTCTACACCTTTTGCAAAAGTCGTATGACATTCTAAACATCGGTTATTCACCGGTCTTAGTTTGGACAACACCCCGGGCCGCGCTCCCGGACTGTTTATCCAGGTATCCAATGGTTCAAAATAGGATACTTGTAATTGATACAGAGCATTCTCGTTCCAGGTAAGATAGGACTGCCCTTTTGTACCAGAGCCTATGGTGATGTCCATACGATGCGTGTAAATTTCGCTATCAGTTTGTGGAAAGTGGGCTTTTTGAAATAGTCCTGAATCTGTTTTAATCACCGCAATGGATAGTAACTCACTAAGGCGAAGCGCATTACTTCCGTTTGTAAAACTTCCTTTAACGCTATTGGTATCTGCGCTGGAAGACGTTAAATAATGGGCTGTGTGAATGTAAGTTTCATATATCTCTTTGTGGCATTCATGGCAGTTTTCGGAGCCGACAAAGCCCAGCCCTGTATCGTGTGTTGCCAAAGGGGTTATTTCAACGTATTCTGATTCAAATCTGTTCTGTTTACAATCATAAATCAAAAAGGTTAGCAAACAGCATATGATAAGCACCAAAGAACGTTTTATTGCCCCTGAATGTATTCTTGAAATGGAAAACATAAAAGTTATGTTATCGATAACTTTTTTAAAGATAATGATTACTTTTGGAGCATCAATTCGTTTATCACAGAAATCGCAGAGCGCCCCATGCTGTTGGTAGGGCAGATAGCATTACGGAAGTCCAACGAAGCGGTTAAACGAAATGAATAACGTCATTTACATTAAACTTGAACTGAATATAGATCAACTATGAATTTCGAACTAAAAGAAGTCCACCTTCCGGAATTTGGTATTCCGGAGACAGCGCCTACAATCTCCTTAGCGATATATAACCAAAGGGTAGAAAGGGTAAGACAAATTATGAGGGAAAAGGATTTGGATGCACTGGTAGTATATGGTGACAGGGAACATAACGCCAACCTCACGTATCTGTCAGCCTACGATCCAAGATTTGAAGAGGGATTGCTAGTAATTGGAAAGAATGACACTCCGGCACTATTAGTGGGCAACGAGGGTTGGGGCTATTCTGAACTTACCTCCTCACACCTCAATAGAATTCTCTATCAACCCTTAAGCTTGATGGGACAATCCAGGGATAAGAGCGAAAGCTTATCCACAATCTTAACCAAAGAAGGAATAGTAAAGGGTTCGAAAGTTGGAGTTGCAGGATGGAAGTATTTTAGCGAAAAAGAGTTTAAAAATCCGAAACATGTATTTGAAGTACCCTCTTATTTAATTGAGGAGCTTAAGGGGATCACGGGCGGATTGGAAAACCTTACTAATGTGAACGCTGTTTTCATGAACCCGGACAATGGGTTAAGAATTATTAATGAGGCCGAACAATTGGCGGCTTTTGAATTTGCATCCTGTTATACGTCACAGGGTTTACGAAATGTATATTTCGGGCTGGAACTGGGAAAATCGGAGTTGGAAACAGCCACGCTTATGGGGCGAGACGGTTTAGGGCTACCTTATGGGGCGCATTTAATGCTCACAAGTGGCCCCAGGGCGACCTATGGTCTGCCAAGTCCATCCACAGACACCCTAAAATTGGGCGATCGGTTTACAATGTGCCTCTGTCATTGGGGGGCGTTGACTTCAAGAGCCGGTTTTTTGGTCCATGATGAAACTGAATTGCCAGAGGGAATCCAGGACTATCTGGATAAATTGGTGATCCCCTATTTCAAAGCAATAACTGCATGGTATGAACATATTGGAATAGGAGTAACCGGAAAGGAATTGTACGAAATTGTTATGGATATTCTCGGAGATCCTTTCTTTGGAATTTTTCTGAATCCCGGTCATTATATCCATTTGGATGAATGGGTTCATTCCCCTATTTGGGAGGGGTCCAATATTGCGCTAAAATCGGGGATGGCCCTTCAGGTAGACGTTATTCCAGCAACTGGCACGGAGTATTATACCTCAAATATTGAAGATGGCATTGCGCTTGCGGATGAAAACTTGAGGGTTGAATTGGCTCAAAAATATCCTGACATGTGGGCAAGGATTCAGGCGAGAAGAAAGTTCATGAAGGAGGTCATCGGCATTAATTTAAAGCCTGAAGTACTACCCTTTAGTAATATTCCAGCCTACCTGGCACCCTACGTTTTATCACCTCAAAAAGTGATGACCGTACAGCGATGAGCGCATTCAATGAGTAATGAAACTTTTAAATGAAAAAGGGAGCCCAATGGAGCTCCCTTTTTACTTGAACAAACTAACTCAAACAAACTTAAATAAACTAACTTAACTCTAACTCATTTTTCTTTAAAGGTATTGGGCATTATACGCTGATTTCTGTTCGCAATTTTATTGGTTATGGATTTCAGTTCTTAGGGTATTGACCAATTACAGACCAACCGCCATCAATGACCAGTGTCTCTCCATTAATATGTTCAGCATCCTTTGAAAGCAGGAATAGACAGCTTTTCGCAATATCTTCAGGCACAGCCGTTTTTCCTCTTGGTATTATGGACGCCCAGGCTTGCTCATAATCGGGCTCTTGTGTTCTTGTTCGCTTGGTTACTGTAGCCCCTGGAGCAATGGCATTAATAGTTATGTTGTAAGGAGCAAGTTCGAGAACCAAACTTCTGGCCATCATACTCAAAGCGGCTTTCGTCATAGAATAGGCGGTAAGATTAGGATAGGAAAGTATGCCAACATTGGAAGACATTAAAATAACGCTACCCCCTTTGTTTTCTTTTCTTAGCGCCTTGGCAATACGTTGCGTTAAAAAAAAGGCCCCCTTTAGGTTTACATGCATTACCCGATCAAAATTCTCCGGACTGAATTCGTAAAAATTACCAAAAAGTGTAATGCCAGCATTGGCCACGGCAAAGTCCACAGTTCCAAAGGAATGCATTGCTGTTGCTATGAGCTCATCAATGACTTCCAGTTTACTGGCATCACCTGCTGTGAAACCAACATTTCCGGGATATTTATTGTCTAAAACTCCTACTACTTCATTTAGTGCGTCAGCGTTAATATCATTGATCACTACCCTGGCACCCTGTTCAAGTAAATGCTTTGTTATGGACAATCCTATGCCTTCGGCAGCTCCGGTCACAACAGCCACTTTATTTTTGATATCATAAAATCCCACAGTTCCTTCTCATAAAATTAGTAGCATAATAGATGGACCGGCATTTAGGCCCTTAAATTATAACCATCAAAATGTTATCGATAACATATAGCAAATATTCAAAATTAAAATGGGTTTTCCAAGTTTATTTCAATAAATGTTTGAAATTGATTTTTAACGCGTTACGGGCAGATCTGGTAGGAGTACACCATGGATCAAAATAATAAAAACAACCCTCTCAGAGGATAGGGTGCTGCGCTGCTATTCAACAGGCCAAAATACGAGGCCAATGGTTTCCAAAAGATTGGTATGCGAACCCCAAAACCCCATTAATCTTCCCAAATATTCTCCGGTGGGTTTTTGGTTAAGGACCAAGGAAAACTTCAGATCACCGCCATTACCACCGTATTTTGGTGTTGTAGCCCCATCGTCAAAGACAAATAACAAACTATCGATGAACCAACCGGAAGCTCCTTTGATCCCTACTAATTTTTTACTTCCTGATACATGGTACTTTTCCTGGGGTATACCTTCAATATTTCCAAAACTAAACGTTTTGACATCCTGGTCTTTTACTACATCAAGGGTAAAACCGGTTACAATTTGCCGTTCGCTTAAAAAAACCTGGATTGCCTTAATGTTATCCCCTTCTTCAAATGCGATAAGCTGGATAGTCTCTCCTTCTTGTGCGTGAATACCACCAACCCGATTACCATAATGGATCTCGCCTAATAAGGGTTTGTGATCCTGTAATTGAACTTCGTTTTGCCCTTTAGCTCCACAGGAAACCAGCAATAGCAAAGCCAGAGCGGATACGTATTTAACATCCATTGCGTGTGATTTGGTTATGTACTTTCCCTCTTGACCAATTCAACAGGTAACAATTCATGTGTAGCCTTGGGTTCGTTGCTGTTTATCAGATGTAACAATACCTCCATACCGCGACGGCCGATCTCATAAATGGGTTGACGTACCGTGGTCAGTGTTGGTGTTGAAATAGTTCCAAATTGTATGTCATCAAATCCAACAACGGCCATATCTTCCGGGATTTTTAAACCTTGTTCCTGAAGGCGCCGCATTACGCCAAGTGCCATATTATCGTCTGCACAAAAAATAGCCGTGGGCATATCATCAAGATCCAGCAGTTTACTACACTCACTATAGGCTTTTTCCTGATTGAAATCGCCATTGATCACCCATTCTTCCCTAAATTCAAGACCTAAATCAGAGAGTGCTCCCTGATAACCAAGGTAACGGTCATTACTGTTGGTCTCGCCGATACGGCCCCTGACAAAGGCAATTTTTCTATGCCCTTTACCATATAAGTGTTCAACCGCAATTTGAGCTCCGTGAAAGTTTTCCGAATCGACGAAACTGATGTCCTCTGAAAATTTTTTGTAGTTGAGCATTACAAAAGGAAAGTTCAGATCTATTAATTCAGAGATATGGGGGTCACCCTCTTTCCGTTTCAATAAGATCACCCCATCGAGCATTCTACTTCTTGCCAGTTTTTCATATTCACCGGAGGTATCCTTATCTGCACTAATGGGGCATAACATCAATTGATAATCGTTTTCTATGGCAACATCCATGATCCCACTGAGCACCTTTGTGGTGTAATCGAACATAAACATGTGTTCTCTTTTGTTCAAAACAACGCCAATAATTGAGGTTTTTTGGCTGGAAAGGCTCCTTGCCAAAAGATTGGGTTGATACCCCAATTCGTCAATGATCTTATTTATTTTTTCTCTTGTTTTTGGCGCAACCTGACCCTTACCCGTTAGTACGCGGGAAACCGTCATTTTGGACACTTTTGCCCGCTTAGAGATGTCGTCTAAGGTTACCGGCCTTTTTACATCATTCATGGCTGTGTTTATTAGTGTTTACTACGTTTCAATCTGTGGCTGGTTTCATTGGAACCAGGAATCAAAACGGTTTATTTCCTTATCGCATCGTTACGATATACGTGAAGATATTTATAATCTTCAAAGGTAATGTTTACGATGTCGTAGTCCCCGTCATTATCCAGGTCAAATGGGAAGGCGCCTCCGTGACCTTCCTTTCCTCTGCCCACCACATGTTCTACAAATTCTCCCTTGCCCTTATTCTCAAAAATGAATGTGGACTTATCGCCCTTATGTTCTGCAGTAACAATATCCACGTCACCATCAAAATCAAAATCCACAACGTTCATATTATTGAGAGTAAACTTTTCTTCCGAAATATGGTGCCTTTTCCAGTTGAAGTAGGCCTGTTCTCCTGTTACGTCATCCGGTTGCTGAAACCAGTAGGCTCTGGCCGGTCTTATATCGGGATAGAGCTCTTCAACGGCAACAATATCGTTCTTTCCATCTGAATTTATATCAACAATGGCCAATTTATCAATGTAATCCCCATTGATCTTACCTACTTCATAATCCACCCAGTTGGCACTGCCGTCACCGGGGTTTTTCCACCAGACGACACCAAGCCAGCCTTTGCCTGTAGCGATATCTATAAGGCCGTCCCCGTCTACATCGCCAGTTGCTATACCTTCGGCATGGGTGCCAGGCCCCGTAATTTTTTGAATTGGCCACTTGCCAAATTCCGGGGAAGCAGGGATCTGGAGACAATATACTCCATCGCCACCCTCCAGTAGTATTTCCGGTTTTCCTCCGGGTATGATCTGTGCTGTGGTAAACCCCTGGCTATTGAGGTGCCCGGTGGCTTTCATCTGGCCTATTTGTGTTACGGACCAATCGGTTCCCTCATCATTTTTGGACTCTAACCAATAGATGTTTGGCAAGGATTGCGCAATCACATCCACATATTCATCATTATCTACATCGGTTACTATTAGGGCATCTACATTCAATCCAAAATCAACCCTTTCCCAACTGCCGGTCATATCTCCACCCGGATTGATGTAGCAATATCTGCCTGATATGATATCTGCCATGCCATCATTTGAAACATCGGCTGCAGCCAAACCAAAATATTTTAGCCATTCGGGTTCGTCAAAATCACCCCAGGCCTGCCTGGTATTGTCAACCTGTATATATTCCCATTTATCCAAATCCTGTTTGTTGTCCGAAATAGTATTTTCCCATATTTCTATGGGTGGCTCGTCGTAACTTCTTGAACTAACTATATCGATGTCACCATCGCCGCCTAAGTCTCCTGCAACAGCCCAATACGCCCCAACAGTTTGCACCGTTTGTTTGCTAAAGGTAACTTCCAAATACCTCCAACTATCAGGTTTCCTGGGGGTTCTGTCATTTAGAAATACTACCATTTGGTCCGGATCTGTACCCTTTACCATCTCGGCGGCCAATATATCCAAATCGCCATCGTTATCAAAGTCGGCTATTTGAACGGTATGGCAATAATCCATGGGGGCGATCTGATATTCCTTCCAGGTCCCGTTTATGGGATCTAAAGGGGCACGATACCAGTAGAGGGGATAACCTTCCTTTTCGGAGTGTGAAATCACGATGTCCAAAAGTCCGTCTGCATTGATATCACCCAACCGGATCTGGGAATTATTGTCCTGCCAGGAGTCGGTATTTTGATTGTACCATTTGGCGTCAAAGGTATATTCCTTCCAATTATCAGAGGTAGCCTCCTTGGGGTTTTTGAACCAAAACCCGTTACAGACGATGTCAGGATAACCATCCAGGTCAATATCGCCCACGGCCAGTCCCTCATGGCCTTTTATTGTAAAGGTAGTTTTCCTCCAGGAGTTCTTACTGTCCTGGTAAAGAACATAGATATCAGTTTCGGCCCTTACCACAACATCCAAAAGGCCGTTTTTATCCATATCGCTTACCTCAATATCCTTAAGCCATGATACATCACCTAAATTGGCAATGGTATGCTCGGTCCAGGCTTTTGAACTTCCCTTAGGGTCTAACAGTGGGTTTTCAAACCAAATGACCCTCATGGCACCTTCATGGGCATCCGGAATTATGATATCCATATCCCCGTCGCCGTCAACATCTCCTACCGAGGAGTCCGCAACATAGTGTAGTCCCTCCAATGAAGTTGTATTGATAACCTTTTTCTTATAATCGGGATAGGAGAACCATGCCAATTCCGTAGGCTCAAATTCACCTTCTATGACCAAAATATCACCTTTGCCATCATTGTTGAAATCGGCAATATTCCGAACTTGAGAGCTGTTTTTTGGTAGGAGTATGTTGTGCTCGAAAACCAATTCCTGACCATATATAGGCTTTAAGCCTGATAATACAATAATAAGAATGAGCGGATTTTTTATACTTCTTTTAAATCTAGCCATGTTCTTCAGTTTTAGATACTAAAAAGGTATTCCCTACCCGGTTGACAATCTTTACTATTATGCTCCCCAACCTGAACAGGAATACCTTTGTGGTTATTTGAGTCTGCACTCAATTTAAGTTCATTGTCGGTGATGCTCACCTTGAACCTACAGTCTTGCCAAACCAGGGAGAAGGATAAATTTCTCCATTGCCTTGGCAGGTTTGGTTTTAGGACTACTTTCTCCGGATTGGGGTAATACCCGCCGAAACCCATAACGGCGGCTTCCCAAAGCACACCGTAACTAGCCAAATGCACTCCGAGTGCACTATCTGCCCTAAGACTATCCAAATCTGCCCTGGAGGCCCGAATAAAATAATCCACCGACTCATCCAGTATTCCAATTCTGGCCCCGGCCAGTGCGAAACCGGCCATACCCAGGGAAGACCCATAGAAACACCTGTCGCTGTAATAATGCCAATTCTTTCTTTGGATATCGATTGGAAAAGCTTCCGGGTCTTGTTTAAATATCAGGGATACATCGGGTTGTTTGGTGGCTTGGGTATGGCCACAGAACCGTTCACTGATACCTCTAAGGTCCTGCGATCGTTCATAGTACCCATCAAATTCTTCAATAATACCGTCTTCATTGGGCTGAGGTAAATATATTTTGTCTGCCACCTCTGCTATTCTTTCAATATCTTCTTTTGACATGTCCAATTTGTCTACGACCTTCCTGAACACAGGGTCATGAATTAAGTTCAATGCGTACTCCAGCGTCCACTTGCACATGTAATTGGTGAAGGTATTGTTATTTTCTTCGGTGTGGTATTGATCCGGGCAACCCACCTCCAATAGCTCGTATCTGTCGTTTTCTTTGACCCACTCACTGCGATAGGCAAAGAAACGAGCAATATCGATAACCATTTCTGCGCCGTAGTTGACCAGGAACTGTTTGTCGTTTGAGTTCTCATGGTAAAGTCGTATCGCATAAACTACATCTGCGGAAATATGAATTTCGTTGTCGGGCAAAATAAGCCATGGGGTACATTCTTCCTTACCGGTCTTTGCGGCTTCCCATGGATATTTGGCTCCTTTGTATCCTGCCTTTTCGGCATTGTAACGGGCTCCGTCGAGCGTATTGTACCGGTACAACAAAAGGTTGCGCGCCTGTTCCGGATTGGTGAACAGGTAATACGGAAATAAATGGAATTCAGTATCCCAAAGAATGGCGAATTTGTACCCTTCACCGGTTATACCCTTGACCAATGCCGTGGTTTTTGGATTATCAATGGGTAGGGCCATTTCCATATGCATCACCCCAAAATTGATCCCTTGTCTGGTATAGGCATCTGCATCTATAAAAAGATCACTTTGTTTGTAGGTTCGCGCTACAGCTTCCTTATGTCTTTTAAGCAATTCTTCGAAACCAAGCGCTAAGGATGACTTTGCCATTGTATTACATTTTTCCTGATCGGTATCGGTAACGCAGATAACAACGTCCAAAACAACCTTATCGCTTAGGTCTGCAATGCTATACGCCTGGGCCATATATAAGGTCTGGGCCTTTGGGGGCTGCAACGTCATAAAATTGAACCCATCTGCTGTACCTTGTTTTACAATTTCGAAAAGCTTTGTATCCTCATCATTGGTCACGGTATCGTTAAGGTAGGGTTCCAGCCTTATTTTTGCTTCGTGATCATCTCTATTCACTTCATATCGCAAACAGATGAGGTTTCTATTGTCCCAACTCGCAAATCTCTGTGAATCCACAAAAGTTCGTCTCCATTGACGGTCTCTAAAGGCAAAACGTCTCGAATACCTAGCTTCATTAATGTGCATCAGCCTTTCATTGGTTACAATCGATACGTTTTCCATTTTTATCAGCTCGTCATCACACCACAAGTTTACCGCAATTGGATTGGGTAAATTAGGGAGTGTTGTTAACGTCATCTTCTTGTATTCATCGTGATACTTTTCTTTGACCAACTCGGGATCTACGAGTATATGGTCTGCCGGATGTACCGGGACCAATTTGCTGGGAGCCTCACAAAAGGAGTCAATTACGTAAAATCCGGGTGATGCCCATGGTGGCATTTCTTCATCGGTGCCGCGCAATCCAAGATAGCCATTTGCCACACTATAAAAAGTACCCATTAACCCTTCCATTTCAGGCACGGAATTTTCATGCCAAAAATTTACGCTGTTGTCTCTTGCGATGAAATCACTCATTTTTAATAATCAATTGTAGTGTTTATAAAATTTTAATTTGTGCTTTAAGAAAATTTAAAAAACTGGGGACTCCACCACCGACAGACTTTACGGATCTGGGCAGTTCAGAGGGTTCTTCATTCACGTCAAAAAAATCTGCCCCTTCAACATGGGGAATGATCATTTCGGCATCGCTGCCTTTTATGGTGGGTGCAACGAAACCAAATTCATCTCCCCAAAACCCACAGGTTTTGATATCTATTTCTTGGGGTATAATCACTTTTTCCATAAAAAACCGAACGTTATCGGCCTTGGTGGTCGGTCCGATTTCCAGGAATTTGGCATCCGTGGTAGGTTTTAGATCCATACCAAATTCTTGTGACAGCTTTTTGGTTTTATGAATAAGCGCTTGAAGCCCGCCTTCCAGTTTGTGCCTTTCCAGCAAAGAATTTACCAATTCCACCTCACTGCCCTTTAAATATTGGTGATCTCCCCGATCGTAATCCACCATCAAATCAACTTTGCAATAATTGGGCCTGCTAAAGACAATATCGGTCTGGATATTATGCTTTTCGAGTAACCAATAGTGTAGTTCAAAGCAGAATTTGTGAATCCTCAACAATTCTTCCTTTTTGGGTAAAGAAGATTTTAATAGAATGGGTATTCCATCATTGTCAAACCCATAGTTGTACGCTCCCCGGCCTAACCCTAAATAAAGATTCCTTTTTAATTCCACAGGGATCAATTGATGCAGTTCACCGCTTGCGATATTTTCATACGTTGTGCCGCTTATGATAATGAGCACAACGTTTTGGCGCAATAATTCAGTCATTAGGGGTATTACCTCATCTGCCGGTGCCTTTCGGCTCTTTACCGCCGTACCATCCCAATCAAAGAAAATTGCCCTATACTTTTTTGTTTCCATTCCGCTTTACACTTGCTTCGGTTTTGACCTGACAAAGAAGAAATAGGTTAGTATTGAGATTA
Organism: Croceivirga sp.; assembly: GCA_028284665.1. Taxonomy (GTDB): domain Bacteria; phylum Bacteroidota; class Bacteroidia; order Flavobacteriales; family Flavobacteriaceae; genus Croceivirga. Next base: position 65,336 of record JANQRG010000043.1, read on the forward strand.
TCGCCAATGCGACGGCGTTGTAAAAGAACATATTATGCACTGAGAATTTATCTATAAGGAATCCTGCAATGGCATTGCCCAATAATGCCCCAAGTCCGTTATAAGATGCCCACATCAAAGATTGACCTGTGGCTCTCCATTCGGAGGGTACCAGTCTGTTCATGGTTTCCACCATGGTCACAAAAAACAGTGCAAATGAGATCCCGTGGGTGAACTCAACAAACAAAACGAATTTTGGGTCATGGATTATGGAATACAGATACATGCGTAATGCCGTAACCGTCATGGTGAATAAAAACACTTTGCGAAGACCGAACTTTTTGATCAACCATGCTGAAATAAAGTAAAAGGGAATTTCACTCATGCCTTCGAAGCTAAATGCCCAGCCGATCAAAGAAGTTGAAGCATTCATGTCATCGAGGTAGACGCCCAGGAATGTTTGAATACAGAAAGAGGTTATCGCAACAAAAAGAATGATGATGAGAAAACGGATCAACTCACCGTTTTTTAGAACAGGTCCCAGATTTCTGAGATTAAGTTCCAATCCGGTTACATTGGATTGTACCGATTTTATCCTGTAAACAAATACAATGTTCAGAAAGTAAAGAACCGCTGCTATCGGAAATATAAGTTTCAACTCATTGTTTTCTATAAAGTAGCCAACTATGGGTGCAGCTATTAACCATCCCAGGGATCCCAACATCCTCAAATGGCCGTAGGAGATCTTCTTTTGGCCTTCAATATAATCCAGGGCCAAACTATCTATTAAGGGAGGGACCGGATTGAATACAATGGCAAAGAAGGCCATCCAACTGGCAAAGAAGACGAAGGTATTGCCCAACAAAAATCCAATCAGTGAAATCGAAGAGATGATTATTGAAATCATCAGGGTCTTTTTTCGTCCCCATTTATCCGCCCCAAAGCCCCAAAAGGGTAGTGCGACGAACATGGCCACAAATAATATGGTAACCACCAGACCGGACTGGGTACTTGACAGCCCTTCTTTTTCAAGAAACAACGTAAAAAGCGGAAACCAAGCTGCCCCGGCGGCATAGGTCAGTAAATACACCATGCCAATATTTACACTCTGGCTGTTCAAGTATGAACCCATAAACAATTTTTTATTGAATACTATACTCTTTGGTTTTCAGTGCAACCAGAAGAAAGTATTGCGCTACTATGAAATCAAATATATAAATAATGTTATCGATAACATAAAAAATTTCTTATTATTTCCATAGCGGTACAGTAAAAACTTCAAAAAATCAGGTTGCGATCTCCCTTTTTAAAACATACAAGCCCAATAACCCTTGAACAAATGACAGCAAACTTTTGCAGTCAAATCAATCCGTTTGAACTGGCATAAAGACTTCAGCTTCCCATGAGCGTTCGTTCCCGTCAGTAATTGGGTTGTTTAAATAGACTTCCAGGGGAGTAAAACTAACGGGTAGGGCATTATTTTCTGCATATTCAATTAATTCGTACCAAGCCCTGTCTGAGTATCTGTAATTCCCAAAATATTTGATTTTTAGTGAGTTGTAACTTTTTGTTTTCTTGAATTTGATGGTTTCATGATGAGGGAGGTTATCATAAACATCAATCGGAAAGCAAAAATTATATTTGATTCTTTGAGAATCCAGATCCCAATCCAAAACCTCAAGATACGGGTTGCCGGCAAGGGCTATGTCCTCTTCAGAAAGAAAAGCTGTGATGAACGCAGTATTAGCCATCATTTTGTTTGCTTTTGAAGCTATATCTCCTTCGAGCGCTACGTACGCACACCAATGCTCAGGTGATCTCGCATGTATAATGGTATCGCTAACAGTAGTAGCGGTTAAAAAGTTATTTAAGTATTCCCTGAAGTTCTTAAACGCTTCCAGGGTGCTGTCTTTTATCGGGTTATTTCCAATCAAGATCTGAAACCGGTCAGCTACGCCACCCTCCAACAGATTGACCCCTATCTTCACTTTGGTAACCGAATCATTAGTATCGTTTATCTCCCAGTTGACACGATAGCCTTTCTCTGAAATCCAGATATGCTGCTGAACCGTCTTAAAAGCGATTTTTTTTCTTGTAACGACTGAATCAATAGAGGCGATAGAACTGGTTGTCCAATCGTTAATTTTTTGAAACACCACACCTTTTGGTGTGGCCACATTAAAAGTATATTGGTGGTCATACTTTTTTATAAAAAAATACCACACGGCCAGGGTGCCAATAAGAAAGAGCAATAAAAACCGGATTCTCCGTTTCATCCTAATTGGAATTCGTCAAAATTATGGCTTGTGGAAAACTAATTTGTAGAACCCTGTTGTACCATTGTTCACCGGGGCTACTAAAACCGGATGATTCCCAATAGTAATGATTTGTAGATCCGTGACCACTTTATTACTAAAGTTCAGCCCAATCTCATGGCCCGGCATCAACTTTTCCTCATTATAGAGTACAGCACCCGAAAATCCATCAAATTGGCCGTGAAATGGTTCTGAACCAAAGAAATTACCTGCTGCGAGTACCTCTTGTTTTCCATCTTGGTCAAAATCGTAGGACAAAAAACAGTTAACAGGGGCAATTTGTACCTCTTGTGGCAATTCTTCAAAGTGAAAATTACCATTTACGTTCCGCAAAAAGCCTGAAGCCAGGGTGTTGACCTCAAATAGCGTTGCATTTTTTAAGGCTTCAGGAGCGATAACACCATCAATAGTTGTACCGGCAAAACTCTCGTAATTCGTAAATTTCCTTTTTACCAGACTTTCCATTTGACCTGATAGTTCATTAAGGCCATTTATGGGAAAATATGATCCGTCTTTATAAATGGCCACAACGGTTTCATGAGTTTGGTTGCCATCCAAATCACCGTAATACATTTTCATGGGATGCTCAGAAGAAGCGACAAACTTTGAATTGCACCCCCAATTACCCAAAAGATAATCCAGATCACCATCTTTGTCAATATCAAATGCATGCACTGCCCGCCAGAGTCCACCGAGTTTTTGGTTCAGTTTTAAGGGGCTGACATCTGATAGCGTTTTCCCATTGTTTTTCAGGAAAACGGGCGACATCCATTCTCCAACAACAATCAGGTCTTTAATTTGATCTCCGTCAAAATCGGTCCAAACGGCATCGGTGATCATGCCGATGTTTTCAAGGGCGTCTATGTTTTGCACTTCAAAACTACCGTTTTGGTTGATGAGTAGAAACGATGTTGATGGTTTGCCAAAGTCACTGGGCTCGGCGTAAACCCCAACGAAAAGATCCAAATCCCCGTCATTGTCCATATCGTGGGGTCTAATGACACTGGTGTTAACATAAAGTTTTGGCAGTTTGGCCTTTTTCCAACCCCCGTCCTGTTGTAGATAAAGCCTATCGAGTAAGGCCGTATTGTTTCCAAAAAACTCGCCTCCTCCCGAGGCAACCAGAATATCGGTTAGCCCATCACCATTATAGTCATTTAAGCTTACACTTTCGTCTTCGGTGATGGAGTCATTGAGAATTACTTCAATGTTTTGCCGTTCAAATGCTCCGTCTTTGTGGAAATAGACCGAACTGGGAATATGCTTCGAGCTACCAAAAAAAATGTCTTCCTTACCATCTCCGTTGATATCACCTACGGCCAGTGCCGGCCCTCGATTTGAGATTTTGTATGGGATCAGTTTTTGCCGGTTAAAGTCATTGTACTTATTCTCCTTATGGGAATGCTTTATTGTAAAATCATCAATCTGCTCGAAATGAAATTGAGGGGGGTCCAAATCAGCAATATCAATTTCTCGTTTGTGGTTTTCTTCCGTAGGGGTCAATACTAAGGTCGTATTGATTTCAACATCATAGTGAGCATTTACAATGCCATTCGGCCATTTTACAAGTAAAGAATCTATTTTGGATATTTCTTCAAACCCAAAATGGATCAAAGGTTCTGAGGAGGATTGAAACCCACGAAACGTATGGAGTTCCTTAAATTGAAATTTTCCACCCTGATAGGCATATACCTTTGTTCCCAGACCAAAAGTGTTGCCTTCTTGCTGCTTCAGGCGGATCTTTAAAAAAGACGTGTTCTTGCAATTATTGCGGTAAATAGTTGGTGTTCCATTCAAGTTATTCGTTACAATATCAACATCGCCATCGTTATCGAAATCCGCAATTGCCGCCCCATTGGATATAAAAGCTTTATCCCCGCTCCATTTGGCAGTCACGTCGGTAAAGGTTAAACCCTTGCCTTTGAATAGTTTGTTCTGGACGACTCCCGCAGGCATTTTTTTGAGTGCTTCAACATCAATCGTTTTTGAGCTATTCAGTTTTGTTTTGATCTCATCATTGGAAATGAAGTTGATGTAATCCAAGTCATTAGGTCGTCTTGGAATGCCATTGGTAACAAACAGGTCTTGTTTTGCATCCATATCAAAGTCGGCGAACAGGGCACTCCAACTCCAATCTGTTGCGGCTACTTTGGCCATTAGGCCCATTTCATTGAAAAACCTGCCACTTCTGTTCACATGGAGCATGTTTCTGGCATATTGCGGATGGTACCCTAAAACCTCTGTTCGTAAATCAAGATTTGCCTGATTATCATCGCCGGCAGATTTTTTTAAGATCTTCTCTTCAAATGGCAGCATATCCAAAGTCAATAGCTCTGGAAAACCGTCGTTGTTCAGATCTGCGGCATCACTGCCCATGGAGAACTTACTAAAATGCCCGAAAAAATCCTTGCCCGTTTCCCTGAAAGTGCCATCGCCATTGTTTATGTAGAAATAATCATCTTCATGGAAATCGTTACAAACATAAATATCAGGATAACCGTCGTGGTTAAAATCAGATATCGCCAATCCAAGACCATAACCGTTAGGGCCGCCATAAATACCTGCTTCTTCGCTTACCTCTACAAAAAAATTGTCGTCATTGCGAAGCAGCTTATCGCCACTTTTTTCTGCCCTGTTGTGCCGAATACTCGATTTGCCAAAGGAATCGGCATTATGTACGGCGTGATTTAACAGGTACATATCCAAATCGCCATCCAGGTCGTAGTCAAAAAAACCTACTGAAGTTGAGTAGTTTTGGAAGGCCAGTCCGTATGCTTCAGCTTCTTCGGTGAATGTTCCATCCCCATTGTTTATAAACAGTTCGTTATGACCCTTAAGCCCATGGATACCGACAACGGCACAAACATAAATATCCAATAAACCGTCCCCATTTACATCCGCCATTACCGTTCCGGTATTCCAATCACTTTTTCCGGCCAAACCTGCAATTTTGGTGACATCTTCAAAAAGCATATTGCCTTTATTCAAGTACAGTGTATTATCAACCCTATTGCCGGAAAAAAAAATATCGGGAAGGCCATCGTTGTTGACATCTCCAACGGCAACCCCACCTCCATTATAGAAGTATAAATAATCCAAAATGCTAAGATCTTCCGCATCGCGGACCTTGTTAGTAAAGTAAAGGTGGGTATCCCCTGCTTCCAGGATAGTAAATAGGTTACTCTCTTGTGTACAGCAACAGAAAACCAACGGCAAGATCAATATGCAGAGTGTACTATTCCTCATCTAATCGGAAAATTTTGGGGGTACTATTATTGACAGCGAACACTAAATAGGTGTTGTCTTTACCTTTTACTTTAGCAATATGCCTAACCTTTCCCTCCACAAAAAGGCCGGATTCACTAAAAGGCAACCATTGAAATTCCTGGTCATTTTGCAGTAACACCCCGCCAAAACTTGCATCGGTTCGTGAAAATTGGGGTTTAGCTTGCAACACATTTCCCCCAAAAACCACATCATTATCACCATCTTCATCCACATCCAGAATGGCAAGTGCTGATATACTTGAAAACTGGGCTTCTTGTGGTAAGGGTTTGACCTCAAAATTTCCTTTACCATCATTTAAGGCCAGTACGCTTTGTCCAAAGCTTGATCTTTTTACAACAGCTTCTGATAGCTGTTCCGGAGAAAAAAGAGTCTCAATTGATTTTTTGGAATATTCAGAGAACTTCAGGTTTTTTTTATTGAGCTCGGGCAGCTGTTTCGTAATCTCATGCTTTGTTGTAATGGGCTTGTCTTTACTATCTATAGTATGCGTTATGAGCTGCTCAACAGTTCCATTATTATCAAAATCATTTACATACAGTTTCATAGGAGATTTTTCAGTTGCTGTGTAGGGCCTGTTTACCCCCACGTTGCCCAGGACCAGATCCATATCACCATCAGCATCGAGATCACCGGCCTGAACCGATCTCCACCAACCGTCATGATCCGGGAAGAGGTTTCTTCTGCCCTGAAATATGCCGTTTTCAAAGTCCAAAACTATCGTTGCTCCCCAATCGATAGTTAAAATGAGTTCTTTATCCTGGTCCTCATCTATATTGGCCCAGACACCATCCGTGACCATTCCAATTTTCTCCAGACCATTTGTTATGCGCGAGGAGGCATCTGTAAAACTCCCATTCCCATTGTTCACCAAAAAAAGATGTTTGGGATTTAGGCCATAGACACCGGGGATACTTCTTGCCCCGACAAATACATCCAGATCACCGTCCTGATCAAAATCATGAGGTGCTATTACAGAAACATTATCACCGGTTGATTTAATGATAATGGCTTTGTCAAAAACGCCTTTCCCATTGTTCAAATACAGCCTGTTGCTATGCCATTGCTTGAAATTTAATTCATTACCTCCCGACCCAACAAAAAGGTCCAGATCGCCATCGTTGTCCGCATCAAACATACTGGCGGCGGTGTCCTCAAAATTGTGGTCATTTTCAAAAGCTATTTGTTCCGAAAAAACAAACTTCCCATTCTCATATTGTAGATAAAGGGTTCCAACACTTTTTCTTGCTCCGCCAATATAAATGTCGTCGTAACCGTTGTTATCTATATCACCAACGGCCAATGCCGGGCCTTCCCGGGACAACATTTCATATACCAGGCCCTCGTAATCAAAATCCACGAAATGATTCTCTGTATGTTTTTTGAGATTTACATCCATTTCAGAGAGTAGTCTTTTACGCGGTTTTTTTCGATCCGGTGGTTTAGGGGTGTACGCATTGTATTCGGAAAGCACTAAAGAGGTATCTGCCAAAATATTCCGAACACTGCTGATACCTCCGTTAGGCCAGGTAACCTGTATAGAGTCCACTGTGGTAAGACTTCCTAAACCCGCAGTAAAGCTATACTCCGTAGAGGATTGAAATCCCCTGGATGGGATCACCTCATGTACTATTGTTCCAAAGCTTTTCTCAAAAATCGCTATCCGGCTACCTATGGCGAAGGTGTTTGGCGCCTTCCCCTCCAGTTTAATTTTAAGGTAATGGTGCTTTTTTTGCTCAGTGGATAGGTTCTTATAAACGTGAAGCGGTTGGTTGACATTATTGATGACCAGATCCAGATCACCATCCAGATCAAGGTCGGCATAGGATGCACCATTGGAAAAAGTAGCTAGATCAAGTCCCCACTTTTTGGTAACATCGGAAAATGTCAGGTCACCATTATTTTGAAAAGCGTAATTTGGAATTGCATTGCTTGGCATTTTTTCAATGATGGTTTCAATTTCTTCTTTTTTCCCGGTAAGTACCATCTCACGAATAACATCATTGGCAAAAAAATCGATGAAGTCCTGGTTTGTCAGGTCCTTATAAATTCCATTGCACACATAAATATCCCGGAACCCATCATTATCCATATCGAATAGTAGCGCACCCCAGCTCCAATCGGTCCGGGCCACCCTGGAAAAATTTGCTATTTCCAGAAACTTTCCGCCACCGATATTGAATTGTAAGGTGTTTTGCATGGTCTGATTGTGGAACCCCAGTTCCTTTTTCCGTTCTTGCAGATCATAGGTATCAAAATGCGTGGTGTTTTTCAAACGTTCATCTCCTTCCGGTAGCATATCGGTGACAAATACTTCGGGTCTACCATCGTTATTAATATCGGCAATGTCTGCCCCCATTGAAAACATACTGATATGGGACATCCAGTCTTCAATTTCTTCAGAAAATGTGCCATCACAGTTGTTGATGTACAAATAATCCCGTTCAAAAAAGTCGTTTGAAATATAGATATCCAGATACCCATCCTGATTGATATCGGATACTGCCACTCCCAAACCAAAACCAATTAAGCTCCCGAAAATACCAGACTCCTCACTAACATCGGTGAATTTGCCACCATCATTCCGCATGAGCTTATCCCCACCTCCTTTGAACATCTCTGGAAAATCCCAATTTTCTGCTTTAAGGTCTCTTTTATTTGAAAAATTCAGAGTGTTGACGGGTATAAAGCTGTTGTTTAGCAAGTAGACATCCAGATCCCCATCTTTGTCATAATCGAAAAAAGCGGCATGTGTGGTAAAACCACCTGCTGCCAGATTATATTGCTCAGCTTGTTCGGTAAAAGTAAGATCGCCGTTATTGATGAAAAGCTCATTCCTTTGGTCATCGCCCTGGACGTTTCCGGCATTGCAAACATAGATGTCTAAAAGGCCATCTGCGTTGATGTCGACCATTACAACACCCGTAGACCAGGCTTTAGTACCTTGCGTTTTAGAGGATTCAGAAATATCCTTAAACTCAAAATCCCCGGAATTTAGGTACAATTTGTTGCTTCTGAGATTGGAAGTCAGGTAGATATCTGGAAGACCGTCATTGTTTATGTCACCAATAGCTACCCCTCCACCATTATAGAAATTGCGATAGTTGAAAATATTAAACTCCTTTTGGTTGTAAAGCCGGTTCTGGAAAGAAATGCCCGTACGCGAGCTGTCCAACAATTCAAATAGCACTTCCTCATGGTTCTTTTCAGTAACAGGGGCACATCCCGTTAGTTGTAATAGGGAATAAATAAGGATGATCCCAAACCAAAAATGTCCTCTTTTCATGCTACCTAATACCATTAATCCAGTAGTAGTTTTTAGTAATGTACATATATTTAGTAATTCAATTGAGGATACAATTAGCCAAAAAAGACCCTCTAAAAATTGAGGGCCTTGGTGTATATTACGCAATCAAGATATACTAATACCCCGGATTCTGAACCAAATTCGGATTTGCATCAATTTGCGGTTGTGGAATAGGATAGACGGTTCTGAATTCCTGGGAAACGGTTTTAAAGGTCCAGGTTTCTGAAATAAATGTTCCGTTACGTATCATATCCGTTCTTCGTTTTGCATCGAACGCCAATTCACGACCCCTTTCATCATATACATCTTCCACAGTGGCAGTGGCAAGAGGCGCCAGACCGGCCCGAACCCTTATTGGATTTATTGTAATTGCGGCTTCACCGGTACTTCCTAACCTGGCTTGCGCCTCGGCTTTTGCCAAAATGACCTCGTTCAAAGCAAATAGCACGTAATCTACGTCATACTCACTTCCAACAAGGTTTGCCCCTCGGTTGTCATACTTCAGTACTCTCACCCCCGCTTTTTCAAGCGCTTCACCTGAAAGGCGTTCGGCAGGAATATCCAATGTAAAATCTAGTTCAAAACCATCTCTCGTAAAGATCTGGGAGCCGTCGGGGTTGAATTGCGGACCTTCAACCATCCATTTTTTTCTGGCATCGTTTTCTTCAAAAGTATTATAGAAATCGGCAATTGTACTGTAGCCATTCCAGCCACCACCCGGTAAATCATATTGAACATCCTGATTGTAGTGCAATGACCGATACGCGAAGTGCATACTGGAAGCAATACCTCTTTCCGGAGAATTCAATAATACCCAGATGTTTTCAGAGGACTCTCTGTTATTGGCACCGTGATTGTTGGGTAAAGCGTCTGTTACCAAAGTGAACTGGCCAGAGTTGATAATTTCATCGGCAACGGATATAACGTCTGCCCATCTTGGTGCACCAACATAGGTTTCCGCATTCAAGTACAGATTAAGTAATACCGCCCGCGCTGAATCTTTATCAACCCGACCTCTCTCACTACTTATTGCCGGAAGATCGGAAATTGCGGAAAGAATTTCCGTCTCTACAAAAGAGAACAACTGTTCTGGAGTTGCATTTCCGGCTAAATTGTTTGGATCTATAAAAGCATCTGTTACCAGAGGTGGAGTTCCGAAAAGGTCTAATAGCGCCCAATATGAAAATGCCCTTAAGGTCTTAGCTTCGGCCAAACCTGCCCTTTGTACAGCATTCAGTTCGCCCTGAGCTTCAATTGTAGCTATTATGGAATTTGCCCTGGCCACAATTTGATACAAGGTATTCCATGCGCCATCTATGGCAGGATTGTCCGTTGACCATGTATGACCAGAAAGCTCCAAATGCACGCCGCCGTTATCCCAGTCCCCCCCTCTTATCGGAATAAATACAGCATCTGCTGATAACTCCTGTAACAACCAATAGTTAAAGTGATCTGGAAGGAGCACAAATGCCTGATAGACACTTGCAATACCCAATTCTATTTCTCGGTCATCGGAGAAGAACGTTGATCCTTCGGTTTGATCAAACAGTTCTTCATCCAAGTCCGTACACCCCGCAAAGACAAATACGGTGGCGAACAACACGTTTTTAAGTTTTTCGAGCTTTTTCATTTCTATTTTTTAAAAATTAATATTAACCCCAATGGAATATGTTGTGGGTCTGGGAAAAGTCAAGTAATCAATTCCCTGGGTTTGAATACTTTGACTGGATGCTATGGCACTTACTTCGGGATCTTGCCCGCTGTAATCCGTGATCACAAATACATTTTGACCGGATAAGGTGAATCTAACACTATCGGTGAAACCAAGAATACCATCCGGAAGTGTATAACCAATGGTGAAGTTATCCAACCTAAAGAAAGAACCGTCCTCTAAGAACCGGGTTGAGAACCTTCTTGAAGCAGCAGTTGTACTTTCCCCTTCTTCTATAAAACCTCTAATTACGTTTCTGGAGCCTATTCGAGTAGGTAAACCAAAGGTTTGTGCTGTGTTGTTGTAGATATCAATTCCGGAAACCCCTCTGAAGAAAAGGTTGAGATCCCAATTCTTATAACGCAAATTGGAATTAATGGAATACGTAAAATCGGGTTGTGCATCGCCAATAAATCTCCGATCGTCGGCATTAATTACGCCATCTCCATTTAAGTCTTCATACGTCTCAATTCCATCAACCAGGCCATCAAATACAGCGCCGAAAAATGCATTTACAGGCTGTCCCACTTGAATTCTAAAAATGTTATCCACACCGGCACCTTCGCCCGAGGTAACACCGTAAGCGATCTCACTCCTGGAAAAGTCTGAACTATCCAAACTGGTCACTTCATTCTTAAGGGTGGCAAAAATGAAGCCTACATCCCAGGTGAAATCTCGCTTGTCGAATGCCCTGTAATTGATGCTGCCTTCAAAGCCTGAATTTCTAACGGATCCAACATTTGCTAAGGTTACATTGGGATCTGCAGGAGCAGGTAATGGTATCTGTAATAGCAGATCGTCAGTGTCCGAAATGTAATACTCAAAAGTACCGGAAAGTCGGTTATCTAAAAATCCCCAATCTATACCAATATTAGTGGTTGTTGTGGTTTCCCATTTTAAGTCCGGATTGGCAAAGTTGTTAAAGAAAAAAGCTTGTGAAACATTGTCTCCAAAATTGACCTGGCCAACACTTGCTAAAGTTGCCAGGGATTGGTAGGGTTCAATGGCCTGGTTGCCAATGCTACCGTATGAGGCACGCAGTTTAAGGTCGCTGAAGGTGCTTTGATTGTCCATAAACTTCTCGTTAATGATCCTCCAGGCAGCGGATACCCCCGGGAAATAGGCCCATTTATTATCTTCACCGAATCTTGTAGACCCATCAGCCCTAAATACCGCACTTAAAATATATCTGCTATCATGATTATACTGGGCCCTCCCGTAAAAGGAAACCAACTTAGAGCGATCTCTGAAAGCAGTAGGGTTGATGGCATCCGAATCGGAGGCAAAGCTGTTAAAGCCAAAGCTATCCAGGGTTAGATCCTGAGCAGAGGCTCCAAATCCTTCACTATCAAACTGTTGAAAGGAGTATCCTCCAACTACCTGTAAATTGTTTCTACTTTCAAGGCCGAAGTATTTGTCGTAGGTCAGATAGGATTCGATTAGCTTACTTTGTCTGGTGTTGGTGATCCTTGAGGCAAAACCTTCAGGTCTGAATTGAGAATCTCTGGCCAAAAAGTTACGGCGTTCACCGGTATTGTGATCCACCCCAATGTTGACAGTGCCTGTTAGGTTGGGAAACAGTTTTAGATTGGCGCTTATGTTCCCCAGAATCCTTGTTTCCACCGATTTGTCGGAAACATCTTCGTAGAGTTTAACAGGATTGGCAAAGGTTCCATTGTTAGAAAAAGTTCCGTCCTCATTTCTTACCGGTTGGGTAGGGCTATAATTAAATAGTCCACTTAATACACCTCCGAGGAAACCTCCAAGTTGTTCGTTAGGAGCAAAAGACCTGTTTATCCTGGATGCTGTGATATTGGAGGACAATTCTAACCTACCATCAAAAAGGGATTGGTTTACGTTATATCGCCCGGTAATTCTTTCCAGGCCTGAATTCTGGAGAACCCCCTCATTATTGGCATAACTTAAAGAGGCTCTATATGCATTGCCTTCACCACCACCACTCATAGCCAGGTTGAGGTTCTGGGCAATAGCAGTTTGATATACTTCATCCTGCCAATCTGTGTCGGCGCCCGAGTCCGTAATGGCGGCTTCTACATCAAGGTTTCTGATTTCTTCAGCGGTATAAATATCGTATCGGTTACGAACCCATCCCACCGAAGTATTATAGTCAAGTGATAGTTTAGCTGCCCCTGATTGGCCACGCTTTGTAGTTATCAGGATTACACCGTTGGCGCCCCTTGATCCGTAGATTGCGGCGGCAGCGGCGTCCTTTAGGACATTTATGGAAGCAATATCATTTGGATTTAAAAAGGCCAGGGGGTTTCCAGTGGATTGGTTTGTTCCTGCGGCCCCTGTCCCCGGGAGAGGAACAGCAGAGGTGTTGTCTATTGGTACACCATCAATGATGTAAAGCGGATCATTGCTGGCAGTTATGGATTTTCCTCCACGTACTCTTACGGTCAGTCCAGCTCCCGGCTCACCATTGGTTTGAGTAACTACTACCCCGGGGGCTTTACCCTGTATCAGTTCTTCCGGACTGGAAATAACACCACGATTGAAATCCTCCGAAGAAACGGAAACCACAGAAGTGGTTTGATCTTGTTTTTTAATGGTCCCGTAACCAACAACAAAAACCTCGTCGAGAGCCTGAGCATCTTGCTCAAGTGTTATGTCAATTACAGACCGGTTATCTACAGCTACTTCCAGTGTTTGATATCCAATATAACTGAATATCAAAATGGCTTCGCTGTTAACGTTGTTCAGGACATAGTTCCCATCAAAGTCGGTTTGGGTCCCGTTTGTGGTTCCCTTAACCACTACGTTGGCTCCGGGTAAAGGGCCGGTTGCATCAGACACCTTTCCGGTGATATCCTGGGATTGTACCAAATGTGATAGCAGCAATACCCCAACTAAGAATATCCCTTTTTGCAAAATAATTCTCATAAATGCTCTCTTTTAATTATTGTTTTGTTTCGTCTAGTACCCCCACGATTTTAAGACGCTGTAGTCCAAAAAAGGGTCGTTAAGGATTTTAGTTATTCGTCTTATCTGATTTTATGTTATCGCTAACTGTTATCGATAACATTAAGCAAATGTTAAGATTTATATTCTAAAAACAAAATATTTCTTCAATTTTTAACAATTATACCCTTAGCGGTCAGGTAAATACGATAGCTTGTAGGAAATGACTTTCTTTTCGAAAAAGTGCGGGACGTTAAATTGAAGTTACATAATCCCCTAAGGATAATAGCGAGTAAAAGCCGCCATAGCAACATAGCTTGCTAAACCCAGGGCATTGAATTTTTGAGTAATTTCTTTGTTATGGTCTTCAGCTCTTCCCCAAAGGTCCCTTGAATCCGCTTCTTGATACATAGCATTGTCTTTTTGAGACTGATGAAAGAATATGAATTTTCTTTTTCTTAAAACCTGGTCCGGACTCATATGTGCCGCCATGTTTATCCCATGAATTTCCCATGCGTAACAATTCATCATAAATGATTTATCCTCAAGCTCTTCTAAGTTGTTCACCAGGGGAGTAAGGCAAAGTGGGGCCCCAAATCGCCTGCTGCGCAGATATGATGAGGCTGGATCTCTTCAATAATAGCATTCATGATTACGGTGTCGGCCTTTTTCAGTTTTCCAGAACGCGCTGTGATTTTAAAAATCAAACAACCATAGTCTGTGCTTTAAGAATAAGGTCTTTAAACACCGGGTAATACCATTGAAAACAACCAAAAGGATTGGGGACTATCGGGTCAATTTAATGTATTCCGTAGGGGTCCGTCCTATAACTTCCTTAAATCTTATATTGAAATTCGAAAGATTATTAAATCCGGATTCAAAACAGATCTTAGCGATAGTGTCCTGGGTGTTGGCCTGCAACAGTTTACACGCGTATCCAATTCGTATTTCATTCAAATAGGCAGAGAAGGTCATGCTGGTACTATTTTTAAAGTACCTGCAAAAAGCCGCTTTGTTCATAGATACCTCATCGGCAATATCTTTTAGTGAGATTGCCGTTTGAAAGTTGTTCATGACATAATCCTTTACCTTTTTAAGTTTTACATCCTTTTCATAAACAGAATTGGAATACCCGGGACTTGTAATAAAGGTATACGCTTTCTCATTGGTCAAAAGTCTTAGAATATTCAAGAGCTGCAAGAACCTATTTAAACCGGGGGGAGTCTTTAAGATCTGTTTCAAAAGATGGGGCATTTCCCGGTTAACTTTGCCCTTAAACCGGATCCCCCTGTCCGCTGCGCTTAAAAGTTCGCCAATTGGTCTAAGCTCTATGGTATCCTGCAGGGCATTCGCCAGAAAATCCTTCTCAAAATGGATTATAATGGCTTCTGCTTCCAGGTCCTTACTCTTAAAATATTCCGGATCATTTTGCCATTTATGGGGTAATTCATCTCCGAGAAGTACGAAGTCTCCCGAGTAAAAGGGTTCTATGCTATCTCCCACAAAACGCATTCCCTTTCCTTTAAGAATATAGACGAGTTCCATCTCCTGGTGGTGGTGCCAAAGTTTAAGAAAATGGCGTTGCCTGGCATGTCTGACTGAAAAGGATTGACTATGAACCTGGTTGTTCCTTTTTATAAAATGAGAAACCATATGTAATCATTCAACAATTTGCATAGCGCCTTCAAATATAGAGGTAATGTGCAAATATATCATCAGTGTTGGCAAATAGCACAAGAGTCTATGAAACGACTCGATGTTACTTTTGCAATATGAGTACTGTTATCGATAACAAAAAGTTGAGGAGCCACAACTGGTTTTTACGGGAAGGGAAAATGGGATTCATGTACCGGACCTGGTTAAAGAATCAAGGCATACCGGATCATGAATTCGATGGAAGGCCTGTAATAGGTATCTGTAACACATGGTCAGAACTCACGCCCTGTAATGCACATTTTCGGGAGTTTGCCGAATATATCAAAAGAGGGGTCTATGAAGCCGGGGGATTTCCTTTAGAGTTTCCGATAATGTCAATGGGAGAGCCCTTGATGAAGCCAACCGCCATGCTTTTCAGAAATCTGGCTTCCATGGATGCTGAAGAAACCATTAGGGCCAATCCCCTGGATGGTGTGGTAATTATCGGAGGTTGTGATAAAACAACCCCTTCAGCATTGATGGGGGCGGCCAGCGTGGACCTGCCTACTATTGTTGTATCCGGTGGCCCTATGCTCAACGGAAAGTTTAGGGGCAAAGACATTGGCTCGGGTACTGATATCTGGAAGTTTAGCGAAGAAGTCCGGGCCGGCAAAATGTCCAACGCTGATTTTAGGGAAGCAGAAGGATGTATGTCCAGAAGTAACGGTCATTGTATGACCATGGGCACCGCGTCGTCCATGGCCGTACTGGTTGAAGCACTGGGTATTTCACTTTCAGGCAATGCCGCTATTCCTGCGCCTGACTCAAGAAGGAAAGTTTTATGTCACGAATCGGGCAGAAGAATAGTCGATATGGTTAAGGAAGACCAAAAGATCTCTGACGTCATTACCAAAGCAGCAATGATCAACGCCATTGTGGTCAATGCCGCAGTCGGTGGGTCCACCAATATCATTTTGCACTTGCTGGCTATCGCCGGAAGAATAGGAATTGACATTACCCTTGAAGATTTCGATACCTACGGGAGTAGTATACCGCTCCTGGTGAATCTGATGCCCTCGGGGAACTACTTAATGGAAGACTTTTATTATGCCGGTGGTTTACCGGTTGTTCTAAAAGAACTGGAAAATCATATCAATTTAGACCTACCGACGGTTACGGGTAAGACCCATCGCCAAAATGTTAAAGATGCGGAGTGCTACGAACGGGAAGTGATCGCTTCCATAGAAGATCCACTTAAAGAAAATGCCGGAATAGTTGTTCTCAAAGGAAATCTCGCAGAAAATGGTGCAGTGATCAAACCATCAGCAGTTAAGGTAAAAAAGTTGATGAAGCATCGGGGGCCTGCTGTGGTCTTTGAAAATATCGAAGATATGCATATGCGTATTGACGATCCGGATCTTAAGATAGATGAGCATTCCATTATAGTGTTGAAAAATGTAGGGCCCAAGGGCTTTCCTGGAATGCCTGAAGTTGGCAATACCCCACTACCGAAAAAGCTATTGGAAAAAGGAATTACTGATATGATCCGGATCTCTGATGGAAGAATGAGTGGAACGGCTTATGGAACAGTCATTTTACATGTTTCTCCTGAGGCAGCCGTAGGAGGAACCCTGGCTTTGGTCCAAAATGGCGATTTGATTCACGTTGATGTTGACCAAAGAAAGCTCGAATTGCTGGTTGATGACAAAGAATTGGAAACTCGCCGGTCGAAATGGAAATCAGAAGAGAAGCTATATGACAGAGGTTATGTTCGCATGTACCAGGAACACGTAAACCAAGCGCATCTAGGTGCAGATTTGGACACCTTGGTTGGACGTTCCGGAAAAGAAGTGAGCAGGGATGGATTCTAAAATATCCCATAAAAAGATAATCATACTATGAATACACTCTTGATATCAAATAACCCAGTTTATAATGCATACTACCCAAATTAAAGGACCCGGCATTTTTCTTGCCCAATTTTTAGAGGACCAACCTCCTTTTGGTTCATTGAAGGATATTGCTGGTTGGGCCGCTGATCTAGGGTTTAAGGGTTTTCAACTACCCAGTTGGGACAAGAGAGTCATCAATCTGACATTGGCCAGTCAATCACAAACCTATTGTCAGGAACTTTTAGGGGAATTGAATGACAAAAAAATTGAGCTTATTGAAGTAGCTTCGTATTTGCAGGGGCAATGTATGGCAATGCATCCTGCCTACGAAAAGCTTTTTCAACCCTTCTACCCAAAGGGCATGAATGATTCACAGCGGGTGGAATGGGCCGTAGACGAACTAAAAAAGACGATTGACGCCTCAGTTTTTTTGGGTACGAACAATATTTCCGTCCTTTCGGGTAGCCTGGCCTGGCCCTATTTATATCCCTGGCCACAACGCTCTCCCGGGCTAATTACAGATGCATTTCAAGAATTGGCAAGAAGATGGCTTGCTGTATTCAACTATGCTTCAGAAAAAGGGGTGACCATTGGTTTTGAACTTCATCCCGGTTCTGATCTGTTTGATGGTGCTACCTACCAAATGTTTTTAGATATGGTAAATGGACATGAGGCAGCCTGTATTACTTACGATCCAAGTCATTTTTTGTTGCAACAGGCAGATTACTTGGATTTCATCAAATTGTTTGGGGATAGGATCAAAGCATTTCACGTAAAAGATGCGGAATTCAATTCTACAGGAATGAGCGGTGTTTATGGCAGTTATGCTGACTGGAAAGACCGTGCAGGGCGATTTCGATCATTAGGCGACGGCCAGGTAGATTTTAAACGAATTTTTTCATTGTTGACTGAGGCCGGTTATGACGGTTGGGCCATCCTGGAGTGGGAATGTTGTGTAAAAAGTCCTGAACAGGGAGCAAGAGAAGCTGTGCCGTTTATCGAAAATCTGCTTATAGAACCCACCCGTAAGGCTTTTGATGATTTTGCAAAAAGTGACACCGATAGCAAATTGAATAACGATTTGTTGGGATTAAAATAAAAATAATTATGAGCAAAGACATCAATATTGGCCTTGTTGGAACTCGTTTTATGGGCAAGGCGCACAGTAATGCTTATGCAAGGGTTTCCAGGTTTTTTGAGCTACCGGCAAATCCTGTCCTGCACTCGGCATGTGGGTTGGAATTAGATCAAGTTCAGATATTGGCAAAGAAATTTGGTTGGAAAAATGCAGAAACGGAGTATCAAAAACTGATCCAATCCGAAGAGATTGATTTGATCGACATCTGTACGTCCAATGATTTTCACATGCCCATAGCTTTGGAGGCGGCTAAAGCCGGTAAAAACATTCTGTGCGAAAAGCCTATGGCCAGAAACGCGGAAGAGGCCATAAAAATGTATGATGCCGTTAACGAAGCTGGTGTCATTAACATGATGATCTTTAATTATCGTTTTCTTCCAGCTGTTGCATTGGCCAAAAATTTGATTGAGCATGGGAAACTGGGGGAGATACGACACTTCAATGCGGTGTACTATCAAGACTGGTTGGTGGACCCCTCTTTTCCAATTGTATGGAGGCACAGCAAAGAAAAATCGGGATCGGGTGCCCATGGAGATATGAACGCCCATATCGTCGATCTGGCCAGGTATCTTGTGGGCGAGTTTGAAGCCGTTACCGGGGAACAACGTGTATTTGTCAAAGAAAGACCCATTCAGGACTCAGACCAAAAAGGGGAGGTAAATGCCGATGATGCGACCTCTTTCATGGCACGTTTTCAAAATGGTGCTATTGGGTCATTTAGTGCCACCAGGATGGCAACAGGACGAAAAAACTTCATGCAATTTGAACTTTTTGGTAGTAAAGGGGCGCTCATATTCAATCTGGAGCGCCTTAATGAACTTCAATACTTTGATGATACTTCTCAGAATGATACCAAAGGGTTCACCACTATTTTGGCGACAGAACCTTCACATCCTTATATAAGATCCTGGTGGCCACCAGGGCATATCATAGGATGGGAGCACACTTTTGTTCACCAAATTTCACATTTAATAACCAGTATTTCCAATAAGGAAGAGGCTACACCTAGCTTCTACGATGGGGTCAAGTGTCAGTTGGTCCTTGATGCTGTAGTAGCTTCAGCCGAGCAAGAAAAATGGGTCACCATTAAAGAATTTGATAAAAATTGAAAATGAGTACAAAACAATCCAATACACTATCGGAAGAAAAACTTTCGAAGTTGACTGCGATTTGTAGCGCAACACGAAAACAGATCATCCAAATGGTTTTTGATGCAAGTTCGGGCCATATCGGCGGTAGTCTTGGAGCAACAGAGCTGGTGGTTGCCCTTTACCATCATCTTATGAACCACGATCCAAAAAACCCAAATTGGTCCGATAGGGATCGTTTTGTGCTATCCAAAGGGCATTGCACACCTGTGCTTTATGCGACATTGGCCAATTGTGGCTATTTCCCAATTGAAGATTTGAAGACCTTTAGAAGACCAGGCTCCCATTTGCAAGGGCATCCTTATCAACCAAAAACCCCGGGAGTAGAAGCAACAACCGGCGCGCTGGGGATCGGATTTTCAACCGCACTTGGCATGGCGCTGACTGCAAAAAACAGGGGTGAACAACACAAGTATTACGTAATCTGTGGAGATGGCGAAATTCAGGAAGGACAAATATGGGAAGGCGCCATGTTTGCGAATAAATACAAATTGAATAATGTGATTGGTTTTGTGGACCGCAACTATTTACAGACCGATGGCAATTCCGAAGATATAATGCCGCTGGACCCGTTGGCACCCAAATGGGAAAGCTTTGGTTGGAAAGTGTATGAGATTGATGGCCACGACCTAAAAGAGATTATAGCCACGGTTCATGATGCCAAAAAAAGTGATAGCCCAGTAATGATAATTGCCAATACTGTAAAAGGAAAGGGCGTATCCTTTATGGAAAATGCTGTGGGCTGGCATGGAGGCGTGCCTTCAAAGGAAGATGTAGAAAAAGCGTTAAAAGAATTGGAGCATGGAATTTAAACAAACGAGACAAGGCTATGTAGATGGCTTAATCGAAATAGCTGATGAACTTCCGGAGATGGTCGTTTTGGATGCGGATGTTGCCAAGGCAACGCAAACCTTGCAATTTGCCAAATTATATCCGGACCGTTTTTTCAACTGTGGGGTTCAGGAACAAAACATGCTCACCGTAGCTGCGGGAATGGCATTGGAAGGAAAGATCCCCTTTGCCACCACATTTGGTGTTTTTGCCACCTGCCGGGCAGGCGATCAACTTAGAAATGGTATAGCTTATCCCAGGGTTAATGTAAAGGTAGCCGTAACGCACTGCGGAATTACGGTGGGCGGCGATGGAGCATCGCACCAGGCAAATGAAGATCTCGCCATTACCCGATCCTTTCCTAATATGACCATTTTGGTTCCGGGCGATTATGAAGAAGCTAAATTGGCCACCAAGGCGGCTGCTAAATTTAATGGGCCCATCTACATAAGGTTTGGGCGCGATAAATATCCTGTAGTACCCGAATTACAGGAGGGTTTCGAGATCGGCAAATCAAAGCAATTGCGCAATGGTTCAGATATCACCATTATTTCTACAGGGATACTGATTACAGAAGCGTTGAAAGCTTACGAATTGTTACAGGAAAAGGAAATAGCTGCAAGGGTAATACATATGCCAACCATTAAACCAATTGATGAAACGGCCATAGTAAAAGCGGCAAAAGAAACAAAGGGCATTGTAACCATTGAGGAACATTCAATAATTGGTGGTCTTGGGGAAGCTGTCGCTGGTGTAGTGGCCGAAAACAACCCTTGTCCTGTGAGACGGGTTGGCATGCGCGATGTCTTTGGGGAATCCGGGCAGGCCCAGGAGCTTTTGGACAAATATCGGATGAGAGCTAAAGACATCATAGTTGAGGTTGAAAAGATTCTTGCCTAAGTCGCTGGACCCGGGTGCAGGTGGGGCATAAATCCATATCATAAAGTAAAGAGTATAACCGAAATGAAGGCAGTAGTAAAGTACGATAAAGGACCCGGAAATGTTGATTTCAGGGATATGCCTGAACCTGAATGCACCCACGACAAGGTAATCATCGAAATTGAGCATTGTGGCATATGTGGTACGGACCTACATGTCTATCATGACACGTTCAAGAATTATCCCCCCGTAATCCTTGGGCACGAGTTTAGTGGTAAAATTGTGGAATTGGGGAAGAATGTCACAAACGTCAATCTTGGTGATGCTTTTTCTGTTCTTGGTGCAACAGCTGTAATATGCGAGACTTGTGAAACCTGCCCAAGTGGAGAGATCATGTTTTGCAAATATCGAAGAGGTATGGGACATGGCGTCAATGGCGCTTTTACCAAGTTTGCGGCGGTACGGCCGGATCAGTTATTTGCCATTCCGGATGGAGTCCCCATGGAACATGGGGCCCTGGTAGAACCCTTGGCGGTGGCCGTCCATGTGGTAGAGGAGATCGCCAATTTTATGTTGGGCGACACTGTACTTCTTTCGGGCCCTGGGCCCATAGGGCTATTATGTATGAAAATGTTGGCCGCACATGGCCTCAAAGTCATTGTGGCCGGTATCGGTGAAGATGAGATGCGGCTGAACATGGCTTTGCAATATGGGGCACATAAAGTGGTCAAAGTTGATAGGGAGAATTTAACTGAAGTAATACAGCAAGAGACCAACGGCATTGGTGTTGACCTTGCCATTGAATGTGCTGGAGCAGAGGCTTCCGTTAGGCAGTGCATGGAAGCCCTAAGACCCCTGGGGCATTATGTTCAAGTGGGCCATTTTGGCAAAGACCTCGTACTACCATGGGATTTGGTGGCTTTCAGACAATTGAAAATTCACGGATCGGTGGGTTATACCAAAGCCACCTGGCGGCGAACCATGGAAATACTGGGCCAGGGATCCCTGGATGTAAGCGATGTAATCTCCCATAGACTGGGTATCGAAAACTGGAAACAAGGTTTTGAACTCATGGAGCAAAAGCAGGCGATCAAAGTACTCCTTAACCCCAACAAATGAAGGCAGAACTATTCATCGATTCCAAATCAATTCTAGGGGAAGGACCTGTTTGGCATCAAGACAACGGTCATCTTTATTGGGTAGATATTGAAGGGAAAAAGATCAATAGGTTCAATACCACAAATGGTTTCCATCAAGTTCGTCAATTCAACGAAATGCCGGGCGCATTGGCGCTTATCGATAACCATCCTGGCAAACTATTAATTGCTTTTTCGAATGGTTTGGCCACTTATGATTGGGAGACCAAGATGTTAGGATATAAAAACTGGCTTGGTCGGGATACTCCGAAAATTCGAGCCAATGATGGAAAATGCGACCCAAACGGTAATTTTTGGGTCGGGACCATGCATCTTAACCTTGAACAAGGGGCTGGGACATTGTATAGAATAGATGGGAATTTTGAAAATTCCGAACAATTCCCAAATCGGACCATTTCTAATGGAATGGCATGGACAAAAGATGGAAGTATCATGTATTACATAGACACTTTTGAAAATAAAGTGTTCGCTTTTGACTATGACATTTATACAAGCGGTATATCGAACAAACGAGTTGCGATTTCCATAGATGCAGGCCTGGGTGGGCTTGATGGCATGACCATAGATAATGAAGGTAATCTTTGGATTGCCCACTGGGGAGGTGCCTGCGTACGTTGTTGGAATCCGCAAGCCCAAAAAATAGTAGAAACTGTTGAGGTCCCTGCACCGCATGTTACTTCTTGCACATTTGGCGGAACAAAAATGAATGAACTGTTCATAACAACGGCAAGGTCAGGTCTAACGGAACAACAGTTAGCGAAGTACCCTCATAGCGGTGGGGTATTCAAAGTTATAACCGGTTCCTCTGGAAGGCCGACCAATTATTTTAAAATAAAATAGTAAAAATGAAACTGATACGATTTGGGCAAAAGGGAAATGAAAAACCAGGAATTCTTCTAAACGGAATTCGAAAGGATTGCTCTGCTTTCTTTGAAGATTGGAACCAAGATTTTTTTAATAGTAACGGCCTGGTTGAACTTAAAAAAGTACTTGAAAGGGAAGTGGAAAAGCTTCCTGATGTTCCCGAAAATGAAAGATGGGGAGCTTGTATAGCCAGGCCCAATATGGTCCTCTGCATCGGACTCAATTATGAGGATCATGCCAAAGAAGCGAACATGCAATTACCCGCTGAACCTTTGGTTTTCGGTAAAGCGAACAATACGATTCATGGCCCTTATGACGATGTGATCCTACCAAAGGCCGCAACAAAAGTTGATTATGAAATTGAACTTGGTGTAGTGCTCAAAAAGGATGTCTTTGAACTACAATCGGAAGAAGATGCCCAAGATGCGATTGCTGGATATTGTACGGCAAATGACCTATCGGAAAGGACCTTTCAATTAGAAAGTGGAGGGCAATGGATAAAAGGAAAATCATCTCCCGGTTTCTGTCCGCTTGGACCTTATTTATTAATTGGTGATGAAGAAGATACCATAACTGTGAATGATTTGTCCATGAAATTGAGTGTTAATGGTGAAATAAGGCAAGACGGAAACTCAAAAACAATGGTGTTCAAGCCTGCTTACACCATTTATTATCTTTCGCAGTTCATGAAGTTGGAGGCAGGTGATGTGCTACTTACGGGGACTCCTCCCGGAGTAGCTATGGGCATGAATCCCCCTGAATATATTGATAGGGGAGATATCGTGGAATTAAATATTGAAGGATTAGGTTCCCAAAAAACTCAATTTGTTTAGTACAACTAATAAGGGGGTAAATTCAGTTTTATGCCAGCATTGATTTCCTTTTTTGCTTTTACGCTCTTGGTGGGCATAATTTCTTACTGGGCCACAAGAAAAACCGATGAAAGCTCGTCAGATGGTTATTTTTTAGGGGGGAGAAGTTTATCGGCCGGCGTCATTGCAGGGTCGCTTCTGTTGACAAATCTTTCCACGGAACAGATCGTAGGTCTCAATGCACAGGCCTATAGAGAAGGTATTTTGGTAATGGCCTGGGACGTTGTTGCAGCGGTTGCCATGGTGTTTACTGCTATTTTCTTATTACCGCGATACCTAAGAGGGGGGCTGACGACCATTCCGCAATTCTTGGAAAAAAGGTATGATAAAGGGACCAAGACAATTGCTTCAACGCTATTTCTCTTAGGCTATGCAACGATCTTTTTGCCTATTGTACTTTATTCAGGTTCATTGGCCATTTCTACCATGTTCAATGTCCCTGAAAACTTCGGGTTGACCCATACGCAATCCATATGGATGCTTGTGTGGTCTATTGGCAGTATTGGTTCCATTTATGCAATTCTTGGGGGTTTAAAGGCAGTGGCTGTATCCGACACCGTTAACGCCATTGGTCTTCTTGTTGGGGGTTTGCTGATTCCGGCATTTGGACTGATGTTCATCGGGGACGGTTCGCTAACTGATGGATTAGCAAAGTTAGTTCAGGATGCCCCGGAAAAATTTAACGCCCTGGGCGCAAGTGATACTTCGGTACCCTTCTCTACCCTCTTTACAGGTATGATTTTGGTCAATGTATTTTACTGGGGAACCAACCAGGCGATTATTCAACGGGCATTGTCGGCAAAAAGTCTAAAAGAGGGTCAAAAAGGTGTGCTTCTCGCTGCTTTTATAAAAATATTGGTGCCGACGCTGGTAGTTCTTCCAGGGATAATCGCTTTTCAGATTTTTGGTGGTGGTCTGGAAACGCCAGACCAGGCGTATCCTATGCTGGTCAACAAAGTCTTGCCCAATGTGTGGCTAGGCTTTTTTGCGGCAGTAATGTTCGGGGCCATACTGAGTTCGTTTAATAGTGCTTTGAATAGTTCGGTTACCTTATTTGGTATAGATATTTACAAAGAATATCACAACAAAAATGCGACAGAGCGACAGGTCATCAGAAGTGGAAAACGTTTTGGCATTCTTTTGACCGTGATTTCAATGACTATCGCACCATTTATAGAAAAATTTCCCGAAGGACTCTACAGTATTCTTCAAGAAGCGAATGGGTTTTATAGTATCCCCATTCTTACCATAATCATTGTGGGATACCTTACAAAGCGAGTGCCTGCAATTGCAGCTAAGATAGGGATAC
This sequence comes from Croceivirga sp., assembly GCA_028284665.1. Lineage (GTDB taxonomy): Bacteria > Bacteroidota > Bacteroidia > Flavobacteriales > Flavobacteriaceae > Croceivirga. The sequence goes on from JANQRG010000043.1 coordinate 90,580, forward strand.
TTTCGGGGAGTATCCTTTACCTAATAAGTCAGTTTGTTATCAAAAGGGTTTATGTGGCAGATGAAGATTACCCCCATTACCTGCACGTAATGGCCATCCTCTTTGTACTCAATGTAACTATCATGTTGGTCATTGGTAAGATGTATCCAAATAAGGAGCCTTTCAAGATAACCTATACGAAACAAGTTGATATTACCCCTTTTAAATATGTCAAACAAATAGGGGGTCTTATTTGCGCTATAGTAGTATTTGTGTACTGGTATTTCTCCTAATACTTAAAATGGTTCTTAGGAAACGGTATAAATAGAAAAAACATGAAAAGGATTATCACACTTTTATTCATCATAATGTTATCATGTCATGATAACAAAGCCCCCGTTCTTGAAGATCAAACCCAAGGTATCGCACTTCAGAATGAGGCTATTGCAACTAGCGACCAAGGAAACATTGTTCTGGTACTTCATGGAGGTGCCAGCTACCCAACACCAACTCGAAATAATCCTACGAGGGATTCAATCATAAAAGAAGTAATGGGTCGGGCCCTGATTGCTGGCCGTGATACCCTCTTAAAAGGTGGGAGCAGCACTGACGCCGTTGAAGTTTCAATTCAGATTTTAGAAGATTCTCCCTTTTTCAATGCAGGTAAAGGTGCTGTGTTCAATGGCGAAGGTGTGAATGAACTGGATGCCTCAATTATGGAGGGGAAAGAACGTAAAGCCGGTGCAGTAGCTGGAGTGAAGCAGATTAAAAACCCGATAAATGCAGCCCGTATGGTAATGGATAGTTCGGATAACGTGCTATTGGTGGGAGAGGGAGCCGAGCGGTTTTCAAAATTAAAGGGAGCAACTTTGGTATCGAACGATTATTTTTTCACCCAAGATAGCTGGGATGAACTTGTCAAAGCTAAAAAGGAAAACAATGAAAAACTTCCTAAAAGTCCCATTGAAAAGAACGAAAAATTTGGAACGGTTGGAGCCGTAGCACTTGACCTGGGCAAAAATATTGCTGCCGGTACCTCTACCGGTGGGCGAAGTAATAAACGATTCGGTCGTGTTGGGGACAGTCCAATAATTGGAGCTAGTACTTATGCCGATAATAGGTATTGTGGTGTTTCTTCTACGGGTTGGGGGGAACTTTTCATCCGAAACGCAGTGGCACATAGTGTGGTTTCCTACGTTGAATTCAAGAACAGCGGTATTCAAGAAGCGGCACAATGGGTAATGTATGATAAGATGAAGGGAATTGAAGGTGGAATTATCGCTTTAGACAAAGAGGGCAATGCCAGCTTTCCTTTTAATACCCCGGTTATGAACAGGGGGTATATTACACTAACAGGAGAACCTAAGGTCTTTATCTACAAATAGGGAGAATTCGTAATAAAACTGATAATTTTAGCGGTTAATGCTCTTTTTCGAATCCATTACAATTGTATCCGCTAAAAGATCCGGTTCAATTTCAATCCCGGTAAAAATTTAATAATGCAGGACCCTATGCTAACCATAAAATCTCCAGGTAGAATTAACCTGATAGGCGAACACATAGACTATAATGGTGGTGAGGTGATGCCCGCTGCGATTGATCTCGGTATTTTGTTAAAATTAAATGTAAATGATTCGAACACCTGCAATATACACTCCGTTGACTATGAAGACACTTTTTCGATTGACCTTGAAGAGGTAGTTCCAAGTGAAATCGAATGGCATAATTACTTTTTAGGCGTCATCTACTTTATCCAGCAAAAACTTCCAGGTAGTATCAAAGGTTTTGATTGTACTATCGAATCCAATCTGCCAATTGGCTCAGGAATGAGCTCATCGGCTGCTCTTGAATGTGGAATTGCAAAGGGATTGGACGGATTATTCGACCTCGGGTTGACCAATTTGGATATTATCACCATTGCCAGAGATGCTGAACATCATTTTGTGGGCACAAAATGTGGCATCATGGATCAATTTGCCGTAGTTAATGGTAAAAAAGGGCATTTTATGAAATTAAACTGCCAAACATTGGAGGTAGAGTACGTAAAGGCCGATTTGGATCCTTACGAACTCCTTCTTTTAAACACAAACGTAGAACACTCCCTGGCGACCAGCGAATACAACAAAAGGCGGTCTGAATGTGAACAAGGGTTGCATCTTATCAACGCACAAGGATATGACTTTAAAGATGTTGCACACATACCTCATAGCATTATTGATGAGAACAAACACCGCTTGCCCGTTAAAACATTCAATAGGATGAAATTTGTCCTCGAAGAAAACCAACGAACGGCAATGGCCAACAACGCCCTCCTTAACAATGACCTTCAAGCACTGGGTTGGTGTATTTATGGGTCCCATGAAGGATTAAAAAATCTATATGAAGTGAGTTGCGAAGAATTAGATTTTCTGGTTGATTTCACTCGAGTGGATGACACAGTTCTGGGAGCACGGATGATGGGCGGAGGATTTGGGGGGTGTACCCTAAACATAATCCGGAAAAATAAAAAGGATGACTTCATCGATCAAATTTCCAAGGCTTATTTTAAAAAGTTTAAAACCGATCTAACCGCTTACACTGTGAAAATAGGAGATGGAGTACGAAATTTGAAATAGCTGAATATGCTTGATATTACCCCCCACAGAAGATATAATATTTTAACGGATGAATGGGTGTTGGTCTCACCTCATCGGACAAAAAGACCATGGCAAGGTAAGGTAGAGCAAATACCCATTGCGGATAGACCTGCCTATGACCCAGATTGCTATCTATGCCCAGGGAATAAAAGGGCAGGGGGTAATTATAATGAAGACTACCACAGTACCTTTTCTTTTGTAAACGATTTTGGAGCGCTCCTAATGGAATCGGAGGTTGTGGATATAGAAAACGGCCTCTTGAGAGCAAGGACTGAAAAAGGTATCTGTAAAGTTATTTGCTTTTCCCCGGACCATAGCCTTACCCTTCCTCTAATGGACATAGGTAAGATTGTAGAAGTGGTAAAACTTTGGAAACAGGAATACCGCGATTTGGGCGATATAGATGGTATTAACTATGTTCAAATTTTTGAAAACAAAGGAGAGCTGATGGGCTGTAGTAATCCTCATCCCCATGGGCAGATTTGGGCACAGGGAACGGTACCGGAAGAGCCAAGGAAAAAGACAAAACAGCAAAAAATCTATTTTGAAAATAATGCAAGAAGTCTTTTACAAGATTATTTGAGGCAAGAACTTAGTTCCGGAGAACGTATTGTCATTGAAAATGATGATTTCGTTGCATTGGTTCCCTATTGGGCGGTTTGGCCTTATGAAACCATGATTATTCCAAGGGAGCATTATCCGCATATTGGAAAGTTACAAGATGTAGAAGAGGAATCATTCGCAAGAATCATCAAAGCGCTAACTACAAAGTATGATAATCTTTTTAAAGTTTCTTTTCCCTATTCTGCAGGTATTCATCAGGCCCCAACCGATGGTAAAGACCATAAAGAATGGCATTTTCACATGAGTTTCTATCCACCGCTGTTGCGTTCGGCAACGGTAAAGAAGTTCATGGTTGGTTATGAAATGTTTGCAAATCCTCAAAGGGATATAACCCCGGAAGAAGCGGCAATGACCTTAAGAAATCTTAGTGACGTACATTATTTAAAAACTAAATGAACACAAGTATTCGCGAAATAGCCGTAGCCTCATTACAAATCAGTTCAACTTGCCCATCGATTACAGAAAAACTACGGACTAGTTTTATAATGATGTCGTCCTGAATAAAATCCGGGTTCTAAAGTGTCTTCTACAAAACACGGTTCGCCATTTGTCTTGTTTGAAGTAGGTCTAATGAGGTATTGGCCTTGGAGTAGTTGTGGTTTACGACTTCTCCGTTTCGTGTAAATTCCCTTTCTTTTGTATCGGTTTGTTTTCAAAAATGTAACCACCAAAAGCAGACCAGTGAATCCATGGATTTAATTGAAGGGTGGCGTCAAGCAAGGATTCCAACCACAAATACAAGCTCTTTTCAATGGCTTCAGGGGAATGTTGCTTCATTACCAAAGACTTATACCTATCTTTAAAAAGCGGGAAATCCAATTTTTAGGAATAACACAAGAAAAAATGGCAAAAAAAGCGCAGACCGCATCGTTTATGGTACGGTTTACCCAGAAAATATATGATGAAAATGGTGAGTCCAAAGTACAGTGGCGGGGTAATGTCTCCTATGTACAGGGCGGAGAGGATACCAATTTTACCGATTTTAATGATGCCGTCACCTTTATTCGGGAACACCTGGCACAACTTACTATGGAAGCCACCAATGACCGATCTACCGAGGAACAAGAAAACATTTTGACGAAAAGTTTTTCCCTGTTTAAATCGGTGGCGGCCACTGGGCCAAAAATCATCAAGGAAACCCTCAAAGACCCTCGAAAGCAAGTGGCCACCCTTCAAGATCAACTCAGCGAATACGGCGAGGAGCTTTGGGAAAAAGTACCGATTGACCAGTGGCGAAATGCCTCAAAGTCCGATTTTAAAAGTATCCAGGATAGCCTTGAAAAACTTACCGACTCCGTAGCCGACCTCGCTAAAAAAGTAGATGCCTTGCAACAAGCCGGTTCCGGGAAAACCAGTGCCGGTATCAAAAAAACGACAACCCGGGCAAAAGCTACTCCCAAAAAAGCCAAATAATCGGTGTCAAAACAAAGCTTGATATCGGATTTAGGGAGCCTTAAAAAATTTCAGCTCGAAGCCCCTGTTAGGTTTCAAACCTTAGGGCAGTTTACCCTTTGGCGGGAGGGTCAAAAAGTAAGTCCAAAAGAATGGGGTAGGGATAAGACCCTTCAACTCATACAATATCTCATCTCCTACAGGAACAGAAACGCCCTGCATAAAGAGCAAATCATGGATCATCTCTGGGAAGAAGGGGACGATCGCGATTTTAAGGTGGCGCTTCACGGGGTGAATAAGGTGTTGGAACCCAACAGAGCTTCACGAACCGAAGCCATTTATGTAGAACGGCAGGGGGTGACCTATCAACTTAATCTGGATTTGGTTTGGATCGATGTGGAGGCCATCGAAAACTACATCATCATAGGCAATAAGGCAATGATTGATTTTCCCGAATTGGCCATAGAAGCCTATCAAAATGCCGTAGCGCTCTACCATGGTTCCTATCTCCCCAACCGCATTTATGAAGATTGGTCTTCAGAAGAACGGGAAAAAGGCCAGGTGCTGATCCTGGGGGCTTTGGTTAACCTTGCTGAACTTCTGGTTACTGTTAATCCCATGGAAAGTATTCGTTTGGCGCATCAGGCCATTACCATTGATAAAACCTGGGAAGATGCCTACCGAATTCAAATGTCCGCGTATATCGCAAAAGGCAATCGACCACAGGCCTTGAAAACCTATCAAAAATGTGCCGATATTCTGGAAGAGGAATATGGTATTTCTCCTTTACCTGCCACTAAAGCGTTGTTAAAGGAAATTGAGGCCATAGCGTAGCGAAGTTTTTGGTTTTTTGCTTCTTCAAAACCCTTATAAAACCAAGGAATAAAGTCGGATATGTTGCATTTTTTTCCTGCGCCTGCCGATCTGTAACTCATTTGTAACTACCTGACACTATGTTTGCACTGTAATACTTAGATCAACGGAAAAAAAACAGACATGGCTACAAAAAGAACGCAACAGACAATAGTAGAAAAGGCCACGGGCAAAGCACTTGGTTTGGTGACCAAAGCGAACAACTGCGCATTGAATACCACAGAGAAGGTATTTGATGCCTCTTTTAAAATTGCCCATAAGTCGTTGGACATTACCCATAAGGTGGTCAAAAAAGGATTGGACATTACGGCAACGCAACAAGATTTGGTTTTTGACGTGTTGAACCGCGTCAAAAGGGGAGTCGTAAAAAATTAAGGATATCCCTAACAACCAGGAGTGCAACTCAGTTGTAACTCACGGAATTTAGATTTGCATCAGAATTAAGAACAACAATATTTCAATACGATATCATGGCAACAAAAACAAAAAGAAAAGCTGATAACAAAAAAAGCTTGAACAACGCATTGATCAATGCTACTGTAGCAACGATCAACACCACCGTTGAAAATGGTGAAAAATGGCAGGAGTTGACCAAAAAATTGGTCAAAAAATCTGAACCCGTCCGAAGAAAGCAAATGGACATGGTTTTTGAAACAGCTACCGCAGTGAAAAATCAGGTGACTACGGGTAAAGAAAGAATGATGGAATTAGTAGGCATTGAAGAAGACATGATGGAAAGAGCGTATGAATATGCTTCTAAAACTACTGTAGGTAAAAAAGTACTTGGTACAGCAGAGAACATCAAAGAAAAGGTTTCTGAACATCCAATCGTAAAAAAGGTTGAGAAAACGACAGAAGACCTAAAGTCAAAAGGTACAGCCAAATTGAATGACATAAAGGAAGATGTTTTGGAGCAAGCCAAGAAGATCTTGAATAAGGGAGAAGAAATGGTTGAAGAGGCTTTGGATACCAAAAAGACCACTAAAAAGGTTAAGAAAAATGTAGCTAAGGCAAAGAAAACTGTTACGTCAACGGCTAAAGTGGTAACCAAAAAAGCAACTGCCCAGGCTGAGAAAGTAGCAGTCACTACCGCCACAGTAATGAAGGACGATTTGAAGTTGATCAAAGGCATTGGTCCTAAATTGGAGAAGATCTTTAACGAGAACGGTATTGAAACCTTTGCCCAATTGGCTAAGGCTAGCGAAGAAAAGATCAAGTCCATTCTTGAGAAAGCCGGACCGGTATTCAAGAATGTTAACTTTTCGGATTGGGTAAAGCAAGCTGAAGACATGGCCAAGGGTATAGTACCTTCAAAGGAGGCCTAAGCTGGGGATAATTCACATAACTATAATATAAGGAGTGATGAAAAATAAAAACACACAAAAGAATACTCAAGGATTTTTCGAGAATGGTATGAAAAAGACCAGAAAGTTCCTGGTCAAAACGAACGATTTTGCTCTTGCAAAAACAGAAGAAGTGGTTACCACTTCTTTAGAAGTGACTACCCAGTGGCAAGCTGTTGCTGACAAAGCCATTAAAGGAGGTTTAAAATTGGCAGCAAACCAGCAAGATTTGGTATTCGACATTTTGAACGAAATCAAAGATCAGGCTATTGATAGCAAAAAAAGGTTTAGCAAGCTGGTCGCATAGTATCGCTTAGTTATTTAAGTTTATTTAATCAAAACCAGTTTGTCTCGCTTCGAGACCTACTGGTTTTTTAGTATGCATGCATAATAAACAGGGAAATCGTTATTTTTGTTATACCTCGTAAGTTCATTTGTCAGCAGAGGATAGTACAGCAACAAATGTTCCTATTCTAAACCGGATATTGGCTAGAAAAAAGAAAATAACAGAAGAGAATCTCATTGATTTTTATATGGATGCCGTGGTGAGACACCAGGGCAAACCCTCTAATGTCGATAGTTGGGGTGCTGAGTACAACTTTGACCCTGATGTATTCCATGACTATTATGAGGGTTTTGAAGATATGGACAAGACCATTTTCAAAACCTTGATCGACATCTCCATTGCTACTTTGATAGCGACACCGGATTTTTCCGCTTTTAGCAAAAAAGACAAATTATTAAGTCTGTATTATACGCTTTTTGAGAATTTTACCTTAAACCGTGAGTTTATACTATTGACCATAAAGGGATACGGTTTGAGTTTGAACGCCATTTCATTGTTCAGTGAATTAAAGGAGAGTTTTATGGCCTTTGTAGATTCCTTGCAAATGGAAACCCTTAGCTTGAACGATACCATGGAGTCTATTCAGAAAAAATCCATTAAAGAAGGTTTTTGGATACAGTTTCTTTTAACTATCAAATTTTGGATGGGCGATGATTCAGAGCAGTGCAAAAAGACCGATATTTTTATCGAAAAATCCGTTACTACCGGGGTTGAGCTATTGAATACCCGATCGTTGAACAATATCATAGACTTAGGTAAGTTTTTGTATGCCGAAAAAGTAAAGTCCTAGCCTTCTGATGAAAACTGCCAAAAATATACCGATATCTAAACTGCAACGCACTTCAAAACTGGTGAAGACCGGTGCTAAGGTGGGGGTGAACTATTTGAAATACTACGGTGATAAGATGGTGAATTCAGAAGAGGATGCCAAAGAGCGCCTTGACGAAAATAATGCCAACGATATCTATGACAGCCTAAAGACCTTAAAGGGCAGTGCCTTAAAAATGGCCCAAATGATGAGTATGGAAAAAAACATCATGCCTAAAGCTTTTGTGGAGAAATTCTCGCTTTCTCAATTTTCCGTTCCACCCTTGTCAGCGCCCTTGGTGCTTAAAACTTTTAAAAGATCCTTTGGGAGATTTCCACACCAACTTTTTGACCATTTCAACAATGAGGCCATTAATGCGGCCAGTATTGGGCAAGTACACCAGGCTGAAAAAAATGGAAAGACGCTGGCGGTAAAAATTCAATATCCAGGTGTAGCGGAGAGCATTCAATCCGATCTGGCCATTGTGAAACCGGTAGCTATGAAAATGTTCAATTTAAAAGGGGAAAACTCAGAAAAATACTTCAAAGAAGTTGAAAACAAGCTTTTCGAAGAAACCAACTATGAACTTGAATTGGCGCAGAGCCAGGAGGTGACCGCTTCCTGCGGGCATATCCCCAATTTGAGATTTCCGACCTATTATCCGGAATACTCGTCCTCAGAGATCATTACCATGGATTGGATGGATGGCATGCATTTATCGGAGTTCATCAAAACAAATACCGATCAAAAAGCGGCGAATCTGGTAGGTCAAACCCTTTGGGACTTCTACATGTATCAATTGCATGTTGTGCACAAAGTGCATGCCGACCCTCACCCTGGAAATTTTCTGGTTTCTACTGGAAATGAAGTCATCGCCCTCGATTTTGGTTGTATGAAGGAAATACCCCAGGATTTTTATACCCCTTATTTTCAACTGTTCAAATCGGATATTATTAACGATACTGATAGTTTTGAGGAGAACCTGTTGGCCTTGGAAGTACTAAAAGCAGAGGATACCGGGGAAGAACGTGAATTCTTTACGCAAATGTTCTATGAGGTGTTAGCATGTTTTACCCAGCCTTTCCAAAATGACACCTTCGATTTTTCAGATATGACCCTATTTGCTAAAATATCGGAGTTTGGGGAACAGTATTTGAAGAAGGCCAGTCTGATGAAAATGAATGCCAATCGAGGATCCAAACATATTATTTATATGAACAGGACCTTCTTTGGGCTCTTTAGTTTGATGTTTGACCTAAAAGCTGAAAACATCAAGATCAACAACTATATCCAGCTTTCACCAAGCGAAGTACCCATTGAATATTAAAAGAAGAACAGATGCCATCTAAAATTGAAGACCTTAAAGACATTGCACAGGAAGTGCTGGATAATAAATTCACCCAGGTTTCCGGGTATGACGCAGCCTTTCTTTACGCTGAGTCCCCTACCAGCCCCATGCATGTTGCCACCCTGGTAATTGTTGAGGGCTCCATAAACTTTAAGGATTTCAAAAGGATCGTTGCATCCAAGCTTCATTTGATGCCTAAGTTTCGGCAACGCCTCATGCACGTTCCTATGGATCTGGATTACCCCTATTGGGTCGATGATCCCAACTTTGAATTGGACCTGCATCTTAATCGAATGAAATTGGCCGATCCTTCCAACTGGGAATCCTTGCGAAGGACCACATCCCGTATTTTCAGTGCCCCCTTGGATTTAAGACGCCCACTCTGGTCCATCCATTTTATAGAGGGTATTGACGAAATTCCTCAGGTACCCAAGGGTTCAGTAGCTATTGTCAGCAAGGTGCATCATGTTATGATTGATGGCAACTCCGGGGTAGGGCTTATGGGTATATTGTTTGATAAGGACGACAAAGTCAGGACTATTGAAAAATCGGAGATCAAAAAATTTGAACCCGACCCTTTACCGGACGATATCAGCTTACTGATCAAAAGCGGGTATAGCTTCTTAAAGAACCCCTTTAAGCTCCCCAAGACCCTGGCGGAAACCGCCATGGCCTTTATCAGGACAAGGGCCTCAAAAACCCTGAGCATACAAAAGGAATTTGCAACCGCACGCTATCCCGTGCCCATCACTATTTTCAATGGCAATGTTTCCCCGAGGCGGACCTGGGGGACCGCGATACTTTCATTTGATCGCATCAACAGCCTGAGAAAATTGATGGGTGTTAGTATCAACGATTTGATTTTGGGTATTTGCGCCGGGGCGATACGACGCTATCTAAAGGAAAAGGAAAAACTGCCTTTGCAGCCTTTAGTGGCCAATGTGCCTATTTCAATTCGTGGCCAAAATGATACTTCACAGGATAATAAGATTGCCAATATGATGATTCAATTGGCGACCCATATTGAAGACCCCCTGGAGCGTCTGGAGTACATTCAGGAGCAGACCATGCTGGGGAAAGCAAGACATAAGACCATGGGTGCCAAAACCCTGGCAAAAATGGCTGATGCGGTACCATTTGGTCTTGCCAACCTCGCTGCAGGACTATACAGTAAATACAACATCAAAGACCTGCACCGCCCGCCCTTTAATGTCACGATTACCAATGTGCCTGGCCCCACAAAAGTGCTGTATTTAAACGGACACAAGGTAGTTTCGATTTTTGGCCTTACCCCCGTGGTAGATGGTTTTGGACTCATTATTGCCGCGTTCAGCTACAATGGGAGAATTAGCATTACCACGACTTCAGACAAGCGTACTATGCCGGACTGCTATGTTTTCTCGAGATATATTCGTGAATCCGCCAATGAACTCGAAGAACTTATTGTTGGAAGTCAAAAGAAAAAATCGTCCGAAAAAAAGGTCGTGAAGCAGAAGAGTGAAAGCACCTTGTTTTTTAATGCCTTAAAGCGCTATTTAAAGAAGGCACCTGGATTTGTAAAAAAGTACAAAGGCATTTACCATATTCATGTGGATATGGGGGCCAGCAGTGAATATTGGGAAATCAATTTGGAAAAAGAACCCGCTACGGTCAAAAAAGCCACAATACTGGACCCTAAAACGGTGCTGGAAATCGAAGATGAAAATCTCTACGCCTTATACAAGAAAAAGTTGCTCTTTGATGAATTAAAAGTCCAGCAACGACTGAAACTGGAAGGTACGGTTGCCAACAAACGAAAATTGACCGATCTCATCAAAGCCTTTTTGAACAGATAAAATGTATTATAAGACCGATACATTCACGGCCAAGGACGGCGAAATCATCTGCTATTATAAATGGGAGGCATTAGGTGGTACCAAAGACCGCGGTATCATACAGATTGCACACGGTATAGGTGAGCATGCCGGGCGCTATGACGGCATTGCCCATCGCCTTCGGAAAGAGGGTTTTACCATTTATGCCAATGATCATCGTGCCCATGGAAAAACCGCTGAAATAAAACGGCTCTATGGATATTATGATGGGGAGAATTACTTTGAAGATGTGGTAGCGGATATGCATGCGTTGACCGAGTTGATGCGTGCCAAACATCCCAACACCAGGTTTATTCTGTTTGGGCATAGTATGGGCTCATTGCTGAGTAGAAAATATGTATTGCGCTATGGCAATGAGATTGATGCCCTAATTCTATCGGGGACGGCGGATTTCATAAAAGGCTTGGGGCATTTTGGCCTTGCAAGCACCAAAGCGGTGAGTATGTTCAGGGGTCGCCAACGTAGCAATGAAACCCTAAGGGCTTTTTTCTTTGATGAATTCAACAAAAAATTCAAGCCGAATAGAACAAAACTGGATTGGATCAGCAGCGATGAGGCCGCTGTAGATGCCTTTGAGGCCGACCCGTATCGCATTGAAAATTTTTCTATTGGGGTTTTTACCGATATCCTGACCAATTCCAAGCAGTTGAATAAAACCAGTGCTTTTGCGAATACCCCTGACGAGCTGCCCATCCTTATATTCTCCGGAGATGAAGATCCCGTTGGGGAAATGGGAAAAGGCGTCAGCAAAGTAGCCAGGAACTATGAAAAGAATGGCAACAAAGATTTGACCTTCCACCTATACAAGGGAGGAAGACATGAAATGTTGAATGAAAAGAACCGAGAAGAGGTTGAAGAAGATATTGTAGCATGGCTTAACACCCATATCCCCTAGATTCATGGAAGACAAATTGAAATTATATCAGGCATTCATTCAGTTCATCACAACACTTGGTGTGCGTAGCGAGCTCAACATTAAGGAAGTGCAAAAGGTGCTGGGGTTTACTTTCCATAATCATGCTGAAGAGGAGGTGCTCTTACCCATGATAAAGGAAGTGAGTATAAAGGAAAACGACTTGGATTTTTTATTTGATGCGTGTATTCGCATTTGTGATGAATTGGGCCCTAGCCGAGAATATTTCACCTTTATCCACCTGTTTGAAGATATTGCCTTCCAATTTTCCAAAAGAGGCAAGCCTGAAGTGGTAGAACTCTCGAACCGTTATCTGGAGAACTTCAAGCAAGAAATTGCCGAGATCAATCAAAAGATTCCCCATCCACCACTATTCAACATGTTGCTGGAGAGCCGATCTTTGGTAGAATGGACGTCCATTTATGCGATTTACCCCTTTATTCCCAAAAGGATTAAGGGAGAAGGCCGACCTGTTTTATTGATCCCTCCCTATCTGGGCGATGATTATTCCACCTCTTTTGTACGCCGTTATTTGACTTCCCTGGGATTTAAGACGTATAAATGGGAGCAGGGGTTTAACCTGGTGAAATCCCACTATATACCCAGACTCGAAGAAAAGCTCGATGATATCTACAGGATCCATGGCCAAAAAGTGAATCTTGTTGGCTGGAGTGGAGGGGGTATTTTTGCCAAGATCATGGCCAATCGTCATCCAAAGCAGGTAGAGCAGATTATAACGATCGGATCTCCGGTATGGGGGGTGATGGACATGAAAACACCCGTTAGCGGTATTCTTGAATTTTTTAGAGGAAAATCACTAAAAGAACGTAACAAACGCTTCATTCAGGAACTGGAACCCATTCCCAATGTGCCGATTACTTGTATTTATACCAAGACGGATGGCCTTCTTCCCTGGAAACATTGCATGGAGGCCGAAAGCTATCGCGATGATATCAAAAATATTGAGGTATACGGCAGCCACTCCGGTTTGGGTGCCAATGTGAGTGTATTGTTGATAACCGCAAATGCCCTTAGCGCCAATATCAACGGGAAGACCTTGAGGGATACCACCACCTACATTGAGCGTATCCTGTACCCGTTTTATTGGAACAAGAAAAAAAGAAGTTTGTTTTTCTTAAATTAGAAATTCAGCCCAAGCGAAGTGGATTGAAGTAAGGCAAAAGACATTGGAAAAAGCCGAAGCTAAAGTTTCAACAAAAGCGTCGAAATAGAATACATCTCGATCATCGAGTACCATGGAAGACATCATCAACAACGTAAAATTTCAAAAAACGCTCAAGCAAATAGCAAAGGCAAACGACTTGGATATTGAGGCTGTAAAGAAAGACGCTGCCAAATACATCAAGGAATTGTATGCCGAGCAACATCCGGTAGCCAAGATTGCTTCCATAAGAGGTTTTGATTACATCCTGTCACGGGCCTACAGTGATAAAATCGATGTTGACCCAAGGGGCATCAAGAAATTGATGAAATTGATGCGGGAGCATTCGGTGGCCTTTATCTTGACGCACAAGACCTATTTGGACACCCTGGTACTGATATCTACATTGGCGCGATATGGTATGCCGGTCCCGTATTCCTTTGGAGGGATCAATTTGGCATTTCCCGGTTTGAAGCAATTGGGGAAAAGTGCGGGTATTGTATTTATACGCCGTAGCTTTAAGGACAATCCGGTGTATAAAGTAGCCCTAAGACACTATATCTCCTCAATCATTGACCGAGGCGACCATCTTACCTGGAACATCGAAGGAACCCGTTCGCGTACGGGTAAGATTTTGCATCCCCAGATGGGTATTTTGAAGTATATCATGGATGCCGAAAAGGAGAGTTCCAGGGACGTCAAATACGTTCCCGTTTCTATTGTTTACGATCTCATTCCCGATGTAAAGGAGATGACGGAACAAGCCAAGGGGGCAAAAAAGAAATCGGAAAACGTTGCCGAAGGCATTAAATATATTCGCAGTCTCGGCAATGATTACGGACGAGCGGCCATACGTTTTGGTGACCCTGTGGAGATTGATGAAACCCATAATGTTGTGGTCCCCCAGTTAGAGGGAGACACCTACAAGAACCGGGATACCTTACCCTTTTTTGCATTTGACCTGATCAATCAAATGTCCAAGATTACCCCGGTTTCGACGGTCTCGCTGATTTGCAATGTCCTCCTTAACGATTTTGCCCTAACCAAAAAAGAAATTGAGTTCAAGGTCAAAAAGCTGATGGAGTATATTGGCAAAAAGCAGCATGATGTTTTGATGGACCGGGGCAATCCCATAGCGGTAAGTGTTCAAAAAGGACTGAACCTGCTTCAAGGGGCCCATATCGTGCAAAAAAGTAGGGCGGGGCAAAAAGCACAATACAGCATTGTTTCTTCCGAATACCTGCCTGCCACCTATTATGCCAACATGGTGGCCGGTCACCTGTACCATTCCGCCTTTGTGGAGATGGCCTTGGTGAAGATAAAGGACGATACCTCTCCAGACCGGATTGTGCATTTCTGGGAAGAGATCATGAGCCTCCGCAATCTTTTTAAGTTCGAATTTTTCTACACCAATAAAGCAAAATTCAGTGCCGAAATTGAAAGGGAGTTGCAACGGTTCGATAAAAATTGGCGAGATATCCTAAGCGACCCCAAAAAGGATGTCACGGCAATACTTAAAAAGCAAGACCTCTTTATCTCAAGAGCGTTACTGTTATCCTACCTGGAAGCGGATAAGGTGGTATGCCATGCCTTGAACAACTGGGATGAAGATGATCCCTTCAATGAAGAGGAATTCCTGGAGCTTTGCCTATTCAAGGGAAAAGAATTGCATTGGCAAAGCAGGATTACACGACTTGATAGTGTCTCTAAGCCCTTTTTGAGTAATGCCTATCGGTTTGCGGAAAATGCGGGACTTAGTCCTAAAGACCAAAAAATCGACGCTAAGGGACTGGAAGCATGGATGAAGCAACTGGATGATCTGACCGGGAGACTGGCCTATCTCAAGGAAATTGAAATGGCCCCCAATTCACGTAGCATGGAGTTGATCGCAAGTCAAAATATGCTTGTCCCTGCTGCCAAAGAGATCAAATCAAGAAAAAAACCGGAGCAAGAAGAGGAAGGACCCCATATTGCTGCCTATTTTGATTTAGATCGTACGTTGATCAATGACTTTTCGGCAAAACTTTTTATGCGCACCCGACTGTTCAGTGGGGAAACCACGGCAAAAGAATACATCACTCAATTCATGACTGCGCTGGTCTTTTCTTTTGGCAACCGTGATTTTGAGGTACTCACCAAGATCGCCGCCAAGGGCGTTAAGGGCATTCCGGAAAAGGTTTTTGCTAAATTGGGAGAAGAGGTGTTTGAAGACTTTTTGATGCCTACCATCTATCCCGAATCCCGGGAATTGATTAAAAAGCATAAGGATATGGGACATCGGGTGGTCATTATATCCGCTGCCACCTCCTATCAAATCCTGCCCGTTGCTAAAGAATTGGGTATCTCGGATATTTACAGCACCCGGCTTGATGTCCGGAACGGAAAGTTTACCGGGCGCATTTCCGAAATGTGCTGGGGGGAAGGTAAGGCCAGGGCAGCGCGCACCTTTGCCAAGAAGAACGATATCGACCTTTCCAAAAGCTATTTTTATTCCGATAGCTTTAGCGATTACCCGCTGTTTAAAATTGTGGGGAAACCAGTGGCTACCAATCCTGACAATACCCTTTCACAGGTGGCTTTTGAAAACGATTGGCCCATACTCCGGTTTGAGAAACCTGGACAAAGACCCTTGGTTAACGGCCTTCGCACCAGCCTGGCTATCGCCAGTATTTATCCTTCAGCCCTTATGGGTGCCGTAACAGGGCTATTTACGTTATCGAGACAGGAAGCTACGAATACCACCCTTAAGAACATTGGTGATTTGGCTACTCGTGCGGCAGGACTTCAAATTTCAGTACGGGGCAAACAGAATCTTACCGATTTTCGTCCGGCGGTTTTCTGTTTTAACCACCAAAGTGCCGCTGATTTCTTTATCATTATTAAACTTTTGCGTAATGATTTTACAGGGGTCGCCAAAAAAGAATTGGAGAGAACGCCTATAGGCCCCATATTCAAGGCAATGGGCGCCATTTATATTGATCGGAGTAATAGGGCTAAGGCCATTGAAGCCATGAAACCAGCAGTGGAAGCCTTAAAGAATGGAATATCGGTAGCCATTGCCCCGGAAGGGACGCGAAGTGGAACGGCGGAATTGGGCTCCTTCAAAAAAGGAGCTTTCCATTTAGCCATGCAGGCGGGAGTTCCCATTGTTCCTATTGTGATTAAAAATGCCTATCAGGCTGTAAAAAAGGGTACGGTACTATTACGTCCTACTCATATTGAAGTAGTCGTTTTAGATCCTGTGGACACCGGACTTTGGAAAAGAAAAGATTTGGACAAGAACATTGAAGAGGTTCGTAACCTCTTCGTTGCTGAACTGAGTAATTAACAGGGCTATCGGGTTTTGCCAGGCCCCCTAACCAAATAACAGGAAAATGTTTTTAAACGTAGGGTTGTTAGGTGGTGGTTCCTGGGGAACTACAGTAGCCTCGCTTACCGCAAGAAATGCCAATACGACCCTTTGGGCCAGGAACGCGGAAACCGTAAAGGAGATCAACGAACATCGAACCAATTCAAAGTACCTTCCAGGGGCCCTGTTAAACAGAAATTTAAAAGCCTCACCTTCCATCGAGGAAACCGTAAAAAATGCAGATTTATTGGTCATGGGCATCCCTTCACAAAATTTCAGAAAGGTTTTGGAGACTGCACGGCCCTACATTCGTCCCTGGATCCCAATAGTAAGTTTATCTAAGGGTCTGGAAATGGGCACCAAAAAAAGAATGACAGAAGTAATTGAAGAAACCTTGCCGGGGCATCCTACAGGGGTGCTTACGGGCCCCAATCTGGCCAAGGAGATCCATAGCGGTCAAGCCGCCGCCGCAGTAATAGCCATGGTGGATGAAGTCATTGGGAAAAGACTCCAGGGGGTTTTCAACTCCGGGCTTTTTCGGGTGTACACGAATACCGATGTCATCGGTTGTGAATTGGGAGGAGCCCTAAAGAACATTATGGCCATAGCTACGGGAATGGGGGATGGAGCCAATGCCGGGGATAACACCCGGGCCGCAGTGATCACCAGAGGACTTTCGGAACTCACACGCCTGGGTACTGCAATGGGAGGGAAACGAAGAACCTTTGCCGGACTGGCAGGAATGGGGGATCTGGTAGCCACCTGTAGCAGTGCTAAAAGTAGGAATCGCCATGTGGGTTTTCAACTGGGGAAAGGCAAAAAACTCGAAGAGATCATTGAAGAAATGTCCGAGGTGGCCGAAGGGGTAAAAACCGCTAAAGTGGTCATGGAACTCGCCAAAGATTACAACGTACATATGCCGATTTCGGAAGAAGTGTATAAAGTACTGTACGAAGGGAATACCGTTGAAGATGCCTTTAGAGGATTGCTAAAAATTGAAAGCGGTTCTGAGGCTGAGCCCGGATAAGTTTCGGCAGGTGCCTTTGCAAACGGGCATGAAAACAAAAGCAGGCATAAATTTGTTACAACAATAGTATTTGCGCTACTCCTTTGGTAAGGTCTCGACAAGGTTTTTTGCGGCTTCCGAATACATGGAATAACCAATACGATTTGCCAATTTGATGACCGCTTTACAAAAAAACACTATTGCTTTTAACTTGAGAGAGAATTACAATTTAAGGGATTCCAGGAATTCTTCCAGTAATGCTGTATTGAGCGTATAAAAGGTGAACTTGTCCTTACTTTCGGTAATAAAAAGACCGGCTTCTTTTAGGATCTTTATGTGTTGGGAAACAGTGCTCTGCGAATAATCGAACATTTTAACAAGATCCTTGTTGCAGGTAACATTGTCCACGCCCCGGCCGTAATTTTTGGTACTGAGGTAACGTACCAACGCGGCCCGTAAAGGGTGTGCAAGAGCATTGGCTACCGTGGCCACTTTGTGGTCGGCGTCGTTAATGTATTCGCTGGTAATTTCCGCCCTGATCCTCATGCATATCGTTTACCATAAATATACGGTATTTTAAAAGTGCAACTGTTGGATTTAGATCGGGCAACAAAATGCTTGATCTGGCCTTGTGGTTCAACCCCAATGATTTGATAAGTAATTTAGTCCTTAGTAATGAGAGATTGTTCCAAAAAAAGAACCTTTTGCGAGACGCGCAAAATTTAAAACCAGCGCATCCTGTTTTATATCGAATAGCCCCAATCCACTATCCGGTTTTCATACATAGCATCCAGTCCCATTTGAACACAAACAGCAGTTTGCGCTCCACTATCAATCCCTGAAATCGGTTTTTTGTGATCCCGGATGCTGTCTCTAAAATCAATGAGCGCCTGCTGGCTAGGATCGGCGTGTTCCACTTCCAGCGGAATACCTTTTCCTTCTTTCCAGTTCATAGTTGCCCCGGAAACCCCGTCCACATCCCCAAGAGCTTTCTCATACACGCCCTCCGGGTAGAACCATGCCTTGTCATAATCAAGGGAAATAGCACCTTGATCTCCCATTACCTTAATACCATAATCCCCCATCGAGTTGCTGGTAAGGGAGGTAAAAGTGGCCTTTACGCCGCCTGGGTAGCTATAGATAAGGTGGATATTATCATAGGTCTCCCTACCATCTCTCCAATAGTCGATCCCACCAATACCCATAACTTTTTCAGGAGGGGTTCCCAACACCCAGTTGACAAAATCCAGTTGATGGGAACAGAGCTCTGCTAAAAGTCCACCCGAGTATTCCCGGTACATACGCCAGTTGATGAGCTTTTCCCATTTTGGGTCAGGGACCGGACGGCGCCAATTCCCATTACGGTTCCACTGGCAGTCAAAAGCCGTTATCTTTCCGATCTTTCCCTGCTTTATCAGCTCAACCACATGCGTATAGAGCCTGGAACTGTGGTACTGGTGTCCGGTTTGAAAAATGTTGTCGGAAGCCTGGGCCTTTTTCACCAATTCTTTTAGTGCCGAATACCCCTTTGCCAGGGTCTTTTCACAATACACATGCTTTCCAGCATCCAAAGCATCAATGGCAATTTGGGCATGGGTGTTAAAAGGTGTGGCCACCAAAACGGCATCTACTTTTTTGTTATCTAGTACTTTTTTATAATCGGCATAGCCTTTTACTTTGCCCTCCACTTTGGCGAGTCCTTCCTCTAACCGAAAGGGGATAATATCACAACAGGCCACTACCCTTAGGTTCGGGATCTCATTAATAATGGGAATAAGCCCGCCTCCACGGTCGCCCGTCCCGATAATTCCGATATTGATGGTCTGGTTGGCTCCCTTAATTCGGTCAAGGCCTAAAGTTGAAGTGCTATAGAGCAGGGCCGAAGTGGCCAAACTTCCTTTTACAAATTCCCTTCGGTTCATTTTTTACAATTTGGGCTCCCAGCCTTTTTCATAGTCACGCTTCCAACTTTTCATGATCTTCTTGTCGTTCAAAACCTTCCCGGTTTTGGTGTCGATTTCCAAAGTATGACCGGCATCTTGTGCCATATTCCCTAAATGACAGAGCATGGTTGAAATACTGGCATCGTTAATGTCTGCGTTTAACGACTCGTCTTTTCGTATCGCATTAAAAAAGTTGCCCACATGGTTCACATCAAGACCTCCCATGCCTAGGGTGTTGGTAGAACCACTTTGCTGGCCTTGTTCAAATTCAAACTTGATGGGATTTCCCTGGAGGTCATACAATTTATAAAATTCCCGGCTCAATTCCATACTTCCCTTACTTCCGTAAATGGTAACCCCTCGTCCCGGACGTTCCGGCTTCATCATTACACGACTATGGCCCGACCAGGTAATGAATTTATTGCCTGGGAAGGTGTAGGTCACTTGTTGGTTGTCCACAAACTCCCAATCGTCATCATAGGTATATTTTCCTCCGAAGGAGGTCACGGTTTCGGGCAGGTCTACCCCCAATGCCCAACGGCAGATATCGATCTCATGGGTGCCATTGTTGTGTATTTCGCCCGTGCCCCAGGCACGGAACCAGTGCCAGTTATAGGGATGGATGTTATTCCGATAGCTTTCTCTTGGTGCTGGTCCTTGCCAAAGCTCCCAGTCCAAAGTATCGGGTACTTCAATGGATTGCCCTTTTCCAATGGAAAAACGGTTGTTGGAGTAATAGGCTTCGCCCTTATACACTTCTCCGATTATACCATTTCTGATATCGCCAATCGCCGTGGCCGAGGTTCTCGATGACCGCTGTTGGTTACCCATCTGCACCTTCTTCCCATACTTGTTCTGGGCCGCCACCAACAGATCATTTTCATGAGGATTGTGGCTACAGGGTTTTTCGACGTATACATGCTTACCGGCCTGCAAGGCCATGATGGCCATTGGGGCATGCCAGTGTTCCGGTGTAGCAATGAATACCGCATCCACGTCCTTGTCTTCCAAAATCTTTCGAAAGTCCTTCTCAACCTTGGGGACATAACCGATATTCTCCTGGCACCATACATTGTGGTTTTCAATAATGACATCATCCACATCGCAGTTGTAAAGAATCTTCGCATTGGGATCTTGATGAATAGCCACCAGATGCGCCTTGGCCCGACTTCGTACCCCAATCACAGCACAGTTTATAGCATCATTGGCGCCCAAAATACGGGCATGCGCCATTTGAGGCAATACTAATCCGCCCAAAGTCATCGCAGCCGTTCCTGCCGTAGTTTTTTTAATAAAATCTCTTCGTGAGGTCATAACTATTGTTCTTTGGTTAGTGGTCGTATCTTGATGTTCTTAAAACTCACCCGGTCACCATGGTCCTGTAACAAAATGTGGCCTTTATCGGATTCTCCAAAATTGGGCCATTTTTCATATTTACTCTCGGAGACCAGTTTTCGATACGCCTCACTTTTGCGTTCATACTCCAATACCTTCATGCCATTGAGCCAATGCTGTACATGCTGGTCTTGGGATAGGATGTAAGCCGTGTTCCATTCTCCAATAGGGTTCACTGGTTTGCTTACATCGGCCTGAATCAAATCGTACAGTGAGGCCAGGGTACGGCTGCCTTCATGGTTACCCAACTTAGCATCGGGATGGCGGGCATCATCGAGAATTTGGTACTCCAATCCAATGGAGGAACCCGGGCCTTTGTTCAAGTCGGTGTCCACATAGTATTTAATACCGCTGTTTGCTCCCTCGGTCAACTTGAAATCGACTTTCAATTCAAAATCACCGTAAGTCTCCACGGTCACAATATCACCTCCCGCGGCTGATTCTGCTCCTCCTGTAGACAGCACCGTTAATTCACCATTTTCAATCATCCAACCTTTATCAGGAAAACCGTCCAATCGGGCACCACGCCAACCATTGGTTGTCTCGCCATCCCAAAGCAACTGCCAACCTTCTTCGGTTTCCTTTTGTGTGAGTTGGTTTTTGGTTATGATCGGTGGGAGGGGTGATTTTTTAGAGTACGCTGTCAGACTATCCGTAAGGATATGAATGTTTTTCCATTGGATTTCGGTACCCGCTTTTTGATCTTTTTTGATACTGTGCACCTGCAGTCCGATAAAACCACTGGCCGTTTTTTCGTCCACCAAATGGGCAGCGGGAACTCCATTGATCCAGGTTTTTAAGGTGTCTCCAATGGCTTCAATACGATAGTGGTTCCATTCATTTTGCTTAAAAGCCTTTTGCGCCGTAGGATTGTTCTTCAGGGTATTCAGCCACCCCCGTCGTCCTTCATCGTATATCCCGGCACTCCAGGCTCGCTTGGAGGGGTCAATTTCTACCTGATAGCCGTGCACCCTACCCTTTTGATAGTGCGGAAAACTATTGCTTCGGATCTGGATGCCGGAGTTCATGGAAGAATCCACTTTGTATTCCAGTTCCAGAATAAAATCACTGTACATTTTATCGGTGGTCATAAAGGAATTTGGAGTATCGTGAACGGTTATACCCACGATGGCACCTTCTCTAACTTCGTAGTGGGCTTCCCCTCCTTTTTGTGACCATCCATCAAGATTTTTACCATTAAAGAGATTTTTCCAGGGAATGGTATCCCCGGGTTTCTCCTCACATCCCAATACCAGGATTACCGAGAGTAGGGAAACCGATTTAACGAGTAAGCTCAGTTTTTTCATTGTCTTATTTTTATGGTCGGTTAGTGCGATTCATCAAATAATGAAGATAACACTACGCTATTTAACCAATCTTAAAGATACGCCTGTTGATTGCATTAAAATAATTTAGAAAGAAAATTGCTAAGCTTTCTTGTATATAATAAAAAATCCCTGAAACGTAAGGCCACCAAACGAATAAGCTTATATTCCATATAAACATGGTTAGAACAACATACACTTAAAAATGAGAACTAAGGAATACTACCTCAGTCAAATACCACGGTATGATGTTTTGAGCGACAAAGACGTATTTGCCGCACAAAAATATTTTAATTTGGAAGTCCACACTAAAGATGATGTTCTTTTGACTGCAGGACAAACCTGCCGGTTATTGTATTTCAACTGTCAGGGTCTTGTGTATTCATTTCAGAATGATGACGACAGAAAGGTCTTATGGTATGAATTCGAAGACTCATTCTTTACAGACATTACCAGTTTCTGTAAACAGAAGCCCAGCAATACCAATATAGCAGTACTGGAAGATGATACTATACTGTTGAGCATCACATTTGATACCCTAAATTCTTTATACAGAAAAAATCACAAATGGGCATTTTGGGGAACTCAATTTCAGCAAGAGGAATTTGTAAAATTGACCAACCATTACGAAAACCTTAGAATAAAAGATGCTTCTGAGCGCTACAACCAATTAATTAAAACGTATCCGGAAATCCTGCAACGGGTGTCCCTGGGAAAAATCGCGTCCTATTTGGGAATCAGTCAGGTTAGTCTAAGCCGCATCAGGGCAGGTACACAAAAAAAGAGCGTTTTTTAACTTATGTAAAAGGAAGCCATTCCGGGACATTCTACTTTTGGTTCAGGTTGTGAATCAAAATAAAAGCAGATGGTGTATCAAGATCTAGCAAGGCAGTTAATACTTTTAGCTACTGGAGCAGTTTTTACATTTTATGCCTTTTGGGCATTGTTCCGTCCCTATTCTCTGGCCAAAATATTGGGCTATACATTAAATAATCAAAATGCGAAAAGCGAATTCCATGCCATCTATATCGGTGTTTTTCTGGCGCAGGCGGTTTTATGTGTTTTTGCCTCTTTTCGCGTAGACGATGCTATACTGGGTGATTTGGTAGCACTTTTCGTGCTGTCGCAACCCCTCGGCCGGCTGGTGGCCCTATTCAGAAATGGATGGCCTAAAAACCAACTAAAACTCATCACATTCACGGAAATCATTGGGGGTGTTTTTCTTCTGCTGATACGGCCTGATCTGGTTTTATAACAATGCTTGAATGCCCAACAAAAAGCTACTGCATATGAAAACACTTAATACTAAAGTATCTATCCCTTCCCCTTTACATGAATTCCATGGTAAACAAGCAAGTGTGATCGATTTACTACTCACCTATATCATTGCGGCCTTTACCACTATCGTTATACTGCATTTAGCCGGTAATGCATTCACTGAAATCTATAAATTTCTAATTCTTGGTATTCTTGCTTTTGACTTATCAGGAGGTATTGTTTCAAACTTTACAAAGGGTACCACCACCTATTACCGTGAAAACCCTAAGGCACGAACTATTTTCATCGCATTGCACCTAATTCAACCCCTTGCAATGATTTGGCTATTTCCTGATACTACCCTGGTTATCGCTACACTTTCCATCTATACATTGTTGGCTCTATTAATCGTGAATAGTATACAACAACCGGTCAATCAACGCGTACTTGCGGCTTTTTTTACCACTTTAGGAATTCCCTGTTGTTTTCTATTCGAGGGAATCCATGCGGTGGCTCAACTGCTTTTACTACTTTTCCTGGTAAAGTCGCCCCTGGCGTTTGCTGTACGATGGTGATAGCCAGTACCTTTACCAAAAAGAAAAGCAACCCAAAGGATGATGACCATACGGGAAATAAAAAATGATGAAATAGACTTTTTAGAAGATATGCTTTACATGGCCATTTTCATACCTGAAGGACATGATCCTTTGCCTAAAGACATTATAAAAGACAAATCATTGGCGAAATATACCGACCTATGGGGTAAGGACAACTACGATATTGCTTTGGTTGCCGAAAGTGACCGACAACTTATCGGCGCAATTTGGGGTAGGCTTTTCTCCGAGGAAAACCAGGGGTACGGGTTTATAGATACTACCACTCCGGAATTGAGTATGGCGATACACCCTGAATTTCGGGGTAAGGGCATTGGAACGGAATTGATGCGAACAATAGTTGCTGCGTACAAGAAGCTTGGTGTTGAATTTCTTTCGTTAAGTGTTGATAAAGCAAACAAGGCTTCCGGACTGTATAAGCGATTGGGTTTTGAAATTGTAGAAGAAACCAAGACGGCATGGACCATGAAGAAAGCAATAAAGTAGATGGCTTGCAATTACCGAAAACAGAGAATCCCGATTCAGACAACCTTCAAATATCAAAATCCAAACAACTCAGGCACCCAAAGACTCAATTCCGGCACATAGGTAATGATCATCAAAATAACCAACATCACAATGAACATGGGTAATAAAGGACGTACCACTTGCTGAATTTTCAGGTTGGCTACCCCACAACCTACGAAGAGTACTGATCCCACCGGGGGAGTACACAACCCAATGCAAAGATTCAAGATCATGATGATTCCAAAATGGATGGGGTCAATCCCCATTTCGGTGACTATCGGAAGAAAAATAGGCGTAAAAATCAATACTGCTGGGGTCATGTCCATAAAAATGCCCACAAAGAGTAAAATCAAGTTGATAATGATCAAAATGACTATGGGGTTATTGCTAATGCTCAGTAGTCCTGCACTGATTTCCTGGGGGATGCTTTCGTAACTCATCACCCAGCTCATGGCGACCGAAGTAGCAATCAACAACATCACAATAGCTGTGGTTTTTGTGGTTTCCAAAAGAATCGTGGAAACGTCTTTCCATTCGATTTCCTTGTAAACAAAGGCAAGTACAAACGTATAAACTACCGCTACCGCGGAAGCTTCGGTTGCTGTAAAAATCCCAGCTACTATTCCCCCAATAACTACAACCAATAAGAGCAAACTGGGGAAGGCGTCCAGAAAGCGTTTAAAAAAAACACTGATCCCTACAGATTTCGCGGTGGGATACTTTTTTATCCAGGCGTATACCCCTGCGACCAACATTAACGCCAGGCCAATAAGTATACCGGGAACATAACCTGCTAAAAACAATGCGGCGATGCTAACCCCTCCACTGGCCAAAGAATAAATAATCAAAATATTGCTCGGGGGAATAATAAGTCCTGTGGTTGCACTGGTGATGTTCACCGCAGCGCTGAATGATTTATCGTATCCTTCTTTTTCCATCATAGGATTCATGAACCCGCCAATAGCAGAAGCTGCAGCGACTGCAGAGCCCGAAATGGCCCCGAAAAGCATACAGGCAATGATGTTTACAAAGGCCAATCCACCTGGTAAAGGACCCACAATAGCTTTAGCGAAATCAATCAATCTACGGGCAATCCCGCCCTGGTTCATTACTTGCCCTGCTAAAATGAAAAAGGGGATAGCCAACAACGCAAAACTGTCTAATGAAGTAGCCATCCGCTGCGCCAATGTGGTCACCGCAGGTAAGGAAGGCATGGAAATGACCAAGGTTAAGAATGCGGAAAGCCCAATACTATACGCAATGGGTACGCGAATTGCCAATAAAATGACAAAACTAATTACCAATATCAGTGCTTCCGTATACTCCATTTTTGTTTTTTAAGTAGGTACGCCTACGTTTGAAAAAGGTATCTGCGCCGAAATACGTGATCAACAGACCGGAAAGGGGAACAGCACTGTAAATCCATCCTAAAGGGATTTCCAGGGCGGCGGATTTCTGTTGCAACTGGAATGTTAGATAGCATAAATTGAGACCGCCTATCACCATTACACAGACGGCAAACAGAACAATGGCAAAAGCCACGATACCCGAATAAAGAACAGGGGCTTTGTTGATTACGGACTCCGGAATCAAATCAATAGCGAGATGCAATTCTTTGCCGGATGCATAGGCCGCCCCGTATAAACCCAGCCAAATGAGGGAAAAACTTGCTATTTCATCGGTTAAGGTACTGGGGCTCCCCAACACGTATCGGGACACCACCTGCCAAATCACTGAAAGCAACATTACAGTCATAATGACCAACAAAAGCTTTTCCAGAAGTAGGTTTACCCGCTTTCTCATTTACTGTATTTCTCGTATCGATTCCATGAGGAACAATGATTCGGAGCCTTTTTCAAAAAGAGCATCAAAAGCACTTGTTTTTTCAGCGAATAATGACTTGTCCGGATAGTTTACTTTCACTCCGGCTTTGGTAATCTCTGTGAGTGCCTTTTCTTCCGCTTTGGCCCATAATTCGCGTTGATAGAGGGCCGAGGCATCTGCGGCCTCCTGCAGCCATTTTTTTTCTTCGTTGTTCAGTCGCTGCCAGGTTTCAGTGCCAACAAGCAGCACATCAGGTACTGCGGTATGTTCATCAAAACTGTAGTAGTTACAGACTTCATAGTGTTTTGAAGTATGAAAACTAGGGAGATTATTTTCGGCCCCATCCACTACCCCCTGTTGTAGGGCGGTATACAATTCCCCCCACGAAATCGGCGTTGGAGAACCTCCCAATTGCTGTACCATACTCACGGCCATATTGCTTTTCTGTACCCGGATCTTCATACCTTTCAAGTCCTCGGGAGTTTCAATGGCCTTGTCTTTGGTGTAAAAACTTCGGCTACCGGCGTCGTAAAAGCAAAGTCCCCGTAAACGATAGTCCTCGCCTTTAATCAAAAATTGACGCCCCACAGGGCTATCATAGACCTGATGGGAATGTGCTTTGTCACGAAAGAGATAGGGAACACTCAGCACCTTATATTCCGGCACGAAGTTTTCGAGGACCGCAGCTGACACTTTGGTGATGTCCAGACTCCCTATTTGAAGCAGTTCCAGGCATTCCCGCTCCGCACCCAATTGGCCACTGGGATATATTTTTACCGTTAACTTTCCTTTGGAATTGGTCTTCAGACGCTCCCCCAGGTTGACCATAGCCCTGTGCACAGGGTGATTGGTGTCCAAGCCATGGGCCAATCGAAGTATTTTAGAATTTTCTCCTGGGCTGCAACCCAGGAAAAGCATCCCAACGAAAACGAAAAAGAGTCCCTTGAATTTCAAACTATTCCCTGATTATTTTGATGATCGCCAAAGCCTCAGCTACGGATTGAGTTATGCTTTCAAAGTTTCCGGCAGCAATCAAATCCGCATTAAACAGCTGGCTGCCCATGCCCACACAGTGTACCCCGGAGCTAAACCAGGCAAATAGGTTCTCTTCCGTAGGTTTTACCCCTCCTGTAGGCATAATAGGGACCTTTGGATATACCGCTTTTACCGATTTTACGAACCCCGGACCCAAAACATTCCCGGGAAATACTTTGATCAACTTGGCTTGAAGTTGAAGCGCTTGATAGATCTCGGTAACCGTGCCGCAGCCAGGAACCCAAAGTACATCGTTTTGATTGGCAAAATGGGCAATTTCAGGGATCAAGGCCGGTGAGACTATAAATTTGGCGCCTTTTTCCAAAGATCGCTTTGCATCATCTTTGGAAAAAATCGTCCCGATGCCCAAATAAAGATCTTCGTATTGTTGGGCATGGGTAGCGAGTTCCCCAAAAACATCCAACGCATTTTCACCGCGGTTGGTAAACTCAAAAACGCGGACTCCGCCATGGTAGCAGGCATCGAGCACCTTTTTAGCGATCTCAAGTTGCGCATGGTTAAACACAGGGATCAATCCCGTTTCCTGCATGCCATCCAATAGCGTTTGATGATTGGTTGTATCCATCTATAATGTTACTAGTTATCGCGACACCCTTCCTGAGGCGTCCCCACCCATGAGTTTTTCAACCTCCTCAACGGTAACTTGATTGGCATCTCCCTTAATGGTATGCTTTAAACAGGAGGCCGCTACAGCAAAATCCAGGGCTTTCTGGTCATCTTCCCCGTAGGTCAAAAGCCCGTAAATCAATCCCCCCATAAAAGAGTCACCTCCGCCTACACGATCAACGATATGCGTTATTTGGTAGGTGTTGGACGCATACAGGGTTTTTCCATCATATAACACTCCGGCCCAACTGTTGTGAGAGGCACTGATCGAGCCCCTTAAAGTAGTAATTACTTTTTTGGCTTTGGGGAATTTATCCATCATTTGTTTGCAAACCGAGGCAAAGGCTTTTGTACTCACTGAATGCCCCTGGGTCACATCCACACCCTCTGGATGAATTCCGAAGTGTTTTTCAGCATCTTCCTCGTTGCCCAAAATAATATCACAGTGTTCCACCAGGGGAGTCATTATTTTTTCAGGTGCTACGCCATATTTCCAAAGCTTTTTTCTGTAATTCAAATCGGTTGATATGGTCACCCCCATTTTACTTGCCACTTCGCATGCCTCCAAACAGGCATCGGCAGCACCCTGGGAAATTGCCGGTGTGATGCCCGTCCAGTGAAACCAACTCGCTTCTTTAAACACACTTTCCCAATCTATCATACCTTTCTCAATTTGGGACATAGCCGAATAGGCCCGGTCATACACCACTTTGCTTCCGCGAGCCACGGCACCGGTTTCTAAAAAATAGATGCCCAAACGCTCACCGCCCCATATGATATTGTCCACATTGACACCCCGTTTACGGAGTTCCATCATGGCGCATTTGCCCAAATCGTTTTCAGGAAGCCTTGTTACAAAATCAACAGGAACCCCATAGTTAGCCAAGGAAACGGCTACGTTGGATTCCCCACCTCCGTACACTACATCAAATGAATTGGTTTGGGAAAAACGAAGGAACCCTGGTGGGGCCAAGCGCAACATAATTTCACCAAAGGTGACTACTTTGTTCATTATAGTACTAAATTTAGGTATTGATACTACGAATTAAAATCTACAATTTTTGAATTACCTGGGAAAAAGTCAAGGATTTTTAGTTATTTTGTGCAATCGATTGCACAATATTAGCAATTTAATTTGAAATGAAGCAGAAATTCATTAAAATTCATCCTTCGGATAATGTCCTGGTAGCTTTGGAAGCATTGGAAGCCGGTTCCGAAATACAATGGAATGGTACTACTTTTCTTTTGAAGGAGGCTGTAAGGGCCAAACACAAGTTTGCGCAAAAGGATTTGGAGGTGGGTGATCGGATTTTTATGTATGGCGGTGTGGTAGGAAAGGCCAATCAATCCATTGCTCGGGGTGAAGCGCTTACGGTGAACAACGTTTCCCATGAAACTGAGGATTTCGGAGATCGGAACCAAAATTTATTGTGGGAAAAACCGGACGTTTCCCAATTTAAGGGCCGCACTTTCAAAGGTTATCACCGTTCTGATGGTCAAGTGGGCACTGCCAATTACTGGGTTGTGATTCCCCTGGTGTTTTGCGAAAACCGTAACGTAAGCGTTTTGAAGGATGCCTTTTTGGAGGAATTGGGTTTTGCGCCTCCCAATAAATACAAGAGCTATGTAAAAAAGTTAGTGGCCAACTATCAACGCGAAGGTACTGACCGGGATTCCATACTATTGGAAGAAGAAATTAATATATCTCCGTTTTTTGAGCAGGTAGATGGTATCAAGTTCTTGACCCATCAGGGGGGCTGCGGAGGTACCCGTCAGGATTCCGAGGCGCTTTGTGCCTTGATCGCGGGGTATTTGAACAACCCGAACGTTGCAGGCGGCACTATTCTGAGTTTAGGATGTCAGAATGCACAAATCTCCATTTTAAAAGATAAACTGAATGTTCTCAATCCCAATTTTGATAAGCCCTTGTACATTCTGGAACAACAAAGAGAGGGAACGGAAGAAGCCCTTTTGGTAAAAGCGATCCATCACACTTTTGAAGGATTGATAGCGGCCAACCAAGCGACACGCCAACCCGCCCCTTTAAATAAATTGACCCTAGGATTGGAATGTGGGGGTTCTGACGGATTTTCAGGAATTTCAGCAAATCCGGCAGTAGGCCATGTTTCAGATATCCTGGTCGCCTTAGGTGGAAAAACGATGTTGGCAGAATTTCCTGAACTCTGTGGAGTGGAACAACAACTCCTCAACCGATGTGTCAACGACACCATTGCGAACAAGTTTATGCACCTGATGAAGACGTATTCTGCGGCTGCAGTAGCCGTAGGTTCGGGATTTGACATGAATCCCAGTCCCGGGAATATTAAAGACGGTTTGATCACTGATGCCATGAAAAGTGCAGGGGCAGCCAAGAAAGGGGGTACATCCCCTGTAACCGATGTACTTGATTATGCAGAATACACCCAAAAACCTGGCTTAAATCTACTTTGTACCCCTGGAAACGACGTGGAAAGCACAAGCGCTTTGGCAGGTTCCGGGGCTACTATCATTTTGTTCACAACGGGTTTAGGTACCCCAACAGGAAATCCTATTGCTCCGGTCATCAAAATAGCATCCAATAGCAAGTTGGCCCAACGAATGCCCGATATTATCGACGTGGATGCAGGAGTTGTAATTACAGGTGAGAAGTCCATACCACAAATGGGTGAGGAACTCATGGAATTTATTATCGACGTAGCCAGCGGAAAAAAGAAAACTAAGGCCCAACAATTAGGTCAGGATGATTTTATACCTTGGAAACGAGGTATCTCGCTTTAAACCATTATAGATGAACAGCTTATTTGACATCAAAGGGAAAAACATTCTCATTACCGGGGGAACCGGGGTTTTAGGTTCGGAATGGTCAACATACCTTGCGGCGCAAGGCGCACATCTCATTGTATTAGGGAGAGCTTTGGAAGATGCTCAGGAAATCGTTGAACAGATAACCTCCGATGGAAATCAGGCCATTGGTTTTGGTTGTGATGTAACCAACGAGGAGGGCTTAAAACGGGTAGCC
This sequence comes from Croceivirga sp., assembly GCA_028284665.1. Lineage (GTDB taxonomy): Bacteria > Bacteroidota > Bacteroidia > Flavobacteriales > Flavobacteriaceae > Croceivirga. Next base: position 121,779 of record JANQRG010000043.1, read on the forward strand.
GCGTTGGTCAGGTCTCAAATCGGATCGTTGGATGTGCTCATTAACGCAGCAGGAGGCAATATGGCAGGGGCCACTATCACGCCGGAGCAGACCGTATTGGATAGCGATGTAGAAGCCCTGAGAAAAATCATCGACCTCAATTATGTAGGAACCTATCTGTCTGTCAAGTCATTTCTTCCGCTTTTTCTCGATACCAAAAAGGGAAGTATCATCAACATCTCCAGCATGTCTGCAGAGCGTCCATTGACTCGGGTAATGGGATATTCTTCTTCTAAAGCGGCTGTTGATAACCTAACCAAATGGCTTGCTGTGGAGTTTGCACAGAAGTACGGCCCTCAGATGCGTGTTAACGCGTTAGCGCCGGGTTTCTTTCTGACCAAACAGAACAAAGAACTATTGACAAATACAGATGGGAGCTACACCGAACGTGCGAATACCATCATTTCCAATACCCCCATGAATCGTTTTGGGCAACCCAATGAGTTACTCGGTGCAATGCATTATCTCTGCAGTGAGGCATCCCAATTTGTAACAGGAACTATTATGGCGATTGATGGTGGTTTTAGCGCTTATTCAGGAGTGTGATTCTGAGGAAAGAGGAAAGAAACAAGAGGTAAGACTAAAAAGGAAAAACAAGTTTATGGGAAAGCGAAGCGGTTCCATCTGCAATAAATTTTGGAATAGCTTTAATTTCAGTGTATTACAAAATTTTAAACAGATGAAAAAACTGGAACAAACCATGCGCTGGTACGGCCCCAATGACCCTGTGCGCCTTTCCGATATTCGGCAGGCGGGCGCCATGGGTGTTGTGACCGCTTTGCACCATATTCCCAACGGGGAAGTATGGCCACTCCCGGAAATTGAGCGGAGAAAAGCGTTGATCACTTCGGCAGGGCTTCGGTGGAGTGTGGTAGAAAGCATTCCTGTTCATGAAGACATCAAAACACGAAGTGGCCAATATGCGCATTATATTGAAGTGTATAAGCAATGTATTCGCAATTTGGCTGAAGCCGGGATCCAAACGGTTTGTTACAATTTTATGCCCATTCTGGATTGGACGCGTACAGACCTTGGCTATGAACTCCCTAACGGTGCAAAGGCCTTACGATTTGAAACCGCTGCCCTGGTAGCCTTTGACGTGTTTATTCTAAAACGTCCGCATGCCGAAAGAAATTACACAATAGAGCAGCTTGCCAAAGGAAAGGCAAAATTTGAACAAATGGAAGCTTCCGAAAAAGCCGAACTTACCCGAAACATTATTGCGGGATTACCGGGTGCGGAGGAGGGCTACACAATAGCGCAATTTCAGCAGCAACTAGATAAGTATGCCGACGTTGATCACCAAAAGTTGAGACTACACCTGAAACTGTTCCTGGATGAAATCGTTCCGGTTTGTGAAGAAGTAGGGGTCAACATGGCCATCCACCCGGACGACCCACCATTTGACATTTTTGGATTGCCCAGAGTTGTAAGCACAGCGGCAGATGTAGCGCGCATTTTTAGGCAGACGGACAGTACCCATAATGGCCTAACTTTTTGTACGGGTTCTTTTGGCGTAAGAGCCGATAATCACCTTCCAAACATGGTGCGGAAGTTTAAAGACCGTATTCATTTCATTCATTTGCGCAGCACCAGGCGCGACGAGGAAGGAAATTTTCATGAGGCAGACCATTTAAATGGTGATGTACCTATGGCGGAAGTCATGCGTGAACTTCTTGTCATGCAACAGGAAAAAGAAAACCAGGTGCCTATGCGGCCGGACCATGGCCATCAAATGCTGGATGACCTTAACAAAAAAACGAATCCCGGGTACACAGGGATAGGACGACTTAAAGGATTGGCAGAATTACGAGGATTGGAAATGGGTATTCTTGGATATGACAAAACTATTTGACAAATGACCCCGGAAACGGTTCCCGTAAGAAATCCCAAAGCCCAGGTAGTATAAAATAGGTCAGCAATGCTACCAGCAAAACTGAAATAAGGTTCATCCAGATGCCCACTCGTACCATATCAGGTATTCGTAAATAGCCTGATCCGAAAATAATGGCGTTGGGTGGGGTAGCCACCGGGAGCATAAAGGCACATGAGGCAGCAATGGTTACACCAACCATCAAGACAAACGGATGTGCATCGAAGATAACGGCAATGGGTACAATAACGGGCAAAAGCATCGAAATGACCGCCAGATTGGAAGTCACTTCTGTCAAGAAATTAACTGCTCCAATCAAAATGAAGACCAGAGCAAGCAATGAAATTCCCTGAATAGCGGTTAGTTGACCACCAATCCATTCGGCTAGGCCTGTTTGTGAGAATCCAGAAGCCAGGGAAAGACCACCCCCGTACAATAATAATATGCCCCAAGGTAGTTTTGAGGCTTCTTCCCAATTCAGAATACGTTTACTTTTTTGTTGTTTGCTAGGGAGTAGGAAAAGACTTATGGCAAAAAAAATGGCAATAATACTATCATCTATTGCTGGTACAAATGGTTTGATGAGATAATCCCGCAGTATCCAGCACAGGGCCGTGAATAAAAAAACAATTAGAACCGATTGTTCTTCAAAACTTATAGCGCCCAATTCGCCGAGCAATCGCCGTACTTCTTTTTTTCCTCCAGGAAAGCTCTTTTGTTTGAAAGTATACGCAAATCTGGTCAGATAAAACCAGCATATGATTAAAAGAATTATAGAAACAGGCAACCCGAACCGCATCCATTGAATAAAGGTAAGTTCAATACCATACGTTTCTTCCAAAATTCCACTTAAAACGAGATTGGGAGGAGTTCCTATCAAAGTCGCTATCCCGCCAATGGAAGCAGCGTAACCAATCGATAGCATTAACGCCTTGCCAAATACTTCGGTTTCATTGGCTTGTGTGGCCGGATTGTCTTTTAATTGCTTCACGATGGCCATGCCAATGGGAAGCATCATCACTGCTGTAGCCGTGTTCGATATCCACATTGAGAGGAAGGCCGTGGCCACCATGAATCCCAAAACAATTTTCGTAATACCTGTACCAATGAGATTGATGATATTCAAGGCGATGCGTTTGTGAAGATTCCATTTTTCAATGGCAATGGCTAGTATAAAGCCGCCAATAAACAGAAAAATGTACTTATGCCCGTAACTTTCGGTTGTTGTTGTCAAATCCAGGGCACCTGTCAATGGAAATAAAACGATTGGCAATAATGCGGTTACGGCGATTGGTACCACTTCCAAAGTCCACCATGTAGCAATCCATAAGGTTGAGGCCAATACTGCATTTGCTTCTTTCGACAACCCCTGTGGATGAAAGAACAATACTGTTGCTACGAAAAAGGATGGTCCGGCTACAAGACCGAAACTCTTTAAAACGCGTTGATTCACAGCTGATGATTTTTTTAAGGGGTATGTAGGCTACTCTTTTAGATCATAGTCATACTTCTTCTCAATTTCATCATAAAAGGTCTTCAATACATGAAAAGCTTTCTTTTTAAAACCTCCATTAGAAATCAACCCTTTTCGGTTCCAACCGTCTTGAATGATTGGTAAATTGCGTCTTGGGGAACGAAAATCAACCAAAATCCAGGGGGTCATCCCTCGCAAAGTGGGAATCTTTCGCAGCATTTTTAGTTGCTCCTCATAGAGATATTCCTGGTATTCTTCTGTCCATCGTGTAAGCTTATCGCCATGGTAATTGTACAGCGCTCCACCCCCAAACTCGCTGACAAAAAACGGTTTGTTATCAGGCAGTTCCCATGTTACTTCAGCACATCGTTCGGGTAAGCCCGAGTACCAACCGATGTATTCGTTGCAGGCGATCATATCGACATCTTCGGCAAATGGATCAGGGATCTTAACGGTATCGGCCGTGCTTTTTTCATCTCTTTCCAGAGCGGCACTGATGAATCGGGTGTCGTCAATGGCAAGGGCAATCTTCTTTAAATCCCTTAGAAACTTGAGTCGTGAAGGCACTTCCGGCGTTTCGTTTGCCACGGACCAGACAATTACGCTTGCCCGGTTTTTATCGCGATGCACCAGGGTTTCCAATTGGGATTTCGCTTGGGCAAAGGCTTCAGGATTTTCATAATCGATCCCCCAGTAGACCGGTATTTCTTCCCAAAGTAAAATACCCAGCTGATCCGCCAGGCGGGGCATGTGTTCATTGTGAGGGTAATGGGCCAACCGTACAAAATTACAGTTG
>JANQRG010000004.1 GCA_028284665.1 Croceivirga sp.
TCGCGGGCTTTCATTGATTCTTTGGCCATATTAATTCTTTTTAAAGGGTAATCCCAATTCGCTTAACAAAGACTTTGCTTCCTTATCTGTTTCGGCGGAAGTCACAAATGTGATATCCATTCCGTTAATTCTATTGATCTTATCAATATTGATTTCCGGGAAAATGATCTGTTCGGTTACTCCCAAGTTATAATTCCCCCGTCCATCAAAACCGGTTGCCTTTACCCCTTGAAAATCCCGTACCCGGGGAAGGGCAGTGGTTATTAACCTATCCAGGAACTCGTACATACGTTCTCCTCGTAAGGTTACTTTAGCTCCAATAGGCATCCCTTTTCTTAATTTAAAAGAAGCCACGTCTTTTTTAGACAGGGTAGCTATCGCTTTCTGCCCGGTAATCATGGAAAGCTCTTCAACAGCATGGTCGATCAACTTCTTGTCAGCTACGGCTGCCCCAACGCCACGGCTAACCACTATCTTCTGTAAACGGGGAACCTGCATAATGTTCTTATACCCGAATTCTTCGGAAAGGGCTTTCATTACCCGTTCGTTGTATTCTTTCTTGAGTCTTGGAATATAGCTCATGACTAGATTATTTCTCCTGTTTTTTTAGAAACCCTAACTTTCTTTCCGTCCTTAATTTCAAAACCTACACGAACGGCTTCGCCATTTTCCATTAAGGAAAGGTTCGAAATATGAATAGGGGCTTCCTTTTCAACAATTCCTCCTTGCGGGTTATTTGCACTTGGCTTTTCGTGTTTCTTCACCATATTGATCCCTTCAACGATCGCCTTATTCTTTTCGCGATCCACACGAAGTACTTTTCCTTCCGACCCTTTGTGATCTCCGGAAATTACCGTTACTGTATCGCCTGATTTGATCTTCAATTTCATCTCTCTTCGTCTTTATTTAAAGTACCTCTGGAGCCAAAGAAACAATCTTCATGTACTGCTTTTCCCTGAGCTCTCTTGCCACAGGACCAAAAACCCGTGTCCCCCGCATTTCTCCCGCCGGATTCAAAAGTACACAGGCGTTGTCATCGAAACGTATGTAAGAACCATCAGGACGTCTCACCTCCTTTTTGGTACGCACCACTACTGCCGTAGAAACAGCACCTTTTTTAACAGCGCCATTGGGAGCAGCTTCCTTTACGGTCACCACGATCTTATCGCCTAATGAGGCATATCTCCTTTTTGTTCCCCCAAGTACCCGGATGGTAAGTACCTCTTTGGCACCTGTATTATCCGCAACTTTTAATCTTGATTCCTGTTGTACCATGATTATTTAGCTCTTTCTATAATTTCTACTAGTCGCCAGCATTTGGTTTTACTCAAAGGCCGGGTTTCCATAATTCGTACCGTATCGCCCTCATTACAGTCATTACTTTCATCATGGGCAACATACTTCTTGGTCTTTAAAACGAACTTACCGTACATGGGGTGCTTCACACGTTTTACCTCAGAAACAACTATGGATTTTTCCATTTTGTTGCTGGTAACAACACCTATTCTCTCTTTCCTTAAATTTCTTGTATTATCTTCCATAAGGCCCAATTCGTTATTCTTGTTCCCTTTTAGTTAATTCTGTTGCCAATCTTGCTACTGTCCTTCGGGTCTTTCGTATTTGCAAAGGATTTTCCAGTGGTGTCACGGCATGTGCCATTTGCAAATCCGCATATTCTTTCTTTAACTCAGCCAGTTTTTGCTGAAGTTCTTCAACCGATAATTCTTTAATTTCCGCTTGTTTCATCTTCTATCAGTATTATCCAGCGTAATCCCTGGCCACAATAAACTTGGTTTTAACCGGTAGCTTTTGAGCTGCTAACCGCAACGCCTCTTTCGCTATATCGTGTGGCACACCGGCCACCTCAAACATGATCCTTCCGGGTTTTACAACTGCTACCCAATATTCAGGGGCTCCTTTACCTTTACCCATACGAACCTCCAGCGGTTTTTTAGTGATGGGCTTGTCCGGAAAAATTTTGATCCACAACTGTCCTTGTCGTTTCATATAACGTGTAGCGGCAATACGTGCTGCTTCAATCTGACGGGAAGTAATAAAGTGCGAATCCAAGGATTTGATACCAAACATTCCATTGGAAAGTTGATGTCCTCTTTGGGATATCCCCTTCATTCTCCCTTTCTGGGCTTTACGATATTTTGTTCTTTTCGGCTGTAACATCTTCGTCGCGCTTTATCTCAATTATTTTCTACGGCGTTGCCTTTTCATTCCGTCCTGCTTACCTCCTTTGGATCCTCCTTTAGAAAGTCCTACCAGCGGAGAAAGCTCTCGCTTACCGTATACTTCGCCTTTCATGATCCAAACCTTGATACCCAATCTACCATAGGTAGTATGTGCCTCATCAAGAGCATAATCCACATCCGCACGGAAGGTAGATAAAGGAATCCTTCCTTCCTTGTAGGTTTCGGTCCTGGCCATCTCTGCACCATTCAGTCTTCCTGCAATCTGAACCTTTATTCCCTCGGCATTCATTCGAATAGCAGCAGCTATCGCCATTTTAATAGCACGTCTGTAGGAAATTCTACTTTCAATTTGCCGCGCAATACTTGCTGCTACCAAATTGGCATCCAATTCAGGCCGCTTGATCTCATGGATATTGATTTGGACCTCCTTATTGGTGATCTTTTTCAACTCCTCTTTCAGCTTGTCTACTTCCTGCCCCCCTTTACCAATAATGATACCAGGCCGTGCTGTGGTAATGGTAATGGTAATTAATTTCAGAGTACGTTCTATGATGACTCGGGAAACGCTGGCTTTTGCCAAACGGGCGTGGATATACTTTCGGATTTTGTCATCCTCTGCCAATTTATCGCCATAATCGTTTCCACCATACCAGTTGGACTCCCATCCTCTGATAATTCCTAGACGATTCCCTATTGGATTAGTCTTCTGTCCCATATATCTATGCCGTTGTTTCTGTTGTTACCGTGTTATGAGCGCCCAATACCAAGGTTACATGGTTGGATCGCTTTCTAATTCTATGCGCACGTCCCTGCGGTGCTGGTCGCAATCGCTTCAGCATTGTACCTCCATCCACACGGATCTCCTTCACATAAAGATCTGCATCTTCTACATTACCCTCTTCGTTCTTAGCTTCCCAATTGGCAATAGCGGAAAGCAACAACTTTTCCAGCCTTCTGGAAGCCTCTTTTTGATTGAACCTAAGGATAGCCAATGCCATTTCAATTTTCTTACCGCGAATTAAATCCGCTACCAAACGCATTTTCCTGGGAGAAGTAGGACAGTCGTTTAACTTCGCAAACGCGATATCCTTCTTTTCTGCTTTAATGCGCTCCGCCATTTGTCTCTTTCGAACTCCCATAGCTTACTTTTTACCTTTGTTTTTAGCGCCTGCATGCCCACGAAATGAACGGGTCGGCGAAAACTCACCTAATTTATGGCCCACCATATTTTCCGTCACATATACCGGAACAAACTGTTTCCCGTTGTGCACGGCGATGGTCTGCCCTACAAAATCCGGAGTAATCATAGAAGCCCTTGACCAGGTCTTAATAACAGATTTTTTTCCGGACGTTATATTCGCCTGAACTTTTTTCTCTAAACTATGGTGGACGAATGGTCCTTTTTTAAGTGAACGTGCCATGTCCTAATTATTTCTTTCTTCGTTCTACAATATATCTGTTGCTGTCCTTGGTCAATGAACGGGTTCTGTACCCTTTAGCAGGTAGTCCCTTACGAGAGCGTGGATGCCCTCCGGAAGCTCTTCCTTCACCACCACCCATCGGGTGATCCACAGGGTTCATTGCAACTGGTCTGGTTCTAGGCCTTCTCCCTAACCAGCGACTCCTTCCCGCTTTACCGGAAACTATGAGCTGATGGTCCGAATTGGAAACTGCTCCAATCGTAGCCATACAAGTAGCCAATACCATCCGTGTTTCACCGGAAGGTAATTTTATCGTTACAAACTTTCCATCTTTAGCCATCAATTGAGCAAAAGTGCCTGCACTTCGTGCTATACTCGCTCCCTGACCCGGACGTAATTCGATGCAGGAAATAATGGTCCCTAAAGGTATTTCTGATAGCTGCATAGCATTCCCAATCTCCGGAGCCGTTTTTTCACCAGAAACCACTTTCTGACCTACTTGCAACCCATTCTGAGCAATTACATAGCGTTTCTCCCCATCCTTATATTCCAACAAGGCAATAAACGCCGTTCTGTTAGGATCGTATTGAATGGATTTTATCTCTGCCTCCATACCGTGTTTATCCCGCTTAAAATCAATGACACGATACCTTCTTTTATGACCACCCCCGCGATAGCGCATGGTCATTTTTCCTTGACTATTTCTCCCTCCTGACTTTTTTAACGGAGCAAGTAAGCTTTTCTCCGGCTTATCAGCAGTAAGGGCGTCAAATCCGTTTACTACTCTAAAACGCTGTCCTGGAGTTATGGGTTTTAATTTTCTAACTGCCATTACCCTTTATTATAGATTGCTATAAAAATCAATAATATCACCTTCTGCAACATCCACTATCGCCTTCTTCATTGCATTGGTCTTACCATGTTGAATTCCGGTTTTCGTATATCGCGTTTTACGATTTGGGCCGTAATTCATAGTTCTAACTTTCTCAACAGAAACACCATAGGTACTTTCCACCGCTTCTTTTATTTGTAATTTGTTGGCCTTTGGGTCAACATAGAAGCCATATCGATTGAACAACTCGCTATCTGCGGTCATCTTCTCGGTAATAATTGGTCTAATCAACACACTCATCTTGTCTCTATTTTGTCAAATTAGCTTGTATACCTTCAACGGCACCTTCCATCAACACCAAGCTTTTTGCATTCAAAATTTTGTAGGTACTCAATTCAGCATTGGTAACCACTTCTGATTGGGTCAGGTTTCGGGAAGACAAATACACATTGGCATTGTTTTCACCTAAAACCACCAAAGATTTTTTATCGGCGATACCCAGTGAGTTAAGAAAAGTGACAAAATCCTTGGTTTTAGGCGTATCAAAACTGAAGTTTTCGACAATAACCAGGGCCTTCTCTTTCGATTTTAAACTCAATGCTGATTTTCTTGCCAAACGTTTTACGTTCTTATTCAGCTTTTGCGAATAGTTCTTTGGTCTCGGGCCAAAGATTCGACCGCCCCCTCTGAAAACCGGGGATTTAATACTACCCGCACGGGCAGTACCTGTACCCTTCTGTTTTTTCAGTTTTCGGGTACTTCCTACAATTTCAGCACGCTCTTTGGATTTGTGCGTCCCCTGGCGTTGATGCGCCAAATATTGCTTAACATCCAAATAAATAGCATGTTCGTTAGGTTCTATCCCAAAAACATCATCGGAAAGCTCAACTTTTCTTCCCGTGTCTTTTCCTTTAACATCTAATACTGCTACTTTCATGCCCTTACTTTTCTACCGTTACGTAAGCATTTTTGTGACCAGGAACTGCTCCTTTAACAACGATCAAGTTTTTCTCAGGAACAATTTTCAATACCCTTAGGTTTTGAACAGTAACACGTTCGCCACCCATTCTACCGGCCATACGAAGTCCTTTAAACACCCTGGAAGGTGTTGAAGCCGCACCAATAGAACCTGGAGCGCGAAGACGGTTGTGTTGTCCGTGAGTAGATTGCCCAACTCCGCTAAACCCATGACGCTTTACCACGCCCTGGAAGCCTTTTCCTTTTGAGGTTCCTACTACATCTACAAACTCTCCCTCAACAAACAGATCCACTCCAATAGTGTCCCCTAATTTGTATTCTCCTTCAAAATCACGGAACTCGACAACTTTTTTCTTCGGCGCAGCACCTGCTTTTTTAAAATGGCCTTGCTCAGCCTTAGAAGTGCGTTTTTCTGCCTTGTCATCGAAACCCAGTTGAAGGGCACTGTACCCATCGACCTCTTCGGTTCTGACTTGGGTAACCACACATGGTCCTGCCTCAATAACGGTACAGGGAATATTCTTCCCATTCTCGTCAAAGATGCTGGTCATGCCGATTTTTCTACCTATTAACCCAGACATATTTAATTACTATTAATTATTCTACTTTTTGCTTGCCAAGTTTTTGGCAAAAAAATTGGGTCAAAGAAATTCCTCTGTGACCCAGATTTTTTCTTTTCTCCCGTTTTTCCATCGCACGCAGCTCCGGACATGTTACCCCTTATCGCTAAGGGCGTGCAAATTTACACTTTTATTTCAACTTCCACACCACTTGGCAACTCTAATTTCATTAAAGCGTCAATTGTTTTGGAAGAAGAACTATAAATATCCAACAATCGCTTGTACGAACTTAGTTGGAATTGCTCTCTTGATTTTTTATTGACGTGTGGCGAACGCAACACTGTAAAGATCTTTTTATGTGTAGGTAATGGGATTGGCCCCGTTACTACAGCTCCAGTGGTCTTCACTGTCTTTACAATCTTTTCAGCGGATTTGTCTACCAAATTATGATCGTAAGACTTTAATTTTATTCTAATTTTTTGACTCATCTTCTGAAAATTAAACCGTTACTCCTTTGGCTGTTTTAATAACCTCTTCGGCTAGATTTCCTGGCGTTTCCGCATAGTGCGAGAATTCCATGGTAGAGGTTGCACGTCCAGAACTTAAGGTTCGCAGCGCTGTAACATAACCAAACATTTCAGAAAGCGGTACTTCTGCTTTGATCACTTTGGAACCAGCCCGGTCATCCATGTTGTTTACCTGCCCTCTTCTTCTATTCAAATCCCCTACGATATCCCCCATATTTTCCTCAGGGGTTAAAACTTCTAATTTCATAATAGGCTCCATCAACACAGCCTTTGCTGCTCTTGCTGCCTCTTTGTATCCCAATTTAGCAGCCAACTCAAAGGACAACGAATCAGAATCTACAGGGTGGAAGGAACCATCTTTGAGAGTGATCTTCATACTATCCATCTCAAATCCCGCCAAAGGTCCATTCTGCATCGCTTGTTTAAAGCCTTTCTCCACCGATGGGATATATTCTTTTGGAATATTACCGCCTTTGATCACATTTACAAACTCCAACCCGGCTTTTCCTTCTTCCGCAGGTTCCATGGTAAACACAATATCCGCAAATTTACCACGACCACCGGTTTGTTTCTTGTACACCTCTCTATGGTCAGCCTTAGCGGTAAGTGCCTCCTTGTATTCCACTTGCGGTTGCCCCTGGTTTACTTCTACCTTAAACTCTCGTCTAAGACGGTCAACAATAATATCCAAGTGCAACTCCCCCATACCGGAGATAATAGTTTGCCCGGAAGCTTCATCGGTCTTTACCTGGAATGTTGGGTCTTCTTCAGCCAATTTTGCCAACGCCATCCCAAGTTTATCAACATCTGCCTTGGTCTTTGGTTCTACGGCAATACCAATAACCGGATCCGGAAAGACCATACTTTCCAAAACAATAGGATTCTTTTCGTCAGAAAGTGTGTCTCCTGTCTTAATATCTTTGAATCCCACAGCTGCTCCAATATCTCCAGCTGAGATGCTTTCGATAGCATTCTGTTTGTTGGAATGCATTTGATAGATACGAGAGATCCGTTCTTTATTGCCGGATCGATTGTTAAGAACATAGGATCCTGCATCAAGTTTTCCTGAATATGCTCTAAAGAACGCCAGGCGACCTACAAACGGATCGGTTGCAATCTTGAAAGCTAAAGCCGAGAAAGGTTCTTTGGTATCAGGCTTTCTGGATACTTCGTTTCCTGTTCTTGGATCCTCACCTACAATAGCCTCTTTGTCAAGAGGTGATGGCAAATATCTACAAACGGCATCCAAAAGGAACTGCACGCCTTTATTCTTGAAAGCAGAACCACAAACCATTGGAATGATACTCATATCCATTACGGCGGCTCTTAAAGCGGCATGCACTTCTTCTTCAGTAATGGAATCCTCATCTTCAAAGAACTTTTCCATCAGGTTCTCGTCGTATTCAGCAACCGCTTCGATCAATACTGCACGATACTCCTTTACTTCCTCCTCCATTTCTGCAGGGATATCCACTACATCAAACGTAGAACCGAAGTTCTCGTCGTGCCATACGATAGCCCTGTTCTTCACCAGGTCTACAATTCCTTTAAAATCCGCTTCTTCTCCAATAGGTAATACAATAGGCACCGCATTGGATTTCAACATGTCCTTCACCTGATTGCAGACATTTAGGAAGTTAGACCCCTGTCGGTCCATTTTGTTTACAAAGCCCATTCTAGGTACTTTGTAGTTGTCTGCCAATCGCCAGTTGGTTTCTGACTGCGGCTCCACGCCGTCGACAGCGCTAAACAAAAACACCAAACCATCCAACACCCGAAGGGAGCGGTTCACCTCAACGGTAAAATCCACGTGTCCGGGAGTATCTATGATGTTAAAATGATACGGTTTAGCATCTGCAGTAGGCTGTCCGTTCTCTGTTGGAAAATTCCAGGTACAGGTGGTAGCGGCAGAGGTAATGGTAATCCCGCGTTCCTGCTCCTGCTCCATCCAGTCCATGGTAGCAGCACCATCATGCACCTCTCCGATCTTATGACTTACACCGGTATAAAAAAGAATACGTTCTGTAGTAGTCGTCTTGCCAGCATCAATATGCGCGGCAATACCTATATTCCTTGTATATTTTAAATCTCTTGCCATTGGTCAATTAAAATCTGAAATGGGAAAATGCTTTATTGGCTTCCGCCATCTTATGCGTATCTACTCGTTTTTTTACTGCTGCACCTTCTTCCTTCGCCGCAGCTAAAACCTCTGCTGCTAATTTTTGCGCCATAGATTTCTCATTACGCCTTCTGGCGTAGCTGATTAACCATTTCATGGCTGTCGATATCTTGCGATCCGGACGAATCTGCATTGGTATCTGAAAGGTAGCACCCCCCACCCTTCTGCTTCGTACCTCAACATGGGGCATTACATTAGAAAGCGCCTCTTTCCAAATTTCCAAAGCCGACTTCTCATCATCGGTCTTTTTCTGATCTACAATATCAATAGCATCATAAAAAATCTTGTAGGCCACGGATTTTTTACCGTCCCACATCATCATATTTACGAAACGCGTTACCAATTGGTCATTAAACCGTGGATCTGGTAACAATGGTCGCTTTTTTGCCTGTCTTTTTCTCATCGCTTGCTGCTATCAAATTACTTTTTAGGGCGTTTTGCTCCGTATTTCGACCTCCGCTGTGTCCTTCCGGCAACTCCAGCAGTATCTAAGGCACCACGTACAATGTGATACCGAACTCCAGGCAAATCTTTTACCCTTCCACCTCTTACCAATACTATCGAGTGCTCCTGGAGGTTGTGCCCTTCGCCTGGAATGTACGCATTCACCTCTTTCCCGTTTGTTAGCCTAACCCGCGCTACTTTACGCATGGCAGAATTAGGTTTTTTAGGGGTAGTGGTGTACACACGCGTACAAACTCCACGTCTTTGTGGGCAAGAATCCAAAGCAGCCGATTTACTCTTCTTGGTAATTGTGACCCTTCCTTTTCTTACTAATTGTGAAATTGTTGGCATTAACTTATACTGTTAAAATCAAAAAACCCTCATTTTGAGGGCTGCAAATGTAGTGATATTTCAGAATAATTCAAACGCCGCTTATATTATTTTTCCAACAGGTTTTAATGTCGTAAAAAGCATGTTTACCGGAGATAGTTTTCAGCGCGGGAAAATACATAAGATCACGACCAGAATTCATAAGCCTTGAATAGCCTCTTTTCTGGCAGCAAATACAGGCTCCAAACCGCCTACAAAATGGTATAGCCCAGGTTTGCTCCTCGCCATTTTTCAGTACTATCCGATTCGTTTTCAATAATTAATTCATCACATCGCTATCCGATCTATCCACAAATCGAGGTGGGAAAGCGTTTTGCAAGGAAGTCTTTGGGGGTATTCCTTTTTTAAACTTTTTAACCCGCTATATATTAAGGTATAGTTCTTTCCGGTAAACATCCCAATTAATCCCCCTTTCTGTAGTTTTTTCCCTTTGTCCTTCTTCCTAAGATAACCTTAGACTTCCTCCTTAATCTCACTGGAAACTACTTCATTTTTATGCAAAGCTTCAATTTCCGGACCGGCAATCCTTTTAAGCTCCACCTCATGCATCCTAACGCAACACGTATTCCCCACAGGAAGTATACCCATTGTTATACGGCTTTTTTTGAAATTATCATCCGGAAATACGGAACCTTGTATATCCTCTGAACCCAATTTACGGTCGACTCCTAATTTCGCCGTTCGATTTCGTAAACCCTCAAACCCATTTGGACCACTTGAGTTAGTCCCATCCTGTCTTCGTCAGTCTTGAGGGCGGCAAGATGTTGTGGCGTAAAAACTCCTCCCTCCATTTGAGCGTTTAACGTCAATGTCATTAGCGACAAGGAGGATTAGGATACAATACTTCATCATGTTAAATTTTATTTAAAGACATGAACAGCTAAAAACAATTTTTTTAACAAGCCTTTAAGGCAGTCTTTATTGTCAATTTGATTAAAGAAACACCCCTAAATTACCTTCATTGCAATATATCTAAGGATAATTGGCATATGGTCAATATTATTCAGAACCTGAGAAATTTTAGTGAATTTATTTTGCATTATTAACATGAATTTATGATTTTAGCGATTAGCTAATTCAAATAATTTTAAAATGAGAACAAAACTAAATGGAATCTTAGTGCCATTATTGGCGCTAATTGTGCACATTTCCTTTGCGCAAGACAAGACGATTTCAGGTACGGTTACTGATGCTGACGGCCTTCCGTTACCTGGAGTGAATATTGTCGTGGAGGGGACTTCCACAGGGACACAAACTGACTTTGATGGAATCTATGCCATTGTAGCCAGTGAGGGGCAAACGCTCTTGTTTACCTACATTGGCCAAAGGGATGTGAGACGAACAGTTGGTGCTGGCAACACCATTGATGTTCAGATGGAAGAAGATGCCCAGGCGTTGGAAGAAGTAGTGGTAACCGCCCAGGGGATCAAAAGGGAGAAGAAAGCACTGGGGTATGCAGTGACTTCGGTAGGTTCCGATCAACTTGAGAACCGTACCGAGGGAGATGTTGCCCGGGTACTTGCCGGTAAAGCAGCGGGTGTACAGATCACCTCTGCCGGTGGTGCTTCCGGTTCTGCTACCAACGTTACCATTCGGGGATTGAGTTCCTTTAGTGGGAGTAACCAGGCCTTATTTATTGTAGACGGTATTCCATTTAGTAATGATACCAATACAGAGCGAAGCGGTGACAATGAAGATGGTTTCGTTTCCGGGGCTACCCAGGGGTCACGTTTTTTGGATTTGGACCCTAACAACATTGCCAGTGTAGAGGTACTGAAAGGTTTG
>JANQRG010000005.1 GCA_028284665.1 Croceivirga sp.
GCACAAATTTATGGAAATTAAGTTTATAAACGGTCCTTTCTTCCGGAGGAAAGAAATCCTACTGTTTATTATGAGAACATTTATCTTCTTGTTCTGCACTACGGTTTTTAGTTTTTCCCCGGGCAACATTTTCTCACAGAATACTAAGATCACCATAGCGGCAGACAAAACAGCAACGATCTACGAGGTGTTTGACCTGATACGGGAGCAAACGGACTACACCTTTATCTATCCCTCAGACCTTTTTACGAACAGCCCTAAAGTGCAGTTGAAAAAGGGCGTTATCGCAGCCAATACACTGTTGGAAAAAAGCCTTTCCGCCAATAATTTTAGCTTTTCACTGGCCTCGGACAAAAGCATTATCGTCAAACCCAAACCCGTTAGTAATATACAGCAGGACCCTATACGGATCACGGGAAAGGTCACCGATGAAGACGGCGTACCCTTACCGGCTGTTGCTGTCCGGATAGCGGGTACAAACCTTGGGGTGGCCACTGACTTTGACGGTAACTACATCCTCATTGTTCCCAGCCGGGAAAGCGTGTTGGTCTTTAGCAGTATCGGTTTTACCACCAAAGAAATTAGGGTGAACGGCCAGACCGTTATTGATGTGACCATGCAGGAAGCGGTAAACCAGTTGGGCGAAGTGATACTCAATGCCGGCTATTACAACGTTGCCGAACGCACAAAAACGGGGAGCATCGGCAAGGTAGATACTAAGATAATAGAGAAACAACCCGTTAACAACCCTTTGGCTGCCATACAGGGCTATTTGCCTGGAGTGAATGTTACACAAACCTCTGGAATTTCGGGAGGCGGTTTTGAAATTGAAATTCGTGGTCAAAACAGTATAAATGCGGGCAACGAGCCCTTATTCATAGTGGACGGAGTACCCTATGGATCACAGTCATTGGAATTACCACGGATATCCAACCAATTAATCCCACAGGGAAATGTGAGCCCCCTAAATGTTATCAATCCTGCGGATATTGAGAGCATCGAAGTGCTCAAAGATGCGGATGCGACCGCGATTTATGGTTCAAGAGGGGCTAATGGTGTAGTCTTAATTACCACAAAAAAGGGGAAAGCAGGAAAAACCCAGGTTAATATTAATATAAGTAATAGTCTCGGTAGGGTGGGAAGATTTTTAGATTTAATGAATACTCAACAGTATTTAGAAATGCGCCGAGAAGCCTTCGCCAACGATGAAAGGGAACCTGGACCTAGTGACCATGACCTAAATGGTAATTGGGACCCAGACCGTTTTACAGACTGGCAGCAGGAATTAATCGGGGGCACTTCCTTCAGAAATAATGCCCAGCTTTCCGTTTCCGGGGGAAGTGAGCAAACCAGATTCCTTTTGAGTTCCACCTATCTTAACGAAACTACCGTTTTTCCAGGTGACTTCAATTATAATAGAATTTCCGTCCATACAAACTTCAATCATAAATCGCTTGATAATCGGCTACAAATTAATTTTTCGGCTGACTATTCAGTAGATGATAATCAACTGCCAGGCGATGATTTTACCCTAGATGCCTATCGTTTAGCTCCTAATGCCCCACCATTATTTGATGAAGACGGCAATTTGAACTTTGAGAACAACACCTTCAACAATCCATTAGCCAATTTGGAAAGAGATATCCGAGTTCGAACAAATAACCTAATTGCAAATGCTGTAATTGCATATCGACCAATACCGACATTAGAGTTAAAGACTAGCCTGGGCTATAATGACATCCGATTAGATTCATATAGAACAGATCCTAGTACGGCATTTAACCCTGCTTTTGGGGTAGGGCCTGAATTTTCTACTATTTCCACAAATAATTCATCCCGTCAGTCTTGGATTATAGAGCCCCAGATTAATTGGAGGCAAAAACTTGGAGAGGGAAATATTGATATTCTGATCGGCGGTACTTTTCAAGAACAGACATCAGATCAATTTGCAAATCTAGGAATTGGTTTCCCCAGTAATAGTCTTTTGTTTGATACCTCCGCTGCGTCAACATTTGTAATTTTAGAAGACCAAAATTCCGAGTATAATTATCAAGCATTCTTTGGTAGGATTAATTTTAATTGGAAGGACAAATATATCCTCAACTTGACGGGGCGGCGAGACGGTTCTAGTCGCTTTGGGCCGGGCAATCAATTTGCGAATTTTGGAGCAATAGGTGCCGCATGGCTGTTTTCCGAAGAAGACTTTCTTAATGACAGCTCATTTTTGAGTTTTGGGAAGCTAAGGGGTAGTTTTGGGACTACGGGAAGTGACAATATCGGGGACTATCAATTCTTGAATACTTATATCACCTCTCCTACTTTCTACGATGGTACTGGAGTTCAACCTTCTCGTCTGTTCAACCCTGATTTCAGTTGGGAGGAAAATGAAAAGCTTGAACTTGCCTTAGAATTGGGCTTTTGGAAAGACAGGGTATTTTTATCCACAGCATGGTATCGCAACCGCTCTTCAAATCAACTATTGGATATTCCATTACCCAATACTACGGGATTCAGCAGCATAAATTCCAATTTTGATGCGACGGTAGAGAATAGTGGTTTGGAGATTGATTTTCGCTCCATTAACATTAAAAATGAAAAGTTTACGTGGTCCACAACAGCCAATTTAACAATTCCCCGTAATAAGCTATTGGCTTTTGAAGGATTAGAAGAATCCACTTTCGCCAATCAATTGGTTGTTGGAGAGCCGATCACAATTGTTAAACTTTTCCAATCTACAGGACTGGATTCAGAATCAGGTTTGTATCAATTCGAGGACTTTAATGACGATGGGGTGATAAGTGCACCGGATGATCAACAATTTATTGGCGATACGGCACCAGAATTCTTTGGGGGAATTGGAAACACTTTGACCTATGGAGATTTTCAACTCGATTTCTTGTTTCAATTCAAAAAGCAAAGGGCGTTTAATTTCTTTAGTTTAAGAACTTTTCCAGGAGTTTTACTCAATCAACCAGTAAGTGTTCTAGACCGATGGCAGGAGCCTGGCGATGACGCTTTGATTCAACGATACGGTACGGGAACCTTTCCGGGTGCAGCTAACGCCTTTTTTAACCACGCCAGTAGTAGTGCGGCGTTTACCGATGCCTCCTTTATTCGCTTGCGGAATATCTCTCTCACCTATACTCTTCCCACTGATTTTATTTCGGGAATGGGTGCAAGCATTTACCTACAAGGGCAAAATTTAATTACAATTACAGATTACTTCGGAGCAGATCCCGAACAATTGTCAATTGGTTCATTACCCTTGTTGCGTCAAATAACATTAGGGCTTCAATTAAGCTTTTAAAATTAAATCCTAGATTATGACTAATAATAAATATATAAATCAGAAAAGTCTATCTCGAAAATTATCGGGAATTAGTTGTAAGAATATGAAACAACTCTACCTATCATTTGTAATCATTCTACTAGCAGGATGCTCAGATTTTGTAGATGTTGATTTACCCAGAGATCAATTGGCTTCAGAATCGATATTTGCCGAGGCCTCTACCGCAGATGCGGCAATACGCGATATTTATGGTAAAATGAGAGATAATGGATTGGTTTCGGGAGGTTCCAGTGGTTTGGGAAATATTATGGGTCTCTATACAGACGAATTGACCTATTTCGGACAGCCGGCAACGCCACAGGAACAATTCCAAAACCATTCAGTTTTACCAATCGACCCAGTCATATCCAGTTGGTGGAACAACGCTTATAGTTTAATTTATGCCGCTAACTCGGTTATAGAGGGAGTTGAAAATTCTCAGAGTTTAGAAGTAGAAGATGTAGAACGGTTTAAGGGAGAAGGTTTATTTATTAGAGCCTTTCTTCATCTCCTTTTAGTCGAAATATACGGGGATATTCCTTATATAACCACTTCTGATTTTCGTTTAAACTCCACCGTTTCTCGTATTCCAGAGGCCCAAGTTTATGAGGATATAATAGATGATTTAATCGAAGCTAAGTCCTTATTACCGTTAAATGATTTTAGCGGAGAGCGAATTCGGCCTTATAAATTTGTTGCCGATGCGCTACTGGCTAAAGCTTATTTATATAATATGCAATGGGAGCAAGCTGAGGCTAGAGCCACTTTAGTAATTGACGAGTTTGGGATTTTAGAACCAAATTTGGACAATGTTTTCCTGAAAGATGCCACAAGCACGATAATGCAGTTAAAACCTGAATCCGAAGGTGTTAACACCTTTGAAGGACGAACTTTAATTTTTCTAACTGGACCACCTCCTAATCAGGCACTGAGTCAAACTCTGTTTCAAAGTTTTGAAATCGACGATGAACGGAGGCTCAATTGGATAGCCGCTGTTACGGATGGCACAGATACTTGGTATCATCCTTTCAAATATAAACAGCAGACTAATACCCCTACCTCTTTAGAGTTTTCGATACTTTTTCGCTTGGCGGAACAATATCTGATACGTGCGGAGGCAAGGGCACAATTAGGTGATATTTCAGGAGCACAGCAAGATTTGAATGCTGTAAGAAACAGAGCTGGTTTAGAAAACACTTCTGCAGTTTCATCAAACGACTTGTTGGATGCTATCTTACGCGAACGTCAATTGGAATTATTTACAGAATTTGGAAATAGATGGTTTGATTTGAAGAGATTTGGCCAAGCTTCAGAAGTACTTTCGCCAATAAAACCGGGGTGGCAAGAATCCAATATTCTACTGCCGCTACCTCAGGACGAACTCTTGTTGAATCCAAATCTTGAACCGCAGAATCCGGGATACTAAACGAAATGCGAAATACGAAGTACAAAGTACAAAGTTGGAAGTACGAAATATGAATGACGAAGTTGGGATTTGGTCCCGATAGTCCCGATAGTTATCGGGATCGGGATTGTGATTTGGAATTTCGAGGTACGAAGGTCGAAGTGGGAAGTACAAGGTATTAAGTTGAAAGTTCAAGGTTCAAGGTTCAAAGTTGAAGGTACGAAGTACGAAGTGGGAAGTACGAAGTACGAATGAGGAATGACGAATGTAGAAGTACGAATCTATGATTTCCGATTTCCGATTTCCCATTTGAATTCTGGAATTTGAGATTTGCAAGGATAAAGTACGAAGTAGGAAGTACGATTTATGAATGATGAATTCGGAATTTAGAATTTGTGATTTGGAAGGTACGAAGATCGAAGTGGGAGGTAAGAAGATAGTGAGTTGGGAATACGAAAGTAGCGGTGCGGCAGTACGATTATACCTAACCCTGCTTTTTAATGTTCGGTCAGACAGCGGTGTCTTTAAGGTAAAAGCGAAAGCGTAGGATCCCCTTCCCATACGAGCAATACGTACAAAAAGATATTAAATGGATGAGTTGAGTTATTTGAGTTAGCTAGTGCATGGGCGATCGTGTTAAAAATCGATCGTCCGTGTTTTTTAACGGAAGTCATCTTACAAGAGGTCACCCTGAGCACTTCGACAGGCTCAGCACAGGCCCGGTCGAAGTACGCAACACAAACTCGTTAGAAGGGTGGTTTCCAGAATGTCGAATAGCTAAAAATAACGTGAATAATGGATAAGACATTTGTGGCCGAAAATCTTATTTCCCTAGCCCTAAAGCCCGCCTGAACGCCAGCCCGACAGAGCCATTCTGGTGGGGAACGGGCAGGGGCAAAGATTTTCTTGAAATTCAATGGTTTCTTGGAATTTTTACTCCCCTGTCTGCCGATTTATCTGCTGTAGGTAGACAAGGCAGGCTTTTAGGGCCGGGGAAAAGAAAAATTCAATCTGAATATTCATGTTAAAACAAACAATCAAAAAAGTCTCTGAGAGTTTGAAAATGAGAACCGTGGGAGGTAAGGACCATAAAAAGATATCGATCGAGCCGCAACACTAAAAGCTATGCTAAAATCAATAAAGGCATTTATACGATCCATTTTTGGCGGCGCAACGCCACCCGGCCCGATACAATGGACCTTTACGGCCCAAAAGACGACTAAGGGTACCTATAGGGTGTATGTAACCGCCCTTATAGACTATCCCTGGCGGTTGTATTCCGCGCAATCGGCGCCGGAGGGCCCCCTGCCCACCCGGGTGGAATTTGTGGAAAGTGCCACAGTGCAACTCCTGGGGAAACCCGAAGAAATGGGCGTCTTCAAAGAAGAATGGGATACCCAATATAAGGTGCTGACAAGGTATTATAACTCGGGGGTCAGCTTTGTACAGGAAGTATGGGCGGCTATCCGGCCGGCCTTGGTAAAGGGCACGGTGATTTTTGCGGCCTGTACTGAGAAACAGTGCCGGGAACCTACGGCAATCGAATTCCAGGTCGTACTGAACGGAACAAACCCGGTACCTCCTCCTGGAAAGCGGGGAATGAGAGAGGTGTAAATCCTATGTAGTTGATCAAAGTTATGATATGACCAATAAAAAAGGACAAAAAAGCAAATTAAAACAATATAACATGAATAATAGCGGAGCATTTTAGCGTCGATTTTCCAGGACCGATAGAATTTTTCCTCCCCTGTCTGCCGATGTATCTGCCGTAGGTAGACAAGGCAGACTTTTGGGGCCGGGGAAAAGAAAAATTCGGTTTTTAATCAAATCCATTGATCACGTTAAACAGCAATACATAAATAAAACATCCACGACAAAAATTCTCCACCCAACGGAATGATGATAGGGATGTTAGATGTGACCGTTAAAAAGCAATAAACAGCAACACATGAAAAAAACCATTGTATTAGGAAGTCTCTTTTTCTGCATTCTAAGTACACTAAGCTATTCCCAATCCGCTACAGAAACCAAAAGTGGTGATAGCCATGTCCTACAAAAACGCCCTTTGACGCCCAAGGACTATAAATTATGGAGCAGACTATACGGTGAAAAAATTTCCGACAATGGGGATTGGTACTCATATCATTTATGGTATGGGAATCGAAAAGATCGAAAGGATACCTTGGTTATTGGTGCTAATAAAAAAGATATCGATTATCGTTTTCCAACTATGGCGGACGGTAAATTTAGTAATGGAAGCCAGTGGTTCGGTTGTTTGGTACCTGAAAAAGGACTGGCCATGTTAGACCTAGAAAAGGATAGCCTGCTATGGATTCCCCAAATCCAATCATTTGAATTTTCGAAAAATGGCCAGTTTCTCATCGGTTTACGTACACCACATAACCCTAATAGAAAGCCCAGCCTTTTAATACTGGATTTGTACAACGGAAAAGAAGAATACATTACAGGAGTTACCGAGTATCTTTTGAGCCAAAAGTCAAACAAATTGGCGTATATCACTGAAGGTGAAATAAAAAAAGCCGTGAAGTTGAGAATCATGGAACCATTCACAAGAACCACTCTGATAGCTGAGAACGACCGCTATAACTATAAAAGATTGGTTTGGAATGATTGGGGAACCGCTTTGGCATTTTTACAGGAACTGCCCGGGGAAACAGAAAACCCAAAAGGGCATAAATTATATTATTATACCAATAAACCCAAGCGCAACAAACTCAGAACTCTTGATTCGGTATTGTATTCCTCCCAATTTTCGAATAAGAGGCTTACCGACCAGTTCCTAAAAATTTCGGAAGATGGAGCTGCCGTTTTTTTTAGGGTATGGCATGGTCAAGACCTGAACACGTCCAAAAATGATTCCCTGACGGTTGACGTCCAGGTTTGGGCGGCAAGGGACAAGCAGCTCTATCCCAAACGTAAGCGGAACAAGGAATACGGAGTCTACACGAACAGGCTTGCCGGCTGGTGGCCGGAGAAAGAGAAGGTCATCCCGTTGGAATCGGACAGTCTTCCTGTAGCCATACTTAACAGGCATGGCAAGCACCTGCTATCCTATGACCCCCTGGCGTACGTCCCGCAGCCATCCAAAGATAGAGGCGATATAGACCTTTACCTTACCGATCTGGAAACCGGCGAACGGCAACTACTTTTAAGGCAACAGGCATACGGAAAATATGGTTCTAGTCTTGTCAGGTTTTCCCCTGGCGGAAAGTACATCACCTATTTCCGAGACAAACATTGGTGGGCCTTCGATCTGGAAAAGAATGTCCATATCAACATGACCAAGGGTATTGGGGTACGACTGCATACTATAGATTATGCTTTCGCTCAAATAGACCAACCTTACGGTGCCCCCGGATGGACGCAAGGGGATAAGGAACTGCTGGTCTATGACCAATATGACGTATGGCTGCTTTCCCCCAAAGGCAAGGCCCCTGAGCGGCTGACCCGGGGCAGGGAATCCCAAGTGTCCTATAGGATATATGGAGGAGCGTATAAGGATTGGAACGATTATGGAAACGGTTGGTTTCCGGATTTTAGGATGGAAACGTTCAATCCGTCCGGGGGGCTGATATTTGAGATGCAGGGTAGCGACATGGCCTCCGGCTACTCCTTTTGGGAGCATGGAAAGCAGTCAAGGCAACTGGTATATGGGGACATGAAAGTGAATAATCTTAGAAAGTCGAAAAACCGGGAAGCGCACATTTATGTAGAACAATCGTTTGACACCCCGCCCCGTATCCGGTTTTGGGAAAAAGGCATGGCCCGACCCGAAATCTTAGTGCAGTCCAACCCACAACAAAACGAGTTCCACTGGGGCCGATCGGAACTGGTCCATTATCCTGGGCCCGATGGGCAACCCCTAAAAGGGGCGCTCTTCTATCCTGCCAATTATAGGCCCGGGCAGAAATACCCGATGATCGTACATATCTATGAACACCAGTCTCATAAACTGTACGAATATAATAACCCTTCCGAAAATGAGCAGACTGGCTTTAACCGGACCAATTATACAGCTGATGGCTATATGGTGTTTTATCCGGATATCAAATACAGGTTTAACGATCCTGGAATATCAGCAGTAGAATGTATCGAGGCTGGTGTCAAGGCAGTTTTGGACAAGGGGGTTGTGGACAAGGAGCGTATCGGGTTGATCGGCCATTCCTTCGGGGGCTATGAAACGGCATTTATTGTTACTAAGACGGATATCTTTGCTACAGCCGTAGCGGGTGCTGGCATCACCGATTTGGTAAGTTGGTACCACGGTGTAGCCTGGGATAGACTATCAAGTCAGATGTTTCGATTTGAAAATCATCAACATCGTTTTAGTGATTCTTTTTATGAGAATCCCGCTGCCTACCTTCGTAACTCTCCAATTCACCATGCTGCAAACATCAACATCCCATTGTTATTATGGACCGGAGGAAGAGATAAACGTGTGGATTGGCATCAGAGCGTTGAACTGTATTTGGGTCTGCGGCGTCTGGACAAGGAGTGTGAACTATTGATTTATCCTGAGGAGGCACATGCTATGTATGACAAGCCTCAGAACCAGGCTGACCTGACCCAACGTATAAGACGATGGTTTGGCAAATATCTTAAGCCGGAAAACCATATAGAAGGAAAGGAGTAAAAGGCATTGACCTTTACGGAAAGTGTCAGGGTAGATTAAACGATCTATTTTAAATATTGCCGAGCATTTTTCAGTCCCGGTAGCTATCCGGAGGGTTTTATCAAAAAAAGGCGTCCAAAATGGACACCCTTTCTTAAGCTTACCAAAACTATTATTATAGTCTTGATAGTTGAACACTACAAGTAGTGCCTTCCAATTTGTATACTGGTTGTCCTGATAGAGTTTCGCAATTGGGAGTTACACCCTCGACACAGGTATCGATTGATTGTATACAACTAAATTGGCTACCGTTTTGGATGTACCCTTGGACAGTTGGATTCTCTGCATTAGTAAATGCAAAAGAGGCTACAATGGCAAATGCAAAGGCAAAGGCAGGTAAAACGAATTTAAAAACTTTACTTTTCATGGTAATACATATTAAAAATTAATGATCAACGACCTACTCTTTTTTGAATATGGGTAGATTAAATTATCTATTTTAAATATTGCCGAGCATTTTTCCGTCCCAGCAGCTATCCGGAGGGTTTCATCAAAAAAAGGCGTCCAAAATGGACACCCTTTCTTAAGCTTACTAATACCGTTATTATGGTCTTGACAGTTGAACACTACAAGTAGTGCTTTCCAATTTGTAGACTGGTTGTCCTGATAGAGTTTCGCAATTAGCAGTTGGACCCTCGACACAGGTATCGATTGATTGTATACAACTAAATTGACTACCGTTTTGGATGTACCCTTGGACAGTTGGATTCTCTGCAGTAGTAAATGCAAAAGAGGCTACAATGGCAAATGCAAAGGCGAAGGCAGGTAAAACGAATTTAAAAACTTTAGATTTCATGGTAATAAAATATTAAAAGATTACTTATTAATGACCTACTCTTTTTTACAGGTTTTCGGTCTTACCCCTGTTACTACGTAGTATTATTCACAGTCTATGTCTATTTATCCATAGTACTTGTTATTTTAAAATCCAGGGAAGTTGCGGGAGAAGCCCACACCCCTTTAAAACGGTTTTTATCTAGCTGGTAGGTAACGATATAGTCACCTATCATACCTATAAATTTGTCCTCAAGCACATGAAATGTTTTTAGTTTCTCCTGCCCTATATCATAAACATAAAAGCTAAATTCATAAGTGTTTTCTACTATGTTGTACACATCAATAACAGAAGCCTGCTTCCACACCTCACTGGGTTCGTGGCGTCCCAATAGTTGAGAATTAACAAAAAGGTATTTCCCATAGGTAGCACTGTATTTATTGACCAAAAGGGCCGGTGCGGCCAGTTGGCTTGAGTTTTTGGAGGCTATGGTAGCCACCTCTACCTGGGCACGGCTTATGGTATCGATGGTCTTTCCAAAATGGTTCAGTGTTAAGTCTGTATTAGCAACAATATATTGGTTACGATAAAAGTAGGTATAGACCAGTTTATGTAGCTGGCTGTTGTATTGCATAACGCCGTCAGTATCGAAAATACCGTCCACTTGTTTTTGCAAGAGTTGGTGCGAGAGGGTTACTTTTGCCGTATCCTCAAGGCTTATTTTTCCCAGTACATTCCCCCCGGTCCGGCTACTTACCGCCCGGATAGCCAGGGTACCGGAATCTATGGGTTGGGCCTTGGTAAAATAAGCGGGTATGTCGATAATGGAATGCGCCTTCCAATCCGTAATATTGCCTCTGGAAATATAAGGGATGACGCCTTCCACTAAAAAGAAATAGGGAGGAACGACACGAACCTGTAGAGAACGGAACGGAAGCGTATCTTGATCTAGGCTTAATCGGATTGTCCTTTTTTTTCGTAGGGAGGTATCCAGGATCATTAGTTGCAAAGGTGCCGTAATATTGCCCAGGTAGATCTGTCCCTCCGCTGCCCCTGCTATATAATAGGAATTGTATTTTAGGTCCAGTTCATTGGCCTTTATGGCCGGATGGCCCGGAAACCGTCGTATAAAACTATTATCACGATGTAGGCTATCCTCCGAAAGGGCAAACAGCAGCGTCACCAGCCCCACACTGCCTATCGTACAGATCAAAAGGGCGATAAAGGTCTTTTTTCGGTTCATGCGGTTACATATTTTTTTGGAGCGGTATAAATATTCTGGTCGCCCATAAGCAGGATCCCGATAACCGCAAGGGCCACATAGGCCATATTAAAGATGAGATGCTCCGTCCACCCCAATTGTTCTAAAATCCCCCCGCAGGAACAAGGTATATGATCACTAAAATTCAGGATGATGACGATATAGGCGGTGAACATTACCATTAAGGTAAAGGAGGCGTACAGCCCCAACAGCCTAAATTTTGGAATGACCAGCATCAGGGAAAATACAATTTCAATAAAGGGTACGGTCCAAGCTACCCAACCGGCATAGGCCGTCAAGACGGGAGACTGCCCTAGCTGGATCTTAAATTCGTCAAAGACCAACAGTTTGCTCACAGCGGCGTAGACAAATAGCAGTATGAACAACATACAGATGATTTCCAACAGTATTTGTTTATAGGTGCTTTTCATGGTATACATTACAATTTGATCATCAACAGCCCAAAGGTCTGAAATACGAATTATCTTACACGGATAAAAACTTGTCCGAGAGGGATTAGTTGCCAAAAGCCCATGGGATCCTTCCGGGATTCGGCTAGTCTTCCGCACCGTATAGCGTCATAGTACAAACCGTACTACCCGGAGTTTCTTTCCCCCACACCTGGGTGCCATCACTTGTGGTACAGATGATACCCGTGATCCTGCTATCACATCTAATGGACAGCTGGCAAGGCTCTTTTTTGGAGCTATGGATATACCCCTGTTGGACCGGGCTATCGGCCCTTTTAGTAGTATAAGCAAGGCTCGCAAAAGAAAATGCGATGGCCAGTAGAAAGGCAGAAGCAGGTACTATCATTTTTAATAAATGCGTTTTCATAGTCTATGGGTTTTTATACGTATCCGATTTAAGGTTGCGATCACTACGTTTTAGGTTAACGTCTTTCCAGGCCCTGTCAGGGCCCTATAGTATCGGTTAGCGGTAAAGTATAGCATGGGGAGTCATGTATTAGAAGTATCCCAGGGAGTACAAATGAAGTAGATAACTGAAAACAGTATAGCCAAATGCCTCACCCCCTGGGTTTGATTTTGAGCACTATAAATTTCGGTATTACGAATTATCCCTCAGGGATAATTCTTTGTCTGTAAGGGATTATACCAATCCCAAATGCGAATTGGTAGTAACTGTGTGAAGCGGAAAATGGGAAACGAGTTTTCAAGATAAAAAGGACAGCCCTTTTTGCTTGTAAGACGCCCGTAAAAACATACATTGAACAAAAACGCAATAGATAAAGTGTAACCAAAATGTCATTTTTAGTGTGTAGTAACCGGTCAGCCAAAGTCCGAAATCGCCTTGTTTCCCTTTAGGGTCAGGGCAAAATGAGGCGATTTCGACCTTTCCGTCCCTCCTTCGCCAAAAGGTAGGTCTTTAGGTAGGGGAAGGAAGAGGTGAAATGGTCTGTTTTCAATACGGATTGAACAATTGCGGGGTGTGTTTAATCACTGACTTCAATACGTTTACTTCACAATCCGGTTCGCATAACCTACCTCTTGTGCATTTTGAATGTGAAATGACCATAGGCTGTCAGCCCGCCTTGACCATCGGGCAGGTTCGAGTGATCGCGAGTACTCGGGATCGTATCGGGAACCCATCTTAAGGATGCAATTCTAGCCTGTCTGTGTCTCGTCGCCAAAGGCTTTGGCCGTCAGCGACCGACAAGTGGATCTTCGATATAAATTATACGCATTTCAGTCGTAAAATTCCCTCAAACTGACGTGTTTCATATTCAAAATGCACAACAGCTACTATCTCAAAGGGACAAAAATAGGTGGGGAAGGAGGTAGTTTACCTATAGCACACTCCGAAGGAATATAGCGGTCGGTTAGGTAGGGGGCATAGTTATGGGGAACCCGCCAGGGTAATATAAGGGAGTTTATCCAACACATCCTCACCTGTTTTTAGCTGTTGGAGCAGTTCCGCCCTGCCCCTTCCAAAGGCGTTGGATAGGTAACCATAACGGGATGGCTTTTTGCCTGACCATGTCTCTTCTCCCCCAAAATCGTTAACCCGGGTAAAAAAGCAATGCCATTGTGCTCCTTTGTCTATAATCCTGGCGACGATTACCCTTTGGTGTTCAAGAGTGTTTTTAAGTTCAGCGCCGCTTAGAATTGTTTTTCCGCAGGCCACTGTTCCACGGGTAGCTTCCCTATCATAAACGGTGGGTTTTTTCCGGGTATCCGATGTTTTTGGATAGCATTGGGAGGTATATTGGCTTAGGGTAAATCCGAATTCATGATAGGCCGTAAAGAAGAACGAGGTCAATAGTTCCGGGCTAAGTACTAACCCCTCAAGTAGCCTTTGTTGGTTGGTTTTGTTGCGGGACTTTAGGAGTTGGATCAAGTTTTCCGGAACCTTTAGTTCCCGGAATCTTTTTTTCATTTCCATCCAAAAAGCATAGGCCTCCTTGAATATCGCAGTACTCCTTTCCGACAGCGTTTTTGCACCACTCATTTCTTCCCAGGGCACCTCGTTTAAGATCATTTGCTTTACAATGATCTCATTCCCATAATGTTTGATCGGATTTTCCCGTTCAAAATCGCTTTCTTCAAACACAACCAGTCTTTTGCCGGTTTTTCTATTGGATAGTACGTGCTGTATCATCGGTTTTTCAGATTAAAGGTAACGGTGGGGGTATCTTTGGCCCCCGGGAATGCACTATGTGCTATACTCATTATTTCGGCTGCGCCGGGCTGAAAGAATTCTAACCAAAAATTTAACTAACCAACTCCCATCCTGGCAAGTGACCGGCGCAACCGAAGTCTAACTAAATACATGTTTGTACTACAATTACAAATAAAGGTAGGCAGCCAAACTTATCTTTAAAGGATTAAAACTTATCTGAGAGGGATTAGTTCCCTTATACCCCTGTTTTTCCGGGCTCTTTACTACAAAAGGGAAAGCCGCTGTAAGCACATTTTTAACAGGTTTTGTATCAAAGAAAACAGAAATTGTAGAAGAGAGCCTATCACATCCTTTCCCATCTCGCGGTAGGGATCAGGAATGATTTCTTAATTCCCTTGGGGTATAGCCATACTTTTCCTTAAATACCCTGGAAAAATGGGGCGCACTTTTAAAACCGGTTATATGGGCTACTTCTTTTATGGAAATTTGGGTGTGTTGAACCAGGACACTTGCTTTCCGTAAGCGTTCACTAATTAAAAAGCCAAAAACGGTTTGATTATAGAGTTGTTTGAACCCCTGCTTAAGTTTGTACTCGTTGGTCCCAAAGGAATGTGCGAGCTCCCTTAGCGGCAGGAGTGGTCCATCCGAGTTGTCCAGGATGTGGTCATGTATCTTCCGGATCTTTGTAATATCGGCAGCGCTCAGATAGGGCTTTTTCTTTTTGGGATCGGTGGGACGGGCGTTCGTATCCTTTTTTTCTCCGCGCTTTCCGGAACGGACTGTTTTCTGTAATTCCAATTCCCTTTCCTCACTGCTTTTGACCATTTCTACGCATGCCACAAGGGTTCCTTCCCCCAGATCGGTCCCCCCAGCGGTTTGGCTCACCAGACAATTTGTGGTCAAGGTCAAATCATGTTTGGTCTTTAGAGATAACTCAATATACTCCTCATGAATGCCTGTGCCGGTTGGCGCCCGGCGGGATTTCAAACGATTCCATGCCCGTTTTGATTTTTCGGTCAGGAAGGAATGAAAAGCTTTTGACTGTAGTTCGTCGGTATCAAAAAGCAATAGTTGTTGCACCCCCGGACTAAATGCCAGAACAGTATCGTTCTTATCCAGTATAAAGAATAGTAGCACAAGGTGGTTGTAGGTTTCATTTTGGTTTACATACACCTCATGAAGAAAAGAACTTTTTACTTCCTCTACCGTCATGTTGAACAATGCGGTAAGTGCCTCTATTTCATCTTTAAAATCGGTTCTTTCCAGTCTGTACGAGAAATTCCCGCTCCCAAACTCAACGAGCATGGTACGTATTCGTTTTATCCGGTCTTTATTACTATCATCATTCATAAGTAGTGCTTTTGGGGGAGGCTACACTGTACTTCAAAACAGTTTCTGAATCAAGGGCTATGGATTCTAATCCATAGATCGTAGTTGGATTGAGGATACCAATTTACACATTAAGGCATTGCAAATCCGATAGCGGGTATATGGGTTGAATACTCAACCACCCGCACTGTTCCTCCAATAGAGAACGTATTCCCGGTATCGACCCGGTTTAGCGATAGGTTTCCAGAAATGCAAGAGCGGCTTCCTTATCCGTAAACACCCGGGTAGGGATAACAGGCTTACTGGCTTTAAGGTAAAACTCCGATAAGGCATCCGCCAACGGACTGTCTACAAGTAGGGCGGTGGCCTTGATCAAAAGAGAGCCCTCAACAGCCAAATAATTTCTTGCGGCCTTATCGATACTTTTGACGCCTCGTATATCGCTAAAGTTTAAAAATGTATTGCCTTGTTGTAGCCGGAGCCGATCCTCAACAATTTTTATCGCCACAGATCTATCAATAACAATTCCCTTTTTGTACACAAAAAAAAGAATCCCATTTTCGATCCAAAATTGGCCATACTCACTTTCTACACGAAAATCCATAACCTCAATATACAAGGTAAGATTTTTTCTACTCTAAAATACATTTATTCGATGTATTCCATGTTACTAAAATATGAATTCCACCCTTTTTTGTAAAATTTATCCTACAATAATTAAAAACTTATCTGAAAGGGATAAAGACTTATCTGAAAAGGATTTTTTCCGGAAATCCGCTGCTCCATAACGGGAAGAGAGTACTTATTTTTTTAGCTTGAACATGTGGGCTTCATTGTCCCTTTAGTACCCCGGATCCTCATAAAAAGTTTCAATAGCATGGCAAAAATTAAACACAATAATTTTCTGGATACCGTAGACGAGGTCTTCTCTGAAGCGAAGCATCACGGCATCATACACCTATATGCCGAAGATAATGTCTTTACGGGTAGAAAGATAAGAGTAATGCAAAAAGACCTGTACCATTTCGGAACTACAGGATACCTGGGTCTGGAACAGGACAGGCGTTTAAAGGAAGCGGCCATTGAGGCCATCTTTAAATATGGGACCCAGTTTCCCCTTTCCAAAAGCTATATTTCAAATCCCTTGTATCGCCACCTGGAAGAAAAGATTGCCCTGATGTACAATGCTCCGGTTATCATTACAAAGAATAGTACGCTTGGGCATATGGGTGTTATCCCCGGGGTTGTGGAAGACAAGGATGCCATTGTCCTGGATCATCAGGTACACTGGAGTGTACAAAGTGCCGCAAAGATGCTCAAGACCCGTAGCGTTCCCATTGAGATGGTCCGGCATAATCATCTTGATATGTTAGAGGACAAGATTAAAAAACTGTCCTCAAGATGTAAGAAGATATGGTATATGGCCGATGGGGTCTACTCCATGTACGGGGATGTTGCCCCAATGAATGAACTCATGCAGTTGTGTAACAAATATCCCCAGTTATACTTATACCTGGACGATGTACATGGAATGAGTTGGATAGGGAAACACGGCACGGGTTATGTCCTGAGCAAACTAAAGGAATTGCCTGAAAATGTGTTGTTATTCGGGACCTTAAGTAAAACTTTTGGAGCCAGTGGGGCTGTAGCCGTGTGTACCAACAGGAAGCGATACCATAAAGTTAAAAATTTTGGGGGACCTCTTACGTTTTCCGCTCAACTGGAACCCGCTTCCGTTGCGGCAGCCATTGCCGCCGCCGACATTCATCTTTCCCCGGAGATCTATGAACTCCAGGCCGATCTTTCAGAGCGGATACGATTGTTCAATACCCTGTTGACGGAAACAGAACTACCCCTGGTAGAACAAAATAATTCCCCGGTATTCTATATTGGCACCGGGATGCCCATTACCGGATATAATTTTGTGAATCGATTGATGAAAGAAGGGTATTTTGTGAATTTAGGCTTATTTCCCGCCGTACCCGTAAAGAATACCGGGGTGCGGATCACCATTTCCAGACATAACCAGGAAGAGGAAATCAAAAGCCTGGTAGAAGCCATGGTCTATCATTATCCTAAAGCCCTTGCGGATACCTATACTACCCCGGATAAAGTAAGGGTAGCCTTCCAATTGCCCGTTTTGGATACGGTACCGAAAAAGAAGATCCTTACGGAAGTCCATATCGAATATGAAAGGAGCATACAAGGTATCGATAAGGAGGTATGGAACAGGCTTATGGGAAAAGAAGGGGTTTTTGACTGGGAGGGGCTGCTATTTCTGGAAAATGTTTTTACGGACAACAACCGTCCTGAAAACAACTGGACCTTTCACTACCTTATGGTCAAAGACCAGGAAAATCACCCGATTCTGGCCACTTTTTTTACCATTGCGCTTTGGAAGGAGGATATGCTCGCTCCGACCTCGGTTTCTACCCAATTGGAAGAAATACGAAAAAATGATCCGTATCATCTCACCTCTCAGGTGCTGAGTATGGGGTCGCCATTTACAGAAGGGCAACACCTCTATTTGGATAGATCCCACCCACATTGGCAACTGGCCCTGACGCAATTATTGGATAAAATGGATGAACTTGGACTACAATCGGATACGAATATGTTGGTGCTACGGGATTTTGAAAAGGACGAGGAACTCAGTCAGTTATTTCACCAACAGGGATTCATAAAAATAATGATGCCTGATTCGTGCAAAATACTTGATCTTTCCTGGAATAGCATAAGTGAGTACCCGGCCAGCTTGTCTGCCCGTTCCCGAAGACACTTTAGAAAGGATATCCAACCCTATGAGGATCGTTTTAAGGTGGTATGTCTTCACCAACCTGATCAAGATCACCTGGATCAATTCTATGAATTATATAAAAATGTAAATAGCCATAACCTTGCATTGAATATGTTCACCCTTCCCAAAAAACTGTTCACGCAAATGGCCCTGCACCCGCATTGGGAGTTTTTGACACTTTATTTAAAAGCGGAATTTAATGACACAAACGAGGAGATACCGGTAGGAGTCATGTTTTGCTATAAGAATATGGAAGTGTCCTATACGCCCGCTTTTATTGGTATGGATTATCAGTATACCAATGAACATCAGGTGTATAGACAACTGTTGTACCAGACCATCAAACGAGCTACGGAACTTGGGTTTAAAAGTTTGGACTTTGGAATGACTGCCTCTTTTGAAAAGAAGAAAGTAGGCGCTGTTATTATACCCAAAATGGCCTATATCCAGGCAAAGGATAATTATTCCATGGAACTGATGGGGGCCATAGAGTGATTGCTTTTGGTGGTAGGCCAAAGGAAGTCTCTGGACTTTGTAACCTCAGGATTTGTTTTCTTAATTACGTAGTGCTCTCACAGTTCCGAAATCAAAAGAAAAATGACATCATTTATAAGGGAGGATTCCCGTCCGGTGCAAGTAGGAGGGTACCGCTCTCCTAAATCCTATTTCAGAACAAGGTGGTTTGCGAAATGAAAAACCAGGTTTTGTGTCAAGCCAAAAGAAATGGCAACCCATGAAATATTGCTGCTTCTTGTTTTTTTTGATACTGATCCAGGCTATGGGTTTTACTCAGGAGTATCTGATCAGAGGCAAGGTAACAGACGAAGAAACCAGGGCTTCCCTGGAGGCCGCAACAATCTATGTGGAGACCCTTCGGGACAGTACATTGCTGTCCTACACGATTTCGGATAAGAACGGCCTGTTTGAACTGGACCTGAATACCAGGCGGTCAAGTGTGAATCTTTTTATCACCTATAATGGGTATATCACGCTTACCAAACAGTTGCAATTGGATACACCCGTCATCAACTTGTCGGAGCTGGCACTACAGATTCAACCGAATCAGTTGGAAGAAGTAAGCGTTGTAGGGGAGCGCGTGCCCATTTCCGTAAAAAAAGACACCTTGGAGTTTAACGCCAATTCTTTTAGTACCCGCCCCGATGCTACGGTGGAGGATCTCCTCAAAAAGCTGCCGGGCGTGGTGATCGATGCGGATAGTAAAATAACGGTAAACGGCGTGGAAGTGGACCAGATTATGGTGAATGGCCAGGCGTTTTTCAGCAACGATCCCAATATCGCAACAAAAGGGCTTTCCAGGGAAATTATCGACCAGGTACAAATTACAAGCACCAAAACGGAAACGGAAAGATTTACGGGGGAACAGGGCAGGGGAGGAACAAAGACCATCAACCTTACCATAAAGGAAGACAGGAACAGGGGATACCTCGGCCGGTTATCAGCAGCATATGGGACCGATGAACGGTATCAGGCCAATGGACTGCTCAATTATTTTAACAGTACCGAAAGAGCAAGTATTTTGGCTAGTACCAACAATGTGAACAATCCGGGATTTTCATTCAATGAGATTTCGGATATGGCAGGTAGTACGGGATACCTGATGTCTTCTGCGAGTGCAGGGCAGGGCATCACCACTTCGGCCAACCTAGGCACCAGCTACGCAAATACCAAAAAGGACGTCTACGATATTAATGGCGACTATTTCTATGCATATGCCAATTCTTTTGACGATCAAAAAACAGTACGGGAAAACGTGCTACCGGACGGCCGTTTTTTTACCAATAGTGAGTCCAGCTTTGAGGGGAGTACGAATTTCCACAGGAGTTCTGCCAATCTTCAGTTTGATATAGATAAGACCCTACAGGTATTTTTGAACCCAACCTTTGATATCAACAGGACCAATTCATTGAACATCGCCTCTACGGTCTCTACCGATGGGGAGGGGAATAGTATTAATGAAAATGAGAAAAGGACGGAGAGTGAAGGCAGGTCGCGTAATTTCTCCAACCGTTTTACATTGCTCAAAAAACTGGGTGCCCGGGGAAAGTACATTGGTTTTACCTTTTCCAACCTCAACCAGATCCAAACCGATATCTCCAGGTTTAACTCCCTGAGGACCGTCTTTGACGATATGGTGGATGAGGAAATCCTGGACCAACGCACGGAGGTGGACAATACTGTGGACGGTTATGATCTGCAGTTTACCTATAGACAGCCGCTAGCCGAAAAGCTTTTTTTGGACCTGGGGTATCGTTTTGGGAACAACAAGCGGACCAATGCACGTGCTGTATTTGATGTAAACGAAAGTACGGGCCGCACCGATTTGAACGAAAGCCTGAGTTCCGATTTTAGCTTTACCAATACCCAGCAAAGTCCATCTCTTGCACTGAACAGGAGTGGCGAGCAGTTGCAATTTAGTATAGCCGCCAGATATACCCTTACCGAACTGGACAATCGGGATTTTTTACAGGATACCTCCTTTTCCAAAACGTTTCGAAATGCGCTGTTCGGCGCTTTTGCCAATTACAATTTTGGGAAGAATAAAAACATAAGCCTGGGATATAACACCAATTTGGGAATTCCTTCGGTAGATCAATTACAGCCGGTGCCCAATCTGAACGATCCGCTCAATATCATTGTTGGCAATCCCGATCTGGATCCCACGGTGACCCATGGGATCAACTTTGGCTATAATGACTACAATTGGCAGGAGCGCACTGGCTTTTTTTGGTATACCCAACTTCAGATCCTTCAGGACAAGGTGGCGAGTGTCACGCTCACGGACGAAAACTTCCTTAGAACTACTACCTATGCAAACGTAGATGGGAATTATACCGGTACCATGGGTCTTAACTATTCCAGGCAGGTTAAAAAAGACAGTGTCTTTTCGGCGCTCATCAATGTGAAGGCCTCCTTTGATCATAGCAAGGAGGTAAGCTTTAACAATGACCAAAGGTTAATTGCCCGAACTTATGGTTTGAACTCGCGCATTGACGGTACTTTTAATTTTAGGGAGTTGGTGGAGATTGCACCGGGTTATGGGCTGTCCTTTACGGCTTCGACCTATAATGTGGACGGGTTTGAGGATATCGACTTTGTATCCCATATCGGATCACTGCGTACCACTACCTATTGGCCCGAGAATGTGGTTTGGAGCAATGATATTAACTATACCTATAACAGCAACGTGGGGCCGGGATTTGACAGGGATGCCATCTTTTGGAACATGAGCCTTGGGCTGCAATTGTTTAATAAACAAAGTATACTGAAGATTTTGGCGTATGATCTCCTTAACCAGAATATCAATACTCGCAGGACCACAGGCCTGGATTATGTCCAGGATTTCCAGGGTACTGTTTTACAGCAGTATTTTATGCTCAGTTTTACGCATAAGTTCAATCGGTTTGGGGAGAAATTGTGATGCCTCTGATGCCATCAAAAGCAGTTCCTACCACAAAAAAGTTTAGAAAGCAATAGGTGCTGTGAAACCACGAGTCAAAAAAGCCAAAGGAAAACGGCCTTTTAGTACCATCAGTACATACCACAATTGGGACGGGACGTACCGCCTTTTCCGAGCGCATGGCTCCTCTTACTCTAAAATGGCCCCAATGGCGACGGATGTATCCCGTATTCAATATTATTCAATCAAATGATTGAATAATTTGATTGAATCCGTATATTTATAGCATAGTAGTAATGCTTATATGACTTCTACAGAACAAAAGATAAAGGACGCGGCTTTTAAAATTTTCGCAGACAAGGGCTATGCGCAGACCAAAACAAGGGATATTGCCAATTCTGCCGGGGTCAACATTTCCACCCTGCACTATTATTTTCGCAGTAAGGACAAACTGTTCAAAGTAGTTTCCGATGAGGTATTTGGAAAATTCAGCGGTATTGTGGAAACGATTTTTGATGCCGATATCCCCTTTCAAGAAAAAATTAGAGGTTTTGTTACCGTGTATACTGATTTTTGTAAAGATTATCCTAGTATTCCCTCTTTTATCGTTTTTGAGTCGGAACGGAACCCGGAAAAAGTATATGGTAAAATAGACTTCAAGAAGTTTGACCGGAAAGTGGAATTGCAATTGAAAGAATGTATTTCCAAAGGAGAAATTCGACCGATTTCTTATCCGAATTTTATTCTAAATCTGGTTGCTTTAACCATTTTTCCCTTTTTGAATAAGCATATGTTGTATACGGTTAACGGACTGTCCGACAAGGACTTTGATGAACTACTGGAAACACGAAAGGTTATGGTTCCCAGGATGATTATTAATGATCTCTATATAAATCAAACGGACTCATGAACATAAATGGCAAGGCAAAAGCGGAAAATACGTACGATGCCATCGTTATCGGATCTGGCATTAGTGGTGGATGGGCCGCTAAGGAACTCACCGAAAAAGGTCTTAAAACCCTCGTGCTTGAGAAAGGGCGGGACGTAAAGCACATTCAAGACTATCCTACCGCAAATACTCCGCCCTGGGACTATCCTTACGGAGACCGTATTACGATAGAAGAACAAACTCAGTATCAAAAGCAGTTGAGAACCGGTTACACCGTTACGGCATCCACAAAACACTGGTGGGTAAAAGATACGGAACACCCCTACGGCGAAGAAAAACGTTTTGATTGGATAAGAGGGTATCATGTTGGAGGAAGATCGATAATGTGGGGAAGGCATAGTTATCGATGGAGTGATCTGGATTTTGAGGCGAATGCAAAGGAAGGCATAGCGGTTGATTGGCCTATACGGTATGGTGATTTGGAACCCTGGTATGATCATGTTGAGGATTTTATTGGGGTTAGTGGTCAAGCCGAAGGGTTACCTCAGCTACCGGACGGAAAATTCCTCCCCCCTATGGAAATGAATTGCCTTGAAAACCATGTAAGGGAAAAAGTCGCAAAGCATCTTAATGGGCGAATACTTACCATTGGACGGGTAGCCCATTTAACGGGAAATACGACCAGGGGCAACCGTGGAAAATGCCAGCATCGAAATTTATGTATGAGAGGCTGTCCTCTTGGGGCATATTTTAGCAGTAACGCCTCCACTATTCCGGCTGCTGCGGCAACGGGTAACCTAACGTTACGTCCCTATTCTGCGGTAAGTGAGATCCTTTACAACAAAGATGACAAAAAGGCTACCGGGGTACGAATAAAGGATACCGAAACCGGGGAATACCTGGAATACTATGCCAAAATTATATTTGTTAATGCCTCTACGATTGGCTCTGCACAAATTTTGATGCAAAGTGCTACCGATATTTGGCCTGATGGTCTGGGAAGTTCATCCGGAGAACTAGGGCACAATCTCATGGATCATCACTTTTTTGCCGGAGCTATGGGGGTCTTTGATGGATTTGAAGATCAGTATTACAGTGGACAGCGCCCGAACAGTATCTATATACCCAGGTTCAGAAATATACCAGGTCAACCGGATTCCAAAAGAGATTACCTTCGAGGGTTTGGCTACCAGGGGGCAGCAAGTCGCGGGGACTGGTCAGTACATATAAAGGAAACCACTTTGGGGAAGCCCCTAAAAGAACTCGTACAACAACCCGGCCCATGGAGAATGGGAGTTGTAGCTTTTGGCGAGACGCTTCCCTATCATGAAAACAAAATGACTATAAACAGGGACGTGCTGGACATAAATGGGATGCCTACGGTGCACCTGGATGCGGAGTGGAAGGAAAACGAACTGAAAATGCGTAAGGATATGGTTGAAGCAGCAGTTGAAATGTTAGAGGTCTCCGACTTTAAGGTAGTTCAACCTCTTGAGATGATGAGTTACCCGGGCCAGGCTATCCATGAGATGGGTACTGCGCGCATGGGAAGAAGTCCTAAATCCTCGGTTGTAAACAAATGGAATCAGGTCTGGGATGCGCAAAACGTATTTGTAACAGATGGTGCGGCTATGACCTCGTCTGCATGCCAGAATCCATCACTTACCTACATGGCGCTCACGGCACGAGCCGCTAATTATGCTGTGGAGAATTTAAAGAAAATGAATCTTTGAGTTATGGATAGAAGAACAGCATTAAAAGGAACCGGAATACTTCTCGGAAGCAGTGTAATAGCTTCGGCATCAGGACTGTTAATGCAGTCCTGCATGGAAAAGGTTAAAACAACCGATCTCGAAACTGTCGTTCTAAAAAAGGAGGACATAAGCACTATTGCGAATATAATTGCGCATTTGATTCCTGATAGCGGGATACCGGAAGCCGTGAAAACCGCCATACCCCTGTACATCGATGGGACCCTGGAAAAGTATGCCAGTAGAGAACAACGTCAGGAATTTGAGATTGGAATAAAAGAGTTTAATGCCAATTGTACCAACAGCTATGGATCTGAATTTTCGAAGTGTACCCCTGAAGAACAATTCAACTATTTAAAGGACATGGAATCCGATTTTATTTCCGCTCAGGGACCTACTTTTTACGGAACAATGAAACAATGGATTTTTGAAGCCTTTTTTCAAACCGAATTCGGAATCACCCAATATCTAAGTTATAACCCTTTACCGGGCACCTACACGGGTTGTGTCCCTATGGAACAGATCGGAAAAATTCAACATAGTAATGACGCATTTAAACTATAAAAACATCATATGAAACGGAGAAAAGCGATTAAAAATTCCATGGTAGGTCTTGGAGCGGTTTCGTTATTGAGCAGTTTTGACACCATGAAAACCCTTTTGAAAGGAACAAGGGCCAGCGGTAGTGTGGGTATTCAATTGTTTACGATACCTTTTTTGGCAGACAACGATTTTCGCGGGACATTACAGTTGCTAGCGGAAACAGGCTATAAGGAAATAGAGCTCTTTGGTCCCTATCCATTTAGCCCACAAGCTACAAAGGAAGGATGGGTACAAATGCAGGAAATGCTCAATCTAAAACAGCATGCCTTTTATGGCTTAACTGCCGAGGAAACGGCCACTGTCCTAAAGGAGAATGATCTTACGGTACCGTCAGTACATACCACTATCGTTACTATGCGACAGGGACTCAATGCTTTTTTAGATGGCATGGCGCCAATTTCACCAAAATATGCTGTGGTTCCGGCACTGCTGGATCCTAACGATAGAAACAGCGCGGATAGCTACAAGCGATTGGCGGACGAATTCAACAGTTTTGGGGAAACGATGAAGCCTTATGGGATGCAGTTCGTTTACCACAACCACGGTTACGAACATATTGTATATGATGGAGAAATGGGCCTGGACATTCTTATCAAGAACACAAACCCTGAATTCGTGCAGTTTGAGTTGGATATTTTTTGGATGAAGGCCGCTGGGAAAGACCCGATCAGCTACCTCAAAAAATACCCGGATCGGTTTAAGCTAATGCATGTTAAAGACGCAGCTGTTGCGTTCCGGTTTAAGGGAGATGGTGCTACACCTGACCAATGGATGGAAGGATTTCCTTTGATGTCGGATCCCGGAGACGGAGTTTTTGATATTCCCAAGATACTGGAGCAAGGCAGTGCGTCCGGAGTGGAACACTTTTTTTTGGAACGTGACCTGGCTCCGGAACCCGAACAAACCATCAAAAACTCTTATGCCTATTTAAGTAAATGGATATAAGCCCAATCCGAAACAGGTACTGGGGAAGTTAGCCGGTAACAAGGAATGAAATAGTGCAGCATTTCATTGGAAGCCCCTAGTAAGCGGCAAGTTGCTGGAGAAAAAGCATAGTGTTGCCAGGCCCTGCAACTCTTATGCATTCAGTTCGTATGGATAGAAGCTGTTTTACCCTTTGCTTAGGTTATCCGTAAATCTTTCTTTGTGTTCTTATGAATTTTCCGAAATCAATGAAAGAATGTTCCCTGCCGGATCTTTAAACCAGGCAATATGGGGTCCGGTGTTTTTATCCGGACTCCAGCAAATTCCCTTCTTATCGGTTTTCATAGGTTCCGGGTATTGCTCAAAGACAATCCCCTTACTGATCAGGCCATCTACGTGGTTTTCGATATCGTCAACTTCAAAATTAAGCACGGTAAATGTTGCGGGTTGGTGATTTTCCTTAGGGTAAATAATAAATGTGTTGCTACCTCTTGCTTTGATCTCCAGAATACCCATTTCATTTTCTAGTACTTCCAGTCCTAA
Organism: Croceivirga sp.; assembly: GCA_028284665.1. Lineage (GTDB taxonomy): Bacteria > Bacteroidota > Bacteroidia > Flavobacteriales > Flavobacteriaceae > Croceivirga. The sequence goes on from JANQRG010000005.1 coordinate 26,357, forward strand.
GGTTTCTGCATAAAAAGTTTTGGAAGCTTCAAGATCGTTAGTGGAAAAGCTATTAAATATGTTCGCGTTCATTAACATGATGGCTTGTTTTTATGATTATTACCTACATACTAGTTGGTTGAATGATGCTGTTTCTGTTTCCCTCAGTGTCCAAAAAAGCAACGTACAACCCAAAATTGGGGATCAACATAGGCTCCCCCAGAACCTCTCCGCCATGTTGGCTAATTTTCTTTATCGATTCCTCAATATTTTCGACACCAATTACTACCGAGGGATGTTGAGCCGGCCAATCCGGTTTTACAGGAAAAAAACCACCGTTGATGGCACCTGCCGGGCTGCCGGGTTTGGCATCCGTTTCCGCTGTCGTAGCTAGGATATAATTCCCAAAGTCCTTTCCCAAGGGGGTCAACTTCCAATGGAACACGGTATTGTAAAACGCTGCTATTCGGTTAGCATCTTCATACGGAAGTTCAATAGGTACTACTGGATTCATGGCGGTATCCTTTAATTTTTTAATCTAAAGGTTTTTTGACTACAACGACAAATTAGGATTCGCAGACTTCTTTGAAATAGTGCAGTGCTTTTGGCCAGGCCTCCATCATTTTTTCGAACATTTCATCCGTGATCATGATGATCTCTACTAACGTCTGGTTTTCTCCGTGATCTTTAAAGTAATACTCTTCCCATGAACCAATCCACTTTCGCATGGCATCATCTGTGGGTTCAATTTCTTTGTTTTGAAGATTTACCATTGCGATGTGCTTCATCTTTATCACATCATAAGGGCTCAATTCTTCGATAATCACTTTGGTTCCTCCATGGGTATGGTCAAAAAAGGAAATGTGCGCCCCTTCTTTCCATTCTCCTTCGATGGCCATTCCCGCTCCCCAGGCTTTCGCCCATTGGGGGTATACCGATTTATCGATCATCGTAGTAAAGACAACATCCTTAGGTTTGTTGATGATCGTAGAATAGGTCAAATTTTTCATAAGTATCAATTTCGGTTGCCCTTTTATTCCGGGTTATAATTCACCATCCATAGTATCCCGAATTTATCGGTAAAACAGCCAAAATAATCGCCCCAGAACTGATCTTCCATGGGCATTTCGATTTTCCCGCCCTCGGAGAGTCCGTTGAACAGCCTATCGGCTTCTGCTCTGGATTCGGGATGTAGGGAGATATAACTATTGTTGCCTGCATTGAATTTGTGTCCCGCAGCCGAGGGGATATCCGAAGCCATTAAAATGGTATTGCTGCCGATGGGTAAGGAGATATGCATTGTGCGGTTTTTCTCGGCTTCAGGCAGTTTATCGGCATCAGGAGCATCACTCATTTTCATATGGGAGATGAATTCTCCTCCAAAAACGGATTGATAAAAACGGAGGGCCTCTTCCGCATTACCATCAAAATTGAGATACGGATTTACATTCATTGTATTAGTTTTTTAAGTTCATATACTGTGCTTTATCTTGTTTGCTAAGTTTTTCCACGGCATAGCGCAGGGTAACTCTGGGCATGGTGGAAGCGTGTTTGTCTAAGAATGCTTTTAACTTTTTTTCATCCTTCTTTCCAGCTTCCCGCACCCAACTGCCTACCGCTTTATTGACGAGTTCTTCATCATCATTGATCAATAGTTCTGCAATAGCAAAGGTGTCGTCTACCTGCCCTTTCTTAATGAAAGCGTAAGTGCTTACGATGGCCGTTCTTCTTTCCCAAGGGTTTTCGCTCTTTGCAAGCGCATAAAGCAGGTCTCTGGGTTTGTCCATCAAATATTCGCCAATGATGTTGTACGCACCGCGATCTACGAAATCCCAATTATTCAGGCGATCATGACGGTTCAGATACAGCTCAAACAGCTCTTTTTTTTGTTCTTGAGGGGTTTTTTTACCTTTTGCCTGATAGTCCATGATACTTACTGCCCCCATTCGAATTTCATAGTAATCACTGTCTAACAATTTGTTGATTTCTCCCAGGGAAATATTGGAAAATTCTTTAGCGGTTTTAAAAACATCCCCAAATCTTACCCCGAGCGCCTTCGTTACCCCATCGTTGCCCTTAAAGAACTTGGCCACTTTGTGGAGTTCCTTTTCGTTTTTAAAGGTGGCCAGTTTTTCAATAAATTGATTGGCAGTCATTGTAATACAGGATTCGTTTTTTGTAGGTGTTACCTACTTGGCGAAGGTGGGCCATTCATCACTAAAAAACTGGTTTAATTTTTCCAGATACTCGTATAGGGTTCGGTACGCGTTGTTTTCATTTCGTTTATTGGTTTGTGGTTCAAAGGGTTATCTCAAAGATAAGGGACAAAACAGATAATGTAATATTACGATTCCGTCAATCTTACGGGTTGATTGCGACATTGCATTTTCATATTTTTAGAAAGTAATAGTAGCGAGATTATTTAAAGACTCAGGTCTCTTTTTTTGCCGTCTGATCCAATTAGTTTTTTGCAATCTATGCCTATTATCTAAAGTCTTACATCTCATATCTAAAAAAATGAAGCACGTATCCCTATTAATTCCCAAGGGTCATATCAGCGTTGTTAACGTTGCCGGAACCCATCAAATGCTGTCCTGGGTAAATGAACTATATGCAGAAATGGGAAAAGAAGCCCTTTTTGATATTCAATTGGTGGGGTTAGATAAGGAAGCGGATAGTAAAGGGGGGCTCTTTGCGACAAAACCGGAGATCACCATCAATATGTTGCACAGTACTGATCTCATCATCATACCTGCCATTCATGACGACTTTGAAGTGGCGTTGGAAAGGAATGCAACGTTCATACCCTGGTTGGTGCAACGGTATCAGGAGGGTGCAGAAATTGTAAGTCTATGTATCTCGTCCTTTTTCCTGGCTGCCACAGGTTTATTGGATGGTAAACCCTGTTCCACCCACTGGCAATTTGCCAATAGTTTTAAAGAACAATTTCCCAAAGCGATTCTGACCGATGAACGGATCGTTACGGAAGCCGATGGCATATACACCAGTGGAGGTGCCTATGCTTTTACCAATTTGATCATCTACCTTATCGAAAAATATGCAGGACGGGAAATAGCGGTGATGGCGGCCAAAGGGTTCATGATAGATATTGACCGTAGCAGTCAGTCGCCCTTTATGGTCTTCTCCGGTCAAAAGAACCATAAGGATGCCCTGGTATTGAAAGCCCAGGAGCATCTTGAGCAACACTACAAGGAAAAAATATCCGTAAGCGAGCTGTGTAAGGACATGGCATTAAGCCGAAGAACCTTTGAACGGCGTTTCAAGAATGCCACCTCCAATACCGTTTTGGAATATCTGCAGCGTGTAAAGGTGGAGGTCGCCAAGAAAGAATTGGAAAAGGGGAGAAAGACCGTCCATGAGGTGATGTATGCGGTGGGATACAACGATCCGAAAGCCTTTCGGGAGGTGTTTCGAAAAGTGACTTCAATGTCACCAAGGGACTATCAACAGAAGTATACTTCCTATTGAAGGATCTGCGTATTCCCAATCCGTGCGATAGTTACCTGGGCGAACCAGGAGAAGCGTATAAAAAATCGGCAGCGGCTTCGCTCATTTTTCTAAAATCGTGGCCTACGTCGGGAATGATCTCCAATCTCCAGTTAAACTCTTTTTGAAGTGTTGCTGCGATTTTTTTTGACTCACTATAAAAATGTTTTCCTCGAGCGAGGCGATGCAGCCCTTGTGCATCGAGTTCCGGGGTGTGTCTCAGATCGCCACGGGTTTCATTGGCATCGTCCTTTTCACCCAAAAAAACAATAAGTTTTGAACTGAAATCCGTGTCATTTGCGGATTGCTTACTTCCTTCAAGTCCTACGGGAAAATCTTTTTCATCTGTAGGAACGGTATACCAGCCGGAATTTGACGCCAGGATACGATTCGCCTTGTTGTCCGGGTTAAAGATGGCGAAACGATGTAAAACCTGACCGCCGGCAGAATGGCCAAACAGGTCATAGAATTGGGCTTGTAGTTGGAGTTTGTTTTTAACAAGATCAAAAATTCGGTCAAAATCATGAAAGAGCCAGCTTTTCGGATCATTGTTAATTGTAAAACCGGTCATGGCTGTCCTTTCCGGATTGAATTTTACATCAGCAATCATACCCGCCAGATTGTAACTCCAGAATTCAGGATAGTGTTTCTCTGAATACTCCGGAGATAGCACAAGCACGCCATAGTGTTCGGCCTTTTCAATCCAGGCATCCCGGTAATCATTTCCATTTCGCCCTGATCCCGGGATGACAAGGACTACCGGCGAGGTGACCGAGAAATTCTTTGGTTTATAGTAGTGAATACGTATTGTCTTTTCCTTTCTAAATCCCCCATCAATTACGAATAAACCGCTGCCTGTTTCCAGTACAACTTCATTTAGCGTTAACCCAGGCGCTGTTGGCAATTTCTGCTGTGGGATTAAAGTCATCTTACAATGGGGGCATTTTCCAGGCCCTTTAAAAAGAATCGTATCACAGGACAAATTGCAGGGGGGACATACATACGAAGTGGTATCAACTTTTTTGCTTTGAGAGCAACTTAGCTGAAAAACAACAAAGAAGAGCAATACGGATTTACGGACCATAGCGGTTTTGTTTTTATGATCGTAAAACTAATGGGTGACACTTCTTTGCAAAAGGACATTCTTACGCAGCATTGGGACCTGTTTGGAAATCCCCGGACTATCTAAGTAATGGTCCTGTTGGGTCGTTGATCCCAGCCCTATTGGGGGTAATTTCTCAGGCGCTACTAGCTATAGATAAGGGTATTGTTTGCAATGTTTTGGCCCCTGGCATGATACAATTTGTGATTTGGATTGTTCATCTTATCAAACTTCATGTCCAATGAAAAATACCGCATCGTATAACCACACCTTCTGCTTTCAGAAGTATTGGCGTTGGCACCGTGTATGATTCGAGCGTCGTGAAGGGAGTACTGTCCTTTTTCGAGCTCAAACCAGACCACATCATTCAAATCAAAAGTTCCTTTCTTAATTTCAGTTTTGAAAGTACTGTTCTCAGGATCTTCCACCGCTTCGTATTCCGAAAATCCATGGGTATGGGTACCTGGAACCACACCCATACATCCATTGGCCTTGTTGGAGTTGTCTATAGCCAACCAAATAGTAACGATTTTGTCAAGGCTGTCAAACTTTCCTTTCCAATACGCACTGTCTTCATGCCACGGCGTGCGTCTCCCCTTACCCGCTTCTTTGGATATAAAATGGCTGCTGAAAAGTCCGATATTCGGTCCGACCAGGCTTTCAACTACAGCCAAGACCTCAGGGGCAAGCAAAAAATCGAGGAGTCGTTTATCATGAAAATGAGGGGTATCTAACTCGTCTGACAATTTTGCGCCTTTGTTTTCCAAATGCGCTTCAAATATTTTGGTCAACGCCTCTTGTTTGCTTATTGAGAAAAGCGGTTTCCGGGGTAGTAGGTATCCTTTTTCCCGGTAGAACGTTATCTGATCTATTGTCAATCCAGTTGTTGCATTGGTTACTGCCATAATCGTAGTGGTGAAATTCCTTTGGAACAAAATTCACACATAATTCAATTAAAAAATTGATGCATACTGTTGAATTTTAGTAGTATTTTGAAAAAACTGCCGATTTATGAATAATAATAGCCATATTCATCAAAATTATATTCAAAATAGTACATAATGTAATATGGAAAGCAATGTAAGAATTGGGTTAAAGGAAAAAATGGCCTATGGGGCTGGGGACTTTGCCTCCTCAATGTTCTGGAAACTCTTTTCCATGTTTCTCCTTTTTTTCTACACTGATATTTTTGCCATTTCTGCAGCCACAGTAGGTACTATGTTTTTGGTGACTCGTATTTGGGATGCTGCTAACGATCCGATTATGGGGATTATTTGCGACCGCACCCAAACACGATGGGGAAAGTTCAGGCCCTACTTGCTGTATCTGGCAATTCCATTCGCCATTATTGGTATTTTGACGTTTGCTACCCCGGATCTATCGAGTACGGGGAAGGTAGTGTATGCCTATGTTACTTATTCCTTAATGATGATGGTATATACCAGTGTGAATGTGCCCTATGCGTCTTTGATGGCCGTTATGACCAGTAATGTTAGCGAACGGACTTCTTTGGCTTCATGGCGGTTGATCGGTGCATTTTCGGGAGGTTTATTTGTTACCGCAACGGCAAATTACCTCGTGGAGTTTTTCGGAAGCAATGATTTTGGTGATATAGACTATGGAAGGGGATATCAATCGGCCATTATCGTTTTCGGCACCTTAGCCGCCGCGCTGTTCATACTGACTTTTTTGGGCACTAAAGAACGGCTGGAACCCCCCAAAGAGAAGAAAAATTCTCTAAAAGAGGATGTGAGGAACCTTTTAAAAAATGGGCCGTGGTTCATTCTTTTAGGGGCTGCCATTTTCAATAATATTTTCAATACGCTTCGTGACGGTACCACGCTCTATTATTTTAAGTATTTCATTGAAGGCCAAACCTTAGCTTTCTTTGGTAAGGAGTATCAATTTTCACATGGGGAATTGGCCTCTGCTTATCTTTCGATATGGGTGGGAACCAATATTATCGGAGTGGTGCTTGCCAAGCCCCTGGCCTACAGAATAGGTAAGAAAAAGGCGTTCTTTTACGCCATTTTGATAGCCTCATTGCTGAGTATTATTTTCTACTTTTTAGAACCAAATCAACTTATCGCCATTTTTGGACTCAATGTGCTTATAGGAATTTCTGCCGGGGTTGTTATGCCCTTGTTATGGGCGATGTACGCCGATATTGCGGACTATTCCGAGTGGAAAAACGGGAGGAGGTCAACGGGATTGATTTTTTCTTCTTCTTCCATGTCCCAAAAGTTTGGATGGACCATAGGAGGGGCTCTTACAGGATGGATATTATCCTACCTGGGGTTTGAAGCCAATGTGGAACAAACGGAATCTGCAGTTTGGGGGATTCGTTTAATGATAAGCATTTTAGCAGGTGTTGCCGGGATCATTGCGGCCATTTTTGTAGGCCTTTATACCCTCGATGAATCCCGAATGAAAAGTATTCAACATGATTTAAGAAAGATGAGAAAGTAGTACTTCCTTTTGAAACAAGACGGAAAATACTACAAAATTAATTTTGGTATGAAAATAATAAGAGAGCATATTACCCTGACTGAAACGGAGTTATTCGTGGTAAGTGTTTTTGAAGGCGCGGAGATTGATTTAAGTTATCCCTTCCACCAGCACGAGCGCGCTTATGAACTGACGTTCACTTTGGGACTTACCGGAACACGAATGGTTGGGGATAATACCTCACAATTCTCAGGAGAAGATGTGGTGCTTATTGCCCCCGGTATACCTCATAGTTGGCAAGATCACGGCATTCAGAATGCTGACAATGGGAAAATCGTGGTGATACAGTTTCTCAATACTATGGTTTCAGAAGCTATATTGAAGTCTTCGGGATTGGGCAATGTGAACCAGGCTTTAAAAAGTGCATCGTATGGTCTGGAACTCAAAGACCCCGAGAAGAAAAAGGCGCTTGGTTGGATGGCTGAGCTAGATCATAAAAGTGCTTTTGACATCTTTATTTTCATTTTGAAAGTATTAGATCTCTTCGGAAGCAATGATGCTTCGGAAAAACTATGTAGTCATGGCTATGTGCCTTCGGTAAATAAAAATAGCTCCAGGCGCATGGAGGTGGTATTACAGTACATTCAGGCAAATTATTCCAGAAAGCTTTTGGTGACTGAAGTCGCTGAAAAAGTGTACATGTCACCTTCAGCTTTCAGCCACTATTTCAAAAAACATACGTTGAAGAGCTTTGCGAACTACCTGATGGAAATGCGCTTGGGAAAAGCAGCGCAATTATTGCAACATACCGAATTGTCAGTGAGTGAGGTATCCCTACAAAGTGGGTTTCAAAACGTATCTCACTTTAATCGTTGTTTCAACAAGTACTACCAAACTACACCCTTAAAATTTAGGAAACGATCCTTTCAGCACACTTTGGTGTGATAATAGAGTCCAGACGTATACATCTGTTCCATTTGGAAATCATAGATGTGGTATCATTTTACAGCAAGAATCACATTGAAATGGCTCCGACATAAATCGAAAACTATGATATGATCTTAGACGTATTGACTCATTCGTTTACACTTGGCTTGTTTTCCGGATTCATTTGGTCCAAAAAACGTATGGTATTTGATTTCACTTGTTCCCCTTCTTTACCCCACCAGACAAAATGTCCCCCGGCCTTTACGTATTCCATAGTAAGGTTGGGAATCATTTTTTCCAATCGTTTGGGATGCTCCATCCCAACATCAATATCAACCGTGGAATGAACCGCGTAGGTAGGGCACTTAATTATCGACCAATCGGTATGCTCAAGCTGCTGTGCCTTCCTTACTTCATCCAGCATTCCCTCGTAAAAGGCGTCCATTGGGGTCATGGAATCAATAAATAGCATAAAGGCCCTTTTGCTTTCCGGAGCATTCAACACTTCCCTCGCTATTGTGTTTTTTTCTTTTCGTGTTAAATCTGCTTCTGTTTTTAAGAAGGCCTTGATGGTCGTTTTAGGGAAGTATTTAGCGGATGCCTTTAATAGCTTGGAAATCCACTTTTTACCCTTTTTGCTTAGTACCAGCTTACCAAGAAAGGAATTAGCAGATGCTGTATTGACCTCATACTTACCCGTAATTGCACTCCATAGTACCAGAGATCTTGTGGGGTATTTTGAGGCGTAATACAAAGCCGAAAGGCCACCCATGGATATTCCAAAAACATTGATCTTGCCTTTAACGTTAAGTGACTTCACCACCGCATAGTAAATGTCCGCGTGTTCAGCGATACTATTTGCCGTATTCAATGGGAGATCATAGTACCCGGGACGGTTTATGGATAGTATACGATAGCCCGCATTAAACATCCATTCAAAAGCCAGGGCTGCTTTAAAGCTGGTGCCACCTCCGGTGGAGAATAGAATAATCTCACCCTTAAGAGGCCCTACATCCAGGTACTGCACAGGGCCATAAGCTGTTTGAACGGATTTATATGCAATATTGGTTGTTGTCTCCAAGAGCGGTTGTATTATTTAAAAACTACACCCTACCTTCCGGTGGCGCTAACTCATCTGGTAGTAAGGATATCCCCTTGTTGTTTAATTCCTCAAACAGTCGATCTTCATCAATCACCTGTCCCATAAGATACAAACCGGGTCTGGGAATGGTACCGTCCATGTACTGGTGCAACAGGGCCAATAGAACATGGGCTGTCAGTTCAAAACTATTGTCAGCTTGAAGTTGTAGGGTTATTTTTTTTGGTTTTCCCTTTTGCGATCCGCTGGCAACTACCACCAATTCAACTTTTGGATCCTTTAGGGCCTTTTTTTTAATCCTTCGAAAGAACAGCCGACTGCTAACATAAAGACTTAATCTTTTACTGAACTTTCCTAATACAAAGGCTAAGGGAAAGATGAAATTATCGATGTAATCATCAAATCCTGAGGTATAAACGCCGCAATTGCGCAATCCCAATTCGGTTTCAATGCCATAGATCTCCCGCATCTCTACCGGGTAACAAGCTCTTTTTCCAAAGTGCCCGGAGAATTCAAATTGCCTGGCACTTTTATGATCGGCTTTTTTCCAATAGCCATTTTCCAGGATTTGGGCGTTGGGTACCATAACTTCATAAAGGATCTCTTTGATGGCTCCGGGTTGCTCAAAAACGCCTTCCATAGCCATAAATACCTGGGCTTCATCAAGGCTGTCAAAATACGAACCGGCCTGTTTTATCATTGGGGCGATTAACCCAGGATGAAACCCGCATTGCGTTAAAAACAGGCGGTTGTTCTTTTGGATACCAGGCTCATACTTTCTAAGAACATCAACCACATCGCCGCGTATCAGAATATCGAACAGGTCAATATTGCTTTCTAAAGCGGCCTCTGCGATTACTTCCATATGATCGGGAAGCGTAGCGGTTACAATGGCTAGATCTACCTGCTTGAAGATTTGTAAAAGCGAATTTTTGTCCGTGGCATCCAAACGAATCACGTCTATCATCACCTCCGGATATTGGGAGGTCAATATCGTTTTTAGACGCTGACCTTTTTCGGGATTTGGGCCACCAATGATCACGCTGTACTCTGAAGATGCTGCTAAACTCTTCACCAGCGCTTTGCCTACTCCGCCATATCCGCCAATTACCAGGACCTTAATTGCCATTACATATATCTACATTTGTTTTTTTAACCCTGATTTTTCCTTTGCCGAGGCCAATTGACAACTACTGCTTTAGGATTCAATTTTACATGGAGTCCCCGGTTTAGAGCTGACATGGCAATACCGCATTTTGTTAGGATCAATTACTACAAAAATAACCTGGTAGTTTTCTTTAAGGCTTAATTTTTAAAGGTTACTAAACAAAAAGTAGTTTCGCGGATGGAGCAACGCAATCTTCACTGGTTTTAAAACACATAGAATAGAAGCAAAAGATTTTAAAGCTAATGCAAGAATACCCTGAGCTGAAAACTAACGGTTTATTTCAAGACGTTAACCGTTTTGTAATTTATCCAAGATAGTACGATCGATAGAAAATCTTCCACTACCGGAGATCACTAAGGCTGCGCAAATTGCCAATACGAGCAAATGATATTCATACCCTTCCTGACCCGCCTCTAATTGCCCGGCCCAATTCATTTGGAACCCAAACTGGGCATGTACCATACTAATGATACCAACAAAAAGACCAAACAGCAACAGTGCGTTAATCCGGGTAGCAAAACCCAGGATAAGGGATATACAACATACCGTTTCAATAAAAACAGTAACCCAGCCCAGGATAGCAGGTACCCCCATACCGTTGGTTACAAAATCTATAAAATAGTCAAAACCAGGGCCTAATTTATCCAAACCATGAATGAATACGATGCCTCCTAAAGCTACTCTTAGTACAAGGGAAGCCAGATTATTGTCCGTGGTAAAGATCATTTGTCTCATGTGCTATATGTTTTAGTTTAAAGTCATTGGAGTTCCATCCGAAGGAATACCCCGGGTTCCGTATCAAAAACCCAGTCTTTTCCAAGTTGGGTGGTGTTTATAGCTAATCCGCCCTGCAAGAAACCAAAGTCCAAACCTATTCTCAGGCGTTGAAAGCTAAAGTCGTGACCTTCACTGCTAAAATTGATGGCATTTTGAAATTGGGTGAACAGCTTTAGTTTTTCATTAAGCTTTGGGCGATACTGTAATAGCGTATACCACTCAAAAAAAGGATTGTTCCGTATTTCCGAGGTGAAATTTGTGGTAATGAAAAATACCGGGGAATACTTCGCGTATTGAACCCCGGCTAAACCAGAGGCGCGGTTTTGCAAAAACCGGGCACCTAATACCGGCCCAAAACCTTTGGTGACGTCGTATCCCGCGATGGTATAGGACATGTACTGTGTGGTCTCCAGATCATAATTATGGATTGCCTCGTTAATGCTAAAGAAATTGAATTTTGGGTTGGCCTCCAGGGTTTTAAACCACCATGCTTCTAAGATCAGGGTATCATCACTGCTGAATACCTCCATAGTGGTTTGCGCCAGACTTGTTTTGACGAAAAATAAAAAGCCGCATATCCTGAAAAAGCTTCGGGTTGTTCCCAGCATAGTTTTTGAACCGTTTATATGGGCACAAAACTAACAGCCTTTTGAGGCCTTCTTTTTATTGTTTTTTAGGTAAAAATGGTAAAATACCAGGGTTTCTTCGGAACTTATGAGGAGTGGTGCCCACAGCCTTTTTAAAGTACTTTACAAAATTTGAAGGTTCGTCAAAGCCGAGTTCCTCCGCAACTACAGCGATCGTTTTATTCGTTTGCGTAAGCAACGATTTGGCCTTTAGGATCAAATACTCTTGGATTACAGCATGCGGAGTTCTTTGGGTTGCGGATCTAACAGCTTCGGAGATGTAGGAGCCGCTTAGGTGTAGCTGTGCAGCGTAGTCCGCTATTTTTAGCTTGTAGTTGGTATGCTTCTTCACCAAATTTTCAAACAGAAAAGTGATTTCTTCAGCTCTGCTTGTGAATCCGCTAGAAGTGGATTTATGATCATAAAATGTTTTGATCTTTTCGAGTAGAATAGTGAGGTAAGCGCGTAGTATGAGTTCATTAGGTAATCTGTTGTTTTGATACTCATTCAGCAAATGCTGCATAATGCTTACAATAGTTTCCCGTTGTTCCGGGTTAAGAAAGACCAGAGGGTTAGCATGTAAATTGAAAAAGGGATAGCGGCGGTGAAACGTAATTTGGTTAAGGTGTTCGCCAAGCACCGCATATTTGAAGAAGATCATAAATCCCAAAGAATTCTCTTCAAACCGGTTTACCTTCCAAGAGGACAATTGAAAAGGGGAAACAAATGAAATAACATCATCCAGAGGTTTAAAATCGGTATTCCCAATTTTAATATCCGCATCATGGCCGGAACCATAGGTCAGTTCAAAGAAGTTGTGTTTATAGGGACCCAAGGCCATAGGTTTATCTCCAAAGTGATCTTCGATACGGTAGATAAAAAAGTTGGGTGTCACCACCTTTTCCTCGATCCCCATATCTGCCAGTAAAGTTGCTATTTCATGGTAAAATCGCATGGCTTTGTGGTATACATCTATACGCTTGTTTTCCTAAATCGTTTACGGTCTTTAAGGGAACGCTGCCTGGAAGGAAAGTTCTCCTAGCTGTATAGCGCATAGTGGATTTTACTCCTTCAAATTGTGTTGGTCCAAAAAAGCATCCACTTCTTTGATCGAGGGATTCTTCAAAAAATCATCGCCATAGGTCACCGTCGGAAACTTTAATTGTCCGTTGTATAACGCGCGAACTTCCTTATCCGCTTCCGGTTGGGTCTCCACGTTATAATCTTCAAATTCTATCCATTCGGATTGTAAATAATTTCGCAGATCGGCCGATTTGGGACACCAATTCGTACCGTACAATTTCAATTTTTTTTCAGCCATGGGTTTTCATTCCAAATAGTTTTGCAAAGGTAGGTTGAATTCGTTCCGCCTGGCTAACAATAAAAGGGGTTACTGACATAAGAAGGATAGACACTGCCAGGAAGATCTGATAATTGTTTTGGCTGATAAGATCGTACTTTAGGCCACTTTGTGCCAAAACAAAGGAAAACTCCCCAATCTGGGCGATGGAAAAGCCCACAGCCATCGCAGTTTTCCAATCCAATTTCATCACCTTAACGGCCAGGATCCCGGCAACGGCCTTTACAACCAGGGCAAAGAAAAACCAGAAGACGATCCATCCGAAATCCGTTGTGAAGATGTTGTAGTCCAATAACATCCCCATAGAGATAAAGAAAAAGCTCATAAATACATACCGAAAGGGCAGAAAACAGGAGATGGCCATACGGTGGTATTCGGTTTCCGCAATGATCAATCCGGCAATAAAGGCACCGAGTGCCAGGGAGAGCCCTAATTCTTCTGTCAATAGGGCGATGCCGGTAACAAGAAAGACCAGTGCGATCAAAAAGACTTCCTGACTTTGCACTTTCATCACCGTTTTTAAGAAAAAAGGGATGACAAAGCGTGCCAATAAATAGGCAATACCTCCCATAACAACCAGTTTTCCCAATAGCCAAAGCAACGCTTCCAAGGGGCTACTATCACCTGCCCCGGCCAGGATAGGCGTAAAGAGCATCAAGGGGACAATCATAATATCCTGGAACAAGAGAACCGCAAGAATGAATTTACCATGAGGTGTGGTTATCTTATTGGTATCCTGTAGGACCTTTATAACGATAGCGGTACTACTCAACGCATATAAAAATCCCCAAAAAATGCTTTCTTCCCATGAAGGCCGCATTAATAACCAAATCAATCCAGCTGTAAGGAAAATGGTGAAAAAAACCTGTGAAGCACCGCCAATTAACACGTAGTTCTTGATACGTTTCAGATTACTGAATGAGAATTCAAGGCCAACCGTAAAAAGCAATAGGATGATCCCAATTTCGGCATATACCTCAACCTCTTCCATATCGGCAAAATACTTGCTGGTATTGGGGCTTAGCAAAACCCCCGTGATCAGGTAACCGATGATATACCGTATTTTAAGGAATTTACAGATAACAATTACCGCTGTAGCCACACCAAAAATGGCAAACAGGTTAAGGAGAACATGGTGTTGCATAGAAGGGTTTTTAAGTGGGTTTAATTTACAAATATTAAGGCTTTGGGAAAATGAAAATTTTGAGGCCGTATTGCCCAGGAGTTCGTTATCTTTCGGTAAGGAAAACGAATGCTTTCCAGAACCTGTTTACAAGACAAAATGATTGATACTTTAAGGGAATTTCCCCAGCTTAAGGATATTCCGGAAGCACAGTTAGCCTGGCTAGGCGACCATATGGAAATCGAGGAAATTCCAAAAGGGGGCTTTTTGTTCGAAAAAGGGAGCCCCATAGACAACCTGATGCTCATTTTTGAGGGGGATTTCGAGCTCTATTTGATGCAAAACAAAAACAGAAAGGCCTTCGGTAGGATACAAAAGCATGATATTTCGGGCTTACTGCCCTTTTCAAGGGCTAAAAATGCGGGAGGGTTTGCACGAGCAACGCAGCCGGCTAAGGTAGGGAAGTTAAACAGAAAACTACTTCGGGAATTAACGGGACAATTCTATGAGTTGACCGAGGTATTGGTACATGAGATGAATAACCGGATCAGGAATATTACCCAACTAGAGGTGCAGAATGAAAAGTTGATTGCCCTGGGAAAACTCTCAGCAGGCCTTGCACACGAACTAAACAATCCGGCGTCAGCAATGGTTCGCAGTGCTTCATTGTTGCAACAACATCTGATGGGGCTTCCGGAAGACTTCAAGAAAGTGATCAAAATAAAAGCGGATGACGAAGCCATAGATAAGGTCAACGCATTTATGTATGGAAAACTTGAGGAAAAGCCGAGTGAACTTTCCATGCTGGAGAAAAGCGAACTGGAAGATGATCTTTACGACTGGTTTAGCGATTGTAGCTTGGTAGATAAATACGATCTGGTGCCCTTATTGGCGGACTATAACTTTACCACCGAAGATCTACTCTATATAAAATCCCTGCTTCGTGAGGAAGATTTTAACCCGGTACTCAAGTGGATCGTTCAAAACATGACCACCCATAAAACGGTGGTTGATATTAAGGAAGCTTCTTCCCGAATTGGCACCTTGGTGCAATCGGTGAAGACCTATTCATATATGGATCAAAGTCTGGATTTTCAATTAGTGGACCTTCATACAGGCTTGCAAAGCACATTGAACGTGCTAAATCATAAATTGGCTAAGGTGGGGCACGAGGTACTTGTGGATTTTGATCCAAACATGCCAAAAATTATGGGACTGCCCGGAGAACTGAACCAGATATGGACGAACCTTATCGACAATGCTATTGATGCCTTGCCCCAAGAAGGGGGGCAATTGCGTATAAGCACAAAGGCCTCAGGGAATTTTGTATATGTCTATGTCCAGGATAATGGCCATGGTATATCAGAAGAGCATCAAAATCGCATTTTTGAACCTTTTTTCACCACCAAGGAAATTGGAAAAGGTACAGGTTTGGGTCTTGATATGGCCCAGAAAATTGTGAAACAACATAATGGCCAGATCAAAGTACGGTCCAAACCGGGAGAGACCGTTTTTGAAGTCTGCTTACCCATAGGAAATCTAAAAGAAGAAAGCGCGTGAAAAAACCAATAATCATTGCCGTAGATGATGACGCCCAGGTCCTGGCTGCAATACGAGGGGATTTGCGTTCCCGATATCGAAATGATTATCGCATTATGGCCTCCGATTCGGCAAAAGAAGCGCTCGAGGCGATCAAAGAACTTAAAAATAAAGGAGAAGAAGTGGCCTTGTTCCTTTCGGATCAACGTATGCCCGAAATGTTGGGGGTGGATTTTCTGGAAAAGGCAATGACCACTTATCCCCAGGCAAAAAGGGTACTGCTTACGGCCTATTCGGATACTGATGCCGCTATAAAAGCTATCAATGATGTGCAACTGGATTACTATTTACTGAAACCCTGGAATCCCCCGGAGGAAAAATTGTATCCGGTAATCGATGATGTACTTCAGGACTGGTTGGCCAATTATTCACCGCCTTTTGCAGGACTGCGTATTGTAGGGTATCAATTTTCACCCAACACCCACAATATCAAAGATTTCCTTGCAGGGAATATGTTTCCCTATTTATTTCTGAATGTCGAGAACGACACTACCGCCAAAGAACTTGTTGAAAACAATCAGCTCGAATCTAAAGAATTGCCAGCGGTTTTCTTTGAAGATGGTAGTTTGCTAAAGAACCCAAACCTAAAGGATATAGCGCAAAAGTTGGGGTTAAATGTTAAGGCGCGTGAAGATCTGTACGATGTGATTATTATTGGTGCAGGCCCCGCAGGCCTGGCTGCTGCGGTATATGGGGGAAGTGAAGGGCTGAAAACGCTCTTAATAGATCGAAAAGCTCCGGGAGGACAGGCCGGAACAAGCTCCCGTATTGAAAATTACCTGGGATTTCCCAAAGGTTTAAGTGGGGCGGACCTGGCGCGAAGAGCCATTACACAGGCTACCCGTTTTGGTATAGAATTTCTATCCCCCTTGGAGGTCACAAAAATAGATGTGCAGGATTCTTATAAGATAATACACCTTTCGGATGACAGCAGTATTAAAAGTAAGGCAGTAGTAATCGCTACCGGCGTTAACTACCGCAAACTTTCCAATAAAGGGATGGATGCCCTTACCGGAGCTGGGGTGTACTATGGGGCAGCAACCACAGAAGCACATACCTGCAAAGATGGAGATGTGTATATCATTGGAGGAGGAAATAGTGCGGGACAAGGGGCGATGTATCTTTCAAAATTTGCTAAAAAGGTACATATCGTTATTCGGAGAGATTCTCTGGCAACTACCATGAGTTCGTATTTGATCGATCAAATAAACACCACTGAAAATATTGAGCTCATCCCAAATACGGAAATTATTGAAGCGAAGGGGGAGGGGCATCTGGAACAGGTAGTGCTAAGGGATAACATTTCCGGGGAAGAGCAGGAGCGGGAGGCTCGCGCGATTTTTATTTTCATTGGAGCCAGACCCTACACGGAATGGACTGGACAGGATTTTTTAAAGGATGGAAAAGGGTTCTTGATCACGGGTAGAGATGTGTTGGATAATACCAACGGAACCGTACAATGGCGACAAAATCAACCACCGTATCTTTTGGAAACCAGTGTTCCCGGGGTTTTTGCGGCCGGAGATGTGCGTAGCGGTGCTATGAATCGTGTGGCCTCAGCAGTAGGGGAAGGAGCCATCTCCATCAGTTTGGTGCATAAGTACTTAAATGAGAATTAAAAAATCAATTTGGTATTTGGGTAATGAGGACCTGGATTCTTTAAAGGGTTTCTGGTGATAGATTTTTATAAACGGAGTTGTTAATCTTCTCACAAACGCTTTTATTGTTTAGCAACTATATGTAATTTGTTAAACAAAAATAAAAGATGAAAATTTCCGCCATGGCCGTCGTTGGCTTTACCACCTTTCTCCTGGTACTTCTCACGCTAATGGTAAGCTTGGATTTTGCCTTTCACTGGGTATTTTACCTTATGGTATTTGGCCAGGGAATGGTAGTATATATGGTTTACAAAGTGTTGACGGACAATTATAAAACCACGAAAACTTTTGAGGATTTTTATGAAGACGCCCCAATAAGCAACGACTAAACAAAGACTATTACAATTACACGGCCTCCGCTTCAACCGGCCTTGGTTTAGCTGGTACATGCATACCTAATTCCGGGATAACCAATAATGGAATTTGAGTATGAAAGGCCGTTCGTTTTACTATCGGCTCCCGTGTCATCCGCTCTACATAACTATGTTGATAGTTCAACATAGCCAGCAAATGGATATCCAATTCTTTGGAAAATACCTCTAGCGTTCTGGACACCGAATTCAGCTCTGAAACCGTGTGTACATAGTGCTCCACATCGGCGAAGTACTTACGAAGTAAATTTAGATTAAACAGCTGCAGTTCGGTCAGCGCTTTGATTTCATATTGTACATGTACAATACGAATTGTTGCTGAAAACGCATCGGCAAGATCAATTAACGGCTGTAACTCGGATTGCGAATAAAACCGGTTAAAATCTGTAGCAAAGGCGATTTCTGACGGGGTAGCAAAGTCATAGCTTTGTGGGATCGCCAGGATAGGACATTTTTTAGTGGCCTTGATGATACGGACGGTGTTACTGCCCATAAAGATCTCTTCCATTCCGGAAGCCCCTTTGGTGCCTGTAACAATTAAATCTACCCCGTAGGTATCCACCACTTCCTTGACTTCTTCAACCAAAAGACTGAAGGAAGATAGCATTTGAAAAGAGTGTTTTTCATTATTAAACTCATTGGAAATACGCTCCAGGGTTTTCGCTAACCCTTTTTCGGAAGCGGATCGTACGGCATCCTCCATTTGCATTCCGTTTACCATTGGTGCCATAAACCGACTGCTTGGAATTGCTGGAGTATAGGTGTTCAATAGTAAAAATTCACACCTTTGGTTCCGGAATAACCGCAATGAATAGCAAATGGCGTTCCATGCGTTTTCGGAGAAGTCTGTAGGTATTAAGATCCGTTTCATCCCAAATTATTAAAAGATAGGATAAAATTAGAATTGGACAGATAGTAATACTATGATAATTATCAGCTTTTAAGGGGGCGGGACGTTAAAATCCGTCGGCAAGGTCCCGTAACTTCCTTTCGTCTTTGATACCTATTCTTTTTCCGGAGGTGTGGATCAAGCCCTTCTTCTTGAATTCTGAGATAATGCGAATAGCAGATTCTGTGGCCGTACCTACCACGTTAGCAATATCTTCCCGCGAAAGTGTTAGCGCTAAAAAGCCGTCTCCGTCCTCACCGAAATTATTTTTGAGATATAGGAAGGCTTCTGCTATACGTTGTTTCACAGTCTTTTGTGACATGTTTACGATAACATCATCTGCCTCCTTGAGGTCGTGTGCCATATGACGCAATACTTCTAAAGTAAAATTGGGGTTTTTTTGTAAGGATGTCGAAATAGTGTCCTTAGGAATAAAACATACTTCCATATCACTTACGGCAACTGCGGAAAGATTGGAGTGCTCTTCCGCGATCACGGAACGCTGCCCCATAACTTCGCCTTTGGAAGCCAATTTAACAATTTGATCTTTCCCGTTAGCGCTCAATTTAGAAAGTTTTGAAACGCCGTCGCGTACACAATAGACTCCATTAAGCTTTTCCCCTTCTTCGAAAAGAGGCTGTCCTTTTTTAACTGTTTTGGTGGTTTTGGAATCGGAAACCTTTTTCAATTCCTCTTTGCTGAGTGCGCGTAAAGAATTGAACTGCCGAACAATACAGTTTTCACATCTGCTGCGATCCATAAAATAAAAATTACCTGACGTTTAAAATTAGAACTTTATTTAATAAAAAAAACTGTAATTTTTAAGTATTGCTGATTCTTTCCAACCCTGCCTTGGATAGAATTTGTATTTCGCTTTTTATGGTTTGTATTGCACCTTCTTTTTTGAGGCTTTTGAGAAGATTAATAATGTACTCCGGTGAAGTCCCGAGAGCTACTGCCATATCTTCCCTTCGCATCCTAAGGCGTAATTTTCCGCAACTATCCGTTCCAAACTTTTCCGAGAGATAGAGCAGTAATTTTGCCAAACGTCCTCGGATACTTTTGCTTGGACTGAAGATTACACGGGTCTGATCGCTCAGATTTGCATCTTCTACAAAAGCTTTCAACAGATCTTCGCAGAATTCTGTATTCTGTTTCATATGAAGGAGTACCGCTTCTTTATCTAAACAACAAAGTTGCGTATTCGTTAAGGTGGTTGCCGCAACTTTCGCTCCTCTTTGAGAAATAACGGCACGTTTTCCCATGATATCACCTTCCCCTAGAAATCGAAGAATATGCTCCTGTCCGGAGGCATCATATTTACTGAATTTACAAGCCCCCTCTTTAATACAATAGAGCTTGTTTAAATATTGGTCCTCTTCAAATACAATGCTTCCCTTGGGTAAGTGGATTACTTCAGATGACTCCAATAATTGCTTTTGGGACGGTATTGAAAGTGCCCGAAAATTGCGAAGTTGTTTAGCCTGTATATCAGAACATCTATCCACACCACAAAAATAAATATAGCTGCGACCATAATTCCTGACATATGTCATGTTTTGCACCAGACACATGGTGCAACTTTGCGAGAGGTATAATGCAAGTGTGTATGGAGTCTTCCAAATGCTATCATTGCGGTGATTCTTGTTCGAATACTGCGGTGCATTTTGATGAAAAGATCTTTTGCTGCCAGGGATGCAAGATGGTTTATGAAATTTTCAGTACCAATGGACTGGAGTATTATTACGACCTGGAAGCAGCTGCAGGAACTACTCCCGATTTTAAACCGCATAAGTTTGATTACCTGGATAATCCGGAGATCGTAAATCGATTACTCGAATTCAATGAAGAAGGGATGCAGGTGGTAAATCTCCATATTCCCCACATCCATTGTAGCTCCTGTATCTGGGTATTGGAAAACCTTAACCGTTTACACCCTGCTGTGAAAAGTTCGCAGGTCGATTTTCCTCAAAAAAGGATACGAGTGTGTTTTACAACTTCGGAGTACACCTTAAAGCAGCTGGTGGTTTTACTATCCAGAATTGGGTACGAACCCACCATTTCCCTTGAGGATTATGGCAAAAAGAAAGCTAAGGTAGATCGTAGTCTCATCTATAAACTGGGTGTTGCCGGATTTGCTTTTGGCAATGTGATGCTGTTATCCTTTCCGGAGTATTTTGAAGTTGAAGAATTCTGGCTCGAGCAGTACAAAGTGGTCTTTAGATGGTTAATGTTTGCTTTTTCGTTGCCGGTTGTACTATATGCTGCTCAGGATTATTTTATTTCGGCCTATAAGGGCTTGCGCTCTAAACTCTTAAATATAGATGTCCCCATTGCTTTAGGTATACTGGCACTTTTTTTTCGTAGTACGGTAGATATTGTTTTTGACCTTGGCTCCGGATTTTTTGATAGTCTTACGGGCCTGATATTCTTTTTGTTGGTGGGGAAGTTTTTCCAACAGAAAACCTACGCCTTTCTCTCCTTTGAACGGGACTATAAATCCTACTTTCCAATAGCGGTAACCCGGTTACAGGACAGTGGACAAGAAGAAAACATAGAGATATTCAAAGTGAAGTCAGGGGACAGGCTGATCATCCGAAATCAGGAGATTATCCCTGTAGATTGCATGTTGTTAAAGGGTAATGCTGAAATTGATTACAGTTTTGTAACGGGTGAGTCGCAGGCTATAGCCAAACAACCCGGAGACAACCTCTTTGCGGGAGGCAAACAGTTAGGAGGGGTAGTAGAGGTGGAAGCGATGAAATCCGTTTCACAGAGTTACCTCACGCAACTCTGGGGCAATAGCGTCTTTTCTAAAAACAAGGTCTCAGGATTCCAGACCATAACAGATGCGATCGGAAGACGATTTACCATTGCCGTCTTGTCTATTGCCGTGATAGCCGCCAGTTTTTGGCTTTGGTATGATCCAACCAAGGCAGCGAATGTATTCACCGCCGTGCTGATCATTGCCTGTCCTTGTGCTATAGCACTGGCTGCTCCATTTACCTTAGGCAACATGATGCGAATATTTGGTAAATACGGATGCTATTTAAAAGATACCAATGTGCTGGAACGTATGGCCAAAATAGCAACGGTAGTTTTTGACAAAACGGGGACACTAACCACCTCAAATGAAAGTAGTATTACCTATGAAGGAATGGAACTTTACCCTGAAGAAGCTGCCCTGTTGAAAACCACCTTAAGAGCGTCTAACCATCCGTTGAGCCGTTCGTTGTATCAAATTTTGCAGGAACACGATATTCAAATGCTGGATGAATTTACAGAAGAGCTGGGAAAAGGATTGGAGGGTAAAGCTAAAGACCAATCTATTCGCATAGGTTCAGCGGAGTATGTAGGGACGGAACAGCAGCCGGATTTTTCCGAAACTTCCGTACACATCAGTGCCAATAATACCTATAAGGGCAGGTTTGCTTTCCGGAACAACTATCGCAAGGGACTGCCCGATCTTTTTAAGACGCTGAAAACAAAAGCAAGTTTGTACATCCTATCAGGGGACAATGATGGGGAGCGTAGGGCATTACACCAATTATTACCTTTTAAAGTGCAGATGTACTTCAATCAAAAACCTGAAGATAAGCTGGAGTTTATAGAAAAACTGCAGGAGAGTGGTAAGGTGATGATGGTAGGCGATGGGTTAAATGATGCAGGCGCGTTGGCACAAAGCGATGTCGGCGTGGCGGTAGCAGAAAATGTGAATGTCTTTTCCCCGGCCTGTGATGCCATCCTGGACGGGAAAGTGATTACCCGATTATCCCGGTTTTTGGAATTGGCAAAACGTTCCATGGGAATTATCAAATGGAGCTTTTTGCTATCATTATGCTATAATTTGATTGGGCTTTATTTTGCGGTAACAGGTCAACTGGAACCGGTAATAGCGGCCATACTGATGCCCTTGAGTTCAATAAGTATTGTTGCCTTCACCACCGTAGCCACCAATGTTGTGGCAAGACGGTTAACTCAAACCATTCAAAATGAATCTTAAGAAAAACGCTTTGTTAACCAAAACCTTGGATAACCATTTGATGGCTATTGCCATAGGTATAGTATACCTTTGGTTTGGCGCCTTAAAATTCTTCCCTGGAATTAGCCCTGCGGAAGAGTTGGGCATCAATACCATTCACCGTCTGACGCAAGGACTCCTTAGCGATATGGCAGCAATTTATTTGTTGGCCACTTTGGAAGTTGTTATCGGACTTTTTTTGGTGTTGAACCTTTTTATGCGGCAGGCACTTTACCTGGCAATCGGGCATATCGTTTTCACCTTTACCCCCTTGCTTTTTTTTCCTTCAGAAGCGTTTCAATGGGCTCCTCTTGTGCCTACGCTATTGGGACAATATATTGGAAAAAATGTAATTGTGCTTTGTGCGCTGATCACCTTGATCCGTATGGATCAGGAGAATTTAGTTAAGAAAAAGAGTAAGGATAGAAGCTGATAAATGTCATTTTTTTCAGAAGATCATCACAGTAGTTTTACGCCCGAATTCAGGTAGGTATGAGTGTCATTTATGTGTTGTTGGCCATAAGTATTAGTGTTGCCATCGTTTTTTTTATAGCCTTTGTTGTTTCTGTTCGACAAGGGCAATATGATGATGCTTATACTCCCTCCGTACGCATGCTATTTGAAGATGAATTGGTAGATGAATCCTCTGAAAAAAACAACCAAAATAGAAGTCAAACTGAATAATTATGGAAGTACAGCAATTTCAATACGATAATAAGATCGTACAAAAATTTCTCTATGCCACAATGCTTTGGGGTGTGGTAGGGATGCTAGTAGGCTTAATACTGGCCTTTATGTTTCTCTTTCCTAACCTCACAGATGGTATTTCCTGGTTGAGTTTTGGACGTTTACGTCCCTTGCATACCAACGCCGTCATTTTTGCTTTTGTGGGGAATGCCATTTTTGCAGGGGTGTATTATTCCCTTCAACGACTGCTTAAAGCAAGAATGTTCAGCGATGCGCTGAGCAATATTAATTTTTGGGGATGGCAGTTGATTATTGTGGCAGCCGCCCTTACGTTACCCCTTGGGTATACTACTTCTAAGGAATATGCAGAACTGGAATGGCCGATAGATATTGCAATTGCTGTGGTGTGGGTCGTTTTTGGTTGGAACATGATCGGTACTATTCTAAAACGAAGACAACGTCATTTGTATGTGGCTATTTGGTTCTACCTGGCCACTTTCGTCACCGTAGCGGTGCTTCATATTTTTAACAGTTTAGAGTTGCCCGTAGCGGCATTAAAAAGCTATTCGGTCTACGCCGGAGTCCAGGACGCTCTGGTACAATGGTGGTACGGCCATAATGCGGTAGCTTTTTTCCTGACTACCCCTTTTCTAGGGTTGATGTATTATTTTGTGCCTAAGGCGGCTAACCGGCCGGTGTATTCCTACCGTTTGTCCATTGTGCACTTTTGGTCCCTGATCTTTATTTACATCTGGGCGGGGCCCCACCATTTATTATACTCTTCCCTTCCGGATTGGGCGCAAAATCTTGGTGTAGTATTCTCCGTGATGCTCATAGCACCTTCCTGGGGAGGTATGATCAACGGACTTTTAACCTTACGCGGGGTTTGGGACAAGGTGAGAAGCGATGCCACTTTAAAGTTCATGGTAGTAGCGATTACGGGTTATGGAATGGCCACTTTTGAGGGCCCGATGCTCTCTTTGAAAAATGTAAATGCTATTGCCCACTTCAGTGATTGGATTATTGCCCATGTCCATGTTGGGGCGCTGGCCTGGAACGGCTTCCTCACCTTTGGGATGATCTACTATCTGGTGCCTCGTATGTTCAAGACGCCCTTATACTCTAAAGGTTTGGCCAATTTCCACTTCTGGATCGGGACACTCGGAATTGTACTGTACGCTTTACCGATGTATGTCTCCGGGTTTACCCAGGCACTGATGTGGAAAGACTTTAATCCGGATGGGACTTTGGTATACGGAAACTTCCTGGAAACAGTACAGCAGATTATCCCAATGTACTGGATGCGTGCCATTGGGGGTACCTTGTTTCTTGTGGGAATGCTTGTGATGGTGTATAATGTGGTAGTTACCATTAGAAGAGGAAGCTCGGTAGAGGATGAACTGGCAGAAGCTCCGGCATTGACCAGGGTTACCAAGAGAAGAGTAGCTGGGGAAACCTTCCATACCTGGTTGGAAAGACGACCAGTACAACTTACTATTTTGGCCACTGTGGCGATCTTGATCGGGGGTATAGTACAAATCATACCTACAATACTCGTCAAATCCAATATTCCTACTATTACCAGTGTTAAACCGTACACCCCGTTAGAACTGGAAGGTAGGGATTTGTATATCCGCGAAGGTTGTGTAGGCTGTCATTCCCAGATGATACGACCTTTCCGAAGTGAAGTCGAGCGCTATGGAGAATATGCCAAAGCCGGAGAGTTTGTTTACGATCACCCGTTCCTTTGGGGAAGTAAGCGAACAGGTCCCGACCTATTAAGAGTAGGTGGTAAGTATTCCGATAATTGGCACCTGAATCATATGTATGATCCGCAAAGTACTTCTGCGGGCTCCATCATGCCTGCCTACCAATGGCTGGTAAGAAACAAACATGATAGAAGTAGCACAGAGGCGAAAATGAATGCGATGGTGCAATTGGGGGTACCCTACTCGGATGAAGACATCAATAACGCACAGCAAGCGATGGCGGAACAGGCCTTGCAAATTGAGAAAAATCTTTACAGTGATCCGGAATTTGTAAGAACCTACGAGGCCGATAAAAAGTACGCCGAAGACAATGGACTCGAATTTGTGGAGATGCGGGATAGGGAGATTGTGGCCATGATCGCTTATTTACAGCGTTTGGGTACTGATATAAAAGTGAAAGACAACGATGGTTTACTGTCACAAAACAAAGAGTAAGCGATGTTGAAGTTTGTAAAAGACCATATGGAAAGTATTGAGGGGATAGCCACCTATCCCATGATCTCACTAGTGATATTCTTTTTATTCTTTGCGCTTCTTTTTTGGTGGGTGTTTACAGCCAGCAAAGCGCATATTAAAGAAATGGGAGAACTGCCCTTAGATAATGACCAACCTCTAAATAAACAAAATCATGATGTCTAGAACACCCTGGTGGGTACGAATTCCGGTACTGTTTTTTATCATTTTCGGATTGATGGAATACTTTGTGGATTCCGGAGACAAACCCGCAATTATTGAATATCCGATCACGCAGTTCTTCATGCTGATGGTCTTGCTGATTTTGATCGCGATTGAAGTGATCTTAAAATCCATAGAGAATGTGATGTTCCAGACACTTTCCGAAGAAGCGCAGGAGCGCTATCTGGCAGCTAAGAGCAAAAAAATAGAGTTTAAGTGGCTGGATACTATATACAAAAGGTTGACCAAAAGCCGCTCTATAGAAAGGGAAGGAGAGATTATTCTGGATCATAATTACGATGGTATCCGGGAATTGGATAATGTACTGCCACCATGGTGGGTCTATCTTTTTTATGTGACCATTTTCTTTGGTGTGGTGTATTTGATCCGTTTCCATATCGCTGGGGATTACGATCAGGAATTGGAGTATGAGCAGGAAGTAGCCGCTGCACAAATTGCCATTGAGGAGTATAAAAAAACCGCAAAGAATTTAGTAGATGTGAACACTGTAGAGGTGTTGACAGAAGCAGGAGATCTGTCTGCTGGAGAAAAGATATTTACCGCAAATTGTGTGGTATGTCATATGGCTGATGGCGGGGGTGGTATTGGCCCTAATCTTACGGATGAGTATTGGATCTTGGGCGGAGGTATTAAAAATGTCTTCAGAACCATTTCAGAAGGAGGTAGGGATGGAAAAGGTATGGTGGCCTGGAAGAATAGTTTAAAACCGGTAGAGATGGCGCAGGTGGCCAGTTACTTATTGCAGTTTCAAGGAACCACCCCGGCAAATCCAAAAGCCCCGGAGGGTGAGATTTGGGTGGACCCGGATGCTGATGCCCCGGCAGCACCTGAAGAAACCGAGGGGGCCCCTGCAGAACAGGCTAAAGATTCTGCAATTGTTGCAATGAACTAATACAAAAGAGATTTCGCATAGAAGGGTTAAGCTATGCGGAAACAATGAGGTTGAAGGGAAAGGCTATGGAAGAAAACTTTAGGGATTCAATCGCGACAGTAACAGCCGAAGGCAAAAGGGCCTGGATCTATCCTAAAAAGCCCAGTGGCAGGTATTTTGAATACCGTAAATATGTTAGTTACGGGCTATTACTGTTTCTTTTTCTGGCGCCTTTCCTAAAGATCAATGGGAACCAGTTCCTAATGTTCAATGTACTTGAGCGCAGGTTCAATATTTTTGGTTTCCCTTTTTGGCCGCAAGACTTCCATCTTTTTGTGATCTCGATGATCGTTGGGGTCATTTTTATTGCATTGTTCACGGTAGCTTTTGGCCGGATATTTTGCGGATGGATGTGTCCCCAGACCATCTTTATGGAGATGGTGTTTCGTAGGATTGAGTATTGGATAGATGGGGATCGCGGCGCTCAAATGCGTTTGGACAGAGCACCATGGAATGCTAAAAAGATACGGAAGCGATTGCTAAAATGGAGCATCTTTTTTTTGATATCCTTTCTTATCGCGAACGTTTTTTTGGCCTACCTGATTAGCAGCGATCAATTGTTACAATACGTTGTAGATGGACCATTGGCACATTTAGGGACCTTAGTTCCCTTACTCATCTTTACCGCGGTATTTTATTTTGTTTTTGCGTGGTTCCGGGAGCAGGTCTGTATTATTGCCTGTCCCTATGGCAGGCTACAGGGGGTGTTGTTGGATGATAAATCGGTGGTGGTGGCGTACGACCATAAACGCGGCGAGGGAACGAGCGGCAGAAAGAAATTCAGAAAAAATGAAGATCGGGAAGCCTTAGGCCATGGAGATTGTATCGATTGTTTTCAATGCGTACATGTATGTCCCACGGGTATTGATATTCGTAACGGTACGCAATTGGAGTGTGTGAACTGCACGGCTTGTATCGATGAATGCGATCATATCATGGAGAGCATCAACAGGCCTAAAGGACTCATCCGCTATGCCAGCGAAAGCGAAATCACCAATAAGGAACGGTTTCGGTTTACGGCAAGGATGAAGGGATATACGGGAGTACTAGCGATTTTAATAGGGGTGCTGGTGGGAATGTTGTTCCTGCGAAATGATTTGGAAGCTAATATTCTGAGGCTTCCGGGACAGCTGTATGAGCGAAAAGCCAACAACATCATTAGTAATGTGTATACCTACAAATTAGTGAATAAAACATCAAAAGATATTGACGGGGTAAGCTTTAAGCTGCTTTCCCATAACGGTACCATTACTATGGTTTCCAATCAAAGCTTTCAGGTGCCGGCAGAAGATCTGGCGGAAGGGACTTTGTTTATAGAGATCAATGGTGCTGCATTAACAGGAGATAAAGATGAGTTGAAAATTGGAGTGTATAGTGGAGAGGAGTTGATCGAAACCACGATCACCCAATTTTTAGCCCCAAGAAGTTATAATTAAAAATACGCATATGAAATTCAATTGGGGAACAGGTATTGTTTTAGCATTTATTATGTTCATCAGCTTTATCCTATATTTCGTCATTAGGATGAGCACAGATGATAGCAACAATCATGAATTGGTCACAAAAGACTATTACAAGCAAGAGTTGGCCTATCAGAAAGAGATTGATGCGGAGAAAAATGCTGTGGCTTTAGGCGCCCGGTTGAAAATTCAAAAATCAGAAAAAGGCCTTATCATTCAGTTCCCTGAGAACTACAAACCCGAAGAAATCACTGGCAAAGTGTCCCTATACCGACCGTCCAACCGGCATTTGGATGTTGACTTTCCAATAAGTTTATCCAATACACATTTGCTCATACCTGACAATCAGCTGGTAGACGGTCGATGGGACATTGCCATTTCCTGGGAATATAAAGGTAACAGCTTTCTGCATAAGGAAAAATTAAGCTACTGAATATGTTGCTTTCGGCCCTTGCTTTAGGTTTTTTAGGAAGTTTACACTGTCTGGGAATGTGTGGACCAATAGCGTTCATGCTTCCTTTAGATCGTGAACGTCCCGGCAAAAAGATTTCTCAGCTTTTTGTGTACCATTTTGGCAGGATCATAGCCTACGGTCTATTGGGACTTGCCTTTGGTTTGGCCGGCAGGGGACTCCAGTTTTTTGGAGTACAGCAAAAACTGTCCATTGGGATAGGGATCATAATGATTGTTGTCGTGCTTCTTCCAAAAACAATTTCCCTAAGATTCAGGCCGGTAGTAGGATTTCAGCGATTACTGATACAATTAAAATCCAAACTTGGTAAATCATTACAAAAAAAATCACCGGAAACTTTTCTTACCGTAGGGTTCCTAAATGGCTTTTTGCCATGTGGATTGGTTTATATTGCCCTGTTGGGAGCAATTGCCACCGGAAGTGCCTGGTATGGATGGATGTATATGGTGTTATTTGGTTTGGGAACAGTTCCTCTGATGACCTCTGCAGTTTATGCCGGAGGTTATCTGGGGAATGGTGTTAAAACCAAAATACGGAAAATGGTTCCGGTATTCGTAGTGGTTATAGCGATACTGTTCATTGTTCGCGGAATGGGTCTGGGAATTCCCTACCTTTCTCCGAAGCAGGCCTCTCAGGAAATGGTGGATACGGGTATAGAATGTCATCAACCGTGATGGCTTTCAGAATTAAATTGCGTTCATTTTTACCAGGGATGCTAAAAAGAAAAAGAAAAAATAATGAAAATAACATCAGTTGAAGAAGTAGTTAAGATTGTTAAATCGGGCGATCGGGTGTTCTTACAGGGAGCGGCTATGACCCCGAACGAGTTGATTGATGCGTTGTGCGAACGTCATCAGGAATTAGAAAATGTAGAACTCATCTCCATACATACGGAAGGGGGAGCGAAATACACCCAGGAGCCGTATAGCAATGCTTTCCGGTTAAATTCTTGCTTTGTTGGGGGTAACGTCAGAAAAAGCGTAAATACGCTAAAAGCGGATTATATCCCTATTTTCCTTAGTGAGATCCACAGATTGTTTTATGAGGGAATCTTCCCCTTGGATGTAGTTGTAGTACAAGTATCGCCTCCGGATAAACACGGCTATTGTTCTCTAGGGGTTTCGGTAGACGTTGCCTTACCGGCGGTACGATCGGGTAAAAAAATTATTGCACAGATCAATCCTTATGTGCCCAGAACGCATGGAACAGGAATTGTTCACGTTAATGATATTGCTCTTGCCTGTGAGGTGAACCGACCCATACACGAACACGAACCACAGTCCATTTCCGAGACGGAACACAAGATTGGAAGAAATGTGGCTACCTTAATAGAGGATGGAGCTACCCTGCAGATGGGGATCGGAAACATTCCTGATGCTGTTCTAACGAATTTGACCAATCATAAAGATCTGGGAATCCATACGGAAATGTTCTCCGATGGTGTACTTCCGTTATTGGAAAGTGGTGTGATCACAGGAAAGCTGAAGGCTGTTAAAAGGGGTAAAATTGTAAGCTGTTTTGCTGTTGGATCCAGAAAGTTGTATGATTTTATTCATGATAATCCTATTTGTGATTTCAGGGATGCAGCATACACCAATGATGGCGCTCGTATTCGTAGAAACCCTAAGGTCACCGCAATAAACAGTGCCATTGAAATTGATCTTACAGGGCAGGTTTGCGCAGATACCATAGGTAGCTATCAATTTTCCGGAGTTGGTGGGCAAATGGACTTTATACGTGGGGCAGCACTTTCCAAGGGAGGGAAACCCATTTTCGCTATTAGTTCTGTTACTAAAAAAGGGGTATCCAAAATAGTCCCTTTTCTAAAGCCGGGGGCAGGTGTAACTACAACGCGCGCCCACGTGCACTACGTAGCTACTGAGTATGGGATGGTTAATCTGTTTGGAAAGAATTTAAAGCAACGCGCCAGGGCCTTGATTTCCATAGCCCACCCGGATCACAAGGAAATGTTGGAAAAAGCCGCTTTCGAACGTTTCAATGGAAGCTTGATCAAAAGCTAGAAGAAGAAAAAGGTGTATCCTGGTTGCCGTTATTGACTGTAAAGGATCAAATATAAACTGGAACAAAAACGATGTAATTAGTATGGCGAGACCCAAAGATAAATCCGAACTATTGGCTTTAAGCCAGGCTAACTATGATAGATTAATTGCTTTTGTAGATGGCCTTTCCAAAAAAGAGCAAGAGAAGGATTTTCCTCTGGGGACCTTAAATCGTAACATAAGGGATGTTTTCGCGCACTTGCATTACTGGCATTTACTAATGGTAGATTGGTACACTATTGGGATGTCGGGACAAAAACCGGATATGCCCGCTAAAGGATATACGTGGAGAACGCTTCCGGCCCTTAATGCGCTTATCCAGGAACGCTATAGCAAAGTTGCGCTGGAAGATGCTAGGGGCTTATTAGAACAGTCCTTTAAAATAGTTCGGAAAATTATCGAAGCACATACGGACGAAGAGCTTTTTGCCAAGAAGAAATATCCCTGGACAGGCTCTACCTCTTTGGGAGCCTATTTGATTTCTGCAACTTCTAGCCATTATGATTGGGCGTACAAACTTATTAAGAAGGCAAAAAAAGAGGAGGTCTTTTCTTCTTAGACCTCCTCTCCTAACAAATCAAATCTCAAACCAACTGTCCATCAATCAGCCAGTCCGTGGAACAAGTGAATGCTTTAATATTGCTCTATCAGATAGCGGATCAAATCCGTTGTGGTAACAATACCCACAAGTTTTCCTTCTTCTACCACTGGTAAAGCGTGAAATTCTTTTAAGGCCAGGAATTGTGCTACTTCTTTAATTGTTGCCGTGGGAGGCACGCTCACCACATCTTTTACCATAACCTGTTCAATAGAGAACATGTTGTAGACCATAGTGTCCACCTCAAATTCGTCCTCATCTATAGCGTCCGCAAAGCTTATACGCATCAAGTCGGTATAGCTGAGCATGCCCAGAATAGTATCGCCCCGTACCACGGGAATGTGTCGTATACGATGCTTTTTGAAAAGTTCTTCTGCGGAAACAAGATCATCTTGGGTAGTGATGGTCACTACCTTTTGGGTCATTATCTGAGATATAGGAACACGTTTTTTCATGATACTGGCTTTTAAATTCCTTCTTCAAGGTACGTTGCTTATTCGGGTATAAACATGATAAAAGTCAGGCGGTAATAACCAAAAAGGGGGCTACCAGCCCCCACTAAAAAGTTGGTTAAATCTTAAAGGTCACTACAGGGATCTTACTGTGGTTGGCAATATCTTCACCAATACTACCCATAAAGAAGTGCGATAGCCCATGTCTGCCGTGGGTAGGAATACCGATCAAGTCTGCGACGCTGTTCTCAGCATAATTGAGTACACCTTTTTCAACAGTATAATCATTATAAATATCCACTTCCAGGCCTAAATTGGCCTTATCCAAAAACTTTGAAATATGTGTATAGGCATCTCCGGTACTTAGAAAAGCATCCGCAGGTGTATTGATGTATACCATCTTTAACTCGGCACCAAGCAATTTGGCAAAAGCAACTGCCTTTTTTGCAGCTTCGGTACTTTCTTCTTTAAAATCGCAGGCAAATACAAACCTTTCGGCTTTAAAATCGTCCACATCGCCTTTAACTACCAAAACCGGGATTTCAGAATTGCGCACTACACGTTCGGTGTTGGAACCAATGAAAATCTCTTGAAGTCCATCAACACCGTGCGATCCCATAACAATTAAGTCGACATTGTGTTTTTCCGCCAGCTCGCTAACCTCACTAAATACCTTGTAATGCTTGATAATAGGGGTGACATTAACCCCTTCCAGGTAGGGTTTGTCCAGGAACTCCCCAAAACGTTTTTCGGTCAATTTAATTAGATGCACGACATGTTCCTGGGGAATGTATTCTGTACCACTCATGATCGCTGGAGACAACTCCAACATATGTAGTACATACAACTCGGCATTGTTTTTTGCAGCCAGTTTAGCGGCCACTTTTAATGCAATTTCGGACTGTTCGGAAAAATCTATGGGAACAATAATACTTTTCATTTTATTAAGATTTTGGGTTATACTGTCATTGAAAATAATCGGGTGTCCGGTTGTTTCCGTTGTAACCTAAGGTCAAAGGCCATACTGACGTTTCTAATAAATGGACGCCCTTTTTGGGTAACCATAATACGGTTTGCATCAATGTTGACCAGTCCATCATGCTCTAATTCCCTCAAATTATCAAGAATTTGTTCAAAATTCAGGATAGCTCTCTGCTCTTCTTCCCATGATGTTTCAAAACGGCACATCAAGTTCAAAATATGTTTTCGGATCAGTTGATCTTCCGTATTGAGCAAATGTCCGCGAAACACCGGAATAATGTTT
This sequence comes from Croceivirga sp., assembly GCA_028284665.1. Classification (GTDB taxonomy): domain Bacteria; phylum Bacteroidota; class Bacteroidia; order Flavobacteriales; family Flavobacteriaceae; genus Croceivirga. The sequence continues at coordinate 59,400 of JANQRG010000005.1, forward strand.
TGTGCAACCAAATGCTGGTATTCTTCAATATTTTTGACGTTTTGGGCAAAACCGTACCAGCTGTCGCCAATGCTTGAAACTCCCAGGCCAATCATCATTTGTGTCCTAAATGGCGTGTATCCCATGAAATTTCTATGGAGACTTCCCTTTTCCACTGCTTTGGACAGTGCATCTGTAGGAAGTGCAAAATGGTCCATACCAATATCCTGATACCCCATATCGGTTAAGATTTGCTTGCCCGTCTCTTGTTGTAGTTTTTTATTTTCTGCAGATGGGAGATCTTCATCGCGATAGCCGCGTTGCCCGTTACCACTCCTCCAGGGGACGTGGGCATAACTGTACAAGGCAATGCGGTCTGGCATAAGCTGAGAAGTAAGCCTCAGTGTTTGCTCAACATCCTTCCTGGTTTGAAAAGGAAGACCGTAAACAAGGTCATGACCTACCGAAGTGTAACCAATTTCTCTGGCAGCGGCGGTAACGGCCTCCACCTTCTCAAAAGGTTGTACCCTATTGATGGCTGATTGTACCTTAGGGTTATAGTCCTGAACACCAAAACAAACCCTCTCGAAACCAACAGCGTACAATGCCTGTAAATGTGCAGTGGTCGTATTGTTCGGGTGGCCTTCAAAGCTCAGCTGCGCCTCCTCGTCCAAATGGGCAAATCGTAAAATACCTTCTACCAAATGAACAAGGTTTTCCGGCGAAAAGAACGTTGGGGTACCTCCTCCCAAATGGAGTTCCTTAATGGTAGGCTTTGTCCCAAACAGATCGCGGTACAGGTTCCACTCCTGTAGCACTGCGTTGATATAAGGCTTTTCTACCTCATGTCGTTTGGTTATTCGTTTGTGACAGCCACAAAAGGTACACATACTTTCACAAAAGGGCAGATGAATATAAAGGCTTATTCCATCTCCTTTACTTTCTCTAAAGCTCCGGGCCACGCTTTCCTTCCACTTTTGGCCGGAAAAATGATCCAAATCCCAATATGGCACGGTGGGATAACTGGTATAACGTGGCCCGGGGATATTATACTTCTGGGTGAGATCGCACATGCTTGTCGTAATTCGCTTAATCTGTGCTTTCGAAATTACGCGGGTTATAGCATAAAAAATATGATAAATGTCATATGCCCCTGCCCAGGAAAGGACAAGTCTGACAATTATCATATTTTTAGGATAGGGCAATGTATAAGTTTGTGTGTTAAGTACTGTCCTTATGGGAGAAATGATTACCAAAACAAAGGCGGACATTGAAGAACGTATGGCCTTTGTTCAACATTTGATAAATGATGTTAAAGCACTGGAACTCCTCCTGCAGAATGATCAATTTGAGAACGATATTGTCCGAATAGGGGCAGAGCAGGAGCTTTGCCTTATAGATGAACATAGCCGGCCTTTCGGGATCAATCTTAAGCTCCTTGAGACCATTAATGATCCCCATTTTACCACAGAGTTAGCCAATTACAACATCGAAATTAATCTTGATCCTTACGAGCTGACCGGGAATTGCTTCACAAAGGTTGAAACGCAGCTTTTAGAGCTTTTGGAAAAGGCGGGAAACAAGATTAAGGCGCTTAATGGAAATTTGCTCTTAACCGGAATATTACCTACCATTAGTAAAAAGGAGGTGGGGATTGATCATCTTACCCCCATACCGCGCTATTTTGCCCTGAACGATATGTTAAAAACGTATAAAGGGGATGATTTTAGCCTCAAAATAAGGGGAGTGGACGAATTATTTCTCAAACATGATTGCGTAATGTTTGAGGCCTGTAATACCAGTTTCCAACTGCACCTTCAAATTCCTTCCGATGATTTTGTAAAGAGTTATAACTGGGCGCAGGCAATTGCCGGTCCGGTACTATCGGTCTGTTGCAACTCTCCTATGCTTATGGGAAGGGAATTGTGGAAGGAAACACGAATAGCGCTTTTTCAACAGAGTTTGGATACCCGGAAAACAGCTTTTTCCCTCAAGAATCAGACTCCAAGGGTAGGGTTTGGGGATCATTGGGAAACAGGCTCGGTTGCCGAGATATTTAAACAAGATATTTCCAAGCATCGGGTATTGTTGACAAAACCTATTACGGAAGATGCTTTGGAACAATTAAAAGACGGAAAAATTCCCGAACTTCACGCCCTCCGTTTGCATAATGGCACCGTTTATCGTTGGAATCGTCCTTGTTACGGTATTGGAAATGGCAAACCACATCTTCGGATTGAAAACAGGTATATCCCTTCAGGTCCTTCCGTAGCTGATGAAATGGCCAATTTTGCTTTCTGGATAGGCCTTATGAAAGGGAGGCCCAAAAAGTATGATAATATGCCCGACGTAATGGATTTTAAAGTGGCAAAGACGAATTTTATCAAGGCGGCCCGTTCCGGTAAAGAAACACTTTTCCACTGGGAGGGTGAGCCATTTAGTGCCAAAAAACTCATAACCAATAAACTACTTCCCATTGCTTATGAAGGCTTACATTCCGTTGGTGTAAATAAGGAGGATACGGAACGATTACTGGGAATAATTGAACAACGCACTCGGGGTAGGGCAGGAGAGCAATGGCAGGTAAACAATTTTAGGGCACTTAAGAAAAGATTCAAAACGGATAAATCCCTTGTTCTTTTGACCAAAGCCATTGAAGAAAATCAACGCTCCGGGCACCCTGTTCATAAATGGCCGGATATTGCGATAGAAAAGATTACCCGGCAACCACAGTTGGTTAAAGAGATTATGACTACCCATTTATTACGATTACAGGAAGATGATTATGTGAACATGGCAGAAGCCATTATGGAATGGAATAATATTCATCACGTCCCGGTAGAGAATGAGCAGGGAGAACTCACAGGCCTGTTAACCTGGAGTTATCTGCAATCGAAAGCACAGGAAGTGGATTTTGCAAAGACCAAGGTAGCTGAAATCATGATCAAAGAGGTAATTACAATTTCGCCGATTGCTGAGATCTCGGAAGCTAAAAAGCTAATGGCAGACAAAGGAATAGGCTGCCTTCCGGTATGTGAACAAAATACAATGGTAGGGATAATTAGTAAAACCGACCTATCCTGATGCAAGAAGCCCCCGCAAAAAATAAAAGGGCTTTTAGTGAAGTTCCGCGTGTTATTGGTCATGTTACGGGAAAAAGTACAGGACCTACTGTAGTTTTCTTTGGAGGGATTCACGGGAACGAGCCCGCCGGGGTGATTGCCCTTCAACGTGTTTTTTCTCGATTGGAAGCCATATCACCGGAGCAGTATACCGGAGAGTGTTTTGGGATCACCGGGAACCTTCCTGCCTTCTCAAAGAAAGTACGTTTTGTAGATGAAGACCTTAATCGTATTTGGTTTCTGCACAGGTTGGAAGGTCTTCGTGAAGGCAGGAAAGACCAAAGTGTGGAAGCTCAGGAAATGCTTGTGCTTTACAAATTGGTAACTGAGATTTTGGAGACTGCATCACCCCCCTTTTATTTTATTGATTTGCATACCACATCGGGGGCGACTCAACCCTTTATTGTGGTTAATGATAGTTTACTTAACCGAAAGTTTACAGCTAGTTATCCTTTACCTGTTATTTTAGGGATAGAAGAATATCTTACCGGTGCTTTGCTTAGTTATATTAACGAGTTGGGATATGTAGCTTTTGGGTATGAGAGCGGGGAACATGAAGATCCTGCGGCAATTGTTAATGCCGAAAATTTTATATGGTATACTTTAGGGTTGACCGGATTTCATCCTTTTTCCGAAGTAGAAATGAAGCAGGCCAGGGCTAAGTTGTATCAATCCGGTGAAACGACCAGGCGATTTTACGAGATCTATCATCAATACCTCATACAACAAGGGGCATATTTCAAAATGATACCTGGTTTTGAGAATTTTCAAGTAGTACCCAAAGGACAGGCAATAGCTGTAAATGGGCATGGAAATATCATTACCAAAAAAGAACGACAGCTTTTCATGCCGCTATATCAGGAAAAAGGAAGGGAAGGATTTTACTATATACGGGGCGTACCCAAATTTTTCCTTTGGTTATCCAAGTATCTACGAAAACTAAAGGCAGATACGTTATTAGTAGCATTCCCGGGAATTCGGTGGGCCTCTTCAAAAAAAGAAGCCATACTGGTGGATCGACGTATTGCCCGATTCTTTGCAAAATCTATTTTTCATTTACTCGGATATCGTACGCGGGAGGCGGGGAAACATCTCTTTATCCTCAAAAATCGGGAACGTAGCTCCCGAAACGCAGAATACGGCAATGCTATTTGGCAAAAAAAAAGGCCCTGAAGTAAACTACTCCAGGACCCTAAATGCATGTTATGCAACCCACTACTGCATCACAAAGTTTATTGGGATACTATAACCTACTTTGGCCGGACGTCCTCTTTGCTGTCCAGGCTTCATTTGAGGCAATGAAGCGATAATTCGGACGGCTTCATCCTCTAACAGCTTGTCCGGACCTCTTTTTCTAATATTAGATACTTTTCCTTTAGTATCAATTTCAAATTGTATAAATACTCTTCCTTTAATACCTAACTCAAGAGCGGTCTTGGGATAGCTAAAGTTGTCTTTGATGTGTTCCTGTACTTTTTTAGCGAAACAGGTCTTTCGTTCAGCTTCCGTGGCCAGATCCTCGCATCCTGGGAAAACCGGGACACGTTCGATAACGGCAAAGGGTACGGAAATATCATCTTCTACCTCTCCCACATCTACGTCGTCAACGCTTACCACCGCGTCCTCCACAAAAGTATCCTGGCTACTCTCGGTACTTTCAATGACGGTTTCTTCTACCTCTTCGATGTCTTCCACAATCTCGATAACTTCCGGAGCTGCCGGAGGTGGAGGAGGTGGGGCTGTACGAAGCATTTGCGTTACGGGAACTTCTTCACTCATATCATCTGATACATCTAATACGTTGACGAACTCTTGATCTGACGCATAGGTCTTATGCTCTAAAAGACGCCAAGTGGCAAATAGTACTATAGCTAGCCCAATTACAAAATAAAGGCTACTATTTCGATTTAAATCTGCTTTTGGGTTTTTCTTGGGTTCCATGACATTTGGCATTTAATATTGATAAAAGTAGAATTATCAATGCCCACAAAACATGATATTTATCAAGTTTTGAATTTTTGCGCTATTTTTTTGTGAAATCACTAATCACTTACGAAAAGGTTTTCTTTGGAGTTCTTAAATAAACGGGTCGTTAAATGGAGCGCTATCCGAATTCGATCTGCGCTTGTATCGCTAATATGTGTTTTGAAATATCCCGGCTTTATGGAAATGCCTTTATCTAAGTTACGGCCCGCTCCAACAAAGAATCGGTTCTGGTCAATATGGGGTGAATCAAAAGTTAAGAAAGGCTCATCCGAACAACAAAAATACAAATTGTGGGTGATCCCTATCCGGTAGTGAAGCCGATAGCGCCACCTGTTTTTAGGATAGTGTTTTTCGAACTGGTAACCCAACGGTGTTCAATGTGGACTACCCAGGAATCTTGTGTGGGGATGCATCTTTTTTGATTAGCGGGAGCAAATTCCTGCCTGGAAGGAATTCAAAGTATAACATTGGTCATAATTTACTACCTATCCTCCGGATACGGCTTAGAAAACGAACATTGCGATTGATAACTGACATCCGTCATGTTTTGCATTGGATACTCCGCTTACTTTTGAATGGAAATTGATCGTCTAACAGAAAATTTCAATAGGTATGAGTTTGATAAAAAAAATCTTGGTTCCGTTTGATTTTACGGAGCCTGCAATTGCCGCTTTGGATTACGCTTTGAACTTTGTCGGATTTCAGCGACCAATTCAGGTAAATGCACTTTATGCAAGTACGTTCCCGGTAACCGAAAATGACCGGAAAACCACCATGGAAAATTTCGCGAAGGTGGTAACCTCTCTCAATAGACGTACCCATTTGCATCCGGAACTCATCATTACCGAAGGGGATCTGGTAGAGACCGTGTTGATCACACGTAAAAACGAAAAGGCGGATTTGGTGATTATGGGCACTTTAGGGGACCGCAGTATTGAAGAAAATGTAACCAACACTTCTGAGTTGGTGCTGGAAGCGGATTGTCCCGTGATAACGGTTCCATTTGGTTCGGAAACTGCAACACCTAAGGAAATTGCATTGGTCCTTGGCAAAGAAGAAATTGAGAATCCAAAGGTACTAAGCCTTCTTTTAGATATTGCCCGTACGTTTGATGCCAAAGTTCACGTACTCACAATATATAAAGAGTCTATTTATGGTGAAAATGCGGTTGTAGAAACAAATGAGGAATCCCTAGAATACTATCTGGAGCATTTTTACGCCGAACACAATTTTGAAAAAAATCAGGACATCGAAAAAGGGATTTTGGAATACATAGAAGAAAAGGATATTGATCTTTTGACCATTTTACCCAGAAATCATGCGCAAAAGACCTCACCCTCCGAAGGTAGACTCACTAAATTATTAACCCTCCATTCCAGCGTTCCGGTGCTAACGTTGGATTAAGACCTAACCTTTAATGGTTACACTATTAATAATTCTGTTCATTACTATTGTCTTATTCATTTGGGGGAAGTTTCCACCGGATGTAGTGGCATTGATTTCAATGATCACCCTGTTTCTCACCGGGATTCTTACTGCTGAAGAGGCGCTGAGTGGATTTAGCAATGCCACAGTTATTATGATTGCCGCTTTGTTTATTATTGGTGAGGGGCTTTCCCGAACCGGATGGACGGCCCTGGCCGGGCAACGCTTTGTTAACTGGGCGGAAAAAAGTATCCCTAAGCTTTTGGTCATCGTGACCCTGGGGTCAGGGATCTTGTCTGGTTTTGTAAGCAATACAGGGACCGTAGCGGCTTTATTACCCGTAACTGTTTCTGCCGCCTGGAGTGCGGGGACACTACCTTCTAAATTATTAATGCCGGTGGCTTTTGGCTCCAATACGGGAGGGTTGCTAACGCTAACGGGAACACCACCCAACATTATTGCCAGTAATGCTTTGGTAGAAAAAGGTCTCGAAGGATTCAGTTTTTTTGAATTTGCGTTGATCGGTATTCCATTACTCCTTATTACGATATTCTATTTCAGATATATTGGGTATCGGCTGTTGCCTGCACATGAAACCCAAGAACGTCCTGCGGATATTGATGCTGAAATGCATAAATGGATTGAGAACTACAGTATTGGTGATAATCTCTATCGGCTTCGTATTCGTTCCATGTCGCCATTGATCAACACCAAAATTGGCGATTGGAATTTTGAGGACGAACATCACGTGTCTGTAATGCGGCTAAAGCGGCGACATCCCAGTCGGTTGCAACAACGAGTGCCGTTGTTTGTAGAATTGCCAGATCCGGATACGGAAATGCGGTACCACGATATTATTACTGTCAAAGGTGCCCCGGAAGATGTGGATAAACTGGTGCTCAAATTTGCTTTGGGGGTAATTCCGAATCCCGCTGAAATGGATGACCTAAAAAACGAATTGATCACTCAGGAAGTGGGGATGGCAGAAATGTTTATTGCTCCCAATTCCGTATTGGTTGGACGTGTTATCAATTTGGGACATTATCTAAAACAGACCGGGGTGCAGTTGTTGGCCGCCTCCAGAGACAATCGTCCTTTATCCGGAAGAATAAAGATGGAGGCGGGTGATGCCTTTGTGATCCGGGGTACATGGGAAAACATCGAGAATTTACAATCACTTTACGAGAATTTGGTGATCTCTGGCAGACCTGAGGCCCTATCCAAAGACGTATCGACCTTAAATGTCAAAAGCTATATTGCAATGGGCACCTTGGTGTTGATGATATTGCTTCTGGTTTTCAACGTGTTACCCGGAGCTATGGCGGCATTGATTTGTGCCGGTATTATGATGATCACCCGATGTGTTCCTATTGCCAAAGCCTATAAAGGTATTAGTTGGACCAGCGTGGTGATGATCGCTGCAATGATCCCTATGGGCCTTGCGCTACAAAAGACCGGTGCAGCACAAATGGCTGCTGATGGGCTGGTAAGTGCTTTGGGAAGTGTGCATCCCACAGCGCTTTTGGCCGGTATATTCCTGTTGACAACGGCTTTTAGCCAAACGATCAATAACTCTGCTACTGCTGTGTTGATGGCGCCTATTGCCTTCATTGCAGCAAGTTCTTTGGGGGTGTCCCCAAAACCCTATTTAATCACGGTGGCGGTAAGTGCCTCTACGGCATTTCTGACCCCTGTTGGAACGACAACTAACGCCATGGTACTAACTGCTGGCGGGTATACATTTTTAGATTATGTAAAGGTGGGAGGACCACTGTTGCTACTGTTTTTTATTGCAACACTCTTATTAGTACCACTAATATGGTCATTTTAAGAAATATCGATTTAGGATTTTAACGCATGGAAACTTTATTAAAAACGAAAATCATGGAAACGAAAGACAAACTAGATGTGAAACATACTGCCCTCAAGAACTGGGTTGCTGAGGTAGCGGCAAAATGTCAACCAGATGAAATTTATTGGTGTGATGGCTCACAAGAAGAGTACGACCGACTTGCTCAGAAACTTGTAGATAAAGGTACTTTTACACGTCTTAATCCGGAGAAAAGACCAAATAGCTTTGCTTGTTTCTCTGATCCTAGTGATGTAGCTAGAGTGGAAGATAAGACCTTTATCTGTAGTAGAAGAAAAGAAGATGCCGGGCCAACAAACAACTGGATGGCGCCTAAAGAAATGAAAGCTACTTTAGACCCATTATTTGAAGGTTGTATGAAGGGACGTACTATGTATGTCATTCCCTTTTGTATGGGGCCTTTAGGCTCTGATATTTCTCAAATTGGTGTTGAAATTACAGATTCAGAGTATGTAGTGGTGAATATGCGCATTATGACCCGTATGGGCGTTGATGCCCTTAATCAAATGGGCACTGATGGGGAATATATCAAGTGTTTGCATACAGTGGGTGCTCCTCTTGAAGAAGGACAAGAAGATGCATTATGGCCATGTAACCCAACAGTGAAATATATTGTTCACTATCCGGAGGAAAGAAGTATTGTTTCGTATGGTTCTGGTTACGGGGGTAACGCATTGTTAGGTAAAAAATGTTTTGCACTTCGTATAGCTTCTGTAATGGCCCGCGACGAAGGATGGTTAGCAGAGCACATGCTAATTATGGGAGCAAAAAGCCCGGAAGGAGAAAAAACATATGTGGCAGCGGCTTTCCCAAGCGCCTGTGGTAAAACGAACTTCGCAATGCTGATTCCTCCTAAAGGAACGGAAGGATGGGAGATCACTACAGTAGGTGATGATATCGCTTGGATCAAACCAGGACCTGATGGCAGATTGTACGCTATCAATCCCGAAGCCGGTTACTTTGGTGTAGCACCGGGAACTAACTATAAAACTAACCCGAATGCGATGGAAACCATCAAGGAGAATAGTATCTTCACCAACGTTGGTATTACTCCTGACGGTGACGTATGGTGGGAAGGTATCGGTAGTGAAATGCCAGAAGGAACTATTAACTGGCATGGAAAAGTTCACGAAGCTGGTTCTGACGAAAAGGTAGCTCACCCTAACGCTCGTTTCACTTGCCCGGCAAGCCAATGTCCTAGTATTGATGAAAACTGGGAAGACCCACAGGGTGTTCCAATAAGCGCATTCATGGTAGGTGGTAGAAGAAGTTCTACTGTTCCATTGGTATATCAAGCTACAAACTGGAACTCTGGTGTATATGCCGCTTCAACAATCGGTTCTGAAATGACCGCTGCTGCTTTCGGACAGGTAGGTAAAGTGAGAAGAGACCCATTTGCAATGTTACCATTCTGTGGATACCACATGGCAGATTACTTCAATCACTGGTTACAATTCGGTAGATCACTACAGAATCCTCCAAGAATGTTCGTAGTCAACTGGTTCAGAAAAGACCAGGACGGGAAGTTCCAATGGCCGGGATTTGGTCAAAATATGAGAGTTCTTGAGTGGGTCATCAATAGAGTAAGAGGTAAAGCAGGGGCGGTAGAAAGCCCAATCGGTTGGATGCCTACTTACAATGATATCAACTGGGACGGTCTTGATTTCTCTATTGAGCAATTTGATGAGATCATGGATATCGACCGTGAGCAATGGAAACAGGAAGTATTGGGACATGAAGAACTCTTTGAAAAAATGTATGACAAACTTCCTAAAGAGTTCACGTTCATGAGAGAGTTATTACTTTCCAGCCTATGGAGATCTCCTGAAAAATGGGAACTAGCGCCGGAAAGGATTTAACTTTACCATATCTTAGAGGACGATCCGCAAATGGATCAACACTATAGATTGGTAATCACGTTTAATTTTTAAGTTAATGTTCCAAATAGAAAATTTGGGAGAGGCAATTATCAAATCCCCCCTGCAGTTAAGTACTGTTAGGGGGGACAATATCTTCAACTTTGTTGATGATAGTGACCAATTGGTCTATGACCTCTCTTTGGATACCTATACACAATGCCTGGAAAACCAGACGGAACCGAGATGTCTGGAAAAAGCAGGTCCCAGACAGCAAATCTACTTTGAACCTAAAGACACTACTGCGGCAATTGTAACCTGCGGTGGCTTATGTCCCGGGATCAATAATGTAATTCGCGGGGTGGTCATGGCGCTCCATTACTTTTATGGGGTAAAACGAATTCTTGGAATTCCCTATGGATACGAAGGGCTAAACCCGGAAAAGGGCCACGGATTTATAGAATTAACGCCCGAAAAAGTAAAGGATATTCATCAATTTGGAGGTACTATTTTGGGCTCATCCCGAGGGGCACAGGAAGATTCGGTAATGGTGGATACCATGGTCGATAACAATATCAACCTGTTATTTGCGATTGGTGGTGACGGGACCTTAAAAGGGGTTGATGCCATTGGGGAAGAAATTAAGAAACGCGGACTAGATATTGCTGTTGTAGGAATACCCAAAACCATTGACAATGATATTGATATCATTGATAAATCCTTTGGGTTTGAAACATCTTTTGACATTGCAAGCCCTATCCTGAGAGATGCTCATAATGAAGCCAATGGGGCCTATAATGGGATTTCCATAGTGAAGCTCATGGGGAGAGACAGTGGTTTTATTGCTGCCTCTGCGGCATTGGCAATGCCCGTAGTCAATTTTGTACTTATCCCCGAATTGAATTTCAATCTGTACGGCGAAAACGGTTTCTTAGAAACCCTTAAAAAGCGATTGGAGGCAAAACACCATGCTGTGATAGTTGTGGCTGAAGGCGCCGGGCAGCACCTGTTTGAAAAAGAAGAGATTCGCAAGGATGCTTCCGGAAATGTGCAACATGATGATATCGGTATTTTTCTTCGTGATAAAATAAAGGAATACTTTAGGGAGATTTACCCGGTAACCATTAAATATATTGATCCGAGCTATATTGTACGAAGTGCTGCCGCCAATTCCGGAGATAGTGTGTTTTGCAGTGGTCTGGCGTATCAGGCAGTTCATGGTGCAATGGCTGGAAAAACCAAGTTTGTAGTAGGGCGGGTAAACAATAAATTTGTGTACCTACCTATTTCCGCGGTTACTTCTAAACGGAAAAAAATAGATCTGGAAAGTGAATTTTGGTTTGCAGTGCTTCAAAGTACGGGTCAGCCTTTTTTGATGTAATTCCTGTTATGGCATCCCGGGACATCAAAAAATCGACTAAAATTGTAGGCCCAACATTTCAAAGAGACCTAAAAGGTCAAAGACGATGCAAATGGGAATTGCTATCAAAATCACTACAAGGGCAAAGACCACTATTCTAAGAAAACTGTCTAAAAAGCTGGTGCTTAAAGAAGTAGTTTTGGCCATGGTTGTTTAAATTTCTTATTACAATATAGTAATTTATTGGCAGATAGCGGGTTATCCGGTTTTCGATAAGACAGATCCAGGCTACTACTTCTTGTAGCATTGGCAAATGGTAGTACATTATTCCTTGTTCAATCCCAGTTTTTTGGCTAAATCTTCTAAGGATATTCCTTTGGTCTCCGGCATGAGGAAGATTACAAATAGCAACTGTAATACCATCATACCAGAAAAAAAGAGGAAAATAGGCCATGGATTCTCTTTGAATATTCCGATTTCACTATCCAGGAATGTTGGGGTAAGCAAGGTAATTAAAGCTGCAAAGACCCAATGGGTTCCTGTGCCCCAGGACTGTCCATAACTCCTGACCTGGTTCGGAAATATTTCGGATATGAATACCCAAATTACGGCACCCTGTCCAATGGCGTGAGAAGCTATAAATACCAAAATGAACACAAGCAGTAATGTGGAATTAGCGGCCGAATAAAAACACCATCCCACCATTGCGAGGCTGATGATATATCCTAAGGAACCAATATACATCAGTTGTTTGCGCCCCAATTTATCGATAAGCGCTATTCCCAGGAGCGTAAATATGAGGTTGATGATCCCGATGGAAATAGAGCTGAAAAGAGATTCGCCGGAAGCAAGCCCGGCGCGTTCCAAAATCTCGGGCGCGTAGTATAATACAAAGTTTATTCCGGAAAGCTGGTTAAAAAAGGCCAGCAAGAAGGCTAGTAACAGTGGCTTGTTGTATTTTCCGGAAAACAATTTTTCTTTTTTCTCCTGAACCGATTCAAGAAGGGATACTTTTATTTCGGATAGCATTAGCTGCGCCCGGTTTCCCTCAATGCCCAAAAGAGAAAGGGAGCGAATAACCACTGTATCGGGACGCTCCTTGAGTAGCAGCCATCTGGGGCTGTTTGGGATTTTAGCTACCATTAGGGTATAAAGCAATGCAGGGATTCCCTCCACACCTAGCATCCAGCGCCAGGCGACCTCCTCGGAAAACAACGTGCCAATAAGATAGTTGCTAATAAAAGCGATAAGAATACCAAAAACAATATTGAATTGATACATGGCGGTCAATCTGCCCCGATTTTGGGCAGATGATATTTCTGAAATATAGACCGGCGCAGCGACGGAAGAGGCTCCGACCCCAACGCCCCCGATAAATCTGAAAAATGAAAAACTATAGGCTTCTGGGGCTAAGGCCGAGCCCAGGGCCGAAATGAAATATAACACTCCGATCCAGAATAGTGTTTTCTTGCGTCCCAGGCGGTCACTGGGAATACCTCCTAACAAGGCTCCCAAAACAGTCCCCCATAAGGCCATGGACATGATAAAAATACCATGAAAAGTAAATACAGAATCTCCCAAAAACCAATTCGTGTTCCATAGGGCTTTAATAGGTTGGTTGGCACCGCTGATCACTACAGTGTCAAAGCCAAACAGGAATCCCGCCAGAGCAGCGGTAAGGGAAATTCGTAAGATACGCTTGTCCATAGTTTTGATCGGTTATTTGTGTGGTTTATTCAATGAGCGTGGTAATATACTCCATTATCGTATTGGTTGCTCCAACTTTTTTCCGGATATACGAAAGGTTAATAGCCCCTGTCTCTTTGGCAAAGAAGGTTTCCTGTAGCAGTTTGGCTACCTGAATTTCAAATTCCTTCGAATTTTGAATACTAAGGACACCGTTTTGCCGTACGAGGTCCGTTGCTTCCACAAAATCAGAATACTCAGGGCCTATGATCACAGGGATACCAAAAACCGCAGGCTCTAGCGTATTGTGTAAGCCGGTAGCAAAACCACCCCCTACATATGCAATATCGGCGTAGCTATAGATTTTTGTCAAAAGCCCAACGGAATCTACGATGACTATTTGGTTTTCTTTAGGATTTTGCGCATGGTTTTGCAACTCTGAATAGCACACCACCTTTTTAGTAAGGGCAGCCTTAAGCTGTTGAATATGTCGTTTATTGATCGTGTGTGGGGCGATAATAAATTTTATTTTAGCCGAAGTAGTATTGATAAAGGGGAGTAGTATTTTTTCATCCTCAGGCCAGGTACTTCCAGCTACCAGACAATGGTGATCCCCTTTAAAAGAGTCGATCAGTGGCAGTTGATTGTCTCGTTGTACTATCTGGGCTACACGATCAAACCGTGTGTCCCCACTAATAGTGATATTTTCAAAGTCAAGGGTTTTTAGGAGCGTTTCAGAGGTTTCATCCTGAACAAAAAAATGAGTGAAGTACCCAAGGGATCGCCTTAAGAACCGTCCATACCATTGAAAGTAGGCTTGCTTTTCCTTAAAGATCCCAGAGACCAACAGGGTAGGAACCTGGCGCGTACTAAGTGCTATCAGGTAATTGGGCCAAACTTCGTATTTAACAAAAATTGCGAGCTTAGGCCGAACAATTTCCAAAAACCGTCGGGCATTACCGGAAGTATCCAAAGGAAGGTAGGTAACCAGGTCTGCCGGAGTTTTATCCTTTTTTACTTCATATCCCGAGGGTGAAAAGAACGTTAGTACGATCTTATGGTCCGAAAACCGTTTTTTTAAGCGTTCTACCAGCGGAAGGCCTTGTTCGTATTCTCCCAAAGAGGCTACATGCACCCATATGATCTTCCAGGAAGGTTGTATCGCTTGCTCCAAGGTTGTAAACGTTTCTCTTCTACCATAAACGAACAGTTTGATTTTTGGGTGAAACTTTGCGATTATAGTTAAGCAGTACCATGCGATTTTGACCAGTAACGAATAAATACTTCTCACCAGATGCTTTTTGCTAAGGTACATTTCTTGGCGCAAAAGAAATTGTACCTCCCTTATTTCTTACTTTTGCGGCAAAATAGTGCACATGAAGAAAATACAAATGGTAGACCTAAAAGGGCAGTATGAAGGTATAAAGGATACGGTAAAAGATGCGTTCGCTGAAGTCCTTGAATCGTCGGCCTTTATCAATGGGCCAGCGGTTCACAGTTTTCAAAAGGAGCTGGAGGAGTACCTGGGGGTAAAACATGTAATCCCATGTGCTAATGGAACCGATGCACTTCAAATTTGTATGATGGGCCTTGGCCTGCAGCCTGGGGATGAGGTTATTACCGCCGATTTTACCTTTGCGGCTACTGTTGAGGTGATTGCCTTATTGGGACTCACTCCGGTATTGGTAGATGTAGAACCCGACACCTTCAACATAGATATACAAGCAATAAAGAAAGCTATTACCCCAAAAACTAAAGCCATTGTTCCGGTGCATTTGTTTGGCCAATGTGCCAATATGGACGCTATTTTAGAACTCGCAGATAAACATGGGCTTTTTATCATAGAAGACAATGCACAAGCCATAGGAGCAGTTCATACTTTTAAGAATGGAACAAAGCAAAAGTCGGGAACCATAGGCCATGTAGCTTCCACCTCCTTCTTTCCTTCTAAGAACCTGGGATGCTATGGCGATGGAGGGGCGATATCTACCAACGATGATGCATTGGCACATACGATCCGAGGTATTGTCAATCATGGTATGTATCAGCGATATCACCATGATGTAGTTGGGGTGAATTCAAGACTGGATTCCCTGCAAGCCGCTGTATTGCGTGCTAAGTTGCCCAAACTGGACGAGTATAATTCCAGGAGACGGGAGGCGGCTAAAAAATATAACCAGGCTTTTGCCAATCAACCTGGCATAGTGCTTCCGAAAACAGTAAATGATTGTGAGGGAATTTGTGATAGTTGTGACTGTCATGTATTTCACCAGTACACCTTACGCATTTCGAACGAAAAAAGAGACAGTTTGGTGCAACATCTTAACGAGAATGGCGTTCCATGTGGAGTATATTATCCCATTCCTCTACATCAACAAAAGGCTTACGCGGACAGTAGGTATGATGAAGCCCATTTTCCGGTGACGAATCAACTGGTGAAAGAGGTGATCTCATTACCAATGCATACTGAGTTGGAAGACGAGCAGATAGGGTTTATTGCTGAATTGGTGCTAAATCACGTAAAAGAATAAATATGACTAACAAAATACTTGTTACAGGCGGCTTAGGGTTTATAGGATCCCATACAGTAGTTGAACTTCAAAATGAAGGATTTGAAGTTGTCATTGTGGACAATTTATCTAATGCCGATGAAGGTGTTATGGATGGTATTACTGCTATCACAGGAAAGCAGCCCATCCTTGAAAAATTTGATCTTCGCGATAAAGTCAAAGTACAAGCGTTCTTCTCAAAATATGATGACATCAACGGGGTTATCCATTTTGCTGCTTCTAAAGCTGTAGGCGAAAGTGTGGAAAACCCTCTATTGTACTACGAAAATAATCTGGGCGTATTAACGTATATCCTTCAGGAACTGATAAAGAAAGGTAGTGCACACTTTATCTTTAGTTCTTCTTGCACGGTTTATGGTCAGGCGGATACTATGCCTATTACCGAAGATGCCCCTGTGAAACCTGCGGAATCCCCATACGGTAATACGAAACAAGTGGGAGAGGAGATAATAAAGGATGTTTGTAAGGTAACTCCTCAATTGTCCGCAATTGCGCTACGATATTTTAACCCGATTGGAGCGCATCCAAGCGTTGAGATTGGTGAATTACCTATTGGAGTGCCTCAGAATTTGGTGCCCTTTATTACGCAAACCGGGGTAGGTTTACGCGAACAACTCTCGGTATTCGGCGATGATTACCCCACCCCCGATGGTACTTGTATACGGGATTATATTCATGTGGTAGATCTGGCAAAAGCACATGTGGCTGCCTTAAAGCGTCTGATCGAGGATAAAAATGATGACAACTACGAGGTTTTTAATCTTGGTACGGGAAAAGGAAGTTCTGTTTTGGAAGTCATTCATAGTTTTGAAAAGGTATCCGGAAAAAAGTTGAATTACAGGATTGTACATCGAAGGTCCGGGGATGTTATTCAGGCCTATGCAGATACTGGAAAAGCAAATGAAGTACTAGGTTGGAAAGCGCAGTCTACTCTGGAAGATGCCATGCGATCAGCGTGGGACTGGGAAAAGAAAATTCGGGATTATCAAGAAGTTTCGGCATAAAACCAAGACCAGTTTTTGAGAATGAAGAGGACGATCCGTCCTCTTTTTTTGTACCTTTTTTGAACTTCAAAAATCAGCTAAAATTTAGCATATTGCTTCGATTCCTATTGTTTTGCTCAGCTGTGCTATCAGAAAAAAAGACTTTTATGGTGCAAGAAGGTAAAGCTTACAAAGAATAGGAAATCAAAAATACACGCGAACAAAGGGAACCCAGGGGTCCACGTTTAAACTTCGGTTTTCATCGAATAAGACGTCATAGCGAATACCGAATGTTACGTTGTTGGATCTATATCCTAATCCTAAAAACAAGGAAGTCAACCAATAATCATCTTCCAGAACTGCACCATCCAGAGACTCTTCCCTGTTAATGCGCCACTGTTCTAATTCAGTCGAGAGTTGGATGTTTTGAATAGGATTGAAAAGACCAAGAACGGTACCGCCATAACCGAGAAATTGAAAGTCTCCGATTTGGGTATAGTTTAGTTGTAGTCCTAAGCCCGTAGCAAAGTAGGGATTCACCTCATAAATAGCACTTGGGGCCAATTGTAGGTTAAAGCTGTCATTTCCAAAACCCAGTCCCAAACCTCCTCCATATCGTACCTTACTCCAAAAAGAATCCGTAGATAATGGTTGTGCCTGGGAATAGCTAATGCCCAATAGGAACAGCGACAAAATTATACGGGTCATCTTTTCTCAATTAATCGTTTACCTCTTCATCCTAAAATACGGGTAAATTATTTGTTTATCGTACTTTTGAGCTAATTTTGTCATAAGTTTCGAAAGAACTTTATTCATGGATAAATATTCCTTTTTAAATGCTGCGCACACATCTTTTTTTGCGGAGCTCTACGACAGATATACCAAAAATCCGGATAGCATAGAACCCAGTTGGCGGGCGTTTTTTCAAGGGTTTGATTTTGGCCTGGAAAGTGCGCTTGATGAATTGGATATTCAACCTGCGGTTAACGGAACTACTGCTTTGGTCAACGGACAAGAGGTAGCCGTACCACTTTCATTGCAAAAGGAATTTAAGGTAATCGGACTAATTAATGGCTATCGCTCCCGGGGGCATCTTTTTACACAGACCAATCCGGTACGGGAACGAAGAAAGTATTCGCCAACCCTGGATATCGCAAATTTTGACCTTGAAGAAGCTGATCTCGATACCGTATTTGACGCCGGAAGTATACTGGGTATAGGATCTGCTCCCCTCAAAACCATAATTGGACATCTCGAAAGAATTTATTGTGATGCTATCGGGGTGGAATACATGTATATAAGAAGGCCGGAACGCATAGCATGGATGCAACAATGGTTAAATGTCAACGATAACCATCCCAGCTTTTCTGCTGAAGAAAAGCGGAATATTCTTCGCAAACTAAACCATGCTGTGTCTTTTGAGAGCTTTTTGCACACGAAATATGTAGGTCAGAAGCGATTTTCACTAGAAGGTGGAGAATCATTGATACCCGCATTAGATGTTATTATTGAAAAAGCAGCGGAAGCAGGGGTTAAGCAGTTTGTTATGGGTATGGCGCATCGGGGGCGTCTCAATGTACTTACCAATATCTTCGGAAAATCCCCCAAAGACATTTTCAGTGAGTTTGACGGAAAGGATTATGAGGAAACCATATTTGATGGAGATGTCAAGTATCATTTGGGCTGGACGTCGCGACGTGAAACCGATTCCGGGAGGGTGGTGAATATGAACATCGCCCCGAATCCATCGCATCTCGAGGCGGTCAATGCTATAGTAGAAGGGATTACAAGGGCCAAGCAAGATAAAGACCATGCAGACGCTATCAGCGAGGTATTGCCTATTCTTGTACATGGGGATGCTGCATTTGCAGGCCAGGGAGTGGCCTATGAGGTTATTCAAATGGCCAAACTGGACGGTTATACCACCGGTGGGACCATTCATATTGTGGTCAACAATCAGATAGGTTTTACCACAAATTATTTGGATGGGCGTTCCTCTACCTATTGTACCGATGTGGGAAAGGTAACCCTCTCTCCTGTACTCCATATCAACGCAGATGACGCGGAAGCTGTAGTACACGCTGCTACCTTTGCCTTGGAATATCGTATGCGCTACAAAGCCGATGTTTTCCTGGATTTATTAGGCTACAGGAAGTACGGTCACAATGAAGGGGATGAGCCAAAGTTTACCCAACCCCTGTTGTACAAATCGATTTCCAAGCATAAAAATCCCAGAGATATTTACGCTCAGAAACTGTTGGAAGAAGGAGTCATTGATGATAGCTATGTAAAAAGCTTAGAATCTGAGTATAAAAAGAACCTGGAGGAGGATTTACTGGATTCCAGGAAAGTAGAAAAAACGGTGATTACCCCCTTTATGCAGGATGAATGGGAAGGCTTTGAAAGGGTCGCGGAAAGTGAAATGCGAAAGCCGGTAGACACTTCGTATCCGCAGGAGAAATTGGACGCTATTGCCGCCCGCATCACGCAACTACCGGAGGGGAAAAAATTCCTCCGAAAAATTGAGCGTTTGGTAGAGAGTAGAAAAAAGATGTATTTCGATGACAATCGTTTGGACTGGGCAATGGGCGAACTCTTGGCCTACGGGGCATTGCTGGAGGAAGGATATGATGTTCGTATGACCGGTCAGGATGTGGAACGCGGGACATTTTCGCATCGTCATGCGGTAATCAAAACCGAAATGCATGAAGAAGAGGTGGTGCTCTTAAATTCTTTAGGGGAACATCAACATGGTGACTTCTATATCTACAATTCCTTACTATCGGAATATGCAGTTATGGGGTATGACTATGGTTATGCAATGGCAAGCCCCAATACGCTAACCCTATGGGAAGCGCAATTCGGAGACTTTAGCAACGGCGCTCAGATTGTAATAGACCAATACCTGTCCTCTGCCGAAGATAAGTGGAAGCTTCAAAATGGTTTGGTGCTACTTTTACCGCATGGTTATGAGGGGCAGGGTGCGGAGCACTCTTCTGCCCGAATGGAACGATACTTACAGCTGTGCGCAAAGGACAATATGTTCGTAGCAGATGTAACCACCCCGGCCAACCTTTTCCATTTGTTTCGTCGGCAAATGAAGGCCAAATACAGAAAGCCGTTGGTGGTATTTACTCCAAAAAGCTTACTACGGCACCCTAAAGTGGTAAGCACCAAGGAGGAACTCGCTACGGGCAGTTTCCAGGAACTAATTGACGATACAAGTGCTATGCCTACCAAGATAAAAAGCCTGGTTTTCTGTACAGGAAAGTTTTATTATGATCTGCTGGCCAAAAAAGAAGAACTTCAAAGAGATGATGTTGCCCTTGTGCGATTAGAACAACTATTTCCGCTTCCCACTGAACAGCTAAGAGCGACTATAAAAAAATACAACAAGGCAGAGGAAATGGTCTGGGCGCAAGAAGAACCTCGAAATATGGGAGCCTGGGGGCACTTGTTGATGCATTTGGATGAGGCCAGGAATTTTAGAGTGGCCTCCAGAAGATTTTACGGTGCTCCGGCGGCGGGAAGTGCTGTGCGATCGCAAAGGCGACATGCCGAGGTAATTGAATACGTATTTGACAACACAAAGGATAATTTTAGGATAAAACAAAAATAACCCACATGATATTAGAAATGAAAGTTCCTTCTCCAGGGGAATCCATTACCGAAGTAGAAATTGCAGAATGGTTGGTAGAGGATGGTGATTATGTAGAAAAAGATCAGGCGATAGCTGAGGTTGATTCGGATAAGGCAACCCTGGAATTGCCCGCGGAAGAAAGCGGCACCATTACCTTGAAGGCTGAAGTGGGGGATGCTGTAGGTGTTGGAGAGGTGGTTTGCTTAATTGATACCAGTGCTGAAAAGCCCGAAGGAGGCACAATATCGGAAACATCCGAGGCAACTCCCCAAGAAGAAGCTCCTGAGAAAAAGGCGGTCAAAGAAGAGACCCCTAAAAAAGAAAGTTACGCCACGGGAACC
The DNA here is from genome assembly GCA_028284665.1 of Croceivirga sp. Lineage (GTDB taxonomy): Bacteria > Bacteroidota > Bacteroidia > Flavobacteriales > Flavobacteriaceae > Croceivirga. Next base: position 80,218 of record JANQRG010000005.1, read on the forward strand.
CCTTCTCCTGCGGCTAAAAAGATTTTAGACGAAAAAGGGATTGTTCCCTCGGAAGTAAAGGGGACAGGAAGGGACGGACGTATCACTAAAGCAGATGCCGTAGAAGCGAAGGCTGCAATGGGTACTCCTACAGGGGGCAACAGAGGGGAAACCCGGTCGAAGTTGTCGATGCTACGAAGAAAAGTGGCTGAACGATTGGTTGCTGCAAAAAATGAGACGGCCATGCTGACTACCTTTAATGAGGTAGATATGTCCGCTATTTTCGAGTTGCGAAAGCAATACAAAGAGGAATTCAAGGAGAAGCATGGCGTAAGTCTGGGCTTCATGTCGTTTTTTACAAAGGCATGTATCCGGGCATTACAAATGTTCCCTGCGGTGAACTCTATGATAGATGGTAAGGAAATGATTTCCTATGATTTTTGTGATATAAGCATCGCTGTATCAGGGCCTAAAGGGTTAATGGTTCCGGTAATTCGAAATGCCGAGAATTTGACGTTCCGAGGGGTTGAGGCTGAAGTAAAAAGGCTGGCTATTCGGGCACGAGATGGTGAAATAACCGTAGATGAAATGACCGGTGGGACCTTTACCATTTCTAATGGCGGGGTCTTTGGATCGATGCTCTCCACCCCAATTATCAATCCACCGCAAAGTGCCATTTTAGGGATGCACAACATTGTAGAACGTCCCGTTGTAAAAGACGGTGCCATCGCCATTGCTCCTGTGATGTATGTGGCGCTTTCTTACGATCACCGGATTATCGACGGAAAAGAATCTGTAGGATTTTTGGTAACCGTTAAGGAAGCTTTGGAAAGTCCCGAGGAATTTTTGATGGACGGGGACATTAAAAAGGCCTTAGAACTGTAATAAATTTTACCAGTTGTGCATTTTAAATGTGAAATGACCAAAGGCTGTCAGCCCGCCTTGACCATCGGGCAGGTTCGAGTGATTTTGAGGTACGAAAAATCGTATCGAGAACCAATCTGAGAGATAAAACTCTTGCCTGTCTGCCGACAGGTAGATTTTCGATACAAATTTTACTCATTTCAATCGTAAAATTCACTCGAACTGACGAGTTTATCTCAAAATGCACAACGAGTTATATTTTA
>JANQRG010000016.1 GCA_028284665.1 Croceivirga sp.
TTGGGTAATGTCCAGGGAGCTGGATTCACTGGCATTCCACAGACTGGAAAATACATTTTGGGCTCCTGCCAACAAAAAGGCCTTGCTCATGCCCTGTACTCCCTCGCCGTTGTATATCTTGCCATTAGCTGAATGGCAGGCGCTCAACAGTACCAAATCGGCCTTCAAGCGGTTTTTATACAAGTCAGGGGGGGAGAGTAAAAAGTCCTTTTTAGAGTCATCGAAAATGATGCAGGAGCGGCTGGGATCGTCAGTGTCCACCAGACCATGCAACGATAGGTGTAAAATTTGAGCATCGTTGGCATGATCATGAAAGTTTTCCAGGGACGCTTCATCTCCAAAAAAAGTAGTGCCCCCCAGGATCTCGGAGGCCTGTGTGACCTCTTTTTTGGAAAGTACTAGTGGCGACAACATTTCATCACCAAAAAAGCGCTTCCTGGATTTGAGCTTGGCACTAAGCCCATTACTGTATGAGGCCGCAAAACCTACATAATCACCCGGTGTTTTCGTACTGGCATCATTTCTGGGTTCGAGCAGTGATATGGCATAGGCATACGAAAACGCATAGTTTTCGATAAGAAAGCCTTCGCCATCATACAATGCCTCAAAAGATAGGGAATGAAGCAACCCATCAGGGATAATGCCCAAACGCCCTACATTGGTCAAGCGTGATAAACCCTCTTCCATCAATTCCGCAAAAATAAAGTTAGAGTCCGTTTGTGAAAAGGACACTTCGGGATTTCCGCAATGTTGTATAAAACTTTCGATACTTTTTCTGAGCTTTTCGGTAAAGGGAACCGTAGTGCTAAAAAATTGATCTTGGGAAATCCAAAAGGCATAAATGGATTCTTCGGCCTCAAAAAACTCAATTAAGCCCAAATTATCCGGAAGTCTTTTCTGAATGGTTCTAAGGGTAGGTACATTTAAAAAACCATACCGTTCCCGATAATACAGGGGTTCTTCTCTCTCCAATTGTATCAAAAAGGCATCCAGGGCACTTTGGGCCTGTGTAAAAGACTGCAACAGGGAATCCCTTTGTTCTTCGGAAGCCTCAAACAAAAGGGATTGCTGTTCGTTCATGTTTTCGCGCAGTGCACGCTCCTTTTCAAGCACGGTATCCGAAGCTATGCTGCGTAGTGCTGTGATACGGTTAAGCTCTTGTTGTAGCGTCAAGGCCTTGGTCTTGGCGGAAAATTGATGGGCCTGCTCCAGATAATAAAGGTCCTTGGTCAGGTGGTATAACCGCAGTGCATCTTTGATGGCCTCGCCATAATGTTTGAAACGGACATCCAGAAATTCAAGCTTGGATTGCTCAAATTGAAGGGAACGTAATCCCTTTTTGATGACGGAGTCAATCTTATGCTGAACTTCGAGCGAATGCTGTAACCATTCCAAATTTCCGGTATCCTCATATTGTTTCTCGAAGATACGGGTCTTAAGCTCCATCAGGCGGAGAAGCGTGTTCTCGTTCTTGATTTCAATGTTGCTAACGGTGGGTACCATCCTGGCATCAAGCTTTGTATTGGGTGCGACAATACGTATACCCTTGGCCAACTGTTCGTTTGCCTTATCCAATGTTCCTTGCCGCAAGTAGAGTCCGGCAAAATTTTCATGGGTTCTTGCCATTAGGTTCAATCCGCTGCTCTTCTCTTCAAATTGATTGCTTATGAAAATTATTTGCTGTATCAATTCTTCTGCTTGCCGAAAATTTCCTCTTTCCATCTCTAAAAAAGCTTTAACCTCAAGAGCTATGGCCTGATACTCTAGGTTTGATTTCTCATCCATTATACTTAATGCTTTGTTTGCCATGCTTTCAGCATGAGGGTATTGCCTTTGCTCAAAAGCTATGGTTGCCGCATTTAGGTATACCGGAATCAAATCTTCCGGAAGAATTACTCTGGGATGCACTTCGGCCAGTTCCAATGCCCTTAAAGCATATTCAGAAGCGAGACTGTAATCCTTAAAATCCATATGCAATGTAATCGAACTGTTCAAGGCTATCAGCTGCTTCCGTATAGCCTTTTCCTGGGCTAAAAGATTAATCGCATTTGAAAAATAGAGCTGTGCCCTGAAAAAGTCATCCAGGGATTCATAAAACAGTCCTATGCCATGATACTTTAGCCCTAACTGATAAGGTGGATAGTCTTCGGCATTTTCAAAAATTCCCAGGGACTGGTCAAGAAAGGCTTTGGCTTCCCCGGTATTCCCCAAATATTGGTGGCAAATCCCCAGGTTGTAAATTGTATTGGCCTTTTCTACAATGGGTACTTTTGTACAGTTTTCCCATAAGGCAAGTACCTTATTGTCAAAATAGTCAATGGCCCTGGCCTCCTGATAGGCATAATAATAGGAAAGTCCTATTTTATGATAAATCTGTCCTTTTTTGTAGCAATCCAGGTCTTGAAACAAATCATTAGACTCTATTTCCTTAATAAGAGTGAAATTGGCCTCATAGTTTTCGGTTTCAATATTGTAATCAACTTGTGTGAGGGTTTTCTCAAAAAAACCATTGCAGAAAACAAGATGGTTTACGAAACAACATAAAACAAAAAGTGGTATGCTTAGAGCTTTGGGCAAAGTGGATAACTTGTAAACGGGTCGAATCTCAACTTGAAATCAATACCAAGATAACAAATCTAAACACCACCCGTTCAACCTTTTTGAACAAAGCTATGATATGCAAGTTTAAATAACCTTCAGTTTACATCTACAACGGTTTTTTTTAAAGGTTCCATTGTCATCTCTAGTTACAGGAACCCAAATTGGATACGGCAGCGGTAAAATCGATGGTGCCACCAGCAACTATTCTGCCCTGAAGAGCTGTTGAGGAGGTAGATGTTTGGATCAAAGAACACTTGATGTCATCAGTATTTCCGTCCTGCGAGGCCATGATTGTAGCCATTGCCGTAACGATTGCTGAGGAGTAGGAAGTACCTGATTTATCCGCCTCGTTCCCGTTGATTCCGGTCGTTGGAATGTTTTCTCCCAAATATGCTACATCTACCGTATTTTGGCCAAAGTTGCTAAAGCCGCTAAGATTGTCGTCGCAACTTGTAGAGGCCACTGAGATGATGTTGACGTTCGGATAGGAAGCAGGAAAGGCAACAATATTATCGGTGTCGTTATTAACGTTGGTATTCCCCGCAGAAGCTATCATTAAGGCACCATTTGCTTCGGCATAATCAATAGCCAATCGCAACGGTCTATCTTGGGTATCCCCATTAATATCCTGATAGCTAAAACTAAAATTTAGGATTTGAGCACCTTCATTTACGGCATCCAAGATGGCCGGAATTAGGTCGGAGATAAAACCAACCCCCTGACCATCATGAGTCTTCCGGATATCGAATTCAATGTTGTCCGGGTCTTGGCTTTGTGCCAGCAAACTATAAATCAATCCGGCAATCTGGGTGCCGTGCCCATTTTCATCATTGGGATCCCCATCATCCTCCACATAATCATACCCGCTATAGCCATCCAAGGCGTATCCCGCTGCTAGTAGCGCATTTTCATCAATACCCGAATCAAAAATGGAAATCTTTACTTGATCGCTGCCCAAGGGAGCCAGACTGTTGACATCATTAAAACAGAAGAGGTTTTGGGAAGCCATAGGGGATTGTACGGAAGAACCAAGGTTAAAAGCCACATCATTCAATTGAGCTCTGGAACGTGCACGACCAATCTGCTCATCGATATTGGTTATTTGCTGATTCTGGGCATCCGTGTAGGGGAATGCGGTAGTGTTCCACAACCGAAGGTTGATCTCTTCTCTGTGCCATATCTCCTCGGAGTTGAGATCCTCCAACAAGTCTGCAATCTCTTCCTCGGTAACACTGGGATCCAGGCGTACCAGATACAATGATGGATGACGTTCAATCTCATCATAATCATCATATTCGTCATCATCATCGTCATCATCATCATCGTCATCATCATCATCGTTATCGTTGTCATCGTTGTTCCCATCGTCATCGTTGTCCCCATCGTCATTGTCGTCCCTATCGTTATCGTCATCGTCGTTCCCGTTATCATCACCCTGGGTCAGCTCGTCCTCAATAATTTCATCTTCCAGATCATCACTACACGATATGGTATAGCTAAGTGCGAGACCTATCAATAACATAAACAATATGGTTTTCATCAATTTCATAGCAGTGGTTTTAGTGAACTTCAGTGACACTTTCTGAATGCGTTCTTTGTTAAATTATCTATTAATGTTCCAGTTTTTTTAAAAGTTCCCGGGCTTTGTCGAATTGCCATTCTCCCTCACGTATCTGCTTCAACTGTTGTTTAGCAGCGGTATCCTGGTCATCTAAAAAATATGCCAGGGCCAGAAACCAATGGGCTTCTTCTCTAAAACGGGAGTTTTCCGATGCGCCCTTTTTCAAATGCTCGATGGCCTTTTGGTACTGCCCGCTTTTGAGATGGGCAAGCCCCAAATAAT
>JANQRG010000033.1 GCA_028284665.1 Croceivirga sp.
CTTAAATTTTGCTGACGGCACACAAAATGTGTATAGGATCAATCAGCAGTATCTGGCGAAAGGAAGATGGCGCATTGGGAATACGCAATATGCTTTTGTTCGGAATAAAGCCGTTTGTCGTTAACGTTTAGTAAGCTGATAGCCATAAAAGAAGACTATTTCATTAAAATAAGTCTTTCCCCTTTTTCTCTGCCAAATAGATAGGGTAGTGGAAGTCGTCCAGCTTTTTCAGAAGTCGTAACAATTGTATTTTCTCTTTTGGACTTAGGTTTTTGGAAACCAGGTTAGCGGCATGCGGCACCTTCTGATAGCCTTGTTGCACCGCTTGCTTTCCTTTTGGGGTTAAGCGTAGTAATTTCCCGCGTTTATCTGCGGGATTGGGGAATTCTTCAATGATCTCTTTTTCCAATAGCCGTCGAATCACGCCCATTCCGGACGATCGATCAAAAGCCATCATTCGGATCAGATCGGTTTTACCCACTTCTCCAACGCCATCCAAGATTGCTGTAAACGTAAATTCCATATCGGTGGAAAAGGGGAGTCCCTCGAGGGTGGTTTTTATGTAGGTATTGGAATAGCGCCCCAACCGTCCGATGTAGGCCGCCAGTTCTGCCTCTATACTAAATCCGGTGATCGGCAACGCCACTTCATCCCCTGATGTTTCATTTCGTGTTTCCGTCCAGGATAAAAAAGAAGGGAGGTCCAAAGGTCCCTCAGCATGCTCCTCCCTGAACTCACCCACCAGTTGCACAAGTAATTTGGTTAACCCATAAGTATCCATAAACTACTATTTAACACAAAATTAAATAAATTTACTATTTTTCAATTGTTTTTTGTTTAATATTTGCGGTGAAAAATGAAACAAAATGACAATTACCCGTCGCTTTTCCCTTTTTTTACTGTTGTTTATCATCATCCTACCTTTTTCCTATGCGCAAGTTACAGCAGATATTTTTGGTACGGTTACAGACGAAACCGGACAGCCCATTTTTGGCGCCTCGGTCTACCTGGAGGGTACTGAGAAGGGCAGCCAAACCGATTTTGATGGCAATTATAGTATTGTAGAGATCCCCCCAGGTTCCTATAATCTTGTGGTAAGTTATGTCGGTTTCGAAACGCAAACAACCTATAATGTTATTGTACGCACAAAAGGCACCCCTAACTACAATTTCGTACTGAAAGAAGCCGCGCAACAATTGGATGAAGTAGTGGTGTCCAATGCCAATACAATTAGTAGACCCAGGGAAACGCCTTTGTCTACACAAACCCTTTCGGCGGTGGAGATTGCTACCTATCCCGGCAGTAACAATGATGTAGTACAGGTGGCTCAGACCCTTCCGGGGGTATCGCCCTCTATTGGGGGATTTCGGAATGATCTGATCATACGTGGTGGGGCGCCCAATGAAACGGTGTACTATTTGGACGGCATGGAAATCCCCAACGTAAACCATTTTGCCACCCAGGGGAGTGCAGGAGGCCCGGTCGGATTGATCAATGTGTCCTTCATAGACAATGTTACCCTGTCCACTTCCGCTTTTGGTGCCCAGTACGACAATCCCCTGTCCGGGGTACTACAGTTTAGTCAGCGGAATGGGAACAGCCGGAATTTTACCGGGAATTTCAGGGTAAGTGCCAGTGAAGCGGCATTAACGCTGGAAGGACCTTTGTTTAAAGGGGGAGAGGATGCGGCCAAAACCACCTTTCTGGCCTCGGTGCGTAGAAGTTATCTGCAGTTTCTCTTCGAAGTTATTGGATTACCCTTTCGACCCAATTATTGGGATTATCAATACAAAGTGAATCACCAATTCGATGCTTACAACAGCATTAGCCTGATTGGGGTGGGGTCCATTGATGATTTTAGTGTAGCGGCTCCTGAAGACTTTGATGCAGAACAACAGGCGCAATTGGAGCAGGCTCCGTTTATTGAGCAACGTACGAATGCTATTGGCATCACCTGGAAAAACCGATTTCGGGACGGGAATGGTTTTATGGAGACCACCCTAAGCAACAATACGCTGGTGAATGATTTTACCCGTTTTGAAGACCCGGAAAATGAAACCGGGGTGATCTTTAGTAATGACGCTACGGAATCTGAAACCAAACTCCGTTTTGCGATGACCAACTTTTTGGGCGATTGGAAACTGACCTCCGGATTTAACGCCCAATACTCCGATTATGAAAACGAGACGGTTAACCTTACGGATGACCAAGCCTTTGCCACCGTGATTGATTTTTTCAAATACGGCTTCTTTTCCAACCTCACCCGGTCCTTCTTTGACAATACACTGGACGTGTCTTTTGGCTTTCGCCTGGACGACGATACCTTTACCGAAGAAGATAATCTGTTGTCTACCTTTTCACCACGACTCTCGTTGTCCTATGAGTTCAAGGAGAATTGGCGCCTTAACGGTTCTGTAGGCCGCTATTTTAAATTACCGCCCTATACCATACTAGGTTTTCGTGACAATAGCGGCACCTTGGTCAACCAGGACGTACAGTATACCCAAAGCGATCACTTTGTTTTGGGCATACAACACTATTTTGGCCCTTCATCAAGCATTTCGTTAGAAGGGTTTTACAAGCGTTACGAGGATTACCCGGTATCGGTTTTGGACCAGGTGTCCCTGGCGAACAAAGGGGCCGATTTTGAGATCCTGGGAAGCGAAGCTATCGAGACCGTAGGGCGGGGGAGAAGTTATGGAGCAGAATTGCAATTCCAACAGAAACTCTCGAACAACTTTTACGGGATTTTTGCCTACACCTGGTTTTACAGCGAATTTACCGGTTTTGATCGGGAGGAATTTCTGCCGTCGGTATGGGATAGTCGCCATTTGATCTCCTTTACCGGAGGCTATAAATTGAAACGCAATTGGGAGATCAGTGCACGTTACCGTTTTGCCGGGGAAACCCCTTTTGTTCCCACGGATTTGGAGGCTACCCTGGACAATTACCCGGAAGTCATCCTGGATTACACCCGCTTAGGCGAGGAGAACCTGGACATATTTAGCCAGCTTGACCTTCGGATCGATAAAAAATGGAATTTTAAACGCTTGTCCCTGGATGTCTTTGTGGAAGCACAGAACGTTTTAGGACAAGATATTCCCCAACCGCCTGAATTTGGTTTGAGCCGGGATGCTAACGGGGCCATCCTGGATCCCCGAAGCCTGGTGGAAATTGAAAGCGATTCCGGACAGATCATTCCCAGTATTGGGATAGTAGTGGATTTTTAAATAACAAACCGGGTTAGGGAAGTAAAGACCCTGAGATTGACGAGGGTCATACCCTTTATGTTAAATTTCCAGTACTTTTAGGGTTCTAAAGCCGCTATAGTGCTACAGCTCTCACCTAAGGCAAGATGGAATTTGTCTCGTATTTTACCCTTTGGTATCATTTGGGCCGTGTTAGGGCTCGTCTTTATCGTTTCCGATACACTGGCCATAGGTGATAATCCAATCCCTGAAGGCCATATTGATCCGACTCCCAGGGTCATTGTATTTGCAGTGATCGCCACATTTGGAGCAGGGCTCATCGTTGGGGCGCTCGAAATGATCTATGTAGACCGGCTGTTTCGAAAAGCAAGTTTGTTTCGCACCATTTTATATAAGTTTATCCTATACAGTCTTTTTTTCCTGCTTTTGTTGTTTGTGGTATATCCTGTAGCGGCAAAGATCGAACAACAACTTCCGATCACTGATCCGATCATTTGGGAAAAATTCAAAAGTTTCTGGGGGAGTCTAGCCTTTTGGAGTACGGCTTTACAGTTGACCTTCAGCTTATTGGTATCCCTTATCTATGCGGCAATCAGCGAGAATTTGGGGCACTCCGTATTAACCAATTTTTTTGCTGGTAAATACCACAGGCCACAGCAGGAGGAACGCATTTTTCTGTTTCTGGATATGAAAGCCTCTACCCAAATTGCCGAAAGCCTGGGACATCTACGCTATTTTGATTTTTTACAACGGTATTATGACGATCTTGCCAATGCTATCATTCAGTTCGAAGGGGAGGTATACCAGTATGTGGGGGATGAGATCGTATTGACCTGGCCACTGGCTAAGGGAATTGAAACCAACAATTGTATCCGTTGCTTTTTTGCCATGAAGCAGTCCCTGAAACGTAAAGCAGCGCGCTATGATAAGATCTTCGGCCATGTGCCGGAATTTAAAGCAGGGATCCACCTGGGAGCAGTTACCACTGGAGAGGTCGGCGCGCTAAAAAAGGAAATTGTGTTTACCGGTGATGTGTTGAATACGGCCGCACGAATTCAGGGCTTATGCCGACCGGCAAATGAAGAATTACTGATCTCCGAAGACGTAAAAAGGGCTTTACCAGATACCTCTGGTTTTTGTTTTAGTCAATTGGATAGTATCCATCTACGGGGTAAACAATTTGCTGTTACGATATATGGGGTAAAGGAATTACCGGTACACGAAATACAGCCGGCAATGTAAAAGTGTTCCGCTTAATTATAAGCAGTATAAAGTACGACCAGCCCATCCGCAAAACTATCCACATTCAAGGTAAAACCGTCTGATGTAAAAGCGGTGAGAACCACTGAAGTAATACCCAGATTATCTCCATTCTGATTCCCGTAACGGACCCCAACACAATGTGAGCTGGAAGCAAAGCGGGAGATATCGTTAATGGAATTACCGCTACCTCCCACATAAATATTTTGTTGCACTACGGTACCACCATCATTTCTTGCAAAACCATTGCTGGTACCATACGAATTGGGAAGACCGTTTTCGTTGTTTCTGGTCCCGTTATCTGAGTTAAGATTCAGGCTTTCCACATTAGCATGGGCGACAAAAGTGATGTTTTGCGGTTCAAAAGGAAGATTGGAAACCGTAATGTTTCCCGTGCCCGAAACCACAAACACCCCGGAATAGACGTTAGCTGCGGCTTGCCGTACCATCACATTCCAGTTGGCACCGTCAAAGAGATAAAGACGGTCTTCATCCGTAGCGAAGGCCATAGCGCCTTCTGTTGCGCCGGTCACCGCCTGTATTTCCGCAGCAGTTCCTGTGGGAAGCCCCATAACGGAGAACTCGTCCAACTGCGCCTGGCACAGGAAGCCTGATAAAACAAAAAGGGGGAATAGCCGCCTTATCATTAAAGTAATGTATTTCTTACGCAATATTGAAAACCAAAGAAAACGGAAATTAGTATATGAGAAGGGGGAAACCTGATTAATAAAATGTTCTATTTTACATAATATAAATTATGATACAAATGCATTATTGTAGCAATTTGCGTATAGCTGTGCTATTTGATATAAAATCAGTTCTGATGCTTTAGCGTCATAACGATACCGATTTTATGTCAAAGCAAATTGCGATACTCGGTTCGTTTGCATTCGTAAGTCATAATTATACTATGTAAAATATCCCTCGGCTGTATTCCTTTGATTCAAATTGGCAACAGGGCCATTTGGCTTATAAATCGGTGTGCTTCGCACGACTTAATTTATTTGTACCATAATTTGTCGCTATGTAAAATAGCCGCTCGGCCAGTCGCTCATTGCTTTTATAAAAACAAAATGCTTAATGGCATTTCTTTTTACACGCAATATGCCAACGCTCGGCCAGCGCCATTAAAAGCTCAGCTTTTCGTTTCTATTGAAACCTATGGTTTAATTGTAAATTCCGGGAAGAAAAATTTCAGAATCTGAACGTTAGCTTGCCGCAAAAGCTTAAAATTTTCCCGAGGCTTCGGGATAAATTTCTAATCACTTGCTCACATCCTTCCCCGATTCAAACCTTCTTTTTTAAGGCCTGACAACATTATGTCAAATAGAAATGTATTATTCTTTGGTAGGCACTAACAATTCTCTAATGTCTACATCAAGAATCATGGCAATCTTTTTTAAGTCCTTGAGATGTGGTTGAGACTTGTTATTACATATGGCAGCTACCGACGTTGTACTCTTTCCAAGTTGTTCAGCCAACCAAACCTGCGACTTTCCCTGGATAACCAGTACTTCTTTTACTCTATTTATTCTCTCGGCCATTTAATTAAATTCTAAACCAAATATATAACTCAATCTTACCAAAATGTAACTTAGACTTAAATTTCAATAACTACAACTTGCATAAGTGAATTATTTAATATAAGTTTGATTTAAATAACTGTAAGTAAAATTTACATAAACGTAATTTATACTTAAATATTCTTTGTTAACAACTTTTAAGCATTTATCATGCCCTATCCGAGATATACCAAAGCTCAATTAGAAAAAATAGTATTTACCCAATTAGATAACCTAAATGCGATTCATGATCTGCTAAGGATTATGAAACTCCAAAACGAACTTATTGAAAATGCGAGTAAGAAATTAAAGGATGAGATTTTAGATTTCAAAAAGCACGTGAATTACAGTGATGGCAAACGGTAAGTTTTTCTTTTCCTTTCTTTTGCCTTGATGCAAAAGAAACAAAAAATCAAGAAGAAAATATGCTTCCGCGCGCCCTTTGTGTCTTGTGGCCTTGCCACCGGGCGTTTCACGCCCGAACACAAAGCCCAGGGCAATGGCTCTTTGCGTCATGCCACAAATTCACTCCCCCGCCGGCCCGCATTTTCTTCAAGTCATTCCCACTTATTAACTGTATCTAATAACCTTTGTATTCGGTCAAATCCGCACCATTCTTGTTGAATTCAATAAAAAATCCTAATCCATATTGATATTCACCTTCTTGATGAATAAAGTCTTCCAATTTTATTACATCATTTTCTTTTGAATCATTGCTCCACCAACCTTTAAATTCAATCACCATTACATTGTTTTCGTTGCTTCCTCTTTGATGCAGAATAAAATCAGGCACAACACCATTTGGTCTACGAGGTGTTCTTTTAGGTTCCATTCCATTTTTATTGTATTCTAAATCAATATCTAGTCCATTTAACCAAGTTGTGGAACCAATCTCTTGATTAAAATAAAGACCAAACCTGAAGGATAAGCTTCTTTCTTGTCCCCCACTTTGAATCAATGCATGGTCTAACTCGTAAATTTTTTCTAGGACAGAATTTACCTTTTGTCTAAGTATTTCAAGCTGTTCTTCTCTTAATGTCATAAAGAACCCTTATATCGAATTAATGTGCACGACAAATTACTAATAAGTAAAAAATTCTCATAAACAGTAAGTGCCAGATTGTATATCATTATCTGGCAAGTGTTCCCAGGTTGTGAGTCTTAATATTCAATAATATTATGTAATGCTTCAATATCTTCTTGTTTAGCATCCCTTTCATATCTAGTTGCAATCCCCTTAAAAATTTCAGATACATTTGGGTGAGAAATTTTTGTTTCTTCAGCCAGACCATTAAAAAGTTCAGCTCGTACCCTTTCTATACTTCCTCCCGTGTCGGGAAGCCTTGTGGTGGCGCCTTGACGATTAAACACTTGTATTCTAAAACCCAGCTTTAGACCTTCGGTATTTAATCGTTCAATTATATCATAAATAATTTCTGGAAAGAATAACGGTTTATTTCCATTTGGATATCTTGCTAAAAGCTCTCCTATTTTTTCATCAGTGATTGACAACCTATTTGACTTAGTCGCTAATTCTCTAAGCGTTTCTATCCATCGCTCTAAATCATTCTTAATAATTGAACCATCTTTCTGTAAACCTGGTATCAAATTAAAGTTACTTAAAATGCTATAAGCATTCTCAAAGACCAATCTTTGGTGTTCTTTAGTTGAATTTTGCTTATTTTCTTCGATTTTTTCATTTTCACTTTTATAACAACTCTTAATTAATTCCATGTATACTTCTGGATTTTTCGAAATCGCTAAATACAAAAATCGTGGTTGCACACCGTGGCCTAACCTATCAAATACGAAAAGAAATTTAAACTCCATTTCAGCCATTTTATCTTCATCTACCCCTTGCCGATCGTGTAAATCTTCGAAAAGCTTTCTTATATGATAATGATCTGCTCTCACTGTATCGGGTTCATTAGACTTTGATAAGTCCAATCCATCTAAAAGTTCAACTATAAATTTGATTGGTAATGGGTCTTTTTTATCGGCTTTACCCATTGCATTTAGCGCTGATATGGGCCTTTTGAATTCCGAGAACTTTTTTGCTGCGTACATTAAAGTTTTTGAATCATTAGCCATCCAATTATTTTGATTCAACCAATAAGCTCTTTCAATCTCTTCATTTTTTAATGAATCTAAATATTCAAAAAGCTCTGCATCTGCAACAAGTGACAAAAGAAATTTCGCAGCCTCGGGATTGCCAAATTGATCATTGGATAAAATTTGACTAAATACTTTTTGAACAAAGCTTCTACCCTTATCTCTTTCTTTAGTTGAAATATAGGCTTTGATAAACCATATCTCTTTTTCATCATTACTTTTTAACAATTCAAAAACCTTGAATTCCTGCTTTTCCTCTACCTCAATACCTGCCAAGGCATGTGCGTAGAAATATGGATTATCCACGCCTTTGGCTAACTTAATTATACGCTCAATGCTATATTCCTTTAGAATTTGGGAAACTAATTTTTTTCTTTCCCCGTCTAACTCCTCCTCCCTTTTTCTAAAATCATCCTTTATCTCCTTTCGTACGCCGCTTATTGAGATTGGGTGGTGATCTTCAAACAAATAAGAATTGGCCAAAATTGTGTCTACTGGCTTAAAAGTATTAGCTGTTTCTTCCATTTTTAATAGCAATGACGCCGGTAGAGCCCAATTCGTATCGGAGTAGGTCCTATGACGGCCTATTATTTTACGAAAAGAATGATATATCAAAGCTTTATTTTCTTCAGATTCACTTGAACAAGAAGATATGCATTTCAAAACTTGATCTATTTTGGTCCAATTCATATCAGGAAGTTTTTCAATAAGTATTCTTACTTTATCAAAACTACTAGTAAGCTCAATCATAGAGTCTATTGCAGTATCATGCATGTATTGAACTTCTTGAGTCGTCACAGATACTTCTCGAGTATCTGAGAATAAGCGCCAGCGCATTTTTTGATTCATTGATGCATGATCATGATGGCTATAAATCAAAGAATTTAAAAGTCTAAATGCAATATCTGGATTTTCCTTTTTAAGAATGGATAGTACTTGGACCCTTTCATCAGCATTAGCATTAGTTTGAGGATACCATATACGGAATATGCTAACCAGAGTATTATAAGGAGTATTTAGGGTTGGTAGTTCTTTTGGGGCGAGGTCGATAAGCTTAGCTAGGAGTCTGACAACTTTGGTCAAAAATTGAGGCATCCAAGCTATAGCTTCAAGGGCCCATAGTAAATATGGCAAATCATTTGACCTGTGTAAAATATTCGCTTCCTCTTCAAAAAAGGTGGATGCACCGTCTTTATTGATATGATTTTCTAATTTGTTTAGAAAAACTTCGGGTGCTGCCTCAGCAAGCAAAGTTAGATTATTGGCATGGGATCTTAATAGATTTTCATCAGTCAAACTTAATATGTGGTCAACAATTTTATTGACATAATCTTCCGGGTTTATTGCTGGACTTAAATCATAATTTTTGGATAAAACAGCAAGAACAATTAAACTCTCACAAATACCTTTTTTTAAATAACTTGAATACTTTGGCACCGCATTATAGAATGCTGCCATATAACGTTTTTCCGGGTTTAAATCATATTTCGGATTGGTTTCCGATAGCACTTCAACTGCAATTTCATAGAACTTATTTAGGTCCTCTTGAGTAATAAATTTTGAAAGGTAGAGCCAACTGTCTGAATGGGAAATTAATCTCCATTTTTTACCTACATTATAAATTGGGGTTTCGTCATTATGCAGTATTTCATTTAGATTTTTTTCGTATTCATCAAAGGAAGTTCTTGAAAATTTTTCTATGATTTCTCTGTCGCCTTTAACCGATGAATCAAATCTTGAAAGCAAGAGGAAAGGTATGAATATGGTCGTCTTTTGAGTCTCAAGCCAAGAAGGCTTTTTGGAAGAAAAGTCTAAACTTCTTCTCAATACTGAAATATCCTTCCCAGAGTTTTTAGCTAGTAAATCGGCTTGTTCTCTGTTTATGCCAATCGTTTCAAGGTTTTTTCGGAATACTTCACCTTTTACTACGGGTAAAATAATTAAGTTTTCCTTTCTTCCAGTAAAACTATTGCTCACCGGTATAATGACTTTATGTTTTTTGTTAATAGCAGCATTAATATCAACATCATCAATTCTAAATTTTGGAATTAATATTAATTGTGATTTACTTTCTATAAGTTGTCTGAAAGTCTCTGGATTTTCTACAACTAAAGCTACATTTTGTAAGCTATGCCTTAATTCACGTTCTTGACTTTCTATTGAGGCTAAAATAAATGCCAAAGATTCCTCTTTTGTATTCGCTTTTACATAATGCAAGACTCCATTATTTTCCTTCAATAAATCAATTAAAGTTGTGGTCTGAGACACTCTACTACCGATAATAAGATTATGGGGAAATTTCAAACTTCCTTTTGTTGACCATTGTTGCCAATAATCTTCACCGCTTTGGACACCCAATACGGGCTTTTTTAAATGTCGAGCAAGCCATATTTCAACTGAAGGAGCTAACTCTAACCAATGTTCAAGATCAATAGCATCATAAAATCGAACATCTGCCCAAAAATTTTCCAACTTTTTCTCTTTGGCCCAATCTTTCTTTTTGGTATATTTTTTTAGAGTAACAGAAACATATGTTGTTTCTTTGGGTACTTTGCCAAGTGGATTTTTTCTCCTTTTTTCATAATCACTATCCGCTTTTTCTTTTTTTCTCTCTGTAACACCGAACTCCCAGACTGAATTTCCAGTTGGCACAAAAAGATTACCTTTTTTAGACTCCAAGTCTCCGTCAAAACCACCTGTGCTTGTATCGTCTCCAAAAGGAAATTCAATTTTACTAATATGCTCAATATCAATACCTGAAAGAATTAATTTTCTTATTAGTAAGGGCAAGAGACTCTTTGATTCAATGCTATCCGCCCATTGCTTTAAATCTGTTGATGTAACTATTTTCATAATAATTATCCAAAACTTGTTATTTATTTCTTCCTCTAAGGGCCAAGAAGAACTTTCATTATTTCTAGATGAGATATTCCTGTAAATTCTTAGAGAAATGTACCTCTGTTAAAAACTACGGTACACATCTATATAAGATGATAAGAAATTATGTTGTTATTGGGTCAACCCCAAGCCAAAGGCTTATAGGAATTAAATTAAGGGGGAGTACTCTATTTACCTTAGTTTAGGCTCTTACTTCATTTAGTAATTCTTCCCTTTCTTCACCAAAAATTTTAATCAAAAAATCTTTGATAGTAGGTGCAAGAACTCTATACAATTCTAACTTATCATCAGGGATGTCCTCTTCAGATATCGTCAAGAAAAAAAGAATTGGCTGAGGGACCTCAAGTACTTTGCAAATTTTATCCAAAGTATCCGGGTTAGGATTATAACTTCCTTTAATTATTTGTGAAAGGGCAGTTGTGCTTTTACCAATTCTTTTGGCAACTTCTACCTGTGTAAGTCCCTTTCTCTTTATTAGAAGATTTATGACCTTGCCTAATTCCATAATGTATGTTTGTTACGGATCCAAAGCCCCTACGAAAATTCCAAAAATCTCTAAAAGTTTTAGAACAATTAAGATTATTTCTTCTTTCGTGTTCGCCTTTTCGAACTCATATTTTATTTCAATTAGGAGTTCTCTATTAGATTCCGTCGTTTGTTCAGAAGCAATCGCTTCTTCTATTTTTTGTAAAATTTTATTAGTATTCATAATCCTGAATTTATTTTATTAATAAACACCAGGATTCAAGTAGATTTCTTAAATCCTAGTCAACTAAATTCCGTTAACTAGGTTTAAAGAGTGGTAATCATCTAAATTTTTAAAATGGAAACTATGATTTCTTTTGAAGTGCTCCTTCAAATTCCTTACGAACTGAAGGGATTTATTAAGTATATATTTTACACGTCGATTTATCGCTCTTAGTCGATTCTTAGAATTCTGGAGGTCATTGAAATCGTCAGAAATTTTGAGGCAATTGAAGGCATCGATTTTATATTTTTCGAACAATTCATGTAGTTCTTCAAGTCGTACCTCATTAACATCGAATGTTTTATTTGTTCCAAGAACCTCTCTAATCCGCTCAGCAAAAGATTTCTTCGCTTTTTCAAATTTTATTTCTTCAATTGATTTTTCAATAAGCAAATTGCTCATTGTCATACTAACATCAATATAATCTCCTTCATAAGTAGGATTATTATTATCACTTTTTAAGGAAACTTTTCCTCGTAATCCGCGATAATAATCTTCTAAATCTTCAACAAGGACATAATCATTTACGTCATAAGAATTGCTTAATAACCCAAAAAACTTCCTAATCCTATTTTTCCAGGTAATTTGCTTTAATAAAACACCCATCTTAATCAATTTTATACAAATATAAGTAAAACTTAAATAAAATACAAATTTTTTACAGTTTTAATTGTAACATATATTGTTATATGCCATAACAACTTTTGTGATAATCGTTCAAAAGAGGGCTTAATATGACTGTTGAGGTAAATGTTCTAGTAGGTCTAGTAATCCCATTCCACACACATTACCCTCCCCTCCTATCCTTCGACTTCGCTCAGGACAAGCTCGTCGGGCCGTGTAAAAAGTGTTCCATTACTTTTCATAAAGAATTTTTTGAGAAGAAATTTTTTAGGGAGTTAAGTACAAACTTTGCCAACGCTCCACCTCGCTCCTACTTCAAAAGGTTTACTAGACCTTTTTCATTCGGCCGTACCAAAGCTCAAGTTATCCTTCGACAACACTTCGACATGCTCAGTGTGGCAGCTCGGGACAGGCTCCACGCGGTACATTATAGTACGAATACAAATTTGTGAAAAAGTAGCAAAACCAAGTTCAAAGTAATGCCCCATACTATCGTGGTTTCGCTTCCTATGTTTCGGAAAGGGGAAACAAGGAGGTAACTAATAGTCCAATATAAGACCCAAAGAAGGTCTCAATCCCAATGATTAAGTTCTTAAGCACATTCCATTCTACGAAATTGAACAAAGCGTACCCCAAAATGACCGTGAAAAGTGATAGAATATGCGAGTATATCATGAACTTGGTAACATTTCGGTAAAGTGGGGAAAAAGACGGCTGTTTGCGTCTTCGGTCAATCTTTATCTCTTTCTTATTGGCAATCACATACTTAATCAACCCTGTCACGTAAACGGCCTTGATTGGCGTAAAAATCTTTAGCAATTCAATAAACTCTTCATCATCTAAACCTACCATCACATATAATACAATCAACAAGACAAAAAGCCCCAGAATAGAATAGAAAATAAAGTTACCGATGTGAAGTCGGAATTGCGCCTCAGTGCCCATATTCAGTTTTTAAGTACATCTTTAATTAAATTCTTTATTCTCACAATATAATCCGGAAGGTAGCTTTTATATTTATTTAGCTCCATGTCTTTATATCCGCTTTTCCTTGGGGCAATGAAGATACCCGAACCGTACTTTCCCTGTAGGTTATAAGTAAGCCGTAAATTATCCGAAGTGTCTCGGTTGAGCCTTATGTTCAATACTATATATTCGAAAGGACAAAACAGTCCGCAGTCGTGAATAATTTCTCCCTTCAGATTACGCACATAGAATGTCAAACTATTTGCGTCTTCATCAATCAAACAGCAACCATCTTCCCAATCCACATTGCGAGACACATAGTAATCGGAAATGGTTGTACGAATCAATTCCAAAATATTCTCATCAACCTCTTCAATGCTCGCAGTAACTATAGATGGAGGCTTAGTGATTACATAGGTCCTTTCAACCGATCCTCGTAATGATAAATCGGGCCCAAATACCCTAACGGCATCATCCCGATAAGCAATCATTACGGTGACCTCTTCATTTGGTTCGTTTGACATGGAACGAATCCAAATCGTGGCCAGGTCTTCCGGTACTTCCATCAAATGAACAAACTTTTCGAAAAGGTCCTTTCCATAGGCATTGGGTTCTTCCTTATCGTAAGACTCATGAACAGCTATCCAATCAGACAATCCGCCAATCATTAAATTCAAGGTCAGGGAAGCTTTTTCGATTTCAAGATCTTTTATTCTAAGAATTTCCGTAGTCCCCTGAAGCTCATAATAGGCGTATAGTGCACTAAGTTGTTCTTCAAAAAATTCCCGATCCTCGGTTAAGTCAATATTGGCTATTCTCTCCTGGGATTGCATGGTTACACCTCCTAGATGAAAGAAAAAGACGACTGTGCAGATTGAAAAGTAACTTTTGCTCATATTTTTCTAGTGTTTTCCTATAACAATGAATCCTGCCCATTTAGATGGGTGACTGTAATTTTTATTTCTCGAGGATAACATCTTTCTCTGAGCCTGAGCTAGAGAAGAAAAGTAATTTTCATTGGTTTCGTTATAAAAATCGAGAATCAGTTTTTCAGAAGGTTCATCAGCCACACGCCACAAAGTGGCTACTACGGTTGGTACTCCAGCATTATTAAAAGCACGGGCTATCGTAGAGAACTCCATACCCTTTAGACCTCTTCCCGTTTCACAAGCTGAAAGTACTACAGCATCTGATTTATCGAGCGACAGGTTAAAGATTTCCGGAATCGTCATTTTAGTATCAGCAAATAAGACGGTACTCTTACTGGGATCCTCCTGATTTAGGAATGCGTGAGTCGCAAGATGAATTAACCTAGATTCAGGAGCAAACTGCTTGAATTTATTAGAAGTAGCATCCTTTCCCAGGAAAACTCTGTCGTTTTTCAGTTTCTCACTCAATTTTTCCACTTCATTTCTGGCGTGCTTAAGGCTTCCATCAGGATCTCCGAACAAAAGGTAATTATCTAGATCACTTTCTTTGTGGTTGAGCAATAACATATATGAATACATAGAGGGCAGATAGCCAAAGTTATGTTTTGCTATCGCATAGGCGAACTCCTTATCAGAAATTCTGTCGATTAAACATGCAAATGGTACATAGAAGAGTATATCAAACGGAACAATATATACATTTTTGTAACCTGAGATATGGTTGTCAATAGGCCGGAGCAATAGCTCAT
The DNA here is from genome assembly GCA_028284665.1 of Croceivirga sp. Classification (GTDB taxonomy): domain Bacteria; phylum Bacteroidota; class Bacteroidia; order Flavobacteriales; family Flavobacteriaceae; genus Croceivirga. The sequence goes on from JANQRG010000033.1 coordinate 15,058, forward strand.
AAAGTTTTTCTAATTCCAGCATCAATGCGCTATTCTGTTCTGCGTGTAATATTTCAATGTTGGCCCAATCATATTTAGCCAAACTCGAAAGTCTTTTGGAAGCTGAAAGGGCTAACGATTCCAACTCTTCCCTAGAAACTAATACCTCTCGAAATATGGTTTTATCCCTAGATACCAAATGAATAAACAAACGTTCCTTCATCGGCAGGTATTGAATTGCCACTTCATCATCGGCAAATTTATCCCGTAATGAAAACAGATTTAATGGTTTTATTGTAAGTAATTGATGTAATGCCGGGTCCTTTTGCTCCAGTTTAAGAAGCTCGCGTGTGTGCTGTTTTTGAAGGTCAATTTTTATGGCAGTAAGAGAGTCAATCCGTGATTTCCGCATTTGCACTTCTGCCATGGCCAGTGAGTTACCTAACTGTGTTTTCCTGTCCAAATTCTTTATCCGACTCTGTAGTGATTCTAGTTCCGACAAAATTGTTTTGTAGTTATCATTCTTACCAAGGCTTGCAATAAGTTGTTCCGCTTCGTTACGAAGCAATCTTGAATTCTGATATACAAATGCCTCATTGACACCCATATTCTCCATCAGAAAGTCGGCAGCCGATGAACCATCCGAATCATACACTAACAAGCCTGAGTCCGTTCCTACATAGATTCGACCATTTGGATCTGTAGCCAAGGCATTTACAAAACGGCCACCAGTGTTGCCGTATTTCGTGTCCAGTGGAAGCATCCAGTTGATACGTTCCGGATAGAACCAAGATTCGGTGGCTATATTATAGGCCACTACTCCTGTAGCACAGCCAAAAAGCCACAAATCTTGTCCAAAAGACACCCCTTCCGTCCCCATGAACAGCAAACGCTTGTCTTCAACCAGTTTCTTGTAAGTCGGATTTTCGAAAGATCTATATGAAAAGAAGTTTCCCGAACGTTCGTGTACAAATCCTCCATTGGTCCCAATAATCGCTTCATCATCGGATATTTGTGTATATCCGCTCATCATCCAATAATCACTGAAGGCAGGAATCGATTTAATATCTATCCGTTCGAAAAGCTCAGCCTCAGAGTTCCAGCGCAAAATTCCACCCTGAAGCCTTGGACCGTTGTGAAAGTTATTAGAACAGATAGCAAGAATATCACCGCTAAGTGTCTCAATAACGTTGTAAATTGAATTACTCATTGAAGGAAAAAGCTCCTGGTTTCGGAAGTAACTGAATTCTTGAGTGATGACTTCATTATTTACTTCTTTATATCTAAAAAGTGAGGCTCCGGCTGCAACCCAAATGGTTCCATCACTTGTAATTGAAATGCTCCTCACGTTGCTTTCATATGTCCTTCCGGAAGCATCACTCTGCTCGCAATACAAAAGTTCTTCGGAGCTATAGCTCTCAGAATCTGGGTCGAAAGTTCTCCTAATTATCTGCAGACCGTCATTTAGAATCACCCGGTGCTGATCATCCAAGGCCAAAAGAGAAGTATAATCCAGATAAGCTCCTGCTTCAATCCGTTTTGCATCAGGGTCATTATGCCAAATTTGTGTTAGGGATCCTCCATCGGCCACAAAAGTTCTGCCCAATACACTGCTGGAAACAATAGCATTAACAACAAATCCATCTTCAATTTTAATCCTATCCTGCTCAAAATTATATATGGCGTCATTGGAAACAATAGTGAGTCCTTCGTCCTGATTACTGGCATTTTTCGCTTGGGCTATCTGATTGGCTAAGGGCAACCGGAGGTGTTGAAAATAATGATTTTTGTAAATGGAAATCCCCTGATCTGTTAATACCCCCAAAGCTGTTTCGTTGGCATCAACTGGAATCCGAGAAAAACCGTATATATTGTTAACAAAGGTAGGCTTCTCTCTGATCGGTATCAGGCTTACTAAAATTCCTTTGTCTTCATATTGTATCTTGATTCTATTTATTTGATTCTGATGAAGTACATATCCCTGCCCCTGTTCATCGTAAATGGCAGCATCTACTGCAACGTCACTAATTCGTACCATCTCAGGGAAATCTAGATCCAAACTGGTCATTATGAACAGACCGCTTGATGTTCCAATCAGTACTTCAGAGTCCTCTATCTCACTTTGGCTTCTGATAAACTCGATACGTTCACCAGGTAACAAAACAACATCGGATATTTCATCAAACGACATTCTTGACATACCTGCAGCTGTCCCAATTAAAATATCACCTAAAACATTCGAAATGGATGTGATATAGTTTGACGGAAGCCCATCTAATTCCGTTATGCGCTTTTTAACCTTCCCTCGGTACTCCTCTCCAGGAACATACAATCCGTTAGCAGTACCAATATAGAGTTCTCCATCCATAGACTCACCAATGGATAAAACACTAGAACTTTCCTGGATTTTTGTCGCATTTAGCTTGGAGACAAACTCTCCCCGAGTTTCGTGATATACAAATCGCTCCCAATATCCCCTCCGCTGGACAAATAACCCAGCATCCGTTCCGAGAATCACATCGCCATTTGTTCTTTTAAAAACCGTATTGATTGTTGGGACATTTCCCAACATTCCCTCAAAAACATCGGCAAATTCATATCTTTTCCAATAACCGGTATTTTGAAGAAAAGAAAAGTCAAACCAGGAGGAAGCTCCCAATAACTTAATAGGGTTTTCCTTTATCGATTTCTTTACAGCTTGTATCTTCTTCCTATTTTTGATATTGTCTTCCGTGACCATTGTATTCTCTAACCAGTCCTGCATCAAACTCCAAGATCGCCATTGAGACTCATCAATCCCTTTACCTTTAGTGAGAAGCAGTGTTCGGTGGTATAACGAAATTAAATCGATGGTTTCAAAAATAAATGCTTTGTCAAATCCTGTTGATTCTAATTCGGCAAATAGATTGGTAAGCATACTGACTAGAGTAAAGCCATATTCGCTGTCTGTATGTAAATTTTTGAAGAGATGGTTTAATAGATCAAGCGTTGCTTTAATAACGGGTTTAAACAATTTCTCATCCATTAAATAAGAACTGTTTCTAGCAGTGTAAAGGGCATTTTTAAGCAGGTTTAATTCTTCGTCGTAATAACCAAGATCTGGAAGAGTTCTGTTCTGAATGTCCTCCTTTGCCTGACCAATCAGACTTGTTAACTTTTGTAACTCTTCAAATGTACTAAAGATCTCACCTACAAGTGTATATCCGACTTCTTTGTCATTTGTATCATAAGCTGTTACAGATTCACTCAAACCCGTAATTTTGTCATAACCGATCTCGATTCGACCCAGCCCAGCTAATTCGATACGTGTCTGCCGACCCTTATCGTCATAGGTCAACAAAACGTTTCTCCCTTCTGAATCCCGGATATTAGTGATATTACCATCTGAATTATAGCCTATCTCAACAAATCGTCCATTTGATGAATTTATGGAGGTAACTCGCGCTTCATTGTCATAAGTTGTGGATATGAAGGCTTTACCTACTTCAAAACGAATTGGTAAGCTAAGTTCAGGATGATCCTGTTGTCTACAAATAGTGCCATCGGGGAATGTAAGAGTTACAGAATGGGTATTGGGATCAAGATGGAGATGCACTTTCTCTTGTCTGGCCCGCTTTCTGGCACTTCTATGCATACTTATATAAGTATTCGAATTACCAAGACCGGACCTCCTACCATAGTCTAGCTCGTACTCTTTGGAATTATCGCCTAACCCTGATAAACATCGTGCTTCTTGTTTCTTCAAATTTGCATCATACTGTTTTGGATCATTGTTCTTTATCCAATCGATGATACAAAGTGCATTAATGTCACTTCCGCCCCACAATAGTGTAGTATTCAATTTAACATAACTTTTAGTTCGATCTTCATCAAAGGGATCCCGCTTCCAAAACTCCAAAAATTTCTTACGAGATGTACCACCTCTTTCATATTTGGTCACCAAGTCCCAATAGAGATCATAGTCATCAGGACGATGAGCCATCCCTTTACGAGCCATTTCGGCTGCCTTTTTTTTATCCCCTACAGAACCATATATTTCAGCCATTCTACTGTAATAGGCACCATCGTATCCCCCTATGCTTAAATAATGTTCAAAACGTTTTTTAGCCATTTCCATTTCGGCTTCTGTAACATCTTCACGTTGGAGCTTATCTACCAGCCAAACGGCTTGTTGATACGAAAAGCCTATTTTGTCTTGAATTCCACCTAATAACTCAATATCTTCAATTGATGCATCCAGACGCGATGTGAATATTTTCCAGTCCTTTTCTTCAAATGCAATGACACGAATACTTTGAAACGGGAATTCACGTCCTTTGTTTTTCTTAACTGCCTCGTCCCAAACTTCAAGCTTATTGGAAACTTTAAGTTGCTCATCTGCCAACTTGGTCCAAAGCGGTTCTGACCAAGGGTACCGATCAATCAATTCCCTGATTCTAAGCAAAGCTTTGCTCTTATCGCCGGCTTTCTCCTTTATATAAAGGGAAAATAGATTATTTAAATCCCATGTTGTAGGGGCCCGAAGTTCCAAATATCTGTGATATAAGGAAATAGCTTTTGATGTTTCCCCCAATTCTCCATTAATAACTGCCTTGGCACGGATAATGGTAGGGTGATAAAAGCTGTAATTGACTGATTCGATGACTTCAAGAGCTTCGGCATATTCCTCGTTATCCCGATACATATCACTCATGTCATCGTACTTTGACGCAGGAACGTAGTCGAACTTGTTTTTGATTTCTTCAAATAGTGCAATGGCTTCTGGATAGATTTTTGCTTGAATGTACGATTCAAGGAGTTCGTCATAAAGTTCTCGATTATTTGAATTAATATCTATTGCTCTTTTGAAGCTTTTGATAGCCTTGCTATATTGCTCATTTGATTGTGCTAATTTGCCTTTACGGTAGTGTATTTGCCAGGCCTCTGGAAAATTAGACTCAGCCTTCCTTATAAGCTCCATTACCCTCCATTTATTACCAGTAATCGCAGATATGTGAATATTTGAATTGTAAAAGTTTAGCAAAGTATCTTTTCGCAACAATTTCGCATTTTGTCTTAAAACGTCCTCAGCTTCTTTATATCGCTGTAGTCTCATCAGGGCATTGGTTAAAGATATAAGGCTTTTGTTGCCAGGATTGCCGAACTGATAAAAATCATAGAAGGGGTCAATACGAAATGAACTCTTATAATCATTAATGGCATCTCCATACTTTTCTGCATCATAGTACTTATGACCTCGAAACCTTAGAGCTCCTGCGTCATTAGGATGATACTGTAGAAACAATTCAATGGCATCTCGGTAATCATAAAAGTTTACAGGTAGAAATTTAAGTGCACGTAGTAATACCTTCTTCGCTAGTTGGGTTTTATCAAATTCGCCTTTGTTCAGTTCGTATTCCATTTTAAATCGGACTTTCTGTTCATCAACTAAGTTCAAAATCGACTGAACAGGTAGATATTCATCTGGAAATTGCTTTAGAAAATACTTCCCTAACTCGTAGGCGGCATCACTACTACCATAATCATCATACGCATTAGCAAGAATATATAGGGAAAAAAAGTCAGTTATTTTCTTTGCCTTTTCCAAAGGATATGATTTCACCAACATCTGATCATTTCCTTGCATATCCATCATGTAGATTTGTGCGAGATCAGTCACCTTTTCTCTCACTTTCGAAGAAGCTTCACTAAGGGCACTATTCGTATCACCTATAATCCAGTGCATTCTAACCCAAATCCATGACGAAAGAGGGTGTGGTGTATTTTCTTTTAGGTCGGAATTAACACTTCGTAACAACTTATCAAATTCAGACTTTCTAAATAAATCTGAATAATGAGCTAACCTTATGTCATCGTAGAGGTTCTTTTTTACTGTTAAAGACGTAGTGGCTTTGCTTAACAGCAAATTACAAAATAGAAATAGTAGAATTACGGTTATTCCAGTTTTAAATCTTTTCATTTTATGTTAGAGATTTTCTGATTAAACTAAACGAGAACAATGTTTAACAAATTCATATATCCACAGATATAATAATTCTCATCTTCAGTTAAATAATGTCGCTCTAATGAAAAACCTAGGAGTCCTTTTGTATCCGATTCCTGAAAACCTTTAGTAAACATTAAGGTTATCGCGTATCCTGCATACTCATCCGTTAATTTTGATTTAGATTGCATGTCTGCTAATTTTTAGTTAATCTTTAAAATTAAAGGCGTGCTAATAGTCAAAACATATCCAATATCGGGTATGTTCTGGGGGAGAAAACAAAAGGAAGTAAGTCAATGGTTTGGAGTACGCCAATATAGAAAAGGATTGTTATAATCCATTATAGGAAAACCTTAGAAATTCTGTGGTTTTCATGCCATTCCACACACATTTCCCTCCCCTACTCCCCTCCTACGCTCTGTGAGCTTCAGAGGATTCGCTTACGGCTCGTTAAATACGTATTCCATTACCTTTTGAGAGGAAATATTGGATAAGAAATTTTTTAGGAAATGCCGTACAAACTTTCGCTTTTACCAAAGCTCAAGTTACATAACGCGGTACATTATGATACAAATGCTTTATGGTAGCAAAATGCGTACAGCTCGCTGTTTTGCATAATATCAGATATGACAGCCTTTAAGGTTTATTACATAGCTGATTACCCAAAAGGTTACAAGTATTTTCTCATGTAATTACTTAATTCTTTAAAAGCTAAGGGGAATTTTTTCTTCCTAGCTTCTAGCTCGTATGGTATAACTACGTCGTCGCCAAAAAATCTTTCTAGCAAAGTATCTAGAATTACATCAGAGGTGGTGGAATGTGATATTTCAGATTCAAGTATCATTTTAAATTTTGCCCCATGAGTTAAAAGAGAATCTTTTATTAGACTCTTACTTGGATTGCCAATAGTAACCGCAACCCAGTCATTAATTTCTTTTTCTACTCTTACGGTATCGTATACATTCTGGGAAAACCATTTATTACTTTGAAAAATTTCCTCATACATCTCATTTCGTAAAAACACTCGAGTATTGCCTAATTCAAGGTTTTCTTTTTCCAATCTTTCTGGGTAAATTTTCCTTACAAATTCAAAAGTTTCACTAAACCCGTCATTGGCTATGGTCATAAATGTATCCTCAATTTCTATTTCAATAGTAAAGTTTGGATTGGAATAAAGTGAGTTGGATAAGAAGTAAATAAACTTTCTATCTCTTAGCTTTTCCAAAAAGAAATGGTAATCTATTACAAAACCTTTTTTAGATACAATGAGCCTTTCCATATTATTTTTATAGAAGCCTTCACCCCTAGGTTTTAACTTGATCCCTGGATAATTAATTTTTAAGCTTTTATAATCAATTATGTTTTTTTCTAAGGGATTGAAGTCCTTTTTGCACAAAATTGAAGCTATATAATCCATGCAAATGGATTCAATTAAAGCGTCTGAAAATTTTGGAGGTTCAACAAAACCGTTTCTATTCAAAGTTAGTGGGGTTATACCGTTATAATCAAAAATCGAAACATTAGGAGGAACGTCGAAGACCTCATTGTTTTTAAGCAAGTGTTCTTTTTTAACGTTTTGAACCACTATCCCGTTGCATACTACACTTTGATTGGAATACGTGTTATCATACGTCCATAGAATTTTGGTAAAACCCGGAAAATCAAAAGCATTCCAATTCTTTTCCAGTTCGTAGTTTAAATAATGAGGATCTTTTTTGTAATAAGATTCAAACTCTATACCATATTTTTTATAAACAATTTTTGGGAAAGAAAGAGTGTACCATTTAGTCCAACTTATTCCATGATTTCTTGGAAATTCGGTCCAAACTAGATTTTCAATTATTTGTGGATCTGAAAGAATCTTAATCGTAGTTCCAAAATTCATATTCTCTACCTTCTTTACATCTATTTGTGAGGAATTCAAATAAATCTCAAAACTATATCCGTATTCAGCATTTAATCCTCTAGTTTTAACGCTAATTACTTTTCCTAGTAAAAAGCCAGCTAGTACCCCTATTCCAAATCTTCCACTTCTCTGGACTTTAGTATTGCCAGATTCATCAATAAACTTTTGTCTCCATTCTAAACTTGTTCTGAAAGAGGCACCGGCGTTCAAAAAAAAATTTTTAATTACATCAATAGTCATTCCCTTACCATTATCCGTAATTTTAATGAACCGATTGTTTTCTTCCTCTATTATTTCAACTTGAATATGCGGAGTGTAGCGATTTTTCTGCTCTTCGATAATAAGTCTTTCGTTACAGGCGTCCAGACTATTCTGAAGCATCTCCCTAAGACCATACATAGGGTTCTTCCCATACAAAGGAGCTATCAATAACTTAATTATTTCACCATCAGCTTTAAATGAGAAATGGTCTCCTACGTAATCCTGGCTCAATATGTAATTGTCATTATCCAGGTTCGAACTTATCCTCCTATATTTTATTGAGGGTTTTTTTTTGATAACTCCATAAAGTTCTCCTAGTACAGCCCAGGATGTATCAAACTCGTTTTGAATGTCTTTGAAAAGTTCCTTTAGCTTTAAATACATCGAGCTATCCTTTGGGGAGGCATTTACATAAATTCTTTCAGGATCATCTTGATAGCTATCGTCAATGTAATCTATTGCTAAATGAGCTTCATGCTCCTTTAACGAAATAGGGCTGTCAAAAGTCCTGGTTTTCAATATTATAAAAGATGTTCTTGAGCTATCTATTTGTAGGTAGTCGCATAGTCTTAATAAAATCATGAGATATCCAGCATGTACCCCAAAAGGAGTTCTTTTTGTGTTACCGTATTGGATTTCCAAATACTCAACACAACTACGAAGTTTTATTCCGTGACTTCTTGCAACTAATCCTATTATGTCTCGTTGCTTTTTTCCAATATCTTCAGCAAATTTGATACTGCTCTTGATTTTTCCGGGAAAACCTACCAGAGCAATCTCATGTGCAATTCGGGGGTGATGTCTTCTTATAAATTCACCGATAAGCTTTTTATCGTTTCCATTCAACTCGCTTTTTTTTAGCTCTACCGGGTTTCTAAGAAGTACGTCTTGATCACCAAAAATGGCTAAAAGCTGTTTTTCATTAAATCTTTTTGTTTCGGATAAATAGTCCTGCCATAAATCACTCCATTTTTTATCCTTAAAATACGGCAACAATAGTTCATCATGTTGTCCATTTATCAATGTTTGAAAACCTTCAAATGACAAATGCATCCCTATATCGTGAAGAATAACAGCAAGTACATAAAAGGCAATATCTTCTGCTTTTAAGACATCGTCCCATGTACTACTGGTAATCATTCTATCAGTACTAAATAGGACATTTTCAATATGCTTTATTCCATGATCCGTGTACTCTTCAAAAAAAAATAATGTATTGTCCAATAAAATTTCTCCAAAATCTGAAGAGCATTTGCCAACAATTGCTTGAAGTTTTTGGTTTTTTGATAATAACTCACTAAACTTTTCCGGTAAAGCAATATTTGTCATATAGTTTTGTTGAGATTGTTAATGGCTCAGGATATTTTGTACTATCGCAATCACTGTTGTTGCTATTTATAGGCTGAGTTTTCGATTAATGCCTTAATAATCATTTTTGTTATTCCTTTAGGAAAAACTATTGGGAAGAAAATCACTGGTTTAGAGTACTTCAATATAGAAATTGACTTCGAAAACCCATTGCACAAAAACCTTGGACTTTCCGGGGGTTTTATACTATTTCATACACTTTTACTTACGAAAAACCGTTGCTACGGCAGAAACCATAATCCATTTTCTTACAAAGGGTGATTTAAGAGGAAAGATTTAAAAGGAGAATTTGTCAATTCAATCACCCGCACACCACCTCGCTCCTACTTCAAAAGGTCTACAAGACCTTTTTCATTCGGCCGTACCCAAGCTCAAGTTATCCCGAAACAAGTTCGAGACAGGCATAACCTGCCCGAAATGCATTCATTCTTTTCATTCAGGCGGGCGCTGTACATTATAGACCAGATTAACTATTCTATAATTGGACGTGGCGCTTGTGCCGAGCACCGTCTCGGAATGAATTGCTTTGAACGTCGCTTTTACTTTTGGATTTGGTACATCAACTAATTGTGTTCTGTGGTTTAAAGCTTACAGTGGGTAATACAAAATGTATATAGTTCGGCGACCGTTCGAATGTTTGAAGTGGTATTCGTGATTTCTTCGACTAAGGTTGGGCAATCCGAAAAATAGGCCGCGAGGCGTTTTTTCCTAAATCCGAAAATACCCTGGGTGACGCGAACCAAATTAGAACGACCCGGTCGGTAAAAGAAGGGTATGAAATCCAAATAGTCGTTGTCGTCATGAACAAAGAGCTGTTCAAAATAAAAGAGTCCTTCAGATTGCTCAATGACCTTTAAGAACACCCATGGCGTACTTGCATCGGTATAATAGCGGAACTTTAAAAAACCACTTTCCTCCCTTAAGGGCATGGAAATAAAATGTTGATCCTGGTAGCCATAGCCCTTGATATCATCAGGCTCATATTTTCTAGTGCGTGACCGGTCCTCCTTCTTAAACCTAATCTTCTTGTAAAGGGCCACAAAGGGTTCGGGAGATCGGTCCTTAATTAGACCTTGTATAGTATCCCCGCTATGTTCAATTATATAACCATGATGGAACGATTTTTTCTGTGCACTCAATAGGTTTATGCAAAAAAGAAGAATAATCAATAGTACTGGCCTTTTAAACATAGCAGTCATCATTATCCATTTTGATACTTTGTTCAATACCAAATTCTATACCATTCTTCAATGTAACAATGTCCTTACATCAAATTTTAATCCCTTTTTGTCCAAAGCTATTCCACAGCTATTATGTTTCCTTCCTACGTCTTCACATATAAAGGATCCATTACCATTACAAACAAACTTCTGGGATAAAATTTTTAAAGAAACTGTAGCAACAACTTTTAGTAAGTATTCTAAGTTAGCGGTATCTTGAAACACCACTTCGACAGCACTTCGACAAACTCAGTGTAGCAGCTCAGTGTGGCAGTTCCGGACAGGCGCCGTGCTTTACATTTCGGTTCATTGCAATTCCAAACAATACGATGACCCACGAATTCGTTATGTTCAAAACACTAGATTTTTGCTAAACTAAATGCATCTGCTTTGAGGGGTAAAAAGCGTTGGAAACGGATTTTATTGGTGCTCATCCTGGTACCCATCTTATGCATAGGAGGCCTATTGCTTTATGTGCAAAGCAACCAATCTGAAATTATCAAAGGCGAGATCGCTCTATTGAACCAAGAATACAAGGGCCGAATTACCATCGGCAATAGCGACTTGTCGCTATGGGGCAATTTTCCAGACCTTTCCATAAAAATTTATGATGTTCAAATTTTTGAGACCAAGGCGGACAATTCACCCCTGATCCTAGATGTCAAGGACATCTATGTAGGCTTCAATCTTTGGGATATGTTTGGTGATAACTATGATATTCACTCCTTACGGGTAGAAGACGGCGTTTTTAATATTGTTATTCACGAAGATACTACCTCCAATATCCAAAATTCCCTGGCCCCTACTTCTGAGGATGGCACGGCAACCACCAATATTCATTTAAAAAAGATCCGTATCAAAAACCTGGATGTGCATACGATTGATGAAGCCACTAATACCGATGTTGAAAAGTTCATTTATGACTGCAAAGGGGGCTTTCGTATTCGAGACAGTATCATCGCTGGCCATATTGATACGGAATTAGAACTGAACGTGATCAAAGAAGGCGACACCACTTTTGTTCGCAAAAAACATTTGGAAATACACACGGACCTGATATTCAATGAATCCACAGGTATATTGGATATAGCACCCTCTGGTATTGTCATGGAGAACGGTGATTTTGAGCTTGAGGGAGCTATCGATATCAAGAACGATGTGGACCTTGACCTGGCTATAAAAGGTGCCAAGCCCAATTTTGATATGCTCATCGCTTTTGCTCCAGCGGATGTGATTCCCTTTTTGGAGAAATACAAAAATGCTGGAGAGATCTATTTCAATGCCACGATCAAAGGTCCCGCAAATAAAGGGAACCGGCCTGCGATCAATGCCGAATTTGGAGCCGGAAAGGCTTTTTTAGAGAATACGGCCCGTGCCAAAAAAATAGACAATATGGGGTTTCGGGGGCATTTTACCAATGGAGAGAATAGAGATGCCAGCACCATGGAATTTTCGCTGACCAATATGACGGCCTCCTTGGAAAAAGGTGAGTTTAAAGGCGCGCTCTTTGTTAAGAATTTTGAATCACCGGAAGTTGATATGCAAATTGATGCCAACTTCAATCTAGACTTCATTACAGACTTTTTTGAGCTGCGACACGTACAAAACGCCTCGGGGAATATTGCTCTACAAATGAATTTTCATGACATCGTTGATATCGATCAGCCCCAAATGGCCTTGCAAAAACTAAACCAGGCCTACTACGCGGCGTTGAAAGTAGAGAATTTGCACCTGGAAGCCGAAGACCTTCCTGTTCCCCTAGACGCTCTAAATGTGGATCTGGTCTTGAATGGCAAAGCGGCTACCCTGAAACGATTTGATCTATTAATGGGCGATTCAGATGTATCCATAAGTGGTTTTCTGTCAGACCTACCGTCTATTGTACATCATACAGACACCCCTGTGGAAGCCCATCTGGATATTACTTCCAATTCCTTGGATATTGCCGCATTAACAGGGTTTTCGGTGCAGGATTCAACTCAAACCGGTTTTGACGAACAGGTAGAAAATCTCAGCCTTGGCCTTTCGTTTGTTGCCTCGGCCAAAGACTTTACCGAATCAGAATATTTGCCGAAAGGGGAATTTTTTATAGATAGCCTGTATGCCGAGTTAACCCACTATCCGCATCATTTGCATGATTTTCATGCCGATGTATTGATTGATGACAGGGACATTCAACTAGTGGATTTCACTGGCTTTATTGACGACAGTGATTTTCATTTGGATGGGGTGGTACATGAGTATCCCTTTTGGATGCGGCCTGAACGTAATGGGGATGTAGCGTTGGATGTCAATCTTAGCTCAAAAAAGTTACGACTCGAAGACGTCTTCTCGTACAGGGGAGAAAATTACGTCCCGGAAGAGTACCGACATGAAGTTTTTGACGATTTAACCCTGCATTTTACCTCTAGGATGCATTACCGCGATTCTTCGCTGCATTCCATTGATCTTGCCCTGGACAAGCTTGACACAAAGATGGAGCTACATCCGCAACGCTTTCAAGACTTTAAGGGCAACATTCATTACGAAGACGAGCATATTGTGATCAATGACTTTCATGGCGAAATTGGATCGACCAATTTTGATGTGGATTTGAATTACTATTTGGGGGAAGATCAGACGATAAAAAAACGGGATAATTACCTGCAATTACGCGCCAATTATGTTGATTACGATGCCCTATTCAATTTTGACCTAAGTCCGCCAGAATCCACATCTGCCGATAGTTCCACTATCGAAGATGTTGCAGCACACGCAGAAGCCTTCAATATATATGAATTGCCATTTACCGATATGCGATTTAAAGCAGATATAGCGCACTTCATTTACCATAGGCTGGACCTTCAGAATATCAAGGCGGATTTGAGAACCACACCCAATCACTATATCTATATAGATACCTTGATTATGAATGCTGCCGGGGGAAACATCCGTTTAAACGGATATTTTAACGGCAGTGACCCAAAACATATTTATATGCAACCTGATTTGGTGATGACCAATGTCGATTTGGAAAAATTACTGTTCAAATTTGAAAATTTTGGGCAAGACCACCTGGTTTCAGAAAATTTACAGGGAAAACTCACCTCCAGAATTAGCGGTAAGATCAGGGTCTATCCAGATATGGTACCAGATTTGGATCAATCTACTATTGAAATGGAAGTAAAAGTGTTGAACGGAAAACTAAAGAATTATGACCCCATTTTGGCACTTTCGGATTATATGGGAGATAAAAACCTGCGAAACGTACGGTTTGACACCCTGCAAAACAACTTGGCTATTGATAAGGGAAGAATCCATATTCCCACAATGACCATCGAATCAACCCTAGGTCATATAGAATTGTCAGGAACGCACGATAGTGGCCAAAACATTGACTATTATTTACGCATACCGTGGAAAACAGTAAGAAAGGCCGCCTGGCAAAAACTGTTTGGAAATAAAAAGGACTCCGTTGTTGATCAAGAGCAGGTAGATGAAATCGTAGAGGTAGACCCCGACAGAAAGACCAGGTTTCTCAATCTAACGATACGAGGCACCCTAGATGACTATAAAGTTTCATTAGGAAATAAAAGGAAAGGAAGTCGCTGATTCTTAAAACTTTATGGAAAATGAGTCATGGAAACTTTGTTGTCCTGGCTCATTTCGAAAGTCGATTGATTAAATGATAGACATTTTTTGCCAAAGGACTAGCAGCCCCGTCATAATTGGACATCACCACTACTACATAACCGTTATCGAGAAAAATATCCAAGTTAGCGTTAAGACCTGGAAACCCTCCACTATGCCCGACCACTTTACCACTAGCTGATTGATTTATTTCAAAACCATATCCATAGCCTTCATTTGAATGATCGGTCCAAAGCATATCCAACAATTTTTTTGAAACTAACTTCTCATTGACCAAAGCAACTGCAAACTTATGTAAGTCCCCAACCGTTGAGAAACCGCCCCCAGCGGGCCCTCCCTTTATGACATGCTTATACAAATTATTTATCCATCCGTATGCGTTGTCGGCGGGTTCGTATCCAATAGCTAAATTTTCTACAGGTTGATCCATTTCATATGAGTTCGTATTGAACATATGCGTTGGTCTAAAAATATTGGACGCAACGTACTCAAAATAATCCTGCTTTGTTGCCTCTTGAATTATTACACCTAACAATAGCATCCCGGTATTACTATAACGATACTCTTCTCCCGGCTCAAAAGCGAGGGAATCTTCTTTAACAAGTGGTTTAAAATCGTTTATGTTTCTAAATAAAGCTCTTGAACCATTCCAAAAATCTTCATTAAAATAGCTGCCTAAACCACTTGTATGAGAAAGCAAGTGATGAATATTAATTTTTGAAGTTATTTCAGTAGGAAGCCAGGTTTCATCTACATATTTACTGACGGGGTCTTCTAAAGCTATCAAATTTCGTTCTACAAGCTGCAAAATCGCAACGGAGGTAAACATTTTGTTCATCGACCCAAGATTGAATTTTGTCTCCAAATTATTCTTTACATGAAATCGTTTAGAGGCTTCTCCCTTTGCATCTTGGTATAAAATATCACTCCCTTTGGCAATCAATATGCTTCCCGAAAAAAGATCTAGATTGGATAATTTCTCAACTGTTTTCCTGGTTTTGGCAACCAATTCACTGGAGGATATCTTTGTTTCAAGTATGTCTATAGGGATTTCAGCTGGAGAAAAGCCAATTCCTTGAAGCAGTAACCCAGATTTGTCAACGAAAGAAAATCTTATTTTTCTCCAAGAATCGTAGTTCCTGTCTTTTACAATAAGAACTGTCCCTTGCTGTTCGTCATCCCCATACGTTCTGATACTATAAAAGGTAACGCCTCCTGTTTGACGATAGTAGTTTAAGAAATGTCCTTGATGCATTTCCATTGGCACCATATTTTGAAAATCCTCAGCAAACGAATTTTCTATAAACTCCTTGATGGTTTTTTTGTCATTGGCATTTATTGTGCTAATAATATGTTGCACGGTAACGCCTATCCGTCCCACAGGAAATGTAGTGTTATCAATAAAGTCACCCTTAATTGTCTGTGCATTAGCTATGGTTTGGAAACATAAACAAAGGATAAAGGTGCTGAAGTTTAATTTCATAAGTGTGTATTTTTAAGTCAGTATCAAATACGAATACAGGTTCAATTTCCTAAAAAGGAACATGCAGTTGCTCTTTGGATAGTAATTGCCAACAGTATGAAGTCAAAAGTATTTGGAATAAAAAAATGAAAATTGTATCAGATTAGCCTTCAATTTCAGAGTTTCCGAAAGTCTTTTGGTAGGAATCCCGTAAATGATTTAAAGTTTTTTATAAAATGGCTTTGATCTGTAAAGCCACATTGAAAAGCAATTTCGGTCAAAGATGCATTCGTATGTTTGATGAGTGGAATGCTTTTGTTTATTTTAAGTTTTCGCATATACGCTCCGTACGTAGTGTGAAAGTATCTCCTAAAACATTTTGAAATAGTCACTGGATGTACGCCTACATTTACTGAAAGCTCTTTTAACGTAATCTGTTCATCCCATCTATCATTTAACAAATCCGATAAGTTTTCTATCCATTTTGGTGACACCGATCCTGAATCCATTTTACAATTAGCTATTAGTTCAAGTAGTAGTAAATGAATAGTTGTAGCGGTATTCTCATCTTGTTGATCTAGCTCTTTCAATATATTTAGAGCCAAAAATTTTGCATCCATATTATTGGCTATTGCTTGGGCTAATTGTTGGGTAGTAATTCCATTTTCAATAAAAAAATCATTTTCGAGTTCAATATTGAGATTTTGTGAAGATTGGGTTCTAAATACTGTTTGATGCGCTTCACCAGCTTCGTAAAAAAAAATATCACCAGCTTTTCGTCCGTAGGAAATATTATTCCTTTTTTCAACATCCTTTCCTTGGAACACAAAGGATATATGGGGGTTTTCATGATAATGTAGTCCAGCCTCATCTTGTCCAATATCATATTGCGTTTTACTAACTATAACATTATCAGTTTTGCTTCTACCTGTCACGGCACCGCTATAGATTCCTTTATCCATTAAATAGGGTGTAGGCATAATTTTTTAGAAAGACTATTTAAACCTAATCTAAAGACTAAAAAAAATAGTAGAAGTTGCAAATGCCTGGATTTCCACATTAAAAAATTAAAAGAGAATATTTGAAAACGAGATTATATTACCATTCCACACACCTGCCTACCGGTTTAGATGCCTTTGGCATGCAGGCAGGCTACCCTCCCCTTCTCTTTCGCTGTTCCAGCTTCAGAGAACAAGTCGGGTAGTGAAAAAAGTGTTTATTCAATATTTGTTATCATTGGTATTCATCGATTGCACCATTTGATGATTCGGTAGTATTTCCCGAAAAACGAAAAAGCGTTTTATGCTTATTCCCCTCAACAGAATCCAGCTGTTTCATAAGGGTTTCGGGAATTTTGGACCTGTCTCTATCTTTAATAAGGATCATAAAAACTTCTTTGTTATTGACATGCGCTTTTAATTCGCTTAATCGAATGGCTTTCAATTTTCCTTTTGAATAGAATTGTCCCGAATAGCTCTTATTTCCGAAGTGGAATATCCTTGGTACGCCATGTGTTCTTTCTAAAAGATATTTATCGGTATTTCCATAGAACTTTAACTTGTTGGAAATTTTGAAATAGCCAAAAGCACCGAAAGCTAAGACGATAATGGTAATGGCAAAAGTGAGCGCGCTTCGTTTATATTTTAGGTCTTTCCACCAAAACACTACTAGTAAAGTCAAAGGCACCATTACCGGCAGTATATAAGGATGTATCAGACTTTTTGAAAGGGTAAAGAACAACGGTGTCCATACCAACCATAATACCAAGAATGTTAACCATGGATTGCTTTTTACGATTGCCCAGTTTTTGATCATTTTCACTATAACCATTTGGATCCAGGGTAACGCAAACAAAAACAGGAATACCCATATCATCCCAAAGGGCTGCGACTTGGGAAACCCGTATTTATCACCCCTCCAGGTAGTATCCAAAAAACGCTTAAAGTGTTCCCCAACTATAAAATAGTCAATGAATCCCGGCGATTGTTTTTCGGCAAAATAATACCAAGGAAATGCCATTATTGTTACGATACCAATGCCCAAAAACCAGGGAAATACCAACCTTACTCTTTTGAAATACCCGTTTATCCAAACCCAGACGAAAAGCGGCGGAAATGTAAGTATTACTAGGATTGGCCCTTTGGCCAGCAATCCAATGCTTATTCCAACAAAAAACAAGTATTTCCAGTACCAATACTTGTTCCCCGAAACGGTTTCCCAAAACGAGAGCATCACAACCGTTACAGAAAATGCTAACGCTGTGTCCGTAGATACAACTCCGGCATGTAAGAAGAACTGAGGTAGAGTAAAAACGATCAATGCAGGCAACCAAAAGGAGCGTTCATCGCGGTTGGCATATTTGCCGAGCATAATTGCAATAAGCAACGATAGTAAAAAGTAAGGCAATCTGGCCGTGAACTCATTTACTCCAAACAGTTTAAAACTAAATGCGGACAACCATGTTGACAAGGGAGGTTTGGCCCAAAACGGGACACCATAATCAATTTGAGGCATAACCCAATCATCGGTTTCTGCCATTATTCGTGCTATTTCAGCATAACGAGCTTCTGTCTTATCCATTAACGGCAACATGCCATTCACCATTAAGCGAATTGCGAGCAAAAGCAGGACCAGGATACCTACACTGTTACCTTGATATTGTTTAGGCAACAGCTTCACGTAAAGCTCTTTGAGATTCGTCAATGGAGGTACGGCGATATTTTCTCCAAATCAGTAATAACTCAAAACACATTCTAAGGCCATACGTAAAGCTTACTTTTGATTGATTTTTGTCTATCCAGGACTGTAATGGAACTTCTTTTGAAAGACGAATAAGTCGATGCTTTCCATAGACATTTTGAATACGGTGAAAGATTTCGACATCAAACAACCAGGTAGAAACAAACTTTTCTGTCATTACAGTTTGGGCTAATTGACTGGAAAATATCTTACAGCCACATTGTGTATCGTAGACGTATAAATTAAGTTGTCTTGAAATCAATGTGGCAACGGCCCTACCTATATAAAATCGATGGGGTTTTCTTCTGATACAACTGTCCAACTTCCTGATGCGGGAGCCAAAAACAAATTTTGTTCGTTCATTTATATGTTGACTTAATGCATAACACTCCTCCAAAGAAGTTGATAAATCCGCATCTAGATAGGCTATTTTTTTGTGTAAAATATTGTTATGGCCATAAAGAAATCCGGAAAGTACTGCCGCGGCCTTACCCCTGTTCTTCGCATGTTCTACAATTTTCACATTCTCACTGGCCGATAATTCTATATCCTGTAATAAAGATTTGGTATTATCCGTGGAGCCATCATTCACGAAGCATAGCATAACATCTTTATACGTTTTTAAAAAGTTGAAGTACTTTTTTAGCGAAAGTCGCTTTGCTTCATTATAGGTTGGTATTACTATTACTAATTCGAAGAAGGTATCCATATTCATTGAATTTTAAAGCAATTGATTTCCTTTCCACCTTTTAAAATCGATAGGTAAAACCAAACGTGGGTGTATTTTCCATAAAGCCTGAAGAAATCTCCAGTTTTCGATTTCTTTTGTAGGGTTTGGTAAATAGATAGCTTATGCCGGTCCCTATTGCCGCTCCGGCAACAACGTCCCAACCGTCGTGTTTGTTCGCTTTTATTCTGGTATAGCCTACATATCCGGCCAGGGCATATGCTGGAATTCCATATTCCCATCCATAGCGTTTTTGTAGAAAGGCAGCACTGGCAAATGCGACAGAAGTATGTGCTGATGGAAAACTGAAGTTGTTTTCACCATTGGGGCGCTCTTTGTTTATCCCAAATTTGAGTCCATAGGAAAGTGTAATAGTGCTGGCTAGGGCTTTTGAAAACTGATAGGTGCCCTTTTGACCGTCTTGCCAAATAAACGTGGAGCCCAATGCCAAAGCAGGTAAGGCAACTAACAAAGCATCACCTGTGTTTTTGTGAAACAATGCATTACTTGTAAATGTCTGCTGCGCCCTGACCGCAGAAAACCACAACACAATTATTACGATTATTGTTTTCTTCATCAAACTGGTTTAGTTGTGGATGTTTCCCCCTACAGGCAAACCACTGGGCACAGAACTTGGAACAGTTTTATCAAAATTTGGGTCGTTCAGTGCTTCCAAAAAAGCAATTATGGCATCGCTCACATCATCCTCCATATGCAGCTCCCTGACCAACGGATCAATATCGTTCACAGTTAGGTTGGCATTAATGATGTCATCATCACCTTCTGAAATCTCCTCGTAGAAATTCATGACTTCTTCAAGTGATGTATGCATTCCATTGTGCATATAAGGGGGTGTGAAGGATAGGTTTCGTAAGGTAGGCGTTCTAAAAGCATAGGTACCTGTGCCAGCATCCGTTTCAGATAACTTAGGGTTATCAGGTATACCCAAAGCATGAAGTTGATAATCGGAAAACATTGGACCGCTGTGGCATTCTGCACAACCCACATTCACAAAAGCGTTCATCCCATTTATCTGCTGTTGTGTCATTGCCGTCAACTCACCACGCATATAGCTATCAAAAGGACTGTTTGGCGCCACCAAGCTGCGTTCAAAAGAGGCAATGGCCCTGGCTATTCTGTCCGTGGTTATCTCATCAGTCCCGAAGGCATTTAAAAACGCTTTCTTGTATTCCGGAATAACCTCAAGACGGTCTATAATACTTTGGTAAAGTTCGTTTTCCGGTATATTGAGACCACGCATTTCTTCTTTTGAAAGTAATGGCAATAAAGACTGTTCCTCCAAACTTAATGCTCGATTATCCCAAAACATGGGTGCCGCAATCGGGTTTACCTCGCCATTCCTGGTGATACCATTAAATGCAGAATTAACAACGGTTTGCGCATTTCGATTCGCAAGAACAGTCCCATTCCGTTGTTCTCCCAATCCCGAACCTCCTACACCAATTGATACGTCAAGAGCGTCTGCGTACCCTTTTTCAGGATGATGACATGTAGCACAGGTAATATCTTTGTTACCTGACAAAATTGGATCCCAAAACAGTTGTTTTCCTAAGCTTATTTTTTCAGCAGTCAATTCATTGGTTTCCGGAATTGGTATATATTCCGGAAGTGGGGAAATACCCTCTGAGAGGACATTTACAGATCCAAATAGGTTATCGTCCTCATCGTTGGCGCAACCAATATGAACAAAAAGAAAGAGTAAAATCAGATTGCCAACCAACAGATGTATTGGGGTAATGTATGACTTGATTTTTTCCATTAAAAAGGAATTCAAAATTTGAAATTCAAGTCAAATCTAGGCGGGTCATGTTTAGCGTGAAAATGAAGTAGGTTCAGAATGCGTTTGTTGAACACTTCTGATCAAAAAAGAAATTTAAATGCTGATATTCAATGGTTTAAATAAAAGTTGCAAGTGTGCTTTAAAAGGTTCAGAATGCGTATTTTGAACTTTTAAAGAAGGTTATAGAAGAACGAAGAGGATTTTCCAACAAAACTAAAACACCTAAACCAACAATTTCTTGTACTGACTTGGCGTCATTCCCTTTAACTTTTTAAAGGTGGTATTGAAGGATGATTTTGAGCTAAACCCAACCTCTTGCGCTATGCCCATGATGGTATAATTTTGGTATCGGTCACTCTTAAGGCATTCTACAAATTCTTCAACGCGGTATTGATTTAAAAAGTCCTGGAATCCCGTCTTTAAGTGTACGTTTAGAATTTCGGACAAATGCTGCCTTGGAATATTCATTCTTTTGGCGACATCGTTCACCGTAAGATTATTGTTCGTGAATAGTTTTTCCTCGTTCATCAAACGCAATAATTCAGATTTATTGGAATCAATATTTTTTGAGTTCAAAGAAGACGTCTTATATTTTGAGCTATCTGATTTCGGAAGTACGTCTTTTGGAGCAAAAATGAGTTTGTACAAGACTAAATAAAACAGGAAGATTATAGCCAGAATAATTCCATAGCTATCCAATAAATATGGAGCTTCATTCGAATTTGTTACTATGTAGGTCAATTCGTCAACTAAAAAGATAATGGTTAGGGGTAGGATAAATACCAATAACCATTTTTCCTTTTTGTTTTTTACAATATCGTAAACGGTGTAGACAAGCATTCCAAGAAAAATCAACTCAACAATCTCATGGGCAATTCTAAAAACATAATTTTCTTCAATGATATACGTCTTTTCCAGGGCTTGGAAAACTATAATACACAGGTAAGGAAGGAAAAACAAGAGGTCGATCTTGATGAGTTTTTCTTTGCCAGACTTATAATAACGAACAAACAAAAAGAAGAAAGTGATAATTAGTGTGTCGTGAAATAGGAACCAATCCGCATCTTCAACTAATAGGTTATAGTTATCATCACCAACGGCATATAGCATAACAGATAAAATACAACCTGACAAAAGCCATAAGTTGATTTTCTTATACTCTTTTTTCCTTTTGAAAAGAATGAATAACAAGAAAATACCTTGTAATAAAGCTATTATCTGAAATGTTTTAAGCATTACGAATGAATGTCTTTCTTCAAGACGTAAAATAATGTAAATAATAGGAATTCGAATTTAAGAAAGATGAAAATATGAGCATTCCTGATGATTCTGTTATTCCACACACCTGCCTACCGGTTTACATGCCTTTGGTATTCTTCTAATGAATATTAAGAACGCTTCTTCGGGAAGAATTTCCTGAAAGCAATCCTAACAAATATCGACAGCACCAACAGAATGAGGAGAAACTGGGCTATCGTTGAATAGTTCATAAAATAAATGGTGTCTTCGATATATATTGAAACGTCTCTGTTTCCCGAAAATACCCAAACGCCCATAAGTAAAGCGGCGATGCACGAATAAATTAGTATTGTTCTTTTATTGACCATGGGGTTTATTGTTGATGGGTAATCCTATAAAAATCGGTGAAAAATGCATTCAAATAATTGAAATTCTCCCAAACCACTAATCCCGGTACGGGTTGCTTTATTAGTTCTTGAGGAAATTTTTCATACCCAAGTTGGTCTTTTAACAGTTGTGATAGCTTTGCCTCGGTTTTGTGGTACCTGTTTTGTTCATCCAGAATCCTTGCTGATTCCGTGTTAAAAGTTAAGTAGGCCAAGTGATAAAATGGAATCATAAAGCTTATATAAACAGACAAAAACTCCTTAACAGTCCCTTTTACCCCAAGGTAAAATTCCAGTTCGTACACAGGGTAGTGTGTAGTGCTCCCGTTGTGTACTGCAGGATAGTCTCCAAATTCATTCTCGATCCCTTTAAAAAATGGCTCTGCCAAAATCTTAATTTTTTCAAATCTTGAATGTAGCCTTAAGAAGTTTTGATGTTCTCCGGTCTTTTGATATTGTTCATCGGATTCATGAAGTCCGGCAGGATAATATTGGTGAGCTACACTATCAAAGAAAACGTTTAGAAGCTTTGTCTGCATATTTTGTTCTGAGTTATTCACAGTCATCTAAAAAAAATGTAGTTGTTCGATACAAGGTAGGGCTTCCGGAGAACCCGCCCGAAGGAGGGATAAAACTCGCGGTTCCTCCGGTCATGTACGACCCGTTTCTAAATTCGTCTCAAATATATTCCCAGGTTTTAGCTCTTACCTGACTAACAGAAGCTTGTGTTGCTTTAAAATAGGCCTTTGCTCGGGAATGCGCAACATATAATGCCCTTGCTGCCAAATTTTGTCCAAGCCCACTGGTAAGATTCCCTTCTACTGAATGGAATCTTGAAATTGTAAAATATATTGGCTGAGTAAAAGTAATGGGTACTGCTATGTATCTTTTCGTAACAGGGTCAATAGCAACTATGTTCATTGTTACACCCGTTACTGCAGCGGTTTGAGTGTTATTAGATGGTTTTTGATAAAATTGAAAGCTAGTACAACTTGGCGGGGGAACGACGACAAAGGAATGTGGCGAGGTTTTTATAGGGCCATCTCCCCTTGAACCTCCGCCGGAACTTCCTCCAAAGCCCCCTCCTGAACCACCACTTCCCACATTGTTGGGATCGTTTGTTACTGTCGTGTCAGAAGTGCCAGCGGACCCACTACCATTAGAACCGTTTGCGCCATTACAAGTAATATCTATACTTACACTTTCTAACCAACAAGTGGCAACACAGCCATAATAATGGGTAATCTTTTTTACGGAGCATGTTTTACCAGTAGTAGTGTCATCGTCTTTCGTATTTGCAACTCCATTGACAAAACTTGCCTCCATTATTTTGCTTCCGGCTGCATCAAAAACTTCAAGACCACCTGTATAGTTTTCATATTTTCTTTCTGTATCAAAGGACTCAACGAACCATTCTATACTCAGGGTATAGCGTACTATTTTTTGTGCTAAATCACCGCTTTCTTCCTCTGAGATGACTACGTTGTCATAGTAAAGGCCAGGGGCTGTGTTCTCCAAATCAATAGTATAGGATGAAAAGCCATTTTCAAAAACTTCCTCGATTACGTCACCGGCTGGTTCACCAAAATTATCCTCGCTCTTCCCGGATTGACCACCCTCCTTTAAAGCCTTAAAATTTGTAGTCATAAAAGATTTGATATCTTTCGGTAGGTGTTCTAGCGAAATTTTATTTTGGGTGGGTACTACGGTATTTAAGGTACCAGTAAGATTTTCGTCATTTCCATTTTTTTCACATGACATTGCTAAAGCTATAATACTAGCTAGCAGTATTCTTCTTATTTCTTTCATAAGGTTGATTTTAAGGTTGTCAAAGTATAAGCACTAGCTAAAGGAATAAGAAATTTCCTATTTAAAGAGAAGGTTAATTCCAGTCCTTTTCCTTGGGCAAACTTTTCTCAAGTTGATAAAAGCACTTCAAATCAAAAGGCCTAGGATCACATGGTCGTATAAAAGGACAACTTCGCTACTAATAAACCCTGTAAACTGTAATGTATGATTTTCTTTTCAATACGTACATAAAATCACCTTTTCTTCATGGATGAAAAACGCCGAACTGATCAACAAAAAACTGTAGTTGTTACTTTGGGAAAACACAACTAGTGGTTACATTCCCTCTTGTTCAGCTTTTACCATATGTGGCAAATTCCCATGACCTACGCCCTCACCGTTATAGTGCTGGCTTTCGGCCTTTTTATGGTGTTGCGAAAAACCTATACGAGTTGATGCTTTTGCACCTGTTGATCAATCTGGTCGTTCATGTGGTGGTGCAAATGGTCTGGCATGCCTAGGACAACAGCCATCATATTGCTTTCATAAAAAACAAATGTTCAAATCGTGAACCAGCATGGTAAAGGGTACTAGTTGAAAACACTTTGATCCGTAATGGTTTTGGACAGTTTAGCTATGCGTATTGGCATAGTCAAGTTATAATGCTATAACCGTAAAGATTATGAAAAGGGAATGTGGAATAAAGCCTTACCAATAAACCTCGTGTTTCGTCTTGTCGTCGATTGAAATAGCCTTAATAAATACATTTTACTAACAAGTTTAACTTAATTTCTTCTTAAATGTGGTCACTTAGAGCGTTCTTTTTTGTTGTTCCGGAAAATAACTATTTTTGCAACCTTTAGCTTAATTTAAGGGATATAAGAATATGAGCGAAGTGGTATCTTTTCATAGTTTATGTGCTTGTGGGGGGTTAAAAAGTAGCCAAATAAGGGTACTGATAAAAAAGAAAAAAATCACTCCCAGGGAATCAAAATATAAAAAATTGTCCGTACTCACTTTTGAATACGATCAGGTCAAAGATTATTTTAAAGTAAAATGGGTAAGTAATTAAATTGCTTACACCTTAAGAATTCACTGTTTGAAACTTCAAGACTTTTTTTCGACATCAGTCTTAAAAAATCTTTGATACTTGTCTGGCAAGGTCCTATTCAAAATATCTCCCGCCCATTGTACCAGCCTTTCATCCTCCAATTCGGGTTGTAATAGCCTAAGGATGCCGTGTAGGTTGTATCGGTAAGTCTTGCCCCTACCCTTTCCTTCACTCTCGATGACCGTTAATCTCTTCCCTCCAAGGTAGAGTTGGCGTTCGTTGACATTAGCCCAAGCGTTCTCGAAAACCTTCCTAAGGCCTGATTTGTTGAAATCGTCGCCCATCCCCTGACGGTAGGTTCTGTCCACCCATTCCTTTTTATTGTAATAACTAGTGGTATCCCTGTACATATCCATTAATTTCAGCATAACAACGGTTTTTTCCGACATCTGTGATAAGAGACCCAGTACCATTCGGTCATGGCGCTGTCTAATTGCTTTTTGAGCCTCTAAATGCAGCCTTTCCTGTATTTCAGCTGCAAGATGTCTCCAGTCATAGGGGTTTTGTGCCTTTGGGTTTACGGAAAAGTCTAGTTGTTTAAAATCTCGATAATCTTTTGCAAGCTGTTCCATTCGCTTCGCATCTTTCTTTTCATTTCTATGGAAAAAACCTGGGCCTTCACTAGCAAGCTCCCTTTCAAAACCTCCCTTATCAAAACCGTTTTCACGTAGGTACATAACGGGTTTTGACATTCCCAGGGTATGATCAGCTTCCCTTAAAATCCATCCGAAATCGGAACTACCGTTCGGGTGACCCTCCCGTTCTTTGGTGATGATGCAGAAGGTACGGTCGGCCTGCCATATCATTTTGCAGATACTGTCGGTAAGGGTATAATCCTCATAGCCAGTACTTGTCATTGCCAATGTTGTCAACTGCTCCCCATAATGTTCCGCGTAAAAGTTTTTAATCTGTTCCAATAAGATTTGGGAGGAGCGTACGCCGTTACGGTAGGATATGAAGATCCTTCCCTTTTCGGCCGGTACCTGGTTTTCCTTCATCAGGATCAGGAACTTGGCAAACGCTTTTAGCCGGGCTACCCAGATACTGCTTGCCTCAAGATCGTAGAGATCCCTATAGTCCCCCTGTTCATAGAGTTCCCTAATATCTGCCAAACACTTCAAATCTGAAAGACTATCCATGGCCTGTTGGGCCGCATTGAACCCCAGGCTTTCGTTATAGGCTTTTTTAATGGTTTCGAAACGATCATAATATTCGGCAGAACGCTCTGCAAGGCCCATTTGCCTGTACAGCTCGTTCAAAAAATAAAGAATGAGATTACGAGCATATTGGGTTGCAAAAGCATAAGCATGGTGCTGTTCGTAAACCTCACAGCGTCTTTCTTCCTCAGGTAAAAGATGCTTCCTTCTTTCAAGTCTACGGATTTCCTTTTCCAATTGCTTGATTTCCTGGGACAACTTTGCCTTTTCCCTTGAATTGGTTGTTATTTTCTTTGCCTGGATGTCCCTGCTGATTCTTTTTTTCTCGTTCTCAATAATCTGAGTATCAATTTTCTTATTATACTCTTCGACTTCCTGATCTAGCCTATTATTCAGATATACCCTCCAATAACTTTTTTTGGACTCAGTCAGGTTAGAGGGAACTACCGCCTTAAGTTTACTTTGAATGGATGCCCCAACCTCGTCTTCCACTTCCTTGGCCCATTTAAAAGACTTACGAATGTTGCCTCTCCGCTGTATGCGTTCCATCATACCTGTGACATCCTCAAGGTAGCGTTGCATACATTGAGGAAGTGAATCCCTTAACGTATACAGGAAGGCTTCATTATCTGGATAGTTGTCGGGGGAGTCTTGATGTCGAAAATCATCAGGTCTTTCCCTTTGGTAATACAGCACCAACCGGCCCATCACCGTTTCTCCATCGATTTCCACCTCCTGTTCCACGGGAGTAAGAAATACTGGGACGGGACCGAATCGATGTACCACCACCCCACAGTATTGGTAGATGCGCGGGTTTTCACGGATACGTTTTACTGCAAGTTTATCCTGGGAGAAATTGCCTCCAAATTGATCATCGACAATCCTTTTATAAAGTTCCCAATGGGCTAGAAGTCCCTCCGGGAGAATTCCTCTTGCATTTCGGCTTGTACTATGTAACAGAAAGGTTCGTCTTTGGGTAGGCACAGGGTCAAGTCCATAGGTGGCAAATACCCGTACTCTCTCACCGTTGGGAAGAGTAACTTTTTTGTAATAGCTCATAACTTTTCGTCCTTTTTTGGACTGATTATTTTATATCTCGGGCAAACCAAGATATAATGATTTAATACTTTCTATCAAAAAACGTTTCAATACCTTGTTTTAGGTAATGTTTTTTTCAAGAACATTCTTAAACTGCTTCCAATGAAACCATAGCTTCTGGATTTCATTAACATTCGGGGAGGAGCTAACAAAATACAAAATTTCAAGATGAAAACTTTGTTTACTTAATGTAAAGAATAGTACTAATTCTATATTGCATAAAAACCCCAGAAAGTCTAAGGTTTTTATACCATTTCATATGCTTTTTGCCTCCCATACTCTTCTTGTTATACTTCGGAGAATTTGCTTATGGATCTACACAACCGTTTTTACGCTACACTCTTTTCTGGAATGTATCGGAGCTCATGAATCTGGAAAGCTCCGTTTGGTTTTATCAAAAAGGACATTTTATAGAAAAATTGAACGTAGAATCCTGAGTTAGATCGTCATCGATTATCCCATTCAAAAAAGATGAGGTCTAAACGACCTTCCCTTCTTTATGGCGTCTTAGCTAAGTGTACATAAGACTTTATATCATAATACGGCAATGACTGAAACAAAAATAACCTCTTATAAGTTATAAGATTTAAAGTATCAAAAAGGCTTTTGGACGCCGATAGATTTAGAATAATAAGAACTTTTTGTCTTTAAATCAATTCCATGTACTATACATCTGCCGGCGAAGCATCTTCTATGAAACTCCCCAGAAATACATACTGTATTCCTAGTGTTCTAATTCAATAATGTACGCCGTATTGGCTTTTAAGGCTATTGTTTTCAACGTAGGGTACACTTTTCCTGAAATGATATCTGTTCCCAGTGAATAGCCCTCTAAGGATTCTCCGTAATGGGATAATGAAAAACTCGGGATATCATCACTTCCGTTATTAATAATAACCATTGTGCTCCGATCATCTAAGTACCTAAAGTAAACGTAAATCGTTTCTTTTCCGCTCGGTCCGGGCTTATAATGTTTGAGCTTTCCCTTATGAATTTCTTCCGCAGTCTTCCTCCATTTTAAAATTCGCTGCACATAATCATGAACTTCTTTTTCTTCATCTGTCCTGTCTTTAGCGGTAAACAAGTTTCGTTCATCTCCTTCCCATCCTCCTGGAAAATCCTTTCGTAATACGCCATCCGTGGTTCCTGGTGGTTTGGGACCATCAAACAGTAGTTCATCACCGTAATATATCTGGGGAATTCCCCTTGTAGTGAGTACAAAAGCCATTGAAAGTTTAATCTTATCAATGTCTTCGTTTAAATGATTGTACAGTCTTTGTACATCGTGATTTCCATTGAAGATTTTGTTGTTAAAAGGTGTTCCATACAAAAAATCATATGCCAGAGACTCATAAAGCCAATACGCCTGATTTTGTTCGCCAAATGCTTTTAAAGTTGCGTAGTACAGTGGATAATCGCTTACACTATTTACGTGAGATTCATAACCGTCTTTATTTCTTTTCCCACTATTCCAATAGGATAGGGAAGCGGTATTCAATTCAGAGGTCTCAGCCACAATATAAAAGTTGGGATATTCTTGAAATATCCGTTGTACCCAGTGTGCCATGGCGTCTTTATCGGGATAAGGATAAGTGTCCATTCTAATCCCATCCAACTGAGCATATTCAATCCACCAAATGGAGTTTTGAATTAAATACGTTTCCATGAAAGGATTTTGCTGATTTAGGTCAGGTAAGTTTTTATCAAACCAGCCTTTGGTATGTAAATCTATATCGCTTTGTGAGCTGTACGGATCAGAGATACTGATGTTCGTAAAACTTGAATTTGTGTAGCTTTCCCATTGATTTAACCAATCATTAAAAGGCAAATCATTCATCCACCAATGCCCGGAGCCACAATGATTGAATACCTGATCCATAATCATTTTCATACCATTTTTGTGACAAAGCTGTGTTAAGGCAAGAAAATCAGCATTAGTGCCAAGTCTTGAATCGGTTTTGTAAAAATCTGAAATTCCATAGCCATGATATGAATATTTAGGCTGATCGTTCTCCAAAAAAGGGTTTAGCCAAAGTGTGGTGACACCAAGATCTTTGATATACTCAAAATGATCAATAATTCCCTTTAGATCCCCACCATGTCTTCCATCCGGGTTGTCACGATCATGTTTTTCGATCGTGTCCTCTGTAGCATCATTAGCGGTATCACCGTTGGCAAATCGATCGGGTGTAATAAGGTACATTACATCGGCACCATTGATGCTCAACTCATTAAATTCTCGATTGCTTTTAGGCTTTAACTCATACAGGTAATTATGAACCTCTTTGTCCTCTTTAATGAATGCTATTTTAATTTTCCCTGGCTTTGCCGATGTAGAAATTAGTAAATCAACAAACAAGTAATTCTCGTTTTCCGGCTGGGTAACCGATTTAATTGTTACCCCTTCATACTGTATCACGGGTTGGGTATGAGAAATGTTTTTCCCATACACCAGCAATTGAAGTTTTTCCACTTGCATACCCGTCCACCAATTGGGTGGTTCAATACGGTTCAATTCTATCTCTTGGGCATTACCCTTAAAAAAGTTAACGGCTAAAAGTAGTATGGGTAGAAAAAATCGGGTTGCTTTCATTACTTACTAAATTTTACAAGTACTATCCAATAGTACACTACAATAACAAGACTATTATCAAGGTCTGTACGGAAAGCACAAGAGTAGATATGGAAAACACCTCAGCGAAGGAAAAAGAGGCAACTAGTTTTGTGATTTGTAGAAAATGACAAATGCTTTTTGTACAAAATAGTATGTTGTTTGTGGAAACAGGCTTGTCGAAAGCACTAAATTTAAGAAATTAGCACTAGCCTTTTCCGCTTAAAAGGAAGCATTACTTCAAATGAATACTAAGAATTATTTAAACCTGAAGTTAGAGGTTCATATACTCTATTGGATTGCCTTCCTGTTATTTTTCACCTTGATATGGGGAACTTACGATAACGATTATGAAAGAAATTTTATGATACAGTTATTCAGCCTTCCCTCAAGGCTTGTTCTTGTGTATGGAACTCTGTTTTACTTGTTCCCTAAATTACTACTTCAGGAAAAATATTTAAAATTCATTCTGTATTATACTTTGCTGCTTGTAACAACAAGCTTTGTTATTCAACGCCCAATAATTTTCTATTTTATCCAGAATTACTATTTACCATTTCAGAGCACATCTTTTTTTGCGGCAACTGAGTTAATGAATACGGTGATTGATGTCAATTTAGCAGCAATTATTCCTCTAGGCTACGCATTTATCAAAATATGGCAAAATTCCAGAGCGAAGAATACCCTTTTGCAGCGGCAAAATCATGTGTTATTAGAGGAAAAAGAAGACAAGTTTATTTACTTGCGTTCTAAATCACAGGTAAACAAGATATTACTAAAAGATATCGTTTATATAGAGAGCTTGAAAAATTACATCAAGGTAAATACAATAGATGACGAAATTATGTGTCATAAAAGCATTTCAAGCATGCAGGAAATATTGCCAGCAAAGACCTTCTTAAGAGTTCATCGTTCTTTTATCGTGTCCTTGAATTTTATTAACTCATTTTCGTCAAAAATTGTAAATCTAAAAGGTAATTCTATTCCAATAGGTAGAAAATACAGAGATAGTGTAAAGGAGGTTTTAGAGGTATAGTTTTCATTTCATATACATTTCGCCTCCACTTCCCCGCTCTTTTGGTAAAAAGCGTATTCCAATACATTTGTCTGAAAAACTTTTTTCATTACACCAATACATCAAGGAGTATGCGTAGAAAATCGTGTATTGAAAAATCTCTTTCAGAGAAAATATCGCATTTAGTCGGGTACATTTATGGTCCAATCATGGTCGTTGACCAGTTGGTGCAATAGCGGAATTTGCCGGTCTAAAACCACGGCAAGCTCATTGAAGATAATCTGCCCCTTGGTTTTCGGATTGTTGTCCTGCCCTTGAAAAACAGCATCCAATAATTCAGATTCATCTAGAAAACGAGAGTTGGTCAAATCGATATGGGTAATAGCATCCCAGCTTACAGGGGCCGCCACTTGCTTTAAATGCACGGAGGAAAGATTTAAGAATTCCAGTTGGGTTTGTTGGACAAGGTCCAGTTCTTCAATATAATTGGCATAGAGATCCAAATACACGATCTCAGGATTATTGGAAATATTGAGTTCCGTTAGGGTATTATTGGTAATGGATAGATGCTTCAGTTTCAAGTTGGCACTCACATCAATTTGCTCCAAACCGTTCAGTTGTAAGGTGACGGTGGTGAGTTTTGGGTTTGTAGCCAGGTCAAGAGTAGTAAAATCATGCCCTCTAATGGTTAAGGAGGTCAATTCGGGGAACACCCCTAAGTCTAAATTTTCAATAGTGCCTGTAATTCCTAAGCCTTTTAAATTGGTAAGCGCTGATAATCCTGTGATCTCCGTGTCGTAATTGCCGGTGACATTTAAAAATTCCAACTTTGGATTCTTGGATACATCTATGGAACTTAAGGAACCAAAACGCAGGCTTAAATCGGTGAGGTTCGGGTATTGCTCGATAAGGGTATCTACAGAAAGCATATCACTATCCCCTAAACTCAAATAGGTGAGATTGGAGAGGTTTTCCAGTTCAAGTGTTTGAATTCGATCCCCATTACCATTCGCGGTGTATTGCAATTCCAGACCGGTCACTTCTTCTCCATTTGTGGTGCGGAGGGTTATGGTGTATTCTCCTGAAGTAGCATATTGATGGGAGACGGGATCGCCATCGTTTCGATATTCGGCAGGAGCTTCAGCCACTTCGTCTGTTCCATCGCCCCAATCAATATGGTATAAGGACGCATACCCCTGATATACTATCAAATCGATATTCCTAATACGCAGGTTCGGGCCTATTTCAGATGTTACAGTAAAAGTGGCTATTGTTTCATTTTTATAGTGCTCAAACTGAAGTGTAAATGGAGCCTCCGGAGTATATCGCTGTAAGGCCTCCCTTGTAGCGTACAGTTTAATTCTTCCCAAATTTGGGTCTTTTACTTCAAAGGTGTAGCTACCCTCTTCGCTTAAATCTGTTTCGATCTCCAATGTTTCTCCATATGAAAGGCCCCTATGCGTTTGGGTTCTCCCTCTTTCATCTGTGATCACTAAATCTCCGTTTCCGGATATTGGAGTAGCACCAACAATTTTAATCGGCAGCAATTGCGCGCCAACGGTCTCTGGGTTGGTATCATCTTTTTGGCAAGAAAAAAATAAGAAAAGTAAGGTGTATACAAAAACGATTTTGAGGGGCCGTGGGTTAATGGTCATTTGGAAAAGTTTTGGATAGGTATTAACGGAAAAACCTGGTGGTTAGTACTTTTTATCCGCTAACCGTGCAGTCAATAATGCTTCCCTCCTCCCCGCTTTGGTTTGAAGCTCCAGAGTGCATCCTAGGGACGTATGATACGTACGGGATCATCTTTTAAGAAAAAGGTTCAAGGATATATAGGTGTGTTTACGTACCACTTAGCCATTACTTGATTCAGTATTTCTCATTTTGGCACGGTTCTCTTTTTTCTGAAAGCAGATGGTGTTGTCCCCTCAAACTTTTTAAAAGCACCATTAAATGAAGATAGACTACTGAAACCTACATCAAAGGCAATGGATGAAATAGTATACTTATCATTTTCGGTACTTGACAATAGTTTTTTGGAGTCCTGAATGCGATGGAAGTTAATGTAGTCGTTAAAGTTGCGTTTGGCATATTCATTCACCACTAAGGAGACTTGCTGTGGGCTCTTACCAAGTAATTTACTGAGCTTGGACAACGAAAGGTCAGGTTCAAGGTATAGTTTATCCCCTATGACCAAATTAGAAACCTGTGTAAACAGATAGTTATTGCTATTTTCCTTAAACACCCCACCGTCTACATCAGTTGCCCTGAGTTGAAACGCTTTATAGCTTAAAAAGTAAACGACCACGGAATACACCATAGGTCCAATGATATAGGGAACAGCATCGTCCAGAATGTTGAGAACGTAAGTGCCCCAAATCAAAATAAAGCCCACAAGCAACAACTGTAACCAACGCAACACTGCCTTTTGGGATTTTGTTCGTTGTTGCTTTACATGTCTTCTTTTTACCTGTCGAAAGCTATGCCAGGCCAAACCAATATAAAAAGCCAAATGGAGATATATAAAAAGAAGTCCACTCGAAAAGACAACGATAACCCACTTGCTGTTCTCAAACCAGCCTCGGGTTACAAATAGGCTGGCGCTAAAAATCAGCACAAAAGGAAGTAACTCCAATACATACGATTTGGGAAGTTTAAAGTCAGGGTGAGTCATGCAAAGGACATACCAGCGTAGCAGCGGTCCGATCAACAGCAGAAAGGCTAGCCCGATAAAAATGAAAATGGGCTCCAGATCCTTCCCGAAATATAGCAGTACAGATTTTCCAATCCGAAAGGCCATAAAGATCAACATCAGTCCCAATAGCAGATTGGACAGATTTCTTTTCTTCTTAAAGAAAATGAGATAAAAGGCAAAGAGCGTCCCGTGCAGCAATCCAGCGCTGCTTAGAACAATCAATGCTATATCCAAAACCTTCAAAAAACCAACATTTTATCGAAAATAAAACTATTTAACAGGACAAAGCGCATAAATCCTAAGGACCTATTCGCTGTTTTTATGCGTATATCCTTTTTCGATTATCCTCTTTCGGACATTTTTTTAGTGTACGACGTCAATCCTACCAACTCAAAAAAACGACCGATGTCCCCTTGCATTGCAGCAATTAAGCTATGTTTTGCAATAAGTATACGTGCTATTTCGAGTTCTTTTTCGGCATACAGTTGTCCCACTAATGCCTTTGCCTTTTGTGAACCTCCAGCTTCATATTGTATCAGCACTTTCACGGCGTTTTCTTCTGCCGTCGGCACCCTGTATTTGGGGGTGTATCCTAATTCCTGTACCATCATCTCAGCCATTTTCCAGGTTGACCAGGGGTTTTGACCGGTCACTAAATTCTTCTCACGGCTTACATGTTCCAAATACATGGCGCCTTCACTGAATTGTGCGCCTTGTGCTATTAATTCATCTTGTAATAGAAATGGGAATAAGGTCTTCGCCTTTGGTATCAGCAACAGTTCCTCATCATTGGTGAAACCGCTGACGGTTTTGTTTTTCAACAAATGTGAACCGTTGTCTAAAGTTACATTGACCAGGGCCGCGGGACCATGGCATACCGCACCGATTGTTTTGTTGGATTGATACAGTTCCCGAACAATATGCTGTATGGCTTTGTTCTCCGGAAAATCAAACATGGCCCCCTTTCCGCCAACAAAGAAGACCGCTTGGTAGTCCGAAGGGATAATTTGTTCTACCGGGATAGTATTCCTGGCCTTGAATTGCGCAATACTATCGTTCAAAAAGGCGTAATCAAACTTTCCCATATCTTCATCATCTATCACCACCTGTGGTTCACCCCCTTTGGGGCTTGCAATGTCTACACTAAACCCGTTGGCCTGAAAGACATAGTACGCCCGTGCTAATTCGGTAAGTTCGTACCCTGTGCTTTTTCCACTTTCGCCCATGGTATCTTCACTCGTGACTACAGCCAATACCCTACCCCTGTTTGCCGGAACATTTTGTGTCAGGTAGGGTAAATCGTTTGGCTGAACCTGGGTAAGGTCAACCAACCCGTCTTGCTTGGGGATTAGGCTCATAAACCACCAACCAAAACCAAACACCAGTAAAATCAAGGTGGTTAGGCCAATCAAACTCCATTTAAGGATAGGATATTTCTTAAGCATATTTTAGTATTTAGAATATGCAGCGAAGTACAACTATCTTAGTTATAAATACTGTCGGAATGATAATTCCGTCAGAGTAAAAATCATTTTGATTGAGGGAATTGCCCCAATCCGGGTATGGTACCCCATCTACCGTAAAGTTGTTATTGCATAAAAGCAGGCAAGACGTGTTCGGCAATAAGTTGTAAGGTACGGTTATCATTATCATGAGCGGTCACCACAACCATGAGATCCAACTCCTCAATCAAGATAATATACTGGCCGCCACCCCCCTGGGCAGAACTGCTGAAATAAGTGGTATCGCCAACTTTTAAATCCGCGCTCCACCAATAATAGCCGTACCCTTGCCGGGAAACATCCTTTCCGCCACCGAAAACGTCATCGTCACCGGTCAGAACTATTCTGCTGATAGCCTGGTCGATATAGGCCTCGGGAATAAGCTGTTCCCCTTTCCATTTCCCCTTGTTCATGGCTAGCATACCCCATTTTACCATATCACGGGAGGTCATGCTGGTTCGCCAACCCGCTTCTGGAATACCACTAGGAGCGGTTTGCCATTCGTAATTGGTAATCTCCAGTTTGTCGAGCAGTTCGTTTTTAATAAAGTCCTTTGCCGAACCCGGTACTACGGCATCGAGCACCTGCATTACCAGGTCCGGATCACCTTGATATTTAAAAGTTTGCGAGGCTTCAGTAATCGGGGCACTGTATTCCAACCAGGTTTGCACCTGCCCCTGCCCTATCAGCCGAATGGAGTCGTTCTCCATGGCTTTACGATCTTCTTCACCAATCCGGATGCCGGAACGCATGGTCAGGGCTTTCGCCAGCGTGATTTTCTGGGCCCCTTCTACAAATGTTGAGGGGTCCAAATCCTTGAGAAAACTGACCAAGGGCTTGTCCAAATCGTCCATAGACAGATACCCCAATTGTATCGCTCGGCCAAGCGCCAAACAGGTGTAAGCTTTGGTCGCTGACGCTTGCGGATGGGGCAGATTTATACGACCGCGCGAATAATAGGATTCAAATAGCAGCTTATCCTTATGGTAAATAAGAAAGCTGTCATAGTATGGAAACGTACCGTTCGCGATGTTCTGCGCCAGCTCAAGGATCATCGCTTTGTTACCACCATCCACCCCTAACCTTCCTACAGGGATACTGTCTTTTCCGGCTTCAGGTGCTGGGTTGACAAATGCTTTATTGATTTGCGGAAGCTCAAAAAAAGAGAGCTCGGTAGTACTATTGGCAATATGACTCATTATCGATGATAACCACGCTACACTGCGCACTGCTGTCATGGGAAAGGCCGTCTGATGGTCGCCTTCAATTATCACTCTTTGTAAGGACAAGCCCCTGTCCCTCCTACTCTTCAATAGCTCGACAAATTTCTCGATGGGTGCTGCCATCTCTTTTTCTAAAGTGCCATAAGAAACAAACACATTGGCATTTAAGCTGTTGTTTTTCATTGATCCGGCAGCATTAAGTTTAGCATTTAGCTCAGATAGATAGGGAACTTCGTTTTTGATTGATGGACTGCCAAGAATGTAATTGTTGAACGTATCGGGTTGCGTCAGCAATATATAAGCACCAAATTCCCCGCCCAATGAATAACCGAAATACGTACGACTGTTTGGATCGGTGCGATACGTAGTATCTACATATTTCATTACATCGTTGCGAATAAACCCTAAGTGATTATCGGCTTGCCCCATTTGATACTTCGTCTGAATTTCCGGTTTGTTTGACTTTTGTATACTGTAATCCCGGAACCGACTAACATGCACTCCGACCTCATCTTTCAGGTCTTTATTAATGTCTTTTTGCCAGGAAATCCCCACCAGAATGACATCTTCTAGCATGTATTCTGTGGAAGCGGAAAGTATTTCGAGGTGCCATGCGGCATCGGTAAAATAAAGGACAGGATAGGCTACATTGGTATTCTCCGAATAGCTATTTGGCAACTTTATGTAAAGCTCATAGTCTCGTTCTGACTTGGTGTCTTTTATTGGGATGACCTGTATATGAGGTAATTTTAGGGCAGAACCTCCCAAGGATTGTGTGTTTTCTTTTATGGTATTCTCCTGAGTAAAAGCAATGTTTACCCCAATAACAATGATCAGTAGTACTAGTTTCATAACGCTCATATATAGCTTCTTTTTTGACTGATAGATGGTAGTATTTCGTTACCCTTTGGCACATGCAGTTCGACATTTATAGTGAACTGTTGCATAAAAGTATTGCGGAATTCGTATGGGGTCTTGTTAATAGGATGAACCTCATAATTAAGTGATGAAACCATTTCGTCATTGCTATCCCGGCTTCGTAAGAAATTATGCAAACTCGTACGTATACATACTACCTTTACAGCCTGTAATTGGAGCAATTATGTTCAAAAGATCTTTGAAGAATACCCTACTCCTAAATATCGGCGCTTTTTTACTGGTGCTCATCCTTGAAATATTGAGTATTTGGGCCGTTAAAGACCGATTTGATTCCGATTATTCTTTTTACCTGCACGGGATCAATTATGCTGTCATCATAATGGTTATCATTTGGATAAATCATTTTATCCTTATTCCTTTTTTCTTAGATAAGCGGCGCTATGTAGTATTTGCGATCCTGCTTCTTGGAAGCATATTTCTAGCGTCGTATTACAAAGGCTATGCAAGCGGATGGCCCGTAGTGTCTAAGTTCTTTTTCTTTCTTATTTATACCACCGGAACCGGGATGGCTGCGTTTCTACTAAGACGAAATATCATGATCCAACGGGAACGCGATGAAAAAGAGAAATTACAAAAGGAACTAGAACTTAATTATCTTAAGGAGCAGGTAAATCCTCATTTTTTGTTTAATTCCTTAAATAGCATTTATTCGCTTTCCAGACAGCAATCGCCGGAAACACCAACTGTGGTTATGCAACTCTCGGAACTCATGCGGTATCAATTAGAAAGTGCAAAGAAAGCTACCGTTTTGCTAAAAGAAGAACTGGAGTTTATAGAGAATTATTTGCTGCTGGAAGAAAAGCGACTCAGTAACCGTTGCAAAATAGAATATGGTATTGATGGAGCGCTATTGGACCATACAATAGCCCCCATGTTGCTTATTCCCTTTGTTGAAAATGCGGTGAAGCATGGCGCACAAAGTACCAATAAAACAAGTAGTATTGATATTTCCGCCAGGATGAAAAATTCCTCCCTCTATTTTACAGTGGTGAATTCAAAACCTGATCCGGTATCTGAATCGAAACGAGAAGGTATGGGGCTTGAAAATGTGAAAAGACGGTTAAACCTATTATATCCTAAATCGCATGAATTGCAGATTGAGGATACCGAAAAGGTGTATCGGGTAAATTTGACCATAGATTTAAAAGTTGTAAGCCAATGATTAAGGTCGGCATCATAGATGATGAAATACTGGCGCGTAAAGTAATAGAAGAGTACTGCGCTAAGATTGACAACTTTACCATCGTATTGAGTACCGGTAACCCTATTGAATTTATCAATTTCGCCCGGCAAAATGAAGTTGACCTCATTTTTCTGGATATTGAAATGCCAGAAATCAATGGCCTGGAAATTTTGAGCTCGCTACTACTACCCCCAAAAGTTATTTTGACTACAGCCTATTCTGAGTATGCCCTGGAAAGTTACAATTACGGGGTTGTGGATTATTTATTAAAACCCATAAAACTGGAACGTTTTTTAAAGGCTGTACATAAAGTCTCAGCTTCCAAAATAGTACCCTCTGAAAAGCATCCTGGAAGTCAGGAACTTCAGATAAAACATGATGGCCTGCCCATTGCTATTCCGTTTAAATCGATCCTGTACATTCAAAGCTTTGGAAACTATTTGAAGATCTTTACTGATTCCAGAATGTACCTGATTCCCGAAACACTAATCAATATTACTGCGGTATTGTCTGAAAATTTCCAACGTAC
The DNA here is from genome assembly GCA_028284665.1 of Croceivirga sp. Lineage (GTDB taxonomy): Bacteria > Bacteroidota > Bacteroidia > Flavobacteriales > Flavobacteriaceae > Croceivirga. The sequence continues at coordinate 54,610 of JANQRG010000033.1, forward strand.
CCATAAATCGTACATTGCCAATTTGGATAGGGTGACCAAAGCAACCAGAACCCAGTTGTCCATTGAAAACAATGAAGTCCCGGTAAGTGCTATGTATAAAGTTGTTGTTTTTGAAAAACTGGAAGCTTTGGGAAAATCTTAAAGCAGTGAATTGCCCATTCCACACTTATTTCCCTTTCTTTTCACTTTAACACAGCGCCTTTTTCACCTAGCCATATCCAAAGCCAAAGTCAAAGTCACATAATACAGAACAGTGCAGAATATCTAAACAAGATTAGAGCAATAATATCCTTGTGAATTATAATTCGAATTCAATCCAGTAAGAGTTTTTGCTTCTCGCTCTCACTGAATATATCAATCAACCGTGTATTTGCTAACCGGATCAGATTCTCATCTGATAGTTTATCCAAGTATTCATTCTCCAATTTTGACATGTCTGCTATCATGACATTGCCATCTACCCCTAGAACAGTAACTCGTTGATATTCCTGGTCGATGTCTAGTATTTGACCTTTAACCAGAATTCTCCCGGTAAGTCTATCTTTATCCTGAAAATTAGGATAAGTGTTTAGTTTTCCCACCATTTGGTATTCCCGGATCCCATTAGTTGAATAGTATATATGCCCCATGTCAAAATGTGCTTGCCACATTAAACTAGAAGATCCAAAAGAATACGAAGGGGATTCCGACAAATAGGAATAAACGTTGATATCAATACTAGAGTAATCTTCTGGGATCAATAGAATATGATCACGATCTATACCCATCAAATGACGTATCTTTTTTTCGAGAATCAAACTATCTCTTTTCATAATGCCATTTTGGGTGATATCGAAAACCCTCAAACATCTTTCGTTATAGGAGACAAACATATTATTGTCTCTATTGAATGCATAAGACCTAATCGGAAATCCATAATCAATTTTCCCTATGTCAGTATTAATGTGATTGCATTTGCCGTGCTCATTTTGCTGGATTACTACAAGCTTACCGTCATCGGGATTTTCGAAGGCAATATTTGACTTTCTTAAAACGCAGGCTACTTTGGAATCCAGTCTACGTAACTGTTCCACCTTATAATTTGCAGGAGCGTTATAGCATGTATTTTCATAGATAGTATCCCTTCCTGGTAGTGTAAAAAGCGAGGTAACCCTACTACATTTATCCGTATTGTGAGCGATCCAGACATTTCTTGAATTAAGGACCATGTCCCCAACATTCTTGAATTTGAACTCAGTCTGATAGTCATAGTTGCCATTCTTAATATCATATAGTTTTATTCGATAGTATGGATCCTTTTCTTCTAGTAAGGCAATCTTATTACTAAAAAAATCGTATTTAGCCTGAACAATATTGCCCTCAAATTTTTTACTAAATATGATTCCACCGATCTGTGAGATAATTTCCTGTAGTTTACCCCTTGCTTCACTTGACCTATTGTTCTTAAAAGATGAAAGAGTAAGTAAACCAGACCTCATTAATGCATAATAATCGAATTGTGTATCTCCAAAATAGCCATTATTTGCCATAACAATTCCAGCCTGGGCCAAATGAAAATTACTCAACGCAATTCGTGTTTGCTCTTCGGCCCATTGTTCAGCCTCGGCCGCCTTACATTCAGCTTCTTGCTTTTGGGCTTCGATTATGGTTAATTGATTCCGGTTCGTCTGAAGTAAATCGTTTGTCTGTTTCAAATCGTTTCTGGATATAGAAAGTGCCTTCTCGTTAGATTCCAGTTCTTTACCTTGATCACTAATCAAATCTCCCAATATTATACTAACAACTACCGCAACTAATATTATTGTTAATGCCGCTATAGAGCTAATCCTTAGGCGTTTAGATTGCTTTGTATATTGGAGACTTCCTTCACATCGCTCCAAAAGCTCACTAGATGGTTGGCCAAGTATAGCATTATCCCGTTTTTCATAGAAAACAGCAATACCTTCTATTTTTGGATACCATCTTGCATTTTCCAAACCATCGATGTCTACGGGTATAATGGTCCTGCTAGTAGAAAGAAAAATGTCTAGCTCTTCTTCCACAGCTTCAGAATTCAAAGCTGATTCTGAACCTAGTACAATCATTACCGAGCTATTTTTAAGCTTTAGTTTTAGACCTTTCGGTAAAGTCTTACCTGGTCTTGAACCCCACTGATCAATATAGCTTGAATACCCATTTTTGGTAAGTTCTGAGGCAAAATTCAGTACATAATTAGAAGTATCTTTCCTAGAATAGGAGATGAAGAAATCATATCCAAACAGAAACCGATAAAACCGACCAAAAATGCCCATTCAAATCTCTGAATTGGTTATAGTATTAATTGATTTGGAATAGAAAAAAGGCATTCCTTTTCTTGATAGATATTCTTTAGCCATTACTAAAAGTTATCAATAATTTGCTGGATCAGAGCGTTTTCTTTCCTCTCTCAAATCCCATATTCGGCTTAAAAACAATTATATGCGTAGCAATATGGTTTGAGCAATACTTTTTAAGCCATGGTCTCCATCAAATAAGGAAAAGGTCTGGTTTATATCCTTAAAACATCTTATTCCACCTGGTTTTTAATTGCCGCCAATAGCATCTCCAACTCCTGATACCGCTCCAACACATCCTGGCCAATGACCTGATCGGCGCTGGTGACCATATAATAGAGGTAGGAAATTTGTGCAGTCAACATTTGTTGGGGATAGGCACCTTCCGCATTCTTTAATTGTTGTAGGGCAGTTTGTTGGATTTCCAATCTGTCCGAATCTGCTTCATCTTCTTTTTCTTCCAGTGCCTTGCATTCTTTGTCCAAACGCTCCTGCAATTGGCGGGCTTCGGACAACAATTTGGTCAGTTTGCGTTGCATCTCATGTTGTTTTTGCAGGATTTCCGGGGTGATACCCGCCGCTTGTACCCGTGGATCTGGTACTATCTCAAATTCTTGAGATATGCTTTGCTTCCCAAGGGTAAGTCGGGCAGTGTAGCGGCCGGGAGGTACCAGCGGGCCATTTGTATAACGAATTTTTTCCTCTTTATGCCAAGGGCCTTGTTCTCTCAAATCCCACGCAAAGCGATTGAGCCCTTTTTTCCCTTCCAATTTGGTATTCACAAAGCGAAAAGTGGCACTCAAATTCATATCTTCTTCCTCTTCTACCGAAGATTTTAATAGCGTACTATCACTTAGCACTGTGACCAACGGTGTCGCATTTGTATCCAAAATCTCCAGTTGCAGTCCTTCGGTAGCTTTAGGTAAATAGTAATCGATATACACGGCTGTTCTGGGGTATTCGGGAAAGCTGTTACCTGACCGGACCCTGGGATAGCGATAGCGAATAGTGCTATCGGGTTGAAACAAATGGGGATCGTTGCCAAAATTGACCATAGCAGCATCCCGCAAGCTGGTAATGTTGTCCAAAATCCAAAAGCCGCGCCCCATTGTACTGAGCACGAGATCTCCCCTGAAGATCTTAATATCGGTAATAGGAGTTACCGGAAGATTCTGCTGGAAGGCCTGCCAACTAACACCATCATTGAGCGACACAAACATACCGTATTCCGTACCGGCGTATAGCAGTCCGGATTTTACAGGGTCCTCCCGCAGGACACGGGCGTTGTGATCGCTGGGGATTCCGTTAGAGGTTGTACTCAATAAGGTCCAACTAGCGCCATAATCTGTGGTTTTGTAAAAATAGGGTTGTGCATCGCCCAAGAGATGCCGATCCACAGCAATATAAGCCGTCCCCGCTTTGTGGTGTGAAGCTGCAATGGACTCTACCCTACCCCCCTTTGGTAATTTCTTTGGCGTCACATTTTCCCAGGTTGCTCCTCCATCCCTGGTCAGGGATACTATCCCATCGTTAGATCCTGTCCAAATCAGGCCTTCCTGTAGGGGAGATTCACGTATGGAGTACAAGGTGCTGTAATACTCCTCTCCTGTAATATCACGCGTGATTGGGCTTCCTGAGATGACCTGTTTGTCTGCTTCAAAAGCGGTAAGATCCGGGGAAATCGTTTCCCAGGCATACCCATCGGAATCCGTTTTGTGCAGGAATTGTGATCCATGGTAGACCACATCCGGGTTATGGGGCGATACATGTACCGGAGCCACACGTTGAAATCGATACTTCAAATCCTTAGGGTTGTGCCCGTAAATATTAGTAGCACCTACATAATAACTTTTTTCAACACCAGTCAATTTGTTGAACACCCCAAACCGTCCCTTGCAATTGGCATATACAATGTTATGGTTTCCAGGTTTAGGAACGGCAGGACCCGTTTCACAGCCCCCGGTATTGATGACCCAAGCTTCACCTGGACTTTGTACGGCACTGGGTGGAAAACTAGGTACAGCAATGGTGGAATAATTGTCTTGCTGGCCGGCGTACAGCCAATAGGGGTACTGATCATCTACTTCTACCTGATAGAGCTCCGCGGTAGGCTGGTTGAACTGTGTAGACCACGTCTTGCCCCCATTAAAACTTACATTGGCACCCCCGTCATTCGCCTGGATCAACAGTTGTGGATCCCGGGGATTGAGCCAAATATCATGATTGTCGCCATGGGGTACTTGCATTTCTTCCCAGGTTTTGCCACCATCCTCGGATTTGATCAACGGATTGGCATTGGAATACACGATATCCGGATTTGTGGGGTCCAGTTCCACGTTGGTGTAATAAAAGGGCCGATTGACCAGTCGGATATCATCAGAAACGTGCTCAAAGGATTTTCCCTGATCCACCGATTTATACAAACCTTGTTCTCCCTCGGGCGCTTCGATGATAGCATACAGAATACTGGAATTCACCCGAGAAACCGCCAAATCTATCTTGCCAATAGTATCCTTGGGTAATCCGTTTTCCAGTTGTGTCCAATCTTTTCCCGCATTAACTGATTTGTAGATACCGCCTTCCGCTTTGGAGCCACCAGAGATGATGGTCCAGGGTTTGCGTTCCGCTTTCCAGGCTGCAGCGTAAATAACATTGGGGTTGCCCGGTAGCAATTCGATATCCGCAAAGCCCACTTTATCGGAAATGAACAGCACCTTTTCCCAAGTTGCCCCGCCATCCGTAGTTTTATATATTCCCCGTTCGGGATTGCTCTTAAAGGTGTTGCCAATAGCTGCTACCCAAACGACATTGCTGTTGGTCGGGTCAATTTCCACAGCGCCTATTTGTCCTACATTGTTAAGCCCGATATGCTCCCATGTTTTCCCCCCATCAATAGACTTATATACCCCTTTCCCACTAATAACATTGCTGCGAAGTCCGTCAGAACCTGTGCCCACATATACGATATTGGGATCATTTTCTGCTACTTGAATGGCCCCTATCGAGGGGGTTTCAAAAAAACCATCGGACACATTATTCCAGGTAGTCCCATAATCCTCAGATTTCCAAACACCCCCACCGGAAGCCCCTAAATAAAAAGTACCGGGCTCCTGGACTACCCCGGTGATTGTGGTGACCCTACCCCCACGGGCGGGACCTACCGTGCGGTATTGAAGCGCTTCAAACTGTTCGGAGGAAGTAGTTTGCGCATGGGCCGTTTTGGAAACAAAGCAAAAGCTGGATAGTGAGAGCACCATCACAAACGTGTAACTAGCAATCTTCATAGGGTGGTCTATTTAGGTTGCTAAATATAAGTAATAATGCTATCCGGTTTTTTAGAAATTCCTTTGGGTAATGATTCCTCTAACCGGTTGTAGTATCCTATCCAAAGGGATTTTCGAAGGATTTTTTCAAAATGTACGAGAAACCCCTGGTCTCTTTACTTATACTACCCCATCAATCAGAACTATTTCAGATGCTTGTTTAAAAAAGTAATTAGCTCCATAATATTTTCATTAGTTAAAAATTTTGACCCACCATGCTTTCCAACTGTAATAAGATCAAAATGTACATTTTCGTTACCCAGCACCTGTTGTAATCGATCTGCAAAATTCTTACTCTGTAAATAGGCTATTAACGGATCCTACTCAACCATTCCGGGGAAACCCCTATGAATTCTGCAATGTATTTGGCAGGTACTTGACGTACAATTTGTGAACACTCTTTAGACAGGTATTGGTACATGGCCTTGGTAGTAAGGGTTATTAGCTTTGTGTGGAATTCATTAATCGCTAAAAGAGCGTAGATCGTTTCGTCAACGTAGGCTTGCTTTAAGGAAGGAGCTTGTTCTAAGTGTTTAAGCATCAGATTCTTTTGCAGGACGAGCACTTCTGATCTCATGATAGCTTTTAGTTGGCAATTCGAAATGGAATCGCCATAGAAACTTTGTATAACCGTCATTATCGGGTGAAATGATGCCAAATTGAAATTAATAGTTCTTAATCTATCAGAGGTAACATTATAGTTCTGACAGACAAACCCACCCTTCAAAATCAAATAAACTCTATCACATTTCTCTCCGATATTTACAATACACTCAGAAGGTCTAACAGTCTTAAGCTTTCCTTTCTCTTTGAAAAGATCAAACAGTTTATTTTCTGGATGATATCTTGATTGATCAATCATACAAAAGTGATTTAGCACGCAAATAGTATGAAAAAAAAGGCAAAAAATCCTTTAACTAAATCAATTTTATTCAAACATGTTACTTCTAATTTTAGTCAAATGATTTCATCAAAATACTGTACTAACTAGCTTGTTTAAAAGTTGATCCCATGAGCCAATCAGAAAAGCTAATTGTTCCCGATGCCAGAGCATTTGGTTGGGAGTTAAAACCCATAACATCCACCTATTTTAAAGTGATTCGGAATACATCCAATCAAATCTGTGTTGTACTGGAACATTCTTTGCTGCGCGGCGTTACAACAGAAATGATTCATTGGTGGTTTAGGAATTTTACGAGATTAATGGTCAAGTTAATAGATGTCCCGGGATACCACGGACAAAAAGTCCCTGCCTATTTATTATGGCATCCTTCAGACCATATAAGCGCTAAACTAAGCGGTAAACTTGGCCCTGACGATACCGCCAAGGCCGGAGCTAAGATCCATATTAAAGAAGTTATGCAATACGAAAAGTATCAATTGAAATATCCGGTTGATCAAGAGTTAACCGTATTTTATCATGAAAAAGATGGATGGGGCATGGGAAAGAAACTTCCTTTACTAGGATATATGATGGCTTTAAGAATTAGTTTCAAGGATGTATACGAAGGAACAAAAATCATAGGTGTGCACTATCATTACGAGGTAGTTGCAGGATCACATAAACAAAATCCTGTTGCCAAAAAAATAACTCAAAAAATAATTGGAAATTTCGACACTGAATTTTGGGAAGCTTGGTTGACCCATAACACCATAGAGGTGGGTGTATTCGAAAACTTCTTACCCGTCTTATTTGAACAAAGACATGATATAAATAATCTTACCTACGCTAAGAAAATGAACCCGGTAACCGAAAGTCCAACCAGCCAGAAGGGGTTTAACAAAACGCTATTTGACGAACGCGTAAAGGGCTATGGTGAAAGTAAAAATGGTTTTCTGTATCAAGGAGTGACCAAAAAAAGCTTTTTGTGATATGTTTGATTCTTGAGATGCCCAGAGAGGATATGTGATCAGCCTTCCATAGGTAACGCCTGGAACCCATATACCCTACCCGAAATGGATACATCCGTTTCATTTGGGCAGGTGCGGTACATTAAACTATTATTATTTTGACGGCATAAAACCAAGTATTCCACACTATCAATACTGCTTCAGCGATTTTACGTGGGCGAATATTTTATACCCCTGGATGACCGCCTCCACCTCCTCACTAAACATTTTTAACCCCTTAACATGATTTACTTGGTCTCGTGGAGAAATAGAGATCACGTCATATTGCCTTTGCTCCTTGTCTAATGCCCGTACTTCTATCAGATTACCCATCCTGCTCACCCCTTTCACGTCCAATATCTCCCCATCCTCACCAATCGCCTTAACATCCAGTATCTTACCTTCATAGTCTATAGCCTTAACAGGATAATACTTGTCATCTTCTTTTACGATCATTTTTACGGGGATGGTCTGTCCGTTAACCAAGGCTTTGACATTTAAAAGGCTAATGTCATACGAGTCCTGGATGGCCTTTACATCGTGATACTTGCCTTCCTTATCAATGGCTTTGATGTCAAGCAATTTAGATTCCGGGTGCACGGCTTTGATTTCCCAAAAGATCATATTTTCACTAGGGCGGTCTTGCGCCTGTGCACGGGTAATAGCGAAGAGAACTAGCACGAGACACCCAATATTCTTTGCAACCATCGCGATGTGTTCCACTGTTTTCATGGGTAAAAATTTGCGGTAAATGTAAAATATAATCCTGGTGCTAAACATGACAATCATCAGGACTGAATTTCCGGAGTCATTCAAAAGAAAAGCTATTCTGGACCACACCCCATAGGTTAAACTTCTCTTAATACTGTAATATTTTTGGGTAGTATACGTCTAACTCGGCGTGTTAAAAAGGATACTTATTGTATCCATCACAACAATAACAAAAGCAATAAAAATGAAAGATATAAAGCGAACAACTGGCAAAAACAGTTCTATTGTTGACCGATTGTTAAATCGCCACGAGAACTGGAAGAATTACCGCAGGCATACCGGACTGAAATTAATACGATTTGCCTAAGGTAAAATGGTAAGTAAAAAGGGGCTTTCGCCCCTTTTTTTGTTTGCATGATGTATTTTTATAGTTATGCATCCCAGGTGTACCGATTCTATTTACTTTTTGTGTCCCCTACCCCCTAGTAAGCGCTGTACCGGTTCACAAAACGTTTGAGCATTTCATTGGGTACCGGCGCTTTTGCATCCTTAATAGTAGCTATCAATTCTCCCGTCTGTTCCGGGGGAAAATATCCAAAATCCTTGTACGCCCGGATCCGTAAAGCGAACTCATGGGCATCTGCCTCCGGGTGAAATTGGGTGGCATAAATGTTTTTTTTGATCCGAAACATTTGCACCGGACATGAAGAAGAGGTAAGCAATAGCTCGGCCCCCGGTGGAGTTTGGTCACAAGCTTCCTTGTGACCCACAAAGCCCGAAAATACTTCGGGAAGGTCCCGGAGTAAGGGATCCTTTTTTCCGGCATGGGTCATCCTGAGGTTTACCAGCCCAATCGGTTCGGCATAGGTACTTGAAATGGTAGTCCCGCAGTAGTTGCCCAGATGTCCGTTACCAGAACAACAGCCCAGGAAAGGGAAATCTTCCGGAACTACCCTATCGAAAAGCGTTATGAAAAATTCTTCTATTTGCCGCTGCATAGCACCCTTTTCTGCCTCGGGAAGGCTAATATCAAAGGGGCTTCCTCCAGCGATAATGGCCGAATAGGTATCAAGGTCAATCTCAGGAATAGGCGCTTGTTCCAGACGAACACGATCTACGGCCTCGGGAAGTAATCCGCCAAAACGTAAAATCGCTTCAAATTCACTTTGGGCGATCTCATCTTCCGGTCGCATTTGCAATACAAGTAGCTTTTTCACAGGAGCTGTTCTTTATTGGGAGTAAACCACTTACTTTGCTTTATTCATCGGTGATTAATACCCAATATAAGCATATCCTGGTAAAGACAGTATTCCGAAATCTTCTCTTTCGCCATTCTCTTGATACCCCACAGATCAAACAATGAAAAAAGCGCCTACTTGTTACGTGATAAAAGTCCGATGCCATCTTTTTTTTCGCTTGTATTGCGGGCTTTATCCAAGAGTACAATTTGGAAGTATTCCAACGTCAGGGCGACATCAAAAAGAAAAAAGCATTTATGTCAAATTGGGGAATAATATCCTGCTGATTTTTTAGTTTTAACCACAATATCATTCCAACCTATAACCCAATGCGAATAGTCTTATCCTTACTGCTACTCTTTTTTCTGCAATTCACTCACAGTCAGGTTACTATTGAAAAGGAACCTAACTGGATAGTGCAGGAAACGTACCATACTGATCCCGAAATCCCTGAAAATGGTGTCTCCGGTGGTGCCCAGTTCTTGCTTTATACGGAGCAGGTAAATGTTGATCGGGAAGAAGTCTATTTTAAAAGTGTTGGAAAAGCAATAGAATATAGCGGTATTCAGAATATTTCCAATGTTTCTGCGGAATATGATCCTAGTTATCAAAAGTTGCGCTTTCACAGTGTTGCCGTGGTTCGAGATGGTAAAACAATAAACCGTCTTAATATGCGGGACATACAAACGGCAAGACGCGAAACGAATTCTGAGAGTTTTATTTATGACGGCACGATAACGGCATTCATGAATATTCCTGATGTAAGAATTGGAGATATCACTATTTTCTCCTATTCGATCAAAGGATTCAATCCTATTCAAAAAAGCAAATTCTCAACAAGTTTTGTGCTCAATTCCACTATATATCTGGATCGAATTTCTGCTCATGTTTTTAGTTCCCGAAAACTAAAGTATCAGATCTTAAATTCTGATGTTGCCATCCGGGAAAAAACAAAAAACGGGATAACACAGTATTCGTGGTCTAAGGAAAACGTACCTGCAATAGAAGTTGATGAAAACGTTCCGTATTGGCATATACAAAACGCTACTGTTTTTTTCTCTCAATATGAGTCCTGGGCTGAAGTAATCGATTGGGGAAACAGCTTGTTTACCTTTGATGCGCCCTATAGTAAAGACTTCGACGCTATTGCAGAGGCTATTATGAGCAAGCATTCTACAGAAGGAGGCCGTATTCTGGCTGCTTTAAAATTTGTTCAAAATGAAGTTCGTTATTTAGCATTGCATTCCGGAATTGGGGGATATCAACCTAACCCTCCTAACAAAGTGGTGGAACAACGCTTTGGCGATTGCAAAGATAAAAGCGTGTTGTTTGCTGCGCTGCTACATAAAATGGGTATTGAAGCCTACCCAACCCTGGTCAATACCGGCTTAAAACATGTTTTGACTACTATGATGCCTTCTTCAAAAGCCTTTGACCATTGTATTGTTAAGGTCATTGATGAGAATGGCACTAATCTTTGGTATGACCCTACGCTTACCAATCAAGGCGGAAGTTTTAGCAATGTATTTGTTCCGGATTATCAATATGGACTGGTTCTTGACAAGCGGCTACACTATTTGGATACTATTGCCAACTTTCAAAACAATATGGTTGAGGTTTTTAGTACCATGACAATTAATAAAATAGGTGAAGGAGCCGACCTACAGATAAAATCGCACTATCATGACGGAGAAGCGGATTATATTCGGACTATTTTAAAGAATAACAGCAAAGATGTTATTGATAAAGAATTGCTTTCGATAGCAACTCAAAATTACGGACGCACCACTGCGAAAGCTCCTTTTACGTTCGTGGACGATTCTTTGAAAAATGAAATTGTGCTTTTGGAGCAATATCAGCTGGATTCTATTTGGAAAAACTCCGTGGAAAACAAAAATTTTGCAAATCTTACCCTTGTACCGTTTAATCTCACTTCCGCTTTGTCCATGCCCACCCAATTGGAAAGAACTACTCCCTATGCCTTGAGCTATCCTATGGTGCGCAAGCATAATTTTGAAGTACAACTCCCCGAAAAAATTCGGGCACGTCCGGAATCATATACCATTAATTCTGATTTTTTCTACTACGACTTTACCTCAACCTATGACTGGTCATCGAATGTTTTGAATTTAAGTTACTATTATAAAAATCAAAGCGACCATGTTCCCGCTTCCAAATTCAATACGTTTTACGAAGAAATGGTCCAGCTTGACAATAACATTGGATATTTAATCTCAGCGAATAAGAATAAGGGTTGGACGAGCAGCGCATCAAACTTTACCTTGAGCTCCTCGTTGCTCTATGGTTTGGGCGTAGTTGCTATTCTGGGGATAGTAATACTTGTGGCCGTCATTCTCATTGTTCGAAAAAGCAAAAAGAATAGCGCACAGGAGATCTCCTAAGTTTGTGATAATCGGTTCTGCTGTTCACCGGCTACTTGAAGAAATACGTTGTAATCCATTGTGCTTTTCTGGAAATGGTCGTATTTTAAGGGTAATGAAGCACCGAATTTTAGATAGCATCCGTAATGGAAACGTATAAAATGTTCTTATATGGGGGTCTCCTTACCTGTCTGATTACGTTGTTGGTGAATGTCCTATTTAAAAAGCGACCTAAAACAGCGGATAGGGTAATTGATTATATCGTATACTCGCTCATGGTTATATTGCTAAGCTATGCAGTTAGCATTACCGAGTGGGACCCTGTGGAAAAGAAGCTTTCCAAGGAGCTTAAGGAATATCGCGATACTCAAAAAAACGTTTGGAGGCGGAAATAGACAACAAAACAGTACGTCAACCCTTCCTACTTCCTACTTCTTACTTCCTACCTCGTACTTCGCATTACTGTGATCTCCTATCTCTTGAAGGGTCGTATTCTTCGATATTAAAATCCTGTTCGGGGCCACTTATAACATAGATCTTGTGGTTTACTACTAAGGCTTTTGTGCAAAGAAGCGATCTATGCTTTACTATGCCTTAAATTAGAGCTTTATACCCTGATTTTGGAATTAAATCGATGAAAACAGTCTCGCTTTTTAAGTATACCTTATGATTTAACAAGTTGGCGCTGTATGTTCTCAGGCACGGACTCAAAGGAAGCAAAGTCCGACGTAAAGGTGGCTTTACCTTGCGTTAACGAGCGTAAATCCGTGGAATACCCACTGAGCTCAGACGCCGGGGTTGTACACTTTAAGACCTGATATTGTGCTGCTGTTTCAAAGCCCAGAATAACAGATCTTCTGGATTGTAAGTCGGTCATTACATTCCCCACCATTTCTTCAGGAACCCGGACCGTTAGTTCGTGCATTGGCTCCATCAAACGGGGTTTTGCATTTAAAAATGCTTCTTTAAAAGCGTGTGCCCCTGCAATTTTAAAGGCGATGTCGTTAGAATCTACCGAGTGCATTTTACCATCATAGACCAACACCCGAACATCACGGACATAAGAGCCGGTCAATGGCCCGGATTCCATTACCTCTAAAATTCCTTTTTTGATAGAGGGCAGATACCGTAAATCAATAACACCTCCTACGATACAATTATAAAAGATCAGTTTACCTCCCCAAGGCAGGTCTACTTCTTCTTTTCCACGAATGTTAAAGCCTTCCGGCTCCGGGATGCCTTCATACCAGGGTTCTATCTTCATATGCACTTCAGCGAATTGCCCTGCTCCTCCCGATTGCTTTTTATGCCGATAGCTGGCGCGGGCCGCACGCTTAATCGTTTCACGATAGGCAATTTTGGGGTCTTCGAAATGCGGGAGTACCTCATAGGTGTTTTCCAGGATCCATTTTACCGTGGCCAAATGCAACTCGCCCTGAAAACCAACCAGTTGTTGTTTTAATTCAGAGGAATAGCTTACTACCACTGTAGGATCCTGGCTCTGGATCTTCTTCAAGGCATCGGTTAACTTTTCTTCCTCATGCTGTGAAACTGCCGTAACCGCTTTGGTTAGTCGGGATTGTGGATATTTTATCGGCTTAATGGTCATTGTATGCCCTTCCTGGTGAAGGGTGTCATTGGTTTCCGTATCCTTCAGTTTTAATGTGGCCCCGATATCACCAACCACCAGTTTGGCCACCGGTGCACGTTTTTTACCATCCACAATAAACAACTGATGCAAACACTCCGACTCTCCTGTTCTGGGGTTGATCAACTTATCATTGACCCGGACGGTTCCGGATTTTACCTTGAAAAAATTCAACTGGCCTACATTAGGTAGGTTAACGGTCTTAAACACGAACAGGCTGGTGGGAGCATCTGCTTTAGGAGGAATACTCAAGCCTTCTACACTTTGTTCGGGTTTCAGATCGCTGGCAGCGGGCGCCACGTTATCAATGAAGCCCATCAAACGGCCACTGCCCATATCCTGAAGTGCAGATACACAGAATACCGGAAATACCTCATGGTTCAACATACCGGCTTTAATTCCCTGTCGCATCTCATCTTCATTTAGTGTCCCTTTTTCAAAGAAAAGTTCCATGAGATTTTCGTCGTTTTCGGCGGCTTTTTCTACCAATTCGTTGTGCAAACGATCCGCCAATGCTTTTTGATCTTCTGGAATGGGATGTTTCTCCGGTTTCCCGCCCTGGGGTGAGAACTTGTACATTTTCATCTTAAGCACATCTATAATGCATTGTGCACCATCGATGCGTAGCGGATACTGTATTTTAACGGCATGGTTTCCTACCAATTCCTTAATACTTTCAAAACTATCCTCGAAATTGGCATTGGGATGGTCTATCTGATTAATAACAAAGAGTGTGGGTTTATGATAGGTGTCCACATAATTCCAGATGATCTCTGTACCGACTTCAACACCGCTTTTTGCATTAATGATGGCGACCACCGTATCGGCAACCCGAATTGAGGATATGATCTCCCCTACAAAATCATCAAGCCCCGGGGTATCTATGATATTAATTTTATAGTTCCGCCACTCCGTATGCAAGGGCGTCGCAAACACCGAAGTACCTCTTTCATGTTCTATAGGATGGTAATCCGAGACGGTGTTTTTATTGGCTATCGTGCCCCTTCGATTGAGCAGGCCAGCTTCAAAAAGCATGGTCTCCGATAGCGTGGTCATGCCACAGCCATGGGCACCCACAAAGACTATATTTTTGATATGTTTTTCGTCATATATTTTCATCCTGTGAAGTATTTAAGTGTTGATGTAGTATACATTATCCAATAAAAATATGGGTATCTTTCTTTATAAAACATGGTGTTTTGTCATATAACCTCAGTGTGAATTGCGCTATATTTCCACCTTGAGGCAGCATGCCGTAGGGTAACTAAATCACACCACCCAGGTAATCCCTGAGCATTGTTTTTTGATAAACCAATTCCTTTTTAGCATATCCCCGGAAGCATGCCAGCGTTTCTCTCCACTACCGAGATAATAGAGCTTTCCTGGCATTCATAAACAATCATTATAAGTTACACATAAATTATAAATAATACCAGATGATTGGATTACGGTAATGTCACATGAAAACCGCATGATTGGAAGTGTTTCACCTCAGGAGAAGGAAGGAACTTCCACTACAAACTCCTGCAAGCCTACCAAAATTCGCTTCTACCGTACTTTGAGGAGTTGAGCATCATCCTCCGGACGAAATGGCGATACGAAGATGCGTTGAAAATGCTATTCGCACTTTTTACCAGACTGCTTCGGATGGAAAGGCGGGAAACGGGTTAACCTTGAAATGAAATCCGAAGCGAAACTGCCGGAAGGATAAGGATTACTACAGCTATCCCTTTTTACCTTGCTTACCGGATCACAATAAAAAAGGGGTGCCCCCTCCGAAGAACGACCACCCCCTTAACTTAAAAATTCTATCTATTGGCCCTGACCCAGAGAAAATCCTAATTCTCCGTCAAAGCGGTACAAGTTTTCCGTCTTAATGATGTCAAATCCTGCTTCATTTAGGGAAGCGGATAATGCTACCACATCTTTGTATGCAGCGATCTGGTCCATCTTTTTGGAAGAAAAGCGGCATCTCCAATGGTCAGTACAGAAGGTTTCCTCCATTCCTCCGGGATATACCTTAACGCCCCGGTTGGTTATCAACTGTAAGGACAAGTGTCCCGCAGTATGCTGTGAAAGCGCGTCACCAAGTTTTTTGGCATCCCTATCATCTTCATCCCAATCGAGGAAAACATCTACGCCAACCAAATCCTTTTTTGATCGCTGTTCGGGGGTATACTCAAATAATGCCGGTTGACTGGCGCTGGCGTAAGATACCACTGGTAAGGTAGTTGGGTTCTGTCCCAGCCGTTCAATAACCGCATCGGCAAAGCCTTGGGTCCCTACCTTTTGCGTACTGCTTTGCTCATCGTAAAGATCATAGGTATGTATTCCGTCTTCCAAGGTCTTTAACCAGGCATTATGTACCTTTTCCGCTACATCTGGTTGGCCAATGTATACCATCATTTGGATGGCCCCAAGCAGTAATCCGGATGGATTAGCCAGGTCTTGCCCTGCCCTTCTGGGTGCAGAGCCATGAATGGCTTCAAACATGGCATACCCCGTACCCACATTGGCAGACCCTCCTAAGCCGACAGATCCTGTGATCTGTGCAGCCACATCCGATAGGATATCACCATAAAGGTTAGGCATCACCACGACGTCAAATTTCTCCGGAGTATCCGCAAGTTTGGCGGCACCAATATCGACAATCCAATGTTCCGCTTCAATTTCCGGATATTCCTTGGCAATTTCTTCGAACGTATTATGAAACAACCCATCGGTCAACTTCATGATATTGTCCTTGGTAAAACACGTCACCTTTTTCCTACCGTAAGTTTTCGCGTATTCGAAAGCAAACCGGATGATCTTTTCTGTTCCTGGTTTGGTAATTAGCTTCAAACATTGGGTAACTTCCTGTGTTTGCCGGTGTTCGATACCTGCATATAAATCCTCCTCATTCTCCCGAATGATAACAACATCCATCACCGGATGTTTAGTAGTTACAAAAGGGTGGTAAGAGATACATGGGCGCACATTGGCATATAAGCCCAGGGATTTTCTGATAGTAACGTTTAAGCTTTTGTACCCCCCTCCCTGAGGTGTAGTAATGGGAGCTTTTAAAAATACCCTGGTTCGTTTGAGCGATTCCCAGGCTCCCGGTTCTATTCCAGCGGTATGCCCACGTTTATATACATTTTCACCTATTTCAATCTCTTCTGTCCTTATTTTGGCTCCAGCCGCAAATAGAATTTTTAGCGTGGCATCCATGATTTCAGGGCCGATACCATCTCCCTTTGCAACGGTTATATCCTTCATGTTTTTATTTTGAGTGCAAATTAAATGAGTTACTATGGTTAATAGCGTAAATATAATTCATATTTAACATTTAAATAATCTATGAACCCCTTAGATAATTGCCAGGAAGTGTCTATCAGTTGGATACAAGGAACTTGTCAGCTACCTCAAACTCAGGACACTCTGCTACCTAATAATAACCAATATCGTTGTAAATCAATCCTTTGCTTCAATTAACATTGGGGTCTTACCATCGGTAACGATGATTTTGGTGTTTGGCGAAGTCGATAAGTTGTTAAAGGCCTCAATACTTCGGATCTTGATGATTTCCTGGGTTAAACCTTCGGATAAGATCTTTTGGGCATCGCGCTCCCCTTCGGCGTCAATGATTTTACGATCCGCTTCCAACTTGGCCTGTTGCAGCACGAACTCCATACGCATGGCATCCTGTTCTGCTTGCAGTTTTCGTTCAATAGAATTCGCCAGTCCGGGGGGCAACTGAATGCTTTTCATTAATACGGCGATCAACTCAATCCCATCCGCCTGTTTTTCTA
Source organism: Croceivirga sp. (assembly GCA_028284665.1). Lineage (GTDB taxonomy): Bacteria > Bacteroidota > Bacteroidia > Flavobacteriales > Flavobacteriaceae > Croceivirga. Next base: position 71,904 of record JANQRG010000033.1, read on the forward strand.
GATTTTCGTTCATTTTTATCTTGATTTCCTCTTCGATGTTGGAACGCATCCCGGAATGCATGTCCTTGGCATAGAATTGGGCACAAACATCTGAGGAGGCCGAACGAAATACGCTGGTAATAATGGACTCGTAGTCACGACCTAAATTCTGTAGTACACTGGGGATCTTGTCTCGTTCCAGTCGATATAAAATCGATATTTCCGATTCTACGCTCAAGCCTTCTTTACTGGGAAGGGTCAAAAAAAGCTTGATGTTGTTGGTTTGGGTGGATTCTTTGATAACCTTACTGGTAAATGGATTGAAAAAGACGGTACCTTCTGTAGCTACCTGATTGTCAAATTTCCCTAAGGTTTGTTTTACGCCGGCCTCACCCGGTCGAATTACGGCGCAGCTTGAACATAAGAGCATAGCTGCCATGCTTACTATGTATACCTTTCTCATAGTACAGTTTTTTGGATGAATAAAAAGTTAACTCGGTTGAACTACGGTGGTTATTCAGAAAATGGTGTACAGTATACGTTGTTCGAAACGATGTATACTACCCATTTTAACATTACCAAGAATTATGCCATTAACCCGTCTTTTGCCAGCTACTATAAGGATTCAAAAGCTGCATTTTGATGGAATTTAGTCTTCATGACATAAAGGTGACACCTAAATGTCGTAGTAAGCAATAAGGGGATTCGGTAGTTTTGTTACCGTAAAGAACGAATATGAAAGATCAATCCATCGCAAAAAACCTTATCTATCATCGAAAGTTAAAAGGACTAACCCAGGAAAGACTGGCAGAGAAAACACAAGTCACGGTCCGCACTATTCAGCGAATCGAAAAAGGCGAGGTAAACCCTCATTTACAGACCGTACAACTCTTAGCAACGGCTTTGGAAATTGAAGTAAAGGAACTACTTCCCTTGGAAAATCCCAAAACGGAAACGCTCCAAAAAAAATGGCTATTACTACTACATTCCACCCAACTGTTGGGGCTCATAGTGCCACTTTCGAACCTATTGGTTCCGCTTTTTCTATGGATCCATAAGAGGGAAGACAACACAATTTATTACCGGCATGGTGCCAGAGTGTTGAATTTTCAAATTACCATCTCAATCCTAGCTGTACTATCCTTTATTGGACTCGTAACCATTGAAAAATGGGGCTTTTTATTTTTTATTGCGTTGATTCCTATCTGTGTCCTGATCGTTTTGATTAACATTGTCTATGTGGTCAAAGCGAACAGGTGTTACTATCCATTGTCCTTCCCATTTTTAAAAACCGCAAAGCCTTCCAAAACCCTTGTGCTTTTCTTTTGTATGACAACAGTACTCCTTCAGACAAGCTGTTCGGAAGCAAGAAAAGCCTCAATAGAACGACTTGACGGAAGTTCCATAACTATAGACTCCATCGAACGCAAAGTAACCCAATTAATGAAAGAGGCAAAGGTAACCGGTATGGCGCTGACGGTATTTAATTCAAACCAACCCGTGTTTTCCAAAACTTTTGGGTACAAAGATTTCCCGGAAAAGAGGCCTTTATCCGATTCAACAAATTTTTATGGAGCTTCTTTCAGTAAAGCCGTTTTTTCGGTCTTGGTCATGAAACTGGTGGAAGAAGATGTGATTGATTTGGACACACCCTTAGCCTCTTATCTTCCTAAAAAAGTGTATGACTATATTCCAAAGACCCGTTGGCATGATAACTTTTCGGATTTACGACAAGACAGCCTTTACCACAAGATTACCGCGCGAATGTGCCTTGCACATACCACAGGATTCCCGAATTACCGATGGTTCGAAGATGATCAAAAATTACGTGTGAAATTTGAACCCGGAAGCCGGTACAGCTATAGCGGAGAAGGATTTATTTATCTGCAGGTGGTTCTGGAAAAGTTGACTGGTAAAAATCTTGAGGTTCTCGCCCAGGAAAAAATATTCCAACCCTTGGGAATGTATAATAGTTCTTACGAATGGAAACCCCGGTTTGAAGAGGACTTCGCCTACGGCCATAACGCCAAAGGTGAAAAGTTCCAAAAGGATAAAGATAATGAACCCAGAGGCGGCGGGACCTTAGAGACCACAGCTAGTGATTATACAAAGTTCCTAACTGCAGTACTACGTCAGCAGTTGCTCTCTAAAGCTTCTTACAGAGAGCTGTTTGATCCACATGTTAGAATTACTAGTAAAAGCCAATTCGGTGAGGGGGCGAGCCAGGATACCGATCAATATGATGCCATTAATTTGAGTTATGGTTTGGGTTGGGGGTATTTTGAGACCCCCTATGGCAAAGCGGTTTTCAAAGAAGGAAACGGAAGTGGGTTTCAGAACCATTCGCTCCTATTTCCTCAAAGTGGGATGGGCATTATGATTATGACCAATAGCGTCACAGGGAACAGTGTTTTTAAGGAATTATTGGAGGTAGTTTTGAAGGATACGAATACTCCCTGGGAATGGGAAGGGTATTTCCCTTACCAAACCAAAGCCAACCGATAAATACTACAAAATGTATCAGCTAAACCGAGATCTTATTATCCTGTTTTTTTGACCTGCGCCGCCTTCCGATCTATGATTTAAATAGTTTAACGAACGTAGCACTCCTTAAAAATTCCCTTAAAAACGAAGCAGCGCTTTGGAAAACCAACCGATATGTACTGGATCAATCAAACATCGGTTCTATCTATCAACTGAATTCCTGCAAGCAGAATAATCTCCGGAGACCTTAAGCGTGCTTATTCCCCTTTGCAAAAATGTATTGTTTTTCTTTGAAAATTTTGTAAGAAAAAAGTGACTATTCTCATGTTTTGGTTTCTTAGGGGTAAGCTCGTTCTGAGGTAACCCCAAACTATTCCAAAATGGATTCATTCAAATGGGATTGTTACTAAGGACGAGCTTGGTTTTCCGGCAAGGATTTCCCTTTGATCCGCTGCCAAAGGGATTTTAATAGGTAGCCTGTATCATTTCCGGTCTTTGGGATTTCTTCAGCCACAATCTGTCCGTTTTCCTCCCGTAAGCCGTAGCTAAATGCGAAAAAGGGTTCGCCATTTTTTCGTGGGATCAATCCAAATCGCAAGTCATAAAAATACCACTGTTCCTGTTTTTGCTCCAAAATATACCAACCTTCGGTTATCGTTATTAGGCGTTGTACATTAGGAAATACCATCATTTCTTTGGCGGCTTCACGGTTTTTAGCATAAGGTTTAAATTGAATTGGGGCCGTATCAAAAAAAGAATAGTCCGCAATAAGATAGTGGTCCGGAGTATCGATATTCGCATTCCACAAAACGGTGTTCATTGGGGACGGACGGGTACTGATAGCACTGTATACGATCTTTTGATGCTGCAAAGCGCGTTCAAACCGCCGATGTACCACTGTCTTAATCACCAGGGTAAGCAACAAATACCCGGTAGATAGCACCAGGCCCGTTGTATTCAAGCGCCATCTTATTTTAGAGCCCCTTTTACAAAAAAGTACCAATAGGGTGAGTACCAAAAAAGGCAAGGTATAGATCGGGTCAATAACAAAAATTGAGTTGAAAGCAAGGCGCAGATCAAAAGGCCAGAATAATTGGGTCCCCCAGGTGGTAAATGCATCTAGCAGAGGATGCGTAAAGAGGCACCAAAAGAATAGGTTAGCCCAGGGCTTCCAGCCCAGGTTTAGCCTTGGTTCCATCTTATTTACCAATACTCCTAACAAGGGCGCTAGTAAAACACTGAAGAGGATGGAATGGCTAAATCCCCGATGCCATTCTATTGCTGTGATGGTATCGGTAAAAAAGTTGGTCAATACATCCAGATCGGGAATTGTACCGGCGATAGCCCCATATAACAAGGCTTTGTTACCTGCTTTTTTTCCTAAGGTCGCCTCTCCTACTGCAGCGCCTAAAACAATTTGGGTAAGTGAATCCAGAACAGCCTGCTTTTAATACAAAATTAAATATCCCATGAATTCTCTATTGCCTTAGCAAGAAGAGCACTAGGCTTAGTTATCTCATCCTTGCTTTTCCCATACATAATCTGAGCCCAACCGAAAACTGCCCACATGGTCAAAGTTGCATTCCTGAGGTGCCAGGATGGATAAAAAGGCGACTCCCTGTTGATTTTTGTACAAATGATAAGTGTGTCCTACCATAGGTTGGAAGCTAAATTTAGCAGAATACACCAGGGAATTGTACTCAAAACGTTCCTGTAACTCCTGATATCGCTGTTTTATCTCCTCGTACTCGGCGGCCATGGCGGCATTTAACATGCCGACGCCTTTGTTCTTCCAGGGAGCGAGATTCTCAGTCCTAATCGCTGGGGCTCCAACATTGGTAGCATAGGGTTTTAATGCAGCATCATACTTGTTTTCTGCCGTGTTAAAAACCACGTTGTCAGGTTTTTTCTCCTTCATGGCTTGCTTAAATCAACGCGAAGTTACGTTATATTCCTGGTGATTTTAGTGCTTAAGGGGTTTGTAGTGGAGTAATAGTAATCCAGGAGTTGTCCCTCTGGCCCTACCAGATACTTTTGAAAATTCCACCGCACAGTACTACGCAATCTTCCGTTGAATTGTTTGTCCGTTAGCCATTTGTACAGTGGATGTTGATTCGCGCCTTTAACTGCAACTTTTTCGGTCAGCTGAAAACTAACCCCATAGTTGAAAGCACAAAAGTTTTGGATCTCTTTTGCAGATCCTGGCTCCTGGGCACCAAACTGGTTACAAGGTACTCCAATGATCATAAGCTGTTCCTTGTAGTTCTGATACAATTGCTCTAAATCCTTATACTGCTTGGTAAATCCACATTTGGACGCTACGTTCACAAAGAGTAAATACTTTCCTTTAAAATCGGAAAGATGAATGGGGGTGCCATTTAAATCGTTGATCGCAATATCATAAACCGAACTAGAAGTTGAGCCAGGGTTAGAGACTGCAGTCCTGGTAAACGCTTTCTTGCTTATCGTATGGAGTAACTTCAAAGGGCGTATACTTAGTTGTTAATGTAATTGTAGAGTTCCTGGATCTTTTCTGGGGTATTGAAGGCGCCGCCATAAAAGGAAGTCACCGTGGCTGATGTATCGTCCTGAATTCCACGTGAAGACACACAAAGGTGTTTGGCATCAATGATCACTGCAACATCGGGAGTTTCCAAAATAGTTTGCAATTCTATCCCGATTTGATTGGTCAAACGTTCCTGTACCTGTGGCCGCTTTGCATAGTATTGTACCATTCGGTTCAGTTTGGACAGCCCAATCACTTTACCTGATGAAATGTAAGCTACATGCGCTTTACCAATGATCGGAACAAAATGATGCTCACAGTTCGAATAGAACGTAATATCCTTTTCCACCAACATTTGATTGTAGTGGTACTTATTTTCAAACAAAGCCACTTTGGGCTTATTGGCCGGATTTAGCCCGGAGTAGATCTCATCAATGAACATTTTCGCCACCCGTTTTGGAGTTCCCCTGAGCGAATCGTCGTTTAGGTCCAATCCCATAACGTCCATGATTTTCGCAAAAAGTTGTGCAATGCTTTCCTTTTTCTCATCATCACTTAAGGCAAATGCGTTGGGTTTCATCGGGGTATCGATCCCGGTATACAAGTGATCATCACCTATCTCCTCGTGTGAGTAGCCATTTAGTAATTCCTGGGTGTCTAGTAAACTTTCTAATACGGTATTTTGGTTTTCCATTAAATATGTACTGGTTTTATTAGCATTTTAATTTTACAGCGCCACCTATTCCACCAGGTAGCTTCTAAGAATCGTAAAACTAATTACTTTGTTTAATATTAATTGTTAAAGTTTAAACAAAATTTAAAATGAAATGGAAACGCCCGGTATATCCATTTCTTGTTTTAAGCCTTGTAGTCAGTACTACTTTTAGCCATAAAAGGGGCAATGGAAACACTGTATGGGAAAAAAGATCAATCTACCATAATACGGTTTGGGGTATAGGGGGCTTTGTTATCTTCCAATTGCTGCTGTAACCCTTTCAGATCACTTGTAATTAAATTTCTTAGTTGTGTTCGTAAAGGCTCAAATTCTTCCTTTACGATTTGAAGGCTTTCCAGATTGGTTTTTGTGGTCTCCGAAGTTGAATAAAACATTGCGTATTGGATATTTCCCAAACGCCAGGCAATAGGCATTGGTGTATCAATATCCAATTGGGCAGCAACACGGTCTCCGTTGACCTTTTCATCGATCGCCGCCAATTTTTTTCGAATTTCCAAATAAGTTAACGTGAGGTCTTCCTGAGCTGATAGCGTTCGATCTATAGCTTTTTTAATGTACCCCATTTCGTCGTTAACTTCCTTGATACTCCTTTGAAGTCCTTTGATCGATCTTGCCATTTGCAATACTTCTTCCTGAAACGCGGCCAACTCCTCACGATCTCCAGCAGGTAAAACAGCGTTATTCAGTGATTTCACGGTAAAGGATACAGGTGCCCCCAACTCCGTAAATACACCATCTACAAACCTGGACATGCTTACGTTATATTGTCCCGGAGGGACTAAAGTACCGGCATCCGGACCTGAAAAAGGATTATAAAATGATGGGGGTTTTAGTGTAATGGGATTGGTGGAGGGTAATCTCAAATCCCATAGTATCCGATTCACTCCCTTTTTTGGTTGGGTCGTAAGTTTTCGTACTACTTCTCCACTGGAATTCGTTATGGTAAACAGGAGATACGGAGGTTCTTCATTCTGTTCGGCTTTTAAAACGTCATAGGAAGGGTAGTTGTCATCTGTGGTTTTCTTTTCACGATCCAACCGTTGTTCCTTTTTAGATGAGATCTCCTCTTTTATGTAATAGGTGAAAATGGCATCAGCGCCCAGATTATCTCCCAGATAGTAGTCGTCTCCTTGAAAAGACTTTCCGGGAAGTCCGAGCGGATACCTGTACTCAAAGGCAAACGCATCTCGGATTGGGGATAACTCTGCCGTTTTGTTTTCCAGTTTATGAACCTGCCGTAGACTGGAATAATCATCTAAAATATAAAAGCCCCTGCCAAAGGTACCCAACACAAGGTCTTCCTCCCTTTCCTGGATAGCAATATCTCGTACTGCAATGGTAGGTAGTCCTGCTTTTAACCGTAGCCATTTTTTTCCACCATCGCTAGAAAAGAAAACGCCAAACTCCGTGCCTGCAAAAATCAGGTTGGGGTCAACATGATCTTCTTCCAAAGCGTAGACCGACCCTCTTTGGGGTAAATCGCTGCTGATAGAACTCCAGGTTCTGCCGCGATCAGTACTCTTGTAAATATAGGGTTTGAAATCCCCATACTTGTGATGATTAAATGCGGCATAGACTACATTTTCGTCATGTTTGGAGGCCATGAGTTCATTGACATAAGTAGCATTGGGAACGCCTTTTATCCCGGTTACTTTTCTCCAATTCGCACCCCCATCTTCGGTTACCTGGATCAAGCCATCATCTGTACCTGCATAGAGCAAGTTCTCATTTTTAGGAGACTCCGAAAAAGCCACTATAGTCCCATAAGGAGAAGTGGATCGGTTCTTAGCCACGGCATCCGTACTCCACACTTGTCCCATGACCTTCAACGCATTTCGGTTGATCTGGGCCGTTAAATCGTCGCTGATCACCTGCCAACTATTGCCACGATCGTCACTTCTAAAAACTTTGTTGGCGGCAAAAAAGATCCTCCCGGGTTGGTGCGCACTTACCTGCAATGGAGCGTCCCAATTCCATCTGTACGCATTTTCGTCCTTTCGAGGCTGGGGCTGAATTCCCAATTCTTCTCCACTTAACTTATCGTAGCGTACTAAATACCCGTATTGTGATTGGGCATAGACAATATTGGGATTTTCCGGATCTATAGCGGATTCAAAACCATCACCACCATGGGTCATGAACCATTCCGAATTGGCAATCCCGTTGCCACTGGTTGTCCTGGAGGGCCCTCCCATGCTAAAATTATCTTGCGTCCCTCCATAAATAAAATAGAAAGGCTTCGCATTGTCTACAGCTACTTTATAAAACTGGGTAATGGGAAGATTGGCTTTGAATTGCCAGGTTGCAGCGGCATCAAAGGTCTCATAAATACCGCCGTCACAGCCTGCCAGTAAGTGATCGGTATCGTTGGGGTCTATCCATAGACAATGATTATCCACATGTTTGAAATCTTCGCCTAAATTCTTGAAGGTTTGACCGCCATCTCTTGATACCTGCATCCAGGTATCCATCCCATAGATCACATTTTCATTCAAGGGGTCAACCACAATTTCCTGATAGTAATTTCCTGAGGAATTATACTTGCCCTGTTTGGTCCAGGAAGCTCCACCATTTAGGGATCGGTAGAAGCCTCCCTTATCCTGCGCAGCTTCCACGATCGCGTATACCGTTTCAGGATTCGATGGGGCAATGGCCAGGCCTATCCTGCCAAGATCTACTTTAGGCAGTCCTTTGTTTACCTTAACCCAACTCGCTCCCCCATCTATCGACTTATAAATTCCTGATTGTGGCCCTCCTCCCAGATAGGTAAAGACGTGCCGTCTCCTTTGGAAGGCAGAAGCATATAATATGTCCGGGTTTCTTGGATCCATGACTATTTCGTTCACTCCGGTGTGTTCGTCTATGGTGAGTACGGCCGTCCATGTCTCACCCCCATCAGTGGTCTTATAAACGCCGCGTTCGCCACCACTACTCCAAAGCGGTCCTATGGCCGCCACGAAAACTACATCTGAATTCTCAGGATGGACAATAATGTTACCGATATGCTCGCTGGTAGTTAGTCCCTTATGTTCCCAGCTTTGACCACCATCAACCGATTTATAAATACCGTCGCCATAGGCAACGCTTCGTTGATTGTTGTTTTCTCCTGAACCTACCCAAATAACATTGCTGTTGTTGGGATCCATGGTTACGCAACCAATAGAATAGCTTTTCTGGCTGTCGAAAACAGGGGTATAGGTGGTTCCTGAATTTGTAGTCTTCCATACCCCTCCGGATGCTACGGCCACATAGTATTCCTTAGGATTGCTGGGGTTTACCGCAAAATCAGCGATTCTTCCCGAGGTAATTGCCGGTCCAATTGACCGGAAGCTTAGCCCACTTAAATTAAGACTTTCTTCTTTGTCATCGGAGGTTGTGCTTTTATTGCGTTGTGCAATGAGCGTAGCACAAAGCAATAGTACTAGTGGTAAGAGTATTGATTTTTTCATAAAGCGTATCATTTCCCGGTTTGGCTTAACAAACTACTAAATATTTGGTAGTCGCTGAAATCAATTTTTTCTATGCACCCTGGCACTTCTGTTGATCCTAAAACATTTTAGGAATTTCTTAACCTCTTCCCTATTTCGGCATTTACCGCTAGCTGCTATTTCATTATACTGATTATAACATATTGTAATGGGGCAGGGAAGGAATTCTCTTTTAAATCATTATTTTAACAGTCCTAATTGACCAAGCCTTACCCATGGAGGAACCTGTAAAAAAGCTTAAAAAGTTTGGCACTTTTGGGGGCGTCTTCACCCCTACCCTTTTGACCATCCTGGGCGTCATTATGTACCTGCGCCTGGGTTGGGTAGTAGGTAATGCCGGATTATTGGGTACTTGGTTAATTATTGGGATTTCATTTTTGATCACCTTGTGCACAGCACTTTCCATGTCCGCCATTACAACTAATATTCGTATTGGCGCAGGAGGCGCTTACGCTATAGTTTCCCAGGCTTTAGGCCTGGAAGTAGGTGGAAGCCTGGGGATACCCCGATACATTTCGCAAGGCCTGGCGGTTACTATGTATATTTTTGGTTTTCGGGAAGGTTGGTTAGGGATCTTTCCAGGTCATAATGCCTTCCTGGTGGATATTATCGTATTTGTGGTGCTCATCACCATTGCCTACATCAGCGCTAACCTCGCCATCAAGACACAGTATATCATTATGGGTATTATTGCGCTTTCGTTGATTTCCATCGTCATTGCGGCCTACGAGGGTTCTATGACCATCCCTACCAGTGAGGCCTTGGGTTGGGGATCGTTTAAGGGCGCTATGGAGACTGATTTCCGTGGCAGCAATTTCTGGCTGGTATTTGCCGTCTTCTTTCCTGCCGCAACGGGCATAATGGCCGGAGCTAATATGTCCGGGGAATTGAAGGACCCAAAACGCAGTATTCCCTCAGGTACATTGTGGGCCATAGGTGTCAGTTTTATAATCTACATGCTCATTGCCTTTTGGATTGCACGAAGTGCCACAGAATATGAATTGCTACACAACTATTACATCATGGTCGAAAAGGCCTACATAGGTCCGTTGATCCTGGCAGGAATACTGGGCGCTACTTTTTCTTCCGCCCTGGCCTCTATTGTGGGCTCCTCTCGTATCCTTTTTGCGATGGGGGAACATAAGGTGCTGCCCTTCTCTAATTTCCTGGCGGGGCAAAGTGCCAATGGGCAACCTCGAAATGCTATGATCGTTACCGGGATTCTCATTTTTGTGACCCTTTTATTGCGGAATATCAATGCAGTGGCACCTTTAGTGACCCTCTTCTTTCTGATTACCTATGCCATGATCAATATTGTGGTAATTATCGAGCAAAATCTTGGGCTGATCAGTTACCGCCCACTGTTCAAGATCCACCACTGGGTACCCTGGTTCGGACTGGTATCTTCCGTATTTGCCATGTTTATTATCAATCCTACGGTCAGTTTGATCTCCATCATGATCGTTTTAATGGTCTACTGGTACTTATCCCGTCAAAATTTGGAAACCCCTTTTGAAGATGTCCGTTCAGGCCTGTTTTTTTCCTTTGCGGAATGGGCAGCCAAACATACCTGGGGGATGAAAAAGATGCAGCAACGTGCCTGGAAGGCAAATTTGATGGTACCGGTCCGGGATATCAATGGATTGCGGGGCACTTTTGAGTTCTTGAGAAACATCGCCAAGCCCAGGGGTTCCATAAAACTATTGGGTATTGAATCCTATTCGGAAACCAGCACATTGGCCGAAGAACTGGAAGTCATTTCCTCGGCCTTTAGGGAAAAGGAGGTCTTCTCCTCTTCTTCGGTAATCCATACCCAAGAGTTCGCCAAGGGGATTAATTATGGCAACCAGGCGCTCCAGGGGGCTTTTTTCCGACCGAACATTATCTTTTTGAATCTTCAACATCACGATGATTATGAAACCGAATTACGGCCTGTTATGAAGGAAGCAATTCGCCTGGAAGTGGGGGTGTTATTGTTTTTATCCCATCCTACGGCACTTATGGGGCAACGCAATACGATCAATGTTTGGGTGAGTGACCGAAGATCAAATTGGGACCTGGGTTGGGATATCGGCAACCTGGACCTTTCCATGCTAGTGGCCTACAAACTGAAGATGAACTGGGGGGCTCGTATTCGCATCATCACTGTGATTCGAGACCCTAAAGAGGAAGACAATGCCCGCAAATTTTTGAAGCTATTGATCAATCTTGCACGATTACCGGAAACGCTTACCGAAGTACATGTCGGGGACTTCCATTCGGTAGTCCGCAAAGCACCTACTGCCGACCTGAATATTTTTGGCATGGATGCCGACCTAAAATTTGAATTCGTAGAGGAAATGTCGGCCAAAACACAAAGCTCCTGTTTATTTGTAAAGGACTCCGGGCACGAGAGTATTTTAGCCTGATCTTACAGGGATACATCTATGCCGCCCTTTCTGATTGGACCAGCGTAGTGAATTCCTATAAAACGATGCTATTTATCTATTAAGGTAACCTTTACGGCATTCAACCCTTTTGGTCCCATTTCCAATTCAAAACTTACGCGATCATTTTCGTTGATCTCATCCACCAGTCCACTCACATGGCAAAAGTACTTTTCATTGTTCTCGGTGTCTATTATAAATCCGAAGCCTTTAGAGTGGTCAAAAAAGGAAACTTTACCCGTGCGTACAGGGTCTTCTTCAACTTCCTCTTTTTTGGGAATACCCAATACGATGTCCTCAGCCTCTATAGCAGCCTTTTCAGAGGGATCCGGAGGGGTATCCGTTAAGTTCCCATATTGGTCTACATACGCAAAAGGGATTCCGCCATCACCTTCTTTTGCTTCCGCTTTCCGTGCAGCTCTCTTTTTTTGTTTTTCTTCTCTTTTCTTAGCGCGTTGTTTTTCCTTTTCGCGCTTGTTAAAGGATTGTTGCGATTTTGCCATAGATTTTATTCTGGCTAAAAGTTAAGATTTAAATTGTCAATATAAAATGATAAAAAACAAAAAAGCCCATCCGTTACCGGATAGGCCCTCTAAACTTAGGATATTTATCTTCAGATGACCCTTACGTTTACTGCATTCAATCCCTTTTTACCTTGCTCTAAATCAAACTCAACGCGGTCACCTTCGCGAACTTCGTCAATTAATCCAGAAACATGTACAAAATGTTCTCTGTCTTCACCCTCTTCGTTAATAAAACCGAATCCTTTGGTGCTGTTAAAGAACTTTACTGTTCCTTTACTCATTATACTTATATTAAAAATTTATAGTGATGCAAAGGTGAGTCTATTATTCCGGTTATCAACCATTTATTTCGATTTTTTTAGAGATCGGTTAAAAGTAGTGTCTTATGGCTTGGGATTCCGGTTAACCTTTTCTGCATGGGGATTACTATGGGAACCTTTGTACACCTTCTTGGTTTTCTTCACAATTACTTACAGCAAAACATCGTTAGTAGCCTATACGATTACTTTTGTGGTAGCGCATTGATTAGGTGTTACGGGATAGCTGAACGATCAACATTTCTTTGGGAAGTATCCTCAAGTATTTTAAAGATCAAATGGATTCTATTTCTTTATGTGAACCATTAACGCGTTTGTATTAAATACCATTAGATGAACATATTAAAAGACGTTCTACTACTATTCATAGTCGCTTTTTTCACAGAGGTTCTTTCCGCTCAATCTCCAAAGGACGCCCTTGCCTTTCAACACATCAGAACGGGAATGTCGCAGAGTTCCGCTACTCAGATTTTTGAAGATAGCCAGGGATTTCTTTGGGTGGGCACACCAAATGGTCTCAATAAATTTGACGGTACCGATTTCCAGGTGTTTGAAAAAAGTGAGGCCGGGGGTCCCGGATTAACAGACGGCTATGTAGAGTGTATTTATGAAGATGCTGAAGGACTGCTGTATATCGGAACAAATCAAGGTTTAAATCTGTACGACCGGAAAGTTAACCAAGTAAAGCCCTACCCTTTCAAGGCAAAGGGGGAATTTTTGCAAACCAAATACATCAGTGCAATTGCCCGGTCCGATGACTTCCTATGGCTGGGTACGGATAATAGTGGGGTGTATCGGTATCATATCAAAACAGGGGAAACCCAGCAAGTTATTTTTGATGAGATTGACAAAGGCGGTCCCAGTAATCATTTCATCGTTGCCCTGTTTCCTTTGGAGCCGGATAAACTGCTCCTGGTCACTCAAGTTTCGGTTTACCTTATTAACAATGAACTCCAGGTGGTCTCGCAAATACCAAAGCCGCAAGATCTCAGTAGCGCCCTACGTATTTCCGCAACAAAATATTACCTCGGTTCTCACGACGGACAACTGATTACCCTCCAAATACAGCCGGATTACACCTTACTTGTCGATCCTGTTACCATATGCCCGGGCTACTCGATTTTGTCCCTGGCTGAAGATGAACAAGGTACCATTTGGCTGGGTAGTGAAAATGCCGGTTTGTCCCTGTACTCCCCAAAAGACAAGACAGTATCTGGCATAATGGCCGATGAAACACGACCCTATTCCATTTCGAGCAACTCTATTTGGTCCATTCATAAGTCCAAAAATGGGGTCATGTGGTTGGGGCCTTTTAAAAAAGGGCTCAGTTTCTATGATCCGGAATACTACAAGTTTGTACACTATAAAACAGATCCCTTTAATGAAGCTGCCCTAAATAACAATTTGGTAAACCGTTTTCTTGATGCCGAAAAGGGGAATCTCTGGATAGGAACGGATGGAGGAGGGTTGAACTATTGGGATAGAGCCGCCAATACCTTTGAAGCCTATTCCCGCGATACTAGAAAACTGAATACAAATGTAGTCCTTGCGCTGCTTAAGGATAACAAAAATCAGCTTTGGATAGGTTCCTGGGCCAATGGCTTGGCGATAATGGACCTGGAGACCCAGAACTACACCGTATGGAACCGAAACAATTCTTTTTTGGGGTCCAATAACGTAACCGATATTTTGCAGGATCGCAAAGGAAGGATCTGGATTGCTACACTATTTGGAGGAGTGCATGTGTACTATCCGGAAAGTGGAGCTCATAAACATGTGAGTGTTCGTTCTGAGAAAGATGGTTCGGAGGTGATAACTGTAGCCCGTTTGTTAGAAGATGACCAAGGACAGATTTGGGTGGGATCACAGACTTCCGGGTTGTTTCGCTTGGTGGAAAAGAATGATAAATGGGTCCCTTTGCATTACCATACCCTACATAAAAAACGATCTATAAGTAATGACTTTGTAAACACCCTAATACAGGATGAAGCCGGTACGCTTTGGGTAGGCACACAGGCTGGTTTGAACCGGTACTTACCGGAATCGGATTCCTTTGTTTCCATTACAAAAAAGGATGGGCTAATTAATGATGCTATCAAAGGAATTATCCGGGACAATGAAGGGTTTTTATGGCTCAGCACTGGGAAGGGAATAGTCCGGTACAATGCCACTGAAGGTAGCTTTGTAAATTACGATAGGGACGACGGGCTCCAGGGAAATGAGTTTAATGCGGCTGCTTTTTACAAAACGAAAGCTGGGGAGTTGCTTTTTGGGGGCAGTAATGGCTTTAATATTTTTACACCTTCGTCCGTGAAGAAAAGGCAAGATATTCCAAAGATCTACATTTCCGGTTTACAACTTTTTAATCAACCGATAACGCCCAATGACGCCTCAGGAATACTCAAACGTGACATCAGTCAGACGGATACCTTAGTCTTAGCCTACAACCAGGATGTGGTAAATTTTGAGTTCCAAGCCCTTACCTATCGTCATCCGGAACGGGTGAATTTTGCCTATTTTTTAGAGGGGTTCGAAGAGGAGTGGAACAACGTGGGAAATGATCCTCATGCTACCTATACCAATCTTAATCCCGGAGACTACACGCTGCGGATAAAATCTACGAACTCCGATGGGGTTTGGGTGAACAATGAAACCCAGCTTTATATTAAGGTGACCCCGCCGTATTGGAAAACCTGGTGGTTCAGAACATTGATAATCACTGCAGGAGTACTGTTCATTTATTTGCTGTATTCCTTGAGAATACGGAATTTAAAACGATATCAGACACGGCTGGAACAGCAAATTGACCAACGCACCTCAGAATTACAGTTGAAACACCAAAAACTGATAGACGCTGCGGACAAACTCACAGAGCGAAATGAAGAAATACAGCGCTTTGCATTTGCCGTCTCCCATGACCTAAAAAGTCCTTTAAATAGTATTAAAGGTATCGCGAGTTTAATTCCTATGGAAATAGACCTAAATACTTATCCAGACATGGCGGAGTACATTAAGTATATTGATGAGACTTGCGACACCATGAACACCTTGATTACCGATATCACCAAAATTGCCAAATTGGGAAAGATCGAAAACAAAATGGAATTGCTCAACACCAATGAAATTGTGGAAATGGCTAGTAATCTGGTACAAGGTAGACTTAGCACTTCTAACGCCAAACTCTACATTGGCAAAAACCTTCCGGAAATTATCGGTGATAAAAACCGTATTCTCCAGGTATTTGAAAATCTCCTCGATAACGCCATAAAGTATATGGGTGACCAGGAAGACCCCCTAATCCGAGTGGAGGCAAAAACGCAAGGAAGTAAAAATCAATTTCTGGTCATCGATAATGGCTCCGGAATGGACGAAATCGCCCTGAAAAAACTATTTACACCTTTTGAACGCTTTGACGGTAGCGTTGAGGGCTCAGGCCTTGGGCTATATATGGTAAAGAAGATCGTAGAATCGCACCAGGGCCATATTACCGCGGTATCCGATGGTAAAGGAAAGGGTACCACCTTTATCGTTACCTTACCCGCAGTAGAAAAGTCAGCTACTCAATTTGCTGCCCAAAAGGAATCAAAACGGTTGCGTTCCTAATTGCTGTCGTAGTATGCCGGAGGTGGCGTCTTAAGTCAAATCCTCCTACCAAAAATTGGGGTTATCTTTATACAAATTGCATCGCCATGAAAATCCGTGCATTTACCCTACTAATGGGCTTGTTTTGGTCTTCTTTTTTAGGAATGTATGCCCAGGACATTCGTTTTGATACCTCCAACGACCTGTTATTAGCACAATTTGATTGTAAAACTGATGTCGATGATCTACACACAGTGGCCGCATTGGCAACAGTCTTACACCATCCGGAGTATCGGAACATCAACTACCATGCAGTAGCAGGTGCCTATGGGATTCAAGAGGGGGCTTATGTCCTTCCCAATGAACTATTCCAGTTGGCCTTTGGTACCCGTTGGTCCGATGCGCACAAAGAAGGGAATATAGCGATACAGGAAGTCCTTACACTTGTGGAGGAAGTGATGGAACAGGGCGGCAATATCTGGATAGCAGAAGCCGGTCAGTCCGATTTTTCGGCACGATGGATTCGCGTGTTATTGGCACTTCGTCCCGGATTAAACACAAAACAACGTATTCACATCGTACAGCATAGCGATTGGAACGAGGAGGTGACCTCTGCGGAAAACCTGGAATTTGTAAAGAAAGTAACGGATTACAGAAAGATCCCCGATGGAAATGTTGTAGGAAACGGTACTCCCGGCTTTCGTTCAGATGAAATTATCGATTGGAGAGACCACATTGAGGACACCAGACTTGTAGCGATTTGGGAAACCGCTTTGCGTATCGGGAACCGGTACAATGGAAAAGAAGGTCGGTATCTGAATACTTCAATCGCAAATGGAGGCCTGGATTTTTCCGATTTGTCCGAAACCTGCTATCTGCTGCATCTGGATGCTTTACAGGATGCTAATGCTTTTTTTGCCTTTTTTACAGACAAATAAGGCGGTTACTTCTTCGTAATGGTTTCTAGTTTTTCCTGGGCGTATTGCTTATAAATGTCTTTAGTGTCCAGAGCTATCACTTTAGTATAGGTTTTTATAGCCTCTTCCGTATTACCGGCCTTTTCGTAGGCCTCTCCCAACGCGTACCAACCATAAGCCGATTCAGGGAAGAGATTGGCATTAAGTTGGAAAACATAAATGGCTTCCTGGGTTTGACCTGCATCCAACAACCTATACCCGGCAACAGTAAACTCTGCTTCAAAGGGAAAAGCAGCGTATAGTGGATCACGTACTAACCGTTTTGCTTCGCTTTCCAAAAGCTCGAATTTCTTCTCCATAAACAATCCTCTAAGATATTCCATGGGATTTTTGATATAGCGCTCCCCATCAAAAGTCAATGCCTTTTCTAAAACGGGGTCTTTATTTGCCTGGTAGTCTGAAAAATTCGAGGCAACCAGGATATTCGGTTGCGTATACGGCCCATTTTCCCACTGCGGCAAATCCTGCCACCAGGCAAATGACAGGTATACCGGCATTTTGCTGTTGGGCAATACTACTTTCTTGTTATCGCCATAAAAATTAATATTCTCTGCAGTAGGTTCTCCAATAAAGATGGCATTAGTATAATTCGTGAGTTCATTGACCAGGTTCTGACAGGCAGAAAAGGTTCTTCTTCCAATGATGACATAGAGCTTACCGGTTTTGTTGATCTCACGGTTTTCAATGATCCCGGTAATCACCTGTTTGTTGTTATAATTATTACCCCCGCCATTTAGCCGAACGTCCAGGATCATCCGTTCTACAGTATTGTTTTCGAGAAATTCAAATACCCTGGCATAAAAATCAGCAACGGTTTCTGAAGGATCATCCAATACCTGGCTATATCGGATGTACAGAGCTTTAGCATCCGGAAGGAATTCGTAATAGTAGTTTTTATCTAAATTTTTTAGGTAACGTGGCGAATTGGAAAGGTCTCTTGCACTTTCCCATCCCAAATCTGGCTGTACCTCCCCGTATTGCAAAGGAAAATCCATATTTGATGTTGCAGCAATACTCCTGGAGTAGCGCCTCTCTTCTTTTTCTACAGTTATTTCCAATTCCCTTTTTACACTTTCCACAACTCCCTGTGCATGCAATACTTCCGGCAGTAAGGCCATGTTTATACCATAAGCTTTGAAAAAGTGTTCGTTTTCCACGGGTACCACAGGATACACCGCCTTTAGGACCTTGTCAATTGGCTGCCCCTCAATTTCCAAAAGTTCTGCGCCTATCACATCGTTAAATTCCTTTTGGGCACCCGTAATGTAGATCCCATCAGTGAATTGATATAATTGTAAGGGAAGTTTGTGAAAGGTGGCAGGGCCATCGCTCAACCGCATGCGGGTATGCCCGTATTGAAATAGTGCAATGATCTTTGCAAAACCAACAACAATTTCATGCTCCGCCATATTGGGAATAGCCTTGTAAAAATTGGTAACCGCCGTATCAAAATCACTTGCTGTTACTTTCTTGAACAGAAATGGATATTCTTCATGAACTATTTTCTGGAGAAATGTCAAGTCGTCCTGCCATTGAGCGGTAGTGATCTTCTGGGATGTCAATGGTAGTCCCCAAAGGCAGACCAGCATAAAAAATAAAAATCGCATAGATTGTTTTTGGAGGGTTGCGATTGTCGCCAACCGAAACATTTCTGAAGGTACACAATTATCGCTCTATATAGCGATCATGAAAGAAGTAATTACCAAAAAGACCGTCCAAAGCGTTTACAGAATATCACGAAAAGCAGGTTGCTAACGCACCAACAGTACGTTTGTCTTTAGCTTATGAAGCATTCTTTTTGGGAAACCGGCCTCCATTCCTTTAGGAATACAAAATAGTTGGGTATTGGTTTTTACGGTGTATTCTACCAGGTTGTCTATGGCGTTACTGCCACTGGAAAAAACAAAATGGTTTTGTTCCCGTTCTGAGAGGGTACTCGCCCCATCTTCGATACTGAAATAACGTACCTGTTCTGAATTTTGATGAAATACTTTTTCCAAAATACCCAATTCTGTTCCCGTTTCTCCTTTTAGCACCCCAAGGGAGAGCTTTTCCGAGCCGGGAATGGGTTGAGAAGCATCCACGATCAGCACAGATGCCGTACTATTGGCATTAAGTACCGCATCGGTTATACGTCCTCCAAGTATTCCTCCAAGTATTCTATACCGTTTTCCAAGCACCACAATGTCAGGATGGTTCTTGGCCATTGCTTCTAGCACGTTACTTTTAACATTCCCATAGACCAACTCGTACTCGGCGCCCGGCGCATATTCCTGTATAAGGGCTTCCAGGCGGCTTTGTGTGGTTCGGAGATCCTGAAAAAGCTCCTTCTTGGCAGAAAACTGATTTTCCTGCTTTATGACAGAGAGCGGTGCCTTAACGCATACCGCTTTCAGCGTTCCGTTCAGTTGTTTTGCAATTGCATGGGCGGCAGTGATTACGTTGATCGTCTGCGGACTTAGGTCTACAAAAGCGAGAATTGCACATGGGGAAGCGTTGGTAGGTTGTCCCATAATTCTAAAGAAAATCGGTTAAACAATTGACGGAAGCTACAAAACCAGCCACCCGCTTTGTTCGTTCACTGCCCAGTTCCTTAAAGTAAGTAGAAAATTCGCAGACTAAAGATCGGTTTAACCTTTTGTTATGAGGATTTATGGGGTTGAGGGCTATTTGTCTGAACTTTTGTTCACCACAACCAGTTCGTCGTCTTCCCAGAGGCCACTAGCCACGACATCTCCTTTTTTGCCATAAAATACTCCTTCCCCTGTACGTTCGTCATTTTCCCAAAACCCTACAAATTTTTCTCCATTGGGCCAATAATAGGTGCCCTCTCCGTTGCGTTTGTCATTCCGATAGGCTCCAACGTAGTACTGCCCGTCCGGCCAATAGAAATTCCCTTGTCCATGTCGTTGATTATCCTTCCATTGACCTTCGTATCGGCTTCCGGTACTTAATATGGCAACGCCGTAGCCATTAGCTTTTCCATCCCGTACCTGACCTACATAATGCAGCTGGCTGCCTTTACTGGTTCTAAAGGTTAAGTACTCCCCGGAAGCTTTTTGTTGTAACTGACGCTGCGCCCGTGCCAATTTTACTTTCGTCTTTTCAAGTGCAAAGCCAATGGAATCCAATTGCTGGAGTGTTCTGTTATTTGTATCGGCTAAATCGGACAATTCCAGAGAGTCCTGCGGAGAAGTCGCCTCCGCTTCTTTTAATGACAAAGTATTTTCATAATGCAGCCGCTGTAACTTTTTGGTAAGCGCCACACGTAATTCAATACTCATATAATTATCTTCAATAGGTTGATCCAACTGATCGTTATAGGCGAGTAGCGCATCCTGATAGTTCTCCCCGGCCACCAACATGGAGTCAATTTGCAACAATCGTTCTTGCTGTGTACGTTGTTGTTCCAACGCTATTTTCTCCTTTTCCATCGCATCCAAACGTTGCTCCAACTGCCTATTCTTAATAAAATAATAGGAAGCCGCGGCAAAAGTGAGAATCACAATGAGGTAGAGGTATCGGGTCTGTCTGGTGCTCTTCATGGGTTAGTTTTATCAGAAACCAAGAGATATACGTATCTAATCGGTAAAATGGATCGCGGGGAGCTTATCTTTTACCTTTCTTATGTCAGGAGAGAAGTAAACATGGAATCGTATGGTCCAGTTTTGATTGAAATTTCCTGCATTTTGCAGTGTTTGTCCTTGTGAATACATTAACCCGGCTGCGATCTGTAAACGAGGATTTAAAATGTATCCCAGTGTAGTGGTCAACCTGAGATCTTCCATAACGCTTCCTACAACGGCCTTTCCGCTTTGCATGATCAATTCCGCTTCCGGAGATACATACATTGTACCGGGTTCCAGTTTGGTGCTATTCAAGGGCACCTTTGCCCGTAACATATAACGCCAGCGATTTCGAAATATGAAGTCACTATCCTCAGCGAATCCCCTGGTCCATCTGTGCTCGATCCGAATCCTATGATAGATCATGGCCGTATACATCGGCATCGCAAATTGATACTGATGCCAAATCCGCCATTCCGGGACCACATTTTGATCTTCCGAGGATTCATTTGTGTTAAAATTGACCCGTAACACTCCACCTAAGCTAAAGTTGATATTTTTAGAGTAAATGTAGCCGATAGCATGCCGGTTATAGATCTGCCCTATTTGACCAATGAATGGGGTTGCCTCGGTTTCTTCAAACCGAAAATGGGTCTGCGCATCCCAAAATAACCGTGGTGAAATCCGAATAAGGCCGTAGGTGTTGAACCAAATTCTGGTTTTGGGGTCTTTGAAAGTGGATTCCTCAGGTAACACCTCCCCTTCCTGAGCCTGAGTGCCCCAGGAAGCCAAAAGCACGAACAAAATCACAAAATAAAGGGAGAGATAGTTATGTTGTTTCATCCTTTAGTCTTCGTTTTCCGTATCCAGAAGGTTCAACAATCGCAATACCGCTATGGGATCTTGCGTTTTCTTCAATTTTCGTTCTAGTTTTCGGGTTTCCTCTTCACGCAAGGCCAGCATTCTCAGATGTAATCGTTCTAGCGAGGAAGAATAGGTTTTGGCATTTTCGCAATCCAGTGCTGTCGCAATCTGCTCAAGGAAATACGGCACTACTACTTTGGTATAGGTGCCGGTTATTCGCTTCTTAACCCTTTCATTCATAATAGTTGTGGTGAAAGGATTCCAAACGGCATCCTGATATACCCCAGCTATCTCACTGGACCGCTCAGGTAATTGTGTCACCCGCTTCGCCAAAGTGTCCATTTCTTTAAAGCACTGCTTCAACCGCTCTCCAAACGCTACTTTTTGATCCAGTTGTTCCTTAGCTGAATATTCTTTAAGGTAATTGCCTACCGTAGTCGTAATGTTTTGTAGCGCCCGTTGATGAAGAACCGGGATGTTCTGCGTCACGCTATCTACTAGCATATTCAGTTGGTTGACCTGGGCAAGCAGCAGCTCTTCCAATTGTATCACCTCTTGTTCCCGTCGCTTAAGGGTAGACTTGGCCTGCAGCACAGCGGCAATAGTATCCAAACTTGTAGTAGCATATTCGGCTAGTTGCTGTAACGAATTCAAATTGTGTTCTTCCCATTGATTTGTTGTGGAACCCGGTGCTTTGAAAGTTCTGCGGTTTCCTTCATCACCTATGGCAACGGTAATGACTTCAGAGGGTTTGCCGGTAGGCCAGAGTTGGCGGATCAATTGATCGCGAGGCACATATTCCACGATATCTTCCCGTTGGTAGCGGACGAGTTCACCTAGCGGAAGTAGAAATTCTTCTGATATCACCGAGACGACTTTGTAGAGATATTCCGTTTCTTCATCCGATAGTTTCAAAATGTTCAGATGGGTATCCTTCAGCAAGGATTGGCTTACCGCATATGAATTTTCAAACATGGTCGTAATACTATCCAATTGTTTGTTTTCGATAGTATCCAATGGAAAAAAGGGAACTTTAACTTTGAATTCCGGCCGGAACGATGATGTTCCTATCGCTGAAAGAATTCCATTGATCCTGTTGTAGAAATCCGCGTTTTGCGCCAATAGATCGGCCACCTTTCCCTCAGCAGTAGCGGAAGACTTCCTGAAATCCCGCCAAAGTTTCACTATTTGAAGATAATTGCCCTCCAGGTTGATGGTTTTGGTATCCGGTAGGTCTTCATCAAAAATCCTTTCTCTCCTGGTTTCGTTATCGATCTGTAGCTGAATATGCTGCAATACCCCTTCATCAAAACTCCACACTTCTACCGCTTCTGTGGTGCCATCGGAATACAATTCCCAATTGTCATGCGCTAATCCATCACGAAGAAAACGTCCCACCAGGGTATTTGAACTGTCGGAAACCTGAAAACTTTGTTGCGGGACGCCATTTTCAAAAAGAATTTGACTTTTGAATAAGGCTTTTTCCAATTCAGAACCCTGGATACGGTCCTTACTGATATCCCAAAGACCTTGTGGTTTTCCCATATTCAGTTCCCCTTCAGCAGCTGTCTGCAATCCACTGATATTGAGGGTATATTGATAATCCACCACCCGGGTGGTATTGTCCGATTGAAATTCCCCGAATTGAAACGTCCATGGTCCGTGTGGATACCCCATCTTAAATGCTCCGGTGAACGCAAACGAGGCATCTTTGTTCTCCAGAAGGGCCTCCAGATTGGAGCGCTCAAGTACAAAGGTTCCATCCAAAATGGTATCTCCCTGGTTTACCAAATAGGTATACACCGCTTCTCCCAGGTAATCCCCCAGTTTAAGCGGTCCTTCATAACGCTGTTTTTCCTGTGCTTGCAGAAACTGAAGGGACAATGGTGACATTAAGAGCCCGACAGCTAAGAAATGGCGTAGTAATCTTGTATAGTTTGATCTTGAATTCATGGGACACGATGGCCTAGGTTGTTTCCAAAAGTATCGAATCGACACTTCTAATACGTAAAATAATAGCGAATGGATTATCGCAATAGTAAAAAATTACATGTATTCTTAAAGGTGTAGCGCAAGGTAGTTGATTGTTTATTTATCGCCTTTAAATAGTGGGTGGAAAGTCCCCGCCTACCTTCCGCATTCGGTTGGCTATCAATCCACTGCTGCCAGGGGACCTCCTTCGTAGGTTACCCTATAGATAGCATCCCCAAAATCATCCGAAATCAGCATAGACCCATCTTCTAAGAACAGGATATCCACCGGTCTTCCAAATTGTTCCTGGGTAGCATCGTCGAGCCAGCCGTCGATGAAGGTTTCGTAGCTAACCGCTTTGTTGTCTTGCAGTTGTACCAGGGAAATGCGATAACCTACTTTGGAGGATCTGTTCCACGATCCATGTTCAGCAATAAATGCATAGTCCTTGTATTTCTCCGGAAACATTTTGCCCCGATAAAACTTAACAGCTAAAGGAGCTACATGGGCTCCAAGTGCTTGTACCGGAGCAACAAAGTCCGAGCAAGGGTGTTTTTCACCAAATTCCGGATCTTTTATAGTGTCGCCATGACAGTAAGGATATCCAAAGTGTTGTCCTGCTTCGCCTACCCGATTAAGTTCACAAGGAGGGATATCGTCACCCATCATATCCCGACCGTTATCGGTAAACCACAGCTCTCCGGTCTCCGGATGCCAGGTAAATCCGACCGTATTTCGAACGCCATGGGCATAAATCTCCCGTTCACTCCCATCCGGGTTCATTCGGGTAATACTGGCAAAAATGGGATCTTCGCTCTCACAGATATTGCAGGGAGCACCCACAGGAACATACAACTTGCCGTCTGGGCCAAAAGCAATGTATTTCCATCCATGATGAAACTCATCAGGATAATCGTCATAAATAACTTCCGGTTCAGGGAGTTTGTCCAGGTGTTGTTCAATATCTGGAAACCGCAATAGCCGATTCACTTCGGCTACATAAAGTGCACCGTCTTTAACCGCTATGCCATTGGGTACGTTAAGTGTAGTGTCCAGTACAACCACCTCGTCCGCTTTAAAGTCCCCATCAGTGTCCCTTACAGCATACAATGTATTCTCTGTCCGGGTTCCTACAAACAACATACCATCTTCCCCTAACGCCATGGATCGGGCGCCGTCCAGATCTTCAACATACGTGTCGATATGAAACCCCGGCGGTAACCGTAGCAGATCCAAAGGCAAAGAGGACACCTGTCGGGACTTCTCTTCCTCCGGCTGAGGTTTTCGGCTTTTGTTTTCAAGACATGATACAAGAGAAATAACCATCAAAAAGACAACCGGAATCGCCAGGGTTGATGATGTTTTGAAAAGCTGCATATCAAAAAGATTTGCCGCCTAAAGTACAATTTTAGCTATGAATTCTTGTGGATTGGGTAGGATTAACAATTCTGCGCCTCGGTGATATAGGCTGCCGTATCGCGTTCCAATTCCCGAAAACGGCCAAAGAGGAGATTTACATCGTTCTCCGCTGTCTTAAAACTTACTTCCCGATGCTGCATGCGATCAAATAATTTCATTTGATCCTGGCCAAGTTTTTGGAATCCATTGCGTAAATCCCGAAGTTGTAAAAAGCACTCGTAGTTTCGAGGCTCATATTTATAAGAAGTCAACTTGCGTACCAAGCGCAGTACACAGCGGTGATTCCGCTCAAGTCGGATTACCAACTGGTCAAAGTCTTTCGCAATATTCTTTGGAGCAGTGACCTCCATGTATTTTTTTTGTTTAAGGTAAAAATCGAAGATAAAAATACGAATTATCTGATATGTTTTTTCCTGACAACTGTCATATTTTGAAACTTTAACATCCTCTATTTTTGTTTTACTACCATTTCTAATGATCTGGTTTTATGTTTTTTATCTAAAATATCTTAGCTTTTTTTACACAAATAATACTTTAGTCTATGGACATCACTTTTGAATATGACGGAATACAGTCCAGCAACCGCCTGGAAATGATGATTTTAGAAAAGTTAAACAAACTAGAGTCAAAATACGACTTCATTATTCGAACCAGAGTTTTTCTAAAAACTACCAATACAAGCAGTCCGGAAACCGGAAAAATCTGCAAAATTCAATTGAGCGTTCCCGGTCCATTACTTTTTGCAGAATCCAACGCTGCCAATTTTGAAACTGCTATTGCCGAAACGGTAAATGATCTTTCACGACAGCTTGCCAAGAAAAAAGAAAAGATGAAATCCCACTAAAGCTGTTTCTTTTTGGGGATAACATCCTAACTTCGCCTAAATTTTTAGGATGAAGGCGGTACATATTGTCCTGTTTTTTGGGCTACTGGGAGGCTTTGTAACGACAAGGGCACAACAGGAACTCCTAGAGGCTAAGGTTACCTTTGAATTCCCCTCAAAAAATGTGAAGGGAAGCATTTCCGGGTTTACCTCCCAGTCTACAATTAATTGGGAAGCGTTGGAATTGTCTCTGTTCGAAGGCACAGTGGAAGCAAGATCCCTACGCACTAACAATAGTCTACGCGATTGGCATCTTCGTAGCAGCCGCTACTTTGCTACCAAAACCTATCCCCGTATCCATTTCAAAAGCACGGAAATTGCCTGGGAGGGAGACACACTATTAGTAAAGGGGCGGCTAACCCTTAAGGGTACTACCAAGCCGTTGACCATACGTTTCCAACAACAAGGAAAGCAGCTTTTGGGAAGTTGTTCACTTTATTCCTCAGACTATGGCATCACTATCAAGAAAAAGCGAGAAGATAATTTGGTAAACATCCGTTTTCGCTTTACCGTGAAGTAATTTGAGATAAAAAGTACCTTCTTTGAAAGATTTTTTCTCGCCCTACCTATTAAAGAAAGCTATTATATAAATAGCTTTTAGTACCTAAAAAGTAAGGATTTAAGCTACTAATAATACAATTGTTCTCTTCGTGATGTTCTCTAAGAAGGTTTATTGGGTTATTTTCTGTGATATGATGGTCAAAGCGTCCTCTACGGTTTGCATACCGTCCATATCCTCATTTTCTAACATGATATCGAAGGCATCTTCCACATCCAGAACGATATCCACTAAATTGGCAGAATTGATATTCAATTCCTGCGTAAAGTGACTGTTGACCTTGATATCATTTACCGATACATCTTCTGGTAAATATTGGGCAACAATTTCCCTGAGCTT
This sequence comes from Croceivirga sp., assembly GCA_028284665.1. Taxonomy (GTDB): domain Bacteria; phylum Bacteroidota; class Bacteroidia; order Flavobacteriales; family Flavobacteriaceae; genus Croceivirga. Next base: position 98,524 of record JANQRG010000033.1, read on the forward strand.
TTGATACAGCTCTACATTTTCTTTTTCCATAGGCAATTTTAAGAATACGCCTTAAAAATAACACAGGCATTTACATCACCAAAACCGAAACTGGCTTTTGCAATGATCCCGGGTGCAAATGGGATCGTTTTTTGAAGCACTTTTGAAGGATGTACATAGTTAAGGATCTCAGGATGAATTGTTTCGCAGTTGAGTGTTCCAAAAAGCTTGTTGTGATGAAATTGTAACACCGTCCCAACACACTCCATGCTCCCTGATGCAGCGAGGCAATGTCCAAAATGTCCCTTAAAACTGTTTATAAAGGGGAATTGCTTCCCAAAAGAATCCAGTGCCTCGGCCCAATTCTCAATCTCCACAGGATCTTTGGTGGTGGCAGTAAGATGGCCATTTATGGCATCTATCTGAGCAGCAGAGATTGCTGCGCTTTCCAAGGCAGTGGTGATACAACGCTGCACGCCTTCATTATTTGCTGCCGTCATACTTCCCTTTTTGCGTTGCCCCCCACTGTTAGTAGCTCCTCCTATGATCTCGCAATATATGGAAGCTCCTCTTTCCCTGGCGCGTTCCAGGGACTCTAGTACCAACGCCCCCGCTCCGCTACCCGGAACAAACCCTGAAGCAGTAGCGCTCATGGGCTGACTTGCCTTTTCCGGACGATCATTATAATTTCTAGGCAGGATGCGCATAGCATCAAAACCACCCCAAACATAGGGACCACTATCACTGCAACTACCCACCAGCATACACTCCGCTTTTCCGGAAGCAATACGTTCGTATCCCATGATTACGGCCTCCGTACCCGTAGAGCAGGCCGAAGAATTCGTGGTCACCTGATTTCCTGCACCCAGCATACCTCCCAGGTAAGCACTTATCCCACTCGCCATAGTTTGTGCCACTGCGGTACTCCCCAGACGTCGCACCGCTCCCTCATCTACTAGGTAGATCGATTCTCTGAGCTTGTCCACCCCAAGGATCCCAGTACCGAAAATAATACCGGTTCCCCAATCCGGGGTTGACCCGGATGGCGCTGCTCCTGCATCACGATAGGCATCCATCCCCGCTATAACACCATAAAAAAGTCCTGAGGATCGCAATCCTTTCAATTGCACATTGGTAAAGTAATCATTTAGATTTATACTTTCAACTTTTGGTTTTCCAGCTACTTGACAAGAAAAATTTAGACTATGGAGTTCTTCCTGCCAGGTGATCCCTGAAATACCCTTTACGAGGGAGTCGGAAAACGCCTGGAGTCCAATACCATTCGGGGCACAAATTCCTAAACCCGTAACAACTACCCTATTTCTCATGTTCCGATGGTTTTAACATCCCTGAGATCTCCCCCTTACACACCAATTGGTCAAGTGTATTGGTCATTTTAACCTTACATTTTAACTTCTGAAACCTGAAATACACTTTTTCTGAAGTTACGGTGACAGTCTCACCGGGGAAGACAGGTAACAAAAACTCCATTTCCGTTTTTGTCAGCGCAATAGCAGCTTTTGACGCAACTTCCTCTCGAAACAAAAATATTCCTAAACACACTACCCCTATTTGAGCGCAACATTCTGTGAGTAGCGCTCCGGGGGTTAAGGGAAAATCCTTAAAATGCCCCCTGTAAAAGGGTAAATCATCCCGAAAGGTATATTTTCCAACAACGCTATTGGCGTCAATGTGCATCAAGCTGTCTACAAACAAAAAAGGAGACGTATACGGCAGCCGCTGTAGTATTTGTTCTTTATCCATTATCGCAAACTTTCGCCCCCGTCCACTTTGATCACGGTCCCGTTGATCCAATTCGCTTCAGGTAAGGTTAACAAATACACCACATTAGCTACATCTTCAGGGGTAGTCAGACGACCGAAAGGATTTCGTTTCAAGGCTTCATCTTCCAGTTTCTCGCTGGTGGGAATTTTGCGGAACGATACCGTATCCGTAACGCCCGCCTGGATACCATTCGCCCGAAGTCCTGCCTCAGCAAATTCCAGGGCAATACTTCGAAGTATTGCCTCAAGAGCTGCTTTGGCCGCCCCAACAGCGGCATAATACGGCGACGGTTTGGTACTCCCTTCGCTTGTAAAAGCAAGTATGCGGGCATCAGGGGTAAGCATATTCCTGGCAACCAATATTGCGGTCCATTCGTACAAATTTACTGCCATTGCCTCCAGCGTAAGAATAAAATCTGAACGCTCTAACAAGGGTACATCCTTTGCGTACATAGGTTTTACATTACCACGCGCAATACTGTGTACTACAACCTTGATTTTTTGAGTACCGAAGGCCTCTTCTATTTCCGAAACGATCTCATCCTGTTTTTCGCTGTTGGTAGCATCTTTATTGAACGTCAGTACATTAGCTCCGTTGTTACGGATAGTAGCAAACGCGTCTTCTATTGCTGGTAACGCATTTCTTCTATCCCTATGCACTACACAAAGATCGTAGCCTTCAGCGGCCAGTTTTTTCGCAGTAGCCAGCCCCAAACCACTACTTCCCCCTAAGATCAGGGCGATCTCCTTTTCTTTGCGCGTAGCTACCATTCAATTAAAACCCTTTGTGCGGAAAATCCGGGGCCAAAACTCAGGATAAGTCCCTGCTCCCCATTAGAAATCTCCTTGTTTAGAAAGCGTTCCAAAACATATAATACCGTGACACTACTCATATTACCAAACTGCTTTAAAACTTGTCGGGTATCGTCTATGGTTTTTCCCATTTCCCCAAACAATTCCTCTACGGTTTGTACAATTTTTTTTCCGCCCGGATGAAAAATAAGGTGGTGTACTTTTTCCATAGCGGAGCCAAGCTGTTTTAGGAAGGGATAGGTCAATTTTGGGAAATGGGTGGCAATCATTTTGGGCACATCGGGATCCAGGATCATTTTAAGGCCCGTATTCGTCAGATCAAACCCCATAAGATGGGTAGCGTCAAAAAAATGATACATCCCTTCTCCGAGGATCTTTGGCCCCTCATCGGCAGGGTCTGATGAGAGTAGTACACAAGCAGCCCCATCACCGAAAATGGCGGCGCTTACCATATTGGCCATTGAGTAATCATTCAACTGAAAAGTAGCCGTAGGACTTTCCACAGCAACCACGGCAGCGCGCTTTCCCGGGTTTGCCCTTAAAAAGTTAGCCGCATAGATCATACCGGAGACTCCGGCAGCACAACCCATTTCCGTAACCGGAAGCCGAACAATATCTTGTCGTAGCCGCAGGGAATTTACCAAATAGGCATCCAGGGAGGGAATCATTATCCCTGTACAACTTACGGTTATGATGTAATCCAGGCTATTGGGTTCCCATTGCTGTTCTGCTAAGGCCGACTTCAATGCAGCACATCCCAATTCCTTCACCCCTTCAACGTAGATGTCGTTTTTTTGCTCAAAAGAAGTTGCGGTGAAAACATCTTCAATAGACATGATCCCGAATCGTTTTTCCACCCCGGCACCTTCAAAGATCTTAACCACTTTTCTACGATAGCGATCATCCTGACCCGATAGCCACATATTGATATACGGGATAATCTGCTCCGTAGTTCTGCTAAAAGGAGGTAGCGCCTTAGCCACGCCTATAATTTTTGCATCTGTCATTATATCCAATTATCAACCCGGCTGAATGATCCATAGATACCGAAACGCCAGTTTCCATTGTATTTCGTGCAAATACCCTTTCATAGCCCTTGCCCAGTGCTCCAATTCATATCTGCGAAATCCCCTTCTTATCGAAACCAAACCGTCATTTTTGGCTACAGGAGAGCTTAAAAAGAGAAAGCTAAAGGCTTTGAACAGAAAGTGTGCTGTAGCGTTGCGTTCCAGATCATTAATGATCACCCCGACATTTGCTATTTCCGTAAATCTTTTTAAAAACCGGGGAATTTGCGTTTCTTCAAGATGATGAAGCATCAAAGTACAAATCAAAATATCACATTCCAGGTCAGATGCCGTTAGCACATCCAAATTTCGATAGGTAATATTCGGAAAACGTTGGGATTCCTGCTCGGCAATATCCAGGATGTTATTATTGATGTCCACTCCAACGAAATCAACACGTATCCCTTCTTTTTGAAGTCCTTCAGCCAGCTGCCGAAGCATAAAACCATCCCCGCAACCAACATCTAAAATCGTATACGATTTTTTTGGGTTGTTTTTCATAAGTCGGGCAACCGCTTTTTTCGTAATAGCCACTCCGCCCAGCCACAAGTTGCAACGATTAATATCTAAAAGCGCTTCTCTCAGCTCCCTCTTGCCAAGATCAGGAGCATCCATTAGTTCTAATTCCGTACTTCGGATAGAAATATCCATTACACTAAGATAGGTTTTCCATGGGTACGTTGAACTATGGTCCGGATGATTTTTTTGTGATTTGCCAGAGTACCAAATGCCCATTTTGTGATATTTGGATGCAAAAGGATTTCCTGTAACTGCCTACCATAGAACAGCCGGGTGCTAAAGTGCTGCTTCCATTGCCGTATGTACTCTCGTTCCATGTCTGAGCGCTGATATGTTGATTCGGTAAGAAATCTAAGTGCGCAATCCGAAGCTAATTTGCCTGCATGGATCGCCATGGCCATTCCGTTTCCGCACAAAGGGTGTATTAGCCCTGCGGTGTCACCACTCATTAGCACATGGTTTTCTACGGGTTTCTTTTTAGCAAAAGAAATCTGAGCGATACTCAACGGCTTCTTAAACCTGGGAACAGCCTGGGTCAAAAAGTGTCTCAAATTTGGATTCTGCCCAACCACCTGATCATTAAAGGCTGCAATATTGCCATAGGATCTAAAACTCTTATAATTGGCCAAATAGCAAAAATTAACGGCCCCTTGCTCTGTCATGGACAACCCTCCATATCCTCCAGGAAAAGCGTGTAAGGCTACCTGATTTTCCGGAAAATCCTGGTAATCATAATGGCATTTTACGCCTAACCACGGTGATTTTTGTGCTATGAACGAGCGATTCATGGATTTATCCAGGTTGCTGCGTTTTCCGTAGGAACCAATAACTACTTTTGCCGTATACTGCCCTTTGGACGTACGGATGTCATAGTGCTCCTGCTGATACGTGATTTCCAATACCGTTTCGAACCTAAAAACGACACCGGCAGCTTTTGCCAAATTAAAAAGTGCTTGATCCAGTGCAAAACGACTTATCCCAAATCCTCCCAGGGGAAGTTTGGTTTCCAGACGTCTGCCGTTGATATCGCTTACGACCAGGGTGTCTATTTCTTTTGGGGCTAGTTGGTTTAAATCCAGCCCTAAGTGCTCCAGAAAAGGTCGCACCTCATTGGAAACATATTCTCCACACACTTTGTGATTGGGATAGGTATTCTTTTCGATCAGCGTTACCGGGATGCCGGACTTTGCCAAACAAAGCGCTGCCGTCAGGCCCGCTAATCCCCCTCCAACAATACACACATCTATCTTTTCCACCAACCTAAGATAGTAGATTATAAACAAAAAAGCCCGGGAGTTTTTCCCGGGCTTCCTAGGTTTTATCCGCTTAAAACAAGTGAAAATGCCCTAGCCTTTCGTGTTATCGTAGGCTTCTTGTTTCAGGTCATCGCTAGCAACAATAGCCAATTCTACACGCCTGTTTTTTGCCTTTCCTTCGGAGGTCTCATTGCTGGCACGTGGTTGTGTTTCCCCATACCATTTTGTAGTAAATCGATTGGCAGCGATACCCTTGCTGATCAGATATTGCGTTACCGATTCTGCACGCTGTTGGGACAAATTCCAGTTGTATTCTTCTGAACCGGCACTATCTGTGTGACCTTCAACCAAAACATTGGATTTTGGATATTCGTTAAAGATGTCTGCCAGCTTATCAAGCGTAACAGCCGAGGAGCCTTTAACATCAGACTTGTTGGTGTCGAAGAAGACTCCTGCATCCTGAGTGAAGGTAACATTGATACCTTCTCCAACACGTTGCACTTCAGCGCCGGGAATTTCCTCTTCAATGCGCTCTGCCTGGCGATCCATTCTACTTCCAATGTACCCCCCTGCAGCACCACCTACAACTGCACCGATTATGGCACCCAAAGCGGTATTGCCTTTACCAACATTATTCCCAATTACCCCGCCGATTACTGCACCGCCTGTCGCACCAATGGCCCCGCCTTTTTGAGCATTATTCGCATTTTTAATAGCATTACAACTTAGCAACAGGGATAGGGCCATTGCAATAGAAACTGTCTTTTTTAGTGTTTTCATTATCTCTTATTTTCTTGAAAATTCATAAACCAGGGTTACTACTTCGCCATCTACATTGGCATTTGAACGTAGCACCATATTTTGTTCCGTGAGGCTGGAAATGTTAAAGCGGTATCCTTTCCCTCCGGAAATGTCTTTATACTTCTCATCAATGAATTTAAACTGGAGTTGGCTACTGTAGTTCTGCTGGGGCTCTACTACCGACCATCGAAAACGTCGGTCCCCTCCCTGACATAGGGTGCCGGAAGCTATAGTATACCTCCCTGTGCTATTATTATCCCGAAAGAACCATTCACTTCCTTCAAAACAAATGTCACGCGCATCATCAAAGAGTACTGCTTGAAAATTTCCCGGGTTGTTTTCATACGAAATATTGTCTAAGGTCCAGGTACCGCTGAATATATTTCGCTGTGTTCGCGCCGACTTACTGACGGTGCAGGACCAAAGCAGGCAAAGCATTGCCAGCATAAGAATATTGGATCTTGTTTTCATAAAATTCAGATTAGTTTTTTGAATATACGTAGCAAACTCTTTTTTTGACGTCGTCCAGTGTCTTTTTAATAGTAAAATTCGCTAAAAGACCGCGATTGATTCATGCAAGGTTGGGAAAAGCCAGGTTTTAGTACGCCAGAAGCTCGAGAAGCTCCTTCTCGAACCGCGCTTTGGGCAAAAAATGTTTTTCCAGGTTTTTAGCAAAAGGCACGGGAGTCTCCAGGCTTCCAACGCGTCTTACCGGAGCGTCCAGATATTCAAAACAATGCTCCATTACCAGTGCTGATATATCGCTCGCCACACCTCCAAAAAGGGTGTCTTCCTGCAATATAATTAGCTTTCCCGTTTTTTGTACGGATTGGTATACTTGTTCAATATCTAAAGGCATTAAGGTTCTCAAATCAATCAGGTCTGCCCCAATAGTGGTATGCTTGTCCAATAGTTCCATGGCCCAATGCACTCCGGCACCATAGGTCACTATAGAAATAGCTGCTCCTTCCCTTACCAAATTAGCTTTACCCAAGGGTATCGTATAGTAATCCGTAGGAACTTCCCCATAGACGCTGCGATACAAGCCTTTATGTTCAAAGAACATTACCGGGTTAGGATCGTTAATACTAGCTGCCAAAAGCCCTTTGGCATCTTCCGGGAATGCCGGGTATACCACTTTAAGGCCAGGGGTCTTGGTGAACCAGGCCTCATTGGTCTGTGAGTGGAACGGACCGGCCCCTACCCCTGCCCCACAGGGCATTCGTATTACCACATCCGCATTTTGGCCCCATCGGTAATGTACTTTTGCCAGATAGTTTACGATAGGATTGAAACCACTACTCACAAAATCCCCAAATTGCATTTCTACTACGGACTTCACTTCTTTTATGGAAAGTCCCATGGCCGTGGAGATAATGATGGATTCGCAAATAGGGGTATTACGTACACGGCTCTTGCCAAATTCTTTAGTAAACCCCTCTGTGATCTTAAAAACCCCGCCATATTCAGCGATATCCTGCCCCATAATGATCAAATCATCATAGCGCTGCATGGACTGTTGTAACCCTTCGGAAATGGCATCTACCAAGCGTATGTTTTTAGTATTTTCATTGGGACTAATATGCTCATTGTTATGATTTTGAAAAACATCATCTAACTCAGTGCTTAAATCAAATTCAGGATCCGCAGCAGCAAAAGCAATTTCCAGGTTGGCATTGATTTCCGTAATAATCTCGGCTTTAACCTTATCAATCCACTGCTGGTCTATTACCCCTTTTTTTAACAGAAAAGCCTCATAATTTGCTATAGGATCCTTGACAGCCCACTGTTTCATCAATTTCTCCGGGACGTATTTTGTTCCACTAGCTTCTTCATGGCCCCGCATTCGGAATGTTTTGAATTCCAAAAGTACAGGACGTGGACGCTTACGTAGCGACTGACATAGCTCGTGGATCTTGGTGTACACTTCCAGGATGTTGTTGCCATTAATAACCCGGCCTTCCATGCCGTACCCTTTGGCCCTGTCTGCCAAATCCTCGCAGTTATACTGCTCTTTGGATGGTGTAGATAGTCCGTAACCATTGTTTTCAACACAGAACAGTACCGGGAGGTTCCACACCGAAGCCACATTGAGGGCTTCGTGAAAATCCCCCTCACTGGTTGCTCCTTCTCCCGTGAAAACAGCTGTAACCCTGCGCTTCCTCCCCAAAACATCCGCTAGCGCTATTCCGTTGGCCACCCCCAATTGAGGCCCCAAATGTGAGATCATACCCACTATTTTATGCTCCTGGCTACCGAAATGAAAACTTCTATCTCTTCCGTTGGTAAAGCCATTTGCTTTCCCTTGCCATTGCGCAAACAGACGGTCTAAAGGAACATTTCGGGTAGTAAAAACACCCAGGTTGCGATGCATGGGCAGTACATATTCCGAAGGTTTCAATGCTTTGGTTACCCCAACGGCAATAGCCTCCTGCCCGATTCCACTAAACCATTTGGATATCCTGCCTTGCCGCAACAAAATCAGCATCTTTTCTTCGATCATCCGGGGTTTAAGCATTCCCTCATACAGCTCGATCAGTGTCTTATGGTCAAGATTCCCAATATGGTAGCGCATGGTGTTGGCTTTGAAGCGGGGTAAAAGTAGTAAAAAGCCAAAGATTACGTACTTTTGAGAGCGCCTTTTAAATTCAGAGACATGAGTGCAATTCCCAGTGTTGATCTGAGCGATTTTCTCTCCGATGATCCTTCCATAAAAGAAAAATTTGTAAGCGAGATTGGGGCAGCGTTCGAAGATATCGGATTTGTTGCCTTACGAGGCCATTTCCTTTCGGACGATTTGGTCGCAAATCTGTACAGGGAAGTAAAGCAGTTTTTTGCACTTCCCGATACTACAAAAGCCCATTATGAGATAAAAGGAATTGGTGGACAACGGGGGTACACTTCGTTTGGAAAAGAGCATGCCAAGGGTAGAACTGAGGGCGATTTAAAGGAATTCTGGCATTTTGGCCAATACGTGGAAAATGACCCTGAATTAGCACAAGAGTACCCGGATAACGTCACGGTAAAAGAACTACCGGAGTTCAATACCGTGGGCGAAGAGACCTACAAAATGTTGGAGAAGACCGCGAAATACGTGTTACGGGCCCTGGCACAACATCTGAAGCTTGAAGAGACCTATTTCGATAATTACATTAAAAACGGTAATTCTATCTTACGGCCTATCCATTATCCCCCTATCGTTGAAGAACCTAAGGCCGCTGTGCGTGCGGCTGCTCACGGAGATATTAATTTGATCACCCTGTTGATGGGAGCGCACGGTAAAGGCCTGCAGGTACAAAATCACGAAGGAGAATGGGTGGATGCTATTGCCCAACCTGATGAGTTAATGATAAATGTTGGGGATATGCTGTCACGGTTAACTAATAACAAACTCAAATCTACTATCCATCAAGTGGTGAACCCACCGCGAGAGCTGTGGGGAACTTCGCGATATTCCATTCCGTTTTTTATGCATCCCATCAGTAATATGCCCTTAAATTGCTTAGCGAACTGCATAGATGAAGAACACCCAAGGAAGTTTGAGGACATTACCGCAGGAGAATACCTCAATGAACGACTGGTAGAACTAGGACTGATCAAGAAATAGCCGATGGATTTGCATGACCAGTTAAAGAATTTATTTCCGGACCATACACCACCCGAGCCGGAAAAAGATACTGCAGAAGCACCGGAGTTTTGGTTACAGGATGCGCCCATCCTTTGTAAGTATGAAAAAAGAAAGGGAAAACCTGTAACCCTACTGGAAGGCTACAATGGCACCCCAAAAGATTTTAAAAAACTAACCCAGGCGCTTCAGTCTTTACTCAATGTAGGCGGTAGTTACAAAAATGAGATTATCATTATACAAGGAGATTATCGCGAAAAGATTATGGATTTTTTAAAAAGCAAAGGTTTCGCGGTCAAGCGGGTGGGAGGTTGATCTTTAATGATTTACAGTAATTCAACTTTATTCGTTGAACTGTTAAATTTATCGATGACAGCCCCAGCTTTTGTATAAAATATTTTTGTTTTTTTGCTTTTACTCTTACTTTTAGCTATTCTAACCAACGAAATACACACTCGGTAATGAAATCACTGTTGCACATCACCAATGGGGACAGTTTCACAGAGCGCCTTAAAACGCTTCCCTTGAAAGGAGACATTATCACATGGCGGGAAATGCTATGTGAAGGAAAAACCTTAAGTAATGTAGGAAGCGAGTCCTTTTGGAAGACCCGTTTCGAGTTTTTAAATAAGAACTATAAAATTAGCAAGTCGTGGTTTGTAGAAAAGACGCTTAAGGAATACCGTTCCCTCTGCAACCATAAGCAACAAGACAGGATCGTTTTGTGGTTTGAATATGATCTGTTTTGCCAGATCAACTTGCTTGCGGTAATAAGTTGGCTAAAAACCCACAGAAGGCATGCCGAGATCTCGCTTATTTGTAGCGGGGATGAAGACGATTCTGATAAAATGTACGGGTTAAATGAGCTTTCTGATGAACAACTTCTTACCCTCTATGAAAACAAAACAATACTAACTCAAGACGATATTGAATACGCAGATTATGTTTGGCAATTGTATTGCAGTGATAATCCTATTCGATTGGAAAATCTTAGGGATTTTGACAATTACCAGTTTAAATACCTCTCCGAAGCCGTTAAAGCACATTTACAACGCTTCCCTTCCATTAAAAATGGTTTAAACACCATCGAGAACAAAATACTTCAGGTTGCAGCAACGGAAAGACCAAAATCCAAAAGGGAGTTAACCGGAAAGATCCTTAGCAACCAAGGATTGTATGGTTTTGGAGACTCTCAGTATGACAGAATAATAACCAGCCTTAAACCTTTGTTCTCCTCTTTTAATCCTGTTCGACTTAGTGCTAAGGGTAAAGAGGCGCTACAAAGCAAGACTAATTTTTATTCCCAATTACGTGATAGTGAGTACTATTTAGGAGGTGCTTTAAAGTATAACTTCCTATATAATACCGAAACTGACCGCATCCTAAAACTTTAGCAAGACAAGATGTCCATTGGCAAATCCGAATTAATTTTGAATGCGGATGGCAGTGTATATCACCTTAATCTCCTTCCGGAGGATATAGCATTTACCATTATTGTAGTTGGTGATCCTGGTAGAGTTGAAAAGATATCACGATACTTTGATTACATTGATACCAGGAAGCAAAAGCGGGAATTTTTAACGCACACAGGGACCTACAGGGGTAAGCGATTATCTGTCCTTTCTACCGGAATTGGTACGGACAACATTGATATTGTAGTGAACGAATTGGACGCGCTTGTAAATATCGATCTAACCACCCGAACCGAAAAGTCAAAAAAAACCGTTTTAGATATTGTCCGAATTGGCACCTCAGGGGCAATACAACCCGACATAGCAATAGATACCTTCGTAGCTTCCACATTTGGAGTAGGACTTGATGGATTGCTGCATTTTTATGAGTACGAAAACCGGGATGTTGGTGAATTAACCGCTAACCTCAAAAGGCATTTAGGCTGGGACCAAAATAGTATACAACCCTACGCCTTTGCCGCCGACCACTCGTTGCTAAAAAAGATGATGTCAGATCGTATACGATTTGGGATCACCCTTACCAATGGCGGATTTTATGGGCCCCAAGGTCGAAAACTGCGCCTTCCTCACAGATTACCAGAAATCCATGCCAGCATGACCCAATTTGTTTTTGAGGGGTCAAAAATCACCAATTTGGAGATGGAAACTGCAGCAATCTACGGCTTAGCAAAACTATTGGGACACCGTGCTATGTCCATGAACGTCATCCTTGCCAACCGTTCTCAGGGAAGCTTCTCGCAAGCCCCGGGTAAAGCTGTGGATGCCCTTATACGCTATTGCCTGGAACGACTCTCTTAACGTTCGCTTTAACTACGTTTTGCCCCTTATCCCTATTTTTGGCTTTTATGGATCAACCTATAAAGAACAGGGATGTCAATTGGCTATATTTTAACGAAAGGGTACTGCTGGAAGCGGCTAATACCGCTACCCCCCCGCTGGAACGCTTAAAGTTTTTGGCCATATTTTCTTCCAATCTGGACGAATATTTCAAGGTTCGTATTTCGCAACTGCGTCAATTAAAATCCGTAGATAAAGCACTTCGAAAAAAATTGGTGCTTAAAGCCAATAAGAAGCTGAAGTTCATATTGAAAACAGTAGATAAGCAGCAGAAGCACTTTGGAAAAATAATCGACAACACACTGGAAGAACTTAGAGCGCATCAAATCTATGTGCGACGAATTTCCGAGCTAACGGAGGAACAACATCATGCTGCAACGGATTTTTTTAACAAAGAGGTTCGGAACCATACAGAAATCATTGAGGCGATACATCCCTCAGCCTTAAAAGACGGGCAGCTATATCTTGTAGTACATTTTGGAGAGGCTCAGTTTTCAATGGTCAGCATTCCTACCGGACATTGCGCCAGATTTGTCAAAATCCCAGGGGAAGGCCACAATTATATCTTCCTGGATGACCTGTTAAAGATAAACGTTAGGGCTTTATTCTCTGGCCGGGAAATTGATAGCACGTATACCATTAAGCTCTCCCGAGACGCAGAGTTATATCTTGAAGATGACTATGAAAACCTGGAATTAGTGGAAAAGATCTACCAATCCCTTGGCAAAAGAAAATCCGGACAGCCCACGCGCTTGCTGTATGATAGTAAAATGCCTGACAGGCTGCGATTAGCTTTGAAAGAACGACTGGAGTTGGGAGATGTGGATATGATCCCAGGAGGGGAATACCACAACCTCTCCGATTTCTTTGGGTTTCCTGTCCCACTGGGAGTTACGCATTTGCAGTATCCGCCAAAACCTCCTTTACCCCACCCTACCCTATCGTTTACTTCTGATCTTTTTCAAAGCATCTTAGAAAAAGACCAATTGGTTCATTTTCCTTTTCAGGAGTTCGATGTTGTAGAGCAATTCATCCATGCAGCAGCTGTAGATCCAGATGTACGGAGTATCCGAATGTCTTTGTATCGGATTGCAAAAACATCTGCGCTAACCGATTCCATCCTAAAAGCACTTGAAAATAGGAAAGAAGTAGTCCTGTTTGTAGAAGCTCAGGCCCGGTTCGATGAAGCGAATAATATCAAATGGGGCAGGGTTTTTGAGGATAAGGGTGCCAGGGTACTCTACAGCATTCCAAATATCAAGGTACATTCAAAAATAGCGTTGGTAGAACGTGTTGTGGAAAATGAATTGCAACGCTTTGCGTACATAGGAACGGGAAACTTCAACGCAAAGACCGCCAAACTATATTGCGATCATGGACTGTTCACCGCTCATCCCCAAATCACCAACGATCTTCACCAGGTCTTTGCGGTACTGGAGCGCAAACTTATACTTCCGAAAACCAAGCAGTTATTGGTATCGCCGTTTACTACCAGAGCTACTTTTCTGGAGCTGGTTCAACAAGAGATAGACTTCGCGAGAGCAGGAAAGGCTGCAAAAATCACTTTAAAAATGAACTCCCTGGAAGATCCGCGCATGATCCGCGCACTTTACCGTGCCAGCGAGGCAGGGGTAGCAATACGCTTGCTTGTACGGGGGTTTTGCTGTTTGGTTCCCAAAAAGGGAGATGAGCTTCTGGAGCATGAAAAACCCATAGTTATTACCAGTATTGTTGACCGGTATTTAGAACACGGGCGGATTTATTTGTTTGAAAATGGTGGGGAGGAGATTATGTATATGGGATCTGCAGATTGGATGACCCGGAACCTGGATCGGCGTATTGAGGTTTTGGTTCCTATTCTGGACAAATCGGTGTTTACGGAGCTAAAGGATATCCTGGAGATCCAGCTAAATGACAACGTAAAGGCCCGACTAATAGATGCGGATGATACAAATAAACAGGTCACAACACCACAGGGAAAACCAGAAATTCGTTCACAATACGCGATTTACGATTATCTTCGGGAAAAACTGTCATGAAGACCGTTAGGATCTGCGGCGTTCCGGAACATTTTAATATGCCCTGGCATCTGGCTATAGAAGAAGGCGCCTTTGCTGATAAGGGTATAGCCCTGGAATGGACTGATGTACCTGAAGGTACGGGAAGGATGTCCGAGATGCTCGCTAAAAACGAAGTGGATCTCGCTATTATCCTTACCGAGGGAATTGTAAAAAGTATTTCCGAGGGGAACCCGTCCAAAATTGTTCAAACCTATGTCACTTCTCCATTGTTATGGGGAATCCATGTTAGTGTTGATAGTCCCATTACTGCAATCGAAGAATTGGAGGGAAAAAAAGCGGCCATTAGCAGGTTTGGAAGCGGTAGTCACCTTATGGCAGTAGTACATGCGGAGCAGCGGGGATGGGATATTCGGAAATTACAGTTTGAAATAGTCCACCATTTAGAAGGTGCTGTTGAAGGCTTACAACACGGTCTTGCCGATTATTTTATGTGGGAACACTTTACAACAAAACCTTTGGTGGATAACGGTACTTTTAGATGGTTAGCAGACTGCCCCACACCCTGGCCCTGTTTCGTAATTGCCGCATCAGCACAATTTCTTCAGCAAAACGAAGGTGTTGTGTCACATATTTTAGACACAATCAATCTGTACACCGGGGAATTTAAATGGATTCCCAGTATTGATCGATCCCTGGCCAATCGATATGGACAGCAGCTAGCCGATATCCGGCTCTGGTTATCGAAAACACAATGGGGACAACATCAGTTGAACTTGAAAACTCTTGAGGAACTCCTTACTACGCTTAGAGGCCTCAACCTCTTAGGGAAAATACAAGAGCCTAAAAATTTTATAGGACCCTAACTAAAATGCTTTCTAATCAATATTTTGAATTTAACATCAGAAAGCGGCTTTTGAGCGGTATCTGAAACGTTGGGATCGGCCATTGCTTCTTGTATAGCGTTATCCGTATCCAGGGCAGTAAGCATAACCACTGTGATCTTCTTTCGGAACTCAGGATCAAATTTTTTCCCAAACGCTTCTAAGAACCCCCAACCATCCATTACCGGCATATTGGTATCCAATACTAACAAACAGGGAATGATATCTTCCCGTCCGTGTACTTCCAAAAATTCAATGGCCTCCTTGCCGTTAGAAACTACATTGACTTCAAGTGAAGCATCCAGTTGTTTGACAAAAAATTTATTTAAAAAATTAGTGGTATCGTCGTCATCTACCAGTAATACAGATTTCAGTTTTCCCACGGAAATAAGAAATTTCTTTAGAAATAGTACGTAACAAACGTAATATTTTTCTTAATCTTATGATAGGGGGTTCAAAACGAGTAATTCACCATTTTATTAACGGTTTTCCCATTTGGCCTAACAAATCGTTGGTTTTACTGAAATGGTTATTGCCAAACCACAATCCGCGATTGGCACTTAAAGGTGAGGGGTGTCCGGAGCTAAGGATATGGTGCTTGGCCCTGTTGACCAACCCTGCTTTTTTTTTGGCGTAGCCTCCCCACAACAAAAAAACTACGCCCTCCAGATGCGAAGAAATCGCAGTTATCACGGCATCGGTAAATAACTCCCAGCCTTTGTTTTGGTGGCTCCCGGCAGTATTCGCCCGGACAGTTAACGTAGCATTGAGCAGCAATACCCCTTGCTCCGCCCAACGTTCCAGATTACCGCTTTTTGGATAGGGGGCGCCAACGTCTACCTTGATCTCCTTAAAAATATTCACTAAAGATGGAGGGTGAGGAATACCATCCCTAACAGAGAAACACAGGCCGTTGGCCTGGTTAGGGCCGTGATAAGGATCCTGACCAATGATGACCACCTTGGTTTGGTAAAAGGGGCAATGATCAAAAGCTGAGAAAATATCTTTCCCCCTGGGGTAGCAAGTATACTTCTTGTACTCCATCCTAACAAAATTGGCCAATTGGGCAAAATACGGCTGTTCAAACTCAGTGCTGAGTTTCTGTTTCCAAGAGGGTTCTAAGGCAACGTCCATCGATAAAAGTAGTATTAGGCGAGAACGCAAATGCATTCTACATCATCTGACCCCAAATCAGTATATTTTCGCAAGTACCCCTCTGCGATAAAAGAATCCTGATAGAAGTTGTTCAAATTTAGCAATAGAACATATATTTACAAGGAAGATGTAAGCAATCAGATATGAAGGTATCTTTTGAGATTCGGTATCTTAAAAAACGCTTTCCCCTGCGAATAAGTCGTGGTGTAAGGGATGGACAGTCCAATCTATTCGTTTCGGTGACAGACGGAACTTATACGGGATGGGGCGAAACATCTCCCGGGGAAACGGAAGGTGCAGCAACTGCCGAAGCTGCCCAGCAGCAATTGGAAGAATTTTTAGGGCACTATTCGAATTTGGATTCACCTTTTCAAATGCATGATGCCGCTTTAGAAGCTGGCGTTGGGCCGTGTGCTTTGGCCGCCCTGGATATCGCGCTTTGGGATCTTAAGGCAAAACAAGCAAAAATGCCTTTATATCGCGTTTTGGGTTTTCCAAAACCAGTCCATCCTACATCAGTTACCTTGGGGATAATGTCGCCGGAAGAAGCCACGGAACGATTGCCATTGCTCCTGGAGAATGAACAGCTAAGTACTTTGAAGGTTAAATTGGGAAGTCCGGAGGGGATTGCGGCAGATAAGGCCATGTACGAAGCAGTGTTGGCGTATCACAAAAACTATCCTATTTCAATACGGGTGGATGCTAACGGGGGATGGGATCTTGAAGACGCACAAAAAATGATGCAATGGCTATCCCAACGTCATTGCGAATATATAGAGCAGCCCCTTAAAGAAGGACAGGAGGCAGAACTTCCTTACTTGTTTAAAAACAGGGTATTACCCATTTTCGTTGATGAAAGTTGTCGACTGGCCAGCGATATCCCTAAATGGGCACACGCAGTGGATGGTGTCAATATGAAACTAATGAAATGCGGAGGCATTACCGGCGCATTACGTATCATTTCTACCGCTTATGGTCACGGGCTCAAAACTATGATCGGTTGCATGGGAGAGACCTCAATATCCATTGCCGCTGGCGCCGCTGTTTCCGGAATGTTAGATCATATTGATCTGGATTCCCACCTTAACCTGAATCCGGATCCTTGTGAGGGTGCTCCCCTGGTAAATGGTATAACGATGCCTATGGAAGTTCCGGGGCATGGAGGTCAGTTTAAAAGTTCTGAAGTTTGAAAATACGAGGCACGAAATGACTATATCGCTGGCAGGGAGATTTACAATTGAAGCTTTTAATAAGGGTGTAACGTTATTAGCGAAGTAGAATATGTTTGATTCATCACAAAAGCTGGCCATATTCATGGAAGGTGCCCTGGACAATGATTCCGGGAAAATGGGTTTCGGCCTTATGCGCTTTTCCAAACATCCTATTGTATGCATCATAGATAGCAAGTATGCCAATACGTCTGTAGAGGAGGCTGTAGGTTTGCCTTACGCTATCCCCGTGGTAGCCACTGTAGATGAAGCAATTGCTTTGCAGGCAGAGGTTCTTGTTTTGGGAATTGCCCCCAGCGGCGGACGATTTCCTGCAGAATGGGACGCTCCCATCTCGCACGCGCTATCCCACGGGATTTCACTGATCAATGGTTTGCATGACGATCTAAATGCCCGATTTGGACATCTGCTAGGCACAAATAGCATTTGGGATGTAAGAAAACCACAACACTCCTATCCTATCGCTACGGGAAAAGCGGCCCAATTACAAAACAAGCGTATTCTAATGATCGGCACGGATATGGCCGCCGGTAAAATGACTGCTGGGTTGGAATTGTATGCTGCGCTACAGCAAAAAGGTGTGAACGTTGGCTTTGTCCCCACTGGGCAAATTGGCATTACACTTATGGGCAATGGCATTCCCCTGGATGCCATAAAGGTGGATCAGGCAGCCGGAGCTGTAGAACAGGCGGTTATGGAGCAAGCCGGCAAGGACGTGGTAATCGTAGAAGGTCAGGGGTCATTGGCCCACCCAGGCAGCACCGCTACCCTACCCTTAATCAGGGGATCACAACCCACCCATTTCATCCTTTGTCACAAAGCGATCCATACCCACTTGCGGTATCCCGTTTCTCATATTCCTATTCCACCATTAAAGGAATTTATCGAACTAAATGAAGCTGTTGCCAAAGTTTGCGGTGCTCAAACCAAAGCAAAGACCATTGGCATCGCTTTAAATACGGTAGGAATGGATGAGGCTACTGCCAAGGCTAAAATTGAAGAAGCTGAACAGCTTACCGGCTTGCCCGTTACGGATGTGGTGCGTTTTGGAGTCGGGAAATTGATAAAGGCTATTGAAGAAATTTGCTGAAACTTTTTTAACCAACGGTTTACCCTCGTCTTTTTGATTGTTTGGTTCTATTTCCAAAAGAGTTCACGAGGCCTTAGTCAATCCCTGCAAACTTTTTTGCTAATCCCGACGCTAATTCATAGGCCTTTTCACCAGGACCTTCACAATTTGTTGTTATAGCCACCGCCACTTGTTGATCGGCTAGTACCAACACGTAACTACGTCCACCGGGAGACGCCCCTCCCATATTGGCATACAACCCTAAGCTTTCCGAGATACCACTTCCCATAGCAAAGACAATCCCATTCGTTTTACCTTCGGGATATTCTGCTGCATATATTTTCTTTATTTCGCTTAAGGGCATAATGCTGCCATCAAACAAGTGTTGTCCTGCTTGAACCAATTGGTCTGAAGAAGCAATAAAACCCCCTCCCCCGTATTTACATACTGCATTTAACGTCTCTATCTCTTTAAAACCACTGCCCGTTTTTATATAAGGAGTAGCCTTATCCACCGTATCACCATCTAAAACTAGAGGGCTATCAAAGAAAACCAGTTCGTTAACAGCCTGTTCGTAGGACATCCCGGTGAGTTTTTCTAAAACGTGACTGGCTACAACCATCCCATAAGTAGTGTAGATCTGTTTACCGCCTACTTTGGTCTTCAGAGGAGCATCTATAAAATAATCCATGGCATCTCTGGGGGATTCACAACGTAAATTGGAAAATCCTATCCAATCTTTTCTTCCTCTATAATGTCTGATCCCGGAAGTGTGGTTAAGCAGGTTCCTGACTGTGATTTCATTCCAGCTTTTTGGAAGATTTGGGTCTATCTCGGTGATCTTTTTATCCAAAAGTTCACTCCCGTTGGTTTTCACTAAATGCAAATAGGCCAACCCGGTAATGAATTTGGACGTGCTGTAAATATTGAATTTGGTATCTGAGGTTACGGGAACATTGCCCTCTAAATCACGGAATCCAAGAACTTTGTTCCAGGCAATATTCTCTCCCTTGACGATAGAAACAGACACTCCGGGATAGTCTTTGGCATATTCCTGAACTTTGGTTTCTGCAAAAGTAATTACAGAATCGGGTATGGTTTGCGCAAAACTCAGAATGGAAAAACAGAAGAGTAAGGATTGGATTATTTTTTTCATTGAATAGCGCTTTGATTAATGTATGTTGTCCCATGAGACGATACTATTACTATTTCGTTACAAGAAATCCCAGGCGTTTACAGCTATTGAATCATTATCTTTGCCCCCCTAGAAAAGGATTATGCAGACCATTCACCCAAAAACCCTTCAAGATCTCGAGTTTCATGTCGTATTGGAACAACTTTCGGATCGATGCAATACCGAATTGGGTAAGGTGGCCGCATTGCAATTAGAACCCTTAACCCAGCGAGAAACCCTTCTGGAACAACTAGGGCAAACCTCGGAATATCTGGCTTCTTTCTCCAATGACAATCGTATCCCCAATCACGGTTTTGATGCTATTGGCAAAGAAATTAAGCTCCTACAGATTGAAAACACCGTACTGGGGATCTCTGGTTTTAGAAGGATCGCCCATTTGTGCAGTACCATTTCCCTTCACAAGAAATTCTTTAAAAAGTTCAAGGAGTACTACCCTTTGCTTTTTAGTTCCGTGGAGAAAATTCAGGAAAACACAGCGATTCCCGCCGAAATAGGCGATATCATTGATAAATTCGGGGAGGTTCGCGATACTGCCTCGGTCGATTTGAAGCGTATTCGAATGGACATCAATACGGTTCGGGGAAAGATCAATCAAAGCTTTGGTGCTGCGCTATCGCGCTATCAATCTGCTGATTTTCTAGACGACATTAAAGAATCTATTGTTGAAAATCGCCGGGTTCTTGCCGTAAAGGCTATGCACCGTCGCAAAGTAAAAGGTACGGTCATGGGCAATTCAAAAACCGGAAGCATTGTCTACATTGTTCCGGAAGCCACATTGCAATACAGTACGGAGCTGAGCAACCTGGAGTATGAGGAGAAAGAGGAGATACGCCGTATCCTGTTGGAACTTACCAATAGTATTCGTCCTGAAGCACCGCTCCTGGAAACCTATCAGTATTTTTTGACCTATATCGATGTTACCGCAGCCAAGGCAAAATATGCTTCGGAAATGAATGCGTTGCTCCCCAAGATCAATACGGAACGTAATCTTTATTTGAGAGAGGCCTTCCACCCGCTATTGTTTTTAACAAATAAAGTCAAAGGAGAAAGGACCTGGCCCCAGACCATAGAATTGCAACAAAACAACAGGATCATTGTCATTTCCGGACCTAATGCGGGGGGGAAAAGTATTACACTCAAGACTATTGGGCTGCTTCAAGTAATGCTTCAATCAGGATTTCTAATTCCCGTTCATGAAAGGAGTTCTGTTTGTTTGTTTGATAAAATTTTGACAGATATTGGGGATAATCAATCGATTGAGAACCATTTAAGCACCTACAGCTACCGACTGAAGAACATGAATCAGTTCTTAAAGCGTTGTAACAGCAATACCCTGTTCCTGATCGATGAATTTGGTACCGGTTCGGATCCTGAATTGGGGGGTGCGCTTGCCGAAGCTTTCCTGGAGGTATTCTATGAGCGGGAAGCTTTTGGGGTTATTACCACGCATTATGCCAATTTAAAGCTACTGGCCAATGAATTGCCGCATATGACGAACGCCAACATGGAATTTGACAATCGTACCCTGGAACCTACCTTTAAGTTGGTGCTTGGTGAGGCGGGAAGTTCGTTCACCTTTGAGGTAGCGCAAAAAAACGGGATCCCCTACTCCCTGATCAATAGGGCAAAAAAGAAAATCGATCGTGGCAAGGTGCGCTTTGACGCCACCATTTCCAAGCTGCAAAAGGAACGCAGCAAAATGGAAAAAACAGAATCGCGCTTACAGGACGAAGAGGCAAAAGCTAAAGAAGAAGCCCAGCGCCTGGAAACCTTAAATGCCAAGATCAAATCCAAACTGGAAAACTACCAGGAACTCTACGATCACAATCAACGAATGATCCATTTAGGCAATAAGGTCAACGATATTGCGGAGCGCTACTTCCATGATAAGAAGAAACGCCCTTTGATTTCCGAACTGCTACGGATCGTAGAAACAGAGAATAGTAAGCGAAGAAAGTCTTCTGCCAAGGAGGCGAAAGCCAAAAAGGCGGTCAAAAAACAGACCGCTAATGAGCTGGAACAGAAAATCGTTAAGGTTCGGGAAGAAAAAAAGATCAAGAAAAAGAAGGCTATCCAACAAGAAAAGGCAAAACCCAGACCCGTATTTAAGATAGGAGACCGCGTACGCATGCACGATGGCAAGGCGGTAGGGAGTATCGACATTTTGGAAAAAGGAAAGGCCATAGTGAACTACGGCCTTTTTACCACTAATGTTAGTGTGGATCTGTTGGAATTGGTGGAGGCTAAAAAATGACTATTTTTCTTTTTAAGTAATTCCACCCTAAATCAGTACTAGATTCAATACAGAACTTATTATTTTTAGATAAAATTACGAGTACTCGTATTTCATACTACTTTACCAACTGTTAAATCATTTCCTAATGAAAAAAAGAATCACCATCGCTGTAGTTAGTCTCTTCTTAATTGCCTCTTGTCGGACGAAATCAGAGTCCAATCCGGAGTCCGAAAACATAGCGGAACCCAGTCAAGAAGTGGAAGCTCCAACACCTGACTTTCAAATTTCATTGGCCCAATGGTCTTTTCACAAGTCGTTTTTGGGTCCACGGAAAGAGGGATATTGGGAATGGTTCGTAAAAACGCTGCAAGAATCGCCGGATGACATATTATTAGGTGACGCAGATCCAAAGGACTTTCCGGAAATGGCTGCCAAATTTGGCGTCAATTCCGTTGAACTGGTGAACACCTTCTACTACGGAAAAGTGGATGACCAGGCTTTTTGGGACGATTTTAAAAAACGATGCGATGATGCTGGGGTTAGTGTGGGATTGATCATGTGTGATGCGTTGGGCAATCTTGGAGATGCCGATCCGGAGGCCAGAAAAATGACCGTGGAAAACCATCATAAATGGGTGGACATCGCAAAGTTTTTAGGGGCACATTCCATTCGTGTCAATGCTGCCGGAGCAGGAAGTGCTGAAGAAGTGGCGGCCAATGCTGTTGACGGTCTTAAACAGTTAGGAGAATATGGGGCAACCCAAGGCATCAATATCATTGTAGAAAATCACGGGGGGTATTCTTCGGATGGTTCCTGGTTGGCCGGAGTCATGGCTCAAGTGAATATGGACAATGTAGGCACGCTTCCCGATTATGGTAATTTCTGTATTGAGCGTGGTCCTGAGGGTTGTGTCAAGGAGTATGATCGCTATAAAGGCATGGCAGAGCTAATGCCGTATGCAAAAGGAGTAAGTGCCAAATCCCATGATTTCGACGAAAACGGAAACGAAACCAGTACCGATTTCTACAAAATGTTGAAAATTGTCAAAGATTCGGGTTTTAAAGGCTATATCGGCATTGAATACGAAGGCAGCGTCCTTTCAGAAGAAGAAGGGATCGAGGCCACTCTGAGTTTGCTACGTAAGGCCATAGATAGTATAGGGTAAGCCGCTAAAAAAGCGGATTTCTGAATCCATTTAATTCATATTCGTATTCAGATCCTTCAAGGCTAATCGTATTATGCATTCAAGAAAGCAAAAGCCCGAATGACATTAAATGTCATTTCGAGTTAGCGCAGCTTCGAGAAATCCAGGTTTCTCACGCACCCTGCCCAAAGCATATCGGTTCGAAATGACTGAACGGATGCCATGCCCAAATGGAAAGATGGCTTTACCTATGTCTCGACTCTGCTCGACATGACGCTTTGCAATAAAACAGCCGGCATCAGATTGTTGAATCCAACCTGAGCGGCCGACTGTCTGCTAATATATGTTAACTATCTACAGGTAACTTGCTGTATTTCCAAACAACAGCCTAAAAACCCGGTAGTGGCCCTGTGACAGCTGTTACTTCCCGTTGTGGTATCACCAATGTCATATTGATATACGTCTTTCTGGTCGTCATCCTGTACATACAATCGAATATCATAAGCCCCATTCGGTGGTTGCAATTCATTGATACTTCCGCTAACGGTTACCGGAACCCATCCCCTTTCTGCGTCCGTATCTAATTGGGCCTTTGAAATCCCGCCACCGCCACCAGGTAAGTCGTTCTTATACGTCAATCCAACTCTAAATTCACGACCCGTATCGTTAATAAAGTCTACTGTGCGATGTTGCACCCCTTCGCTACTGCAGTTTTCCGCCTGATAATCCTCCGTATAACCCATTTTAGCAATGGTATTGTCCTGTAAAAAGCGAACGGTATATGAAATAGGTGCTCCTGGGTTGTCTCGACTGTACACGGCGTTTTCCCCTTTGATAATTGGCGATAGATCCCCAAAGTTTCTAGCGGTTACAGCCTCAGCTGCTACCTCTGCATTTCCCCCGATGACCACGGTGGTGATATTTGAGGTTGCCAGGATTTCCTTACTGGTAAATTCTGATTCGACACTGATGCTTCCTGCTTTTCCGGCTGCATAATCCAAGGCGGCTTCTAATTCAATATCCGTCGCTTCATAGGTAGTCTCCAGGCGGAACATTATGATGCGGCCATAACTTACCGACTGGATATATCCCGGAGGGGCTGACGAACTGAAAGCTGAGGAAACTTGTGCCGAAGTGACGGCATCACCAAAAACAGCAGCCGGGTTGGCAGGAGTCGGCATAGAAACTGTATAGAACACCTGCTTGTACACCATATTGGCTACCCGATTGATCTTTGTGCTTTCAAAGCTAAGTTGCGAACTAAAGTCCGTAGAGGCCCATTGAATATTTACCCCTAGATCCAGGCTGACCTGTTTGGAACTGAAAGCTGTTTTTGAATCAGAAAAGCTGCTAGCTTCGTTGACATAGCCATCTATATAGGCATTAGCATTCCACCATTCCAAAGCGACATCAATCCCGGCATCGACACTGTTGAAATCGGGATTGTCTACAGCTACATTGCCATTTTCCCCGATTCCGGGCAGATCGACCCGCACAGTTATTGGAGCCCGTGCCATGGCTATCGGATTGGGCAGGCCATTCCGCAAGGAAGCATCGATCTTAACAAGGGCCCCAGGCCAAATGATTCCCGAATTCGGCTTTAGGATGGCAATATCCTCAAAATTAGTTTTTAGGTTGTAGGCTGTGGTGGTGCACGTTTGGGTAACATTATTGTCAAAGTCTGATTCCGATTCCGAATCCCCTTCTGTACGTAGGGTATTCCCACTACCGGTATCGACAACGCCTAATAATTGGTCCGGATCATAGGAAAAGTTGGCAACCACCTCATCGATGGTTTCCCCCGTAACTGGAATCTCATCATCATCCCCATCCTCTCCTATCGTTTCGGTAGTTTCATCCTTGCTACATGCAGAGATGATAAAAAGCACTGCAAACAGTACGACGTGTGCTGTTAATTTGAACTGTGATTGATTTGTTTTCATAATTTCTAGTTTTTTGGATTCAACACTTCGAAATTATTTTACAGTCAGGCCCTTACCTAAATATGTCCATGGACAAACCATGGACGACTTCCGCTCCAAAGTCCTGTTTTACCTCTAGACAGGCCCTTAACTTCCGGCAGACTATTCTTAGACATATAATTGATTATCAATTAATTAAAAAACATTTATAAAGAATGTGCAATCGGCAAGGCATGGACAAACTATGGACAAGACGTTTTAGCTGAATTTATGGTCTAACTTGTGGGTATGTACACAAAAAAGCGTCGAATACAATCAATAAGAAAAGACATAATACTATGGTTCCTGTCCATATGCATAGGGTATGCCCAAGGAGAAAACCAGAAAGATGTGGACAGTCTTTTGAATATTTATAAAGCTTCTGAGAGTATTGAATCAAAAGTGAAAGTTCTGGATGATATCATTGACCTTTTGATTTACAACGACTCGGATAAGGCCAGAGTGTACATTCAAGAAATGCGAAAAATTTCCGACAACCAGAATTATGCCCACGGTATCCTCCAAGGGGATTTTAATCTTGGCTACCATTATTTTAACCTACAACAGATGGATTCTGCCAAATTCTATTTTGATAAGACCTTGGTAAAATCAAAAATTGATAATGATAATTCATTCGTAAGAAGCACCCTTAAAAATCTCTCGATCTTATATGCCCATGAAGGAAATTATGCGAAAGCTATCCAATTAATGGATAGTGTTGCAAAAATTAGCCTAGCTGACCACGATTATCTTAGGTACGGCTCTGCCTTAAGTGACAACGGCGTCCACTACTATGAAATGGGAAACTATCCAAAGGCCATGGCCTTTTACAAGAAGGCCCTGGAAACTTACGATACCTTGGAGATAACCACTTATCATAAAGCAGACTTGTACCGAAACCTTGGGAAATTGCAAAACGTACAAGGTAACCGTAAAAGTGCTCTTAGTTATTTTGACAAAGCTGTCGAAGTGTACAGGGAACTAGGAGACAATATGTTTTTGGCCAATACGCTTTCGGATATGGGCAATGTTCATTCCTTTAGAGGGCAGCATAGCACAGCTATTGAAAAATATAAGGAATGTCTCGAAGTGGCTATCGTCAATAACTTCCCATCCGCGGAAATTATAGCATATGGGAACCTGGGAAGTGAATATTTAACCATGAAACAAGACGAAAAGGCCATTGAGTTTCTTGAAAAAGCCTTAGAAATGGGGCGACAAACTTCTGCGGATAACAACTTAATATCCGACATGTCCAATTTGGGTTTGGCCTATGCCAACAGTAAAGATTTTGACAAGGGGTTTGAACTCCTGAACCAAGCGGTGAATAAAGCAGATTCCATTGGGGTTACCAACGAATTACAGTCGGCACTTTTTAATAGAGCACTAGCCCACGAGAAAAATGGAATGCCGTTAAAGGCGATAGTGGACTACAAGCGATCGAGAATGATCAATGACAGCCTGTTTTCAATCACAAAAACAAAGCAGATCAATGAACTACAGACCATGTATGAAACTGAAAAAAAGGAAGCTGAAATTGCTTTGCAGCAGGAGGAAATCAATACCCTAAATGAAAAAGTAAAAGTAGATCAATTGACCAAAGGTTTATTTGCAGGTGGTATGTTCACTTTTGTTGCCATATCAGGATTACTGTTCTTCGGTTTCCGTCAGCGGATAAAAAAGAACCGCATAGCACGGGAAAAGCAAGAAGAAATCTATAAACAAGAAATTGAACACAAACGGAAAGAGTTGGCGAGCCAGACCCTTCACCTTGTACAAAAAAACACCTTTATTCAGGAATTGATGCGCAATTTGGAAAAAATCAAAAAATCGCCAGAAACCTTTAAAATGGAATTTCGCCGCATCGTGATGTTGCTTAAAAAAGAGAATGCCTCAGATAAGGATTGGGAAGTATTCAAAACCTATTTTGCCGATGTCCACAATGACTTTGACCAAAAATTAAAGACACTTTACGAGGAAATCTCCGAAAAGGAGATCCGATTAGCAGCTTTTTTGCGTATGAACTTAACTACCAAAGAAATTGCAGCGACCTTGAATGTACTTCCAGATAGTATTTTAAAATCCAAATACCGCCTAAAGAAAAAACTAGGATTGGATAAGGAAACCGATTTGACCAGTTTTTTGAATGCACTCTAGCAAAGACCTATTAAAATGGTAGCGGTCCAGGAGGCTTCTCAATGGGGATTAATTGGTAGTATTAAACAAGATCAGGAGGCCAAAATCATAAAAGTATACCAAATCCCATTTTCTTTTGTCTCTGGTTATTCATGACCTCTAAATTATCTACTGATCGGTCTCTCACCCAATTTTGTCCATGGACAAAATATGGACAGGACGTCTGGATATTTTTAATAAGGGGCATGGACAACCCTATAACTACTTTAATCAAAATTACCTCCAAACAACTGAAAAACAACTCTTTAAAAATAAGAGAGACATTAATAAAAATTGAAATATATGGACTCGATCTGCCATAAGTTCTTATGGTAATGAAATCACCTGTTTCCTTTAGGATATTTATTGGTTATCTTAGAAAAAAACCAATCACTCGGAAAATGAGGAGAAGAATTCTAATCTTAGTCCTAGCATTGTTTTATCAAAGTTTTCTCTTTTGCCAGCTTCAAGGGCAGGACAAAATAGATAGTCTTGAATCAATTGTTAAAGACTTGCCAGATGAGAGTCAAAAAATTGAGGTTTTGGAAGAGCTGTTTTATGAAACAGTCTATAGCACTCCAACTCAAGGGCTGGAATATGCTCTTAAAGGGCTTGACCTTTCAAAAAAAACTGAAAACTGGGATGGGGTTGGAATAGCGTATTACCATATAGGTGTTTACTACAAATTGCTTTTTGAATCGGATTCTGCCAGGTACTATTATGACGAATCCATGAAGGTTTGGGAAAAACACCCTAATGAACAATTTAAGGCTATTACTTTAGGGTCTATTGCCGCACTGGAATATGAAAAAGGGAATATTGACAGTGCTATAGTTATTCAGACAAGCGTAAATAGTATTTTTAAAGATAAAAAGCTATGGTTAAAATATGCTGTTGGATTGGGATGCCTCGGGGATTTCTACCACAGCAAAGGTAATTTTAAAACCGCCTATGAATTAACACTTCAAGGGCTTAAGTATTTGGATACAATTCCAGAAGAGCCTTGGCGCAAAGCAGATTTTAAGAAACAGATTGGGATTATCGAACTTTCAAGGGGTAATTTCAGGCAGTCTCTGGACTATTTTGAAAGCGCTTTAAAATTTTATTCGGACAGCAAGGATAGTATTTATATGGGGCATACTAGAGTGGACATGGGCAATGCCTATTCCGGACTGCAAAAATCTGATTCTGCCGTTCGCAATTATACTGAAGGGCTGGAGATTGGAAGAAGAACAAAGGTTTTGGACCTACAAGCCAATGCTATGACCAATTTGGGCAGGACCTATTCGTTCATGGGTAAATTAGACTCGGCCCTAGTTTATTTCTCAGAGGCCATAAAGCTTAATACTACCAATAACACGGCTAACAACCTTGCCACTTGCTTAGGAGAAATGGGAAACGTATATAGGCTTTTAGAACAAGACGACAAAGCCCTCCTTTTTCTAAATCAAGGATTACACATTGCAGATTCCATAAGCGCCTTGGATGTTAAAAAGGAAATTCTGAGGTATCGGTCCGCGCTATATCAAGATCAAAAAAGCTATTTGGAGGCACTAGAGGATTTTCAATATTTTTCCGAACTAAAGGACAGTCTATTTAGCGAAACCAAATCCCAACAAATAGAAGAGCTAAAAACCATTTACGAAACCGAAAAGAAAGAAGCCGCTTTGGCACTTCAAGAAGAAGAAATCAAAACATTAAACGAAAAATCCAGAGCCGACAACCTACGAAAAGGATTGTACGCTGGCGGCATGACTTCCGCCCTAGCCCTTTTTGGTCTTTCTGTTTTTGGTTTTCGGCAGCGTATCAAAAAGAACCGCATTGCACGGGAAAAGCAAGAAGAAATTTATAAGCAGGAAATAGAGTACAAGAAAAAAGAACTTGCGAGCCAAACCCTGCATTTGGTACAGAAAAACACCTTTATCCAAGAACTGAAGGGAAATCTGGTACACCTAAGAAATTCCCCGGAGAAGTTCAAAGCGGAGTTTCGGCGTATTACGATGTTGCTAAAAAAAGAGAATGCCTCGGATAAGGACTGGGAAGTGTTTAAGACCTATTTTGCTGAGGTTCATAACGACTTTGATCAGAAGCTGAAAACGCTATATGCGGACATTTCCGAAAAAGAGATCCGTTTGGCCGCTTTTTTGCGAATGAATCTAACCACTAAGGAGATCGCGGCCACAATGAACGTGTTGCCGGATAGTATCTTGAAATCAAAATATCGATTAAAGAAGAAGTTGGGACTGGATAAAGAGACGGATTTGACTACTTTTCTAAATACGTTATAGTTCGTAGTGATAGCTAACTATTATACCTACTTTAATGCTTTCGGAAATTCATTTTGAACCGGTACGTAAACTAAAAATTTTTCTACTCGCTTTATAGATTGCAAATCCTAAGAGGAGAATAACCGCAACAATACTCCCTAAGGAAATCTTGGCGATTTTGGGAAAGCCCCATTTTGTTTCAAAGCTAAAGTCGTCGTAGACAGTTTGAAAGCTTGCCTCTCCTGAAAGATAGTATCTTTTTATTCCTTTTTTGATGTCCGATTTATAAAGGAGGTCGGCTACGTGACCCAGCCCTTCAAATACCACTAACTCTCCATTTGAAAGAAAGGGCATCAGTTCTTTTTGCACAATTTCATGGGGAGTGGCCATATCCAAGGCACCATTGAGTATGAGTGTCGGAACATTAGATTCCAGTAGTTTGGAAAAATCATTGGGTGGCTGTGTTACTGGCCATATTTGGCCAATGTCCATACACAAAGCGGACATTGGAGAGCCTAATTCGAAGGTAGTTGAAGTGAACTCCTCCCAATAATTCCTTGAGCTATCGTAATCTATCATTCCTTTCGCTAAAAACTCTCCCCAAACCATCATTTCCGGCATAATGTAGTCGTAGGCTAAGGACATTAGTGCTATTCCACTATAATCCCCCTCTTCTGCGGCTAAAAAGGAATCTATAACCTTTGCCGCTGAGTCGTTGTGATAGAGCATTCCAAAGGTTACTACTTTGACTTTACCCGGGTCGATAGGAACAAAAAACCAGGTTTTTGGCATCTCTTTTAATACCTTATCAATGGTTTCGTACAGGTTCTTTGATTTACTACCACAATACGGATCATTTTGACAAAGCTGGTCATAGTAGTGTATTTTCTTTGCTATAACTTCGGGCTCCCAAACAAACCTACCCGGCGGATTAGCTCCGATCATTACCGATTTATCAACCTTTTCTTCATAGTATTTTGCGTACAGCTGGGCAACCCGGGTGCCATAACTTCCACTCAACAGGTTGAGCCTGGCTATCTTTAAATGACCTCTTACGGCGTCAATATCCAATAGTACCTGTTCCATGGTATAGCCATTCAAGTCTATGCCGGTATTCAAGAGTCTATCACTACACGCTTTGGCGGCGTATATAATGTTATCAACGGATGCTTTTGACAATACGTCGTTTCCCATACCTCTTAGGGCCTTCGTCATCTCCGGACAATCCAAACGTACTGACCCATCAATTCCTCGATATCCCACCAGAATTACATCATGGTTCTCAAGAAATTCCATAGGGGGATTATAATCCAAATTAGACTGACCCGGTCCTCCGGTCAGCCAGAAAATTGGAGAAGATGGGTTTGGGTTTTTTGTCTTATAGATCTTTACCGGTATTGTAAGTTTTTTGTCCGTTTTGTTTTTCCAGTTCTCCGGAAAACGAAAATCCGCACAAATAATACTGTCGGTATCCGGACAAAAGGTGGCCGGATAGTCTTGACTCCTTACAGAAAATAGCAATAATAGCAATACCTTGAAAACTATGCTTTTAAGGCTAGATATTTCTGTATTTTTCATAAATCAAATAACGTACTTTTGATCTTTTGATTCGTTAACCGTTGTTAAGAAATGGGATAACGTAAATTTATGAGTGATCCTATTAAAACACAGTTGGATTCAATTTTTCCGCTAAAGGAAACCACCTGGAACAAGCTTGTAAAGCTTGCTGAAGAGAAGAGTATTGTCAAAAACAAAAATCTGGTAACCAAAGGAAGGTTTTTTAGCTATGAGATCTTTGTAATCGAAGGGGTATTACGTTGTTATTATGTCACCGAAGAGGACAAAGAGTATACCACCTCTTTTTATAAGGAGGGAGATTTTGTTTCACCCTCATTTACCAGACAGTTTCATGGCAGAAGCTTGTTAAACATCCAGGCATTGGAAAATTGTAAAGTACTTTTATTCGAAGAGCATAAGTTTACTGCGCTAAGGCATAGCTGTAAAGATCTACATGAGTTGGGGAGTAAAGTCTTGGAAAAAGAGCTAAAGCTAAAATCTGTAAAAGAGGTGTTCTTAGCCACGGGCAATTTAGTTACGTTGTACCAGTTTTTTCAAGACGTATTTTATGGTTTGGAAAAAAGGATCCCTCAACGTTATATAGCTTCCTTTATAGGCGCAGATCCTGTATCCTTAAGCCGGATAAGGGCTAAAATATTGAGGGAAAGAAAAACTGCAAATAAGGGTTGAAAGTGATAGGGGCAGTTTCTTAAATACCTTATAAAAAATAGGCAGTCATCTCACCCTATACTATCTTTGCGAGGTATTAGTCATTTCGAGTGAGCGAAGTGACGAGAAATCCAGATTTCTCAATCGACGCTACGCATCTCATTTCGAAATGACAAATAGTAATCGATGAAAATAGAAGAAGGTAAAAAGATCATCCTCTTCGATGGCGTTTGCAACTTGTGCAATGGCGCCATCCAATTTATCATCAAACGGGATAAAAAGGACGTTTTCCGCTATGCGGCTTTGCAAAGCGAACTTGGCGAACGATTGGTAAGCGAACGCGGCATTGACACTTCCAAAGTAGATTCTTTTGTCTTGATCGAACCAGGGACCGCCTATTACATTAAATCCAGTGCTGCCCTGGAGATTGCAAATAACTTTAGCGGCCTTTGGAAGCTTACGCAAATCTTTAAGTGGATCCCGGAGTCCATACGGAATTCAATATATGATCTGGTGGCCCGCAACCGGTATAAATGGTTTGGCCGCAAAGATCAATGCATGATCCCTACCCCGGAATTACAGGCGAAGTTTCTGGCTTAACTCATTGAACTACCCCCTTCCCTCACTCAACTCCCTGGTACAAGTATTTCGGTTTTCAGGCACTCGTTTTTCATGCGAAATTGGGTAAGAACTCTAAAACCAATCGTTATGAAAAATGTTGTTATTCTTTTTTTACTGATCTCCTACTCCCTGTTTTCCAGTACACAGAAAATCCCTTCAAAAATTCAAGAGGTTACGGTGTACCTAAGCGGCGCGCAGGTTACCCGGACCGCCACATGCAGCCTAAAAGAAGGGACCAATACCGTAGTGTTCACCGGGCTATCCCACAAAATTGATGAAAGCAGTATCCAGGTCTCCGGGCTTAATATAGTCTCTATTTTAGGGATGAGCTATAACCTTAATTACCTGGAAAAGACGATGAGTACGCCACAACTAAAAATTTGGGAAGACCAAATCACCGTTTTAGAACAGAAAATAGCCTTTCTAAAACATCATATAGAAGGGCTCAACGAGGAAGAAAAAGTAATTACCACCAATCGATTGGTAAGCAATGATAACCAGGCATTAAATCTTGAAAAGGTCAAGGAAATCAGTCAATACTATCGTGAACGGATAACAGCCATAAAGAATGCCGTTTTCACAGCACAACTGGAAATCGAAGCCCTGCAACAGGAATTAAGTGATCTAAGGCAGCAAATTGCCGAGGTAAATGCCACTCCGGAAAAGGAACAGGGGGAGATTACCATCAAGTTTGATGCTCCCCTGCCAACGGAGCTTACCATTTCGCTGAAATATATGGTAAACAATGCCGGTTGGGTACCTAACTACGATATTCGATCTAAGGCGATAAACACCCCCTTAAAGCTTAGCTATAAAGCCAATGTCTATCAAAACACCGGGCAGGACTGGAACAATGTGAAAGTGATCTTATCGACAGGAAATCCTGACTACAATATTGCTAAACCCAAACTTGAGACACATTATCTGAATTTCGTAAGTTCTTATCAAAAGCGGTACGCTCCCTCTTTGAAAAAAAAGGGATATGCCTACAATCCTGCTGTAAAAAGGGTAGTTGGCGTGGTCACTGATGCTTCAGGTATGCCCCTGCCCGGTACTAATGTAGTAGTGAAAGGGACCACTATCGGGACCGTAACTGATTTTGATGGTAACTACTCGTTAGCTATCCCTTACGGACAAGAACTGGTATTCTCCTACATCGGGCAGGTAACACAGGAACTGCCATTGTATTCATCAATCATTAATGTGCAGATGGAGGAAGATGCCACCGCTTTAGAAGAAGTGGTTGTAGTGGGATATGGAACTTCTTCAAATAAAAGGAACTTAGCCGGTTCCGTCTCCTCCATTAGCGCGGAAAACCTGATTCAAGGGAGAGCTGCCGGAGTCCGTATCCGTGGTGCATCGGGAATATCGGGGTCAAGTGCAAAAATTTCGTATCGAGAACCTTCTCCACTATATATCATTGACGGTGTTCCGGTGGAAGGTTTTGAGGAAGGCGATTTGGATGCCGTTGAAATACAGGATATTGAAATTCTCAAAGGCGATAACACAGCCCTATATGGTAGTCGTGGACTCCAGGGTGTGGTGATCATCACAACGAAAAAAAGCAAGACTAAAGAAGGGGCTACTAAGACAGAATTTGTCATAAAAAAGACCTATACCATCCCTAGCGACGGCGATATTACCGCAGTGGAGATCAACGCTTTTACCTTACCCGCCACTTACGAGTATTTTGCAGCCCCCATCATTAATGAAAATGTTTTTCTCACTGCTAGTTTTACCGATTGGGAAAAACACCAACTCTTACCTGGAGAGGCCAATATTTACTTTGAGGGTACCTATGCCGGAAAGACTGTGTTGGATCCCTATACGACAAAAAAGGAAATGGCTCTTTCCTTGGGGATAGATCCTAATATCACCGTAACGCGAAAACAAGAGCGCAACTTTAAGAGTAAGTCGTTCACAGGAAGTAACCGTATACTGAATAGAACCTACAATTTAGAGATCAAGAACAACAAAGGGGTAGCCATTGACCTAAGGCTTCTGGATCGGATCCCCAAGTCGCAAAATAAAGAGATACGCGTTAGCGATGTGGTGACCAATGATGCGACATACGAAACCAAAAAAGGTGTATTGACCTGGGCCATGAATTTAAAACCCCAGGAAAGCAAAACCACACATTTTTCTTTTCAGGTAAAATATCCCAGAGGAAAATATATATCCCTTTAAGAACATCTCGGGGCGATGTTAGTATCGCCCCATTTTGTTCAGTCAAATGACACCGGCGCCGTTAACAATTTAATGACCTCTTCGTCACCTTCAAATTGCTTTTCAAAATTATACTCCACTTGCTTATACGGGTTGTACCCTAATTGGATGAACTTCTGCTGCACTTTGAGTTCAACAAACCGATAGAGACGAAATGATTGTGTATCCGGGTGATCTTGTAAATACCCCTTTAGTGCATCGGAGATCTCCTCCCGAACGGTAAGGGCTTCCAGCATGGCTTCTCTTGTAACTTCGTCATAGCCTGGGGCATCTACTAATTCTTTTGCCTTCTCTTCTGAAAACACCCATCTTACCGTCAATTCATTCCAAAGGGGTAGTCCCTCTTTGGCATATGTAGCCTCAACAGCTTCAACAGTATCCGATGGATAGTAAATTCCTACGGATTTGATGGCGTCATCCATAATTTTAGTATTTGCCATTAACGCAAATGCTTCTTTTCCTCTTGGATTGGCTACCACATATATTGAATCGTTCAGGCGTTTTTCAATATAAACGGTATCAATACGGGCTGGGTACGGGCTATCTTCCTCTCTGACTTCTTCATACAAGATGACTTCTTTCAATTCAGTTATTTTCTGTTTATCACCGTATAGGCTAAACGAATACCAAGTACTATTTTCTTGACTTTGAGCGATG
The DNA here is from genome assembly GCA_028284665.1 of Croceivirga sp. GTDB lineage: Bacteria > Bacteroidota > Bacteroidia > Flavobacteriales > Flavobacteriaceae > Croceivirga. The sequence goes on from JANQRG010000033.1 coordinate 133,740, forward strand.
AAAAAAGAAAAAAAGAAGGCAACTATAGTCAGGGAGGTTATGTTTTTCATTATCCGGTTTTAAGCTGTTAAAGATAGTATCAAGGTCGTATTGGCATTCAATTTCTGTGCAGATGTATCGAATTTCTGTGCAAATGGTTCCTTGTTTTTTGCCCAGTAGCATTTCATTTTAGCAGTAAAGGGTGAGCATCACACGCAAGAGCTCTCCTAACATCACCAAGGTTGTTGCGTTTGCAGTACCCTGCTATGGGCAGTTTTTCTTTGAATTGGCTGCCCGATGGGCTTTTTTAACAATAAAAGTGCCCCTCAAACTCATTTTAACAAGGGCTGGCATACAATTTGTGTTACTTTTTTGATGTAGGTTCGATTTTTGCTTGATGGGTTATGGGGCTTCCCGGGAAATCGCAATCCTAATCATTTGTTAACTGCTATTATTAATTCAAAAAAATAAAGATGCTATGAAAAATCTTGTACTCTTTTTGTTTGTGTTGAGTTCCTTTATGGCCATAGGTCAGGGTAGCTCAAAAAATGATATTATCGTTACCAAGAACGGTGAACTTATCCAGGCCAAAGTGGTTAAGGTAACGGCTAATGCGATAAGCTTCAATTATCCGGGAGAAACAGTGATCAATGAAGTTGCCACAGATCAGCTGGAAAAAATTGTATTTTCCAGTGGACGGACCCAAACCTTTGGTGCTGGTAGTACCAATTCCGATACCGGGGTTTCCGTTATTACCGAAAGTCCTAAAAATGATCCTATTCCAAAGGAAGAAATCTCATTGTTTCCAAGTGTTACTTCCAACAGTATTGCGGTAGTCCCTGCATCGTTTTCAAAAAACAATACTTACAGCAAAGAGCTATCCAGTGAATTAAGCAGCTTCATTTCCGGTTATTTGGCTACAAACACCTCCGGAAAGGGAGTAACTGTACAGGATATGACACAGACCATACGGAACCTTGTCGACAATGGCATCGGATACCAGGAACTAAAGACCGCTTCAACTACAGCTTTACGAAATGCATTAGGTGCCGAATTCCTGGTACGGGTAGCGTTAGAAGAGAACCAGGGTGGAGGAACCGTTAAAAAAGGATTCTATGGAGATGAGCCGTCCACAACCGCAACCGGCACAACAACAACACTAACGATCACGGTGTTTGGATCTGCAAGTGAAGCTCCAATATTCTCTTCCCAGGTTTCTCAAGAAGTTAAAGGTCTGGCAAATTCACCAAATGGATGGCACCCCCTTACGGAATATGTTCTGGACCAGTTTTTGGCTTCCGATAAGATCTAAAGAGGCGATGTAAATACTCCGGACAGGTAGTCCGGATGTCTTACATTTTTGGTTTTTGGGTTACTACGTAGCCCCAGAGGGAAGCGTTTATCTTAGATTTCGCAAAATGAAGTCTAGCGTACTGTTGGTATTCAGTTTTTGATCAAAGGAAAGGCTTTTGTGAGTTATGGACTGCACCAATCCCAGATGATGTAAATATTTGATGTTGGGCTCATCAGACAGTGCTACTTTTCCGGTAAGTAAAACATCCATGGGCTTCTCTTGTTTATAGCGCTTATAAATCTTACGAAGTCCACTCAAATACAAGTGGTCCTTGGTAAAGCCTCCACCCCGATGGGCACGTAAGGTAATAGCAAAAGCCTCTTTTCGGTTCAATTTATGTTTGCCGTAAATTAAATCAAAGGTATCCGCAAACGAATACCCTTTGATCAAGCTATCAGAGGCCAAGACGCGATAGGCAAGTTCCTTCAGTCGTTTTAAGGTTAGGGCCCCACCCATATATTCACTAAAAACGGCCAAACCTTCTTGGGTCTCCACATTCTCCGGCATGCCGTTGGAGAATATCTTTAAAGGTTGTTGGAGTCCATTGTAGGTGGTCACCAAGTGGATGCCAATTTCATGGTGCGCCAAGGTCAACAATTGGTTTTTACTGAATTTGGTGTTCTTTTTAATGATCAATGTCCTTGAACTGTTACTTACCATGGCATCGGCCGCTATATGTGTGGAAAACCGAATGTTCAGCGGAAAATCATATTGTTTGCCAAATGCTTCAAAATACGCCCTTGCTTCCAAAGGCGTATGGGTTTTATCCATATCACTTCCCAACGGTTCATCCTCATAATGCAGAATAAAATGGGCATTTTGAACATCCTTTTCCGTTGGCGTTCCATAAACGCTCAAGGAATTGTAGTAAAAGTGCCTGCCCTCCCCGATGGTTTCAATACATTGGATCATATTGGAGTAATAATTGATCACCTCCCTGTACATGTTGCGAAGGGTATCATCCTTAATATGCTCCAATCGCTGTGCAAAGAAGAGCCGTTGTAATTTATACGGGTTAAATTTTACCTTGGGATACTTAAACTCAGGCTCTACGGAGTATTTGGAAGAGAAGAAGCGTTGTTTTTCCTTTTCAATATTTAGAGGATTCACATAGCTCAACAACTCGATGCGTTTGATCAAACGATCTAGATTGGAGTCAATATCAAAAAGTACGGGAAATCGCTTTTGAAGCTCAAGTTGTTCTTTCGTTGCTAACATAAATCTTCTTCAAATTCTTTGGCCTGCAAAGGTATCAATTCTTTTAACTGCTCTTCTACTGCCCTAACCACCTCAGGAAACACCACTCCGGTGAGTTCATCACAATATACCTTCGCAATTTCTGTGGCCAGCACCAGGGTGTTTTCGAAGTTCTTGGTGATAAATCTTAAAAAATATCCATTACCGAAAAATGTATCGTTAATTCGAGAGGTACTGTCACTATACGGTACATCGATGCTTTCCAGCTTGGCCCTCCAGGATTCAACCACCTCGCCAAAGCGACTGTTATCAATATTTTTAGTACCTAGATTCCATGTAGGCACTTCACGATCCCACCGCTTCCAATTGTAGCTATGCATATCAAAAACGATCACTTTCCGGTGGAGGGACTCCAATTTTTGGATTAACGCGTGCACTACCTTATAAAAATCACTGTGCTTTTTAAGGCTTTTCTCTTTTTCTTCTTTTTTCAACGGGCTTCTCCACAGCTGTTTGCCCCAGGCGGTTTCAAACACCGCTTCTTCCGGAAAGCGATTGAGATCGTATTCAAATCGGCTGTCTAATCCGGAAATTACGATTGGATGGGATCGAACCATTTCCCAGGTAGCGGGATCTTCTTCATACCAGCGGTCATAGGCAGTATGCATACAGTTTTCCCACAAGGACTTTCTAAACTGATGCCCGTTATGGACAGCTGCACAAACATAGGGTACATACTTGTCGATCTTTAGCACGAACGAATACTGCTCCGAAACCGCTTCAAAAGACGCTCCGGCCGATATCTTTTCTATAATTTCCGGTAAGGAGTACCTATGCATCCTCTACCTCTTTTCTAAGCCGTGATCTGCGATCAAATGCCTGCAACTTAGCAGTAACCTTGCTCTCGATAAAATCAATGATCTGACATTGGATCTTGGTCTTATATACCTTGTTCATGTAGGTAATCCCTCCGGGAGACATGACATTTACCTCTACCAACTTTCCACCAATCACATCAATGCCCACAAAAAACAACCCATCCTTTACCAGTTTAGGGCCAATTTGTTTACAGAGCGCTTTTTCCTCTTTGGTTAAAGTATGTTTGGCCACAGAACCCCCGGCAGAAACGTTAGATCTGTGATCGTCGCTCCCCGGAATCCTCCGCATGGCACCAATGGGCTCTCCATTTAACAAAAGGACACGAATATCACCCTGATCCGCACCTTCAATATATTCTTGAAGTATTACATAGTTAGAAGTTCCATCTGAGTTCGTTACATAAAAGTCTAACAACGATTTGATATTGCTCATCGCCGATTTTTCAATCAAAATAACACCAGATCCTCCGAAGCCATTTAATGGCTTTAAGATCATCTTCTCGGCAGGAGACTCTTTGATCTGCTGCACCAGGTATTTTTTGTTTTTGGAAACATGGGTAACCGGAATGATATTGCTATGACTATCGCCAAATGCAGCGGTATATAGTTTATTGTTCGCCTCTCTAAGTCCTTGCAGGGAATTCACAATAAAAACATCATCCTTAACGGAATCAAGAAAGTTGAGCATTAAGGGATCGAGAGGAGGATTGGCACGCATAAAGATCACATCAAAGCCGGCTAATGGAAGCATTTCTTCCCGAATTTTAGCCTGTTTGTAAAATGATTTTAAACCGCTCGGCACTTTTTCCATCCGGCCCACCACAGTACAGAAAGCACTGGTCACACTGTTTCGGATGGTTAAATTTGCCGGAGTACAAAGCGCTACCCCATAGTTTCGTTTAACACATTCGTGAATTAAAGCAAGACTGGAATCGTTTTCAGGATCGATCTCATCCCAGGGATACATTAAAAAGCAGATATTCATTTCCGTTCCGATTAGTTGATTGCCTTAAGTTAAATGATGTTTCTGAACTTTACAAAGAAGTGACGATGATCCCGATAATTTAAAAATTACTTTACCTCTTCATAGTGGTCATCCCACTCTTTTATGTTGGGGGTCCCCAATTGTCCTGTAGACTTTGCCACCACCATAGACACCGTAGCGTCCCCGGTTACATTAACAACGGTCCGACACATATCCAGTGGGCGATCAACCGCAAATATCAACGCTAGTCCGATGGCCAGTTTATCACCCGGGAAGCCAATGGATTCCAAAACAATAACCAGCATTACCATACCCGCTCCAGGAACGGCGGCAGACCCAATGGACGCTAAGAGGGCGGTAAGTACAATGGTGAGTTGATCCCCAAAGGTTAAATCAAATCCTAAAGCCTGGGAAATGAAGACTGCAGCAACCCCCTGGTACAAACTGGTACCATCCATATTGATGGTTGCCCCCACGGGTAATACAAAACTGGATACTTCTTTGTCCACACCTATATGCTCTTCCACTCGCTCCATGGTTACCGGCAGGGTTGCGGCACTGGAACTTGTGGAAAATGCCAGTAATTGTGCAGGGCTTATTTCCTTCAAAAACCAAAAGGGATTTTTCTTGGTAAAAGTACCCACTACGGTAGCATAAAACACGATCATGAGCAACAAACCACCAACCACAACTCCGGAGTATTTTAGTAGTGCCAATAGTAAATCGGGATCACTGGAGGAGACCACTACCCCAGCCAATAGCGCAAACACAGCGTATGGCGCTGTTAGCATGATCAAATCCACCATCTTCAACACCACATCATTCAGCGCATCAAAAAAATCCTTTAGTGGTTTTGCTCTATCCTCACCAATAAGCAACATGGAAATCCCCAAAAAAATAGTGAAGAAGATCACTTGAAGCATTAATCCGTTATCACTCATTGCTTTAAGCGCATTATCAGGGACCATATCTACTAAAAACTGTAAAGGGCCACTATCTTTTTGGCGGGTAGCTTCCTCAATCTTTGAGGTTACCCCTGCATCACCGGCATAGGTTTGCGTTAATTTGGCAACTGTATCATCAGAAATTCCATTCCCGGGTTGAAGGACATTAACAAGGACCAAACCAATGGTAATAGCAACCACCGTAGTAACTATATAAATCCCAATAGTGCGCACCCCGATATCCCTAAACTTTGAAATATCTTTTAAGTCAGATATTCCTTTGACCAGCGACGCAATAATTAGCGGAATGGCGATCAACTTCAACAGTTTAACAAAGATGGTCCCCAAAGGTTGTATCCAGTCCGAAACAAATCCTTGCCCCCAGGAGATTCCAGTCATGATAAATCCGAATACAATCCCCAGCACCATCCCAATAAGGATTTGCCAATGAAGTTCCAATTTGCGCATAGGTTTACTTTTAACGGACAATATAAGGTTTTGAAGTAAAACCCGCCAAGACCCCTTACATTTTGTTCCCTCGGGCCAAAAGTGCAAAATCTGCCAGGACCAGAGCTGCCATAGCCTCTACAATGGGTACTGCCCTGGGAACAACACAAGGATCATGCCTTCCTTTACCCTTGGTCTGCACCATATTCCCATCTTTATCTATGGTTTCGTATCCCTGTAAGACCGTAGCCACGGGTTTAAAGGCAACGTTAAAATAAACATCCATCCCATTGCTTATTCCGCCTTGCACTCCCCCACTATTGTTGGTTTTAGTGGTTCCATCTGTATTGAAAGCGTCATTATGCTCACTTCCTTTCAGTTGCACCCCGTTAAAACCACTTCCGTATTCAAAGCCTTTTACCGCATTAATGGAAAGCATGGCTTTTCCCAAGGCCGCATGAAGTTTATCAAAAACAGGTTCGCCTAAACCTACCGGTACATTCTGGATCACGCCCGTGATCACCCCTCCAATAGTGTCCCCTTCTTTTTTTATCTTTTTGATATAGGCCTCCATAGCACTCGCCATTTCGGGATCAGGACAACGTACCGGGTTAGTTTCAATGTTTGAAAAATCCAATTCCTGATAGGGTGTATTTAGCTTCAACTCCCCGACTTGGGATACGAAAGCTGTAAACGTAACTTCCCCAAGAAATTGTTTAGCTATTGCTCCGGCCACCACACGACTAGCCGTTTCCCGGGCTGAGCTTCTGCCCCCACCCCGATAATCACGAAAGCCGTATTTCTGATCATATACATAATCCGCATGAGAAGGGCGATAGGAATCTTTTATATGCGAATAATCCTTGGATTTTTGGTTCGTGTTATAGATAGCGAACCCTATTGGGGTACCGGTAGTTTTTCCTTCAAAGATTCCAGAGTAAAACACTACGGTGTCCGGTTCTTTTCGTTGCGTAACTATGGCAGATTGCCCGGGCCTTCTTCGATCCAGGTCCCCTTGTATGGCTTCCATATCTAAGGGTAATCCGGCCGGACAGCCCTCCAATATTCCACCAATAGCCTTTCCGTGTGATTCCCCAAAAGTGGTCAGTTTAAAAAGTGTTCCAAAAGTATTGCCTGCCATCGCGAATTAACATAAAAGGGTAAAGGTAGGGGTTATCCCCATTTTACAAAAGGGGCGAGCACCTTAAAGATTTAGAAACATTTGTAGGAGATACTTGATGTTTACTTAACAGTTATCTGACAAACAATTCACCTACAATTGATTTTCAGTTTATTCCCACATATTTATTTTGCAGTTAAACTATTTTGTATTGAAGAAACGTAAGATTGAATTAGCCGTAATATCAGATGTTCACCTGGGAACCTACGGCTGTCATGCGGATGAGCTAATTGCCTACCTCAATAGTATTCAACCTAAAAAACTAATCCTCAACGGCGATATTATTGATATCTGGCAGTTTAGTAAGCGGTATTTCCCGGCTTCGCACCTAAAAGTACTTAAAAAGGTTATTGGCATGGCCTCTAAGGGTACAGAGGTGCATTATATCACGGGTAACCATGATGAAATGCTTCGGAAGTTCGCCCCCACTTCCATGGGAAATTTTAAGATCGCCAATAAACTGGTTTTGAATCTGGATGGTAAAAAGGCCTGGATATTTCATGGTGACGTATTCGATATTTCCATTCAAAAAGCAAAATGGCTGGCGAAACTGGGAGGTTATGGCTATGACCTGCTTATTTTGATGAACAGTTTTGTGAATTGGTGGCTGATGAAGATGGGAAGGGAAAAGTACTCGCTATCCAAAAAAATAAAGAACGGTGTAAAAGGGGCAGTGAAGTACATCAACAATTTTGAACGCGTTGCCGCCGAACTTGCCATAGAGAATGACTATGACTATGTTATCTGCGGACATATTCATCAGCCCAAGAAAGAGATTTTTCAAAACCGACACGGAAAAACAACCTATTTGAATTCCGGCGATTGGGTCGAAAATCTTACCGCTTTGGAATATTCCTTTAAACGCTGGCGCGTATATCACTATAACCACGATAAATTATCCCCGTTTTTTGTAGACGAAGATCTAAAGGAGATGGACATGAATGAACTTATTGCTTCAATTACGGATAACACCGAAATTGAGAATATGGAGGTTCATGAGGAAAAAGAAGAATCATTGGGCGAGCAGAGCGCCTCTGAGGATAGAGACGGGGTGTAATGCCTTTTTTCCGGTTCCATCAAAAATCTGATGACGGCAACTGGTTCCGTTAGCAGCGATTAGGGTTTCGTTGGATGCTTTGCGAACGGCAGGAAATAGTTTTAATTCTCCAATTTGCATACTTATGTCGTAGTGCTCTTTTTCGTACCCAAAAGAACCGGCCATACCGCAACAGCCCGATGGAATAATAGTCACCTGATAATTCTTTGGAAGGTTAAGCATATCGAAGGTTACTTTTTGATTGGATAATGCCTTCTGATGACAATGCCCATGAATTTTAATTTTTCGGACTTCGGTAGTGAAGTTATCAGAGCCTATAGTTCCGTTTTCAATCTCCGCAGCAAGGAACTCCTCGATCAAAAAGCTGTTTTCTTCCAGTTTTTTTGCTTTATCTTTTTGTTCAACTAAGCGCTTATACTCATCTCTAAAAGAAAGTATTGCAGAAGGTTCAAGACCTACTATGGGCAATTCTATTTCCAGAAAAGGCCATAAGTTCTCCAGGTTCGTTTGGGCGAGCTTTTTGGCCTGTTTTAAAAATCCTTTAGATAGATATGTTCTGCCACTTTCAGCATAAAATAGCGTGATCTTATAGCCTAATCCTGCCAAAAGTGCGATAGCATCTTTTCCCACTTCCACATCCAAATACCTTGTAAACTCGTCCAAATAGAGCACCACGGGCTTTCCGGAAAGAGTATTGGGTAATTCCGACAAGTATTTATTAAAATTAAAGTGTTTTACTTTCGGTAAGTCCCGCTGTTGTGCCACCCTGTTAAAACGCTTGATCCAATTGCCTATGGGTGATGCGTAAACTGCATTGGCCAATCCGGGAATCTTACTAGCAAGGGCATTTGCTCTTGTACTCTTGGCAAACAATTTGTCTCTTAAGGAATACCCATTTGCTTCCTGGTATTGGTATAAAAACTCGGCCTTCAAGCTTGCGATGTCCACATTGCTGGGACATTCACTGGAACAGGCCTTACAGGCAAGGCACAGATCAAACACCTCTTTGAGTTCTTTGTGATCAAAGTGATTGATCTTGTCGGAATGGGTAAGAAATTCTCGAAGTGCGTTGGCTCTTCCGCGGGTCGTATCTTTTTCATCCTTCGTGGCATGATAACTTGGACACATTCCGCCTTTCATTGTATGGTCCTTCCGGCAATCCCCGCTTCCATTGCACTTTTCGGCTGCCCGCAAAATACCCTCGTTATCCGAAAAATCCATCAGGGTAGAGATCTCCGGTTCTTTTCGGTCAATCGCATAGCGCAGGGATTCATCCATAGGATAAGGATCAACGATCTTACCCGGATTAAGGATATTGTTGGGGTCAAACAAGGTTTTTATCCGTTTGAGCAACGCATAATTCTTCTCTCCGATCATTATGGGAAGAAACTCGGCCCTTACAATACCGTCACCGTGTTCCCCACTAAAGCTGCCCCGGTATTTTTTGGTAAGATGCGCTACTTCTGTAGTTATCTTTCGAAATAATTGGACATCTTCTGCTTTTTTGAGATTCAAAATCGGGCGAAGGTGAAGCTCGCCAGCGCCGGCATGTGCATAGTACACCGCTTTTTGCCCATAGCCATCCATGATCCTGGTGAACTCGCCAATAAACTCCTTTAGATCTTCCAGGGCTACCGCAGTATCTTCAATACAAGCCACTGCTTTTTTGTCTCCTACCATATTCCCTAAAAGCCCTAATCCGGCTTTTCTAAGTTCTATGGCTTTGCGGATATCTCCCTCGTAGAGTACAGGGTGCGCATAGCTTTTCCCGGACGTGTTGATGGTTCCTAATAACCCGGAAACTTCTTTCTCAAGATCGGTTTTAGTGGCCGCTCTAACTTCCAACATCAATATTCCTGCGGGATCCCCTTCTACAAAAAAACGATTGGTCAACTGTTGCCGGTTATCCTTGGTACAATCCAGGATTACCTTGTCCATCATCTCACATAAATAAAGGTGATGTTGCATTACCTCGGCCACATCGGCAAGACAATCTTCCAAAGTTCGGTAATGTGTGCAGACCATGGCAGCATATTCCGGCGGAAGCGGATCCAACTGAAGGGTAACTTCGGTAGTGAATGCAAGGGTACCTTCACTGCCAGCTAAGAGATGACACATGTTAAATGGCATTTTAGATGCGCCAAATACTTCGTTCTCCAGTAACTCGTCGACAGCATAGCCCGTATTCCTTCGGTGGATTTCTTTCCTTGGAAATTCAGCCCGTATCTCTTCGACAATCTCATCCTGTAAAAGTGCTTCCTGCAACCCGCTGTAGATCTGCCCTTCCAGCGTGGCGCTCCTGGTTTTCTTTTCAAATCCCGATGCATCCAGAGGCCCAAAAATAGCTTGACTACCATCAGAAAGTAGGGTTTTCATACGAACTACCTTATCCCGTGCTACCCCATAACGGATAGAAGTGGTCCCTGAAGAATTATTCCCAACCATTCCTCCGATCATACAACGATTGGAAGTGGAGGTGTTCGGACCAAAAAAGAGCCCGAATGGTTTTAAGTACTGATTCAATGCATCCCGAACAACCCCTGGCTCTACCGTAACCTGTCGTTTTTCCTTATCCAAATGCACGATCCGGGTAAAGTATTTTGAGGTATCCACTACAATGCCATCACCTACGCATTGCCCTGCAAGAGAAGTGCCTGCTGTACGGGGTATTAGGCCAATTTGATTGGCTCCGGCAAATTGTATCAACTCCTGCAGGTCTTTTTCATGTTTGGGAAAGGCAACAGCGATAGGTAATTTTCGGTATACCGAGGCATCCGTAGCATATAGGGATCGCGTTAAGGTATCCCATTGTAATTCCCCCTGAAGGGCCGCAGAAAGTTCGGAAAGTGAAAATTTATTCAACTTGGAACAATTTTTGGTCAACAAAATAAGTTTTGTTACCGGAGCAAAGCAGCAAAGCTATTCCATAATTTTCAACTAAAACGAATTCTATATGAAGATTACCACACTTTTTATCGGTCTTTTTTTATGTGCCTCCTATTTTTTAAGTGCTCAAAGTCTTTCCGAGCATACGCTTGGACTACGTCTGGGCGATAGTGACGGTTTTGGGGCCGAGATTTCCTATCAAAAGTCCATAGGAAGATATAACAGGGCCGAATTTAATTTAGGCTGGCGGGACAGCCGGGAATTTGATGCTTTTAAACTTACAGGCGTATATCAGTGGGTGCACAATCTGGATGGCGGCTTTAACTGGTATTATGGTGTTGGAGGCGGTGTTGGCAGCGTTGATTTCGAGCCAAGACCGGATGATAACGATGACGACGGGCTGTTTGTGTTTGCCGCAGGAAATATAGGGGTGGAGTACGATTTTGATATTCCCCTTTTAATATCCCTGGATTTCAGACCCGAACTTGGTTTAATAGGCTATGATGGTTTTGACGATAATTTTGATTTTGATATCGCTTTAGGACTTCGCTATCAGTTCTAGTCTGTTCTTCAGAACACAATTTAGAAAAGTGCCCTGGCGGCACTTTTTTTATGCCTTGTAATATGTGTACCTTTGACCCAAATATAGGAACAAATGAAAAGAACCGTATTGGCTTTTATACTCATAGGACTTGCTATGGCCTGTACCACTACCCCGGAAGGGTATCTGATTAGTGGTGAACTTACCGGAGAGATCGAAAACGGAACCCAGGTATTTCTTAAAACACCAGATTCGTTGCGGCGCAATATGGTTGATAAAGATACGGCCGTTGTGGAAAACGGGGTATTTACCTTTTCGGGCACCTCGGAAGGACCCCAGCTGTATTACCTGTTTATCGATGGTATTCGTGGCAATTCCCCGATTATCCTGGAAAATGGCGAGATCAGTTTTAGCGCCCAAATAGACAGCCTTTCCTTTGCAAGGCTTCGCGGTACGCCTCAAAATGACTTGTTCATGAACTATTTGGAAGAAAACCGAACACTAGCTGCCATGTCGCGTTCGATGAACGATGACTTTAGAAAAGCCAGTGCGGCTAAGGATACAGCGGCTGTAGAGGCTCTGCGTGAGGAATATTTTGAATTGCAGGAAAGAGCAAAGAATTTTGAAATTGACTATATGAAGGCCAATCCGAATGCGTTGATTTCTGTCCTGATACTTGAAAAAGTAATTGGGGGTAAAGTACTTCCATTAGAAGAAATAGAAACGCTTTTTGATGCCTTAACCCCTGAGATTAAAGCCACTAAGCCTGGAAAACGGGTTAAAGAGCAATTAGAAAGGGCAAAAAACACCGCTATAGGCACTATGGCTCCCGAGTTTTCCGGACCAACGCCACAAGGCGCTCAGTTAGCGTTGAACGACGTAAAAGGAAAAGTAACTCTTATTGATTTCTGGGCGGCCTGGTGCAAACCTTGCCGTTTGGAAAATCCAAACATTGTTTCGGTATACCAAAAGTATAAGGACAAAGGATTACATGTGGTTGGGGTTTCTTTGGATAGAAAGAAAGAAGATTGGCTAACGGCAATTGATTCCGACGGACTGGATTGGAATCATGTCTCCCACCTGCAGTACTTTCAGGACCCAATCGCACAACTTTATAACGTAAACGCCATCCCTGCCGCCTTTCTCCTCGATGAAAATGGGGTGATTGTCGCCAAAAACCTGCGCGGCCCGGAATTGGAAGCTAAAGTAGCAGAGCTGTTAAACTAAAGGAATACCACAAAAGTAAAACGCCCCGAAGAATTTCGGGGCGTTTTGTTTTTTATGCTGATTGGATTAAAACTTGTTCTGAACATCATCAAATTCCCCGATCACACTGGCGGAATCCTCAATTTCTACATCGCCAAATACATTCACCCGGGAACTGTCACCCAAAAACTCTAAAGTAGCGCCCTCTTCCAGGATAAGATCTCCATAAATGGTTAAGTCCCCTTCTACTCTAAACACCGCGTTTTCCTCTACGGTAACATCCTCCCTCCTATTGTTTCGTGCTACAATCAATGTCCCTCGCATTTCAAACAGTCCGTTTGGACCTATGTTGACCTCTTCACGCACTGTCCACGTGCCACACAATAACAAACTGCCGTTGATCGTCAGACTTCGAAATCTTCGGGAACCGCTATATGCACTTTCTTCCCCGATCGGGATGGTAGGGCGGGAACTTCCCGAATATCCGGGGGTACCTTCACATTTGGCCTCAAGGCTTGCATCCGGTTTGTTCATTTTTATGATCTGCAATCCACTACGACCGGAAGCCGCAAAAATATAATCGCCTTTTGAGGCTACATAGTTTATGGATCCGTTGAGTTCCACCACGCCTACCACATCTAAGGATGCAGCATTGTTCTCCGCAATGGCAAGACCAGCACCGCCATTGGCCATTACCATTACATCTTCGTTAAAAGCGGCCGCATTCGTTACTACATCGGAGGGGGAAACATTTTCCGGATTTACCAAAATAGGAACGCGTTCCTGTAGCGTTCTGGACGATACATTGTAAACTCCAGCCCCAGCGGCGCCTTCCGCTACTACCAATAGATCTTCTGAAATATCTAATGTGCGTTTGTCTGCACTTCTGAAATCGGCATTGATCTGGATCTGGTTGGTTTCAGAAAGCCCTGCGTTCAAAAACCGGACGCCAAGAGAAGCATCCAACACCACTATTCGATCATCATCTACAGCAATAGAGCGTAAATCCTGAAAAGGGGCCTCATTTATAATTTCCAGGTCGTTCTTATTGTACTCGGCAACATATCCATCCTTTCCACTGGTCACTAAAACGTTTGAGGCGGTAACCGCAATATCGTTTGCCACAAAACCTTCCTGGAAACCAAAAACCACTCCGGCACTGATATTAAATCTACTTCCATTGGTCACCTGAAGTTTCGCCACAAAGGAGTTGGCCGTTGCCGTTACCGATTGTTCTGCATCTACTCCTCCAACTGCGTATACAAAGCCATTATCGTATTTTAAAGAACTTATGTCGGCATTAACAAAGTAGAGCCTTGAAGTGACTCTTGGCCTTGAAGGGTCCCCAACATCTACGATGTCTATTCCCCCGGCATAGACATCATCTACGGTATTATAAGAAACATAAGCGTAATCTCCTACCAAATCTACGTGAGAGGCCGTAAGATTATTGGCTCCGCTAAACGAAGGGGGATTGACCTGTGCTACCAGGGAAAGCGGGTATTCCCCGGCTTGTTCGTCCATAAATGCGGATTGTGCTCCGGTATTTTGGTTTTCCTGATAGATATCCAGAACACCACTCTCGGCAAAGTCCAAACTACTTTCCAGAACCGCGGCACTGGTTTCTTCCTGAACATTGTCAGTACTGTTTTCAAAAACCGTGGTGGTATCGGAACAGGAAAGAAAAATGAAAAGAAATAGAAGCGCTAATAGTAGGTTTTTAGTCATAAGTAAAAGGTTTGGTTCGCGTGGCTTTGTATAACGCACAGCGCACTCCTTTTTTTATACCTTTCCTTATTTTTTCGATAAACAGCAGGGTTTTACCCAATTAAGTATCAAAAAAATAAGAATACTCCTACACTTCTAAATCTTTCCGGTTTTTTCCAGAATAAACAACAGTACAATAGGGATAGCTAGTAACAGGACCATTAGTGTATCTGTGACAAGTAGGGAGGGTCGGAACAATAAGGTGGTCAGGTAGCCGCCGATTGCCCCTCCAAAATGTGCCGTATGTCCAATGTTTCCCAAACGACTTTTCATACCATAAATAGAATACAACAAATAGGCAATTCCCAACACATAAGCCGGTAAAGGAATGGGAATAAACATTATCCCCAGGCGCATATCCGGTTGTAGCAAAATTGCAGCGTAGAGCACGCCGGTTACCGCCCCACTTGCCCCTACTGCACTGTAAAACGGTTCGTCCTTATGAAAGAACAGTGCAAGCAGACTGCCAGCGATAAGGCTAATAAAGTAGAGTGCCAAAAACTTTGTTGGCCCAAACCAGGTAATGACCACATTGGCAAAAAAGAAAAGTGTAAACATGTTGAAGAAGAGGTGGGAAAAGTCAACATGTAGAAAACCAGATGTCACCGTACGTTCCCGTTGCCCTCCTTGGATAGCTCCGATACTGAACTTGTATCGTTCAAAAAAACGTTGGTCACTAAATCCTCTTAATGACACCAACACATTGGCCGCCATAATGGCAATTGTGGCCATGTGCAAATTGTACATACTTACCGGGTTTGGCGGCAAATATAGCTATATTTGACCAGACGAAATCTACATGCAATTACTGGTTTATCTCTTGGTTTACCCTATCCTATGGTTGATCTCCAGGCTACCCTTTTCCATCGTTTATGTACTTTCTTCTGCTGTGTACTATGTAGTGTATTACGGCATTGGGTACCGAAAAAAAGTGGTTCGCGAAAACCTGGCCCTCGTCCTTACGGAAAAGTCATCAGAAGAACGACTACGTATTGAAAAAAAGTTTTTCCGACATATGTGCGATATGTTTCTGGAGATGATCAAAACCATGGGTATTTCCGGGAAAGCTCTTCAACAGCGATTTGTTTTTACCAATTTGGAAGTACTCCATGCCTTGGAAGAAAAAGACAAAAGCATTATGTTGCTCTTTCCGCATTATGCCAGTTGGGAGTGGGTAATTGCTTTGGACGCCCATATAAGATCCAAGGGATATGCCATTTACCAGCCGGTACAAAATCGCTATTTTGATAAGCTTATTCGGGATATCCGGGAAAAATTCGGTACAACCTTAATTTCCACGAAAGCGACGAAAGAGATTGTGGCACAAAACCGTTTAAAAAGTCAATTAAGCATGTATGGTATCCTTAGTGACCAGTCTCCGATGGTTTCACGCACCAAATACTGGGCGCCATTTATGGGCATCACAGTTCCGGTCCATGTGGGTGCTGAAATGCTTTGTAAGGCACTGGATTTGCCGGCAGTGTATCTCAAAGTGGAGAAGCTACGACGCGGGCATTATCAGGGAACATTCAAGGTGTTGAGCGAAACACCCAAAGCAGTTCCCGACTTTGAAATTACAGATGCTTTTTTACGTGAAATTGAGACTGCTATTTTAGAAGCCCCGGAGTATTATTTTTGGACCCACAAGCGCTGGAAACACAGAAACAAGTTTCCTCAATCCAAGGGATAAAACACCCCTACTTACGTTTCCCCATCAAAATTTAGTACCACACATCACTTTTAGCCTTTTTTGATGTTGTATTGCTTACCTTTAAAAGCATAATCCTTAGACTATGACTGACCTTGAGATCGCCCAAAATGTTATCCTACAACCTATTAAGAATGTCGCCCAAAAATTGGGTTTGCCGGAAAATGCCATCGAGCCCTATGGAAGAAATAAGGCAAAAATACCCCTGTCCTTAATGGACAAGAAGCGGGCCGCCGGCTCCAACCTAATCCTTGTTTCCGCAATTTCCCCTACTCCGGCAGGAGAAGGGAAAACGACCATGTCTATTGGACTTACGGAAGGCTTAAACCGTCTTGGAAAAAAGACAACGGTAGTATTGCGGGAACCTTCATTAGGACCCGTATTTGGAATTAAGGGGGGTGCCACTGGCGGGGGGTATTCCCAGGTGTTGCCGATGGAAGATATCAACCTTCATTTCACAGGGGATTTCTCGGCCATTGAAAAGGCCCACAATCTCTTATCAGCAATAATCGACAACAATATTCAAAGTAAAACTTCATCAATTGGACTGGATCCGAGAACTATTTCATGGAAGCGTGTAGTAGACATGAATGATCGCTCGTTACGAAGCATTATTGTGGGACTTGGGGGAACCGCATCCGGTATTCCGCGGGAAACCGGCTTCGACATCACTGCGGCCTCTGAAATTATGGCTATACTTTGCCTTTCGGAAAACCTTGCCGATCTTAAAAAGCGATTGGGCAATATTTTTGTAGGCTATACTTTTGACAAGACCCCAATCTACGCCAGGGATCTTAAAGCGCAAGGGGCTATGACGGCCTTGTTAAAACATGCCATAAAACCCAATTTGGTACAAACCATGGAGGGTAATCCGGCAATTATTCATGGTGGGCCTTTTGCCAATATCGCTCAGGGGACCAACTCTGTAATTGCTACCAGAATGGGCATGACCTTTTCTGAGTTTACGGTAACCGAGGCGGGTTTTGGATTTGACCTTGGCGCCGAAAAATTCTTTGATATCAAATGCCAAAGCGCAGGACTTTCACCAAAAGTCGTGGTCCTTACAACCACGATCAGAGCTTTGAAATACCACGGAGGTGCCCCATTGGATCAACTTACCCAACCGGATACCACGGCCCTGCAAAAAGGGCTACCCAACCTGGAAAAGCATATTGAAAACATCAAGCGGTTCAACGTCACCCCAATAATTGCAATAAATCAGTTTACGTCGGACACCACTGAAGAAATAGAAGTGATCCGTAGCCTTGCCGAAAAGCTGGAGGTGCCCGTGGCACTAGCGGATGTGTGGGGCAAAGGTGGAGCGGGTGCTATTGAATTGGCCGAAAAGGTAGTTGCCATTTGCGAGGAGACCAAAGGGCACTATGCACCGCTTTATGATTGGAACAGCTCTGTAAAGGAAAAGATCGAAACCATAGCCACAAAGATCTACGGAGCGGAATATGTGGACTATTCCCATCAGGCAAAACGGGATTTGAATAAGATCCGGGCTCTTGGATTGGACAAACTACCGGTATGCATCGCCAAAACCCAAAAATCACTTTCCGACAATCCAAAGCTTTTAGGGCGACCAAAGGATTTCATAATTACGGTTAGGGAAATAGAGATTGCTGCGGGAGCGGGTTTTTTAATCCCGATAACTGGAAATATTATGAGGATGCCCGGTCTTCCGGCACATCCGGCATCAGAACGTATTGATATTGATGAAAAGGGCAATATTAGTGGCCTTTTTTAGTAATAACAGTGGTCGCCTCGCGACATAATTCTCAAATGTCAGCATTGATCACCGGCCAAAAACGTCCAAAAAGGTTTAAAAAAAGGTATGTACTCCTGCTTTTAGGTCTGAGTTACGTATTTTTTAACTATTCCTGTTTATCAATGCGTAGTTCGGCACGGGAAACTCAGGCATTTTTCGAATCCCGTAAGGTAATCTATCAGGATTCCACCGTTCAAATAGAAGGACAAAATTTGCATTACCTCCAAACCGGAAAACCGGATGCTCCTACCCTGGTCTTTGTACATGGCTCACCGGGAAGTTGGGATGCCTGGAAAGCCTATCTTTCCGATGCCACACTTCGAGAGCATTTCAGACTTATTGCCCCGGATAGACCTGGTTTTGGTTATAGTGATTTCCGAAAAAGTATGGATCTGGCCGACCAAACAAAGCTATTGAATGCATTGCTGAAGCGGTTAAACAATGGCTTTCCGATAACGCTAATCGGTCATTCCTATGGGGGCCCATTAATTGTAAATATGGCACTTGAGGCGCCGCGGCAATACAATAATCTCGTTATTGTTTCAGGGGCGTTGGATCCGGAAGCTGAAAAACCCGAAAAATGGAGAAGGTTATTTATGCGCTTCCCCTTAAAGTACCTGGTCCCGGGATCTTTTAAACCTTCAAACGATGAGCTCTGGTGGCTAAAAGAGGACTTATTAGTTTTGCGATCCCGGCTTGGTGAATTGACCCAAAATGTGACAATTATTCACGGTACGGCGGACAGACTGGTTCCCTATACCAATGTTGCCTTTATGCAGGAAGCTTTTACCGGTGTGGAGAATCTACGCACCTTTCCACTTGAGGAAGAACGCCATTTTATTGTATGGGAGCGTGAGGAGTTTATTAAAACCACGCTATTGAACTGGCTTCTTGTGGAGCCCTAGATTTCTGCTACTTCTTGAATTTCAGTAATGATCTTGTCGGCTAAACTATCCGCCTCCTGTTGGCTCCGGGCCTCGGTATAAATTCTGATGATCGGTTCTGTATTTGATTTTCTAAGGTGTACCCAGGAATCCGGAAAGTCTATCTTGACACCATCAATTGTAGAAATTTCCTCTTCTTTGTACCGGCCTTCCATTTCCGATAAAATACCGTCTACATCCAACTCCGGGGTTAATGTGATCTTCTTTTTGCTCATAAAATACCCGGGGTAACTCCCTCGAAGCGCTGCTACCGTACCTCCGCGTTCCGATAACAACATCAGGAACAAGGCAGTACCCACTAAAGCATCCCGCCCATAATGACTTTCCGGATAGATAATTCCTCCATTGCCTTCTCCGCCAATCACTGCATTGGTTGCTTTCATTTTGGCGACTACATTCACTTCACCGACAGCTGCGGCAGCATAGTTTCCACCATGTTTTTGTGTGATGTCCCGTAGCGCTCGTGAAGACGACAAATTGGAAACCGTATCCCCCTTGACCTTGCTTAAAACATAATCCGCACAGGCCACCAAGGTATATTCTTCTCCAAACATTTCCCCGTCATTGCTTATGAAGGCCAAACGGTCTACATCAGGATCTACGACAATACCAAAATCGGCCTTTTCTTCTACTACCTTAGCACAGATGTCTCCAAGATGTTCTTTTAGCGGTTCCGGGTTATGTGGAAAGTGTCCCGTAGGCTCACAATACAATTCCACCACTTCAACACCCAACTTCCGTAACAGTTTGGGGATAGCGATGCCTCCGGTAGAATTCACCCCATCCACAACTACTTTGAACTTCTTTTTACGAATCACCTCAGGATCAACAAGAGAAAGTTGTAACACCTGATCCACGTGAATATCCAGGTAGTTGTCTTTGCCCGTGATCTTTCCGAGAGCATCCACCTCCGCAAAACAAAAATCTTCTGCTTCGGCTAGTTCCAGTATTCTTGCTCCCTGTTCGGCATCCAGAAATTCCCCACGTTCATTTAATAGCTTTAATGCGTTCCACTGTTTTGGGTTATGGCTTGCCGTTAATATCATTCCCCCATCTGCTTCTTCTAACGGGACTGCAATTTCAACAGTTGGCGTGGTAGATAGTCCCAAGTCCACAACATCAATACCTAACCCAACCAAAGTGGCCACTACTAAATTCTGGATCATCTCCCCCGATAATCGTGCATCCCGCCCAATCACTATAGTGAGATTGTCCTTTCCGGCGTATTCTTTTAACCAGCTACCGTAAGCGGCTGCAAATTTAACCGCGTCAACAGGTGTCAAATTTTGAGCGGGTGCTCCCCCAATGGTGCCACGGATTCCGGATATGGATTTGATTAGTGTCATGCTTCAAAAGTTTTTGCAAATATAGTAGTATGGTTGTGATGGCAGGTTTCGAATTTGTAAATTCGAACGGTGAATTTTTTGGCGCATATTTACCTTTCGTTCGAGGATCCTGAGATTAGCTTAGGAAATTTTTTTGCAGATCACATTAAAGGCAAAAAGTATCTGCATTTTCCGAAAAGAATACAAAAAGGCATCTTGCTCCACCGGGCTATTGATTCCTTTACAGATGCCCACCCAACGCCTAAACTAAGCAGCAAACGTCTTCATAAAAATTACCGTCACTACAGCCGGGTTATCGTGGATATTTTCTATGATCATTTCCTTGCCAAAAACTGGAATGACTACTCCGATCGGCCCCTGGCCGATTTCACAGAGGACTTTTATGCCCTGTTGGAAGCAAATTACGATTTACTCCCCCCGGGGACCCAGCGTATGCTCCCCTATATGATAGCAGACAACTGGTTACTGAACTATGCCAACCTGGATGGAATAACACAAGTGCTGCAAGGAATGAATCGACGAACGCAAAACAAATCTAAAATGCACAACGCTATTGGGGATCTGCAGGAACACTATCCGTTGTTTGAAAAAGAATTTCGGCAGTTTTTTCCGGAATTGATTACCTTTTCCAGGCAAAAATTTGATGAACTATGCGAAAGCTAATTTTTTGGCTCCCCCTTTTTTTCTGGTTGGGTTGTACAACCAAAACTCCTGAACCAACAGGCCTGGTTACAGATAAAGCTATGGTAGTATCGGCACGTGAAGAGGCCTCAAAAATAGGTGTGGAAATCCTTCAAAAAGGCGGTAATGCTTTTGATGCCATGGTGGGTACAGAAATGGCCCTCGCTGTAGCCTATCCCTATGCCGGTAATTTAGGAGGTGGTGGCTTTATGGTGTATCGAAAAGCAAACGGCGATATCGGCGGTTTGGACTACAGGGAAAAAGCACCATTGGCAGCACATAAAGATATGTACCTCGATTCTTTGGGTAATGTTATCCCTAAGATGAGTACCGTAGGAGCAACCGCCGTGGGTGTACCCGGAACCGTAGCAGGAATTTTTGAAGTACATGAAAAATTTGGAACCCTTCCCATCAAAGAGATCTTGGAACCTGTTATCGCCTTGGTGGAAAGAGGAGTTGTGGTTACGGAAAAGCAAGCGAAACGTTTGGACCGATATTGGGAGAACATCATTGAAGTAAATGGCGACAGCACTTTCTTTTTCAACCAATGTGTTGCCGGGGACACGCTTAACTATCCTACACTGGGGCGTACCTTACGGCGAATTAGTGAAAACGGCAGGGATGAGTTTTACAAAGGCGAAACTGCCAAAATTCTGGCAGCATTTATCCAAAAAAGAGGGGGTTACGTAACAGAAGAAGATTTAGCGAAATATGAAGCCAAATGGCGCCAACCCGTTGTTTTTAACTATAAAGACCTTCGTGTTATTTCTATGAGTCCACCCAGCAGTGGTGGGGTAACGATCAACCAGATCTTTAAGATGATCGAGCCTTACGACATTGGGGATTATGAGCTCCATTCCCCGGAAGCTATTCAATTGTTTACCGAGGCAGCACGTAGGGCCTACGCGGATAGAAATTACTATCTGGGCGACCCTGATTTTGTGGATATTCCCCTGGACGTGTTGTTGAGTCAATCCTATTTAAAGGAACGAATGGGGAATTTCACCTTTGAACAGGCAACACCTTCTGCTGAAGTATCGCATGGAACAGTAGAAATACTGGAAAGTACCGAAACCACCCATTATTCTATTGTTGACCCTCAAGGGAACGCTGTTTCGGTAACCACCACTTTAAACGGAGCCTACGGCTCAAAACTCTTCTGTGATGAACTGGGCTTCTTTCTTAACAATGAAATGGACGATTTCAGTGCTAAACCCGGGGTGCCCAATATGTTTGGGCTCATCGGAGCAGAAGCCAATAGCATTGCCCCGGAAAAAAGGATGCTAAGCAGTATGACCCCTACTATTGTTGAAAAGGACGGCAAATTATGGATGGTGGTGGGCACTCCGGGAGGGTCTACCATTATTACCGCAGTAGCTCAAACCATTTTAAATGTATACGAGTTCAATCTAAGTATGCAGGAAGCGGTCAATACACCACGATTTCATCATCAATGGCTACCGGACCTCATTACGTTTGAAGAAGAGGGCTTTGGAAAAGCCCTCAAGGATGAACTTACCGCCAGGGGCTACGAAATCCTGGAAGGAAGAACTCCAGTCATAGGAAAAGTAGATGCGATTCGGGTGTTACCGGATGGACGACTAGAGGGTGGAGCAGACCCGCGAGGAGATGATAAAGCAGTAGGATTCTAAGCTACTATGAACTACGATATTACCCTGCTTACCGAAAAACGGTATCTTCAGGCAAAAAAGGGGGATCCTTACACTGCTAACGTGGTATTGGAAGACCAATTGGTCGCCGATGCCCTTGCAGATAAAGGGCTTCGCGTGAACCGTGTGGCCTGGGATGATCCCCATTTTGATTGGTCTTCCACAGGGTACGCAGTATTCCGTGCTGTCTGGGATTATTTTGACCGGCTGGATGAATTTACACAATGGTATCGTAACACAGCAAAGCGTACGCGATTTATCAATTCCAAGGCCCTTATCGATTGGAATATTGATAAGCACTATCTTCAGGAATTAGCGGCCAAAGGGGTCAACGTCCCCAACACCCTTTTTATTGAAATGGGAACACCCACAGATCTCAGCAGCGCTATTGAAGAAACAAAAGATCGTTTTAGCCTACGTTCCGATGAGTTTGTTTTAAAACCTTGTGTTGCTGGTGGTGCCCGTCACACCTACAAATTTCACTATACTGAACGGGGCAATTACGATGCTGTTTTTAAGCAACTCATTGCTAAAGAAGCCATGATGCTTCAGGAATTTCAAAAAAATGTTGTCCTGGAGGGCGAAGTATCACTGATGCTCTTTAAGGGCAGCTATACCCATGCTATTTTGAAACAGGCAAAACCAGGGGATTTCAGGGTCCAGGATGACTATGGGGGTTCGGTGATCCCTTATTCCCCCAATGAGGAAGCGATTGCATTTGCCAAGCATGCGATGCTTGCCTGTCCTGAACTTCCACTGTACGGAAGGGCTGATATGTTTAAAGATAACTCGGGAAACTGGGCTTTGGCAGAATTGGAAATTTTTGAACCGGAGTTGTGGTTTCGGTTTTATCCTGAAGCCGCTGAGGTAATGGCAAAAAAAATTAAAGAGACCTTATTTTCATGAAAAGAATACTTAAAATATCTGGGGTGGCAGTCGGTACGTTGCTGCTAGTTGGCTTGATCTTTGGCTGGATTCTCCATGAGCCCCTTCCGAAGGGAGCCTCCGGGGCAGAAGCCGATGCTTTGGCCCGTAAAATGCTCGAAGCCTTAAACTATGATGCCTACAAATCAACACGATATTTGGAATGGTCATTTCAGGGGGGACGTAACCATTATCAATGGGACAAGGAAATAGGAGTCTGTTCTGTGCAATGGGAAGATTATACGGTACAGCTGAATCTGGTGCATCCGGAACAGAGTACGGTGGCAACCTCTGAAGGGTCGCTCAGCCCTACGGAATCCAAAAAGATCATTGACAAAACCCTGGCCTACTTTAACAACGACTCGTTTTGGCTGGTGGCGCCCTACAAAGTGTTTGACAAGGGCACTTCAAGAAGTATTGTTCGGTTGGAGGAGGGTCGTCAAGGCCTACTGGTAAGTTATAGCAGCGGTGGAACCACTCCCGGGGATAGTTACCTTTGGCTGTTAAACGAGGATGGCTTTCCCAATGCCTACAAAATGTGGGTAAAGATCATACCTATTGGGGGTATCCAAGCCACATGGGATGATTGGTTGGTGACCCAAAGCGGTGCTTTTTTACCGAAATCCCATCAATTGGGGCCAATAACGCTACATATGGGGGAGATAAGAGGGTACAACTAATTAGTACCAATCTCATTTAAAATTTTTCTTGCATTTTCATTTTTAGGATTCAATTCCAAAGACCTTTTATACGCCTTGATGCCTTTTTCTTTATTACCCGTCTTTAATAAAAACTCCCCATAACTATCGTATAAATTGGCATTATCAGGAAACGCTTTTAATGCTAATTCAATTAATCGTATTGCGCTATTGTAATCATCTCTATTGCAGTATTTATAGGCAAAAGCGTAATATAACTGGCGTTGAAGAGCTCTTTGTTTGCGTATTCCGGATTAATACTATGGGCTTGCTCATAGATCTCAATTGCCTCATCCACTCCATTCACTTCTAACGCGTAACCAAAGTCTTCATAATTTGGAAGTAGTACTTCGGATGCCTCCTTATAATCGTAAGTGTATTGATCTGATTCTTGAATATTCAAATTATTATCCTTCTTGTTGTAAAAATCCACAAACTCACCCACATGTTCTAAACAATCGATGTAACCCTTTATCAAATCATTGGCTGTTTTTTTGTCAATATCTTTGTTTAAAAGATAGTGGTACAGCAGGTAATAGCTAGAAAAAGCGGTATGTCTCATTTCATTGTACGCTACCAAATGAGCATCGGCGTAAAGAACATTGTCGTAATAATTTTTTCGATCTATGGGAGTTGCTGATTTTGATCTCTTTTTTCCAACCGCCAACAGTATTGGTTTATACACAAACGCCCCACCAGGATATGGTGAGTCTTTTAATAACTCAATGGCGTTGTAACTCAACGTTCCATCCAAGCTAGTAATGGAATTTGTTACTTCTTTGTTACGGATGGAAAAGATCAGGGCGGCAATTGAGCCCCAACTTCTTCCAATTACATTAATGTTGTTTAAATCAGTGTTCTCTAGTTCGGTTGCTTTGGACATCATAAATTCCATATCCCTGGTTTGTGTTTCCACCCCTGACATCAGCGCATTCATTGTTGGGTTTCTGAAACCTCTTGATTTTGAGGAAAGAACGACATAGCCCTTGCTTGCCAGATATTCGAATAGTAAAAAGTTTTCATAGAAATCAGCAGATGACCCCGGGGCATAAATAATTAAGGGAAATACGTCGTTTACAGGCTCCGCATTGATAATTGACTTAAGTTCTTTTTGAACAACTTCTTTTGCCCGCTCTGTGTTGATATGATAAGCGTTGGTAAATGCTTTAGTCTCTATCTCTTCAAGTGATTTATCTTTAATTAATGATTCCGATCTGGATGCAATTGCAAGGTAATTCGTTAATGCTAACTTATCTCCGGCAGCATCTTTTGCCGGATACCAAATCCCAATTTGCATTGGTCTTTTATTGCTGTTCGAAGTCTTATTAAATTGATAAATTCTACTATTATCAAAAGTTTCAATTAGCCTAAACCCCACATCGTATTTACCATAATTAATATTAAAGAGTGAGTCAATGTGTTGTGAAAAAGCATTAGTGTAGAAAAACAACAGTGCAAATAGGGCTATTTGAGAAATTTTTAGATCGGAAAAAAAGGGTTTGGGCATTGCTCTATATTTGGATGATGTTATGTCTAGAATACAGTTAATAGTACAGCGCGTTGCTTCTTTTGAAAGAGACGACTACGATAGCTTCCTGTTACAAAGAATCGAGAGATTTTTGTCTAATGGATCCGGCTTTAGAATTTCAACCCTTCCAGCCTCTAAAATGTATTAACAGAAAGCTGATTTTTTAATCCTTGTGGGTTACGGAAGTCTATGGTGCCAAATCACAGTTCGCTCAATCCAAATTCCGCCAGGATAACCTCCCATTCCTGACTTTCCGTAATTTCAAGAATACGTTGTGAGATGGCTTGTTCTAGTTCCACTTTATCTTTTTTGATACCAAAGGCATAGAATTGTACGTCAAATTTTAAGGGAAGTATTTCTAATTTATTGAATTCCTCATCTTTACGAATCCGATATTGAAGAATTGGTTCATCATATATAAAAGCATCGATTTGGTGTTTTCGCAAGTCTTTTAATGCCGGAGTTACCCCTTCAAATTCCTTGATATCCTTAAAGAAATGTGCTTTGAGATAATCGTTTGCCTCGGAACTTTTAACCGTCCCTACTTTTTTCTCCTTGAATGCACCAAAACTGTCATTTGCGTTTGCCAACTGATTTACGGTAAGGCTGGAAGCAATACTTGCTGTTAGCCCGGAGACAAACAATAGACCACTTAA
The DNA here is from genome assembly GCA_028284665.1 of Croceivirga sp. Lineage (GTDB taxonomy): Bacteria > Bacteroidota > Bacteroidia > Flavobacteriales > Flavobacteriaceae > Croceivirga. The sequence goes on from JANQRG010000033.1 coordinate 160,090, forward strand.
CATTAAACCCATTGCGGCGATCTTCCCCCCTCTTGTCTTTGGAGATTTGTCGCCATAACCTACCGTTGTAAGGGTAACAGCGGACCACCACAGCCCATCCCAAACGCCCTTATGGTTTTTCCTGAATTCCGGATTTCCGCGTCGTTCAAATAACCATGCCAGGGTTCCAAAAAACAATAAGATCACTATAAGGATAAGAAAACCACGCAAAAAGTTCAATCTAAAAAATGATGCGACAAACTCCTTGATTTTCTGCAAGGACGACTTCTGAGCCACTGCAATAGTAGAATGCGAAGCAAAAAAGGAATGCGTAAACTCCATTTCGCGACTCCGATTACCCGTTATGGTCAATGGATTAATGCTCACATCAATATGCCCTGTTTTTAGGGAATCCAACATCGCACCGAAATTCAGTTCAACTAACTGATATTCCAAATTCAAATCCTCGGCAACCCGTTCCCATAACCAAACGTTAATTCCTTCCAATAGCCCGTTCTCCTGGATAATGAACGGTGGTGCAGGCGTATAGCCTACGATCAGGGTGTCTTTTGGTAACTGCCCGAAAAGGAATTGCGTAGCCAGAAGAAAGAATAACAGAACTTGTTTCACGGTGTTCACTCACGAAATTTTTTAAATATAGTTAAACTCCTGTAATGATTTCGCCACTATGACAACTATCATTGTGAGCAATTAAAGCACATCCTAGCTTTGCAATAAATTATAAATAATAGCGTATGGGACGTACACTTAAATCGCTTGCAGTACTTGCCTTTTTGGTCTGCTGTACGGCGTATGCTCAGAAGGGCATTGGAACACCCGAGGGCACTACACAAAACCCAATTCCAATTGATTTGGTGGAATTCACAGGCGTAGCGCAACACGTGGAAGAAGGGCCATGCCCGTACGTTCTCGGAAAATCGATGTTAGGGATGCATCTCACCCTGGTTACCGCCGAAGAACAAGAGATAGAGGTGCATTTGGGTCCGGTTTGGGCGGTTTCTATTTGGACAGAAGGCATTGAAGGCCAGACGGTAAAATTAGTTGCTTTTCGGACTCAGAAATTACCTGAAGATCACTTTATCGCGAAAGAATTGGAATGGGACGGTCAAAAAGCGGTATTCCGTGATGGATACCTCAAACCGTTCTGGGCAAATCGACATGAACGAGAAATTTGGTAGTATACTATAACCTGATGAAGGGCGGAGCAATGCCTATGAATTAGCTATCCGCCCTTCCACTTTTTGTTTCAACTCCTCCATAGATTCCTGCAACTGACGAAGTAATCCTTTCTCTGTGGTAGCCTCCACCCCAAAGGTCAGCTTGCTACTCACCTCCCAAATCTCTTGAATTTGAAACGGTTTAATATGATAAGGAGGATAATTTTCATTGAGAGAGATCAGTGTAATATTATTGGAATTGGGGGGGCGTTCTATTTTTTTTACCAATACGGCGTCCTGAAGCACCACCACATACATTTTATTGGGGCTTACATGATCAATGTGCTCAATAGCGCGCGCCATTACCCAATCTCCGGGGCGTAAATTGGGGAGCATACTATCCCCTTCCACCTGGAAACCCCGATAGGTAGCATTTCGAAACTCGGGAATGGGCAAGTCAAAGGCCGGTAATTGCCTGTACCAGCTGGTATCCGCTATGTTCTGGGGATATCCCGCTGCAGCTTTGGCATTCACCAATACCATATTCTCATTATCCGAATGATCTACTGTCACCACTTTGGGAATTACACTGGTTTTAGCGGTATCTAAGTGCTTTTCCTCACTTTCGCCGAACAACCACAACGGGTTGATGTTGAACTGCCGCAGCAATTCGGCTACCACTCTACCCGATAATTTGGTTCGGCCTCGTTCAATATCAGCGGTAGTATTGGACACCCCAAGTAATTTGGCAAACTCTGCCTGGGTATATCCCAATTCCCGTCGAATCGCTGTAAATCGTTTTAAGGTTACTTCATTTTCCATAACAGCTTTCCTTGTCTTTTTAGGCTACTTAAACGTCGCTTTACTCCTCAAATATAGTAAAATTGGAATATTTCCAATAATTTATTGGAATATTTCCATATTTTGGAATTAATCCATATTTTTGGAGAAAAACCAAATTGCTTTGAACTTTGAACGTATAAAAGAAAAGCTAAATATTTTGGCAGACGCGGCGAAATACGATGTTTCCTGTGCCAGTAGTGGCAGTAATCGCACCAATACCAACAAAGGATTGGGGAATAGCACAGGTATGGGGATCTGTCATAGTTATACCGAAGACGGACGCTGTGTTTCCTTGTTAAAAGTCCTATTGACCAACTATTGTATTTACGACTGTGCGTATTGTGTATCGCGACGTAGTAATGATATTCAACGCGCCGGATTCAAAATTCAGGAGGTGGTAGATCTGACCATCAATTTTTACCGACGGAACTATATCGAGGGCTTGTTTTTGAGTTCAGGCATCTTTAAATCCCCAGACCATACTATGGAACGCTTGGTCCGTGTGGCAAAAAAACTTCGGGAGGAAGAAAACTTTAATGGCTACATCCATTTAAAATCCATTCCGGGATGCAGTGATGAACTGATGTACCAGGCCGGATTGTATGCGGACCGCCTATCGGTCAACATAGAGATCCCCACCATTTCCGGCCTAAAACTTTTAGCACCTGAAAAGGACCATAAGGATTTTACCAAACCTATGGCTAAAGTGAAAAATGAAATCGTGCGCTACAAAAATGAACGGAAAATACTCCGGAATACCCCGAAATATGCTCCTGCAGGCCAGAGTACGCAAATGATCGTCGGGGCCTCCGGGGAAAGCGACAAAGACATTATGTATTCCGCTACCTATTACTACAAAACCTATAGTATGAAGCGGGTCTACTACTCTGGCTATGTGCCCGTTATGAAGGATAGCCGCCTTCCCTCCCTAACAGCCAAGGTGCCTATGCTACGAGAAAACAGGCTATATCAAACCGATTGGTTGTTGCGGTTCTATGGTTTTGCGGTAAACGAAATATTGAATGACGACCATCCTAATCTGGATGTGGATATTGACCCGAAGTTATCCTGGGCCTTACGGAATCTACAGCATTTCCCGGTAAATGTGAATATGGCAGACAAACGAATGTTAGCCCGGGTACCAGGATTAGGTATGCAATCGGTCAGTAAGATCTTAAGTGCTCGTCGATTTCGGAAACTGAATTGGGACCACCTGAAAAAGATCGGTGTGGCCCTCAACCGTGCAAAATACTTCCTGGTATGCGATTCTCGGGATTGGGAACGCCGGGATTTGGAAGCGGAGAAAATTAAAGGACTGATTTTACAGAATTCAACCGGTAAGTTTCGGAATCAGTACAATCAGCAATTGTCATTGTTTAATTGAGCACAGCAAAAAACGAAAATACTATGGATGCATCTATCAAAAAAACAGGCTATTTAGAGCGAAAACGACAGGCCATTCTGGATCTAGGCTATGACTATATCAAATTCAGAAGCAGGACCAGGAAATCGTTGACCCAATTGAAAAGAATGATCATAAACAACGCCTGTCATTTTGAAAGTGCCAGCGATTAAGGAAGAAAACTACTAAAGCACACAGCATCATGAAAAACACCACCACATTAATTTACGACGGAAGCTTTAATGGCTTTCTCACTTCGGTTTACATCGCTTTTGAGGAAAAATTAAACGTAGCAGACATTCAAAAAAACAGCCAGGGACAAAATGGGTTGTTTTCGGAAACTCAAACCATTTTTACCAATGTGGAAAAGGCCAAACGCGTATGGAATGGTATCCGTAACAAAAGCTACAATACCATCAGTACCATTTATTTTGCCTTCTTAAGCGAAACCGAAGGGATTGAATACATGCTGTATACCTACATCAAAAAATTCATGGCCCATAAGGGAAAACAGGCCGACTTTTCCGATGACACCATACTCTACATTGCACAATTGGCACGAAAAGTAGGACGTGAAAAGCATCGGATGGAGGCCTTTGTGCGTTTTCAGTTGACCAAGGACAATATCTATTTTGCCAATATTGAGCCGGACTTTAATGTGCTGCCGTTGATCTCAAAACATTTCCGGAACCGCTATGCGGATCAACAATGGTTGATTTATGACGTAAAGCGGCGTTATGGTATCTATTATAATCTGGAAGGGGTGGAAATCGTTTCACTAAACCTGGATGAAATTCACTTTAATCGTACCCGGAGAAGTAAGGCATTTACTGATGGCGAATACGATTACCAAACCTTATGGAACAATTACTTCAAAAGTACCCATATTACATCCCGGATAAATCGAAAATTGCACACCCAACATATCCCGAAACGGTATTGGAAGTACCTTAGCGAGAAGAAGGAAGCGGTGTAAATTATGGCCTACAAGCAATTAAAACTTTGGTTTGACGGCGATCTGGCCGTCCTCTTGGCAGATAAGCTTATTGCTGTTGACGTCAACATAGACAAAGATGCTTTTGTGCATATCGCCACTCAGGAGCTTGAGGATCTGGAACTGAAAGCCCGTGTGGAACATATCGCCGAAGCCTTATGGCAGCATTTACCTTTTCCCTACGAAGAAACCGTTTCAAAATTGGTGGCGATCCTTGGACCCGAAAACGAAAAGGAAACCGGGATGTTCAAGGAATACTATTGGGTAATGCCTATCGCCAAGCTGGTGGAAAAGTATGGGTTGGACTGTTTTGAACGCTCAATAAACGCCATTTATGAAATCACCAAGCGAAATACCGGGGAATATACCATTCGTCCCTATTTGGAAAAGTATCCCATAAAAACCCTTGAGGTGATGCTCCAATGGTCGAGGGACACCAACAAACATGTGCGCCGTTTATCCAGCGAGGGCGTGCGCCCAAGACTGCCCTGGGCATCAAAATTAGACCAATTTATTCAGGACCCTTCCCCTATTCTACCGATTTTAGATAACCTCAAGGATGACCCCAGCAAGTATGTCCAAAAATCAGTGGCGAACTGTATCAACGATATTTTAAAGGACAATTTGGAAATTGGGAAACGACTTATCGAAGACTGGGTGCCTGATGCCACAAAAGAACGGTGGTGGATCATCAAACACGCCTTGCGGAATTTGGTCAAGGCCGATGATGGGTGGGCAAAAACAATTTTATCTTAAAGTAAAAAGACACCTGGGTAGTTGTATCGCACTTTTTTAGGCATTAGCTATTTTAGCATTTATTTTTGAGTACCCTTGAAGTCGCTAAACCCATCGCTAAAACATCACACTATTATTGCAGCGCTTATTGCTGTATGGTGTTTTCTATTCACTTTTTTTTCACGGCCCTTTGAACACGGTACCATGGATTTAGCAAAGTGGGTATGGGTCAGTATCGGCTATAGTATAATCGCTTTCTGCACCTATGGCATAGTAAGCCTTTATCAGAAGTATATTTTTGTGAAAACAGGAAAGTGGGGTATTCTTCTGGAACTAAGTGTTTATGTCATTTTTTATGCCCTCTACACTGTTTTTTCTTTTGCCTATTATCGCAGTGAAATTATTGAGGGATATTACGGATTCGCGACATACTTCAAAAAGATCATCCTTAATATTATTCTCATTCTCACCCCTTTGCTCTTTTTTGTTCGGCACTATGCGCTCAAGCTAATGCCCGCAAAAGAAGACTTCCTAACGTTGCGAGGTGAGAACAAAATGGATGTCTTAAAGATCAAAAAATCAGACTTAATTTGTATTTCCAATGCCCAAAACTACGTTGAGATCTTCTTTCTGGATAATGGTACCCTAAAATCCAAACTCCTACGAAGTTCCCTGAAAAGAATGCGATCGGATTTTGACTTCTTACTACAGGTGCATCGATCCCATCTCATCAATCCGTCGCATTTTAAATCGTGGAAGGATGCCAGCACTATTGCGTTGACGCAAATGGAACTTCCTGTTTCCAAAAACTACAAACGCCAGCTGTTAGCCCTTTAAGTTCATACCAAAAACATCGGGTTTTATCCCTGAGGCACACTAAATCCCCCTAAAACGATCACCTTCATACCTTCTTTTAAAGATTCGCAGGTGTTCCTGCTTTCCTGATGCATTTTTGGGAGAATTAATCAAACGAACGCAATCATGAACACAACCCAATTAAAAAGGGCAATACGCTATTTTGCTCTTAGTCTAGGAGCTATACTGCTTGTAACACTTATCTACACCCTCGTGCCAAGAGTGAGTAATCCCAGCCCCGATTTTCAAACGGAATTATCCTATGGCGAACCGATCCCGAAAGCAGTGGCAGAAGTTTTGACACCAAAAGAGGAACCGGCCAGGACACGAGCTATATTGGTCCTGGAGAACGAAAAAGTAGTCTATGAATACGGGCCTACAGACAAAATAATGAATACCGCCTCCATACGTAAAGCGGTTATGAGTGTGCTGTATGGGATAGCTGTGCATCAAGGTCATATTGACGTAAACAAGTCATTGGCAGCACTAGGTATTGAGGAGCATATCCCTTTAACGCAACAGGAAAAAAGTGCCAAGATCCGGGATCTGCTTATGGCAAAATCAGGGATTTATTTGCCTGCACAAGGAGAGCATGATAGCCAAATCACACAACGACCCAAAAGGGGAAGCCATCTACCGGGAACCTATTTTTTTGCCAACAATTTTGACGCGAATGTGCTGGGTACCATATTGATCCAGGAAACTGGAATGTCCATCGGGACGTTTATGGAAGAATATCTTGCCAAGCCTTTGGGAATGCAGGATTTTTCAGAGCATAATGTATTGATGGGCGGGCCGTGGTTTTGGCCGAAGAAGGAATCAATGCACCAGCAATACTACATTTATATGAGTACGCGAGATCTGGCCAGGATTGGTGCCATGATGGCGAATAACGGCCGTTGGGGTGAGCAACAGATCCTACCCGAAAGCTGGGTAAAGGAAAGTACCCGTTCCTACAGTGACCTCAAAAAGAGCCATATAAATTATACCCTATATGATGGTTTTGGGTATCAGTGGTGGCTTACTTCTGAAACCAATTCCATCTGGGCAGATGGGTATGGGGGAAGATTTTTAATTGTTCTTCCCGACAAAAAACTAACCTTGGTTGAACAAAATTTTACCGGAAACTCTTTACTCTCCACCGGACTTTGGCTTAAAAACAGAAATAGCGATTCCGGCCTGGAAAATTTGATCAAAGCACATAAGATACTCGCTCAAAACTAAGTTTACACCGCGGAATGAGTAGTTGCCTTCTCCCAGGTGAACCGTTGAACCAACAATGGGTTCTTAAAAACTATGTTAGACAATAGCCAGCGCTATTTCCATCATTTCCCGAAGAGAAGCTTCGCGCTCTTTTTGGGGTAATGCTTCCTTGGTGACCAGGGAATCAGAAATGGTCAGTAGAGTGAGGGCTTCAATACCGTATTTCGCTGCCAACGTATAGATACCCGCTGTCTCCATTTCCGCGCAAAGCACCCCGTAGGCGGCCCATTGTTGATAATACTTGGGATGGTCATCGTAAAAGACATCGGTAGAAAGTATGTTTCCTGCCTTAAAAGGAATATCGTGGTCTTTCGCATAACGAATCGCCTTTTCGAACAATTCAAAACTAGCCGTAGGGGCAAAAGTGGCATTTGGAAAGCGGTTGGCGTTAATATTGGAATCTGTTGACGCGCTCATGGCCAACACAATATCTTGTAGTTGTACGTGAGGCTGATAGGACCCTGCGGTACCCACTCGTAGTATTCTTTTGACACCATAGGCGGTGATGAGTTCGTGACAGTAGATCAGGTTAGAGGGAATACCCATGCCTCCTCCTTGTACTGAAACCGGTTTTCCCTTGTATTGTCCGGTATACCCCAACATACCCCGTACCTTATTATAGCAAAAAACATCTTCCAAAAAGGTTTCAGCAATCCATTGAGCACGTAGTGGATCCCCGGGCAACAATACTGTTGGCGCTATTTCCCCGGGCTTGGCTTCAAGGTGTAATGACATAGTAGTGTTTAATTTTGAACTAATACCGGTCCTGAGGAAGTGCCGATTCGTGAAGCCCCTAAGTCAACATACTTCAGGGCCGTATCCCGATCGCGTATTCCTCCCGAGGCTTTTAGTAAAGCGTTATCGCCCACAACCGACTTCATTAATTTGACATCTTCAAAAGTAGCTCCCCCCGAGCCAAATCCAGTGGACGTTTTTACAAAGTCAGCCCCCGCAGCTACTGCCAATTCGCAGGCCTTCACTTTTTCAGCATCGGTCAGATAACAGGTCTCTAAGATAACCTTGAGCACGTGGTTCCCTATCGCTTTCTTGATCTGGGCGATCTCTTCTTGTACGGCATTGTACTCCCCCGACTTTAGCCAGCCAATATTCACTACCATATCTACTTCGTCGGCCCCGTCTATAATGGCATTTTGAGCCTCGGCAACCTTTGCTTCCGTACTCATGGCACCCAAGGGAAAACCAACCACTGTAGCCACTTCTACAGTAGATTTCGCAAGTACGGTTGATGCCAGTTTTACCCAACAGCCGTTTACACAAACGGCTTTAAATCTATGCGTTATCGCTTCCTGACAAAGGGCTTTGATCTGTGTCTCGGTAGCTGTTGCTTTTAACAACGTATGATCTATATAATCTGCCAGATGTATCACAGCAACCTCCTATTTTGATCTTTCCCCTACAAAGCGATCGCTTTCGTTTTTGAACAGTACATTAAAGCTAGTTAGCGAACCATAAATTCTTGTGATGTATTGCTGCAAGTCCACTTTTTCCTGATCATCCAGGTTTTTGCTGCTATTTACTTTTTGCTCCATGACCCGCAGGCGGTCCCGTACCATCACGATCTTATGGAAAAAGGTTGCAATCGGCATTTCTTTACTGGCCAGATCGTCCCCTGGTTCCAAAATAAGCTTCCCCCCTTTCCATTTGTCTGCAATGGCCACTCTCTCATGGGTATCGCCCCATTTTTTCAGGATGTCCACCAGGGATTTTTCAACATCAAAAAGGCTTACCGTATCCACGTCGTCCTCCGAACGTTCAATTACTTCAAATTCGGAGTCCAGGTCAATGGTTTCCAAACCTTTTTCCATAAAAGTAACCCAATAGTGTTGGGAAGATACGTTAGTAACCACCCCTTTTCCGTACTCCGGATGGTCAATGCGTGAGCCTATACCTAGTAGTTTCATAAAGTCATATTACCATCATTTCAAACCAAGGCGTTACATCCCTTTTAGATTTCTCAGTCACTAACTCCTTCGAAATGACAATTACGTTCTCAAAAATACCTTACTCCCGCTCAAAAGCCAATAGCATTTTATAAAAATCCTGGTACACCGCTTCGGCATCCAGGCTTTTATAAAACATAATGGGCCGGTTACCACTATCCCGGGAAGTGGTAATTACTTCTTTTTCAGCAAAATCAGTAGTAATAAAGGCGGATACCAACCCCAAATCCCATAAGACACGTTTTTTTCGCGAACCGTCCAAATGCGTATCCCAACGTTGTATAAGGTAAGCGCCAATAGGATGTTTACCAATGGCGGCTTTCAATTCGGTATACTCGATTTCCATTGCGGCAGCTACATTGATCGGCATGATATGCATCTCCACTTCGGAATCCAAAAGATAATCCAGGGCATAGGGGTCCATTAATGCATTGAAATCATTGCGTTTCAGCACCCCGGTTTCGAAGTTCAAAGTAGTTCCTAACCAATACACTTTCAGATGTTTGGCAATTGTTGGTTGAATAAACACTGCAGAGGCTATATTTGTCAATGCACCCAGGGCCAAAATGACAACCTCCTCTTTCGCTGTGGCCTGGTGGATGATCTCATACGCCGCTGCCGAGTGTTGTGCCCGATCCCCCCAGTCATACATTCGAGCAGGAGCGCCTCTCAACGTTTTAACTTCCAGTTGCAACTCGCCCAACAATTGTTGATTTACCCGATGACTGTTTTCCATGGAACGCGGTTCTGTCCAATGGCTGGTTTGCCAGTGTGCAGCATTTAAGGCGGTTACTTCCAGTTTCGGTTCCAACAGTAATCGTACCAGAGCATACAAATCGTCTACCTCATTCCCACTATCGGCATCTACAATAATCTGCTTGGGTTGTCCCGATACCGGGGCAACAATGCAAAGAAGGATCGCAACAAAAAGTCTTAAAAAAGTAGGGCTTGTAGAATACATGGACAACGATTTCGATCAAGATAGCCATCCTCCTCAATTTCACAAAATCACAACATGACCTGACTTCTTTTTTACAGGTCAAAAGCGTACTTTTGAAGTTTTGCTATGATCGCATGACCAATTATGAGGAAAACATCGAGGTCCGGGGGGCCAGGGTCCACAACCTAAAGAACATAGACGTTACCATTCCCCGTGAAAAGTTGGTGGTAATCACCGGACTTTCGGGAAGCGGTAAATCTTCATTGGCCTTTGATACTATCTACGCAGAAGGACAGCGTCGCTATATCGAAACCTTCTCTGCCTACGCGCGACAGTTCCTTGGCGGTTTGGAGCGCCCGGATGTAGATAAAATAGACGGTCTTTCTCCGGTGATCGCTATTGAGCAAAAGACCACATCAAAATCTCCCCGTTCCACAGTAGGCACTATTACCGAGGTCTATGATTTTCTTCGCCTGCTTTTTGCTCGTGCCGGCGAAGCGTACAGTTACAATACCGGGGAAAAAATGGTAAGCTATAGTGACGAGCAGATCAAGGAATTGATCATTAGCGCTTATCAGGGCAAGAAAATCAATGTTTTAGCTCCGGTAATCAAATCGCGTAAAGGGCATTACCGGGAACTTTTTGAACAAATAGGAAAACAGGGGTTTGTGAAAGTGCGGGTAGACGGCGAGATAGTGGACATTACCCGGGGAATGAAAGTGGACCGCTACAAAACCCACGATATTGAGATCGTGATCGATCGATTAATGATCACGGATGAAGAAGACGTGAGTAAACGCCTCAGCGAATCGATCAATACCGCAATGTACAGCGGGAACAACGTATTGATGATCCTGGGAGAGGACAATGACGAACCGCGCTATTTTAGCCGGGATCTCATGTGCCCCAGTACCGGTATTTCCTACCCCACCCCGGAACCAAATACCTTTTCTTTTAATTCCCCGAAAGGGATGTGCCCAACCTGCAATGGTTTGGGGCATATCTACGAGGTAAATGTCGATAAGATCTTTCCGAATAAAAAGCTTTCCATAAAGAATGGAGGCATTGCCCCACTTGGCGAGTACAAGCGTTCCTGGGCGTTTAAACAATTAGAAACCATAGGGCAACGTTATGGTTTTGAAATGACAACCCCTATTGAAAAGATACCGGAGGAAGCTTTGGACATTATTCTGAATGGGGGTAAAGAAAGTTTTACGGTAGATTCCAAAACCCTCGGGGTACAGCGTAATTACACCATCGACTATGAAGGGATTGCCAACTTCATTAAAAGTCAGTTTGAAGAGGCGAATTCCACTTCGATAAAACGGTGGGCCAAGGAATATATGGATAAAGTTACTTGTCCTACTTGCGAGGGTTCACGATTACGGAAAGCATCGCTTTACTTTAAGATCGATGGTAAGAATATAGCAGAATTGGCTCAGATGGACATTGCTGAATTGTCGGACTTCTTTAATCAACTCGAACAGCGTTTGGAGGGCAACCAAAAAAAGATTGCCGAGGAGATCATTAAAGAGATTAAAGCGCGTATTGGCTTCTTACTTGATGTAGGTTTGGATTATCTCTCTTTGAATCGAGGGTCGAAGACCTTGTCCGGCGGTGAAGCGCAACGTATCCGGTTAGCCACACAGATCGGATCCCAATTGGTTGGGGTGCTTTACATCCTTGACGAACCCAGTATCGGACTGCATCAAAGGGATAATGAACGCTTGATCCGAAGTTTGGCGGCATTACGGGATATAGGTAATTCCGTTATTGTAGTGGAACACGATAGGGACATGATAGAAGCTTCAGATCATGTCATTGACATCGGTCCCAGAGCGGGCAAGCACGGTGGAGAGATCATTTCGCAAGGCCCACCTTCGGAATTAGCACAATATCATACCCTTACTGCGGACTACATTACAGGTGACAAGGAAATTCCAATACCACAATCCCGCAGGAAAGGTACCGGAAAAAAGATTGTACTTACCGGTTGCACAGGCAACAACTTAAAAAATCTCACCGTCCAATTCCCACTTGGAAAGATGATTGGAGTTACCGGAGTTTCGGGTAGCGGTAAATCCACTTTGATCAATGAAACCCTTTACCCCATTATGAATGCCCATTATTTCAATGGGGTTAAAAAGCCCATGCCTTACAAAAAAATTACGGGCCTGGAACATATTGACAAGGTCATTGATATTAACCAGTCCCCTATCGGGCGAACACCGAGATCCAATCCTGCTACCTATACCGGGGTGTTTAGCGAGATCCGCTCCTTATTCTCCAAGACAACGGAAGCCACGATCCGCGGCTATAAGCCCGGACGATTTAGTTTCAATGTTGCCGGAGGGCGATGTGAAACCTGTCAGGGTGGTGGATTAAAGGTAATTGAGATGAATTTCCTTCCGGATGTGTATGTTGAATGCGAAACCTGTAACGGCAAACGCTTTAACCGGGAAACCCTGGAAATTCGATATAAGGGAAAGTCGATTTCCGATGTCCTGGAAATGACCATTGATGAAGCGGTAGATTTTTTTGAAAACATCCCTAAAATCCATAGAAAACTAAAAACGATCCAAGATGTGGGGCTGGGATATATTTCCCTGGGACAGCAGTCCACAACCCTTTCAGGAGGCGAAGCACAACGGGTGAAATTAGCTACGGAACTGTCAAAGCGCGATACCGGAAACACCTTCTACATTTTGGACGAACCTACAACGGGCCTGCATTTTGAAGATATTCGTGTATTAATGCAGGTATTGGACAAACTGGTGGATAAAGGCAACACCGTTCTCGTTATTGAGCACAATATGGACGTGATCAAAATGATGGACCACATCATAGATATAGGATATGAAGGAGGTCGGGGTGGCGGAATGATCGTAGCTACAGGCACACCCGAAGCGGTTGCTCAAGACAGCAAAAGCTACACCGCCGGATTTCTCAAAAAAGAACTGGAGCATCCAAAAAAAGCAATTGCCAAAGCGGTATAAATCATCATTATGCGAAAAGAACAACACCACAAAGGATGGAACGAGATCAAGACCAATGATTCCTGGGCCATTTTTAAGATTATGGGCGAATTCGTAAATGGTTTTGAAAGCATGAGCCGAATAGGACCCTGCGTATCCATTTTTGGTTCAGCGCGTATGCGACCTGGGGATAAGTATTATGAACTTGGTGTGCTCATCTCCAAAAAAATTGCGGAAGCAGGCTACGGTATCATCACGGGAGGAGGTCCCGGAATTATGGAAGCTGGCAACAAGGGAGCTAACCTCGCCGGAGGCACGTCTGTGGGACTCAATATCGACTTGCCGTTTGAACAACATGATAATCCATACATTGATGACGACAAGAGCCTTGATTTTGACTATTTTTTTGTCCGAAAAGTGATGTTTGTCAAATATTCCCAAGGGTTTGTAGTAATGCCCGGGGGCTTCGGAACACTTGACGAATTATTTGAAGCTATCACACTAATTCAAACGAACAAAATCCACAAATTCCCTATTATTTTAGTGGGTACCGAATTTTGGAGCGGGCTTTGGGATTGGATCAGTGGTACGATGGTTGAGGCTGGTACGATTAGTCCCGAGGATATGGATTTGGTTAAATTGGTAGATACTGAGGACGAGGTGGTTCAAATCATAGATGCCTTCTACAAAGGAAATATCCTTAGTCCAAATTTTTAAAGTCGTTCGTATTGTTTTCGTTGCACTTTTCAAAGATATTATTACTTTTTCTCGGACTCTTTCCTTTTACTGTGCTTCTTTCGCAGCAGCATCAAAATTCAATCTATGCGATCTTTGATAATACCAACAATCAAATCTTAATAAAGCAGCACTTTACCTATAGAAACAGCTCGGAGACAACGTTAAAAACACTTTACTTTAACGATTGGAACAATGCCTATTCTTCCAATACTACTCCGCTGTCTAAACATTTTGGTGAAGATTTTGATCGGAAATTACACCTGGCTAAAAAAAAAGAACGTGGTCATACGACCATAACGAGCGTGGTAGACAATAACTATCAGGGATTGGAATGGGAACACTTAGCTTCGAAAGATATCATAAAAATAAGCTTAAATACCCCGCTAGTTCCCAAGGCTACGGTAGAACTATTTTTCACCTACACTATACAATTACCCAGCAGCAAATTTACCTCCTACGGCTATGATCCGAACGGGGTAGTGTATCTCAAAGATTGGTATCTGACCCCAGCTGTATTTGATGTGGACTGGAAGCTCTATTCCAACAAGGGATTGGATGACTTATATACCGAAGTTTGCGCAACCAGAATTAGTTTTGAATTCCCAAAAGGCCTCTACCTTGCTACTAACTTTGACACTTCCGATATAGGCAAATTTCCGCAAGGCCAAAATGTACAGCTTACCGGAGTTAACAGGAAAGGTTGTGAAATCATTATTACACCACAGAAACGATTCACTACCCATATTACGACCAGTCTAACGGCTACTACTGATCTGGTTTCGTCCAAATATGGGGAGATCCCTACAGGTCTTTCCATAGAAAAAGTTGCTGCTTTTTTGGTTGAAAACCTGGGAGAATATCCCCATGGCAACTTACTGGTAAGTCGGGTTGATTATAACAAAAACCCACTCTATGGGCTTAATCAATTGCCCTCCTTTGTTCGGCCCTATGATGAACAATTTCAGTTTGAGATGATGTTTCTTAGGACGGCTTTAAACCAATTTCTAAACGAGACCCTTTTTATGGACCCCCGTAAAGAGCGATGGGTAAACGACGCCATTGCCAACTATTTAATGATTAAGTACGTAGAAGACTACTACCCGGATCAAAAATTAATAGGTAAACTGGCTAATTTCTGGGGCGTCCGTAGTTTTCATTTGGCAAAAATGGGATTCAACGAACAGTATAACCTACTACAAATGTTACCTGCGCGGAGTAATATCGATCAAGCACTCACCACTCCTACCGATTCATTGACATTGCTTAACGAACGGATTGCCAACCGCTATAAAGCAGGATTGGGACTATCGTATTTGGCCGATTATATTGGAAAGGAAAGGGTAGATAGCACAATTATCGATTTCTACAATGTGCATCGCCTGGCACCAAAAATTAAGGTAGAGGATTTCAAAAATGTGCTGCGGCTTTGCTCTGATGATGAAATTGATTGGTTTTTCGAGGAATACGTCTCCTCACGGGAGAAGATCGACTTTAAGATCAAAAAAATATCCAAAACTGAGGACTCCATTACCTTTACTTTGAAAAACAAGAGGGGAACCAATGTGCCCATCTCCTTATTCGGGCTTAAAAAGGATACGGTGGTCTCTAAGTACTGGTTTTCCAATATTGACTCTGCTGCAACCTTTACCATTCCCAGGAAGGGAGAAGACCGTCTTGTACTGAACTACGATCAAAAAATCCCGGAATTCAATCAGCGCGATAACTGGAAAACCTTAAATGGTTTCTTTGCTAGTAACAAAAAGCTAAAGTTCACTTTTTTCAAGGATACGGAAGACCCTAACTACAATCAGATCTTTTACGTGCCAAGCGTCAATTTTAATGTATACGACGGTGTCACACCTGTAATGCGATTCTATAACCGCCCTTTTTTAGAAAGGCCTTTTTCTTTTGATATTTCTCCCGGCTATTCTTTCCTCGAAAAAACATTGGTAGGTGGTGCACGCGTCCGATATCGAAAATACCAGGGTAAAGGAGGTCACTATGTAACTAATTTTACGATTGGTGGAAGCACATCACATTTCCAGGTCAATTCTCGATTTACCACCATTACCCCGGCCATAAGTTTTGGTTGGCGACCAGACGACTTGCGCTCCAATAAACGGCAGTTCTTATTGTTTCGTCATAGGAATGTGTTCCGTAGCATTGACGAAAATGTCCTGAACGATAGTGATATTGACCTGGATCTGGAAAACAATCCCGATTACAGCGTTTTTAATGTGCGGTACTCCAATTTTGATGATAATATTATCAATTTCAAATCTTCATTGGTTGATTTTCAACATTCCAGTGAGTTCACCAAGCTGGCCCTGGAACTGGAATACCGAAGGTTGTTTGAGAGCAACCGACAGCTGAATCTACGACTATACGCCGGAAAATTTTTACGCAATAAAACCAATTCGGACTTTTTTAGTTTTGCCCTGGATAGACCCACAGATTATATGTTTGATCTAAGCTACATCGGTAGGTCGGAAGACACAGGTTTGGTCAGTCAGCAAATCATTATTGCTGAAGGTGGTTTCAAATCGCAATTTGAAGACCAATTCGGAAGCGATTGGATTGCTACCACCAATGCGAGTTTTAACCTTTGGCGATGGGTAGAAGTCTATGGGGATATTGGCTTTATAGGAGATCGTGGAGAAAGTGCCCGATTCGTTTACGATTCCGGGATTCGATTGAATCTGGTAACCGACTATTTTGAGCTGTATTTCCCGGTATATTCTAATCTTGGGTGGGAAATTGGACAACCGAATTATGATAGGACCATTCGATTTGTGATCACCATAAGCCCCCGAACGCTTACAGGCCTCTTTACAAGAAGGTGGTTCTAATTATGAATTTGACAATTTGAACTTCTCAAAACTACTGTTTTTTTCATATTCCGCTATTAATTAACGGTTTTTTTGTGATTTTAAGAATAAAATAAGGGAGTTACCGCTAGCAAAAAAGCGCCAATTTTCGTAATTTTGCAAAAAATCCAAAGGCTCCGTGAAAACCCATCCAAAGACCAGCAATGACATTTCCTTTGAAGATTTCAAATCCCAAATCCTACGCGATTACAGAATAGCAACGGTTAGTCGTGAGTGTAGCCTCTTAGGTCGTCGTGAAGTCCTCACTGGAAAAGCGAAATTCGGCATTTTTGGAGATGGCAAAGAACTACCGCAATTGGCAATGGCCAGATCATTTAGGAATGGGGACTTCCGAAGCGGTTATTACAGGGACCAGACATTTATGATGGCTTTGGGTTTCCTGGGTCCTAAAGAGTTTTTCCACGGGCTTTATGCTACTACAGATATCGAGAAAGAGCCCATGAGCGCCGGGCGGCAAATGGGAGGACACTTTGTTACCCATAGCCTGCAAGAGGATGGCTCCTGGAAAAACCTTACCCAACAAAAGAACAGCAGCGCAGATATCTCCTGTACGGCAGGTCAGATGCCGCGATTGCTGGGGTTGGCCCAGGCATCCAAAATTTACAGACATGTTAAGGATATACCGCAAGCCCTTTTTTCCAACAACGGAAATGAAGTGGCCTGGGGTACCATAGGAAACGCGAGTACCAGTGAGGGGCATTTCTTTGAAACGCTCAACGCTGCCGGAGTAATGCAAGTTCCCATGGTGATCAGCATTTGGGATGACGCCTACGGAATATCCGTTCCAGCAGAATTTCATACGGTCAAAGCAGATATTTCAGAAGCATTAAAAGGGTTTCAACGCGATGGGGAAAACCAAGGCTTCGAAATCATAAAAGTGGTGGGTTGGGACTATACCGCACTAATTCACGCTTACGAAAATGCCTCCGATATTGCCAGAGAAGAACACGTTCCAGTGCTTATCCATATTACCGAGCTTACGCAACCTCAGGGACATTCTACCTCGGGCTCCCATGAACGCTACAAAAGTCCGGAACGCTTGGAATGGGAACGTGAAAATGATTGTAATAAGCGATTTAGGGAGTGGATCCTGGAAAACAATATTGCCGACGAAGACACTCTGAAAACTATAGAAAAACAATGCAAGCAGGAGGTACGGAATGCTAAAAAGGAAGCCTGGGCTGAATTTCTCGCACCCAATCTTGCTGACAAAAAAGAATTAATTGCCCTGCTGGAGAATTTAGCGGAGCATAGCCCCAACAAAACCTTTATCAATAGAGTAAAAAACGATCTCATTGCAATTGACGAACCCATTAAAAAGGATATCGCTTCCCACGCAAGAAAAGCACTACGCTATGTTACGGGAGAATCCGGTGGGGCCGTGCAAAAGCTAAAAGGTTGGATTGCTGAATATTTAGAACAAATACAACCTGCTTACAGTTCGCAACTATTCGACGAATCGGAGGGAAATGCGGTATCCGTCCAGGAGATCAGGCCAACATATGAGGATACATCTGAAACGGTTGATGGCCGAATTATTCTGCGTGATAATTTTGACAAGCTCTTCGAAAACTATCCGGAAGCGCTGGTCTTTGGTGAAGATACCGGAACCATTGGAGATGTCAATCAGGGGCTGGAAGGACTTCAAAAAAAATACGGCGCCTTACGCGTTGCGGACACCGGCATACGGGAAACCACTATTATTGGGCAGGGAATTGGAATGGCTATGCGGGGGTTACGCCCAATAGCAGAAATTCAATATTTGGATTATATTCTGTATGCCTTACAAACGCTAAGTGATGACCTTGCCACATTGCGTTACAGAACAGTAGGGAAGCAAATCGCCCCGCTGATTATCAGGACACGCGGACACCGATTGGAAGGGATTTGGCATTCAGGATCTCCCATGGGTGGATTAGTACACCTTTTACGAGGGATCTACATTCTTGCTCCCAGGAATATGACCAAGGCGGCGGGATTCTACAATACCCTGATGAAAAGTAACGAACCTGCACTGATCATCGAAAGTCTTAACGGGTATCGCTTGAAAGAACAAAAACCTACCAACCTGGGTGAGTTTTGTACCCCCATAGGGGTAGTAGAGGTGGTTAGAGAAGGTGCCGATATTACTTTACTCTCTTACGGATCTACGCTTCGAATGGTGCAAAAAGTAGCCCAAGAACTCCAGGAAGTTAGCATAGATGCCGAAGTAATTGACGCCCAGAGCCTGCTGCCCTTTGATATCGATCACAAGGTTGTTGAAAGTATTAAGAAAACGAACCGACTTCTCATCATTGACGAGGATGTACCCGGAGGATGTTCAGCCTATCTTTTACAGGAGATCTTAGAGAAGCAGGGAGCCTACCGATACCTGGACAGTGCACCACAAACACTTACGGCAAAAGCGCATCGCCCTGCCTATGCCACAGATGGAGATTACTTTTCAAAACCCAATAAAGAAGACATCTTTGAGAAGGTGTATGAAATCATGCATGAGTCGGATCCCCTGAGCTATCCAGCGCTACGATAACTAAAGAACCTCAGAAATCAGAGATTTTTCGTTTTTTAGTTTTTGACAACTGTGTTTGGTTCGCTCTTTATCCTCCCCTAAGAAGTCAGGTGAAATAATTATTTTAGTCCAAAAGGATTATATGTTTTTATCCTTCCCGGATTTCAATATTTGGAGTACCCCTTTGCTGATTCTTACACTTCAAGGATTGATCTTTGCCGGTCTTTTGCTGTCCAGGTACCTGAAAAACAGGAATACATCCGATCTGTTCCTCTTCCTTATCCTCATTATTACGTGTTACCATCAGACGTGTTATACAGTGGGGTTCATGGGCTGGTACGATACCTACAGGAATACAAAGATCAACTATGCGCTCATTTCTCTATCCATTGCGATTTTACCGTTGATCTATTTTTACGTGAAATCCGTTACCATGTCCTCTTTCTCCTTTAAAAAAAGAGACTGGCTCCATTTTTTACCCGCTTTCCTGGTCATTCTCTACAGGATGGCCATTTACACTTTTGATGCTTTTCAACCAGGGTTTACTAATACTCAAAATGGTTACTTAAAACTGAGTTTGGACGAACCCTACTTTCAACCGCTGTACACGGTATTCGGATTCCTACAGAATTTGCTTTATCTGGCTTTTACGTTTCAGTTGTTTTATAGCTATAGAAAAAGGATCAAAGCCTATTTTTCCAATACCTATCGGCTGGAGCTAAACTGGATCTTATCTTTTCTAATTCTCTACACTACCTTGTACCTCTATGACCTTGCTCAAACAATAATTGGGGAGTACATCCTGGAGTTGAGTTATACACAGCGTTGGTGGTTAACACTGTTAACCGGTTTGGTGATCATTTATGTGGGGATTAAAGGGTATTTCACAGATACCTCACAGCTAAAGCGATTAAATTTTAGCTTCACCCCTCACCCATCGGGCATTCCGGAAGAATCTGTTCATCTGAAAAAGCGCGTGCCACCAGAAGCCCTGGAAGCATTAAAGCGGTTAATGGAAACACGCAAACCCTATTTAGATCCTGAACTAAATCTGGAGGATTTAGCAAAAATCTCAAATATGAACAGAGCCCAACTTTCGGAAACCATCAATAGCGGATTTGGCAAGAATTTTAACGACTTCATCAATCAATATCGGGTAAATGCATTTAAGACTATGCTAAAGGCAAACAAACAGGACAAGTTGTCCTTGTTAGGCATTGCTTTTGAATGTGGCTTTAACAGCAAGGCTACCTTTAACAGGGTGTTTCGCAAACTTACCGATCAGTCCCCCACAGAATATCTAAAAGTTCTTTCCTAGCGCCCTCAATAATTTCAAATTTGAGACGTCTCAAATCGTATTTGATACGTGGTACTACGATTTGAAGCGCAAGACGTTAAGGTGTTTTTCAATTTTGATCCAACAAAAAATTCAACCTTATGAAAAACATTTTAAGCGTCTTAATAGCACCCATACCACAACACTGGATAGCTGATTTATTCTTTGCTATCGCCCGATTTGTATGTGGGATGTTATTAGCACTAGACTTTGGGGCCTCAAAATTTGGGATGCCCTGGACCGATGCGGGTCAAAACCTCAAGTTGTTTGAGGTTGCTGCCTGGTTTCCAAAGGATGTGGCAGCGTATGGAGGTATCTTTGCCTCCATGCCCATCTTTTTTGCCTGGATAGGCGCCTTTAGTGAGGCGGTGGGTGGCCTCTTCTTGGCTTTCGGTTTAAAGACCCGGGTAGCGGCCTTTCTAATCGCCTGTACGATGTTGGTGGCCATTTTCTTCCAAAAATGGGGTCAGGGCACCTGGGGCATGCTCCCCGCCATGGGTTTTCTCTGGATCGCTATGTATCATCTTTACCTGGGTTCCGGAAGATTTGGAATAGACCACCTGATTTCAACATTCATCTTAAAAAAACAAACCGTATGAAAAACTTTATTACCATCGGACTGATCAGTATACTATTGGCTACGGTTTCCAGCTGCGTGCAAGCGGAACATGTGAAAAAAGTAACTTTTAGGGTAGATTTGAATAACTATGATTCTTTTACCGAGGTAGGAATTCGAGGGCAGTTTACCTCCCCTCCCTGGCAAGTTACCGTCCCCATGTCAGATCCGGATAATGATGGTTTCTTTGAGGTGATCATAGAACAGGAGACAGCGCAATCCAGTGCTGAATTTAAATTTGTGATCGATAATGATCAGTTTGAACTGGAGTGTCAGCCCAATCGAAGTATCCGATATACCTACCAACCCGAGATCATCCTGTATTCCGCGGTTTTTGATAACCCAAACGGAACACAAGAAAGCCATTAGAAGACAACACCTAACCTATATGTTTTTGTATCGGTAGCCTTATCTGCATGCGAACATGGTGGTTCTGCGGATACTACTACCATATGGTGCTACCAAAAAACCCTTTTCCGTGACATGGAAAAGGGTTCGTTGCTACCTTTAGCATAATAATTGACAAAAGATAATGATGAAATTATACTTTTGCACAGATTACAATTCCCCCGAAAAATGAAAAATAGTCTTCTGGCATCTGTTGGTTTGGCGATTTTGCGTATTGGCGCTTCCGCAATGATGCTTACCCACGGTTTTCCGAAATTTCAAAAACTGATTTCCGGTGATTTCCAATTTGCCAATCCCATAGGTATTGGTGAGAGTCCGTCATTGTTCCTGACGGTAATAGGCGAATTTATTGCTCCCATCATGATCATAGTGGGGTACAAGACCCGGATTGCCGCTATCCCTACCATACTTACCATGTTTGTGGCTGCTTTTATCGTGCACCGCGAAGATGCGTTTGGTCAAAAAGAACTGGCATTGCTATATGCCCTTGTTTTTATTGCTGTATTTCTGCTCGGTCCTGGAAAATACAGCGTGGACAAACGTTAATCAAAATACCAAGGCCAAAAGTTCCTTGAGTAAATCGGTTTGGCTGGCATTTTGTGTACCCAGACCTTTCCCCTTCATATCAAGTTCCCGAAGCCCGGAGATGATGCGGCTCACTTGCTTCATGCTATAGTGTTTTGCTGCGGACCGGTATTCTCCAACGAAATAGGGATTCACTCTTAGAGCTTGGGCCACAGCCCTCGGAGAATGGTCATTTAAACCGTGATACTGCAATAACTGCGCGAAAAAATTATGTAAAAGTGTAATGGTTACTACAAACGGATTTTCTTTAGGGTTTTGGGAGAAGTAACGAACAATATTACTCGCTTTTTTGATATCACCTTCGGCTATTGCTTTTTTCAACTCAAAATTGTTGTAGTCCTTGCTAACTCCAATATGTTTTTCAATTAATTCCTCGGTGATGCTTGAGTTTTTCGGGACAACCAAAAAGAGTTTCTGTAAATCATTATCTATTTTGCTCAGATCCGTTCCCAAATATTCTACCAACAATGCCGCTGCTTTTGGTGTTATCGTATACCCTTTTCCGGAAAGCACCCTTCTAATCCAGTCGACCACTTGATTTTCGTATAACTTCTTGCTTTCAAAAAGTAATCCGGAGTTCAGAACGGCGCCGTAGAGTTTTTTTCGTTTGTCCAGCTTCTTATACTTATAACAAATCACCAAGACGGTAGTGGGTTGCAAGTTGACAGCGTAATGGGCCAGTTGTTCAATGGTCCTGGAGAGATGTTGTGCCTCTTTAATAATGACCACCTGCCGTTCGGCCATCATGGGGTATCGCTTGGCCTGAGCAATTATCTCATCTATGGAAGTTTCTTTTCCATAGAGCGTTACCTGATTGAAACCCTTTTCTTCCTCGGTTAGTACAGTGTTACCAATGAATTCTGCTATTTTGTCAATATAATAGGGTTCTTCCCCCATTAGGAAATACAAGGGTTTGACCAGACCGGATTTTATTTCCTCCACAATTTTACGGGCTTCCTCCATCTCAAAAAAATACAGACTTTTGTGACATGCAGCCACTCAATTTTCCAAAATTCGAATTCCGATTTAAAAGTACCGAAAATCAACTCCATATATTTGACATCATTCGTAAAAAATTTGTGAGGCTACATCCGGAAGAATGGGTGAGACAGCATGTCATCCACTATCTTATTCACATAAAAAAATATCCCAAACAGTATATCAACGTTGAAAAACAGCTAATCGTAAACGGGTTGCGAAAACGATATGATGTGATTGTTTTTACCGCAACCGGGAAAATTCAGGTTTTAGTGGAATGCAAAGCCCCATTTATTACTATTGATCAGGCAACCTTTGATCAAATTGCGATCTACAATCGCAAAGCCGGTGCTAATTATATGATGGTAACGAACGGCTTGCATCATTTTTTCTGTCAAATGGATCAAGTTGGGGAAAAATATATATTTCTGCCTGAAATTCCTGATTTTAGCCGTTAATTTGCATCCGTTTTGAAGGTTGCTATTGTCATATTAAACTGGAACGGTGCTCCATTGCTTAAACAGTTTCTCCCTACTGTTTTACAATACTCCTCGGATCACGCCATCTATGTTATTGACAATGCCTCCACAGATGACTCGGTAGCTTTGCTACAGCAGGAATTTCCCGAAGTACAGCTTATTCGAAATAAGGAAAATCTCGGTTTTGCCGGAGGATATAACGAGGGGCTACGTGAGGTGGAGGCTGATGTATATTGTTTGTTAAATTCGGATGTAGCCGTCACAAAGAATTGGATCCCTCCGATTTTGAAACTTTTTGAGGAAGACCGCAACATCGGGATTGTGCAACCTAAAATCCTTGATCTGAAACGGCCGGAATACTTTGAATATGCGGGGGCAGCCGGAGGGTTTATTGATCGCTTGGGATACCCTTTTTGTCGGGGCCGCATATTTCAGGCACTAGAAAAAGATAAAGGACAATACGATGATGAAACCGAGATATTCTGGGCTACGGGGGCGTGCATGTTTATTAGAAGTGGACTATACTGGGAGCTGAATGGCTTTGACAATGACTACTTTGCACATCAGGAAGAAATAGACCTGTGTTGGCGTGCAAAGAATTCAGGTCATAAGATATGGTTTACCGGCCATAGTAAAGTGTATCATTTAGGGGGGTCTACGCTGGAAAATTCGGATCCTAAAAAAACCTTCCTCAATTTTAGAAATTCCCTCTTTTCAATCATTAAGAACCTCCCGGATAAGGTTGCAATCCCCATTATAATTGCCCGATTAATCCTTGATGGGATCGCGGCTGGTCGATTTTTATTACAATTCCGCGGCAGGCATGCAGCCGGTATAATTAAAGCACACTTAAGCTTTTACAGCAAATTTAGAAGGGTACGGAACAAGCGAAAAAAGCAAAGGAAAGCTTTAAAATATCACACTGTGACATCCATTGTATGGCTACACTTCGTACATCAAGAGAAGAATTTTAACAATTTAGTAAAAGATTAACGACAGACTGCTATTGATGCCTTTGTTTTTATCTAATTTTGGCGGAGCATTAGGAAAAGTCGTATCTATTTAACCATTAAAATATGCACATTATGAGAAAAGTTTTTTTGGGTGTTTTTAGCTTAGCCATCCTTCTTACCTCCTGTGTTTCGCAAAAAAAATATGCTGATTTGGAAGCCAAACAGCAGGAAACCCAGGACTTGTTGAATTCTGCCACGGTAAAACTCAACGAATGTTTGGAAGAAAAAGCCACCGCGATGTCCCAAATGGAAGCTTTGGAAGAACAGAACTCCTTTTTGAAAGCCAATAATCAAGAGTTGATCAACAACATGGGGAATTTAACCACCCTTACCGCTAAGGGAGCGGAAAATCTTGAAAAATCATTGGAAAGTCTTAGGGAAAAAGATTTAACCATCCGGAAATTACAGGATGCTGTTACGCGAAGAGATTCTGTTAACCTTGCTTTAGTACAAAGCTTAAAAGGAGTATTGGGTAATTTGGATGATGAGGATATTGAAGTTACGGTAGAAAAAGGCGTAGTTTTCGTATCTATTTCCGATAAATTGCTCTTTAGCAGTGGTAGCTACAATGTAACCCGCGCAGCGAAAGAAGTACTTGGAAAAGTAGCGAAAGTAGTAAACAACAAACCGGATTTTGAGTTCATGGTAGAAGGTCATACTGACAATGTTCCTTATGCCAGCGGAGTATTGTTAGATAACTGGGATTTAAGTGCCAAGAGAGCCACTTCCATTGTTAGGATACTTCAAAATGATTTTGGAGTAGACCCAGCAAGGATGACCGCTGCAGGACGAAGCTATTATGTTCCTTTAGCTGCCAACACTACCTCCGCAGACCGTGCTAAAAACCGAAGGACACGAATTGTTGTGTTGCCGAAATTGGATCAGTTTTACAGTATGATCGAGGAAGGAATGAAAGATCCAGCAATAGGCGGTAGCGGCGAATAAAAATGATGTTATTATAGAGCGAAAAGCGGCCAGAAGGTCGCTTTTTGTTTTTTACGTCAACACCTCCAGGGTTCCCAATCCCTCTCGTATCACTTTTGGTGTTACTTCCGATAAATCAATCACGGTCGAAGCGATATTTCCGCCATATCCACCATCAATCACAAGATCCACCTTATTCTGCCATTTTTCGAAAATCAATTCGGGATCTGTGGTGTATTCCAGAACGTCGTCCTCATCGTGTATTGAGGTGGACACAATGGGGTTTCCTAAACTCTTCACTATTGTTCTTGCGATTGTGTTATCTGGTATTCGTATTCCCACGGTCTTCTTTTTTTTGAAATCTCTGGGAAGGTTAGTACTCCCTGGTAAAATAAATGTATACGGCCCGGGAAATGCTCTTTTTAGAATTTTAAAAGTAGCCGTATCGATCTGCTTTACATAGTCGGATAAGTTGCTCAAATCTGCACAAATAAAAGACCAGTTGGCCTTGGCCAGCTTCACTCCTTTTATTCTTGCAATTTTTTCCAACGCCCTGGAGTTGGTAATATCACATCCTAAACCATACACCGTATCCGTAGGATAAATGATCAATCCTCCTTGCTGCAATACACGAACAACCTCCTGGATTCTTCTCTCATCCGGGTTCTGTTCATAGATTTTAATAAACTTGGCCATAGTCTCTTCTGTATGTAGGCTTTTTACTACTGTTGGTGCAATTTAAAGTACTTCTCCCCGTTTTAAAGCTGTCCCATATTACTCAAATGAAAAGCATTAAAGGGAGAATCCTACTCGCGTTTCTAGCATTTTGTGTACTCATCACACCTTTTGTTTTATTTTCCATTATCGCCGTAAAAAAAATAAATAATGGTAGGATACTTAAAGAACAGGTAGCCGTATTTAATATTAATCGCCTTAAGGCCTACAACCGCTTTTCCGTGCTTGTTGATGCCGATACCAAGTTAGATTCCTTTTATCGTTACGGATCAACAGAAACTCAAAAAGAATATGAAAAACTGGTTGCTTCCGCCGCCTTTGCGTTGCGTACGATAGCCGTTTCTAATAGTCATAAAGATAAAATAATCGAAAGACGATTACAAAAGATCAACTCACGGCTCTCCCACCTTCAAAAGAAGGTGGATACCGTCTTACAACTGCAAAGGGAAAGAGGCTTTAAGGATTATGGTCTAGAGGGTAAAATGCGCAGTAACATACATCGTCTTGAACAAGAAGCTACTGGAATATCGTTGGCTGAAAATTTAATGCTTAGACGCAGGGAAAAAGACTTTTTCTTACGAAATGATCCCTACTACGCCGAACTTCTGAACAAGGAAGCCGATTCCCTTATTAAAAGAATGTCTGCCCAGGAAGCGGCGGATATTGAATCAATAGCAATTTTAGAAGAGTATAAAAACAGTTTTAACCGCATAGTAACCCTGGAGCATAAGATCAGGAACCAAAAGTCCGGATTACTACAGGAAATAAAATCCCTGAATTACGAATTGGACCATGAGATAAATAAGCTATACGAAACTGTAGATATTAATTTACAATTGCTGATCAATCGTCTGAAGTCTTACGTTGTACTCTTTTTCTGTATCACCGTGCTATTTGCAGTTTTCTTTATCATTTCCTTCTCCAGCCATCTATCCAACCCTATTAAGCGGTTAATTAATGATATGGATGATGCTGCCGAAAACAATTTCAAAAGCAACTTCAAGATCAAAACGAGTGTTAATGTCAATGAGATCAATCAACTTGCCAATACCTACAATACTTTAGCACAGAAGATCAGACATCAAATCTCCGACCTGAATACGAAAAACAAGGAACTGAACCTCCTCAACGAAAAACTACGGGAATCGGAGAACGAACTGCAGGAGGCTTCCGGAATTAAGGACAAGTTCTTTTCCATAATTTCGCATGATCTGAGGGGACATACCGGGAATGTAATTTCATTGGCTCAGATACTGAACGAAGACTCCGCATTAAGCGAAAAGGAGAAATCTGTATTCACCAAATACCTCCTGGATGCCTCACAAAACCTACAACTCCTGTTAGACAATCTACTCAATTGGGCAAAAACTCAAATGAACGATCATACGATTTCGAAAAAAGCATTCAATGTAGTAACCCTTATTGAAAACAATATTGATCTGGTAGCCGATACCGCCTTGCGAAAAGGAGTGACAGTAGAATTCTCAATGGCAGAGGTACCCAATGCGTATGCTGATAAGGACATGGTAGATTTTATCATTAGAAACCTTATTTCAAATGCGTTGAAGTTCACAAGAAAAGGAGATAGTATCAGGCTTGAAGTAGAAGAAGCTGAAGATTTTCTGGAAATACGGGTAAAAGACACAGGTGTGGGAATGAATCCGAAACAAATTGAGCAGCTTTTACATTCTGAAAAAGAGAACAACTCAACTAAAGGTACTCAAAATGAAGTAGGTACCGGTTTGGGATTTGCCATTAGCAAAGATTTCGTTCAACGTAATGGTGGGGTCGTTCAGATTACTTCTAAAAAAGGGAAGGGTAGTATTTTTTCATTTACGTTGCCCACCAAACTTACACGGGACAGTATCTTGTCTTCTTAATCAGAAAGTATCTCCAACTTAGCAAACCGGAGCAGCAGTTTTTTTACCTCGCCGCGCTCAAACTGTATCTCGGCTTTTTTGTCCTGACCGATTCCCTCAAGTTTAAGTACCTTTCCTTTTCCAAAACGGGAATGATTTACCAGGGTGCCCTCTTGTAGATCAAGCATCTTGGATAAGTCAGAATGTTTTGGGGAATCGATATTGGGTTTTAACTTTCTTAGCTTTCGCAATTGATGCTCCGTAGGGGCATTTACCCTGGGCGGTACGCCATTTTTTGGTTTTGCCGCCCGCAATCTGCTTTTGTCCGGCTCGCCCCATAAATCATTGCCTAACAAAGAGGTATACCGATAGCCATCGTTTACGGGAGTAAGGTTATCCAAATACACCTCGTCGATTTCCTCTAAAAAACGGCTGGGCTCGGAATCGATCAGTTTCCCCCAGCGATATCTGTTTTGGGTATATGTCAGATAGGCCTGTTTTTCTGCCCGTGTTAGGGCTACATAGAATAACCTACGCTCTTCCTCGAGTTCACTTCTGGTATTCATACTCATCGCAGAAGGAAATAGGTCTTCCTCCATTCCTACAATGTACACGTATGGAAATTCCAAGCCCTTGGCAAGATGAATCGTCATTAAAGCTACCCGATCATCATCTCCTGTATCCTTATCCAGATCTGTAGCTAAGGCTACATCTTCCAAAAATTCTGTCAGATCTCCTTTGGCATCGGCGAGTTCATTTTGCCCTTCTACAAAGTCTTTTATCCCGTTGAGCAATTCCTCAATATTTTCCATTCGGGCAACGCCCTCAGGGGTACCGTCTTTCTTGAATTCCAGTAAGATCCCTGTTTTCTTTGCCACGTGTTCCGCTACAACAAAGGCATTCTCACTGGTATTCAGTACCTGAAAACTCTTGATCATCGTCACAAAATCACTGAGTTTCCGTTTCGTCCCGGTATTTATATTTAAATCCAGGGCATGCAAGTTCTCAATGATCTCAAAAATAGATCGTCCATGTTGATTGGCCGCTACCGTTAGTTTTTCCAGGGTGGTTTGGCCAATACCACGCGCCGGGAAATTGATCACCCGCACCAGGGCCTCCTCGTCGTTTGGATTGATAATTAAACGCAAGTAGGCCAATACATCCTTGATTTCCTTTCTTTGATAAAAAGACAACCCACCATAAATCCGATAGGGGATATCCCTTTTACGAAGTGCATCCTCTATAGCTCTGGACTGTGAATTTGTTCGGTACAAAACGGCAAAATCCTTATTCTTCAGCTGGTGCTGCATACGGTTTTCGAAAACGGATCCCGCTACATACCGTCCCTCTTCCGCATCTGTTATACTGCGATGTACTTTTATTTTGCTGCCCTCCTGATTTGCCGTCCACACCACTTTCTCCAGTTGGTTTTTGTTTTTTGCAATTACAGAATTGGCGGCATTTACAATGTTTTTGGTGGAACGATAGTTCTGTTCCAGACGGTATACCGCTACATCGTTATAATCCCTCTGAAAGTTGAGAATATTACTGATGTTAGCGCCTCTGAACGAATAAATGCTCTGGGCATCATCTCCAACTACACAAATGTTCTGATAGCGATCTGCTAAAGCGCGTACGATCAAATATTGGGAATGGTTGGTGTCCTGATACTCGTCTACCAGAATATATTTGAACCGGTTCTGGTACTTCATGAGCACATCGGGAAATCGATTTAGCAATTCGTTGGTACGTAACAACAGATCGTCAAAATCCATAGCGCCCGACTTAAAACACCGATCCACATAGTTCTGATAGATCTCCCCGATTCTGGGGCGTTTCGCCATGGCATCCGCTTCCATAAGTTCGGGATTTTGGAAATACGCCTTCACCGTAATTAGACTGTTCTTATAGGAAGAAATGCGGTTTTGGATTTGTTTGTATTTGTAAACATCCTTGTCCAGGCCCATTTCTTTGATAATTGAAGATATCAATCGCTGGGAGTCTTGTGTATCGTAGATGGTGAAGTTGCTGGGAAAGCCTAATTTATCCCCTTCATACCGTAACAGCCTGGCAAAAATGGAGTGAAACGTTCCCATCCACAGATTTTTGGCCTCTGACTGCCCTACTATGGTAGCGATCCGTTTCTTCATCTCCCGTGCGGCTTTGTTGGTAAAGGTCAGTGCCAAAATATTAAAAGGGTCTACCCCCTGCTCCATTAAATACGCAATCCTATAGGTGAGCACTCTCGTCTTCCCTGAGCCCGCTCCGGCAATAACCATCAACGGACCGTCTTTATGCAAAACCGGTTTTTGCTGTGCTTCGTTCAACTCATCCAAATACGCCATCGTTAATTCCTTGTCCGCTATAGAAAAGTGAAATTAGCTATTATCGCACTTTTGTTAAAGCCTTTACCACATTAATTGTAAACACTCACCGAGCATACGTTGGTTTTAAATATATTTATTACTATGAAACTTCCAGTATTCGTTCTGATACTCCTGTTCTGGGGTATTGAAAACTATGCGCAAAGCAAAAGTACAGGCCCGATAATTGAGACCTTTGGAGCGGTTGCTAAAATAGATGATCCTGATTACGCAACAGATATAACTGCCACCTACAAAGTCGTTTTTGATATCATGGACAGCCCGGAAGATATTAGCGCATTAAACACTAAAATAGAAACCGCGGCCCGTTTTTTAAATATGCATGCTCAAAGTGGGGTGCCCAAAGAAAATATGAAGGTCGCATTAGTGGTTCATGGTAACGCTTCAAAAGATATTATTACTGATACCGCTTATCAGCAACGGTTTGGGTTGGATAACCCTAATGCCAAAATGATCGAAGCACTTTTAGATGCTGAAGTTACCATTGTCTTTTGCGGACAGTCTTCCGTATCCCGGGATATTCCAAGGGACGATATACGGCCCGGGGTACAACTAGCACTTTCCGCAATGACCGCTTTGATCCAATTACAAAATGAAGGCTATCGCCTTATTAAATTTTAAATTATCGATTATGAAAGTATTTAGCACCTTGTTTGTCTTCACCCTGACTTTTACTGCACTTGGACAAGAACCTATTCTGGAAAAGGACTATTCGGAGATTGAACAAAAAGTGATTAGCTGGCGTCACGAGATCCATCAACATCCTGAACTCAGCAATCGCGAGTTTAAGACTTCGAAAAAGATAGCAGATCACTTGAATAGCCTGGGTATGGAAGTACAAACCGGCGTAGCACATACCGGGGTGGTGGGCATATTAAAAGGAGATCATCCGGGAAAAGTAGTGGCGTTACGTGCCGATATTGATGCTTTACCCGTAACCGAGCGAAATGACTTGCCGTTTAAATCTACGGTCACTTCCGAGTTTTTAGGGGAAAAGGTAGGTGTTATGCATGCCTGCGGACATGATACGCATACCGCAATTTTAATGGGGGTAGCTGAAGTCCTCTCCAACAACACAGATAAAATTCACGGTACTGTAAAATTTATTTTTCAACCTGCGGAAGAGGGACCTCCACCCGGAGAAGAAGGGGGAGCATTGTTAATGGTGAAAGAAGGGGTACTTAAAAATCCTGATGTTGACGCCATTTTTGGGTTACATATCAACTCCCAAACCCCGGTAGGGACTATTCGCTTCAAAATGGGGGGTACTTTAGCGGCGGCACAAAGTTTTACCATAAAGGTCAAAGGAAAACAAAGTCATGGCTCACAGCCCTGGTCGGGGATAGACCCTATTCTTATTAGTGCAAAGATCATTGATGGGCTGCAAACTATTATTAGCCGAGAAGCCAATTTGACCAATGAGGCTGCAGTAATAACAGTAGGAAAGATCAAAAGCGGAGTACGTTTCAACATCATTCCGGAATCTGCCGAAATGTTAGGGACTATTCGTACCCTGGACTATGATATGAAAGACCATATTAACAGACGGATGAAGGAGATGGTGGCTACCATTGCAAAAGCCTATGGCGGAGAAGCCACTTGTGAAATCAAGGATGCCACGGATATTACCTATAATGAACCTGATCTGGTTACCGCCATGTTACCTACTTTACAAAGGGTGGCCGGGATGGAAAATGTAATAGCACAAAAGGCCATAACCGGGGCCGAGGATTTTTCCTATTTTCAACGCGAAATTCCAGGGTTTTTCTTTTTCCTGGGCGGGATGACCCCTGGAAACACCACCCCTTACCCCCATCATACTCCCGATTTTCTAATAGACGATGCCGGGATGCAACTTGGGGTGAAAGCGATGACAGAATTAGCCCTGGATTATCTTAATACGCCCTAACGGGCAAAAAAAAGAGGCGCATTGCGCCTCTTTTACATCTTCTTCTATGGTTGGTCTAAAGCAACCAAAAGCCCACGGATATCTGAAAGACCCCGTTCCTTGCCTCAACGTCCTCCGCTATATCCGAAAACCCAAAATTATACCGGGCTTGCGCAAAGAATTTGCTAATATTTACCTCTATACCGGCTGCACCACTTAAATCGAAGTCGTTCAAATCCTCATCCTCAAAATCTCCTTCATTCACTTTAAATCCGAACTGGGGTCCTGCCTGAATGCTAAACATTTCCGTGAGTTTAATCTCGGCTAAAATGGGTAGATTCAAATAATCAATGTCGAGGTCAAATCCACTTTCATCCGCACCTTGGGCAGAATAGATCAACTCCGGTTGAATCGCAAATTTTTCTGAAAGCCCAAGCTCCGCAACCAAGCCAATGTGATAGGCGGTCCGGCCATCCAGATCATCAACATCATCGCCGGTGATGCTGGAAAAGTTTGCTCCTACTTTTGCTCCAAAATGAAAGCTCTGCGCATTAATGGCAATTCCACAACCAAGAAGCAGGATTGCTGTAAAAAGTGTTTTTCTCATTTTTTCGTCTTTTAATTAATACCGTTAGACAAAGCTAGGGACTTTTGTCATCCCTTCCTTACCTTTTTTGTGGTATTCTGAAAATTACTTTTCTAGACAATGGGTACGGAGGAATGCAAGGACTACGTATATTTGAGGCGCTAAATCCATCCTTATGCTCAGAACATCTACACTAGTTATACTTTGTTTCGGTTTTCTATTCTCTGCACAAGCCCAGAAAAAAAGGGAATTGTTGGAAAATATTGGGGAGTTAGAGACTACGATTACAACCCTTAATGATTCCTTGTCCAAAGTAACACGGCAAGTTAATGCCAGTGAATCCCGGGCGACCTTGTTGGAACAGGAAAATCAGGAGTTGCGCGATGCAAATCAGACATTGCTCCAAAATCTGACTAGCTTTTCCAAGGTATCCAAGCAAAGTACCGAAACGGTAAATAAGGCACTGGCAAGCCTAAAAGAGAAGGAACAGCAGATGCGTATCATTACGGATACGTTCTCAAAGAATGACTCTACTGCCATTGTCATTTTAACCCAGGCCAAACAAACCTTAGGCCCCGATGCAAAAATTGGAGTGAGCAACGGGGATGTGCTCATCTCCACCAGCCTGGACTTTCTTTTTGGAGGGGATACAGCTACCGAGATTACGGAGGAGGCTGCGGCTTTTCTAACAAAAGTGGGTGAAATTATCATTGCGAATCCGGACAGGGCTATCCGTGTTGAGGGATTGAATATTACCGGAGAATTTGATATTACTTACAAACAGGTGATAGCTGTGGCACTAAGTTTAACCGCTGCCGAGGGCCTTTCCGCGGATAAATTACAGCTCCTGGCCAGAGATGGGAATTTCAAAGAAGGTATTATCATACGTTTCGCCGCAAACAGCGATGCCTTTTACAAAACACTGAAGACAGAATTTAAGTAAGACCTCGTTCATACTTTTACTTCCAAAAAACCGTTCTTAATGCATCAAAATCAAACTAAACCATGAACGGAGATAGCATATTGCAATTATTCGCCTACCTACTCCCGGCTGTTGTCACAGGAGTTATTGCTTTTTACTTTTTTAGACTACATACCAAAAACGAAGAAGGGCGAAGACGATTCTTGCTCCACAAAGATTCACAAAAAGAAACCTTACCGGTACGACTTCAGGCCTACGAGCGCATGGCGCTTTTTTTAGAACGCATTGCTATTAATAACCTGGTGGTACGTGTAGGCCCAAAAGGTCAGGATAAGTCCAACTATGAAAACCTGCTCATTAAACAAATAGAAAAAGAATTTGAACATAACCTGTCACAGCAAATTTATATGAGTGACGAATGTTGGAACATCATCAAAGCTGCTAAAAGCGCTACCATTCAAATCATCCGTTCAGCCGGAATGAGCGAATCCGAAACTGCGGATAAGTTGCGGGAGGATATTCTTAACCAAACTATGGACAAACAATCCCCTTCAACAACTGCTTTAGCGTTTGTGAAAAAGGAGATCAGCCAGCTCTGGTAAGCCCCTATTCTATTTCAACAACCGGAACACCCGAAACGTTTTATCAACTACCTTGATTTCTTAGCTGTATTGTATGGACTGCATCAAGGCTATTCCTGTAAGTCGGGTTCAATGGGCATACTCTCAATGTTTTTGTTCTTGGCATAGAGATATCCCTTTTTCCACCAAAGGGTCATTTTTTCCTTATTGAATATCAAAGAGTTGGTGGTTAGGACCGCTGGAGTGTAGTACAAATTAATAATAGCATCATGTTGCCCTGCAACCATCTTTCCAATGCGAATGTTTTGGTTTTCAATACGGTCCAGCACAAAGGAAAACATACTGGTTAACAGCTCAAAAGGATTTCTGGAAGGCATGCGGTTATAATAACTTACTTCGGTTCTAAGGACGATAACATCCACTTCCGTGGCACCTCTTTTTATAGCTTCTTCAATGGGCACAAGAGTCCCCAGGCCCCCATCTGCATATTCGCAGCCATTTTTTCGTACCAGACTCATAAACGGAGTGTAATTGGACGATATCCAGATCCAATCACAGAATTCATCGTAATCAAATTCATTGATAGATTTATATTCCACCTGGTTCAATGAGAGGTTAGAAACCGTAACGACGATATCTTTTGGGCCGTTTTTCAACATTGCAAACTCTTCATGTGTGATACTGTTGCGAATCAATTCCCTAAGATTCTCGCTCTCCCCAAAGGTCTTCTTGCCCTGAATAAAATTCTTAATGATATTCCAGTGGTTAATTGCGATGAAATCGGAACCATGTTTATGTTTTATTACAAAAGGGCAGCTGTTGAAAATGCTTTCTTGATTCACCGAAGAATAGATCTCCTTGATCTTGTCGATCTTTTTTAACGCCAAATGTGAAATCAATAAGCTTCCTGTTGAGGTGCCCACGAAAATATCATATTCCTTTTTTGCCTCTTCGATCAGAAAATGGGCTACACCTCCCGCAAAAGCGCCTTTGCTGCCACCCCCTGAAATTACCATTGCTCTCACTTGGCTAAAACTTTATTAAGTATTCCTAATTGATGGGTCGTTAGCTGTTGTCTTAGATTACGCAGTTGTTCCTTTCCTTCTTCGGTTGTATTTATTGTCTTCAGTAGTTTTCTTGAGGCCTTTTTAAATTGCCAAACCGGTGATTCACTGGCTTGTATTAGGTTTTCCAAAGCGGTGTTACTCAGGGCTCGTATAAGAAATAAGTATTTAAATGCCTGTAATCGAATTTCAAAATTATAGCGAGGTGCGGTATAATCATTTAACGCATCATAAAACTCCTTTTTGTTATCCGGCTGATATTCAGGGGTAATCAGGGAAAGTGTCAACCACAGTAACCGAATATTCTTGTTCGGCAAGCCTGTTGTCCCCTCCAAGCGATCCAAATACGTCATCCTGTTTTCCGGAAATACTTCCCATAACTTGTAGAGTACGGTTTCCTGGGTTACATAGCTTTGATCCTCAAGCATAGCCTCGAACTCATCCTGCAAGTCTTTGGTTACTTTGGGAATAGTTAAGGCAACCGCCTGGCGTACCTCAAGCTCTCCGGTTGTAATAATATCTGCAAGGGAGGCTTCGGGTATCTTTTGATGAAACTCCAAAATAAACTGCCGTTTCAAAGGGACTGGGGTTTCCGAATTAAAAAGTTGTAATGCTTCCGGAGTGGTCTCAGGAGCATTACCTACCACTTCTTTAAGTTCAAAAAACTGTTTTAACGAGGGTTCTTTTTTCTCAAAATAGGATTTTACCTGTTCCCAGGGGAATTTCTCGCTTTCCAACCATTCTTTTCTATAATCAGATAGGTCTTCATCAGCCGCGATTGCCATTTCCCGAATGAAGTCAGCGATCATAGCATTTTTGAACGCATAGTTTTTCAAATAACTCTTGATACCATTTCTGAATGCGGTATCCCCTACTCTTTCCCTTAGCATTACAAGGGCCAAAGCCCCTTTTTCATAAAAGGTAAGACTATTGGCATTTGGGTCGGTCAAGGCTTCCCCATCGCCATTTTCGGATAAGTTGGCTAAGGTTTTTGCCGTTTGGTAAAGTCTCCAGTAAAAATGCGTATCGCCAAAAAGTTCTTTTTCTGCCAAATAGGCATAGTAGGTGGCAAAACCCTCATGTAGCCAATGGTGATCCCCACTGAATTCCGTAACCAGGTTACCAAACCATTGATGTGCCAGCTCGTGGGCATTGATGTTTACGTAGTTTTTATCGATAAAAGCTGTAGAATCAATAACATATTGATTAGAAAAAACAGTACAACTGGTATTTTCCATTCCGGCGTACAAAAAGTCCTGTACTGGTACTTGTTTGTAAATCTGCCAGGGATAGGGTACCCCAATTTCCGCCTCAAAAAAATCAAAGATGGCCTTGGTATACCTGTAGGTGGGTTCCACTTTTGTACTATCACCAGGCGTATAGTAGAGTTCAATAGGTACTCCGGAAGAGGAATGGATCACTTTTTTTTCAAAATGGCCCACTACAAATGCGGCGAGGTAACTGCTCATTGGACGATCCATATCAAACTCCCAGGTCGTAAGCTCATCTGTTGTATTTTGACGCTTCAATACTCCATTGGCAACTACCTGGTATTCAGGGGGAACCTGAACGGACAGATCAAATTCAAATTTCTCGGTCATAGTATCGAAACTGGGCAACCAATGGCTGGTATATTTCCCCTGGCCCTGTGTCCATATCTGTTCATTATCTTTAACCTTATCCCCCCATCCCATAAAATAAACAGTTTGTTTGGGTTTTGCGTAGAAGTCAAATTGTATTTGATGATTTCCTTCCGCCAAATCCACTGCTAACTGAAGCACTTTGCCATCATAATTGATACCCTTCTCTAACTTCGTATTTCCCAAGTAAAAATTAGAGAACTCCATATCTACTGCATCAAAAGCAATGGATGTCGCCTTTCCTTTAACTAGAAAACTATAGTGTACTGTTCCGGACACGGAACGATCCGAATCTGGTTTGATCGTTGCCGCAAGATGGGTGAAATCCAAAGGGCTTTCTCCTTGAGAATAGCTCTTAAAAGTTAACACGACCAGAAACACTAGTACTAATCTCATACCGCAGTAGGAACAAAAGTCACGCCAATTTAGCTATTTTCGTCAGATGCAAGCGAATGTTTTGCAAACGCCACTGGTCTATTTGAAAGGGGTTGGCCCTAACCGGGCAGAAATCCTAAAATCCGAATTGGGTCTTGACACTTTTGGGGATTTACTTCAACTCTATCCCAACAGATATTTGGACAAAACACAGTATTACAAGATCAACCAATTGCAGGATAGCGGGGCCGATGTGCAAGTTATAGGGAAGATCATTCATCTAAAAACCGTTGATCAAAAGCGAGGAAAACGACTAGAGGCCACTTTTGTAGACGAAACCGGGGAAATGAAGCTGGTCTGGTTCAGGAGTCATAAATGGATACGTGACCATCTGAAAATTAATGTGCCCTATGTGGTTTTTGGAAGGATAAACCGTTACGGTGGGCTATTTTCCATGCCCCATCCTGAAATGGAATTGCTCGCAGCACATCAAGCGGGATTAAAGATCAGTATGCAACCCATTTATCCTTCTACAGAAAAATTGAGTAGCAAAGGCATTACAAACCGCGTCATCAGTAAAATGATGCAGCAGTTGTTCCTGGAAACTAAAGCCAATTTTTATGAGACAATTTCCGAGGAGTTAAGGGATACACTGCGGTTGATTTCCAAATCAGACGCCCTGTTGAACATCCATTTCCCGAAAGATCAGGAAGTATTGGCAAAAGCGCAATTTCGGCTGAAATTTGAGGAGCTTTTCTTTGTCCAACTTCAATTACTCTCCAAAAAAGCTGCTCGTAAGCAAAAGATAAAGGGCCTTCCCTTCACATCCGTAGGGAGCAACTTTAATACGTTCTTCAAGGAACATCTCCCCTTTGAACTCACAACGGCACAAAAGCGGGTAATTAAGGAAATTAGAAAAGATATGGGTGGAAGCGCTCAGATGAATCGATTATTGCAAGGCGATGTTGGCTCCGGTAAAACCATTGTAGCACTCTTGTGCATGCTGCTGGCAATAGATAACCATTTCCAGGCGTGCCTTATGGCTCCTACGGAGATCTTAGCACAACAGCACTATAACGGGCTCAAAACACTACTTGGTGAAATGCCTGTTAAAATCGCACTACTTACCGGTTCCACCAAGAAGGCGGAACGCACTTTGCTGCACAACCAGTTACAAAATGGGAATCTCAATATCCTGGTGGGCACCCATGCCGTTCTTGAAGATAAGGTACAGTTTAAGGATCTGGGACTGGCGATCATTGACGAACAACACCGCTTTGGCGTAGCGCAGCGTTCCAAGCTCTGGAGGAAAAATGAGATCCCCCCACACATTCTGGTAATGACCGCTACGCCAATACCAAGGACGTTGGCTATGAGTCTTTACGGTGATCTGGATATTTCTGTGATCGATGAACTCCCCCCGGGGCGAAAACCGGTAAAAACCACCCATCGCTATGATTCCAACCGATTAAACGTCTTCCGTTTTGTTAAGGATGAGATCAAAAAAGGACGGCAGGTCTATGTGGTCTATCCCCTTATTCAGGAGAGCGAGGCGTTGGATTACAAAGACCTGATGGATGGTTACGAAAGCATTGTACGAGAGTTTCCTTTACCGGAATATCAGATATCCATTGTGCATGGCAAAATGAAACCAAAGGACAAGGATTATGAAATGGAGCGCTTTGTAAAGGGCGAAACTCAGATCATGGTGGCCACTACTGTTATCGAGGTCGGGGTCAATATCCCCAACGCCTCTGTGATGATCATTGAAAGTGCCGAGCGCTTTGGCTTATCGCAATTACACCAACTTCGCGGTCGTGTGGGCCGTGGTGCTGATCAGAGTTATTGTATTTTGATGACAGGACATAAACTCAGCGAGGACGCCCGTACACGCCTGGAAACGATGTGCCGTACTAATGATGGTTTTGAAATTGCCGAGGTAGACCTTAACCTCAGGGGCCCCGGAGATCTAATGGGTACGCAACAAAGCGGGTTGCTGCATTTGAAGATCGCGGATATTGTAAAAGACAATCCCATTTTGAAACTCGCACGATATCACGCGATCCAAACCCTTAAGAACGATCCCAAATTAGCAAAACCGGAAAACCATCCGATCCGGACAGGTTATCTCCAATTGGTTAAGGGCAAAGCGATTTGGGGATACATTAGTTAAAAAACGCCCAACAATACAATGCTGGGCGTTCTTCAACGATAGATAGGATGATTTAGTTGATGTCTGTTCCTGCTTCTAGTTTTTCCAAATTAGCAGCTATAGCATTTTGGTTTTGGGTATCCGGAGCTCTCCCCTCTGCAACTTTCAAGTGTTTTAAGGCGGTCTTGTAATTGCCCACAGCAGAATACCCCCGGGCCAGACCATAATCTACAGGCCATTGCCCTTTATGGCTTTTTGCATTCCACTTAAAAATCTCCAGAGCCTTGTCCGTCTGTCCTGCGGCAATCAACTGCCTGCCATAGCCGTGCACCTGGAATACCGTCCCCATGGGTAAGGCTTCCTGCATTACTGCATCAGCATCTGCGGTTTTCCCCTGTTTGGCCAGTATTTGTGCTTTGATGGCCAGGTTGTTGAAGGTCTTTTGACTAAAAAATTGTCCTTCAATAGCTGCATCTACCCACCCCAAAGCTTCGTCCAAGTCACCGTCGTTATTCAGGGCAAAATTAGCCGCTTGCTCCCAGGTCTGCCGGTTAAATCCTGCTTGATTTTGCATTTTGGACCGGATATCGGTCAATACAATATCCGTTACAGGAACTTCAATAGTAAATGGGATCTGTTTCTTCCCCCAGTTTAGTGAAGCCACTGCAGAAGTAGCATTTACCTCATTAAATTCAAAACGGAGTTGTTCTACATGGGGAATTTCTTTTGTAGTGACATCCACCTGAAGTACGTCCTCTGAAGGGTCATAGAAATAGCTTCCCCATGCCCCATGGTTTTTAGAAAAGATCACCTTTGCGGTATTGTCCTCGTTGATGACCATATGCAAGCCATATTTACCTGCCGGTAAGGTCTTTCCACCAACAGTAACATCGTGGGAGGTCTTAAAGATGGTGTTCTCGTTGGCCCCTGCCCGCCAGGGTGACTCTGTTGCAGTTCCGAATCCCAAATTGTTCATACCATAGGGAACCAAACTTCCCCAGATCTCCCTCCCATTTACACTGGGACGGGAATACACAACAGTAAGATCTGTGATACCAACGCGTTGAGAGACTTTAGCCATTTGACTACCTCTGGGTAAATCCAACTGCGCAAAAGAAAATGTAGTGAAGGTTAAAGACAGCATTAGCGCAAACGCTACTGCCTTTGGATAGTGTTGTTTCATGAAGTCGTTTTTATTGATTAGCGAATAAACTTAGGTTGCCAAAGCAAATTATTCATCATTCGCTACGGCCCGCGTTAGGTATCTGTTAAACTATGTAAACAAGTTGTTAAAGAAAGTCCTTATACATCGGACATTCCAAACGCATCCTATCTCAAAATACCAAAAAATAGAAGACTAAAGGATATAGTCGGTACTTAGAAAATTACTGACCTTGGCCTCCAAAAGCTCCTCAATAGCTTTATTGTTCAATTCGTTGTCTTTAAACGCGACAAAAGTCCGTATACTAAAAGATCTTAGCGCATCATGCACACTTAAAGTAGACTGGGCCGAGTCCTTTCTACCGGTAAACGGATATACGTCAGGGCCCCGTTGGCAAGAACTGTTTAGATTCACCCGGCAGACCAGATTGGCAAGGGTATCAATGAGTGGTGATAAAGAGTAGACATCCTTTCCAAAGAGACTCACCTGTTGTCCGTAGTTGCTCTCCGCCATATCATCCAGTGGTTGTGCAATATCGGTAAAGGAAATCACAGGAATCACGGGGCCAAATTGCTCTTCTTCATATACCCTCATATTCTTAGTAACCGGATAAATGATAGCAGGCCAAATAAAGTTTTGAGTTTGTTCGCCTCCCTTTTTATTGACGATCGCTCCGCCTCTCTCACAGGCATCATCAATTAGTTCTTTAATATATCCCGGTTTTCCCGGTTCCGGAAGAGGTGTTAATTGTACTCCTTCATCCCAGGGGTTACCGTATTTTAGAGCGTCAACTGCCTCCGCGAACTTGCGTAAGAATTGTTCCTTAACCTCTTCGTGAACGTAGATTATTTTTAAAGCCGTACAACGCTGCCCCCCATAGGATAAGGTTCCCGAAATACATTCTTTCACCGTTAAATCCAGATCGGCATCAGGAAGTATTATGGCCGGATTCTTCGCTTCTAATCCAAGGACCTGCCTTAGCCTGTTGCTCTTGGGATGCTGATTTACCAAAGCATTTGCAGAAGAACTATGTCCTATTAACGCCAAGACATCTACTTTTCCTGTTTTCATGATAGGACCTGCAATCGCTCTTCCACGACCAAATAAGATATTGACCACTCCTTTGGGAAAACTGCTTTGAAATGCCTCCAGAAGCGGTGTTATTAACAATACACCGTGTTTTGCCGGTTTAAAAACAGTGGTGTTGCCCATGATCAATGCCGGGATCAACAAAGTGAAGGTTTCGTTCAATGGATAATTATAGGGACCCAGGCAAAGTACTACTCCCAGGGGGCCTCTTCTAATGTGTGCGTAAACACCATCGTGCTTATGAAATTTAGCGGCATCCCGATCTAATTGTTTGTAATCCTCAATGGTATCGTAGATGTAGGTCACCGTCCTGTCAAATTCCTTGTAAGAATCCGGTTTGGATTTACCGATCTCCCACATTAAAAGCTTAACCACCTCTTCCCTTTTGGTTTCCATTTGTTTTACAAAGGCTTCCATACAGCTTATCCGATCCTTCACCTTCATTGTGGGCCAAACGCCCTGACCCTGATCCCAGGCTCCTAAGGCGGCATCTAAGGCTTCCATTGCTTCGGCCTCCCCATTGGTTGGAATACTTCCCAATATAGTCTGTTGATATGCTGATGAAGAAGAAATTGTTGAAATCACCTCACTTGTTGGGCCGTCCCAATCTCTTAATTCGCCGTTTACCAAATAGTGACGTTGGTGAATTTGGTGCTCAATTTGAAACTCTTGCGGAATTGGATTTACTTCTGACATAGCACGGGTTTAAACATTCAGTTAAATTTTGTTTAATTATTTATAAAAATACTTAAACAAATTGATTTAATTTCAACTATTATCAATTTCGTACGATCAAATAAGATACTGAAACAGATCAGGTTTGTCATTCAAATAATCTCCAAAAAAGTTATTGGCTCTCATGCGTTCCATAAGTGGGGCCAGATCATCCGGAGATTTTAACTCAATGCCAACAACTGCCGGGGCATTTTCTTTACTCGATTTTTTTGAATATTCAAAATGCGTGATATCATCATCAGGGCCAAGAATCTCCGCTACAAATTGCTTGAGGGCACCCGGACGTTGTGGAAAACGAACAATGAAGTAGTGTTTTAGCCTGCCGTAGAGCAAAGCGCGTTCCTTGATCTCGGCAGTACGGGTAATATCGTTATTACTTCCGCTTACGATACAGACCACTTTCTTTCCTTTGATCTTTTCCTTGTAACTGCTTAGCGCTGCGATGGTCAAAGCACCAGCGGGTTCCACTACTATGGCATCTCTGTTATAGAGGTCTAAAATGGTCTGGCATACTTTTCCTTCCGGAACGGTAAGCATTTCATGAAGATGGTCCTTGCAAATGTTAAAGGTGTATTGCCCTACTTTCTGGACGGCAGCGCCATCTATGAATTTATCGATTTTCTTTAGTTCTACTGGTTCACCTTCGGCAATAGCTGTTTTCATGGAAGGTGCACCCAGCGGTTCCACCCCGATAATTTTTGTGTTGGGACTCAAGGCATGAAAAGCACCAATAAGCCCCGAAGCCAATCCGCCGC
The DNA here is from genome assembly GCA_028284665.1 of Croceivirga sp. Classification (GTDB taxonomy): domain Bacteria; phylum Bacteroidota; class Bacteroidia; order Flavobacteriales; family Flavobacteriaceae; genus Croceivirga. The sequence goes on from JANQRG010000033.1 coordinate 203,616, forward strand.
CGCCTACTGCGACAAAAACGTAGTCAATTGGGGCATCTGACTGTTCCAGAAGTTCTAATCCAACCGTTGCCTGCCCCTCTATGGTCTTGGGATCATCAAAAGGATGTACAAAGGTTTTTTTTCCTTGTTGGCAGGCAATCTTAGCCGCTTTGTACGAATCGTCAAAAGTGTCGCCTTCCAAAACAACTTCTACCCATTCTCCACCAAACATTTTTGTCTGGTCAATCTTTTGCCTTGAAGTAACTACAGGCATATAAATTGTTCCTTTGACCTTGAGATGATTACAGGCAAAGGCGACTCCCTGGGCATGATTTCCCGCACTGGCGCACACCACACCTTTTTCAAGTTCTTCCTTGCTCAGTGCGTTAATTTTATTGAAGGCACCACGAATTTTGTAACTCCGCACTCTATGCAGGTCTTCCCTTTTTAGTAACACGTTGGCACTAAATTCAAGAGAATAGCGAATGCTTTGTTGCAAGGGTGTCTCCCGGGCCACCTTCCGTATGGTCCTGGCAGCCCGATAGATATCCGCTATTTGAGGAAAATATGTGATTGCGGTTTCTTCCATACTTCTTTGCCCGTCATCGATAGTCCTTCTAGTTTAACCAATAGGTTTCATGGCCGTCATTGATGCCCGTAACCTTGCTCCTACGATCTCTACAGGATGTTCCCGAATACTTTTGTTGACCGCTATTAAACGACGATTGTCTACACCATTGTCTGCATCTTTTGCGTATTCATTACCGATAACATCCGTATCTATCTGAGTCATGAAATCAGACAATAAAGGTTTACAGGCATGATCAAAGAGATAACAACCATACTCTGCGGTATCTGAAATCACCCGATTCATTTCGAATAATTTTTTTCGGGCAATGGTATTGGCAATCAACGGCGTTTCGTGAAGCGATTCATAATAGGCAGATTCTGCGATGATCCCGGATTCTGTCATGGTTTCAAAGGCCAATTCCACCCCAGCTTTTACAAAAGCTACTAACAATACGCCATGGTCATAGTATTGCTGTTCTGAGATCTCTTCATTTGCGGCAGGTGTTTTTTCAAAAGCCGTTTCCCCTGTTGCAGCCCTCCAATTCAATAAGTTTTTGTCGTTATTGGCCCAATCCTCCATCATAGTCTTTGAAAAATGTCCGCTCATAATATCGTCCATATGTTTTTCAAATAAGGGACGCATGATCTGCTTCATTTCCTCCGCCAGATCAAAGGCCTTTATTTTTGCCGGATTGGATAGCCGATCCATCATGTTGGTTATGCCCCCTTGTTTTAAACCTTCTGTAACGGTTTCCCAGCCGTATTGTACCAGGCGCGATGCATATTCCGGGGCAACCCCTTTTTCAACCATCTTATCAAAGCTCAAAATAGAGCCCGTTTGCAACAACCCGCACAGAATAGTCTGTTCCCCCATTAGGTCGGATTTCACTTCGGCTACAAAAGACGATTCCAATACTCCTGCTTTATGGCCCCCGGTAGCTGCCGCATACGCCTTGGCTTGCGCTAATCCTTTTCCCTCCGGATCGTTTTCGGGATGTACGGCAATTAAGGTGGGGACACCAAACCCTCTTTTGTACTCCTCGCGCACTTCAGATCCCGGACTTTTTGGGGCTACCATGATCACGGTAATATCTTTACGGATCTGCATACCCTCTTCAACAATATTAAAGCCGTGAGAATAGGACAAGGTCGCTCCGTTTTTCATTAAGGGCATTACCGCGCCCACTACATTGGTATGTTGCTTATCCGGAGTAAGGTTAATCACCAGATCGGCAGTCGGTATTACGTCTTCATAGGTCCCTGCAGTAAAGTTATTCTCGGTGGCGTTCTTATAGGATTGCCGTTTTTCCTTGATCGCGGCGGCTCTTAGGGCGTAGGAAACGTCTAATCCGGAATCTCGCATATTCAATCCCTGGTTAAGCCCCTGAGCACCACAACCTACAATCACGATTTTCTTTCCCTTTAAGGCCGTAACACCATCCGAAAACTCATGGGAGTCCATAAACCTGCATTTGCCCAATTGCTTTAACTGGTCCCGAAGTGATAGTGTATTGAAGTAGTTTGCCATTTTTAATATCTTAATTTTGGTTTTAGTTATTGTTTAATTTGAATTCTTCTAACATCCCGGTAATCGGCATCTCTGCTTTAGTCACTGCAATCCTGCCGGAACGCACGAATTGCATGATACCGAAAGGTTCCAGTCTATCATGCATTTCATCAATTTCGTGACGCCTCCCGGTTTTAGCCAATACAAAGAACTCCCTGTGAACGGTCACAATTTTTGAATTGCTTTCCTTAATGGCATTTTGAATTTGCGGTTCATCAAAAAGGAGGGCTGATTTAATTTTAAACAGTGCGGATTCCTGGTAGACGGTTTCATCATCCCGGTGATAAAACGCCTTGATCACTTCTACCTGTTTCTCTATCTGTTGTACTATTTTTCGCGTCCAATCCTCAGTAGTAAAGACAACTACGGTGAATTTGGATACGTGTTCAATTTCGGATTTTGAAACGTTCAGGCTTTCAATGTTTATATGCCTCTTCAAAAATATTCCGGATATCCGGTTCAACAACCCTATATTGTTTTCCGCATATGCCGAAATCGTAAACCATTGTTTTTCCATGCCCTTAGTTTTTTACAGCTAGTACTACTCCTGTAGCCCAATCTAATTTTACTATTTTCAGGTCTTGCCGATCCTCCAGAACTTTTATTAGGTTTTTTGCTTTTTCTTCATGCCCTTCCGGCCAATTGGGCTGCTTTCGCATATCATCTACAACATAGAACCCTCCTGATTTTATCTGCTCTAGTAGGGTCTGCAACTGCGTGTACTTCCCTACCCAGGTATCTGCGAAAACCAGATCAAATTGTTCTCCCTTGTAATTCGCCATCCACTCCTCCGCATCTTCGCAGCAGATATTGATCCTGGGATCTTCCCCGAAGTAACGTTGCGCTACCGCAATCAGCTCAGGGTTATTGTCTACCGTTGTTAGGGTCGCTTCACTGTTCATGCCATCGACCATCCAGGTCAAAGCCAGCCCGGTTCCGGTGCCCATTTCCAAAAAGTTGCCAGAGGGTTTGGAGGCTACTAATACTCTTAACAATGACCCAACGGCCATATCGGAAGACATCCCAAATCCAATTTCTTTTGACTTCTCCAGGATGGCATCATACCCCAAGGGCTTCCTCAAAGTTTCGTATGCTTCAATCATAATTACTTCAAGCGAATATCAGATACTGAAGCTCCGGAAGGGATCATGGGAAATACGTTGTCCTCTTTCTCTACAACTACCTCCAGGAAATACGGCCCGTCAAATTCCATCATTTCCACTACCGCAGCTTTTAATCCTTTGCGTTCCGTTACGCGATTGGCTTTAATATGATAGCCTTCAGCTATTTTCACAAAGTCAGGATTGGTCATTACGGTGGAAGCATACCTACTATCAAAGAAGAGTTCCTGCCATTGGCGTACCATTCCTAAATGGTCGTTGTTCAAGACCACTATTTTTACCCCAAGATTATGCTGAAATATTACGCCCAACTCCTGGATGGTCATTTGATATCCTCCATCTCCTATGATAGCGACCACTTCTCGCTCGGGTGCCCCCATTTTTGCGCCTATGGCCGCTGGTAGGGCAAACCCCATAGTTCCCAGACCTCCAGAAGTGATATTACTTTTGGTTTGCTTGAACTTGGCATAACGACAAGCAATCATTTGATGTTGGCCCACATCCGTTACCACAACCGCTTTATGTTCAGAAGCCAAATTGATCTCCTCAATGACTTCTCCCATGGTCAAGCCCGGTTTTTCCGGTTTTAGATCCCGGTGAATGACCGCTGCATATTCTTCTTCGTATTTTTTGTCAAATTCTGCACGCCATTCCTGATGACTGTTTTCGTTTAGAAGCGGTAATAGCAACGCCATGGTTTCTTTGCAATTCCCCATAAGCGTAACATCCGGTTTTACATTCTTTCCTACCTCAGCAGGGTCAATTTCAAAGTGAATTACCTTGGCTTGCCTGGCATAGGTATCCAATTTCCCGGTAACCCGATCATCAAAGCGCATCCCGATGGCTAGCAGCACATCACACTCATTCGTTAATACATTTGGACCATAATTTCCATGCATCCCCACCATACCTACGTTTAAAGGATGATCCGTGTCCATAGCGGAAAGTCCCATTATCGTCCAGGCAGCAGGTATCCCGGTTTTCTCAACCAGTGCTTTAAGTTCTGCTTCGGCCTGGCCCAAAATAACACCCTGTCCGTATACAATATAAGGTCGCTTTGCCTGATTGATTACCGTTGCGGCCTGTTGTAAAGCCTCCGGATCCGGTTTTGGAACAGGTTTGTAACTGCGTACCCCTGTGCATTTTTTATACACAAAATCCAATTCATCGAACTGGGCATTTTTTGTAATATCAATCAGCACCGGGCCAGGCCTCCCCGATTTCGCAATGTAAAAAGCCTTAGCCATGATCTCAGGAATTTCAGCCGCTTTGGTAATTTGATAATTCCATTTTGTAACTGGTGTGGAAATACCTACAATGTCGGTTTCCTGGAACGCATCAGAACCCAGGAGATGTCGTGGCACCTGACCGGTAACGCAGACGATGGGGGTTGAATCTATTTGCGCATCGGCAAGACCGGTGACCAAATTGGTAGCTCCAGGACCGGAAGTAGCCATGGCCACCCCCACTCTGCCGCTCACTCTGGCATACCCTTGTGCAGCATGGGTAGCCCCTTGTTCATGACGGGTAAGAACATGGGTTAACTTGTCCTGGAACTTGTATAGTTCGTCATATACAGGCATAATTGCTCCACCGGGGTAGCCATAGATCAGATCTACTCCTTCTGCCAGCAAACAGTGAATAATTGCTTCCGCACCGGACATCCGAATTGCTTTTTTAGCCTTTTCTGCCTGCTGTACTGCTTTTACTGTTTCCATACGCCTATTTTTACAATTGATCCGTGACACAGCCCTCTGAAGCTGATGCCACCGTTTTTGCATATTTATATAAACTTCCCTTGTTGACCTTTAAGGCGGGCTGTTGCCATTTTGACTTTCGTTCCTGCAACACTTCCTGCGATAGGGCCACCGAAATGGTATTTTCTTTTGCATCAATGGTGATCACATCGCCGTCCTCAACCAAGGCGATAGTTCCTCCTTCTTGTGCCTCCGGGGTAATATGACCGACTACAAAACCATGTGTACCCCCTGAAAAACGTCCATCGGTAATCAAGGCTACCTCTTTACCAAGCCCGGCTCCCATAATTGCGGCAGTAGGTTTTAACATCTCCGGCATTCCGGGTCCCCCTTTAGGTCCTTCATAGCGGATCACGACTACATCTCCTTTCTGTACCAGTCCCTTTTTTATCCCATCGTTCGCAGCAAACTCTCCGTCAAATACTTTAGCAGGTCCCGAAAAATACAATCCTTCTTTCCCAGTGATTTTTGCCACGGCCCCTTCTGAGGCTAAGTTGCCAAAAAGGATGCGAATATGTCCCGTTGCTTTTATTGGATCGTCAAGGGGATGTACCACCCGCTGCCCTTCAGTAAGACCGGGAACATCAGCAAGATTTTCCGCCATCGTTTTACCGGTAACCGTTAGGCAATCTCCGTGAAGCATTCCGTTTTCCAACATGAACTTCAGTACTGCAGGAATACCACCTACCCGATGCACATCTTCCATCAGGAACTTTCCACTGGGCTTTAGATCGGCCAAAAAGGGTGTAGTATCACTGATGCGTTGAAAATCTTCTAATGTCAGGTCAATCCCAGCTGCCTTTCCAATGGCCAAAAAGTGTAAAACTGCGTTCGTGGAACCTCCTAATACCGTAATCAATCGCAATGCGTTTTCAAGCGATTTTTTAGTAATGATATCTAAGGGTTTAATATCCTTTTCCAGGAGATATCGCAATGCTTTCCCTGAAGCGATGCAGTCTTCTTTTTTTTCGGTTCCGGTTGCAGGATTTGAAGAATTATACGGCATGGCCATGCCCAGAGCTTCAATAGCAGAAGCCATGGTATTGGCGGTATACATTCCCCCGCAAGCACCTGCTCCCGGACAAGCGTTCTGAATCACCGCTTTGTACTCCTCTTCATTGATGGTACCGGCTACTTTTTCTCCCCATGCTTCAAAGGCACTTACCACATCCAGTTTTTTATCATTGAGACAACCGGAAGCAATAGTACCGCCATATACCAATACCGAGGGCCTGTTCAATCGGATCATCGCCATTAACGCTCCCGGCATATTTTTATCACATCCCACCACCGTGACCAAGCCATCGTAATTCATGGCCTGCACCACCGTTTCCATGGAATCCGCAATGATATCCCGGGATGGAAGCGAGTAGCGCATCCCATAGGTACCCATTGAGATACCATCGCTAACACCGATCGTATTGAAAATAAGCCCCACCAAATCCTTGGACCGAATGCCTTCTTTGACGTAGTCCGATAGTTCATTCAGGTGCATATTACAAGGATTTCCTTCATAACCTGTGCTCCCTATTCCTATTAGTGGTTTTTTTAGATCTTCTTCACTTAACCCAATAGCGTGCAACATGGCCTGAGCGGCTGGTTGTGTAGGATCCTGGGTCACATTTTTACTGTATTTATTCAATTCCATTGAAAAAAATTCCCTTAGCGAGGTGGTATGTTCGATTTTCTTTAGCTTTCAAAGATAAATCATTCCAATACCATAGGTTTTTAACACTTTATCCCTGTTTAAATCCATTGTGGCAAAAAAATAAGTAACCTCCTGTTTGTAAAACAGTTATCTCTGTTTTTTATCCAATACCCAATTAAATTCGCAGGAATAGAAAGCTGTAACTACTATCTTTGCCGGCTATGGAAAAAACTGTTTCCCAAGCGATCGCCTATAGAAGATCGGTGCGGGTTTTTAAGGAGGAACCTTTGGTTACCGAAAAAGTTGAGGAATGCATCCGGAATGCTACCCTGGCAGCAACGAGCAGCAATCTCCAGCTATGGGAATTCTACCATATTACCGATAAAACTGTTTTAGATGGGATGGTTACCGCATGTCTGGGGCAAAATGCGGCCAAATACGCGCAACAAATGGTGGTTGTGGTGACCCGAAGGGATCTATGGCGAGAACGCGCTCAATCGAATCTTTCCTTTTTGAAGGAAAGCTTTAAAAACAAAACGCCTCAGGACTACAACAAACGTGAAAAGATGGTCCTCAACTACTATCAGAAACTTATCCCTACCGTGTATTTTGATGTCCTTGGCGTATTCGGATGGATCAAATATCTTTTGTTTCAGGTATTGGGCATATTCCGGCCTGTTTATCGCCAGGTCCGACATTCCGATCTGAGAGTAGTAGCCCACAAAAGTGCAGGATTAGCAGCACAGAACTTTATGATCAGTATGGCCGCTATAGGATATGATACCTGCCCTATGGAAGGCAGTGACACGCTAAGGGTGAAAAAACTGCTGAAATTGCCCAGAGGTGCTGAAATCAATATGGTGATTGCCTGTGGTATACGGGAGGAGAAAGGAGTTTACGGCCCAAGGTTCCGTATCCCTTTTGAAGCTGTATATCATAAGGTTTAGGACTGCTTAAATCTAATCGTATCCCCCGATTTTTTCTGTGCTAAAATGGCGATAGCTAGGTCCGATAGTTGTAATAGTCTGGGATATCCTCCTGTAGTTTGCCCATCCTTCATCAAAACTATTAGCTGTCCGTCCGGGGTCATTTGCACCGTTCCCGGTAAAACTGCCGAAGTTAGCATACTGTGGGAGTGCTCCCCTATTTTTTCTTCTAACTGGTAGGCCATGCGGTTATTTTCTTTGGCTACCGTGAACTTCAATTCAAATAACTTCTCCTTTTGTGACGGGCTTAGAATATCGATCTCCGGGCCAAAGGTCACTTCAATATCCTTGCTTTCCAGATAGTGTTCGGTCTTTATTTGGGAGATCCTGGGTTCAAATTGTTTCACCGGATGATACAAAAGTTCTTCCCCTTCAGCGATCTTTTTTTGTTTGGTCAACGGAACATATTGCGAAACACTGTTTAACACCATTTCGGACTGGAAACCCCCTTTAATCCCCAAATAGGACCGAAACCCTTTGGTCAATCTTCCAAAAGATAAGGTATCCCCTTCTACCACTTTATACACCTGGTAGTTTTGAATGGGCGTTTCGTTTAAACTTGGCGAAAGGTCTGCCCCGGCAAGGCAGATATAGCTTTCGGCTTCAAATACTACTTGAGGTCCCGTCATCGTAATTTCCAAAACGGCAGCGCCAGGTGCATTCTCCAATAAGGCATTCACATGATGCCTTGCCAAATCGTCCATAGTCCCCGAAACCGGAACGCCTTTATGTCGCCAGTGCATTCTTCCTAAATCCTGAATGGTAGTATAAAATCCGGGGGAAATCACCTTAAGCATGGAAATCTTGTTTTTGAGGGGTGTAAATGCCTACCTCGGCTTCAATTTTACGAAGCTCATATTCAGCCTTTTCGATAGCAACAAATTGCACCTTATCCCCCACATTTACAAAACAAGGGTTTTCGCTGTTAGCATTGAACATAGGAACGGGGCATCTCCCAATGATATTCCAGCCCCCCGGGGAATCCTGCGGATAGATCCCGGTCTGTTTTGCTGCCAGGCCCACAGAGCCCTTGGGAACATGGAGCCTTGGCGTTTTCCGCCTTGGTGCTTCTAGTGTTTTTGGCAGTCCCCCGAGATACATGAAACCCGGCAAAAAACCGATCCCGTAAACGGTATAGGCGTATGAGGTATGCTGTTCAATTAGCGCCTCCGCGGATAGTCCTAAGGTTTCCGCTAGCGCATTTAAGTCCATTGCAAATTCCGCAACATAACATACCGGAATTTTCCAGAGGTAGTGTTGCAACCTAATCGCTTCTCTCGCCTCCCCATACCACTGCAAAAGTTGTTTTACCAACTTGTCCTGGTCAAAATGGGTATGTATTTGAATTAAGGTAAGGGAATTATAGGCCGGTACCATCTCCCAGGAGTCTTTCAACTGGGTTTGTAGAAAACGTTGATAGGCTAAAATGTCAAGTAATATGGCTTCATCTACCCTTTGCGGCCATTCTAGTAGTATCGCATTCTTTCCAAAAGGTTTAAGCGTTATGGGGAACTGGCTCACTTTAAAGGTTGAATGTTATATTTTGGTAATTCCTCATGAAGATACATTAATATTTCTAATGCAGTAGCAGTATCTCCATGAACGCAAAAAGTATCGGCTTGAATGGGCTGCACTTCTCCGGAAATCGTTTTTACTTTTTCTTCTAAAACCATCCTGCGTAAATGCTGCAAAACTGCTTTGGGGGATGTAATTACTGCATTTTCGAACTTTCGGGACACCAGGCTTAGATCCTTATTGTAGTTGCGGTCCGCAAAGGCCTCAAAGTGAATTTTACATCCGGAATTGATCGCAATTTGGGCAATACGGGAGCCGGGAGGGGCATACATATACCTACCCGATGTATACGCCGTAACCGCTTCCAGAAATACGGTGGCCAATACATCATCTTTTGCCACTACATTGTACAACGCGCCATGCGGCTTGATGTGGTGCCAGTGGGCTTCTTCTTCTTCGATAATCCTGGCAAAAGTCTCAAGCTGTTCTTCAAGGCTTTGCTGTAACTCAGGGGCAGCTATCGACACTACTTTTCTGCCAAAATTTTCCTTATCGGGGTAGCTGGGATGCGCTCCGATCTTCACCTTGTGTTTTTTGGCTAACCGGATGGTGGCCCGTATAGAGGCTTCATCACCGGTATGCCCCCCGCAGGCGATATTACAGGAAGTGACCAAAGGAAGCAGTTCCGCGTCATTTCCTACTCCTTCCCCAACATCACAGTTTATGTCGATTATTTTGACCATCGTTTATGCTACGCCTACTACTTTTAAGATGCTTTTTATGCCCAACAGTAGTGAAAGCAATATTATCAACACCCCAATTCCATTCTGGACCACGGTGTTTTTATACCCTTTCATTATTCGGTTATTATTGGTTATCCCTACCAGCAATACTGCCATTACCGGAAGTAAAACGCCATTGGCGATCTGCGCAAACCTAATGATCTCAATGGGCGTAAAATCCAGCGAAAGTGAACCCACGCCAAGCAGTAGTACCACTATCCAAACTGCTCGAAACCGTAGGTCCTTCCGTTTGGCCTTCCAATTAAAACTGCTATTCGCCACATAGGCTGCTGCCAGGGGTGCAGTGATCGATGAGGTAATTCCCGCAGCAAAAAGACCAATCCCAAGGAAAATTTTGGATGCCTGTCCCAATAAGGGTTCTAATCCCATGGCAAGATCTAGCACCCCACTTACTTCCTGGGTGGGTATTGCTTTAGCCGCAATAATGATGCACATCGAAATACCTCCACCTAATCCCACTGCTAACAGGGTATCTATCCTGGCCTTTCTGAGGTCTTTCGCAGCCTTCCATTTTTCCTGAACCAGGGAGGCATGCAGGAACAGGTTGTAGGGTACAATAGTGGTTCCTACCAATGCCAACACGGTTAACCATCCTTGTTCCGGGAGCCTTGGAATAAAAAGGCCTTTCGCAACTTCCAAAAGATTGGGTCGCGTTAATACCGCGGTAAGGATAAAGGATAAGCTCATCAAAAAAATAAGCCCTAGAAACACCTTTTCCAGGGTTTTGTAACTCCCTAGCCACAGGATAGCAAAGGCAATTGCCCCAATGCCCCAGGGGAACCAGGTAACATAGGTGGCACCAAATACGGCTTCAAGCCCTAGTACCGCTCCCCCAATATTTCCGCCTTCATAAGCGGCATTTCCAATCAATATGGCGAAGAGTACAGTGGCGATGATGCTGTTTCGAAGCCAGGCGGACGATACTACCCCTTTAATGGCTTCGGGCAATCCTTTCCGAGTGACCAGACCCACCCGGGCTGCCATTTCCTGTAGAAAAATAGTAGCTACTACAGACAATAGCATCGCCCATAATAACGCATACCCAAACCCTACCCCGGCAATGGTACAGGCTGTGATAGTACCCGGGCCAATAAATGCCGCAGCCACCAATATTCCGGGACCTGAGTTTTTAAACATGACAACTACCTTTCACCGGAAAAATACACTTTCTGGATCGGCCGGGCGTGTATTTCGTCTAAAAAAATGCATTTCGTCTAAAAGTGGGGTGTCATACATCGAAGGGTCATACGAATCCGGAATTGTTAAAGTTATAATAGTCCCAAATCTTAACATTGACATAACTGACCTACATTGATGACATGCAACGATTGTAATACACCCATTGACCCGGAACTAGGCTATCATACCGCTAAAACTCTTGGCGTTGCTTTATGTGAGCGACACCGGCGCCTAGTAGAAAAGGTAATGGCGGAAAATAACACTCCTAAAGAAGCTGTTCAGCTCTTCTACGCGCTTAAGGATGCCGGGGCCCACCCGATGCTGGAATGGTGGGATGGCCAGAGATCCGTAGACATCGCCATTTCCAGGGTAAAATTGAATATTGACGTTGAAACGGAGTACCGCAACATTACCCACGAACAGGCCATTAACGATTTAGAGGAGGCGATGCATTCCTTTAAAAACGGGTTCACCAATATCCGGATACCCCACGTAGCCATTACCCATTATTTGGACGATACCGTGAAATATATTTTGGGGATCATCCAGGGACTCAAAGCAAATTTGAAAGTGATCTAACGCCCTTCTTTTGTCGTATCACTTTCAACAAATGCCTTAAACCGTTGCAATCGTGTTTTTAAGGTATCTGCATAAGAAGCCCCTTTGTATTTTTCAAAAGTGTTTTTGGAGAGTCCTTTATACCAGACCGTTTCCGTAAGTTCCAAAGGTGCATTCGCGCTTAATCTACGCTCTATGAATACATTGCCCGAGGAGAGCTTGTATCGGACGGTATAGGATTCATTTTCATCGTATTCTACAATTGCTACCTCAAGGATCTCTCCTGCGCCCACGATGGCCTGGCAGTTTTGATTCTTTTTAAGTTCGGGGCAGCGTACATCCACCACATAGTTATCCCATATGTTAAATGTGGAAAAATCCGTCATTGCCTTCCAAACCTTTTCTTTGGTTTCGGATAGTTGAATGGAATTCTCGAATTTTTTGGCGGTCCCCTGTCCCAGAACGAATATTGGCAGGATCAGTGCCAGAAGTTGTACTATTTTTTTCATGACTTACAATTTTTGAAAGTTATCTGTTCTACGTATAGATAAAGTTCAAAACTGATCTCGAAAAAAAGAGTGTCAATTGACACATTCTCAGGAAACCTCAGGCAACGGCAAGTCGCCTTCTGATCCTGTGCAGGGTTTCTCTGGAGGTTCCTAACAAAGACGCTATAATGGCCACAGGCACTTGCTGTACCAGGGCCGGGTTGTTTTGTAGTAACTGCAAATAGCGTTCTTCAACAGTCATTTTTGATCGGTTATTGGCTTCAATGACTTTTGCCGAGAGGATTTGTTCGGTAATCGTATGGATAAGCTCGCTTACTTCATGATTTTCCGATTTGATACGCATATAATCGGATCGCTCTAATTTATAGTACTTTACAGGGGTGAGCGCTACACATTCCCCGGTAGTGGGTAGCTGGTTATAAAAGCTCTCCAGATCCGTCCAACAGGTATTGGGCCCGACCACATTTAAGGTGACTTTGTCGCCAAATTCGGAGTACGAATAATAATGTAGAAAGCCTTCCTCCACACAATAGATGCTGTCTACCTTTTGATGGGCTGCAATCAATTTTTCGCCTTTGGACAGTGCCCCTTCACTGATCAAGGACAGCAAAAACTCCATATTGGCCTTTGAAAGGTTTCCAAACCGGCTAAAATAGTGATACATAAAATGCATACCCTAAAGTTACGTTTTTTTGATGGGGTTATGGTTTTGGTTTGAAGCTTTATTTGGTTGTTTTTAAGGGCTGAGTTGCATTATAGAATTCTTGCCCAAAACATGCAGGTAAAACTTCGGACTTTCTCACGCTTTTCTTTTACTCCGAAGGCACATTTATCCGTATTTGGTGGGGCCATCGCAAAGTTGGAATTGAACCAACTACGGTATTGGCATCCCAAGAGATTCCCAGAGCAAAAGGCACTTATAAAGGTCGTGCAAGGGGTTCTAACGAATAGCCTGAAACCGCATTGGACAAATCCCCAAAGTGGTGAAACGCTTAAAGCAAGGGCAATCATTGAGGAATACAGCCAAATTATCGATGTTTCTTTGGGTATGGTACGAAAAGCAAAAAAGTTAATTAGCGAATAAGAAAGTCATGACTACACCCGTTAATGCCCCGATAATAGCAGTTACAATATTACAATTTAATCAGGTAATAATTTTTTCTAAATACTTTGGCAGACTTTCTTCTAATATTTGGAAGCCATCTGCATTGTCTTCATAAACGATATGTCTATACTGCTTAAAATCAAAAGGAATATCGTCAGTTGACTGAGTTAGAAGGATAACATTTTTACCTAGGGTATGGGCAATACCGATTTCGTACATAACATTAGCATTCTTTGATGTTATATCTGCAATTATAATTGAAGCTTCGTTTATTGCAATCCATATATCTTCCAAGATGTTATGACCATATAAATCATCTGCTCTTTTAACCTTATAATTGTATTCATTCATTATTTCCTTCAATTTTTTTAATACACGATTGGACCATTTTTTACCAAAAGGCATTAGTATAAAACAATAATTTGTTTTAGGGTCAAAACTTCTCGCTCTGAATACAGGATTGACGGTAATTGGAATATACTCTTCCTCATAGCTAGGTAGTTTTAACCCACGAACTCTTTTTTTCCTCAATTCTGTTCTTACATACGTTACCAACAACCTAGGTCTTATGGGCTTATTTATGTACATATCTCCACCAGCATCCAATGCCGCTATCTTGCTGTATTCCTCATGCCTACCACTTAAAAATATTATCCTTACGTCATCGAATTTTTTTTGACTTCTTATTATTCTGCAAGCTTCAACTCCATCGATAAAAGGCATCGATATGTCAAGAAGTGCTAAATCTGGGTGGAAAGACTCCATCTTATTGAGAAATTCCTCACCATCTTTAGCTGTCTCAGTAATAAAGCCCGCTTGGTTAAGATTGTAGGTTATTATTTCCAATACATCAGGTTCATCATCCGCGACTAAAATTTTTTGCTTCATAATTGTTTTACATTCTATATTATTTGAAAAGTATAACTGCACTTTCAAAAATGTACATCGAACGAGTAAAATAACCGTGTGATACCTCTTTTACTTATTTACCATTTTCGGCTTGCTCTGTCGGGGGAGACTAAATATAGATTCTCCTTTCAAGAATACCAAGTTTTTGTAAAACGAGCTGTTATTCAACCAACAAAAAGAAAGATGTATAGAATTGGGCAGTATTCAATAGTAAGTGTCACACGTTTATCACGTATGTACTTTACCTCCAATTTTCCACGATCTAGGAAATACCTAATAACAAGTTTATTTACAATTATATTCTTAAGGAGAGGGGGCAGTAATTCGTTTCGGGAACCAGCAGGGGTGTAAAATTAGATCAAAATGACCTAAAAGGCAACCCCTGCTACCGCCAGTTTCTACCATAGGTTTATTAGCCTTTGGCGTGGCCTTCGCAGAACGGTACAAGGTTAAACGAATTTTTTTAAAGAAAATCCTTTTTTTACTCCATTTTCTCCACGGTTTTATTGGATTTGAACATTTCTCTGGGCGCATTACTGCTCATATCAACCAACCATCTCCATTTCCCATTCCTTTTTACAAATACATTTACCATTTTACTAACGTCAGCTTGTTCCTCAGCTCCCTTTCTCTCAAAAAGAAAATACCCCACGTCTGTCGCCATGGTTTTGTCATCGGAGAAAAACCTTTTCTCAATTTGAAACCTGATGTCCAGAGCATCTCCCTTTTTTTTGATTTCATCCAAAAAGGACCTGGTGCTAGGAACAAAGTTTTTCCGCCCATTACCAATTGCACCATCAAAGATCAAATATTGCGCTTCTTCCAGGTACAAGGAGGCAAACAGGTCCGCATCCTGGTTCTGGAAACTGCTACGGAATTTTTCATAAAGTTGATCAATTTGGGAATCATCTTCGGTTTGCGCACTTACACCATTGTGAATTGCCAGTAAAAAAAAGCACGTTAATAAAAGGTTTACGATTGTTTTTGTTTTCATGGGCTGATTTTTTAATCATCTTCTTTTCCAGAAAAAATAGAAATCCTGGTGCAATGCTAAGGCATAAGGGGAGATCGGCAAAACCAGGAGTATTCGGAATACTGTATTCAGGACAAGTTCGTCCCCTATCCGACGTAAAAGTACCAGAATCCTATATCCATTACCCAAAACCTGTTCCCATCTTCCGTACGAAGTTGCTGCTCAGCCTATGGATGGCAGACACGTACAACTGGTAGTCTTCTAAATGTTATGCATACTACATCCCAACCAAGGGCAATGGAATAGAAACTCCAAATCTCAAAACTCAAAATCCAGAAATGCAATTCAAGTTCAGGTTTCAACCACTGAGTGATGCGTGTTGATTGTTCGGGTTTCGGGTTTAAATTGTTTTATTTTTCCGTAATTCGAACTTCCCATTTCGTATTTCGTACTTCTGGTTTTGTACGTGGAATTTGGATTTTGTCATTTGCCACTCACCCCAACCACCCCTCACGATCTAAACTGCGGTATTGGATGGTTTCGGAGATATAATGCCCTTGAATTGCTTTCCTTTTGGGGATAGACAAGCAGGAGCTTATTGGGTTCACGTACCCGCTGGTCCTGGAGGTTGGGAGCTGACCACCGACTGATCCAGAGCCGTTGCGCTTGTATGGGTCCGAAAGACCTCCTGAATGATATTGTAAAGGTCAGTGATCACTCGTTGGGCTATCCTGGATGGGTTGTTCAGCAGTACACAAATACCCAGGTCTTCCCCGGGAAAGAGGGCTATTTCATTGCGGAAGTGGTTAACACTTCCCCCATGGTGCCATAGGGTCCTTTCCACCTCTGAGCTATCTGTGCGGTAGGTGTGGATCCTCCAGCCAAAACCGTAATACGAGGCCGTATGCCCGGGCCAGCGTTGATAGTACTTGTGTCGTCCGGGGATCTTAATTAATGGCGTAAAAGCCTCCTGTACCGCTTCGCCAGTCATTATATCGGGACGGTGACCGAGCAAAAGCTGCATCCATTTGGCCATATCCTCGGCGTTCGAATTAATGCCCCCGGCAGCAACGGCATTATAGTAGGAGTTGGTGAGCCTTTCGGATCTCCATCCACGCCGGGATTTTACATGGGGTTTGGCTTTGTTCTCTGTCTTTCTGAGCGCATCAAAGTCCATGGTGGTGGCGCACATTTCAAGCGGTTTGAAAAAGCGTTCTTCCAGGGATGTTGTGATCGCCTCCCCGGTAACCCGCTCCATTATCTCCCCGGAAAGTGCAAATAACGCATTCTGATAGCTATACATTTCCCCGGGCTTGCATATGGGCTCCACGGAAACAAATCGGCTGGCGATCTTGTCCAGGGATAGCCCGGCCTCCACCAGGTTGGTGTAGCTGTGATAGGGTGCTCCCGAGGTATGTGATAACAAATGGGCCAGGGTGATGTTATCCGTATTCTCCCGATCTCCTAACTCAAACTCAGGAATGCAATCACTGACCCGGTCTTCCCAGGTCAACTTTCCTTCACACTTTAGATCCGAGGCAAGCACCCCTGTAAATCCCTTTGAAAGTGAGCCCAATCGGAAGACAGTTTGCCCGTCTACCTTTTTGCCTGTACGGCTATTTCGTATTCCGAATCCATCTGCCAGGAGGACTTGTTCTCCATGTACGATGCTTACACCGGCCCCCACAACTTCCCCGGAGGCTATCGCGGTATTGAAATACGAATCAATGGCCTGTTGCAGCGCTACCTGCAGTTTTTTATCTACAACTTTAGTGTTAGGTTTTAGCGAGGTATCGCCATTTTCATCGAAGGTTGTTATTGAAGAATGCGTGGTTGTAACAGTGTCATTGCCGCTTACCATCAGAACAATTAGGAAAAAAAACAGGATCGCCACATCAGCGAAGACTTTAAACAGGTACATGTGCAAAAGTAGCTTTCGTCCAGATCCGGGATGTCATAGGACGTTTGAATAGTAAACCCATTAATCCGGTGATTATTATATATTTCGGTGTTTTTAACAAGAACCCTTTAAAAATAAAGAAAATCTATTGAAGTAATACAGGTAAGTTTTTCCAACTACAGGCTAAGTGGGTTTATGGGGTAGAGGGCCCTGCTACCGCCAGTTTCTGCCATAGGGAAATGGAATAGAAATTCCAAATCTCAAAACTCAAAATCCAGAAATGCAATTCAAGTTCAAGTGTCAACTACTGAGTGATACCTGTTAGGTGTTGATTGTTCAGTCCTTGGTATTTGGTGCTTCGACCCTGCCGGCAGGCAGGTACGCTCAGCATGATATTTCTGGTGTTTGATGTTTGGTGTTTGGTGTTTGGGTTTAAATTGTTTTATTTTCCTGTAATTCACACTTCCAATTTCGTATTTCGTACTTCTGGTTTTGTAGGTGGAATTTAGATTTTGTTATTTGCCACTACACCAACCAGCCTTCCCGATCCAAACTTCGGTATTTCATGGATCTAACCCGCTTCGACATCCCCAATTGTATCACATTTAGGGCATAGCCTAGAATTGGCACGGATGAATTCAAATCCTCTAAACATTCCAACGGATTTGCACATACTTATTTAATCATCATTTAAGCGGTCAAGTTAATAGAACAAAAATGGTTAATGGCTTCATTACGAGGAATTAATGGTTGATAACTCCTGATAACCCAACTAGGAATTAGGAGGTTAAAAAATTAACTTTGTTGTTAAAATACATGTATGGTTGACTATTACAAATTGCCACTTGCCTTAAAACAAAATATATCCATCACCTATAAAAAGATTAGGGAGGTTGTTAAAGGAAATAATGATATTATAAGAGTTGATGAAGATGCCAACTTGTGTTTAAGTGTAGTTGGCTTGGGAGGTAACTCCAATTTCTTTTTTAAAGTAAGTGACCCAAACTTGAATACCAGTAATGGTAATAAAATTACCTATAAAATAGATTATGCTCCAAAAAACCATGTTTCAATAGCACCTATCAGGCAGGAAACTGTTGCGGATTCTGTATTAAAGATTATGAGTAGTTGGCTTTCGATTTTACAGGGCAACAACAACATAGAAATACACCCTACCGATAGCATAAGTGGCCAGTACGAGGATGAATTTGATGATTGGTTTGAAATTGTAGAGGATGATGCCGATAAGAAAGCGTTTGATACCCCTAGACAAATTCTGATTAGCAATGTTATCACCAAATCAATTTTAGCCTTAAAGGAAGCTGGATTTGAAGATGATGATGAGTTGATAGTTGAAGCCGAAGGATTGAAAGATGATATTTCTAAGCTAACAATGAAACAAGGGTTTGATAGGATTAAACGACTATATGCCAAACTCAAAATCAAAGGTGGTTGGGACAAGGTCAAGCTGATATATGAGGTCTGTGAAAAAGAAGTAATCAAAATGGGCTTTCACTTTGGAACAAAGATGTTAGGGGAAAAACTTGCCAACGTTATTGATACTATTGTTAACTGAAAAAGGGGAATTAAAGAGTATGCTAAAATAAAAGATGGGCAAGAATTTTAGTCGCCCTGCCTTATTACTTCACAGACCAATCTAATCGCAGAAGCTACATGCTGAACATCCTTGCGATCAAAGGTATCCTCCTCTAAATAGAACAGCATTTCAATACCCAAATTCAAAACCTCAGCTAACTGTTCCAGTGAGCCATAGGCCTCTTCAATCAATTCATTAAGGTTACTTGGGTAATCAGAACTACTGGATATTTTCATGGAGAAAGATTTGAGCAAAATAGTTTTTTAGCTCCACTCAAGAAAATTTATTCTGACGTTGCCTAGCAGAATCTGTAAATACAAAGCACTATTTTTATTGAATGGGTCTTTAAGAATATATGATGCTGGATCAAGCCGAGCAATGGAATAATCTTTGGCAAAACTGCACCTTTCTGACCCATCAAATTAAACTGGACAAAAAATTCAGTCTTTATGACCTGTACGATTTCTTTGTTGAGGTTGAATTAGACCCTTGCACGTATAAAATAGTTGGCAAGGGCTATTTTAAAACAGGTGAGACATATGGATAGATTGGAATGAGCTAAACTAACGTTGGTCAATGATATGGAGTATGAAATTGGAAATCTGGATTCTTAACTTTTATCCAAAAATGGAATAGTCATTTTCATCTCAATTTTCCTGTTTTAGCATTATTCTGATGCTTTATAACTATTTTGAACAAGTAAGCTAGCGGTAATTACAACAAAATGATTATTCTCATTACAAGAATGACTTACATAGAAAGTATTAGTCTTATTGCTGCGATAATTGCAATCATTAGTATTGTTACGTGGAATAAACATGAAAAACTTAGAGCTTTTTTATTTCTAATCCTACTTATATGTGCATTTATTTTGGGAAGATATTTCTTTGAGGACAGTAAGTCCAAAGAATCTTCTTTGGTCAACGTAATCAACAATAATGGTGATTTTGAATATACGGTTACTCTTGCAGAAGATATTAGTTCTATAGAATACATTAACAAGTACAAGGCAATTACGGCTGATTTCGATAACTTCTATGAACGAGATCAAGCAATTGAAAAACATCTTCTTGAAAAGTATTCCAGCTTGGCTAAACGTGATAAAATCTTTTTAGAATTAGAAATTGATTACCAAAATAATAGAGTTTTTAGGGATGGAGACGTAAGCGACTATACAACAGAGGGAGGATCATTTAGTCTGGTCGATTATTTTGAAAAAGAGCGTTTCTACTTGGTGAGTCAAGCTTTTTATGAAGGAGGATCGGAATATTTGATAAACAGAGAAAATGGTCAAAAAAAACAAATTTGCGGAACTCCTTATTTCTCTCCAACCGGAAGGTATGTAATAAC
This sequence comes from Croceivirga sp., assembly GCA_028284665.1. Taxonomy (GTDB): domain Bacteria; phylum Bacteroidota; class Bacteroidia; order Flavobacteriales; family Flavobacteriaceae; genus Croceivirga. The sequence goes on from JANQRG010000033.1 coordinate 223,642, forward strand.
GACAAATTATGATTTAAGTGGAGGGTATGGTTGTAATGAACTGTGCATAATGGAAAAAGTAGGAAATATTTTAGAAGAAAAGCTAGTTGTCCAAGATTCTTATGGGAATGTGAAATGGGAAGACGAAACGACTTTTGTTGTTGAAAAAGTAGATTTATATTATGATGATGAAAATGATAACAGCGATTATGTCCACAAGGTCGTAGCACATAGGTTTGAAATTGTAGAATAATACCATTTACATTAATATTATTCTTTAAACTCATCCATAAATGGGTCGTTCTTTTGTCCAAGTGGCATTAGAACATGATACTACATACAATCGAAGCCGTAACGCAACAACCTAAACCACCGTGGTAAGTTTTTGCTTTTTGTCTTTTTTAGTTTAGCCATATTTGTCTATAATCAAATTTTGTTACTTTATACCTAAGGTCATATTACAATTTGGATTGTAGTGGTTTTAAGGGGTACTTACAGTTTCATTATAAAGCTAAAAACATTGGAAATGTTCAAAAACAACATTGATGAACTTTCTGATTGCTTTACGTTTGAAATAGTTATTTGAACAGGCTATTTTTGGCTTTTGATGCTTAATTCAATGGTGTTAATAATTTTATTTTTTCTAATTATTGCTTTTGCAATTTATTCGCTATTTCAAGCTAAGTCTACATATAAGAAGTTTAATACAGGCGATAAAATTTCCTTATATGTAATCAAACAGGCTTATGAAAAAGGTGGTTATAGAAGTATCCCATTTTTTATCTCTAACGTCCTTTTAAATGTGTGTCTTTATCCGTTAAACTATGGAATGATTCTCTATCATTTAAAAATCAAAAAGTTAACATCTTTTAATCAGTTAGTAGCTTTGTCAAGTGTTTATTCGTTTCAAACTTTTCAATTAGGGTTTATCCTAATAGTTACAGCACTTACAATACCCATATTTTTCAACTATGGTTTTGATAATTACTACTCTTTATCTATAGGTTATTACTTGGTCGTTGTATCTTTTTTATTCCTTATAAGTGTTTTTTCTAATCCATATCGTGCAATTAGATTCTGGACGGTAACTGTTTTTAATGAAAAGGCACTGTTTTTAATAATAATGCTGATAATATCTGCTATCACCTTTTTGGGTTATTCACTAGTACTTTCTGAGAATTTACTTTTCAAGCAGGCATCTAAACTAACGTTTAGTTATTTTTTTCAATTTAATAGTTTGTTTGATTTTGTAAGAGAAAGTCTATCATCACAAAAATTCAATTTTTCAATACAAACTTCAATCTATATTCATGGTGCCTTGTTTTATTCAACTTTAATCACCCAGTTTCTAAAAATCAGACACCTAAAAAAGAAATCTATTGATTACTATATTGTTGTAATTAGTCTAATATATAGCCGAAGTTATTCTAAAGCAGATAAATACTTAAACAAGGTTGGGGTTAAGCTAGGTAAATTTCACCATAACACTGAAGCAGTTTTAAAACTTTGTTTGGATGACCCTAAAGGCGCTATTTCCTCATTGAAATTATTTTTGAACAAAAATCAAGAAGAAGACACATTGGATGTAATATTTATTCAATTACTTCTCTATTGTAAGGTATTCTTTACTAATGACCATACTGATGTAGAGCTTCTTAGATTGGCGTCAGAATCTGAATTAAAAAGTTATACGTATAGTATTATCAGAAATGATATTGAACAGGAGAAGTACTATGATGAGATTGATTTTGAGGGTTGTCATTCCAAATCAGAAGACAGTATTTCATTTGAAAAAATGGCTAAAGAGTTCAAAGAGGTGGAAAAAAATGATAACACATTGGAAAATAAATTCAATACAATTGCTAAAATGAAATGCCATTCGTTCAATCAAAATTGTATGAAGTTTTACTATTTGATGAATTTTGCTATTGATTATAAAAAAAGTATGGAATCAAAAAAAGATGAAAATTACATTGCTTTAAGAAAAATTAAATTTGAAATCAGTGATACTCTAAGGTATTTCATCGATTGGTACAGTAGCGAAAACTTATTTCCTTCTAATTTCTTTTTTTATAATTCTTACGTCAAAACTAAGGAGAAAGAAATTAGTAAGGAATTTCCTTATTTGAATGAGCTTTTTCGTTTCTCTGGAGAACAATGTAGGAAATTATATAATGCCGAAGATTTAGGGAACTTCTCATTAATAATTAACAGTGAGGAGACTTTTTCTATGCTTAGGCATTCCTGAGAATTAATTTGCCATAGCAATATCACTTGCATTCTTTGTACCTTTCCCCTTGCTGGCGCGAGTTTGTAACTCGTGCCTATTATCCCAACCATCCTTCCCGATCCAAACTGCGGTATTGTATAGCTTCCGAGATATGGTGTCCTTGTAGCACTTCCTTTTGTTCCAGATCGGCAATAGTACGGGCGACTTTTAAGATTCGATCATAAGCCCTTGCGGAGAGATGTAAGCGTTCCATTGCGGTTTTTAGCAATTCTTTAGAACTGTCATCTAACCTGCAATATTTTCGGATCAGTCGGGTGCTCATTTGCGCATTGTAGTGGATCTTCTCTAAATGCTCAAATCGATCGGTTTGGACCTCCCGGGCCATAATCACCCGATCCCGGATGGCCTTACTGCCCTCCCCTTTTCGGTCTTCAGATAGCTTTTCAAAGGGGACAGGGGTTACTTCGATATGAATATCAATGCGATCTAATAAAGGCCCCGAAATCTTCCCCAGATACCGCTGCATCTCGGTGGGGGATGTGGTCACAGGCGCATCGGGATCGTTAAAGTAGCCCCCCGGGCTGGGATTCATGCTGGCTACAAGCATAAAACTACTAGGATAGGTAACCGTAAATTTAGCACGAGAAATGGTTACTTCACGGTCCTCCAGAGGCTGCCGCATTACTTCAAGAACACTGCGCTTAAACTCCGGGAGTTCATCCAGGAACAATACCCCGTTATGGGCCAAAGAGATCTCCCCGGGTTGGGGATAGGTGCCCCCTCCTACCAAAGCCACATCGGAAATGGTGTGATGCGGGCTACGAAACGGACGCTGTGTCATTAAGCCGGAGTTGTTTACTTTCCCGACTACACTGTGGATCTTTGTGGTTTCCAGCGCTTCGTGTAAGGACATGGGCGGTAAAATGGAGGGCAACCGCTTTGCCAACATGGTTTTCCCCGCGCCGGGAGGGCCGATCAGGATAATATTATGACCTCCTGCGGCTGCAATTTCCATACACCGTTTGATACTTTCCTGGCCTTTAACATCGGAAAAATCGAATTCGGGAAAGTTGAGATTATTGTAAAACTCCTTTCGGGTATCTACCACGGTTGGCGCAATGGATTTGCCTTCGTTAAAAAAATCGATAACCTCTTTAATAGTGTCTACCCCAAAGACCTTTAGTTTTCCGACCACTGCCGCCTCTTTTACATTTTCCTTAGGCAAAATAAAACCTTCAAAACCGTCTTTTTGGGCCTGGATGGCAATGGGTAACGCGCCTTTGATGGGTTGTACGGCACCATCCAGGGAGAGTTCGCCCATGATCAGGTAGTTATGGATCTCCGGAGCGGCTATTTGTTCGGAAGCAGCCAGAATTCCAAGAGCCAGGGTCAAATCATAGGCGGACCCTTCTTTACGCAGGTCGGCCGGTGCCATATTGATCGTAATTTTCTTTCCCGGAATTTTGTAGCCGTTGTTTTTTAAGGCAGCGGCTATTCTATAGTTGCTTTCCTTGATCGCATTATCCGGCAGCCCAACCAGATGGTAGCCAATACCGCGGTCTACATTCACTTCTACCGGGATGGCTTGCGCTTCCACCCCAAAAACCGCACTTCCGAATACCTTAATGAGCATATTCTACTTTTATAGTAAAAATACGCTTTATTTAGAAAATTTTCGCTTTCTATTCCACGGTAATCGACCAGGTCAGGGAAATCGGCTTCCCATAAGAGGTAAATCCATCGAGAAAAACATCATAGTCTCCCCGAAGATCTGAAGTGAAAAACGTAAAATCCATCGAATTCCCTTCCACAACTACATGGGGCTCCCAAAACAGCACCGTACGGTAGTCCGGGATCCTTCCATAGGGATCATCTTCCTGGCCGTAATTTTGCCTGTAGTAGTTCTTTTTTGGTAAAGGTTTTGCAACGGTGGTCTTGATGGTATTGGGTTGTTGGTATTCGTCGTAATAGTTCCCATCAAAAGTTTCTACCGATAGGATCCCCTGGTATTCTTTACCAGCCAATTGAAACTGATCCTGTATGACCCGTATCGCTTCGATTCTTCGGGCGTCAAATTCCTTTACCGTCTCGTGATTGGGTATAAACACCCCGTCAAACAGGACTATAGCCGGAAAATCGTTGTATTCTATATTGGATTTCTCAAAATCCTGAGCTACCCGAATGTAGTCGTTCCCATTGGGATTATTCCGGTACCCTGCATTATTCAGGATCTCTACCAAAGTTTCCTGGAAGGTGGCAAATCGTGTATACTCGTCCAATACAAAAGTTTCCGGAATACCCCCATCAAAAGGATCTATAGGGTCCCCAAGCAAAAGGGAATCCGGTTTTAGCGAAAAATATTGATTCTCTATTTGATTGTAAACACTTCGTTTTTGTATTGCGGCTTCCCATTCTTTCTGTAGTAAAAAATTGGTAAAGGTTAGGTCCGAAACGTCCAGCTTTTTTGGCGATCCCACTTGAATTTCGTACTCCTCCTCCCCTTCTGTTTGGATTACGGCCTGCGATAATTTATAGTCTTTGCGTAAATACGTATAAAAATTACCTGCTTGATCTGTAGTCGCAAATTTTAATACAAACTCTTTCCCCGGAAGGGAAACTACGACCGGAAGATTTTGTGCGGGTTGTCCACTGGATTTGTCTCGTACAGCACCAAAAAATAGTTCCCCACGCTGCTCTGGCAAAAACAGGCTGTCTCCTACACCAAGGGCAAGCTGTTTATCCACCTCCAAATAGGCCTGCGCATATTTCATCGCATTCATGCCAAAACCTGAGCCCGCAATGCCCCGTTTTTTAACCTTTATGGTATATACGCCATTGCCGAGATAGCCTTTGTAGTTTTTGAGGGAAAAGTTAACCTTTTCCCTGGTGGTGTACGCTTCTTTTTCGAAAGCCAAATTTACCGTACTGGAATCTATGACTTGTTTTGTATTGGACCCTTGTTGTGTTTCATTTGTCGCTGCGGTACCCCCCTCCGCCAACAAAGCAGATTGGTCCCCGAGATAAGGGTTAATGACCACAATATCTTCCTGAAAAACCTGGGTCAACCCGTTATTCTTCATCCACTGGGTGTAGCCCAACAGCTTGTAGTTCCCTGAAGGTAATTCAGTGTTTATAAAAAAGTCGCCCTGACCCAAGCCCTGCTCCAACTTTATTTTTTGCTCTAGTATATATTCTTTTTGTTCATTGACGAGGGCCACATAGCCTACCTTGCTAATATTGCTCAATCGGCTGTTTTGTGCATTAAAGCAATAAAAACTGTAGTACAGATATTCCCCTGAAAAAACCAGGGGTCCGGTATGATTGAGATATACCTTTTCCTGGGGGAGTTGTTTCAGATTCTCGAGTTCTTCCCCGGTCTTGATGACGTATTGGGCAACTGTTGTGCCATAATGTAACACTGCAACAACTAAAAATATAATATACATTCTCATATTCTTGATCTTTAATCTATCCAAAATTCAGGTACCACATTACTCCCCCAAACCCTGCAATCCCCACAAGGTTTAACAACATAAATATCAGGTCCCGGGCAGAGACCTATGTCAAGGGTATTCGGAGAATAATAGGTGATCATATCCAAGTCCACCTGTTCAATAACCGACTGCGGACAGTCGTCCATGACTTCACCGGTGAAGCAGAACGAAATATGCGATTCGGGGGAGGATCGCAAACTACAGTCAATAGGATACTCCGGTAGCGGCTCACCCGGAAACACGTCCTCAAAATTGAAGAAAAACCGTCGCTTTGATTGGGAGGCTACCTCAAAGAACCCTATCACCGTTCCCCCATTCCCCGAAGTGATGTTGCCCTCTAACAGACCCGGTTGTACCTGGGAAAAAACACTTTCGTTCTGGCTAAAGTTGCGCAACAGTTCGTAAAAACCAAAAGCCTCCGGGCTTGTTGTAAGCTGTTGTATTTCAATGCTGTATCGGTTAGCAATGATATAGTTCTCCTTGCTTATAAACCGTACCATAAAACGTTCCAGGTTATTGTCAGCTCCCAAACCCGTGTCATTCAGTACCACAGTATTGGAGGCTTCCGTACGGAAACAGACCCGGGCTTCTTCTTCCCTTGGAATACGTTCGAGAGTGTAGGTGACAACAGGTAGTGCACAAGGATCGTAATCCGTAAGCAAATATTCATCCGGTACCCAGCGGGGCGCAACGATCTTATAGGTCTCGTCATAGGTAAATCGAATGTTCTGGGTATCCCCGTCCACCCTTTGGTTGTCAATAAAGATACCAACACCTTCCACCCCGGTACCTGAGACCGTCGGTTCGGCATAAATATTTTCCAGGGTAGCACTGCCTTCAATACGCATTTCATCCGAGCTAAACGCATCATTGTCGGTACTAATACGAAGGCGATATCCTATTCCGGGCTGGGCTGCAAATTGATTTACAGAAAGGTACCTGCCCGCTTCTGCCTCAACAAAATCGTAGGTAGTACCATTAGAATCCTCAATGGTCACCACTGCGTTTTCCTCATAGGGCACCAGATCCCGCTCAATATCTCTAGTGGGTAGAAAGGGATTGAAAATGGAATCTACTTCCAGATCCAAAACGGTGTCCAAACGACTAAGGGTAATCTCATGAAACTTCAGCTCATCGGTAAGCATAGCCTCAACCACCAGAACATCCTGCGCTTCCGCATCGCTGGCGATCAACACCTCCACTTCCTCAACACAAGAAAGTAATGGCAAACCGAGTATTGCTATAATTCTATTCATTTCCTTCCTCTATCCAAAATTCGGGTACAACATTGCTGCCCCATACTCTGCAATCGCCACATGGTTTCGAGACATATACATCTGGTCCCGGACAAACCCCGATTACGTTATCATTGCGGCCAACATAGGTAATCAAATCCAGGTCCACCTGTTCTATTACGGATTGGGGACAAACATTTCCAACCGTGGTGGGTAAACAGAACGAGACATGCGATTCCGGGGAAGATCGCAAACTACAATCAATAGGATAGTCCGGTAGCGGCTCCCCTGGAAATATGTCTTCAAAATTGAAGAAAAAACGTTGCTTTGATTGGGAGGTTACCTCAAAAAACCCTATCACCGTACTTCCATTCCCCGAAGTGATATTACCTTCTAACAAACCGGGTTGTACCTGAGAAAAAACACTTTCGTTCTGGCTAAAGTTGCGCAATTGTTCGTAGAAACCAAAAGCTTCGGGGCTTGTTGTCAACTGCTGTATTTCTATGCTGTAACGGTTAGCAATGATATAGTTCTCTTTACTTATAAACCGTACCATAAAACGTTCCAGATTATCGTTAGCTCCCAAACCTGTATCATTTAGTATTACTGTATTGGAGGCTTCCGTACGGAAACAGACCCTGGCTTCTTCTTCCCTTGGATTACGTTCCAGGTTGTAAATGACCTCCGGCAGTGCACACGGATCGTATTCGGTAAGTAAGTATTCCCGTTCCACCCATCGGGGTGCAATGATCTTGTAGGTCTCATCATAGGTGAATCGAATGTTCCGGGTATCCCCATCAACCCTTTGGTTGTCGATAAAGATCCCAACGCCTTCCTCCCCGGTACCGGAGACCGTCCGCTCAGCATAAACATTTTCCAGGGTGGCACTGCCTTCAATACGCATTTCATAAGAGGTAAAAGCATCTCCGTTGGCACTAATGTGAAGGCGATAGCCCGTTCCCGGCTGGGCCGCAAATTGATTTGCAGAAAGGTACCTACCTGCCTCCGCCTCCACAAAATCGTAGGTAGTACCATTAGAATCCTCAATGGTCACTACTGCGTTTTCCTCATAAGGCACCAGATCCCGCTCAATATCCCGAACGGGCACAAAGGGATTAAAAATAGAATCCACTCCCAAATCCATTATAGTGTCTAAACGACTAAGGGTAATCTCATGAAACTTCAGCTCATCCGTCAACATGGCCTCTACAATCAAAACCTCCTGCATTTCCGCATCACTGGCGATCAATACATCCACCTCCTCTACGCACGAAAGGATGGGGAATACAAGAAATAGTATACTTCTCTTCATTTTACTCTTCAATCCAAAATTCAGGTACTACATTACTCCCCCAAACCCTACAATCACCGCAAGGTTTGGTAACGTAAATATCCGGTCCCGGACAGACACCAATGTCAAGGGTATTCAGCGAATAATAGGTGATCAAATCCAGGTCTACCTGTTCAATAACCGACTGCGGACAAGTGCCACCAACCGTGCCAGTAAAACAGAACGAGACATGCGATTCCGGGGAAGATCGCAAACTACAATCAATAGGGTAGTCCGGTAGCGGCTCACCGGGAAAGACATCTTCAAAATTGAAGAAAAACCGTCGCTTTGAGTGGGAGGCTACCTCAAAAAACCCTATCACAGTTCCTCCATTCCCTGAAATGATATTGCCCTCTAGCAAGCCCGGTTGCACCTGGGAAAAAACACTTTCATTCTGGCTAAAGTTGCGCAGCTGCTCATAGAAACCAAAAGCCTCAGGACTTGTTGTCAGTTGTTGTATTTCAATGCTGTACCGGTTGGCAATGATATAGTTCTCTTTACTTATGAACCGTACCATAAAACGTTCCAGGTTATCATTAGCTCCCAAACCTGTATCATTCAGTATTACAGTATTAGAGGCTTCCGTACGGAAACAGACCCGGGCTTCTTCTTCTCTTGGAATACGCTCCAGGTTATAGGTAACCACCGGTAGCGCACAAGGGTCATAGTCCGTAAGTAAATATTCATCTTCTACCCACCGGGGTGCAATGATCTTATAGGTCTCATCATAGGTGAATCGGATATTCCGGGTATCTCCATCAACCCTTTGGTTGTCGATAAAGATACCAACACCTTCCCTCCCGGAACTCGAGACCGTCCGCTCAAAATAAACATTTTCCAGGGTGGCACTGCCTTCAATACGCATTTCATCAGAACTAAACGCATCATTGTTGGTGCTAATGCGAAGGCGATAGCCCGTTCCGGGTTGCGCCGCAAATTGATTTACAGAAAGATACCGACCTGCCTCCGCCTCCACAAAATCGTAGGTAGTACCATTGGAATCCTCAATGGTCACTACCGCGTTTTCTTCATAAGGCACCAGATCCCGCTCAATATCCCGAACGGGCACAAAGGGATTAAAAATAGAATCCACTCCCAAATCCATTATGGTGTCTAAACGACTAAGTGTAATCTCATGAAATTTCAACTCATCCGTCAGTGTGGCCTCTACGACCAGAACCTCCTGCATTTCCGCATCGCTGCCGATCAAAACATCTACTTCCTCTACACAGGAAAGCAAAAGAAATACAAAAAAAACTACAATTCGCTTCATATTACTCTTCAATCCAAAATTCAGGGACCACATTAGTGCCCCATACACGGCAATCCCCACAAGGTTTCGAAACATATACATCCGGTCCCGGACAGCTGCCTATCTCATTGTCATTACGGCCCACATAGGCTATTAAATCCAGGTCCAATTGTTCAATTACAGATAGCGGACAGCTGCCACCGCCCAAGCCGGGAAAACAGAACGAGACATGCGATTCCGGGGAAGACTGCAGATTACAGTTGATGGGATATTCCGGTAAAGGTTCACCTGGAAACACTTCCTCAAAATTGAAGAAAAAACGTTCCCTGGAAATTGAGGCAACCTCAAAAAATCCAATTGTACTACCGCCGCTCAATGCGGTTATATTCCCTTCTAAAAATCCGGGCTGTACCGCAGAAAAGACACTTTCATTCTGACTAAAGTTTCGTAATTGTTCGTAAAAGCCAAATGCTTCCGGGCTGGTAACAAGTTGCTGTACTTCGATGCTATACCGGTTGGCTATGGTGTAGTCTTCCTTGCTAATAAAACGGACCCTAAAGCGTTCCAAATCGTTATCTCCCAAACCTGTGTCATTTAGGATTACCGTATTGGAGGATTCCGTGCGAAAACAGACTCGTGCTTCTTCTTCACGCGGCACACGTTCCAGATTATAGGTAACCACCGGTAGCGCACAAGGATCATAATCGGTAAGTACGTATTCCAGTTGTACCCATCGAGGCGCGATGATCTTATAGGTCTCATCGTAAGTAAATCGTAGGTTCCCGGTGTCTCCCTGTATACTTTGATTGTCAATAAATATACCCACTCCTTCAACCCCAGTGTCCGAAATTGTGCGTTCCGCAGTTATATTGTCTATTGTAGCTTCACCTTCTATCTGCATTTCTTCAGAAACAAATTCAGCACCATCGCTGGTCCTTACACGTAAGCGGTATCCTATTCCGGGCTGGGCTGCAAATTGGTTTACAGACAGGTACCTGCCCGCCTCTGCCTCAACAAAATCGTAAGTAGCATTATTGGAATCCTCGATGGTCACAACCGCATTTTCTTCCCAGGATACCAGGTCACGATTAATGATCCTGTTAGGAACAAAAGGATTAAATACGGAATCGATTTCCAAATCCGTTATGGTATCTAATCGACTAAGAAGTACTTCATGAAAATCAGGTTCATCCGTGAGCATTGCCTGCACCACCAAGACATCTTGTGTTTCTGTACTACCACTAATAAATAGCTCTACTTCCTCTACACAGGAAAGCAAAAGAAATACCAGAAATACTGCAATTCGTTTCATATCACTCCTCTGTCCAAAATTCAGGTACTACGTTACTTCCTAGTTCCGTGCAATCCCCGCAGGCTCTGGCCCATGTAAAATACGGCCGGTTACCATTTCCAGCATTGGTATCGGCATAGGCGATAACGCCTGCCAAAATTGCTTCTATCAAAGGGGATTCGCAATCCCCGTCACAAACACCAAAGCTCGCACAATGGTAGCCTCTGGAATACAAGGGTGGATTACCTGGGGTTTCACAAGTAATAGGATATGGCGGTAGAGGTTCATCAGGAAAGAGATCTGCATAATTAAAGTACAGACGTTGTTCCGTAACTGCGGCTACCTCAAAATAACCCAATACCCCTTCTTCTTCACTTTCGGCAGAAATATTACCCTCCAACAAGCCGGGTTGTACTTGCGAAAAGAGACTTTCTGAAGAAGCAAAGTCATTCAAACGTTCATAAAACGAATGGGCGTCAACCGTTTGAGAGAACTGTTTGACGTTAATACTGTACCTATGCGACATGATATAGTTTTCTCGTGAGATAAACCGAATTTCTTTATTCCGTATCTCGTTATTCATGAGATCTTCAGTAGAGGCCTGGATGATTTGCGTGGAAGCAGCAGACGAAAAGCAGACCCGTCGTTCCTCTTGTCTTGCCACGATAGCAACTTCATAAAGCCTGTCCGTGCATGGTTCATAGTACACCACCTCAAAATCAAATGGATCCCAACGTGGGGCAATAATCTTATAGGTTTCCTCATATTCAAACCGAAAAAAGGTCGGTTCTGCGGTAACAGAAGCATTATCCAAATAAATGCCTACCCCTTCCTGACCCTGATCACTGGTTACCCGAGTAGCACGCATCGCTGTTATAGGTACAGGTTGTGGAAGTGGTGTCGATTCAGAGCTGTAGTTCTTGCCCCCGGCTGTAGTAATTTGGAGCGTATAGGCCCGCCCAGGCTGGGCGGTGAACTCCGAATCCGAGAAGTATAGGCCCGGTTCCGTCTCGGTAAAGGCATACACTACCCCTTGATCATCCCTAATGCCTACAGTAGCACCCGATTCCGAGATGGGATCTTCATCTTCAAAGCGAGATGTTCTATTCAATACTACCTGATGTCGTTTTAGTTCATCGGTAAGTCGGGCATCCACCACCAAAATGCTTTCAAACTCCCGGGTTTCTGCTTCAAATTGTTCAACGCAGGCATACAAGAGCAAGCCCGGCAGAACTCCTGTTATCCAATACTTCTTTTTCATTTTTCGCTTTCTCATACTCCTACCTATTCTTCCCAAAATTCAGGGACCACATTACTGCCTAATTCCCTACAATCGCCACAAGCCCTGGCCCAGGTAAAAAAGGGTTGATTAAAACTACCTTCGTTCGTTGCCGCATATGAGATCAGACCTGCCAAAATCTGCTCTATTAATGGAGATTCACAGTCCGCATCACAATCAAGATACGCCCCACATTGATAGCCCTCCGAATACAAGCGTGGATTGCCCGGAGTGTCACAACTAGCAGGATACGGTGGTAAGGGTTCATCCGGGAACAAATCCGCATAATTAAAATAAAGACGCTGTTCCGTAACTGCAGCTACTTCAAAGTACCCTAATACCGCTTCCCCTTCTCTTTCGGAGGTGATATTCCCTTCCAATAAGCCAGGCTGTACCTGGGAAAACAGGCTCTCAGAAGAGGCAAAGTCATTCAAACGCTCATAGAAGGAATGGGCATCCACCGTTTGGGAATACTGCTTTACATTAATACTGTATCGATGGGACATAATATAGTTTTCCCGTGATATAAACCGAATTTCTTTATTCCGGATCTCGTTATTTACCTGGTCTGCGGTAGAGGCCTGGATGATTTGTTTAGAAACCGCGGACGAAAAACAAACCTGCTGCTCTTCCTGCTTTGCCCTTATGGCAACTTCATATGGGATGGTATCACAGGCAACGTAATGCACCACTTCAAAATCAAAAGGATCCCATCGCGGGGCAATGATCTTGTAGGTTTCCTCATATTCAAACCGGAAAAAGGTGGGTTCTGGCGTTGGCGAAGTATTATCCAAATAGATCCCTACCCCTTCCTGACCTCGATCACCGGTCACCCGTGTGGCACGCATAGCGGTAATGGGTATGTTTAGAGGAAGAGCAGTGGCCTCGGATTGATAGTTAGCGCCGCCGGAAGTGGTAATGCCCAAGGTATAGGTTCTTCCCGTCTGGGCTGCAAATTCCAAATTGGAGGAATATATTCCAGGTCCGGTTTCAGTAAAACCGTAGGTTGTTCCCTGATCATCTATAATGTTCACTTCCGCACTCGACTCGGGAATTGGATCGACATCCTCAAAACCAAATGTTCGATTTAACAGCATCTGATGTCGCTTCAGTTCATCGGTAAGTCGGGCATCCACTACCAAAATACTTTCAAACTCCTGGGTTTCCGCTTCAAATTGTTCTACACAGGAATACAAGAGCAATCCCAGCAGACCTGCCGCTACCCCATGAATTGTTTGTATTCTTTTCCTTTTCATACCCATAGCTATTCCTCCCAAAAATCCGGTGGCACAATACTACCAAACCGCCTACAGTCCCCACAACCTGAGGGTAGCACTAAATAAGGTGCCGCTCCTCCAAGACCTTCGGTTTGCAACCATTCTTCGTAATCCGGGTTTTCCGCATGATAATCATACAATCCTGCCAGGATACCTTCGATCAGGGGCGAATTCCCGTTACCATCAATCACAAAACTACCATCCCCTGCGGGTGTAAAATGAAAGCCTTCCGGGTATAATGGTGGCGCACCAACTCTACAGCTTATGATATATGGCGGCAAGGGCTCTCCAGGGAAATGATCCTCATAATTAAAGTAAAATCGCTTTTCTGTATACGTACTCAATTCAAAGTAACCCAATAGTAAGTCCTCTTCCCGATTCGAGCGGATGTTACTTTCTAATAGGCCCGGTTGTACATTACTAAAAACGTTGTCAAAACTGCTAAAGTCCTCTAGCGCGGTGAAGAAAGAATTCGCATTTACCGAGTGATGGTATTGCTTTACAAGAATACTATATCTGTGCGCGATGAAGTAGTTGTCCTTACTCAAAAAGCGCAGTTCAAAATCCTTAATTCCGGAAAAAGAAGACCCCTCGCTGGAGGCCAGTAGTATTTCGTCGGAAAGATTGGACGCAAAGCATACTCTTGCTTGTTCATCCCTGGCCTTTAGGGTTACTTCCCACCCATCCCCGTCGTTGATATCGTAATCGATTTCGTCCCACTCAAAAGGATTATATTCCGGTGCAATAATCTTATAGGTTTCTTCGTATTCGTAACGAAAGAATTCAGGTTGCCCGGATGAAGCTTCAGTATTCAAAACAATGGCCACCCCATCCAGTCCTGTATTGTTTGTTCTTCGTATTGCCTTAATTTCCGCTATCCCCAACTGCTCCGGTAATCTTTCAAAATCGGAAGTGTATGTAGTACCATTGGTTGTGATAATTTGAAGTTGATAGCGCTCCTGATGCGAAAGCTGCAAAGGGGAGGCACTGGTGTACGCGCCTGGTTCACCTTCCTCAAATCTAACAGCCGAACCGGCTTCATTGACAATCCTAACTTCGGCATTTTGTTCCGGATTGGGTATTTCGCTTTCAAACTCGAAAGTCCTGGATAAATAAATGGTTTGCTCCTTTATTTCATCGGTTAACCGGGCATCCACCACTAAAACACTTTGAAAATCCAGGGTTTCTGCTCCAAACTCTTCAACACACGAAATCAGCATAGAGAAGGAACATAGCACCGCCAGTCCTGCAAACCGTGGTTTTAGTTTTCTCTTTTTCATAGCTACTACTTCGGTCCTTAAAACTTAAAATTGTACGTAATGGAAGGAACAGGGATGGCAAAAATGGAACTCTGCAATGCCCGGACCTCCCCTCCTTCGGTCACAAAAAACACGGAAAAGGGATTGTTACGCCCTAACACGTTATATACTGATATGGTCCAAAAACTATGGGCCAATTTGTTCTTTCTATGGTTTCCTTCAATGTTTATTCCGAGGTCCAGCCGGTAGAAATCCGGAATCCGGAATGCATTTCTATCACTAAAGGCTACAAAATCCGCATTGTTAAATCGGAAGGTTCCTATAGGATAGGTAACCGGTCTTCCGGTTTGATACACAAAATTGGCAGAAAAACTATAGCGCTTGGTAAGCCTATAGTTGGCAATTAGACTGATGTCGTGCGGCTTATCAAAATTGGAGGGAAAGAACTCTCCATTATTGATCCGCTCCTCGCTAAACTCACTATCAAAGCGATACAGTGATCGGGCATAGGTGTACCCCAACCATCCGTTGAGTTTCCCGCGATTCTTTTTTATCAAAAACTCAACCCCATAGGCCTTTCCATCCCCTTGCAACACCTCGGTTTCTACATTTTCATTTAACAGCAGGTCGGCACCGGTCTTGAAATCCAACACATTGTCCATCCTTTTGTAATATCCTTCCAGGCTTACCTCAAACATGTCATCATTAAAATTTTTATAGAACCCTAAAGCCGCCTGATACCCTGTTTGGGGTTCGATATTTAAATCGGATAGCTTCCAGGTATCTATTGGAGAAACCGTGGTATTGTTCGTTAAGGTATGCACAAATTGATACGCGTTATTAAAACTTGCTTTCACCGAGAAATCCGGGGCTAGAAGATATCGAGCTGCTACCCGCACCTCCGGTCCTCCATAGGTCTCAATGACTTCTCCACTGTTGTAACTGATAGTATCTTGAACAGTAGCTTCGTTTCTGGGTTGTCCATCAAAATAGGTGCGTTGTGTGCCACTTCCCAGGGCTGCAAAAAAGGCGTATCGCAAACCCAAATCCACCTTAAGCCTATCCGTAACTGTTATTTCATCTCCTATGAATATGGCGCCTTCTACAGCCTGTTCCTCATCAATAAATATGGGCGCCACATCCGAATCGCCACCCATAGGTTCAATACTTCCCGGATTTACAGAATAGAGCTTAGAGGTAATTCCATAATCGAGGCTGTGCTTCTCATTAAGTACTGTACTAAGCTTGTATTTTATTTCAGTTTCATTAATGCTATAGTTGAGGTCAAAGTCCGTATTGGCCTGACCATCAAAATCAATACCAAATCGATAATCGCTATTGGCTAACAGTAAGGCACCGCTGGTTTTCTCGTTAAATCGGTGGTTCCAACGGATAGAAGCCAATCTGTTGGTGTAGTTGTACAAAGAGTCTGAGGTAATACTGAAATCGTCACGGCTAAAATAGGCGGTTGCTTTGAGCTCGTTATTTTCATTAAAGCGGTGGTGGTACTTCACAATCCCGTCAAAAAACGAGGCCTCACTGTTGCTAAGGTCTTCATCATCAAGGGAACGCAGTATCCAATCGGCATAAGCACCACGACCTCCAATGACCAGAGAAGAGGTATCTTTTTTTATGGGGATCTCTAAAGCCAGATTTCCTGTGACCGGCCCAATAGAACCTTCGCCGGAAAACTCCTTTTCGTTCCCGTTTTTGGTACGGATGTCAAAAACGGATGAGAGTCGCCCACCGAACTCCACGGGAACACTTCCTTTGTAGATATCGGCCCCTTCCGTGGTAAACGGGTTTAAGGCCTGAAAAATCCCAAAAAAGTGGGTGGGGTTGTAGATGACCGCATCATCCAGCAGGACCAAATTCTGGTCGGTTTTCCCTCCCCTAACGTTAATGCCGGTAGCCCCTTCACCAGCGGACGAAATTCCAGGGAGTGCCTTCGCCACCTGAAGCAGATCACGCTCTCCTAACACCAAGGGAATGTTTTTACTTTCTTCCAAATCGATGGTTTCCGTGCCTGTGCCAACATCTTCCACCTTATCCACTGCGTCACCTTCCAGCACCACTTCTTCCAGTTGTTCCAAACCTTCTTCCAATGTAAAATCCAGTTCCCCGTCGTTATACATGATCACTTCCCGGTCAGAATCTGCAATGCCCAAGGCACGGGTCGATAATCTGTGATAACCGGGAGTCAATTGCATCGTGAATTCCCCATTTTCATCAGTAATTACCAAAGTATTGGTGCGTTGGATCCGAATGGCAAGATCCGGAATAGGCTCACCCGTCCTGCTATTGATCGCTTTTCCCGATAGTCGATAAGAGGATCTTGAGGAATTCGGATCCGTTTTGCCTATTCTTACCAGGGGATATTTCCTGGGGGTAGCCGCTACATTTTCAGATAAAAACACGGGAGGAGGCCTGGTTCCAATGACGCTAGTGGGTTGTTGCGTTAGTACCGAATCGTTCCGGCCAAAAAAACCTTCGGGTAATGCGTCATAGACTACGGTATTCCGCAAAACAATGACCCGGTTTTCTTCTTCCAGAACATAATAATTGAATTCCGTATTGCTAAAAAGCTGATCCAAGGCTTCAGAGAGGGTAGCACCCGTAATATCAACACTTACCACTTTGTCGGCCAACCAGTCCGATTCAAAGAAAAACTGGTACCCGACGGATTCTTCAATGGCCAAAAGCGCATCTTCCAGGGGAATATCGTTCAGTTGTAATTCAACAGTTTTCTCTTGACCCCAGGAAGGGATTACGGTTAATAACAATAACAGGGATGACACTATGCGAATGGATACGCATAGCGGGACACTTACAAATCGTTTGATTGGCATATTTTAAGATCGAATTAGCTAGCTAGGAAGAAGATACAAAAAATCGTTAAAGGCTGCCTAACATCCTTCACAATGCTGCTAAATTCCCTACGTTTCTTGGTATTTTTTAATTTTTGGGTATAAAAATTAAAAGATTCTCAGAAGTATTGCGGATTTCGGAGGGGTTCATCATCATTTTTCTGTATTCTCCCTTGACGTACATTTCAGCCTGATCCCTGTAATGTTTGCTCAAGGGATTTCCCGATTGTCCCGTGGGTAAAATACTGATACTATTCTCTATGTCCGAAAAGTCGATGATCCTTCGGGTTGAAGGGATACTTCTTACTTTATAGCGCCCATTGTCTTGTCTACTAAATTCCTGGTTGTTCAACGTACCTCCGGTGCCCGGGCTTGGAAAGGGGCCCACATTAAAAAAGCTTCTCAAGGAGGCTACTCTACCAATGGGGTGGTCATGTTCCAGGAAATGCACTTTATCCCAGGTCCAGGTTAAAAAATCGTTCCCGAACTGTTCGGTCAGGTCTTGCCAGGTAGCATTGAAAGCCTGCCGTATGATTTCAGTTTTGCTTTCTTTTACATCGGGGGTAGTGACATTGTCCCACCAGACGGAAGCAGGATTGTCGAATACCTTATTCATCTTAAGAGGCACCCCATACGACCGGTACTCTTCCGGAGAGGAAAACTCATCTGCAAAAATATGTTGATGCAGCTTTGCCTCCATGCTTTCAAAAAATACCCCGCCAACGCTGTTAAGGTGATATTCTCCATCCCAATCTCTCAGTAAAGCGACAAATTCCTGTTGATTTTCCGAGAGGGACCCTTGATCCAAATTATCCAACCAACCGTTTAACTGCTTGGTTGCGGTCCGAAGATATACGTCATTGGCCATTGTGGTCATATCTTCCTTTGTCCATCCATCCTTCTTTTTTTCCAGGAGGTCTACGATCCTACCCGCGCGATACGTTGAATTTGCAAAATAGCCCGGAACATAATGTCCGGCAATGGAGTCCGGTTGATTATTGGCGGAGTACACATAATTCCAGGACGGATTTACGCAATGCGGATTGTTTTCAAAATCCAGATAGGCTATGGGATCTTCTTTACCGGAAGCCCCATCCAAAATGGTTTTGGTCCCTATACCTTCCGGCATTTGATACAACTTTGCCGTACCCCACCAGCCAATATTCCCCTCAGCATCACCGTACATAACATTTAGCCCGGGAGCATGAATTTTAGGCAGCGCCTTTTTAAATTCCTCAATGTTATCCGCATGGTTGATTTCGAAAAGCCCCTGTAACAAGGTATTGTCAAATTGTGTGAAGAGCCAATGCATACTTACCAATCGCTCCCCCTCTACTCTGGTACGCTTTGCATAATTTGCATTCACTATGGGTCCTCTATGTGTTTTTCTAAATTGAAAATCTACAGTTGTCCCACCTTTCACACCAATATCCTTTTTCACGTATTCGAATTTTCGCCATTCCGTTCCATAACGGTATAATGTAGTGTCCGTAGGATGTGTTTCTTCGTAGTAAAAGTTAGTGTCATCATTGGCTAACATGGTAAAACCATGTGCCATTTTTCTATCGTGAGAAAGCAGCGGAAAGGGCACTCCGGCCAGGTAATACCCATATTTTTCATATTCCGGGGTCACCAGATGGGCTTCATACCAGACGCTGGGCTGGGCCTGGGCTATATGAGGATCGTTTTCTAACAATACTTGTCCACTCTTGGTTTTGGCAGGCGCCAAAACCCAGCTGTTACTACCATAAAAAACCGGTACTGGTAATTCCTCCATGATCTGCGAGATTTTTTTCTCCAAATCCAAGGTTTCATCATATCCGACGCGGTTGTTTGTGGGGATGGTAATCTCTTTTGAGGGTCTCTCGGTAAATAGCTCTTTGGTATATGTGGAGTCTAGCCTGTGCAATAAATTGGTATTTACAATGTCCCGAGCCCCCTTATTAAAAGTAAAGCCCATATAGGCGACCGCATTGAATACATCTTTTAGTTCAAAAGGTTGTTTTTCCAGGCCGGTTAGATAAAACTCAACCGGGGTAGGCCCTTCTGCTATAAACTGATTAATCCCATCCAGATAGGCCTGTGTTAAAACTATTTCGGGATTTGAGGCGGTTGCCCTCGATACCGCCTTTTCATTATGATCATCTATTCCCAAGGAAAGGAAAAACTTATCCGTCTCCAGGGCAATTTCACCAAATACTTCGGAAAGTCGTCCTGCTCCAGCCCTTCGCAAAAGTTCCATTTGCCATAATCTGTCTTGTGCATGGACGTATCCCAGGGTTCGAATTGCATCGGTTTCGTTCGCAGAATAAATATGTGGGATACCATAGGGGTCAAAATAGACCTCTACTTCATCGGAGAGTGAACGTAATTCTTTTTCCCCTTCATAGGTTGGGGTAAGGGTATTCAAAAAAATAAGAGCGGCTACCAGTACTAGTGCTACTATTCCCAGCAGGATAAGTAACACCTTTTTTAGTTTTCTCATGTAAGCAATTTAGTTTCCCAACTAAATTACTTATTTCATACTTAATTGATGCTGATCCAAACCCGAAGTAAGCCATTGTTGGTAGGTTTCTACATCCACATATTGCACCGCCTCATTCAGCACTTCTAAATCCGGAGAAAGCAAAACGTAATAGGGCTGGGAAGCAGCATTGAAGTTAATTGTCTGAAACGTACCCCACTTCTGCCCTACCGTTGTAATCGTCTTCACGCGACCCGATTCGTATTGAAAATCGAACTGCTCCTCTTCCGGTAATTCTTTTCGGTCATCAACGTAGAGGGAGATCAAGACATATTCGTCCCGAAGCATTGCATAAATGCCAGGGTCGCTCCAGACATTTTCTTCCATCTTTCTGCAGTTGACACAGGCCCAACCCGTGAAATCCAATAAAATAGGTTTGCTTTTCTGTTGCGCTACAGCGACTCCGGTATCAAAATCTTTGTAACATTCTAATCCTAAAGGGCAATCTGTTTCTTTTTGCTGTACAGAGTAGAAGTCAGGTGGTGGGAAACCGCTTAGTAACTTTAGATGAGTTACCTGAAAAAGCCCCAGGATAAGGTACAAAGAGAATCCAAAACTCAATAGGCCAAACAGCCTTCTGCCACGTGAGATCTTTTGTTTTAGCGTATCATGGGGAAACCGTAGCACGCCAAAAAGGTAAGCGCTCATGGCAATGAATAACACTATCCATATCCCGAGAAAAATTTCCCGTTTAAATACCCCCCAGTTGCCAACCAGGTCTGCATTGGATAAGAACTTAAACGCCAACGCCAACTCCAGGAAGCCCAGGACTACCTTTACCGTTGTCATCCACCCTCCGGATTTCGGTAGGGATTGCAACCAGGTAGGAAAAAGTGCAAACAACGCAAAGGGAAGGGCTAGCGCCAACCCAAAGCCCGTCATCCCAATAGAAAGATTGGTGGCTACATTTCCCTGAGCAAGGGTAGTACTTCCTAATAAACCTCCTAAAATAGGACCCGTACAGGAAAAGGAAACAATGGCCAGGGTTAAGGCCATGAAAAATATCCCAATACCTCCCCCTACTTTAGCGGAAGCACTATCCAATTTGTTGGCCCAGGAACTTGGCAGGGTTAATTCGTAATACCCAAAAAAGGAAAAAGCAAAAAAGACAAAGACCACAAAGAAGAAAAGATTCAGCCAAATGTTAGTGGCAATGGTATTCAGGATCTGCGAGTCTACCGAATCGAAAAGATGGAACGGAAGACTTAGTAAAAAATAGATCAGCACAATAAAAAAGCCATAAAGCAAGGCATTTTTTACCCCTTTGGAACGTTTTCCACTGTGCTTTGTAAAAAAGGAAACCGTTAAGGGGATCAGCGGGAAGACACATGGGGTGAGTATTGCAATTAATCCTCCAATGAAGCCTAAACCAAAAAGCATCCATATGTTCGATTTTCCACCTTGGGGGCTTAGTAATGTCTGCTGCAGACGACCTTTATTCTTCAAATCCAATTTTAGGCTATTGGTCATTGCCAGACTTTTGTCGTCCACCACCGGATTTGCGGTTTCGGCAACGGTAGTCCCATCCAAAGAAAAAACAAACACTTCTTCCTTAAGCACGCATACTTCCTTACATATCTGATAGTATAGTATGGCTGTGATCTGATTGACGTCCCGGTTTAATAACCGTATGCGCTGTTTAAAGAGGGCTTTTTCTTTAAAAAACGTCTCCTCCACATCAAAAACTTCGGTGTATTTTTTATACGTCTTACCTTCCACGGTCTCACCGACTAGCTCGTAGTCGATACCGGCTTGCTGAAAATCAAATTCACTGGGCATGGACCCTCCTTCAGCGGTATAAAGGGAATAGATAAACCAATCTTTGTAGATATTGGCGGTAAAGACTAATTCGTATTCTTTTTCTCCCACTTTTCGGAATTCATGACTCCAGGTAGCAGGGTTTTCATCAGATTGTGCTGTGCAAAAGCCGGATAAAACCAGCGTTACGAGTAGAATGATCGTATGGAGGTGTTTTTTCAAAGTGTTGTAATCTTTAAAATTTCCTGAGTATCCTTTGTTACCTTAAACCGTTCGTCCGGTCGTTTTCCAATGACCCAGACCACTTCATTTCCCGAACAGAGCAGCCATTGTTCTTCCTTGGCAATGGCATCGAACTTCTCATCCTTAAAAAACTTGGATAGTTTCTTTCTCCCTTCCATTCCCAACGGGTAAAAATAGTCGCCAATTTCCCATTTCCTTAGTTTTAACGGATAGTTTAACTTTTCCTTATCAACATAGAGGATGTTTTTTGAAAAAGTTCCTACGGTCGAAACCTCCTCCAGCCACAGTTGAATCGGGTCGTCCAGGCGATCTTGTCCTTCTTCCAGGAAAAAACACTGTCGCTCTTCCGGTTTTAGCGCTACCAGGATTAAGGTGGTCCTGTCTTTTATGAGGCGATGGGTATCTGAACGCAGTGCTTTCCCACTGGTGGATCCCAACAGTTTTTCTATCTCTTCCGAATTCATAAAACCATATTCCTGGAAAAGCAAAAAGAAATATCCTGCTTTTGGGTGCAAAGCAGTCAGTTTTTCCAGGGAAATATGAATAGCGTCGTCAGCTGGTTCAAACAACTGTTGTTGTAGTAGTTCCTTGTAATCCTTAAGCAATTGTTCGCTGTGCTGTAGGTATTGCTGTGTTTTTAAAAAATTGGCCAGAAAGGTAGGATGCAAGGCTTCCAATTCCGGTACAATGTTGTGGCGTACTTTGTTTCTTAAATACTTCGTATCCAGATTACTCGTGTCTTCCCGCCACTTTATCTCACGCTGTTTGGCATATTCCAGGATTTGCGATCTGGTAAAGGGTAATAGCGGGCGAATGACATTATTTTGGATTTCCGGTATCCCGATAAGGCCGTCCAGTCCTGTGCCCCTGGAAAGGTTAATAAGAAAAGTCTCTACACTGTCATTTAGGTGATGGGCGGTGAGTATCCAATCATATTGGTAGTGTTCCCTAAGTTCAAAAAACCATTTATACCTGAGCTCTCTGGCTTTAAGCTGTACTGAGCCCGTCGCCTTACTCAAGTCGAACGTGCGGGTATGTACTTTTTGCCCGTGATCTTCTCCCCAGGCTTTGACAAACGCCTCATCCTTATCAGATGCAGGCCCGCGCAACTTGAAATTGCAGTGCGCCAGATCGAAATCCATTTCGTATTCCAATAGTATGTGTGCTAAAACCATGCTATCCAGCCCACCACTGCAGGCCAGTAACAGCCTGGACTTCGACAAAAAGGGAAAAATGCTGTTGCAATGTACCTTGAATTTTTCCAACATCTTTCCGACGATATTAATTAGAACTGCTCCAAAAAGGCAGTTACCGCCCGGGCGTGTTCTTCCTTCATACTGTTGTCAACAATACCTTTCCCTTCGGCAAAATTGTCTTTGAAGACGGGAAGAGAAAACGTCGCTACTACTTCCGCCCCAAAACCAGGAAGCAGGTTCTTAGTAATTTCCAAAGCCCGGCTACCTCCACCCTTACTGTTAGAGGTGGCCATCAATAACACCTTTTTATTACTCAAAAACTTCCGGTCTAAACGGGAAAGCCAATCTATGAGGTTTTTAAAGTAAGCCGACGGGTTACGGTTATGTTCATTTACCGAAAGTACTATGCCATCCACTTTCCGGATATCCTCACGTAATTCCATTAATGAATTGGAATAGCCCTGGAGGCGTTCCAGGTCTTCACTGAACATCGGAAAAGGATAATTGCTCATATTCAATAACCGTGTTTCCTGAGTGCCCAGTAAGGAGAGAGTGTACTTTACCAGTTGAAAGTTAATGGATTGTGAAGAATTGCTTCCTGCGAATGCCAGTATTTTAGCCATAGATACACATTGTTGATTTATCTGCAAAATAATCCAAAAACCAGGGAATTGCCCCTTTTTTAGCTAATTTTGCACCCTGAAACATCCAAATTTCCGTTAATTACGAATATTAAGGAAAACCAATCACGGTGAACGTCAAATCTAACAGATTGTTTTTCATTGATGCTATGCGGGCCTGGGCTATTTTGATGATGCTTCAAGGCCACTTTATCGATGGGCTGTTGGATCCCCTTTTCAGGGATCCCGAAAGCATTGCCTATACTACCTGGCGTTATTTCAGAGGAATTACCGCCCCTGTTTTCTTTACCGTTTCCGGATTCATTTTCACCTATCTACTCATGCGGGCGCCACAAGTGGGCTTTGAAAATCCGCGAATAAAAAAAGGAATTCGACGAGGGCTCCAGCTATTACTGATAGGGTACCTTTTACGCCTTAATATTTTTGGGTTGTTCAAAGGAGAGCTCTACGGCAGTTTTTATTTGGTGGATGTACTGCATTGTATCGGGCTTTCCATTCTTGTTATAGTAGGGTTTTACCTGTTTTCATCGCATAAAAAGTCCTTTGTTTTCCCCTCTCTATTGATCGGGACCACATTGCTGTTGTTCCTTTTTGAACCTGTCTACAAAGAATGGTCTTTCGGATTTTTACCTGCCGGACTTGCTAATTATTTTTCCAAGGCCAATGGCTCAGTGTTTACGATACTTCCCTGGTTGGGGTATACCACAGTAGGAGCATTCCTTTCACTTTTGTTTACCAGGTTCAAAAATCATAGCAGGCTTTACCCCATAGCGATAAGCGCTGCCCTTGTAATTGGCACTGTACTGGTTTTCTATTCTTCCCCGGCGTTTACGAAGCTGTATGAAATAACAGGCATATCGCTTTTTCAACTGATCCAAAGCAATAACTACCTCTTTATCCGTCTTGGGGACGTCTTCCTGGTATTTGCGGTTTTTATGCTG
Source organism: Croceivirga sp. (assembly GCA_028284665.1). Lineage (GTDB taxonomy): Bacteria > Bacteroidota > Bacteroidia > Flavobacteriales > Flavobacteriaceae > Croceivirga. Next base: position 248,438 of record JANQRG010000033.1, read on the forward strand.
ATACGAAAACTATTGACCCATCCGACTATCCTGACTGTAGGGGCAAGCACCCTATCCATATATGTTATCCATTTTATCATTTTATATGGGAGTTTTACCGGATTGGGGCTCTACAAATTCTTACATCACGAACTCAGTCCATGGTGGGCCATTTCAGGCGCGGTAGGTTTTATGATCCTTTGTACGGTGCTGGCCCTTCAATATGGAAAACACGAAACAGCGATCAAATTGCAGTTGGGGGTGGTTACACGAACCGTCCGACTTGAACTCTACTCTTTACAAAAAACGGCACAACTGCTTGCGAAAAGCGGTGTATTCCGTTTGCGCGTTTTCTTAAACAAGCTATTTGCCCCAGGTAGGAATTAGAAAGATTGCCCTACTCCTCCAACAGATTCTGAAATTTTAGTTAAAGTAGCAAAGGATGGCGAATGGTTACGACCTATTCTCCAAACGGTTCCTTATGTTGCTTTATCCTAAAATAAAAAGTCTGCTGTTATTTGGCTTTTATCTCAGTCTAATAATTGCCTATCATCATTATGATATTTCCGGATTCCCGGATAAGGAACAAAAAACGATCGCTACTGTTCCCACGGATCATTTTCTAGCGGTCCTGGACAACCCGGACTCCAGGAAAGCAAAGGATGCTATCGATTATATTGCTTCACATTGGGAACGATCGTACGAGATAATGCTCCTGGAAACCGCTTATTATTCACAAAATCATAGCAATTCCCAAAGGCTGATGGCACTTCTGGAGGAAAAGACAAATCAACCCTACGGTGATGATTTCGAGCAATGGTTTCAATGGGTTTGGAATCAGGAAAGGCATTATACCCCGGAATACTACACCTTTAAAGCGGCATTGCACAAACGCATTGACCCAAGGTTCGAAAAGTATTTTTTCGACCGGGCGGAACAGTCTACTATTCGGCTGGATGAAGTACGCTGGGGAGGTGTACTGCAAGATGGCATCCCGCCATTGCGTCATCCAAAAATGATCGCTGCTGCCGAAGCTAAATACCTACGGGACAGCGCTACCATATTCGGTGTTGCTGTAAATGGGGATGTCAGGGCGTATCCCAAACAGGTGCTGGCCTGGCATGAACTCTTTACCGATGAAATTGGCGGAATCCCATTGGCAGGGGTCTATTGTACGTTATGTGGCACAGTGATTCTCTATAAAACAGAGGATCAGGGGATGCATCACCAATTGGGAACCAGTGGGTTTTTATACCGATCGAATAAATTAATGTACGACAAAGCTACCCAATCGCTTTGGAGTACTTTAGAAGGAAAGCCGGTGATAGGACCTCTGGTAGGTAAGGGAATAACATTAGAGTACTTGAGTGTGGTCACTACCACTTGGGGCGAGTGGAAGAAAAGACATCCAAACACTCAGGTACTTTCTTTGGATACCGGATATAAAAGGGATTACCGTGAAGGAGTAGCTTATAAGGACTACTTTGCCACCGACAAGTTGATGTTCTCCGTTCCTAAATTGGATGCCCGACTACAAAATAAAGAGGAGATCCTGGCGATTCGAAGCGCGGATTTTCCGGATGAAAACGTTGCGATACGTAGTACATTTTTAAAAGGACATTCTATCTATCAGGATACGATTGGGACCCTTCCGTTTACTGTATTTACCGATACTTCCGGCGCACATCGTGTCTTTCAAACCGGGGAGTTCGATTTTAAACAGTATGATGGCCAAAGTACCGCTGTAGACAGTAATGGGGTTTCATGGACTATAGCGGAGCACCAAATGGTCTCAGCTCGTGGTAGCCTGGCGCGTTTGGAAAGCCATAATGCCTTTTGGTTTGGTTACCAGGCGGCTTTTCCCAATGTTAGGTTGATCCAATAACTGCAGTAAATGCGCGATTTACACGTGCAATGCTCTATCTTCCGTAGCGGCCAAAGCGGCTTCTTTTACCGCCTCAGCGTAGGTAGGATGGGCATGGCTCATCCGTGCCATATCTTCTGCAGAAGCCCTGAATTCCATTGCCGTAACCGCCTCTGTGATCAGATCCGCACATCGGGCTCCGATCATATGAACACCGAGAACCTCATCGGTCTTAGCATCAGCCAGTATCTTTACAAAGCCGTCAATATCCATACTGGCCCGGGCACGCCCTAAAGCACGCATGGGGAACTGCCCTACCTTGTACGCAACGCCTGCTTCCTTAAGCTCCTCCTCTGTTTTCCCTACCGCCGCCACCTCCGGCCAGGTATAGACTACCCCGGGAATCAAATTATAATCAATGTGCGGTTTTTGTCCCGCTAGCAACTCCGCTACCATCGTTCCTTCTTCTTCTGCTTTGTGCGCCAACATCGCCCCGCGGACCACATCACCAATAGCGTAAATGTTTTCCACATTGGTTCGCAAATGTTCATCTACTATCACGCGGCCTATCTCATCCAACTTTACTCCGGCAGCTTCTGCATTTAGCCCGTCGGTATAGGGTCTTCTTCCCACGGAAACCAGGCAGTAGTCCCCTTTAAACGCTATCTCCTGCCCTTTTTTATCATCGGCGGTAACGATCACCTCATCGCCTTCCCTTTTCACCGATTTCACCTTATGAGAAAGGAAAAACTTCACTTTTTGTTTCTTCATTACCTTCATCAATTCTTTGGATAAGGCTCCATCCATTCCGGGAATAATACGATCCATAAACTCAATTACACTCACTTCAGCACCAAGACGTTTGTACACTTGTCCCAATTCAAGCCCAATCACTCCTCCCCCAATAATGATCATATGCTTTGGGATCTCTTTTAATTCCAGCGCTTCTGTAGAGGTAATGATCCGATCTTTATCAATTTCAATAAATGGCAAGGAAGCCGGTTTAGAGCCTGTTGCAATGATGGTGTATTTCGCTTCAATGGTTTCCTCACCTCCATCGGCCTTTTGAATACTAATGGTATTCGCATTCGTAAAGCTTCCCAGACCATGAAATACGGTGATTTTGTTTTTATCCATAAGGAATTGAACGCCTTTGGTCGTCTGGTCTACTACGGCTTGCTTGCGGGCAATCATTTTTTCCAGGTTTACCTTAACCTCCCCGGGAATTTCAATACCGTGTTCCTCAAAGTGTTTTACGGCATCCTCATAGTGATGAGAAGAATCCAACATAGCCTTAGAAGGAATACAACCTACATTCAGACAAGTGCCCCCCAGGGTATTGTACTTTTCAATGATAGCGGTTTTCATTCCTAGTTGGGCACATCGTATTGCGGCAACATAGCCTCCGGGGCCAGAACCAATTACGGCCACATCAAATTGACTCATTTATTTTATGTTTGAAGGGATTTAAACAATCGATTTCGTTACAGACAGTCCACAAAAATACGACGTTTTTAGCCTACTTAAAAACCCTTACATCGGGGCTAAGGGAAATTTTTGAGCACCAAGGTTTCCTACCCAAATACCCCCTATCATACTCATATGGACCCCAAACTCGTAGAAAAATGGAGGGCTCCAGGTGACACAGGAAATCACAAAATACATTTTGGCCAGGATAACGAGGGAAATGACGTAATGAGGAATACTGTTATCCCGCACAACCAAAAGCGCCGCGAGAAATCCGGTGATTATTGCTGAGGTGACCAATAGGGCTGAGCCGAAATACAACTCACTGCTAGACGCTGCACAAAAGTTTAACCCGTCAAACAGGATATCCCGTGTAATCTTGGTAAATAATAGATAGGAAAAAACACCAACAATAATGGACATACCGGTGATGGCAATCCGATTTTTTGAAGACATGACAGTACGGTTGTTTTTCGATTGATTTTCTAAGATAGTCCTGATCGGGTACGCGTCCAATGGGTTTAACACCCCATTAGGTTAAAGTTTACATAACAACCGCTGTAGTTTTGTTTACGGTATTGATCACAAAAGAACTCCGGGTACTCCCGATCTGATCGATGGCCGTGAGCTTATTAACCATAAACTCCCGATAGGCCTTCATATCTTCTACGTTGACGATAAGGATATAATCCTGATCACCACTTACATGGTGGCATTCCGAAACTTCCTGCAACTGTTGCACCTGTCGTTCAAAACGTAGTACGTTTTCCTTGGTGTGCTGCACTAAGCGTACATGACAGAATACGGTAAAGTCTTTTTTAATGGTCGCTTTGTCCAGTATAGCTACGTAGTCTGTAATCACTCCCTGACGTTCCAACTTTCGTATCCGCTCAAATACGGCCGTGGTGGATAAACCAAGCTGTAGCGCATACCATTTGGTCGTCTTTTTACAATCTGTCTGCAGGAGATTTAGCAAAGCACGATCTGTTCCGTCCAATTCCATACTGAAAATTTTTAAGTTGTACCAAGGCTCACAAAAATACGATAGAACAAAAATCTATTTATTAAATATATCATAGTATAAAAAACTATAATATTTAAATACAATTGACAAAAAAAATATAATATAGTTTTTTTGAAGAAAAAATAGAATGCATCATAAAGGCATAGATAAACTACATGATTTGCATTATTTCGGGGAGTTTGGCGGAGTAAATCCCTCTATTTCGGATTCTTCTACCTACACCTTCCTTTCGGCCAAAACCATGTTTGACACTTTTGAAGGTAATACCGAGGGTTGCTACCTCTACAGCAGGCATTCATCACCTTCCAATCTGTATTTGGGTGAAGCCTTAGCAGCGCTTGAAGGCACAGAAGCCGCCAATGTTTTTGCCAGTGGCATGGGGGCAATCGCCGGGGTAGTCATGCAAATTTGTAATTCCGGGGATCAGATCGTCAGTAGCAGGACCATTTATGGCGGCACCTATGCCCTTTTCAAGAATTTCTTACCCAAATTCGATATCAATAGTGTTTTTAAGGACATCACCAATTTAAAAGCTATAGAAAACAGCATCACGGCGAACACTAAAATGATCTATTGTGAAGCGGTTAGTAATCCGCTTTTGGAAGTTGCCGACATTGCTGCCTTATCCAAATTGGCCAAAAAATACGGTATCCCCCTTGTAGTGGACAACACCTTTTCCCCGTTGAGTATTCCAGCTGCCGAATTGGGCGCAGATATCGTTATTCATAGCCTTACCAAATTCATAAACGGAAGTAGTGACTGTGTGGCTGGCGCTGTTTGCGGTTCAAGTGCATTTTGCCTGAGTCTAAAGGATGTTAATGACGGTGCCGGCATGTTATTGGGAAGTACCTTGGACAGTTTACGTGCTGCCTCTATTCTTAAGAATATGCGCACCCTGCACATACGGATCAAAAAACACAGTGAAAATGCGCTATTCCTGGCGTCCAAATTTGAAGCGGATGGCTTAAAAGTGGTTTACCCCGGATTGGCCTCACATCCCGGAAACAAAACTATGAAAAGGCAAATGCACGAAGCCTATGGTTTTGGAGGACTCATGACTGTAGACGTCGGAAGCCTGGAAAAAGCGAACGCCCTGATGGAAATGATGCAAAAAGCAAATCTGGGGTATTTGGCGGTTAGTCTTGGCTTTTATAAAACCTTGTTTAGTGCGCCCGGGACCTCCACCTCTTCAGAAATACCTTTGGAAGAACAAAAAGCGATGGGGCTTAGTGATGGTTTGATCCGTTTTTCAGTGGGCCTGGATCAAAATATTGAACATACGTATCAAAAAATGAAAGGCTGTATGCAACGGTTGGGGATACTTGCATCCGACTCCGTTTTGAGCACCTCTTAAACGGCCTGGTTTGGAGAAGAAAACTCAAAATCGTAATATTAGGGTTCGTACAGACCAACCCTATGAGTAAAAAAACCAAGAAAGCCAAATACCGACAAGACGAAGAGATCATTGAAAATATCGAACTGAACATCTGGGAAGCGTTGATCCCCGTAGTCGCCCTTGTAGGGATGCTCGCCTACAATGTTTATGTATTTGGTGATGATGCCTTAAGTGGTTCCAATCAGTTTATTTTGCTTTTAGGCGGCGCGGTGGCGGCTGTTGTTGGCTTTTTCAACAAGGTATCGTACAAGCGAATGTTAGCGGAAGTAGCAGAAAATGTTCGCTCTACAACGGGGGCATTACTGATCTTACTTATGGTAGGCGCGTTATCCGGGACCTGGTTGGTAAGTGGTATCATTCCTGCCATGATCTACTACGGATTACAAATATTGAATCCCACAATTTTTCTGGCAGCCTGTGTTATTATTTGTGCCATCATTTCCATAGCTACCGGTAGTAGCTGGACCACAGCCGCTACTGTAGGGATTGCACTTGTAGGTATTGGTGATGCATTGGGTATTTCATTGGGGATGACCGCAGGCGCGGTGCTCTCAGGTGCCTATTTTGGGGATAAGATGTCGCCCTTAAGCGACACCACTAATCTCGCACCGGCGATGGCCGGGGGTGAATTGTTCTCTCACATACGTTATATGGGATGGACCACTATTCCCACTGTTTCCGTTACTCTATTGGTTTTTATTATTATCGGCTTTACGTTGGATCCTGTTGGTGTAGCGGATACCGGAGCTATTTTAAATACCATTTCCTCAACGTTTACCATTAACGGATGGCTTTTCATTGTTCCTGTAGCGGTAATCTTTATGATCGTAAAAAAAGCCCCTCCCCTATTAGGACTGCTAGTAGGTACATTGTTGGGGGGTGTATTCGCACTTATTTTTCAACCCGATATTGTTGCCAAGATCGGAGGCGGAGAACTTTTGGATTTTGCAACGGGTTACAAGGGTATTTTGAACGCCATAACGGTTGACACTGCCATTGCAACCCCAGACCCTGCTTTAAATGATTTGTTTTCTTCTGGAGGGATGGCCGGGATGCTAGGCACCATATGGCTTATTGTTTGTGCCATGGTCTTTGGAGGGATAATGGATGGTATTGGAGCATTGGAACGTATTACCAAATCGCTATTGAGCATGGCCAAAACCACTTTTGGCCTTTTTGCAAGTACCGTAGGAAGCTGCCTGGCCTTAAATGTTACTGCTTCCGACCAATATCTGGCATTGGTAGTTCCGGGTAAGATGTTTGCTAAAGCCTATGAGGAAAGAGGGCTGGCTCCTGAAAATCTAAGTCGTACACTTGAGGATTCGGGAACGGTTACTTCGGTTTTAGTGCCCTGGAATACCTGCGGGGCGTATCACAGCGGTGTTTTAGGGGTAGCCGTTGGTGACTATTTCTTTTACGCTATTTTTAATTGGCTTAGCCCATTTATGACGTTATTTTTTGCCGCTTTCCAGATCAAGATCAAGCAACTAGTACAGCAGCCGGCAAAGGCATAAATTTTCGGGTATTCTGTTGGCATTGATGTAGTACTTTTTTACCTTCACTCTCAATAAAAAATTAACGTAATTATGGCTACAGTAACCCTAAAAGGATCCGAAATACACACTATTGGTAATCTCCCTGCAAATGGTGCAAAAGCTCCTGATTTTTCCCTGGTCAAAAATGACCTTAGTGAGGTCTCCCTTGGAGATTATCTTGGACAAAAAGTCGTTTTGAACATTTTTCCCAGCATCGATACCGGAACATGTGCACAATCTGTCCGGCAATTCAACAAGGAAGCCGCTGAATTAGAAAACACGAAAATTCTCTGTATTTCCAAGGATCTTCCCTTTGCACAGGCACGGTTTTGTGGGGCTGAAGGTATTGACAAGGTGGAAACCCTTTCGGATTTCCGAGATGGTAATTTTGGAGAAGCCTACAATGTGACCTTTACAGACGGCCCTTTGCAAAGCCTACATTCCCGTGCTGTAGTGGTAGTAGATGCTTCAGGGGTTGTGAAGTATTCCGAACAGGTTCCTGAAATTGTTGATGAACCTAACTATACTGCTGCCCTTCAAGCATTGATGGATGCCTAAGGAATCGTTTCTTATTAACCGAATAAAAAGCGTAGGATTTGCTTTTAAGGGGTTAATACGATTGCTGCGAACCGAGTCAAGCATTAAGATCCAGTTTGTTATCGCCTTGTTGGTTACGGCTGCCGGCTTCTATTTTGAAATCTCCATTTCAGAATGGACGCTGCAATGCCTTTGTATTGGATTGGTCATGGGGATTGAAGGCATGAATACCGCTGTCGAAAAAATGGCGGATTACGTACAACCGGAATTTGATAAAAAAATCGGAGCCATAAAGGACATTTCTGCCGGGGCGGTGCTACTGGTTTCCCTTATTGCGGTAATCGTCGGACTCATCATATACCTCCCCAAAGTTTTTTAGTAAAACATCCCCAACATTGTTCGGAAACGTAAATTTGTAAATTTGTCCCTGATCCGCGACCTATGGCCAAAAAACGAAGAACATCCAAAAAGGCTTCGCCAAAAAAAAAGCAAGGCTTTAAATTATCGAAAAAGAATACCATTATTCTCGGTAGTTTTCTGATCGTGTTGGCTATTGCCCTGTTCTTCTCCTTTATTTCCTTTTATTTCACCTGGCAGGAAGATCAAAGTCTACTGTCCCAATTTTCGGATAGGAATGCCGAGGCCGAAAACCTTCTCAATAAGTTTGGTGCTGCTGTCAGCCATTTTTTCATGTATAGAGGATTTGGCCTGGCTTCGTTTGTTTTTCCAGTTTTGTTTGCCATAACAGGCTTATATCTTTTCCTGGGGTTGGACGGTAAACGCCTGTGGAGCAAATGGATCTGGGGGATGCTGGGAACCATCTGGGTTTCCATAGCCCTGGGATTTTTCTTTTTTGAACAGCCCTTGTTGGGAGGTCTGATCGGGTATGAGCTCAACGATTTCCTACAGGACTACACAGGAAAGATAGGGGTATTCCTGATCCTTATCTTTACCCTGGTGGTACTCCTGGTACGCCTTGTTAATTTTTCTCCGGAAGCTATAGGGAATTATTTCAGAGCCATTCGTTTCTCCCAACCTAAGCCTTCTGTGGCAACAACAGGGCAAGAACCCATCGAGTTGGATTTGGAGCCCGAAGAAAGTGAAACCACAATTGACACCTACACCCATAAAAAGGATATTCCGCCATTGAATGAAGCGGCTGGTTTAGATGTCAATGTTCCTGAGCTTGAAGAAAATGATATAGCGCTAAAGGTGGAGAAAGTCGAGCAGGAAGAGGAAGAAAGCGATGTAAAGGCCAAAAAATTGGTTAAGGACTTTGGGGAATTTGACCCTAAGTTGGAACTGGGCAATTACAAGTTTCCCCCAATAAATCTGTTAGACCCGCATGGTATATCCGGAGGGATTACTATCAATCAGCAGGAACTGGAAGAGAATAAGAACAAGATCGTAGCTACCCTTAAGAACTACAAGATCGGGATTGCACAAATAAAAGCTACGATAGGACCAACGGTAACGCTTTACGAGATAGTTCCCGAGGCAGGCATTCGAATTTCGAAGATCAAGAACCTTGAGGACGATATAGCCCTCTCTTTGGCGGCTCTTGGAATACGAATTATTGCCCCAATTCCTGGGAAGGGTACCATTGGGATTGAAGTTCCCAACAAAAATGCCACAATCGTTTCCATGCGCTCCGTAATCGCTTCCTCGAAGTTTCAAAAAGCGGAAATGCAGCTACCCATTGCCTTTGGAAAGACGATAAGCAACGAAACTTTTGTGGTCGATCTCGCTAAAATGCCGCACCTGTTAATGGCTGGTGCTACGGGACAAGGGAAATCCGTGGGATTGAATGCCGTCATCACTTCGCTCTTATACAAAAAACATCCTGCCGAGATCAAATTTGTTTTGGTGGATCCAAAGAAGGTGGAACTTACCCTCTACAATAAAATTGAGCGTCATTTTCTCGCAAAACTACCGGATTCCGAAGAAGCCATAATCACGGACAATACCAAGGTGATCAACACCTTAAACTCCATGTGCATAGAAATGGACCAGCGGTACGAACTGCTTAAGCTGGCCATGGTTCGCAATATCAAGGAGTACAACGCAAAGTTTAAATCCCGGAAACTTAATCCGAATGAGGGACACAAATTTTTGCCGTACATCATTTTGGTGATTGACGAGTTTGCTGACCTGATCATGACCGCAGGAAAAGAAGTGGAAGCCCCTATTGCCCGTCTGGCACAACTGGCACGAGCTATTGGTATTCACCTTATTATTGCCACCCAACGGCCTTCGGTAAATGTGATCACGGGAATTATCAAAGCCAATTTCCCGGCACGAATCGCCTTCCGGGTAACCTCAAAAATCGATTCAAGAACCATTTTAGATACCCAGGGGGCGGACCAGCTTATTGGCCGGGGTGACATGCTGTTTACCCAGGGAAATGATATTACCCGTCTTCAATGCGCTTTTGTAGACACCCCGGAGGTGGCAAAAATTACGGAGTACATAGGATCTCAAAGAGCCTACCCGAGTGCTCACCTTTTGCCCGAATATGTGGGTGAGGATTCTGGCACGGGAATTGATTACGATATCAGCGAACGGGACAGTATGTTTCGGGAAGCTGCAGAGGTCATTGTAAATGCCCAGCAAGGCTCGGCTTCTTTGATCCAGCGAAAATTGAAATTGGGATATAACCGAGCCGGAAGAATCATTGATCAGTTGGAAGCTGCCGGCGTTGTTGGGCCATTTGAGGGCAGCAAAGCAAGGCAGGTCTTAGTTCCCGACATTTTTTCCCTGGAACAATTATTAGAAAATGAAGTGCAAAACAAAAACAGATAAAGCAAAACGCAAAATGAGTTCGAAGACACTGACTATAGTTTTCTTTTTAGCATTAGTTTTTAGTGCAAATGCCCAAAACTCAGAAAAGGCCAAAGCCCTTTTAGAAGAAGTGTATACCAAAGTCATCTCCTATGATAATATCGCCATAGATTTTAAATACACTTTGGAAAATACGGAAGCGAATACCAAGAGTGAAACCCGGGGAAATGCTACCTTAAATGGCGACAAGTACCTCGTAGCGTTATTTGGTTCTACCCAATTGTACGACGGTAGTAAGGTCTACACTGTGGTCCCTGACAATGAAGAGGTTGTTATTGAGAATAAATCGGATGAGGAGGAGACCATTACCCCATCAAAAATGTTGACTTTCTATAGGGAGGGGCACAATTATCAGTGGGATATTTTACAAACGGTTCAGGGAAGAAAGATCCAATATGTAAAATTGATCCCGATAGATTCCAATTCGGATATAAGCTCGATCTTGCTTGGGATTGATGCGGAAACCAAGCATATCTACAAATTGATCGAAACCGGAAAGAATGGCACTAAGACTACCATTACCGTTAATTCTTTCAAAACCAATCAGCCATTACCCAAAAGCTTGTTTACCTTTGATGTGGACAAATATGAGGATGAAGGCTATTACATCATACGAAACTAGTAAGGACCAGTTCCAGCGGATTGGCAATAATAACGGTTGATACGACTTCCTTTAAAAAAGAAGTGATACACTAAAGATTTGACGTGCTTCCTATAATTGACCGATACATATTATCGCGGTTTTTATACAACTTCTTTAGCTCCTTCGCCATTTTGATGGTGATTTTCATTTTTCAAACGGTGTGGCTATTTATTGACGACCTTGCCGGTAAGGATTTGGACATCTGGATTATCGGTAAATTTTTGCTCTATTACATGCCCACCTTGATAGATAAGGTACTTCCTTTAACTGTACTTCTAGCTTCCCTATTAACATTCGGCACCTTCGCAGAAAATTACGAGTTCGCTGCAATGAAAGCTTCAGGGGTTTCTTTACAACATGCCATGCGAAGCATAATTGTATTTGTGCTCATCCTTGGTGTTGGTGCATTTTTTCTGGCCAACAATATTATCCCTGCTTCAGAACAAAAGATCTTTAATATGCGGCGGAATATTGCTAAGGTAAAACCTGCTGCAGTAATTGTGGAAGGGGTCTTTAGCGATATTGAGGGCACACAGATGAATATGAAGGTGGCCAAAAAATCCGGAGATAAAGATCAATACCTGGAAGATGTGATCATTCATCAGAAATCGCAGAGTAAAGTAAATACCACAGTCATCAAATCAAAACGAGGGGAATTGATCAGCAGTGAGGCCTCCGATCTTATTCAATTGGTACTGTATGATGGGTATTACTACGAGGAAATACAACCCAAATCCTCGAAAAACCGCCAAAAGCGTCCCTTTACCCGCTCAAGATTTGAAACCTATGTGAAAAATATTGATGTTTCCGAGTTAAACAATCAGGATATTGAAGCGGAATCGGATATCATGACGGATAAAATGAAGAATGTTATCCGTCTTACCAAGGATATTGATTCACTAAAAGACAATAACCTGCGTCAGGTCAGGGCATTTTCTAAAAACATCTACACCAGAATGGGGGCTTTTCCCATAGAAAAGGAAGATAGTTTGAAAACGGAAGCATTGAAAACATCTCTTGAAAAGCGCGCCAGTAAAATTGACACCACGGCCAATACGGACGACCTCGTGTCTTTGCTTCCGGAGTGGCAGCGTTCTCAGATGCTGAGCAATGCCAAAAGCTCGGTGATAAATATCCTCAATACTGTTAAGGGAAAAAGAGAAGAACTGGAAAAGCGCTACGAGATCTACAACCGGCATATTCTGTCTTTACACAAGAAATTTGCCTTAGCATTTGCTTGTATCATTCTTTTCTTTGTGGGAGCTCCCCTGGGAGCCATTATTCGAAAAGGAGGCTTGGGATTACCTATGGTTATTGCCATTATTTTGTTTTTGACGTATTACTTTATCGGTGTTTTCGCAGAGAATTCTGCAAAGAAAGGCGGCATTAACCCCGTACTTGGGGCCTGGTTGTCCATGATAATCATGATGCCCCTGGGCGTTTATCTGACCAAACGGGCTACGGCAGATAGAGGTTTGATGGGTGACGGGAATTTTATACAACGAATTACAGAATTTTTTAAGTTTAGAAAGAAAAAGAAAGTAAATGCTAAGTAACGAAAGTGTTGTCCAACTCAACACCATTGAGGAAGCCATAACCGATATCCGAAAAGGAAAGGTGATCATCGTAGTGGATGATGAAAACCGGGAAAATGAAGGTGATTTTTTGGCGGCTGCCGAATTGATTACTCCGGAAACCATCAATTTCATGGCCACCCATGGTCGGGGGCTTATCTGTGTACCCTTAACGGAGAGAAGATGCAGACAACTGGGGTTACACAAAATGGTGGATCACAATACGGACCCGTTGGAAACCGCTTTTACCGTCTCGGTAGATTTAAGGGGCGGTGGCGTTACCACAGGGATTTCAGCGGCCGACCGTGCAAAAACGGTATTGGCCCTTACCGATGAAAACACAAAAGCCCATGAGTTGGCGCGACCAGGGCATATTTTCCCGCTTATTGCCAAAGAGGGCGGTGTGCTGAGACGTACCGGGCATACCGAAGCCGCCATCGACTTTGCAAGGCTGGCCGGGTTACAACCCGCGGGAGTAATTGTGGAAATCATGAATGCTGACGGTAATATGGCACGACTCCCGGATCTTTTGGAGGTAGCACGAAAATTCGACCTTAAAATTGTTTCCATTGAAGCGCTTATCGCTTATCGTATGGAACACGATAGCCTTATCGAAAAAAAGGAAGATTTTCCGATCCGCACACGATTTGGAGAATACCGGCTACGGGCCTACAAGCAGACCACAAATGACCAAATACATATTGCCCTTACCAAAGGAGAATGGAAAAAAGGTGACCGGATCCTAACTCGTATTAATTCTACCCTGGTCAACAATGATATTCTGGGCACGCTTACCAATAATCCGGAAGATAAACTTAAGGATATGTTTAGCGCTATAAACCAGGAAGAGCAAGGCGCTTTTATCTTTATCAACCAGGATTCCCGATCCATTAACCTTTTAGCACGCTTAACGGAATTAAAAGGGCTGCAATCCAAGGGGAACTACAAAGCCCCTAAGATTGAAATGGATGCTAAAGACTTTGGAGTTGGCGCGCAAATCCTTCACGATCTCAATATTACCAAGATCAGACTCCTGACCAATTCTCAACAGACCAAACGCGTGGGGCTTATCGGCTATGGGTTGGAGATTGTAGAATATGTAAGGTATTCGTAGGTTTAGATGTTAGGTGCTAGATGTTAGGTGCTAGATGTTAGATGCTAGATGTTAGATGCTAGACTAGAGACAAGAGATTATAGATAAAAGATCTCGAAACAAGAAAGCTAAATACAACCCTTAATAACCGCTACCATTTTAGTAGCTCTTTGGTATACTTCTTCTTCCGTCCAACCTAGTTTTATCAAACAGGAAATAGTTCGCCCTACCCAATCATCCGAAATAGAAAAGTCGGCGGTGTGATACTCTGGTAATTGGCCTACAATTTCCTGAGGAAGGTTCCCTAAGGATTTTTTGTTGCTTAAGTGTTCCCATTTTCTATAGTAATGCCAGTTATTGTCGTACCAGTAAAAACAGCCATCTATTCCCTCCGCACCTAAGGCTTGATGCACTTTTTTAGCAAGAGTTTCGGTTGGAAGAAAGAAATTGAGAAACGAATAATTCTCCTCTCCTCCCTCAGGTACGGTTCTAAAAGTTACCTCCTCAAGGGTGGCAAGTGCCTCCCGTAAAATGGTATAATTTTTTTGCTGTATTGCAATAAATTCATCCAGGCGTTGGATCTGGGCGCAGCCCACTGCGGCATTTAATTCGGAAATTCTGAAATTATAACCCAGGAAAGGATGCGCTTCCGCACCTCTGTCATTTCCGATATGATCGTGCCCATGGTCCGAATACTTATGGGCATTTTCATAAAAGGCAGTGTTATTCGTAATTAATGCACCACCTTCCCCACAGGTGATCGTTTTTACGAAGTCGAACGAAAAACAGCCGATATCCCCAATACTCCCTAAGGGTCTCCCTTTGTAAGCACCACCAATGGCCTGGCAGGCATCCTCGATCAACAGCAGGTTTTTTTTCAAACAAATCGCCTGTAGCGCCTCCAAATTTGCCATGGACCCGCACATGTGCACCACCATTACTGCCTTGGTCTTCTTAGTGATCGCAGCTTCTACGGCAGAAGGATGTAACGTCAAGGTATCATCCACATCCACCAAAACAGGGATAGCGCCAAGCGCTAAAACCGATTCAAAACTGGCCACAAAAGTGAAGGTAGGTAGGATAACCTCATCTCCCGCCCCTACTCCGGCACTCGCCAACGCCACGGTAAGCGCTGCGGTTCCACTGCTTACCACATGAGCGTGTTGGGTTTGCATTCGTATTGCCAGTGCTTGCTCCAGGACTTCGGCTTTCCAATGCCCTTGGCGCATCCCGTCAAATCCATAGCGCATGAGGATACCATTGTCTAAAACGTCCTGTACCTGTTGCTTTTCTGCTTCTCCAAAAAATTCAAATCCCGGCATATTGTTTTATGTAAAGAACCACAATTTGATGGCCATGGCCACCACCATAACTATTAAAAAGGTTTTGATAAATCCGTCCCCTTTTTTTACCGACACCCGGCTGGAAAACCAGGCACCTATCCCATTTCCTAACGCAAGAACCGCCCCAACCTTCCAATTTACTTTATCGTTAAGTATAAAAACCCCCAGGGCCGCCAAAGTATAAATAAAAACCACAGAAACCTTCGTGGCGTTCACTTTTACCAAATCTAGTCGATTGACATAATGCAGAAATAAAATAATCACAAAGCCGATCCCTGCATTAATAAACCCGCCATAAATCCCGATAAAGAAAAACGCGATCATTCCTAAGATCCGGTATTTCCCGGTGGTACGTTCCGCCAGGTCTTCGATTTTGATCCGGGGTTTAAAGACGATAAGGCACACTACTGCTATCATGATGATCGCCAAAATCCGATTAAAGGTTTCGCCTTTAATATCTACCGCGATCTGCGCACCTACAATAGCGCCCAACAACGCCGTACCTCCCAAATAGAGATTAAAGGGAAAATTAGCCACCCCTTTGCTCTTAAATCCTGCTGTTGCCATGGCAGTCTGTACTAGTATCGCAACACGATTTGTGCCATTCGCTACTGCGGGAGGTAATCCCAGAAAAATAAGGGTAGGCAAGGAAATTAGCGAAGCACCACCCGCGATCGTATTGATAAAACCAACGACAAATCCCACGAGGATCAATAAAGGATAATGCCACCATTCATTCATGCCGGCAAAAGTACCATCTAGAATAGAAATCCCAAACCCTAAAATTTGGAGGTTTTAGCACTATGGATTATGAAAAAGCTATGTATATTTGCACCCGCCTATGCAAAAGCTTCGGCGGGCAGGCCCGCCAGATTTATAAAGACTGGAGTTTTGGTAGAAGCGAGAAAAAAGAAAAAAGGCATAAATCGGGTTGGGGCAGGAAAACAACTCAAGTCGATTTTGGAGGAATCCCGTAAAACGGGATAAATGGCAGACCACGTAGAACGTGGCAAGGTGGTTTAGGACGTTTTACGTCCTCGAATGCGGAAATTGAAGAATCGTGTTCTTTGTATACGCTTTGTGGAGTGAGAAGTACGACAAAATATATGTCGGTTTTACTAGGAATCCAGATCAACGATTGCTAGAGCATAACAGTGGAAAAAGTAGTTTTACCCGAAAGTATGTACCTTGGATTAGGTTCTATTTGGAAAAGGCTGAGACTTCTTTAGAAGCGAGAAAAAAAGAAAAGTACTATAAATCGGGTTGGGGAAGAAAAAAACTCAAGTCGATTTTGGAGGAATGGCAGAGTGGTCGAATGCGGCAGTCTTGAAAACTGTTGAGGGTCACACCTCCGGGGGTTCGAATCCCTCTTCCTC
>JANQRG010000008.1 GCA_028284665.1 Croceivirga sp.
GGTCCATAATTGTATAGCTTCTTCCCTGGTTAAAATGTTGTCTTCCCCATACATCTGTCTGCCTCCCCGAGATTGACCCGTAGCTAACCAGTGTATGGAATACCAGGGGTTGTAAGAGCTAACACGTGTAGCGTCAGTTCCCCCGCCGACAGGAATGCCCATTTTCAACATTTTCTTTATAGGTGGTGTCTGCGCCAACTTGGCCGCTCCATATCTTTTGACGAAGTCTTCGGCCTGGTATGCAATTCTGTTTTGAACGGCCACACCCATATTGAGTTTAGCTATGCGCTCCAGTGTTTTTTCCGAGAAGGTTTCGCCATGGTCAATGAATGTACCCTTGGGTAACTTCCCATCTCCGGCAGCGGCAACCTCTTCATAAATATCCAGGAGTATTTCTGCAGATTCGTTATAGGTGATATGCTGTCTCCACGGCCAATTATTCTCCGCTAATAGTTTGTAAATCGGCGTAGCCACCTCTTTAACATTAGCTTCCAGATTGGGCCTTTTCTGGGCAAAGATTTCGTAGTCATACGCTGCCCATGCAATATTCTCACCACCACCAATGAATCGGTACATATCATCCCCATCACCTGGTTGTATCATCCCTATCCATTTTTTGTAGTCATCATACTCCCTTCCTCCGACCTGTGGAAAAGTGTGAATACCTACTCTTACTGTGGATAAGCCACGTTTGTGAACATCACCTATCACATCATAAGCATCAGGATACTGCATGCCTCCCCCACCGGCATCAGAAATAGAGGTAAGCCCCAACACGTTCATTTCATTCATAAAATGACGCGTTCCCAATAGTTGTTGTTCCTTGGATTTCGCAGGTAACTTGGTCAATGTTTTATACATTATCAGGCCGGAAGGAGCTGCCGTAATTATACCGGTAGCCCTACCATTTCTATCTTTTTCTATTCTCCCTTTGTAATAGAGGCCAACAGGTTCATTGTCATAGTTTAAAACTTCTACAGCCTTTTTATTCAACATACCGTAAGCATACAGGTAAAAGATATAGACAGGATGGTTAGGGGCCACCTTGTTTATTTCTTCCAACGTGGGCATGCGTTTTTCTTTGAATTGCTCCCAGGAGAAACCACCCACCACTCGTATCCACTGTCCTTTTGGGGTATGCTTCACCTCCTCGGCAAGCATTGCCAAGGCTTCCTCTACAGAGGAGACCCAGTCCCATCGCAATTCTAAACCATAATGCAATCCTTCACGAACACCGTGCGTATGTGAATCATTTAAACCCGGTATTACTCTGTGATTTTTTGCATCAATAACCTTCGTATTTCTCCCTATCAATTCAGAGACCGCGTTATTCGAACCCACTCTGTAATAGGTTCCATCTTTAATAGCAAAGGCCTCTGCGGAAGGTATGTTGGGGTCTATGGTGGTTACTTTGGCGTTTCGTACCACTAGATCCGCCGATCCCTGGATTTGAGAAAATCCATTTCCAAATAAAGAAGGCATAACCAGTGTTGAAGCTCCGGCAGCGAGCGATCCCTTAAGGAAGTTCCTGCGATCAATAGTGTCTGTATTTAATTTTTTCATGGTGTTTTGTGAAAATTGTAAGGGTTAATGCTAGTGTTCTTTAGTACGTTTCTGATCGAGAATTTCTTACCCACTAAATTCACCCGCCACCGACATAGTGCTTTCGATAGCGGGATTTTTATTTAGTTTTTTCCTTCTGCTTCCTTAGCCCACTGCTGCATTGTCTTGATGTAGTCAATACCCAAACCATAGGCACCACCATATCTTTTGGCCAGCTCATTCACTTCGATATATTGGTCCGAACGTGCCCAATCTCTGTAAATCTCAAGCACATATTGCATTGAAGTGATTGGGATCACTCCGGCCTGGATCATTCTTGCCATGGCCATGTCATGCGCTTCTTGAGACACCGCTCCGGAGGCATCAGAGATAACGTATACTTCATAACCATCTTCAAGAGCTGACAAGGCAGCAAGGTTGATACATACTTCGGTCCAAAGCCCAGCCATTACCAGTTTTTTCTTTCCGGTAGCCTCTACCGCTTTCACAAAATTCTTGTCTTCCCAGGAATTCATAGTAGTCCTATCGATGTAAGTTGACTCATCCGGGTAGTACTCTCTGATCTCTGGGAAAACTGGTCCTGAAAATTGTTTTTCAGCCACTGTGGTAATAATTGTGGGTACCTCAAAAAGTTTTGATGCACCGGCAATCAAACCCGAATTGTTCCGCAACTCTTCAATAGGTTGGGACTCTACGGCGAAAGCCATTTGGCCTTCATGGTCTATCAGCAACAATGCATGGTTCGCGGGGTTCAATACCTGTTCTGCGGCATTTGCAGGATCATTCACCGGATTTGGTGCATATTGCGTCCATTGTGCAAAGGTCATTGTGCTTCCCAATAGTGCTAGTGTAAATAATTTTAAGGTTCTCATTTTAGATGTTATTTGTGTCATTTTTAGACGGTTTATATTCGTTGTTAGTTATGCAATGGTCATGGGTATTTCCATCAATAGTAGCTCAGCATCCGAATCGGCAACGATATCCAGGCTTTCAATATCCCAAAGACCATAGCCATCCCTTTTGTTGAGGGCCTGTCCGTTGATCGTCACATCGCCAGCTATGACAAAGGCATACACGCCATTACCTTCTCTTTTTATGGTGTAGTGTTGCGTGTTTCCTTTGTCCAATTTTCCAAGGTGGAACCAGGCATCCTGGTGGATCCATACCCCTTCATCATTTTCACTGGGCGAAAGGATTTGTTCCAGTTTGTTATGGCGCGCTTCCTCTTCCAGGGTTATTTGCTGATAACGGGGTTCCACTCCTCTTTTGTTGGGCATTACCCAGATCTGGAGGAATTTTACGTGCTGATCCCGGTTAGCGTTCATCTCGCTATGTTGAATACCACTTCCGGCACTCATTACCTGAACATCACCCTGTTTGATAATTTCACTGCGACCCGTACTGTCCATGTGCTTTAGATCCCCTTCCAGCGGGATGGAAATGATTTCCATATCGCTATGGGGATGCGTACCAAAGCCCATCCCGGCGGCGACGATATCATCGTTCAATACCCGTAGAACACCAAAATTCATGCGTTCCGGGTTGTAGTAGTTTGCAAAACTGAAAGTATGTTTTGATTGCAACCAACCGTGGTTGGCGTCTCCACGAGTTGCTGCTTTGTGTAATACGGTAGTCTTAGTCTTTGTTTCCATGTTTTTTATGTGATTAAATCCGATTTGTTTGACGTGGTCCTTGGTAGTGGTGGCGTCTCCGGATGCCGCTTTCATATAATTGGCGATACCGAAGAGGGAAACCAAACTTCCCCAGGACATGTTTTGAATAAATTCTTTACGTTTCAACTTTTTTTGTTTTGACATCCTACAGTAAGCGAAGCATGTGCCAAAGTAGTATCATATTGTATTTCAGTTATTTATGAAAATACTGTTCGCCAAAACACTTTCCCTTTTTATAGAAATTTCTGTTATATGAGAAATATTAGCAGTACTTTAACAGGGTAAATACCAACCCTATGGACATTTCTTTCCCATTTCAAACCTTTCGCGAAAAGTTTTTGGAAAACCTTCCCTACAAAATCATGTGGATGGATGAAGCAGGGAATATTGTATATGCTAACAGCAAGTTTTTAAAGCGGTTGGGCTACCGACAAAAGGAAGTGCAAGGGTTAACTATTTTTGATGTGAACCCTTCCACCACTGCAGAAAGCTGGCGTTCCCACTGGGGAAAAGTGAGCAATGAAAGTGTGTTTAGCTTTAAAGCGGTACATCAAACCAAAAAGGGAGAATATTACGATGTAGAGGTTTCTGCTCATTTTTTCTCAAATAATGGAAAAAAAATCATAGCTGCAATCGTCAATGATATTTCAGAATCCAGTTTTTACAAAAACCTATTGGACCATGCAGAACGGATCGCACATGTTGGCGGTTGGAAGTTAAACCTACAAGATGGCTCGCTTATTGTAACTGACGAAGCTATAAAAGTACTTGACGTTCAGGACAAAGACGCCCTGTTACCAGGAAATGTGATCCATTTATTCAAAGATCACGAGCAGTATAAGGCGGTATTACGTGGCGTAATGCGCAAGGCACAGGGGTATGACATCATACTTGAAACCAGGGATAGTCCACCGCGCTTTATCCGTTGTGCAGGACAAGCCATCTTAAAGGGAGAAAAGATCTTCAAGATCATTGGGGCCTATCAGGATGTTACCGAAATGGAGGAAAGACAGAATGCGTTACGATTATTTAAAGATATCCTGGACAATGCAGAGGATTTGGTATATGTCTACAACAGGTCAGGAAAACTATTACACTATAGTCAGTCGGTCGCTAAATATCTGGGTTTTTCACACCAGGAATTAGACCGCTTTACCATTTTTGACCTCGACCCGGGTATTACGCAGGAATGGTGGAGCGCGCATATGGATGATATCGCTAAAAACAAAGTACTACGTTTTGAATGGATGATATCAAGAAAAGATGGCACTAAGTTTCAGGCTGATATCACGGCCAACCATATCTGTTTTCAGGGGATGGATTTGAACTGTGCTGTTATTCGGGATATCACTGACCGAAAAAAGAAAGAAGAGCAATTGTTCAACGCGCTGGAGGAGATAAAATCGTTAAAAAAGCAACTGGAGCAAGAGAACGAATACCTTCAGACCGAGATTAAACGCAACATCAATTTTGACAACATCATCTGTACCAGCGAAAGTTATGCGAAGGTTCTCGAAGAAACGGAGAAAGTAGCCCCTACTGATACCACGGTACTCATTACGGGAGAGTCTGGCACCGGGAAAGAATTACTGGCCAATAGTATCCATCAGAATAGCAAACGGAACGAACGCCCCCTGATCAAGGTAAACATGGCTACGCTTCCCAACGAACTTATCGAGAGCGAGCTTTTTGGGCATAAAAAAGGGGCCTTTACCGGAGCTATTTCGGATAAAGTGGGAAAGTTTTCCCTGGCCAATGGCGGCACTATTTTTTTAGACGAGATTGGTGAAATGCCTTTGGAACTACAACCCAAATTACTCAGGGTGCTTCAGGAGGGCGAATTTGATCCCCTGGGGAGTACTAAAACGGCAAAAGTGGATGTAAGAATAATTGCAGCCACCAATCGGAATCTGGAAGAAATGGTACAGCAAGGTAAATTCAGGGAGGATCTCTACTATCGGCTCAACGTCTTTCCCATTCACAATATTCCACTACGCGAACGCAAAGAGGATATCCCCTTGCTAGCCCGCTACTTTTTGGAGAAATATGCAGCAAAGGCCGGAAAAGCGCTTCGAAAGATCTCAAAAAAGACCATTGACGCCTTGATCCGTTATCCATTTCCGGGAAATATCCGGGAACTGGAAAATCTTATTGAGCGCGCTGTTATTATAGAAGAGGGCACAACCCTTTTCCCGGGCACCTGGCTTCCCAATGGAAAGGGGGCGATGAAAACCGATGCAAAGCTAAAAACCTTTGAAGAAGTACAGCGACAACATATTATTGAAGTGTTAAAACATACCAATGGCAGGGTAAGCGGCCCGCAAGGCGCTGCTACCCTCCTGGGCATGAAAGACAAAACCCTGTTTGCAAAAATGAAGCGTTTGGGTATTGAAAAGAAAATCGTTGTATCCTAGACATAGGATAGTACTTAAAAAGCACTTACAAAAAAATAGTGCAGGCCGAACTATTCTGCCAATTCTGCCGCCATTACCTCGGAAACGATTGGGTCAGGTACCTTAGAAAGGGCTAATACCTCTTCCAAAAACTGATTGGTGGCAGTACTAACCGATTCCAGATCCTTGGAGGTTACGTAGGAAGCCAATACATGATCCCCGGCTTCAGGAAATGCTACTTTTCTTTTTTTATTGGCTGGAGTCCCCAACTGCTCATACATTGTTAACATAGCCGGTACGGAAACCACATTATCCTGTATAGAATCATTTTTATAAAAATAACCGAGGAAAACAGGCTGGGCAACTGCCGCAAAGTTTTGTGATGTCATGGTTGCCTCGACCAATGCTTGAAGTTGGGTCAGGGCTTCCATCCGATATTTTGTAGTCCAGTATTTGTTTTTCAGGGGATCCTCCCGATCAAACTCGTGGTAATCACTCCCTTTCACTGCTTTAGCCAACTGTAACCCCCAATGGCCTGAAAGCAATTTCGCATTGGGATCAAATATTTCAATATTTGGAGAGTAGAGCAGTAAGGCCGCGATATCCGGATCACCGCCTGCCAGGTGAAGAGCAAGAGTACCCCCGGTAGAAGTAGCCATAAGAATTACCTTATCGCCTAACTGTTTGCCTACTGCAATGGCTTCTTTTGCCGATTGTATCAAGATGTCCGCAGTGATGTCTAACATAGGCTCCTTTTCTTCCAAACCGTGCCCGGCCAAACGCGGCAGGTAAAGATTACAACCGTAACGTTTGGCTGTGTTCACATGGATAGGGTCTCCCTCTTCCTGACTTGCCGACCAACCGTGAAGATATACTATGCTATATTCGGTTTTTCGAGGGACGCTGTCTGCCCAAAAAAACCGGGCTTCATTATCCGGTCGAATATTTTGTATCGAGGCTTCTCGTTCTAGTACCTCCTGCTCTAATTGCATTAAATCGGGAGTCACTTCCGGCAACGACTTGTCCAGATCAGGGACAGCAACTTTAGGCCCTAAAAAAAAGGCAAGTGCCAAGACCACCCCTAACCCCAGTACAATTTTAATTATTTTGCTTAAAAACCGCATTCGTATAATTCGTTTAACCCACCTCAGAAAGAACCGCTATCTACACCCACCAAAAAATGTACGGTGGTTGTTCATAACAAACCAAAAATAGCATTTTTTACCACATCTATTTTTGTGTAAATTGGCGACTAAAGCACTTGCCAACTTGTCCAAAGCAGTTCGTTTCATTAAAAGTTTGGGGCCTGGTCTTTTATTTGCCAGCATGGCTATAGGCACCTCACATCTGGTATTGTCCACCAAGGCTGGTGCCCAATATGGATGGCTGATGATCTTCCCCATCGTATTGGCCAATCTTTTCAAGTATCCTTTCTTTGAATTTGGAGTACGCTATACCCACGTTACGCGTACTAGTCTAATACAAGGCTATCTTAACCTGGGAAAACGGTATTTATGGTTGTATGCGCTGGTGACCTTGGTTTCTACCTTTACGATTCTGGCAGCCTTATATGTCGTAACTGCCGGCCTCTTCAGCAACCTTTTCAATGTGTTCCATTTAGAAACAAGCTTTGCTGCTTTAGGGTTATTTGCTTTGATCAGTGCCTTGTTAATTATTGGAAGATACCAGTTTTTAGAGGGTGCCCTAAAAGTGATCATATCCATTTTATTCTTCGCCTTGCTACTTACTACCGTTTTGGTTCTTTTTAAAGGCCAGGTCCCCGAAAAGCCCGGGTTTACTCCACCGGAGTTTTTTAATGAAACCGGCGTCCTGTTTTTAATAAGTCTAATTGGTTGGATGCCAACCGCTGTAGAAGCCTCAGGTTGGGTAAGCCTTTGGAGTGTGGAAAAATTAAAAAAGTCTGACGTTACCTTAACCCTCAAAGCGGCGCTAAAGGAATTCAATTTGGGGTATTTCTTAACTGCCCTACTGGCTATTTTCTTCCTGGTTATTGGCCTAATGACCCTTTATGGCACTGCAACCGAGTTAAGTGGTAACGCCGTCACCTTTGCGGATCAGGTGGTGCAGCTTTTCACCGCACATATTGGCAACTGGGCCTATCCAATTATTGCGATCGCCGCATTTGCAACGATGTTCAGTACCTGCATGACCGCCCATGACGCCATATCCCGGGTAAGTTTGGACGTTCTTGATAAACTATTTCCCCACCACAGCATCTATAAGAAAAAATCGTCCTATGTAATAGCAATTCTGGTGTTTGCCCTGATCAACTGGATGGTTATTGCAGCATTTAGTGCCAATATGGGGGATTTGGTTGCTTTAGCGACTTTCGTTTCCTTTGTATTTGCCCCCCTTTTGGGTTGGATGAATCTAAAAACAGTAGTGGGTAAGGACATTCCCAAACCGCACCAACCACAAAAAGGGCTGCGAGTGCTTAGCTACCTTGGTATGTTCTTCCTTACCGCGTTCGCGTTGTATTATTGTTGGATGCTAGTGGGTTAAGAGGTAGTGCTAGTCAAAAAGGATATTGTCATTTAAAACCACAACTAGCGATCTTTGATTCTTTCGGTGTAACATCTCCAAACAAAAAACACCATTTGTACAGTTATTGAGTATTTTGTCCTCACCATATCCGACTGCATACAAAATCGTACCACTTGGCACCCCTTGGCTAATTAAGTATTGTTTTATAGCATCCGATCTTGACTGCGTTAGTCTAAAATTATTGGCACTCCCTCCCCGACTATCCGTATGCGTTTCAATACGAAGTTGCATCGCAGGGAATGCTTTTACCGCCTCGACCACTTTATCCAACTCAAGGGCTATAGTCCTGTTGACAGTACTTTTTCCTTTGTCAAAAAAGAACTTTTTTAGTTGTAGGACCGTTTGTCCTTCCTTTTCTTCAACCAGGTTATCATAGCCTATGATAGGGATATTCTGTGCTCCTGCTACCTGTTCTATAGCTTCTCCTTTAAATTGTTGACTATACATAGAATATCGCTCCTTTGTGGTTTCCAATATCACTTCTTCTCGCCATGGTATTTCAATCCGATAATTCCCTTCAGCATCGCTAACTACCTCCTTTATCGGATCTCCCTCAACGCTTAACACCCTTACTATAGCTCCGGGCACACTGTTCTCTGTTGCGATGTTAATGACCTGCCCTTCCAGGACCAGGGTCTTTAATCCCGGTTTTTCTTCCATTAGGAATCCATAAATGTCATCTCCGCCAATACCTCCGGGCCGGTTTGAAGAAAAGTACCCCAACAACCCTTCCCCTTCATTTTTAATAATCAATCCAAAATCGTCCTCCGGTGAGTTAATTTGTCTTCCTAAATTAACCGGAATACTAAAGTTATCCTCATCACTTGTGTTAGCCCTGTAAATATCCATTCCTCCTAATCCATAAAAAACATCAGAGGCAAAATACAGGGTTCCTTCAAAAATATAGGGAGCGATCTCATTACCCGGAGAATTTACCCGCGCCCCAAGGTTTTTAGGGGCCGACATTACCTGCCCATTATTGGTATACACATAATACAGATCCGTGCCGCCAAATCCGCCTTCTAAATTGGCAGCGAAATAGAGCCTACCGGAATCCTCATCATAGAAGGGATAGTAAAAGGAGGTTGCCAGATCTTTCCATACCATTGTAAAACTTCCATCAAGTTGCTGAACTCCAATGCCCAACGCATTTTTACCGCTGTCATCAAATTCCAATTCTCCCTCCGAAGTATTGGACAAAACGTAAAAAACACTGTTGAGGGCTTCGGAAAAATAGGGTGTTGCCTTGTGATACTCTGACTTTGCGATCTCCTGAAATGGATTACTATTAGAAATGTCTCCGTTTTGACCGATAGTACCCTCAAAAATATCCAGATAGGCTTCTCCAGCCGGTACATATTTCTTTCGCTTACCCACAGGTCTTCCACTGGTAAACAATAGCTTGGAACCGTAGAAGGCAGGTGAAAAATCGGATTGAGGACTATTGCTTTGTAAATTGAAAATTTGAAAATCTAATTCCGGTATCCCTTCGCCGGAGCGAAGGAGTTGTACGTTAAAATCAGAATTCTCCATCAGCTCTTTGGAGAACTTTAGGTCTTCTTCTTTTAAAAAGGTATATACCCTTTCGTGATCCGCTATCCTGTCCAAACCTTGTAGCAGTCTGTTCAAATGAAAATCCGTAACCAAACTATCATTGGCAAACAATTGTAGGTAAATCTCTGTAGCTTTATCGAAGCGTTCCAGTTTAAAATAGGCGTCCGCCAGATTGCGATATTGCCTTGTAGAAAGCGTAATTCCTTTGGTCAAATCATTCTCATAAGCGCTTACTGCGTCCTGATACGCGTACGCAAAGAAATAACCATCTCCCTTGGATTTTCGATCCTGTCCCGAAACCCAGCAAACTACCAGAAAAAAAACGACTAATACTTCCTTTTTGACACCCATTAGTTTTAAGTTAAAAAAATCGGGGAGAATCAATTTGTTTCGGTTTTCCTTTTAACTTTTTATTCTTATTCCTACCCCTGTTGGAGCTGGAATCGCCCCGACCCAGATAAAACTTTAAAATAGCTTCATGGGATCCGTTATTAAACTCCCCCAAATTATTGGTGTTGTAGTCATAGGAATAGCCCAGATAGATGCTGTTTGAAATTTGAAATCCAGCCAAAGCACTAATGGCATTGTCAAAGCGATAATTTGCCCCGAGCGTAAATGCATCCAGGAATTGAAAATTGGCAGACAAGTTCACATTCAAAGGAGCACCATTTAAATAGTTGAGTAATACCGCCGGTTTAAACTTGGTCCTATCCGTGAGCTCAAATACATATCCTCCGATAAAGTTATATTGAATATTATCTTCTACCACGGTGGCTACTTCATCGTTGTAAATACCATCGGTAAGGAAGTTTGGAATGGAAAGCCCCAGATACCAGTCTGCGGTATACATAAAAAGTCCAGCTCCTATAGTGGGATAAAAGTTATTGATCTCATTGGAGTCTAAGGCAGGTTCTCCGGGGTTTTGAAAATTCCCCTCGGAAAAATCCACGTTAAGAATAGAACCCCCTGCATCAATCCCGAAGGACAATTTTGTATCATCGGTAAGCGTCACCTGATAGGAATAGGCCACATCAACATACGTTTGGGTAGCAGGGCCAAGGGCATCGCTAATGACATTGAATCCCATCCCCATTTTTTCATTCTCAAATGGAATATTGATGCCAAAACGTAAGGTCCGGGGCGCTCCCGGAATATCTATCCACTGCGCACGGTAGAGCGCTGCCATATCTGTAGACTCAACAGAGCCCACATACGCCGGATTAAAGCTTCCGATGTTATACATATATTGGGTATACTGCGGTTCCTTTTGGGCATGTGATTCCCATGTAGCCTGCAATAGGACTACAAAAACAAACGCTAGAATGCCGGAACTACATTTCATGTGTATCTCTAAGGTTTATCTAATAATTTGTATCCAACCTTTCACCACCTCTGAGCCGTCTCCAAGGTCAAGAATGTAAAAATACGTTCCTCTGGGCAAGGCCCCATTGTTCCCGGTACCGTCCCAATTATTTTCATACCCGCGCTCTTCCAATACGCTATTGCCATAACGGTCATATACCTCTAATCTACTGTTCGGATACAATTCCGCACAGTTTAAGACCAAAACATCATTTACCCCATCACCATTTGGGGAAAATAGATTACAAATAGTTCCACAATCCTGGCAAGGACTCACCGCCACTTCTATGGTAACCACCGATGTGTTGTTTGAAGGTTCAAAATCGGATGGGAGAGACTGTGTTAACCTTGCAGTATTGGTGAAGGTTCCCGTTTGGACTACCGTTCCGCGAACTTCCAAAGTAACGACCTCTTCCCCCACCAACTCCGGTATAGACCATATTCCTGTATCGACGTCAAAATTACCTTTGGAGGGCAGGTTGGTTTCCAGTATGAATGCTTCAGGATCGCTTATGACATCCTGAATCTCAATATCGATCACTCTATCCATAGTCAAATTGGTGACGGTAATCGTAAAAGTAATTGTCGTGTTAACCAAAGTGCTAGGAACATCCACCGCTTTTTGCACTTCCAGATCAATGGGCATCGGATTGCAGTCCTGGGTTAAGAAAGGATCACAGGGATCCAAGGGATCGCTGGCATTTTCAGGGATTGCTGCTGTATTAGGATCATCCTCCACCAATACCTCCTCGCCGTCTGTTAGGCCATCATCATCCGTATCGGCATCATTTGGGTCTGTCCCTAATTCATTTTCCTCGGAATCCGTCAATCCATCCATATCAGCATCCAGGGTACAAGTTTCCACTTCGATGACAACATCTACAGCAATACCATCGCATGGCGCTTCATTGCTATCCGTTGTGAACCTAAAGAGATATTCACCGATAGGTAGTCCTTCAAAGTCCACATTATTGTCCCCACTAATCGTAACCGTGGTGTTATTTGGCGATTGAATGAGCTCCCATGTACCGGAAAAGGTACCTGAAAGTGTATCATCCAAATCCACCACCGTTGAGCCACCTTCACCAGTACCATTACAGGCTACACTATTCTCCGGAACCAAGCTGGGCCCTGAAGCTACTGTGGCGACCACTTCCAGTCGCTCAGAGGTACAGTCGTTGGCTGTGGCCTCCACATAAAAAGAAGTAGTTTCGGAAATACTTGGGGTTTCAAAAGTAGGTCCTACTCCTAAAATAGTGGTACTTGTTGTCGAGGCATACCAATTCAAAGTAGCGTTGGTACCGCCGGTTGCCGTTAGTGTAAGTGTCCCTTCACCGCATCGGATATCCCCACTAAAACTTTCAATCATTGGGCTGGGAGTTACCTGCAACGTAATTTCCAATACCGGACTTGCGCAATCGGCACTATTCGTTCCATCAGCATCATCAAAGAAAAAACCAAAATAGGACCCAGGGGCAGTAACTATATTACTTCTATGGGCACTAGTTTCTAAAGGGTCAGAATTCGTACTCCAGATCAAGACACTACCGGGAGGGGCGGAATCGGTTACATAGTCATTTAAGTCTACATTAAGTGAATCACAAAAGGATGTGGGTTCTGACGGATTCAACATCGGTGCGTTGTTCCCGGCATCGCAAGGCACGGCGCAATCTGTGACCGTCACGGTCAAATCTTCAGTATCCTCAGTACATGGTGCTATAGCCGTATTAGTAGTATACCGAAACACATAAGTACCATTGGCGAAACCTTCAAAATCTACTAGATTGCCCGCGGTAATGCTAATGCCGCCATTGGATGGATCCGTGATTATCGCCCAGGTTCCCGGATCAGCACCACTTAATTGGTCATCCAGATCAATACTTAAAGGACCATCACCCACAGTACTACAGGCGGCGGTATTATTTGCATTTCCAGCCGATGGACTGGTATTGGAAGAAATAGTTATCTCCAAAGCGGGGCTAGCACAATTATTTAGTGCATCAAAAAAGAAACCGTAATAGGTGCCAGTAGTAGCTACAATACTGCTGCCCAAGTGTGAAGTATCATCATCCAAATTGGAATCAGAAGTACTCCATCTTAGTGTAGATCCCGAAGGCGCAGCATTAACTACGTAATTGTCCAGATCCTGATTCGTAAAATCACAGAAAACGGTAGGTTCTCCAGTATTCAACTGGGGCGGATCAGTTCCTGTTGCGCAGGAATCGTCATTTAAAAGCGTAACAGTAGCAGTATCTGAAATATCTACCGGGAGGGATGTGCTGGTAAGATTACTCATCGCGATACTTAATTCCTCATCTGCTTCTATAACCGCATCTGCAATTGGTTCCAAAGGAAACTGTATTGTTTCGCCAGCAGTTCCGGAAAAGGTAAGCGTTCTTCCGGAGATTGGGGTGTAGTCGTTATCGGCTACAGTGGCAGAACCATCATCCGTACTAATCTGTACCATCAAACCTCCTTGAACGGCATTGTCCAAGGTAGCCGACATTGTAATCGCGCCATCGTCTTCAAGACCACTGGCATCTGCAATTGTCACTGCAGCGGTGTCATCGTTGGCAATTGTTCCCTGACCTTGGTTATCTGCAATAGTAGCGTTTATTGGATTGCTCAGATTCACGAAAAAGGTTTCATTGCCTTCTAGCTTTTCATCCCCATTAACAACAATTGTAATTTCAGCCTGACTATCCCCGGCACTTATTTGGCCTGATGCATTGGTTACCGAATCAAAATCCCCATCTGAGGCAAAGGCCGTACCATTAGCTGTCGAGAATTCAAATTCTATATCTACCAGGGCATTACCTCCTCCATCAATGCTAACCGTGAATTCAAAAAGTGTGGTCCCTGAATTCCCTTCGGATAGGTTGACATTATTGATGACTAGTTGTGCTATACCCTTGGTCGCGGTATCTATGGCAGCTGCACCTGTGCCATTACCATTGGTCAGGGTCACACTTAAGGTGATCGTACCATCTCCCAGACCACTCAGGTCAATACCCGTGATCTGATCCGTTGCACCAACTATTGTCCCGCTATCTGTTACCAGAGTGCCCCCGCCACTGCTGCTGAAACTGTAGTTGTAGGTAGCCCCTACCTCTGCAGCCGCAAATGTGAAACTAATAGCAGTCTCATTACCTGCTGTGATCGGGTCCTGGTCAATACTTACACTGTAACCCGAAGGAACTGCACTCGCCTTGGTCGCGGTATCTATGGCAGCTGCACCTGTGCCATTACCATTGGTCAGGGTCACACTTAAGGTGATCGTACCGTCTCCCAGACCACTCAGATCAATACCCGTGATCTGATCCGTTGCACCAACTATTGTCCCGCTATCTGTTACCGGAGTGCCCCCACCACTGCTGCTGAAACTGTAGTTGTAGGTAGCCCCTACCTCTGCAGCCGCAAATGTGAAACTAACTGCCGTCTCATTACCCGCTGTGATCGGGTCCTGGTCAATACTTACTGAATAGCCGGAGGGAACCGTAGTATCCTTGGTTGCTGTGTCTTCGGCAGCAGCTCCTGTACCATTACCATTGGTCAGGGTCACACTTAAGGTGATCGTACCATCTCCCAGACCACTCAGATCAATACCCGTGATCTGATCCGTTGCTCCAACT
>JANQRG010000013.1 GCA_028284665.1 Croceivirga sp.
GGTGTATTGGGAACCAAAATCAAGGATCAGGACTTGGTTTTGCATGGGCAAAAATAGCAATTTGACCTATTTGCCAAAGCATCTTTTTAGGTATATTTATTCGTAGATATCGTAAACCTTTTTTATGAAACACCTCTCGGCAATTATCTTCGGTTTAGCTATCGTGATAGCAGCTTATTTTTTAGGAAATGCTTATGTACAAAGGGCAAATCCGCCACAAGTAATCTCGGTTACCGGTCTGGGCAACGAGAATTTCACTTCGGACCTAATTGTTTGGGAAGGGCGCTTTTCTGCATTTAGCCCGGCACTGACGTCGGCTTTTGAACGGCTCAACCAACAAAAAGAGATCGTACGAAACTATCTGGTTTCCAAAGGTATTGCTCAGGAAAATATCATCTTTAATTCCGTGCAGACCCTTGAGCAGCGGGATAATCAATACGAAAATGGAAATTACGTAGGAAGTATTTTTCGAGGCTATGAATTGTCACAAACCGTCCAAATAGAATCTACCGATGTCGCTAAAATTGAAGCAGTAGCACGCGAAATCACTGAATTACTAAATAAGGGAGTACAGTTTAATTCCTCTCCTCCACGTTACTATTACACCAAGCTGGCCGACCTAAAAATTGAAATGATCTCCAAGGCTACCGAAGATGCCCGCGTACGAGCAGAGAAAATCGCCGAAAACGCCGGGGGTAAACTGGGAGATTTGATTTCGGCCCGAATGGGCGTATTTCAGATCACCGGGCAAAACTCGGGAGAAGATTATAGCTGGGGTGGCGCGTACAACACCTCCTCAAAAAATAAAACAGCTTCAATTACTATGCGCTTGGAATATAACGTTAAGTGATTTTTTTCTTAACATTTTTAGACTTTTCTTTACCCTCCAAACGCTAAACCATGATTAAAGGATTTATTTTCGACCTTGATGGGGTAATTACGGATACAGCAGAACTCCATTTTCAGGCCTGGAAAAAACTATCAGATGACATGGGATGGGATTTTGACAGGGAGGTCAACGAAAGACTTCGAGGTGTCTCTCGAATGGATTCCATACATATCATCAAAGATCACAATGCCGCTGAAATTCCTGAGGAACAATTGGTTGAACTGGCCACCCGTAAAAATGACATTTATGTAAATAGCCTGGACCAGATTACACCAAAGGACTACTTGCCCGGAGCTCAGGAGTTGTTAACCTTGTTACGTCAGGAGGGTTTTTCGGTAGCACTTGGCAGTGCCAGCAAGAACTCTACTAAGGTGCTACAACAATTAGATGCCATAAAATTCTTTGATATTATAGGTGATGGCAATAGCGTTTCCAAAAGCAAGCCAGCCCCCGATATTTTCCTTTTTGGAGCCGGCCAATTGGGCTTAAAACCCGAAGAGTGCATTGTGTACGAAGATGCTGAAGCGGGTATTGATGCCGCCAAAGCAGGAGGTTTTCATGCTGTAGGCATTGGTCCAGAAGAACGGGTTGGGCATGCCGACATCCGTTTTGATTCCATGGCAGAGGCCACTCTTTTTGAGGTAAAGTCTCATTTTGACGAACTTTTCTAACCTCCTTTTTGTTTTATAAAATAAAAGCCCCGGGAACCACTCCGGGGCTTTTTAATAAAATCAAAACCAACCTAAACACATGAATTAACTAACTCAAAATTTTAAAAGGTTAACTACCTTTTCATAGCAATTTGTGTATATAACAATCCAAAGCTGTTTAACCCTACCCTTTTTTTGAATTATTTTTGAAAAAATTTTGATTTTGCAGCAACTTATCTTTCAACAAATTAAAAATGAGCTAGTTAACGGAAGTATAAAAAGAGGGCATCCCTTTAAATATTTTACACTTGGATCCATGAAAGCCGGAAATCCAGTATTGAGAATGGTAGTATTACGGCAGATGCTTCAAAATATGAACATTGTTTTTTATACAGACAAGCGTTCCAATAAGGTCAATCAAATTTTGGAAAATAGCAGTGTTTCAGCGTTATTTTATCATCCGCGAAAACTATTACAACTGCAAGTTGAAGGGACCGCCAGAATAATTTCAGATCCCGAAGCGCTTGCCCGAATATGGAATTCCATTCCTACCGGTTCGCAGAAAGATTATAGTACCTATTCTGCACCGGGCACCCCTATTAAAGGTCCGGAAGGGATCGAATATCTCACCACTGACAATTACTTCTGCATGGTAGAGATTGTACCTCACACTATTGAATACCTGAGGTTAAAGCGGCCAAATCATATCCGGGTAAAATTCGTAAAAGAAAATGAAGGTTGGAACGGACAATTTTTAGTCCCTTAGAACTATAAATTCCATTTTTAAAGGCTCCAAAGCTTCCTTAAGCATAGGAATAAGCCGGTTTCCATATTCGAGATAGAGTTCAGAAAAATTCAATTGTCGTTCTTGTAATGCACCGTTTGGAAACAGTTCATTTTGCAATTCGGCCAGTCGTATGACATGGTCTTTCAGCTTTCTTTTTTGTGCCTTCAGCAAACGTTTTTCTAAGCGGTCTAATCCCTTTTTTTGCTTTATCTCCTGTGCTTTCACCGCCCCTAGAAACGACCTTTCTGTTTCCCTGGCAAGTTCATAAAGCGCTTCAAATTGCGATTCCAATGCCTTTTTTTGGGGCGTAAAATCAATGGCTATGTTGGATATTTGACGGATCTTCTTATTGATAAGGCTGGGTTGTTTTAAGAATAGGTCCACGATATCCAGATCCATCTTTTTTAATTTCTCCGCGGTTTTATCCTTGATCACCAAAGCGGAGTTGCGAAGTAGTACTATCGGAAAAGTAATGCCTAAAGCTTCAAAATAGCTTTTCAATTCCAACCAATAGGCCAACTCTCCCCCTCCTCCAATATAACAGAGGTTGGGCAAAATGACTTCCTGGTATAACGGTCGGGCAATTACGTTAGGGGAAAACCGTTCCGGATAGGTTTCCAGTTCTTTGACTAATGCTTCTTTAGAAAACTGCGTAGAAGTTCCGTTCACCTTAAAAACGCCTTTGTCCTCCACAATACGTTCGCGGGAACCTTCAGTTAGATAGAAATAATTGATTTCTCTGGGATTCACCTGGATCTTATAGTCCTTTGAAACTTTGGTTAAGGCCTGAGCAGCTTCTGAAACTTTTGCAAACGGTAGCTTGTTAAACAGATCTTGTTTCGCATAAGGCAACAAAAGTTGTTTCAGTGAGGAATCGTCCCCATCTAGGACTACCAACCCATATTCACCAAAAAGTGTGTTGGCCAGATACCGAGTGGCCTCGGAGAGCGATTCACGTCCCAAATACGCCTCTTCAAAAAGGGATAGCAACTCTTTTGCATTATCCGAAACCGGGAGGAGCGAAGAAAACACCTTGGCAACTTCTGCTAACCCCTTAGTAGAAAGCCTTCCGACCGCTCCACTAGCATCAGTGTTCCAACGGATCTTTTGTCCGTCAAAATTGAAATAATTGATCTCTTCAAAATCATGGTCTTCCGTAGCCATCCAAAAGACCGGAACAAAATGATATTCAGGATATTTTGCTTTAAGCGTTTCCGTAAGGTTTATAGTGGATATGATCTTGTAAAGAAAGTAGAGCGGACCTGTAAAAAGATTCAACTGGTGGCCTGTGACCACAGTAAATGTGTTTGTATCCTTAAGCGAATTAATGTTATCCAGAGTACCGGGTGAAGCATCAAATCCTTTATACTGCATCAACAGCGTATCGCACAAAACCTTTCGGTGTCCGGACGGGTAATTACCCGATTTCTCCTGGAGTTGTTCACGAAAATTTTCTAGGCGGGGGAATCGATTAAAAAAGGGGAATAAAGCTTCTGAATTATCCAGATAATCACAAATAAGCTTCGAGAAATATCCGGTGCTTCGAAAAGGGATACAATCTATTTCCATTTAACGAAAATCTTGCCAAATATAAGTCTATCCCAGATTCGAAATCCTAAGAATTCGTTAATTGCATGGAGATGGATTTTATTGTTAGCTTTGGACTTCTTTCAAACCAGACGTTTATGAATCGATTTTTACTCCTTGTTTTTTGCGGAATTCCAAGTCTCTTACTCTCTCAAAACCTGAAATCGCCTGCTGACTTTTTGGGGTTTGAACTGGGCACTCAATTTAGCAGACACCACGAAGTAGTCGATTATTTTCAGCATGTAGCCAATTCAGAAAAAAACCGCGTAAAACTTGTGGAATACGGGCAAACGAATGAGCGAAGGCCACTGTTATTGGCCATTGTATCCTCAGCGGAAAACCTGACCAATCTTGAAACTATTCGAAACGAGCACCTAAAGGCTTTGGAAGGACAGGGAAGTTTAGACAAAGCAATAGTTTGGCTGAGCTACAACGTACATGGTAACGAAAGTGTTTGTACAGAAGCAGCTATGAAAACGCTATATGCGTTACTCACTGTAAAGGCCTCATTATTAGAAAACACAATTGTAATCATCGATCCTAATGTCAATCCCGATGGACGAGATCGCTACGTAAACTGGTACAACCAGTACAAAAACACGCCTTTTCAGGTAGACCCTAACAGCAAAGAACACCATGAAGGTTGGTTAACCGGTCGAAGCAACCATTATATGTTCGATTTGAACCGGGACTGGGCTTGGCTTACCCAAGTAGAGAGCCAACAACGTATTAAGGTGTACAACAAATGGTTGCCCCATGTTCACGTGGATTTTCATGAGCAAGGTGTAGACAATCCTTACTATTTTGCTCCAGCCGCAGAACCCTATCATGAAGTGATAACGGATTTTCAGAGGACGTTTCAGGAAACCATTGGCAAAAATCACGCGAAGTATTTTGATGCCAATAGATGGTTTTATTTTACAAAGGAAGTTTTTGATCTGTTTTATCCCAGTTATGGCGATACCTATCCTACCTATAATGGCGCCATTGGAATGACCTATGAGCAGGGAGGTAGCGGGCGCGCTGGTCTTGGTATCATTACCAAAATAGGAGACACCCTTACTTTAAAGGATCGGATTGCCCACCATTTTACAACAAGCATTTCTACTGTAGAAGTAGCCTCGCAAAATGCCCAAAAGCTGAATGACGAGTTCAAAAAATTCTATCAAAACAAAGATTACAAGTATAAAAGCTATGTTTTGAATGGAGATAAGGACAAGATTGATGCCCTTAAAGACCTGTTGGAACAACATCAGATCGTTTACGGTTATGGAAAAAACGGTACGGTTAAAGGGTATCGTTACCGTACTGGGCAAAACGGCAGCCTTTCCATGGGCGAGCAATCACTGGTAATCTCAACGGAACAGCCCAAAGGCACACTTGTAAAGGTGTTGTTTGAACCCAATGCAAAACTATCGGATTCCCTCACCTATGACATCACCGCATGGTCTCTTCCTTACGCCTATGGATTAGATGCAGTTGCCACTACCAGTCCTGTGGGGTATTCTGAGGTGATACAGGACCCTGGTTTTGCCCCGCCCGGAGGTTCATCGTATGCCTATTTAACGAACTGGAACAGTATGAAAGATGCCCGCTTCCTAGCAGCATTGTTGAAAAGCGGTTTACAGGTGCGAAAAGCGAATGCCCCTTTTGTTATAGATAATACTTCGTATGATCGGGGAACCCTTATTATTACTTCAGGAGATAATAAAAACATTAAAGATTTTAGAGCAAGCTTGACCGAATTGGCGAAAAAATACCAAAAAAGAATTCATGGAGTAGCAACAGGTTTTGTTGATGAAGGGAAAGACTTTGGTTCCGCATACGTACAAATGATCAAAGCTCCAAAAGTGGCCATCTTGTCAGGGGGGCCTACCTCTACGCTACGATTTGGTGAGATTTGGCATTTTTTTGAACAACAATTACATTATCCTTTAACGGTCATCGATTCGGAATATGCAGACAGGATAGACCTTTCACAATACCAGGTGCTAATACTCCCAGGGGGAAGGTATTCCGGTTATTTTAATGAAGACGAGCTGGAAAAAATTAAAGAATGGGTTAGTAAAGGGGGAAAATTAATCGCAATGGGAGGAGCGATTAATGGAATTGCTCAAAAAGGAGGATTTGCAATACAGTCTATTGAGCATGAAAAAGATACGGCTAAAACCCAACCTATGCCTCACAAAAATCTTCAAAGAGAATCCATGAAAAATGCTATTACAGGAGCCATATTCAAAGCCAAAGTAGACAATACCCACCCCTTGGCATATGGCTATGATGGCACTTATTTTACCCTCAAATTGGGAAGTAACGCCTATAAATATCTAAAGAAAGGTAATGCGGTCTTTCTTCAGAAAGATACAGAACCGGTTTCGGGTTTTGCCGGCAGTAATGCAAAAAAGAAAATACAGAACTCTTTGGTCTTTGGTGCAGATAACTACGGACGCGGTAAAGTGGTATATATGATAGACAATCCCCTTTTTCGTGGATTTTGGGAAAATGGAAAGTTGTTCTTTGCCAATGCACTATTTATGGTTGATTAAGCTACCTTTTAACGGGAAGTCGTAGGCAACTGTTGAAAATCGAATCTCACTACTTTTAAGCAATAGCAAGGGTCTTTCGCATATTGTGGTATGTATTGCTTTCTATTGTTTCATTGCCTTTGGAATATTTGTAGGCTTTCTTTTCTTTATTAAAAAAAGGGAGATGTTTTTGCTATTTGTGCTTTAGGTAGCTATGCTGTCGGTTTTAATAACAGAGTGTCCTGTTCTAAAGCTTTTAGAAAGTTTGAACAATTCACACCGACAGAATATGCCAATTCGTTTCGGTCAAAATCCGACAAACTGAAGTAAATTCTTGTAAGGAATTACAGGTTTCGATAACATATAGGCTATATTGTTAAAGCCTAAGTATTTAATAGCCTTGATTGGTTTATTTCTTAAATTTATAGTAATGTCTTGGGCATTTAGTTCATCTTTTTAATACCATTGATCATGAAAAACAGAACAGTTATATGGGTCGTTTTCTTGTTTACTTGTGTTATGGCTAACGGCTTTGCTTTTCAGCAAGTTCAGGAAGAATATACGGAGTACAAGGGCGAAATATTGCAAGAAGGCAGCAGTAAGCCACTGGCCCTGGCTTCCGTTTCAATCGCTGAAACCAATATCAGTACAGTTTCTAACGTGGAAGGGGAGTTTCTACTTAAAGTGCCGCTATCTCAGGAAGATTCGAATGTAGTGGTATCTTTTTTAGGGTACGAAAGCAAAACCATTCCTTTACGGGAGCTCAATAAAAACAACAACCGAATCTATTTACAAATTTCAATTACGCAATTGCAAGGCGTTAACATCAATGCTCCCAAGAATGCTGAAGCTCTTGTACGAGAAGTAATGAACAAAAGGGGGGATAACTATCTAAAAGATCCGACGGTTATGACTGCGTTCTACCGGGAAACGATCAAGAAGCGTCGAAAAAATGTCTCCTTGTCCGAGGCAGTAGTTAATATTTATAAGGCGCCTTACTACTCTCCAAAAAGGGATGCCATGCAGCTGTTCAAAGCGCGTAAAAGTACGGACTACAGCAAATTGGATACCGTGGCTTTAAAGCTTCAGGGAGGACCGTTCAATACGCTTTATGTAGACATCATGAAATACCCTGAATTCATTTTCGCAGAGGGTTCTATTGATGAATACCAGTTTACTTTTGACCGGTCCACATATATTGATGATGTCTTGATCTATGTCATATCTTTTAACCAATTGGAAACCATTCTAGATCCTCTCTATCGCGGCCAATTATATATCGATGTCCAAAACAAGATATTAACCAGTGCTATTTATACCCTTAACATAACCAATAAAGAAAGTGCTTCCCGACTGTTTGTAAGAAAGAAACCCGCAAAGGTAGATGTTTGGCCAACAGAGGTGTCATACAGGGTAGACTACAGGGAAAAAAAGGGAAAATGGTACTATGGTTACAGCAACGTATTAATGGAGTTTAAAGTGGACTGGAAAGGGAAGCTTTTCAATTCGGTCTATAGTATGACTGCGGAAATGGCAGTAACAGACTGGAAGAAAAATACGGCCGGTGAAACGGTCAAGAATAAGGAGAGAATTAAAAGATCTATCATATTGAATGATGAAGCCATTGGCTTTTCGGACCCTGATTTCTGGGGAGAATACAATATCATTGAACCCGAAAAATCTATCGAATCTGCTATTAAAAAGATCCAAAGGCAGTTGCGTAGAGCCAATCGAAATGGCACCTCCGCTACTCCATAACAAAAATAAAAATCCCCTTAAAGGGGATTTTTTAGCTTTGGAATTCCAGAATGGTCTTTCTAATGATCCCGATGCATTCATGAAGCTGCTCTTCGGTCATAACCAATGGAGGTGCAAATCGTATGATATTACCGTGCGTAGGTTTCGCTAATAGGCCATTGTTTTTCAATTTTACGCAAATATTCCACGCTGTGGAACTATCCTCGGTATCGTTAATGACTATAGCATTTAGCAGTCCTTTTCCCCGTACCAATCGCACCAGAGCACTCTCTTCAATTAGTTTTTCCATTTCCTTTCGGAAAATCAACCCCAGCCTTTCTGCATTTTCTGCCAGATGCTCTTCTTTAACCACTTCTAAAGCAGCAGTAGCCACCGCACAAGCTAATGGATTACCTCCAAAAGTAGAACCGTGATTCCCGGGACGTATTACATCCATTACGGCATTATTGGCTAACACAGCAGACACCGGAAATACTCCTCCTGAAATTGCCTTACCCAAAATAAGAATGTCGGGTTTGACATCTGGAGTGGCTGAGCAGCTTTTATCTTCACAGGAACAATTCCCACAGGAAGCCAACAATCTTCCGGTACGCGCTATCCCGGTCTGTACTTCATCGGCAATAAAAAGAACATTTTTGGATTTACATAAAGCAAAAGCCTCCTTCAGGTAGTCCTCATCGGGAACGTAAACCCCTGCCTCCCCCTGAATGGGCTCCACTAAAAATGCTGCCACGTTGGGGTCTTTCAATGCTTCCGATAAGGCATTGATATCATCATATCGAATAGCAACGATTCCAGGAGTAAAAGGGCCAAAGTTTTCTGTAGCTACAGGATCATTAGAGGCAGAAATAATGGAAATCGTCCTGCCGTGAAAGTTATTTTGACAGACAATTATTTTAGCCTGATTCGAGTGTATGCCTTTTTTCTCATATCCCCATTTCCTAGCCACTTTCATTGCAGTTTCCACTGCTTCCGCTCCGGTATTCATTGGCAAAAGCTTATCATACCCAAAATAATCCGCAGCAAATTTTTCATACTTCCCTAACCGATCATTATAAAAAGCCCGGGAAGTAAGTGTTAACTGTTCGGCCTGTTCTTTGAGAGCATTTATTATTTTAGGGTGACAATGCCCCTGATTTACTGCGGAATAGGCAGAAAGAAAATCATAATACTTTTTTCCTTCTACATCCCAAACAAAAACCCCTTCTCCTCTACTCAATACAACAGGTAACGGGTGATAATTCTGAGCGCCATACTGGTTTTCCAATGCAATCGCATCCTGTGAAGTAAGTGTGCTAACTACTGCCATGATTCTAAATTTTTAAAATAAGACTTTCGTTATTCCTGCTGCACCTTTTTCCTTTCGAAGTATCGAAAATTCAGCGTAGGAGAGAAATCATCCTTGTGATGCTACAAAGGTAAAAATATTTCTAAATGCCCTGGTAATCCTCTTATCCTTTGTCCTTGGCTTGGGCCAAGACAGAAATCTGTAGTTCTATCCGTTTTAACTCACGTAGGATGTCATTTTTATCCATTTGCATCCAAACATATAATTTCATCATTGCCATAAAGATCATACATAAAAACCCGGCGGATGACCAAATAAGGAGATCTTTGATTGCTTCCGCATTAAAAAACTCCACCAGGCAATATACAAAAGCAACAAAGAAAATGAGATGCATTATATTCATTAGAATAGCAAGCCAACCCATCTTACCCCGATAAACTTCGCCAATTTTTCCAAACAAGTCCTTTTCTTCTAATTCTTCATAAAATACCGCCTCTTCCCTACTTAGACTTTCTTTGATCAATTCGTCAATTTTTTCTACTTCTTTTTTCATTTTTTCGTTTTTTTTAATTCATTTTTAATCTTCTCACGGGCTCTAAACAACCTCGTTTTAATGGTGTTTATTGATGTTTTCGTTATTTCACTTATTTCTTTAATACTATATTCTTCCAGGTAAAACAATTTCAACACAATCTGGTGCTCAAATGATAAGGTTTGGAATACCTTCAACACCCTTTTGATCTTCTCTTCTTTAGTTTCCCTATCCTGGGTTTCTTTGCTAAGATTTTCCCAAAATATATTGCTAGCTTTTTTTTCAAATTTGGTTTTCCTCTTTCTGGCATCAATGGCTTTCCTTCCTGCAATAGTTATTGCCCAGCTACCAAAACTATGGCTGTCCCGAAGTCCATATATCTTAATGAGTATAGTGCTCCAGGTATCTTGTGTGATATCCTGAGCAAGCTCCCAATCCTGAACATAGCGATGAGCGTGAACACATATCTTTTTATTCCAACGCCTAACCAGCATATCCATAGCCTTCGTATCCCCAGCCTGATACGCAATGACCAATAACGAATCCACTATTTTTTCCGGACGACTCATTGTACTAAAAATAAGACGTTGTTTTGGCAAAAAGGTTCCCATCTTAAAAAAGTGAAAATCCTATTTTTGCGCCATGCGAAAAAAAAAGAAGCATCATTTTTTTGAAAAGCTACAGGTCATCGATGCCGGGGCCAAGGGCAAAGCGGTGGCAAAAGCTCCGGACGGTCGGGTTGTCTTTTTGTCTAATGCAGTTCCCGGAGATGTGGTTGACGTTCAAACCTATAAAAAAAGAAAAGCATACTACGAGGGAAAAGTAGTCCATCTTCATAAAGCGTCCGAAAAACGTGTCCTTCCGGTATGTGAACACTTTGGTGTCTGCGGTGGATGCAAATGGCAACATATGGACTATAAATACCAATTGTTTTATAAGCAACAGGAAGTAGAAAACAATTTACGACGGATCGGAAACCTTGAATTGCCTGAAGTTGCCCCAATAATAGGTTCAAAAGAGCACTACTTTTATCGGAATAAAATGGAATTTTCCTTTTCCAACGCTCGGTGGTTGTCGGAAGAAGAAATTCGTTCTGATACGGAAATAGAAAATCGAAATGCCCTGGGTTTCCATATTCCGGGCATGTGGGATAAAATCCTTGATATCAAAAAATGCCATCTACAAGCCGATCCTTCCAATGCAATACGACTGGCAGCAAAGCAATTCGCTGAAACTCAAAGGATGTCCTTCTTTAACCCTAAGACCCGGGAAGGGCTATTACGTAGTCTTATGCTTCGTATTGCCTCCTCAGGGGAAATCATGGTACTGATTCAATTCTATGATGACGATTTAGAAAAGAGGGAACTGTTGCTGGATCATATAAGGCAAACGT
Source organism: Croceivirga sp. (assembly GCA_028284665.1). Taxonomy (GTDB): domain Bacteria; phylum Bacteroidota; class Bacteroidia; order Flavobacteriales; family Flavobacteriaceae; genus Croceivirga. The sequence continues at coordinate 11,410 of JANQRG010000013.1, forward strand.
TTCCCGGTATCACCAGTTTGCAGTATGTTATTAATCAAAAAGCCAATGACACCCTTTATGATCAGGAAGTGATTTGCTACTCCGGAAGAGCACATATCCTCGAAGAGATGGAAGGACTTCGTTTTAAGATCACCGCTAAGTCGTTTTATCAGACCAACTCGCTTCAAGCCTATGATTTGTACAAGGTGGTTAGGGACTTTGCCGCACTGACCGGAAAGGAATTACTCTACGATTTATATACCGGTACGGGAACTATTGCCCTTTTTGTTGCCAAGCTGGCCAAAAAGGTAATCGGAATAGAATCCGTGCCGGATGCTATTGAGGACGCAAAGGAAAATGCCAAAATGAATAAAGTGGATAATGTAGATTTTACCGTAGGCGATATGAAAACCGTATTTAATGACGATTTTATAGATGTTAACGGAATTCCGGATGTGGTGATTACCGATCCTCCCAGGGACGGAATGCATAAAAAAGTTGTTGAACAATTGTTAAAAGTTGCGCCGGAAAAAATCGTTTACGTAAGTTGCAATAGTGCTACACAAGCGCGTGATTTGGCACTGCTGAATGAGGAATATCGGGTGATGAAAGTACAACCGGTTGACATGTTCCCGCAAACCCATCACGTAGAAAATGTAGTACTTTTACAAAAAAGGTAGCCCAGGTTTGCGAATGAAACGATTGCTCCCAATCTTGATTTTACTGTCCATCGTACAATTTTCTTCCTGCGAAAAAGATGATATCTGTGTTGAAGGCGACACTCCGTTATTGATCATAGGCTTTTTTGATGTTGAGGATACTACTACCGCTAAAAATGTTCCTAGTATCCGTGTCATCGCATTGGATACAGATCCGGATACTATAGTAAACACATTTAGCGATCGTACAAATATTGATAGTATTGTTCTTCCGCTTCGTATTAATGCCACCAGTACGGAATTTGCTTTTATCACCAACTCCGAAGATGATGCCGATACAGAGGAAGAAACCGGTAACATAGATACATTACGTTTTGACTACGTCGTAAATGAGCGATTTGTTTCCCGGGCTTGTGGTTTTGTCGCCAATTACAACAGCCTGGATACCGTTCGACAGGTTAGGCCAGACGAGGATTGGATTAAAAGAATTACGCTGGTGGATACGAATATTGTGAACTCAAATGCAATACATGTCAAGATATTTCACTAGCGTTCTACTCTTGCTCTGTACCCTGGGATGTCTGGCACAAAGCCAACCCATAGATCTAAATCAAAAGGATACGATTACACGTAAATATGCTTACGGACTTCGGGTAGGTATAGATTTGAGTAGACCGGTACTTACATTTACAGATGATAACTATACAGGTTTTGAAATCGTAGGAGATTACCGTTTAACAGAGAAATGGTACCTCGCGGCAGAACTTGGAAATGAAGAGCGCACACAGGATGAAGATCTTGATGGTGACGTCCTTTACGAATACACTACATCCGGAAGCTACATTAAGGCCGGAGCAGAATACAACACCTATTCCAATTGGTATGGCATGCGAAATCAAATTACCGTTGGAGGGCGTTATGCATTTAGTAGTTTTAGCCAGACCCTAAACAACTTCAGTTTTTTCAACAGCAACCGTTTCTTTAGTCCGGAAGGGTTCGTTGTCGGTAGTACTGAGGAAATCCAGTTTGAAAATCTAACCGCTTCGTGGTTGGAATTTGTGGTGGGTATAAAAGCTGAACTATTTGCCAATATCTACATTGGAATGAGTATAAGGTTGGGACATCTGGTGACCAATACCGATCCGGATAATTTTAGGAACCTCTGGATACCAGGGTTTAACAAAGTCACTGAAAACAGTAAGTGGGGCGTGGGATATAACTATTCGCTTTCCTATTTTATTCCCTTATACAAAAAAGTGAAAAAGAAGGAAGAGGAACCTGTTTCGGAATAAACCAATCACCGATTCTAATTCTCGTCATTTTGAGACCCGTTAAAAAAGGCTAAATTGCCCATATGACAGCGGCAAACCAACGAAAAATGACAAATTTCTTTTCAAAATTTTCAGTTTTTCTGATCTTATTATTGCATGGGTATCAACTTTTTTCCCAAGCTAAAAAAGGGGGGCAGGTTGTCCTATTTGAACCGAAGAACATTTCAACCGATGCCGTAGAATTCTGTGCTACATTTTCTCTTTCAGGAAAAGAAGTGTATTTCGCAAGAAGTAATCAAAAATGGGGTTCAACAACTAGCAAAAGTGCCATTTTCAAATCGATAAAGAAAAATGGCGAATGGTCTACCCCCGAGGTGCTGTCCTTTTCAGGGCAATTTGACGACAGCGATCCACATCTCACTAAAGATGGTAATACGTTATACTTTGTTTCCAACAGACCTGATGGGGACCACCCAGTATCAGCAGACATTTGGAAAGTAGAAAAGAATACCCGCGGAAACTGGGGCAATCCGATGCGATTAGAAACACCTATTAACTCAACAAGCCACGAATATAGCCCTTGTACCGATGCCAAGGGGAATCTATACTTCGCTTCCAATAGACCTGAAGGTTTCGGCCAGGGAGATCTTTATCGTTGTGAAATAAAAAATGGGGTGTTCAGCCCTCCGATTAATTTGGGGAGTACTATTAATTCGGATAAAGGAGAATGGAACTTAGAAGTTAATGGCCTGGGCAACATACTGCTATTTGAAGCCTCGGAAAGAAAGGAAAACAGCTCTTCCTATGGTGATCTTTATATAAGTTTCAAGGAAGGTGAACAATGGTCAATTCCTCAAAACATTAAGGAGTTGAACACTACAGGGAGTGATCTTTATCCAAAGTTAATCGATCGTGATAACACGCTCTTTTTCACCAGTAGTGATAGCTTGAAAAGCCCAACGACTAACATCTATTTTGTGGGATTCCAAAGCATTTTCAATACGTATAAAGACAAAGCCAAATTTCCTGAATAATCAGGATTTATTCTTTTTACTGCCCTGATACATTTCATATCCAGCCAAACGGGATTCCAATTTCCCGTTAAATACTTTTATTTTTTTTGAAGGTCGTAACCCCACATATTTTAAAGCCTCCAAATTTGAAGTGATAAACCAAGCCAAAGTTCCCGGATAACCTTGTTTTAAAGTATCTCCAATTTTGGAATAAAACGTAGTACTGTCTACCGGCAATCGCTCACCATAGGGTGGGTTAAAAAGGATATGCAAAGGGCCTTTTGTGGGTTTTTGTGTACTGAAAAAATCTTTTCGTTCCAGGATGATATATTCCGAAAGGTTAGCATTTTGTATATTTTCCGAGGCTTTTCGTATTGCAGATGGTGCCTTATCATATCCTATTATTTTGTGGTGAAATTCCCGGGTCTTATTGAGGCTTGCATCTGTAATTTTATCAAAAAGCTGGGCATCAAAATCCACCCAATGCCGGAAAGCAAAATCTTGTCTGTTAATATTAGCTGGAATATTACAAGCTATCATTGCAGCTTCAATTAGCATTGTCCCGCTACCACACATAGGATCCAAAAAGTCAGTACGCCCCTCCCAGCCACTTAGCAAAAGTAGCCCTGCTGCTAAAACTTCATTAATAGGGGCAATATTCGTAGCTACGCGATATCCTCTTTGGTGTAGCGAAGCCCCTGAACTATCCAGCGATACCGTTAAATCGTTATTTTGTAAATGAAGATGTATTCGTACTTGGGCAGACCGCGAATCTACGTTGGGTCTTTTGTGCCCCATTGCCCGGAATTTATCCACCAATGCGTCTTTAGCCTTTAGGGAAACAAACATAGAATTTTTAAAAGTATCTGAATACAAGGTAGTGTCAAAAGCAAAGGTGGTAGCCGCACTAAAGTAGCTGGGCCAATCCAGGGAATACAATTGCGCATACAGTTGCTTCTCATTGAACACGCTACCCGAATGAATAGGTCTAAACACCTTTAGTGCTGTTCGGAGACATAAGTTCGCCTTGTACAGAAAGCCCAGGTCACCATCAAAGGTAACCATCCGATTTCCTTCGCTAACATTCCCAGCGCCTAGATTTCGTAATTCCTTTGCTAACAAAGGCTCAAATCCGTAGAGCGTTTTTGCTAACATCCTAAAATTCTTGTGCATAGCCTAAGGGTTGACTTCTCCAAAAATACGGTAATTTTACCCCTTCAATCGAAACCCGTAAATGCACTATATTTTATTGATCTTTGCCGTATTGGGTAGCTTTTTCCTGGTACTTTGGACCAGACCAAAGCATCAGGAAAACATTAAACTATTATTGGCGTTTAGCGGAGCTTTCTTACTGGCGCTTACTTTTTTTGAGCTGATTCCTGAGGTTTACCAGGCTAAAAACCCAAAAACCACTGCAGTTTTTATCTTGTTGGGTATCCTCCTGCAGGTGTTCCTCGAATTCTTTTCCAAAGGGGCAGAACATGGGCATATGCACCTGGAACTCTCTCAGAATAGATTTCCGTTGGTTCTTTTCGTAAGCCTTTCATTACACGCTCTGGTTGAAGGCGTCCCCATTTCGGGACACAACGCTATCCTTTATGGTATTTTAGTGCATAAAATTCCGGTAGCGGTAATCCTTTCCATTTTTTTAGTGAATTCTAAACTTAATAGATGGTTGACCGTGCTGTTTATTCTACTTTTCGCTTTTATGACTCCCATGGGTAGTTATCTGGCTACAGAAAGCAGTACTATTGCGGCACTAAAAACACCATTAACCGCAGTTGCCATTGGGGTATTTTTGCACATTTCTACGGTAATCCTCTTTGAAAGCGCTAGAGCTCATGCTTTTGACCTCAAAAAACTACTTGTTATTGTTATCGGTTTTGGAATAGCTTATTTTATCTAGCAACTTTAGGCTATTGTCCCTTTTACCGATCCGGAAACCTAAGAGGTACTTTTTTTAGAAGCACTAGTTTTTATACACCCTGGTCGTATGATTTTCAAACAACGCCTTTTGTTCCAATAGCAGTTCAAACTGTTGCAACTTTTTTAAACTCTCTTTATCCCGGGTATTGGTAAGAATATAGGCATTCGGATGTTCTACCAGGTATTCTTTGAGTTCGGCTATAGACTCCACTACTGGAAAAGTTCGATTAAAATTGATAGGGAAAGCACTATCAAATCGTTGGTAAACAATGACATCGTCTTCCGAAGCGATAACTTTTGATGCTATTGTAACCGGGTTCTTGGTATTTATAGTAGGCCAAATAACACCAAAAAACAGGAGTCCGGTCGCTATCCAACCTGCTGAAATACTAAAAAAGGACCTTTTCAATTGCCCGGTTCTATAGAAGTAGAACCCCATGGCGGTTGAAACAGGTAAAACAGTCAACAGTAACGCGATCCATTTAAACTCCTTAAATCGATCTTCTAAACTTAACATAATGTAGCCCCCAATTGGTAAAAGTAGTGCTATGGCCAGTAGCACCCATAAGCTCACTGTTAAGCCTCTTTTTTTTGAATTTCCGGAATACACCCCAGATAAATATGTTCCCAGAAGAATAGCAACAAAAGGATAGCACGGCATTGGGTAATTGGGTAATTTGGTGCTTGCAACACTAAAGAAAACCACAGTAACGGTGGAAATTACAAATGCAAAAAGAATCAGATCGTTGTGTTTCCTGCCTGTCCATCCATTTTTAAAGCCTTGCAGTATGGTCGTAGAAAAGGGAAGAAGACCAAGAAACACAAAAATAGGTGTCAGCAAGAAAATCCCGCCATGCCCCTCTTTTCCGGAATTAAACCGATTGACGTTGTGGTCCAAAAAGAAACCGTTTGTCCATTCCCCGGCGGTAGCTTCATGGACTAAATAATACCAGGGCATTGCAATTACCAATGAAAATAATACCCCGAGAATAGGTTTGAAAGAAAAGATCCCTTTTAGGTGAAATTCTTTTTTAATCAGTAAAAAAAATGTCAAACTCAGACCAGGTAGTACCAAAGCAATAGGGCCTTTGGTTAACAGACCCAAACCAATACTGGCATACGCCCAAAAAAGCCATATCCTTTTCCTGCCTATGTGAAACTCATAAAAAGAAAACAGCGATGCAGCGATGAAAAAAATGAGATAGGGGTCAGGTACCGCTAGGTGGAACTCAAAAATGAATAATAAAGACGATAACAAAATAACAGTCGTTATATTCGCTTCTTCACTTCCTAAGTTTTTCCTAACGCTTCTGTAGGTTATCAAGATCGTTAAGGCACCAAAAACTCCGGAAAAAAAGCGTGCCCCAAAAGCGTTAATACCGAACAGTTGATATCCTAAGGCCATGAAGTAATAATGCAAAGAAGGTTTATCGGTCCGCAGTTCCCCATTAAAATACGGAACTATAAAATCTCCGGAGATCAACATTTCCCGCGCCGCTTCAGAATTTCGGGCTTCGTCAAGTATGTAGATAGGATACAACCCTATAAATGACGTACAAATAATAAGGCCAATAAGGAATACTAACCAGCTGCTATACTTATAGATAAGATACATTTAGGGGAAGGTAGTATTTAAAAGAATTCTCTAAAAGCGTTTTGGGTACTTCTGGCCCATCTTTTAAAATTCACCTCCAGTTGCTTCGTATGCCAGGATTTGGGATAAGCCCTAATGGCCAGGTAGGCTAGAACCGAAGAAACAGTGCCGAACACCATCCCAAAATATACGTCCGCGTACCAATGCTGAAACAAATACATTCTGGAAAATCCCACAATGAGTCCTACTAACAGCAAGGTCCAGGAAGCCACTTTATTACGAGCGAGTAAGGCAAAAAACGAAACCAGGAAGAAGATCGTTGCAGTATGGCCTGAAGGAAAAGTATTTATGTATCTGATCTTTACCCCTTCGATGAGGGAAATTGAATCCATTAAATTAGAACGATAAAAATAAAGATAGGGTCGGAGTTCCCCATGGTACAACCCTTTTTTAAACAGTACCACAATAAGCACCTGAATTAAAAATCCCGATAAGAAAACAGCAAGCCATTTTAATTTAAAACGAAGCACTAAAAGAAAGGCAAAGATCACGGTAACGGCATGCCCCAAGGCACTAGATTTGATAAAGAAAACATCCCAGAAGGGTGTTCTGGAAGCATTGATAGCAAATAATAGCTCCGTCTTTTGTAAGAATAGTAAGGGGAAACAAAGTATAAATGCCAAGATAAAAGGGAATAATCTATCTTTTATAATGCCCATAGCCAGTATTTATCCTCAAAATTATCTTACATTTTTTCCTTTCCAGTAAATGTGGAATTATTCATTTTTTAAAAAAGGATTACAGGAATGTAAAAAATGGTGGTAGTTAACGGTAGGACAAAAATGAATTAAGTTTTTTTTAAAACCGGACCCCGATTTCTGAGTAGATAAACCACCAGTGACTTATTGCTCCACCAAGTACAAAAAAATGCCAAATCAAGTGGTTATAGGGGATAGCCCGAATAGCATAAAACATAATCCCCAAAGTATAGAAAGCCCCTCCCAAACCTAACAGCAATACGCCTTGGGTAGAGGTGTTTTTAAGAAGAAAAGGAAGGTCAATTACGATCAACCATCCCATAATACCATATAAGAGTAAGGAAAAGACCTCAAATCTACCGGTATAAAAGATCTTAAGTACTGTTCCAAAAATCGCTAAACCCCAAACTAAAAAAAGCAGGAGTTCTCCTTGAGATTCCCATAAAACAAATAAGCATACCGGAGTGTAGGTGCCTGCAATCAGATAATAAATACTAATATGGTCTGCTATTCGGAGTTTTAACTTCCATTTAGGATGGGAAACAGCATGATATATAGTTGAAGCCGTGAATAGCAATATTATGGAACAACTGTAAACAAGTATGGGAAGTAAGGCCTGTCGTTGTAAATTATCTCTAAGCAGGAATAACAGTCCAATGATCCCCAGCACTATTCCGAATCCATGGGAGTAGGCGTTCAATTTTTCTTCCAGCAGCTCTTTTGGGGTACTCATGTTGCTAAAATAAAAAAAGAGTCCCTCACACAATAGTGAAGGACTCTCAAATCACGTAGAACGTGACAAGGAAGGCGGCGACCTACCCGCCCGAACGTACCGTTTGGTACGGGCGGGCTCTCCCACCCACTAACAGATTGCATAAAAAAAGCACCTACCATAAAATGATAAGTGCTTTCAAATCACGTAGAACGTGACAAGGAAGGCGGCGACCTACTCTCCCACCTGGTGTGGCAGTAC
>JANQRG010000015.1 GCA_028284665.1 Croceivirga sp.
TAGTGGAGAATACCGGATTCGAACCGGTGGCCTCTTGCATGCCATGCAAGCGCTCTAGCCAACTGAGCTAATCCCCCTTTGGATGGGCAAAGGAAATACATTTTGAACAAGTTTCAAAATGAACCTATAGCTTCAATCTTTCTTTACGCTCAACACCAAAACCGGGATAGGAGCGTAGAATTCAGACTTTAAAATGGTATTCTTCTCCCATAACTTCTTGAAAAAGCCGCGTTTTCTTCGAAATACACAAAGCAAATCAGGATGTTTGTTCTGAAAATGTTCCAAAACTCCCAGGTAGGTAGTTTGGTTTTCAGTAATGGTTAAATTCTTGCTAAGATCCAAAAGTGCTGTATTCACCTGTAGGTCATCCTCTGAATAGCCCGGTGTTTTTACGAGCAACAAGTTAACAGCAGAACTATATTTGTTTATGATTTGCACTAAGGGGTATAAAACCTTACTGCGTTTTAGAATTCCGGATTTAAAAGCGACTAAAACACTGTTAATCGACTTGTAAGCGGTACCCTTGGGAACGATTAACGTAGGGATATTCGTTCGCTTTATAATTCTTCCGGAAGTGTTGCCCAGATAAAACTCTTCATTAACATCGTTACTTCTGGGAGAGATAATGATCAAATCTATCCCAAGCTCCTTTTCGATCTCTTCAAGGCCATCAATAATATCACCGTTATACGTAGCAATTTTCACGTCAACACCCTTAGTATCCACCTTGGAAATTATCTCTTTGATGCTTTCCCTACTGGAAGATGCTACTTTTTTCTCAACGTTAGCAAGGCTTCCGGCGCTTGAAGTAACCGCAAATACATCCATAACAAACACCTTAGCACCGAATTCCGCTGCAAAAGCAAGAGCATAAGCCAATGTTTCCTGACAAACCGGAGAGTTCCCTACCGGAACCAGTATGTTGTTCATAGTTTGGTTGTTATGATTAAAGCCTAAATTTACAATTTAATCAAACGCTTTCCATGATTAGACCGGCAAAGATGTCAGATGTGGACAAAATTCTTGCAACCACAAAGGCTTGTGCAAAACATATGAGCAGTAAAGGAATTTTTCAATGGAATGAACATTATCCCTCGCGGGCAGCTTTTGAAAATGATGTACTCCGCAAAGAGCTCTATGTGGTCCCAAAAGATAACGCCATAATTGCTGGCGTTGCTATAACTACACATATGGATCAGGAATATATTCCTGTCCGGTGGCTATCAGAAACAGGGGCCAATCTCTATATTCATAGACTTTTTGTTCATCCGGAATTTCAAGGAAAAGGAATTGCCCAACAGCTGATGGATTTTGCCGAAACCTTCGCTCGTAAAAATAGTTTTATCTCTGTGCGACTGGACACCTTCTCTAAAAACAAGCGCAATCAAAGATTCTATGAGACCAGGGGTTATCAAAAGTTAGGAGATATCTTTCTTCCAAAACAAAGTGAACACCCCTTTCACTGTTATGAACTTGTGTTTTAGCGATCCATGATCAGTAAAATCACCGTTAACTTCAAAAACATCAATAGACTAGCTATTCCGGCAACCCTATCTGGAATTGCGGAACCCTTATTATCCATTACGGATACCGCCATTGTTGGGAACATTCCCGTAAACGGGGTGGCCTCCCTGGCAGCCGCTGGAATCGTTGGCTCTTTTTTGTCCATGCTCATTTGGGTATTGGGTCAGACGCGCAGCGCGATTTCCGCTATCATTTCCCAATACCTAGGCGCCAATAAATTGGACGAAGTCAGCAATCTACCTGCTCAAGCTATTTTTCTGAATATAGCCCTTAGCCTTCTGGTACTATTAGGTACTATTTTTATTGTAGAAGACATTTTTCGGCTATTTGAAGCCTCAGGACAAATCCTGGAGTATTGTGTTTCTTACTATTCCATACGGGTGTGGGGCTTCCCGCTTACGCTATTTACTTTCGCGCTTTTTGGAATTTTCAGGGGACTGCAAAACACCTTTTATCCGATGCTGGTTGCAATAATTGGGGCAAGCCTTAATATAGTACTGGATTTCATCCTGGTATATGGTATTGATGGTTTTATCCCCGCACTGTATCTTGAAGGGGCTGCCTGGGCCAGTTTGATTTCCCAGATGGTCATGGCCATCATGGCTTTCTTTCTTTTACGTGCTAAAACTGATATTAGTCTTAGGCTACAGTTTCCAATTAATAAGGAGTTAAAAAGTCTCGTTTACATGAGCTTTAATCTTTTTATCCGAACACTGGCCCTAAATACCGCTTTATTGCTGGCGGTTAGAGAAGCCACTGCCTTGGGCACTCGATTTATTGGAGCTCACACCATTGCGGTAAACATTTGGTTGTTCACTGCATTTTTTATTGATGGTTATTCCGCTGCGGGAAACAGTATGGGAGGACGTTTGTTTGGCGCAAAAGAGTATGACGGCCTGTGGTCCCTGGCTAAGAAGATCAATACCTATGGCTTCATCGTTAGTATATTTTTACTGCTTTTGGGCCTTGTATTTTATCAATCTGTTGGTAGTATCTTCTCCAAAGACAGTTCGGTACTAGCTACTTTTAATTCCATTTTTTATATCGTGTTACTGGGACTACCCTTAAATGCAGTAGCTTTTCTTTTTGATGGAATGTTCAAAGGAATGGGGAAGATGAAACTGCTGCGAAACGTTTTACTGGTAGCCACTTTTTTAGGTTTTGTCCCCACCCTCTATTTAGGGCTATATTTTAATTTAGGTATTCACGCGATCTGGATAGCATTTACCGTCTGGATGCTGATGAGAAGCTTTCCCTTGGTTTGGAAATTCCGTGCTACTTTTAAACCATTGTTACAAAAGCCTTAATTTTAGACAAGGATAGTAGCGCAGTTCCTCAATACCTATCATGACAACAACCCGACAAGAAGGAAGCCTTTATACCAAAATAGAAAACCAAATTGCTTTTATTGAATTTGGCCATCCGGCAAGCAATTCTTTCGTTTCCGCCTTGTTGGAACGATTAACCAAAACTTTTAAATATCTCGCTACTAACCACGAGGTATCGGTCATTGTGTTAAAGTCGGAAGGGGACCGTGCCTTTTGTGCGGGCGCATCCTTTGATGAGTTAGTAGCAATTTCTAACCTGGAGCAGGGGAAACATTTCTTTAGCGGCTTTGCCAATGTCATTAACGCAATGCGGAAATGCCCCAAGCCCATTCTTGGCCGTGTACAAGGAAAAACCGTTGGTGGCGGTGTGGGTTTGGCTTCGGCCTGTGACTATGTTCATGCCACAGTAGATGCCGCCATAAAGCTTTCGGAGATCTCCGTTGGAATTGGTCCCTTTGTAATTGCTCCTGCGGTTGAACGAAAAATAGGTAAGGCTGCTCTGGCCGAGCTCTCGCTCTATCCCACCGAATGGAAAAACGCTTATTGGGCCAGAGAAAAAGGGTTGTACGCCAAAGTACATGATTCGATAGTGGATATGGACAAAGAGCTAGATATTCACCTTCAAAAACTGGCTACCTATAATCCGGAAGCCTTGTCTCAAATGAAAAAAGTGCTTTGGGAAGGTACAGAGCATTGGGATAAACTCCTATCCGAGAGAGCTGCTATGAGTGGTAAACTGGCGCTATCAGACGCTACAAAAAACACCCTCCAAAAATTCAAAAAATAGATGGATCTTCTTGAGCTTTTAAACAGTGATATCATATTGCCCGCCGCTATGGTCCTGGTGATAGCCGTTTACGCCATTACCCGAGTACGAAACCGAAAAAAGTATAAACGCGACTAATAACTATGTCCACAAAAAACTACTGTTATCTACTCGTTCTGGTAGTATGTATTGGAACCTATTCGTGTCAGAAAGTGCAGAAAAACGAAACGGAAAATTCCCCGGAGCCTCAAAAAACTGTTGACAGCACGTTGGCCCCACTTGAATCCCCTTTGAAAGTGGCTGTCATTGGTTTAGTTCACACCCATGTACATTGGATTTTGGGACGTGAAGCCCTGGGGGATATTGAAATTGTGGGTATTGTGGAACCCAACAGGGGGTTGGCGCAACAATACAGCGACCAGCACGGCTATTCAATGGCTATTGTTTTTGATTCCATGGAAGAACTCTATGCCAATGTACAACCAGAAGCTGTTACCGCTTTCAACACCATTTACGGGCATCTGGAGGTAGCGGAATTCTTTGCTCCCAAAGGTGTCCACATTATGGTGGAAAAGCCGCTCGCAGTAAACTGGGAACACGCCCAAAAAATGGCGGCCTTAGCTAAAAAACATGATGTTCATCTGTTAACCAATTATGAGACCTCCTGGTACGGTTCGCATCATTACGCTTTTGAAAAAGTGATCCGGAAAGATACCATCGGGCCTGTACAACGTATGGTCTTTCATCATGGTCATCCCGGACCAATTGAAATTGGTTGTAATCAAGAGTTCCTGGAATGGCTTACCGATCCTGTTTTAAACGGTGGTGGAGCGCTGACAGATTTTGGCTGTTACGGTGCCAACCTCGCTACCTGGTTCCTGCAAGGGGAGCATCCGGAAAAAGTGACCTGTATTACAAGACAGTATAAGCCGGAAAAGTATCCGAATGTTGACGACGACGCCACCTTGATCCTGGATTATAAAAACACCCAGGTCATTATACAGGCATCATGGAATTGGTCGCATAATCGCAAGGATATGGAAGTCTACGGAAAAACAGGATATGTGATATGCCCAAACGGAACCGACGTGGACGTTTTGGAAGATGAGGAAAAAGGGGCTGTTTCCATAGCGGCTCTACCCTTACAAGCAGGTGTTCACGATCCTTTTGCCTATTTGGCCAGGGTGGTGAAAAGCGACCACCCCATTGCTGCCTTTGAGGTATCTTCTATCGAGAATAACATGCTGGTCATGCAAATTTTAGAAGCTGCCAAAGCCTCCGCGGAAAGTGGCAAAACAATCTCCTGGAGTTCGTTTTTTGATGTGGGCAAACCTTAAGTTCGTAATTTTAACGCCTGAATGAAGCATATTATACTACCCAAAGGAAAGAAAGTATACTTTGCCAGTGACAACCATTTGGGCGCCCCTACTGCTAAAGATAGCCTTCCCCGGGAAAAAAAATTTGTGGCCTGGCTGGATACCATTAAGGAAGACGCGGGAGCCATTTTTCTTATGGGGGATCTGTTCGATTTTTGGTTCGAGTACAAAAGGGTGGTGCCAAAGGGATTTACCAGAACCCTGGGGAAATTGGCAGAATTAACCGATGCGGGCATCCCGGTAACCTATTTTGTAGGGAATCACGATCTCTGGATGAACGGTTACTTTGAAGAAGAATTGAATATCCCAGTGTATCATAAACCACAACAATTCACGATCAATGACACTGCTTTTTTCATCGGTCATGGTGATGGGTTGGGGCCAGGAGACAAAGGGTTTAAGCGGATGAAAAAGGTATTTACCAATCCCATAGCCCAGTGGCTATTTCGTTGGCTACACCCCGATGTAGGCGTTCGATTAGCGCAACACCTCTCTATTAACAATAAAATTATTTCGGGCGAAGCCGATGCGAAGTTTCTTGGGGAGGACAAAGAATGGTTGGTGCAATACTGTAAACGAAAGTTGCAAAGTGAGCATTATGACTACTTCGTGTTTGGTCACCGCCATCTTCCGTTGGAAATAGCACTTAATGAAAAATCAATGTACATCAACCTTGGGGATTGGATCAACTACTACACCTATGCCGTTTTTGAAGGGGAAACACTCAAATTGAAAGAGTACACGTCTTAGCGGTCTGTAAAAATTGGCAATGTATCGTGAAGGAAAAACCCTGGTACTAAAAGCACCAGGGTTTTCTGCTAAAGATTGATTGGGTTGTTTATTGAATCGCGGCTTGTGCTGCAGCCAATCGGGCTATTGGCACCCGATATGGGGAGCAACTTACATAGTCTAATCCGCTGTCATGGCAAAAAGCTACTGAAGTAGGCTCTCCGCCATGTTCCCCACAAAGGCCGATTTTTAAATTAGGCTTGGCACCGCGTCCTCTTTTGGCTCCTAAGGTCACCAACTGTCCTACACCTTCCTGATCCAGGACCTCAAAAGGATCGTCTTTCAGGAGACCTTTTTCAAGATAAATGGGTAAAAATTTTCCGGCATCATCTCTGGAAAATCCTAATGTCATTTGGGTAAGGTCATTGGTCCCAAAAGAGAAGAAGTCCGCTCGTTCTGCAATGGTATCTGCAATCAAAACAGAACGGGGCGTTTCAATCATAGTACCAATGGTGTAGTCAACTACATCGCCATATTCTTTGAAAACGGTCTCTGCAGTAGTTCGGATGACAGCTTCCTGGCTTTCAAACTCCTCAAAAGAGCCTATCAAAGGAATCATAATTTCCGGATTAACCGTGATACCCTTTGCTTTAAGGTTTAGGGCGGCTTCCATGATAGCACGGGTTTGCATTTCCGTTATTTCAGGATACGTAATTCCCAATCGGCAACCCCTGTGTCCTAGCATGGGATTGAACTCATGTAACTCTGCCACTTTGTTTTTTACTGCGGCCAACGAGATATGTAAATCTTCCGCCAACTCTTTTTGTGTGGCCAACTGATGCGGTACAAATTCATGTAGCGGTGGATCTAAAAGCCGTACCGTTACAGGGTGTCCTTCCATGGCTTCAAAGAGGCCTTCAAAGTCGCTTCGCTGCATGGGCAGTAAGGCTTCCAGGGCTAATTTTCTTCCTTTCAAGGTATCCGCCAGAATCATCTCACGCATGGTCTTGATACGATCTCCTTCAAAGAACATGTGCTCCGTACGGGCCAGACCGATCCCCAAAGCTCCGAACTCTCTGGCAGTTTTCGCATCTTTGGGCGTATCCGCATTGGCACGCACTTTCATAGTGGCGTACTTATCGGACAAGGCCATTACTTCTGCAAATTCATCACTTAACAAGGGCACCATAGTGGCTACTTTGCCTTCCAGGATATGCCCTTTAGATCCATCCAACGATATCCAATCCCCTTCATGATATTCATGGCCCTCAACAGTCATGGTACGTTTCTTATAGTTGATCTTAAGTGCACCTGCCCCGGAAACACAGCATTTACCCATACCACGCGCTACCACTGCCGCATGAGAGGTCATCCCTCCCCTAGCTGTTAAGATGCCTTTAGCAATATTCATCCCCTCCAGGTCTTCCGGAGAAGTTTCCATACGAACTAGAATGGAGTTTTTGAACTTATGCGCTTCATCAGCAAAAAATACGATCTGTCCTGTTGCCGCTCCCGGTGAAGCTGGTAGGCCCTGGGCAATGACCTTAGCCCGTTTTAGGGCCTTAGAATCAAAAACGGGGTGCAATAATTCATCCAGTTTATTCGGAGAAAGTTGCAATAATGCTTCTTTTTCGCTGATCAAACCTTCCCGAAGCATATCCACCGCAATCTTAACCATTGAAGTCCCTGTCCTTTTACCATTTCGGGTCTGTAGTATCCAAAGCTTACCATCCTGGATAGTAAACTCCATATCCTGCATATCCCGATAATGGATCTCCAGTTGGTTCTGGTACATAAAAAGCTCTTGATACAGTTTGGGCATCACTTCCTGGAGAGAAGGATAATTATTAGTGCGGTCTTCTTCAGTTAGTTTTGCTAACTCCGCCCATCTTTTTGAACCTTCCAAAGTGATTTGCTGCGGGGTTCGTACTCCGGCAACCACATCTTCTCCTTGCGCATTAATTAAATACTCCCCATTAAACTGATTTAATCCTGTGGCAGCATCTCTGGTAAAACATACTCCTGTGGCCGAATTACTTCCCATGTTACCAAATACCATGGCCTGTACATTTACTGCCGTGCCCCAATCAGCGGGAATACCATTAATCTTCCGGTAGTAAATAGCACGCTTCCCGTTCCAACTATCAAAAACCGCCATCACAGCGCCCCAGAGTTGCTCCCATGGGTTGGTTGGAAAATCATTTCCTGTACTTTCCTTTATAAGTTGCTTAAATTGCTTAACCAGGAATTGAAGGTCTTCAATGGTAAAATCCGTATCCAGGGTAATCCCTTTTTCTTCCTTTAATTGGGCCATGCAATGTTCAAAAGGATCTTCATCTTCCTTATTCTCGGGTTTCATTCCCAGCACGACATTCCCATACATTTGAACAAATCTTCGATAAGAATCCCAGGCAAATCGCTCATTTTGCGTTTTCTTGGCCAGGCCTTTTACCGCTTCATCGTTCAAACCTAAGTTAAGTACTGTGTCCATCATTCCCGGCATAGACACCCGGGCGCCCGAACGAACCGATATCAATAGGGGATTTTTGGCATCGCCAAATGTAGTCCCCATAATGCTTTCAATATTTTTTATGGCATTGGTTACTTCCTCTTCCAACAACACAATGGTTTGTTCTTTACCAATTATATTGTATTGCGTGCATACTTCTGTGGTTATGGTAAACCCAGGCGGGACCGGAATCCCTATTCGGCCCATTTCTGCTAAATTGGCGCCTTTTCCTCCTAAAAGATTACGCATCGTCCTGTCGCCGTCGGTGTTTTTATCGCCAAAACGAAATACATTTTTTGTGGTGCTTACTGTTGCCTTCATATACCAAAATTTGTTGTCCGCTAAATTAAAACCGCTACCATGGGCATTTTATGACATAAGTCATAAAAGCCTCTGCCCCAATGTTATGAAACTGTTTATTTTGAAATACCTTCCGAAATTTCTACCTCATCGGAAAGGTCCAGGCGCCTGAACTTTGGTGAGATCAACGCTGTGGTGCCCACAGTAAGCAAGGTCATGCAGCCTCCAAAAACAACGGCTGGAACCGTCCCTATAAGTTTCGCCACTAATCCGCTTTCAAAAGCACCCAGTTCGTTAGAGGACCCCACAAAAATGGAATTTACTGAAGCCACCCTACCCCGCATAGCATCCGGTGTTTTTAGTTGCAGGATCGTTTGGCGAATGATCATAGAGACCCCATCGACGGCCCCACTTACAAATAACGCTATAACAGAAAGCCAGAACAGTTTGGAAAGTCCAAAGACTATAATACAAATACCAAAAGCAAACACTGCCCATAACAGTTTTTTCCCTGCCTTTTTATGCAGGGGAAATCGGGTTGACAACAGCATTGTAATGGAAGCGCCAATGGCCGGAGAGGCCCGGAGAATACCGAAGCCCTCGGATCCTACCTGCAGAATATCCTGGGCATAAATAGGCAATAGCGCTACTGCCCCTCCAAAGAGTACGGCTATCATATCCAAAGTGAGTGCTCCCAGAATGGCTTGTGTTTTAAAAACAAAGCGAAGACCATCTTTTAAGCTTTGGAAGACCGGCTCCCCAAGATTTGGATTCAGTATGGGCTTTCGTGATATCCGGGTGAGAAAACCCAATGCTATTAGAGAAAATCCAAAGATGATACATAGGGACCAGTGCACACCAATCCAACTGATTGAAAATCCAGCTAAGGCTGGACCAAAGACAGAAGCTACCTGCCAGGTAGAGCTACTCCAGGTGGCAGCATTCGGGTAAATACGCTTAGGGACTATCAATGCAATAAGGGAAAAAATAGTGGGGCCGATAAATGCCCTGACCAAGCCCCCTAAAAACACCAGTGCGTAAATACCGTATAGAATGGTCCTTTGCGAATAACGGTTTTCCAGATTGGGTAAGGTGATCAAAAAAAGTCCTAAACTAATGACTGAAAACCCCAATACACATCGAATCAAAAGGTTCCTTTTCTCGCTTTGATCCACAATATGTCCGGCAAAGAGTGCCATGCTCACCGCAGGAATAATTTCCATCAATCCAATGATCCCCAAAGAAAGCGGATCTTTGGTCAATGAATACACCTGCCACTCAATAACAATAAACTGCATGGACCAGGCGAATACCATAGCCAACCGAACCACCAAAAAAATATTGAATTCACGATATCGCAATGCAGCATATGGATCGGTCCCCATTAGCGAATATCCCGTATCTTAAGTTGTAAGGTGGTTTCACCATTCCATTCATTTTCATCCAGGGAAAAAACACTGTCAAAACCCTTAGTTGTTTTTACCAGCGACAGTTTCTCACCAAGATTGAATCCGATAGCTCCAATCGGTCGTGATCCTTTTTGGGTGAGGGTCAATTTTAAGTGTTTTTCTTCTTCTCCTACGCCCCTGGCATACCCAGTGTCCTGAACACCACGCGCCATGAAAACCGGGGTCATATTTCCCGGTCCGAAAGGTGCAAACTGCTTAAGAATACGAAGCAATTTAGGCGTGATCTGTCCTAATCCTATCTCTGCATCAATATGAAGCTCCGGTACAAGTAGCTTTGGATCAATTGTATTGGACACTACTTTTTCAAATTGGTTCTTAAAATTTTGATATTGATCGGATCGCAGGGTCAACCCCGCAGCATATTTGTGCCCTCCAAATTGTTCAATATGCTCCGCACAGCTTTCAAGCGCCTTGTATACATCGAATCCTTTCACCGAGCGGGCAGATGCGGCGAGTTTATCCCCGCTTCGGGTAAAAACTAAAGTGGGACGGTAATAGGTTTCTGTCAATCGGGAAGCTACAATTCCAATAACACCTTTATGCCATTTTTCATCATATACCACAGAGGTGTAACGTGTTTCCTCCTGGTTTTCTTTGATCTGTTGCAAGGCCTCAGCCGTAATTTCCCGATCCAATCCCTTCCGATCCAGGTTAAATTGTTCTATTTCTTCTGCAAATCTTCTGGCATCATCAAACTCAGTCGCGGTAAGCAGTTGTACGGCATATTGTCCGTGTTCCATCCTGCCTGCAGCATTGATACGGGGTGCAATGATAAATACCACATCAGTTATGCTCAGTTCCTTTTTCTTTATTTGCTGAGTGATCGCTTTTATCCCTGTTCTTGGGGCGCTATTGATGACCTTAAGTCCGTAAGACGCCAGTACCCTGTTTTCTCCTGTCATAGGAACGATATCTGCGGCAATGGCCGTAGCCACCAAATCCAGGTAGGGAACAAGACGTTCTACAGACTGACCTTTCCTTGCCGCCAGGGCTTGGAGTACCTTAAACCCAACGCCACAACCACATAGTTCTTTGTAAGGATAGTTGCAATCAGCTCTTTTGGGGTCCAGCACGGCAACCGCTCCCGGGAGACTTTCTCCGGGAAGATGGTGATCACAGATAATAAAGTCGATATGCTTCTGCTGGGCATAAGCGACTTCATCCAAAGCTTTGATCCCACAGTCCAGGGCAATGATTAAGGAAACGTTATTGTCGGCTGCGAAATCGATTCCCTGAAAGGAAATGCCATATCCCTCCCGGTAACGATCGGGAATATAGGTCGCTATGTTAGCATACTCTTCTGTGAGATAGGTATACACCATTGCCACTGCTGTGGTGCCATCTACATCATAGTCCCCAAAGATGAGGATATTTTCTTCATAGGCTATGGCCTTTTCAATGCGCATAACGGCCTTCTCCATATCCTTCATCAGAAAAGGATCGTGTAGATCCGAAAGTTGCGGGCGAAAAAACCGTTTGGCGTCTTCATAATTGGAGATACCGCGTTGTACCAGCAACTGCGCTATCAAGGGGGCCACTTTTAACGCTTCGGAAAGTCGGGCCACCTCCTGGGATAACGGTTGGGGTTTAATGCTCCAGCGCATGCTAGTTTCCACTGGTAGGATTAGTATTTTCTGTTAATTCTTCTGATCAGCCACTTGCTTGAATCCTATTCTTCAAGCTTTGTGAAAATGTGTGGTTATTTCCAGCGTTGCAAATCGTCTAAACATCTCCATAACACCACAGTACTTCTCAACGGAAAGGTCTACCGCACGCTGTAGCCGTTCTTCATTTAGATTGGGACCATGAAAGTGGTATTCGATTCGAACGTTATCGTAATATTTAGGATGTTCCTCGGTCAGATCCCCAAAAGTTTCAATATGAAAATCTTCCACTTCAAGTTTCATTTTTTTAATTAAGGACGCTACATCCAACCCAGAACACCCGGCAAGGGAAGAAAGCATCAACGCCTTGGGCCGATACCCTGCTCCAGCACCCCCATCCTCAGGGCTGGCATCTATTTTGAGGGAAATTCCTGACGGATTATTGCTTTCAAAAGCCATTTCGCCTGTCCACTTGGTGGTGATATGATTTGTATCTCCCATAAATTTTGTTTCTTGTAAACGTTAAAAATACAATAAATCCAACCAGTATGGCACTTGTTGAACCACTATCCCCCGACCACGACCCCGAAACCAAAAACCTGGCAGAATTCTTCAATGAAACGCTGGGTTTTTGTCCGAATTCGGTATTAACCATGCAGCACAGGCCAGCGATTTCCAAAGCGTTCATCAACCTCAACAAGGCGGTTATGGCAAATGAAGGTAAGGTCACCTCTGCCTTAAAACGAATGATTGCCTGGGTGAGTAGTAATGCCACAGGATGTCGCTACTGCCAGGCCCATGCTATTCGTGCTGCTGAACGTTACGGGGCGCAACAAGAACAACTGGATAATATTTGGGAATATCGTACTCATCCGGCCTTTTCAGATGCGGAACGTGCTGCCCTGGATTTTGCCCTGGCCGCTTCCCAGGTTCCAAATACGGTAAATTCCAGTATCAAAGAACGCTTACATCAGCATTGGACCGACGGGGAAATTGTAGAAATGTTAGGGGTAATAGCACTTTTTGGTTACCTCAATCGTTGGAATGACTCCATGGGAACAGCAATAGAAGACGGTGCCGTAGAAAGCGGAGAACAGTACCTGGGAAAATACGGTTGGGAAAAAGGGAAGCATGATGGGAGTAGATACTAGATTTTAGATGGGAGATGTTAGATATTAGATGTGAGATGTGAGATATTAGACTATAGACCTTAGACCGCTTCGCTGATAGAGGTTAGACGATAGACTGCTGCCCTACTAGATTTCAGCTTTCCTTGTCATTCCTGCGCCCGCCTGACCGGAACGGGCAGGAAGGCAGGAATCCAGCTTACCCCAATAATTTTCCAAGAGCCTTCGCTGTTTAAGAGATTTTTAGGAGTTTTTTCAGACAAAAGTCTTTTCAAAAAGTCTAAGGCAAACCTTGGGGTATAGCATTGTAGGGTGTTTAGGTTTTCTTTTTCGAGGTCAAATATAGATTTCAATCTACTCAGAAATAAAGAACATCCTATCCAAAGAAAAAAGTCCTACATCTTTCATCTATAAGTGAAACGGTCTTATATCTAACAGCGAAGCGTTCTCATATCCAACATCTATAAGCGAAGCGTTCTCATATCTAACCTCTATCAGCGAAGCAGTCTAACATCTAAAAACCATTTCTTGACCCAGATCAACTTTTGGCTGCGTGGACAGCCCGATCTTTATGCTCATCAAAGAACGAATAGTCATGCCCAAACTGGTTATAACCCCGGAACATCAGATCCAACGCCTGAACCAAATCCTTAACAAGGTATCTGAATTGCAGGGAATGCCTTTGGAAACGGTAACCAAAGCCCCCTCACCTAAATCCTGGAACATCCTGGAAGTATTGGAGCACTTATCTATTGCAATCGACCTTTATACTCCAAAAATTGAGCAGGCCTTTTCGGAAGTAACCCCATCCGACACAGGATCATGGTCTTTTAAGGTTCGGCCCTGGCAACGCTTTGTTATAGAAGGGCAGCGCCCAAAAGGAAAGAAGCGACCCTTCAAAATGAAAACCTTGAAACGCTTCGAGCCGCTTCTTGACCCTGAAACACTTGATGCACAAAAAAGGAGTGCCGTTTTTGAGCGTTTCCTCCACTCCTATCAAGACTTAAAAGCGCATATAGTTTCCAGTAGAACCAAGCAAATGAGGCATCGTCCTTTCTCCTCTGCCATAGGTCCTATTGTCAAATTCTATCTGCCGGAAGCGTTTGAGTTTTTATTGTGCCATGCCGAACGCCATATGGTACAAATTGATGAGATACTGGTGTCCCAAACATGATCCTTATCTTTATTTGATAATGGATGTAGCGCATAGTGATCGGTTAAAATCGTTTTTTAAAGGTGTGGCCTTCTCAGAGCAACAAGAGGCGTTCTTCTTAAAACCCTGGAAAGTATATACTTTTAGTCAAAGTGAATTGATCACCCAAGCCGGAAATATTGAACGTCGTTTTTATGTAGTTGTAGCGGGGGTACAGGCCCTTTATCTCCTGAACAAAAACGGGGAGAAAGTAGTTTTGGGGTTTTCCTATCCCGGAAGCCCCTCTGGTGTTTTCGATTCTTTTATCGATCAAAAGCCATCCGATACCTTTTTGGAAGCGTTAAAGCCTACAATACTCTTAGGGATCTCACGCAGTGATTATCTATCCCTGTTTGAAAACCATCCGGATTTTCATAAATGGGGCCATCTTTTTTTTCGGGAAATTCTTTTTGGCCGTCTTTTTCGTGAAGTAGAATTGTTGACCCTTTCGGCCAAAGAGCGCTATGTCACTTTTATGAACCGTTGCCCTGAGGAGCTCAAAGTGATCCCCCAGAAATATTTGGCCTCCTACCTCAACATGAAGCCTGAGACCTTCAGCAGATTGCGTCGTTCAGTACAGTACTAACCCTTTTTTGGAATTCCGGCAGTACCTCTTCTTCAAACCAAGGGTTCTTACGAAGCCAAAACCGATTTCTTGGTGACGGATGGGGCATAACAAAGTAATCGGGAAGATATTCGGCATAGTGCCTCACGGTTTCCGTCAGATTGCTCTTCAAACGTTCTTTTACGTAATACTTCTGAGCATATTGCCCGATCAAAATCGTTAATGTTATGTTGGGCATTTGCTTCAAAAGCATTTGATGCCATTGGGGGGCACATTCCGGCCGTGGGGGTAAATCTCCGGAATTTCCTTTTCCCGGATAACAGAACCCCATAGGGATCAAGGCAAAAAGCCGATCATTATAAAATTGTTCATCGGTAACCCCTAACCATTTTCGTAGCTGTTTTCCACTGGGATCGTCCCAGGGAATCCCGGTTGCATGCACTTTAGCTCCGGGTGCCTGTCCAATGATTGCAATTTTCGCATCCGGATGGGCAGTAACAATTGGCCTGGGGCCTAATGGCAAATAGCGTTCACAAATAGTGCAAGTGCTTATATTTTGGAGTAGTTGTTTCATTTCGGTTTGCCTGCAACAACCACAACCAATTCTCCCTTGGCAGGATTATCTATAAAGTGTTGGGCCACTTCTTGAAGTGTTCCCCGAATTGTCTCTTCGTACATTTTGGTCAACTCACGTGAAATAGAAACCGCCCGGTCCGGTCCAAAATACTCTTGAAACTGTCCCAGGGTTTTCATCAGCTTATGTGGACTTTCGTAAAAAATCATAGTTCTGGATTCTTCGGCCAACGCTTCCAGTCGCGTTTGCCGTCCTTTTTTTACAGGTAGGAATCCTTCAAATACAAAACGGTCGCTGGGTAGGCCGCTATTCACCAAAGCGGGAATGCAGGCGGTGGCTCCCGGCAGGCATTCTACCGGAATAGCATTTTCAATACAAGCACGAGTAAGTAAAAAGCCAGGATCAGAGATTCCCGGAGTACCGGCATCTGAAATAAGTGCAATTTTGGCCCCCGCACTAAATTTTGCAGTTAATGCCGGTAGCATCTTGTGTTCATTATGCATATGATGGGACTGAACGGGAGTTTGAATATCATAATGCTTCAACAGTTTGCCACTGGTGCGGGTGTCTTCCGCCAAAATGAGATCTACTGTTTTTAGCACCTTAAGTGCTCTTAGGGTAATGTCCTCTAAATTACCAATGGGGGTCGGTACCAGATATAGTTTTCCCATGGGCCAAAGTTACGGCCTTACCGTCTTTCCTGTAAAATAAGAGATCAGAACAAAAACAAATGCCAGCACTGCACCCATTTGTTGTCCGTCCGAAACCATATAATGGGCAAAAAACGCTAGAATGGAATTGAAAAAGAATCCTGCATAGGCCCATTCTTTTAACCACTTCGAAAAATTACCCCATAATACCACAAGCCCCAATAATTTCGCAATAGCCAAGGGGTAAATCAAATAGGTAGGGTATCCGAAGCTTTCAAAGGCTGCAGTAATGGCAGCAGTATTAAAGAGATAATTGTACACCGAAAACAGCATGAGGAGGGTAAACAGGACAGTACTCCCCCAGAAGAGAATTTTTTTAAACATGGCCAGGATATTTTGGTGATTTGTTGTTTGCTCTAATTTACGCAAACTTCCGCTCAATGATCGCCTTGAACCGGTTCTCGTATTCTTCTTTACCTTCCCAACGATTGTACTCCGGTTTTACCATATTGTTGATAAACGCCATAGAACGTTCCTCCGTGTCAATAGTATTAAGTTGCGAAATCACCCGGTTGTAATCGTCCATGTTATTGTCAAACAAGTGTTTCACAAAGGCCAAACGATCATTCAAGCCGATATTTATTTTTTTGGTAAGCTTGTCATTAAGCGACGTTGTTTTGGCTTTAGTATTTTCCGGCGTAGGCTCCGGAGAAAGGATTTCCTTATCACTTTTCACGGTTTCCGGCTTGGCAATAAAATCTCCAAAGATGTACTCTATAGCTTCACTGGGCATTTCCGAAACCATCCCCTTGATGGTGTCCATTCCCGGCGTAATAATATCTTCTTCATGCGGGTTGCTTTCGGGAACTGCCGTATTTTCACTCAAAACCGCATTGGCCATTTTTTCAAAGCGGGAAGCAATAACGTTTTTGGATACGTCTACCTCTACATCCTTCAGTTTTTCATCAATAAATTTTAATACAGCGAGTTTCTCGTAGAGTTCCTTGGCTAGTGTATACAACTCCGTAAGTTCCTTATCCTCCCTTGAGGTAATAATATCTGTGGAGAGCTTAATCAGTTCTTCTCGTAACTTCCTTTTCATTTTCTAGATATTGCAGAGTATAAAAATAGTCGGAATCCCCGTAAATCGTTGAGAACAAAAGGTTAAATTTTGATCCGCCACGCAGGGATCTTTTTTTAGTAATTTTGCTTTCTTCTGGATTATAAACGAAAAAAGCTGTTATTTTCTTTTAAAGCTACTACATGTTTCTTGAAAATACCGTAAATCATAAGGAACAATTTGGATGGATTGAGGTAATCACGGGCTCCATGTTTTCGGGAAAGACGGAGGAACTGATACGGCGACTCAAACGTGCGCAGTTTGCCAGGCAAAAAGTGGAGATTTTCAAACCTATTGTAGACATAAGGTATAATGAAGAAATGGTAGTTTCCCATGACGCCAATGAAATACGATCTACCCCGGTACCAGCTGCAGCAAACATCCGGCTATTGGCAGACGACTGCGATGTTGTGGGAATTGATGAAGCGCAATTCTTTGACGACGAAATTGTAGTGGTTTGCAACGATTTGGCCAATAGAGGTGTCCGCGTGGTAGTCGCAGGACTTGACATGGACTTTAAAGGAAATCCTTTTGGCCCTATGCCGGCACTTATGGCCACGGCGGAATATGTTACCAAAGTACATGCCGTTTGCACCCGGACCGGGAATTTGGCCAATTATAGCTTTAGAAAATCGGACAACAACAATTTAGTGCTGCTCGGGGAGACCGCAGACTACGAACCCCTGAGTCGAGCCGCATTTTATAAAGCAATGCTTCGGGAAAAAATCGATAAAATGGACGTCCGTGCAGAAGAAGTACTCCCAAAAAAGCGCCTCAAAAATGAATAAGCCCGGAGAAACCACATTAGAAATTGATCTTTCCGCGCTTGAGCATAATTTCAATTACCTCAAATCCCGTGTTCCCAACGGAATCAAGTTTTTAGCAGTGGTCAAAGCTTTTGCCTACGGCAGTGATATGATTGCCATAGCCAAAAGACTGGAGCAACTTAAGGCAGATTACCTGGCAGTGGCGTACACAAAGGAAGGGGTGTCTTTGCGAAAGGCTGGAATCCAAATCCCTATTTTGGTGTTGCATCCACAGCCGACAAACTTTGAATTGCTTATTGATAATACACTGGAACCCAGTCTATATTCTCCAAGAGTGTTGCAGTTGTTTTTAGCGACAGCGAAGGCTAAGGATCAGGAGCACTATCCAGTACACATTAAATTCAACACCGGATTAAATCGGCTGGGGTTTTGGGAAAATGATGTGGCCGATGTGGTGAATCAACTTACCAACCAGCAGAGCATCAAAATAAAAGCGGTACTGTCCCATTTAGCTGCTTCCGAAGACAAAAATGAAGCGGAATTCAGTACACTTCAAATTCAACGTTTTCGTACAATTGCTAAAAAACTAAGTTCTCTTTTGGGATATATGCCTATCCGGCATATGCTAAATACTTCAGGGATCCTTAACTTTCCGGAAGCTGCATTTGAAATGGTGCGAAGCGGTATAGGCCTATATGGCTATGGCAACCACCCGGAAATTGATGCCAAATTGAAGCCGGTAGCTACCCTTAAAACAGTGATCTCACAACGGCATAAAATAGAACCCGGAGAAAGTGTAGGATACAACAGGCGCTACAAATCCGATGGCTATCGCGTAACAGCCACTTTACCTCTTGGTCATGCAGATGGGATCGGAAGACAGTATGGAGGTGGAAACACCATTGTCTGGGTCAAAGGGAAAAAAGCGCCGATTATTGGCAATGTATGTATGGATATGATCATGATAGACGTAACTGACATTGATTGCAAAGAAGGAGATGAGGTGCTTATTTTTGGCAGAGAACATTCGGCTGAAGACTTCGCCAATACAGGAGATACTATCTCTTATGAAGTTTTAACTGCCATTTCGTCCAGGGTGAAAAGGATAATTAAATCCTAGGATTTTAGTAACAGCCCTTTACAGATTTTTCGTATTTTCCCTGCAGTAACCATAAAAACTATAAGAAATGCTTAAAGAATTTAAGGAGTTTGCCATGAAAGGAAACCTGGTGGATATTGCCGTAGGTTTCGTTATGGGTGCTGCTTTTAACAAGGTGGTAGCCTCTTTTACCGGGGGAATTGTCTCACCCTTGATCGGATTATTGTTCGATGCAGACTTCAGGGATTTGAAGTATATTTTAAAAGAAGGAACGATGAATGATACCGGAGAAAAAGTGGGAGAAGTTGCCGTGCTATATGGAGATTTCCTAACGAATGTTATTGACTTTATCATTGTGGCCTTTGTAATGTTCTTGATCGTAAAGGGCGTAAACAAAATGAAGAAGAAAGAGGAGCCGGCGCCGGAACCTCCAAAGGGACCTACAGCAGAGGAATTGCTGACAGAAATACGCGATGCTCTTAAAAAGTAACTAATACTTCCCAACAAAGGGAATTCCGCTACACCACAATACTGCAAACCTTAACCCGTCAGTCTTTTTCGCTAATAGGCTGGCGGTTCTTTTTAATGCGACTGTAAATCTTTTGTTTGCGGTATCGAAATAATCCCTGAGCCAATAGCAGAGCCCCTCACTCTTGATTACTAATTGTTATAAAACCAACATTTTGTTGTTTTTTGAGCATTGCTCATAATTTTCCTTGCGCAATTCCCATTGTATAGTACATTTGTCCTCTTAAATCTTGAAGTATGAAAGTCGCGGTAGTTGGAGCCACCGGAATGGTAGGCGAGGTGATGTTAACCGTTTTGGCGGAGCGAGATTTTCCAGTTTCGGAATTGCTCCTGGTCGCCTCTGAACGTTCGGTAGGAAAAAAGTTGTCTTTTAAAGGTGAAGAATACAGTGTTATCGGTTTGGAAACTGCTGTTGCCGCCCAACCGGATATTGCCATCTTTTCCGCAGGAGGGAGTACTTCATTGGAGTGGGCTCCAAAGTTTGCAGAACGCGGTACAACCGTTATTGACAATTCCTCCGCTTGGCGAATGGATCCGACAAAGAAGTTAGTGGTGCCGGAAATCAATGCCCGGGTATTGACGGTTGACGACAAAATTATCGCTAACCCCAACTGCTCTACTATTCAAATGGTTATGGCCTTACATCCCTTGCATGAAAAATACAAAATGCGCCGTGTGGTAGTATCTACCTACCAATCTGTATCCGGTACCGGAATAAAAGCGGTACAACAGTTGGAGAATGAAACCGCAGGTATTCAGGGAGAAATGGCCTATCCCTATCCTATAAACCGAAATGCCTTACCGCATTGTGATGTCTTCCTTGAAAACGGTTATACCAAAGAGGAAATGAAACTGGCGAGGGAACCTCAAAAGATCCTGGACGATCGTACTTTTTCCGTAACGGCAACCGCTGTCCGTATTCCTACTGCGGGTGGGCATTCAGAATCCGTCAATGTGGAATTCCATAACGATTTTGATCTGGGGGATGTACGGAAACTACTCAGCGATACCCCTGGCGTTGTGGTCCAGGATAATCCGGATACCAATACCTATCCTATGCCAGTGTACGCCCATAATAAAGATGACGTTTTTGTGGGACGCATCCGTAGGGATGAAACCCAGCGCAATACCTTGAATATGTGGGTTGTGTCCGATAACCTTCGGAAAGGAGCGGCCACCAATGCCGTTCAAATAGCTGAGTATTTGGTGGAGAACACTTTGGTATAGCTAAGGAACAAATATCCCGTTGCCCTTAATGGCCAAGCAAGCCAATCTGCTGTCCTTGCTGAATATTCATGGCGCTGAATATTCCCTTCTGAAAAATAAGAAGGACCGTGGAACCTCCATACGCAAAGTGCCCTACCTTGTCTCCTTTATAAATCCGTAAGGGCGTTTTATTTGAAACATTTTTAAGGTGCGCCTCAAACACCACTGAACCAATGGTTTGCAATCCTATGGGAATCATACCCACGTACCCAAATTCCTCCGTTTCAATAATCAAATAACCGTGCCTAAAATTTTCAAATACGCTATAATCTTTGTTGTACGCAACATTTCCATTGTTGATCATGTCGGGGATGTCAGGTATTCCAAAAAGGCGATCGCCCACTTTTTCTTTAGACTCTACAACAACTCCTGTAACCGGAGCATGGTAGTGATGATAGTTATCAGGTTTTAGAAAAACGGCCAAAGCTGTTCCTCCAACAAACGCTTTTGCATATTGGGAATTCCCCAATAAGGCATTCAGATTTAACGTCATTCGTCCTTTTGTCGGGATCTGTGTATCCAGTGCTAAATCATTATTGATCATATTGATGGCACCATCCGCCGGTGAAACTACCACGGCATTATCGTAAAAACCATCAATTTTCCTCGCCCCAGGTTTTAGACTTCTTGTAAAGAAATCGTTGAATGAGGTAAAACCACCTGTAGGCGCTTCAAAATCCTCATGCTTTATGGAGGTATCACTCAACCACGACGCTATGCCCTTTACAGATTCCGGGCTATCCATAAACTTACCCCGTTGTTCTATAAAATTTAATGACCAACTGTATCCGGGTTCTTCCAAAATAAATTTCATCCCATTGGGATTATGATAATAGAGCATGGAAAACTCAATAATCCTATCCAATCCGTTAGTGGTACTCGGTAAAAAATAGAACCATTCATTTAAAAAGGCGTAGAGATCTTCTATATCCTTTCCCTGCCAGGGATTTGGGGTGCCATCTGGTATATCCTGAAGGTGTTCGAACATTTCTTTCACAACGCGTTGAAAGTCTTCATTTTCAGAATAGATTTCTTTCAGTTGTTGTACCGGAGGGCTGTCTTTCTGTGATAATGCGGTATTCAGTAGGCAAACACAGAGCAATACATAAATAAGCATCTTGAATTTCATCGTATTATCTTTAAATATTGATACATATTTTGTAGCAAAGCTACAAAAAACGTAGCTTTGTTATTCAAAAATCTAGTTAATGAAATTACCAATTCCCGGACAACCGGTTAGGGGATCCAAATCAGGACAACCTATAATGGCGCTTTTAGATCTTTTAGGTCGGAACTGGGCCATGGGAATAATCTGGCACCTTTACAATGGTCCAAGCACGTTCAGAAAGCTTCAGGAATATTGTGAATCCATCTCTCCCACTACTTTGAACAAACGATTGAAGGAGCTAAAGGAATCCTATTTGATTGAAAGAACCCTGGAAGGTTACGTATTAACACAGCAAGGGAAAGAATTATTTGAACTGATCGAGCCTTTAGGGGGTTGGGCAAGAAAAACCTGGGCTAAAAACTTTGAAAAACCACAACCATGAGAGTAATTCAAAAACCTGCCCCTAACGAATATCCGGAGTATTCAAAGATCTACATGAATCTGCTGCAGGATGACGGCAAAGTTCTGGAGCATCTCTGGAACAATTTTCTCTCAATTAAGGCTTTTATTTATGCTTTAACAGAAAAAACACTCTTGTATCGCTATGCTCCCGATAAATGGACGATAAAAGAGATCCTTGTTCATTTAATTGATGATGAACGTATCTTTTCCTATCGGGCGCTTCGATATGCCCGGAACGACAGTACTCCCTTACATGGATTTGATCAAGATCATTATGCCCGATACTCTGACGCCAATCAACGGTCCCTGGACAGCATTTTTGAGGAATATGAGTTTGTCCGAAAATCCACGCTCCATTTGTTTAACAATTTGCCGGAGCACAGCTTTATGCGAAAAGGCTGCGGAATAGATTCTGATGGTAGTGTTATTAACGAAAGAACCGTAAGAGCTTTGGCGTATCACATAGCGGGTCATGAACTTAGACACTTCAACATAATAAAAGAGCGCTATGTGAACCAGGGGAACTTGTGATTGTTAAAATACGTTAAGATGATCGTTTTGCAAGTTTTTTGCATCCATATGTGATATTTTAGAACATCAAAATTGGATCTAAAGTGAAAAAACTTATCATACTGTTTGCAGTAGCCATCCTTATGGCTTGTACTACAGAAACTAAAAGAACCCCTATAGCCGTGAATTATCCCGTAACCAAAAAAGTTGATTCGGTTGACACTTATTTTGAAACCCCGGTAACCGATCCTTTTCGTTGGCTAGAAGATGACAGGAGCGAGGAAACCGAAGCCTGGGTCAAAGAACAAAATAGTGTCACTTTTGGGTATTTGGAAAAAATTCCCTTCCGTAAGGATCTGAAAAAACGCCTTGAGCAACTTTGGAATTATGAAAAATTGGGCGCTCCTTTTAAAGAGGGGGACTACACCTATTTCTATAAAAATGACGGTCTTCAAAATCAATATGTGGTGTACCGGAAAAAGGAGGATGGTGAAGCGGAGGTATTTTTAGATCCCAACACTTTTTCGGAAGATGGCACCACTTCCATGATGGGTTTAAGCTTCACTAAAGACGGCTCCAAAGCTGCTTACTTAATTTCCGAGGGAGGAAGTGACTGGAGAAAAGGGATTGTAATCAATTCCGAAAGTAGGGAAATAGTAGAAGACACTTTGGTCGATATCAAATTCAGCGGTATTTCCTGGAGAGGCAACGAGGGCTTTTTTTATTCCAGCTATGATAAACCCGAAGGGAGTGAGCTTTCAGCTAAAACAGATCAGCATAAGCTTTATTATCACAAGCTGGGGACACCTCAATCCGAAGATGAAGTGATTTTTGGGGGTACACCAGAGGAAAAACATCGTTATGTTGGTGGATACCTTTCTGAAGATGAACGATACCTCTTTATTACTGCTTCTACCTCAACCTCTGGGAACAAGTTGTTTCTTAAAGATTTGACACAAGCCAGCAGCCCATTAGTAACGGTACTGGATAACACGGATTCAGACAGCTATGTTATTGAAAATGATGGCGCCAAATTATATCTGGTGACCAACTTAAACGCCCCTAACAAAAAAATCGTAGTAACAGATGCTTCCAATCCTACCCCCGAGAATTGGGAGGACTTTATCCCGGAAACCGAACATGTACTGACTACAGGTACAGGAGGAGGTTACTTCTTTACGGAATATATGGTAGATGCGATCTCCAAGGTGTTGCAATATGATTATGAAGGCAATATGATTCGTGAGGTAGAATTACCAGGCGTAGGTAGTGCAGGTGGTTTTGGTGGAAAAAAAGAAGAGAAGGAGTTCTATTTCTCATTTACCAACTACAACACTCCCGGATCTTCTTACAAGTACAATGTGGAAACCGGAGCATACGAACAGTATTGGAAGCCTGAAATTGATTTCAATCCGGAAGATTATACTTCCACCCAGGTATTTTACACCTCAAAAGACGGCACAAAAGTACCTATGATCATCACCCACAAGAAGGGAATTGCCTTAAACGGTAACAACCCCACCATCTTGTACGGTTATGGAGGATTTAATATCAGCCTTACGCCTTCGTTCAGCATAGTTAATGCTGTTTGGATGGAGCAGGGCGGGATATATGCTGTCCCCAACCTTCGTGGTGGTGGTGAGTATGGAAAAAAATGGCATTTAGCAGGTACCAAAATGCAAAAACAAAATGTTTTTGATGATTTCATTGCCGCTGCAGAATACCTTATTGAAAACAAATACACTTCCAAAGAATACCTCGCCATACGTGGAGGGTCTAACGGAGGACTACTGGTGGGCGCTACAATGACCCAACGACCGGATCTTATGCAAGTAGCCCTTCCCGCCGTTGGGGTATTGGACATGTTGCGATATCATACCTTCACTGCAGGTGCGGGATGGGCTTATGATTATGGCACTGCTGAAGAAAGTAAAGAAATGTTTGAATACTTAAAGGGATATTCTCCGGTACACAACGTGGCCACAGAAACCGAATATCCGGCCACACTAGTTACCACGGGGGATCATGACGATAGAGTGGTTCCGGCGCATAGCTTCAAGTTTGCAGCGGAACTACAGGAAAAACAAAGTGGAGATAATCCCACCCTCATACGTATTGAGACCAAAGCAGGTCATGGCGCAGGTACCCCGGTAAGCAAAACCATAGAACAATATGCGGATATTTTTGGATTCACCTTGTACAATATGGGGTATGATGAATTGCCAAACCAAGCGGTTGTAAAGAAATTTAAAGATTAAAAATCCTATTACTCCTGGTAAAAATCCGTTTCTTCTGGAGGCGGATTTTTGTTTTCAAGAAAGTATGTTAAACGTCGATTCCATTTCCTTCGCCTACCATAGTCGTCCTGTTTTGGAAGACATTTCTTTTGAACTGCCCCAGGGACAACATTTAGCAGTGCTTGGCGAAAGTGGTTCTGGAAAAAGCACTTTACTAAAAGCACTTTATGGCATTCTTGCCATTGAAAAAGGAGCGATCCATTGGGGAAGTAAAAAGGTTTTGGGCCCAAATTTTAATCTCATCCCGGGAGAAAACTATATGAAGTATGTGGCCCAGGACCTGCAATTGATGCCCTACACCTCGGTTGCTGAAAATATCGGTCAACATTTATCGGTATTTCAACAGGAAGAGCATCATGCGAGAATTACAGAACTCTTAGAGATCATTGAAATGCAGGATTACGCCCAGGTAAAGATCAAAAATCTGAGCGGTGGTCAAAAACAAAGGGTAGCCATAGCAAAAGCCCTTGCACAAGAACCGGAGCTGCTGCTTTTAGACGAACCTTTTAGCGGTATTGACCAATTCAAAAAAAATGCCTTGCGGCAATCCTTATTTCCCTACCTGAAAAAAAAGGGCATTACGGTTATTAACGCAACACATGATCCGGAAGATGTTTTGCCCTTTGCTAGCATGGCAATGATCATCAAAGATGGAAAGACAGTGGATTATGGCGCGATCAACGATATCTATCTTCACCCTAAAACGCCTTACGTAGCTTCCCTGTTTGGAGACGCCAATAGTATTCCATTGCATTTTTTAGATCCTAACTATTTTACAGATAAACCGTTGATCGTTTATCCTCATGAACTCGCCGTGACCACACAAGCCCCACTTATTGTTCTCGTTCAGGATAACTTTTTTAAAGGTGGATTTTATCTTATCAAAGCCTTGCATGAGACGGAATTGCCTATTTGGTTCCAACACAACAAGCCCATACTCCCGGGTACAAAGATCGCACTGCAAGTCGCGTCGGAAACACTTCGTAATAGAATAGAAAGACGACATGGATAAGAAGATGGTAGTACAAGAATTGAAATTCCAGGCCATCCGAAGTGGTGGCCCCGGAGGACAACATGTAAACAAGGTCTCCAGTAAAGTAGTGCTATTTTTTGATGTTCGGGCTTCTGCCGGATTAACCGAAGCGGAAAAAGACCGTATCCTCGCGAAAAACAGCAACAGGCTGAATAAGCAAGGGATACTTGTGCTTCAATGCGACGAGACGCGTAGCCAACATAAAAACAAAGAAAAGCTTACAAAGCGATTTCTTGATTTGATTCAAAAAAGCATCCAGGTCCCTAAAAAACGCAGACGGACACAACCTTCCAAATCATCAGTAGAAAAACGGTTGAAAGCCAAAAAAATAACGGCCCGGAAAAAAGAGACCAGAAAACCCCCGGAGCTTTAGAAGTCAATTTCAATTTAAAAAAAAAGCAGAGGTATCCCCGCTTAATGTCCTTAGATCAAACCATTATTCCATGCTCGGGACTTCATAGAAGTATTGCGCTCTTTTAATTCTTCCATCTTCTACCTGATACATACATAACTCGTCAAAAGCCCATCTTCCTCCTTCTTTAAAAGTGGCATCCATAGACATCGGAACGACAAAGTGATTTGCGGCAACAATAGGATCCCCAACAGATCCACCGTGAACTTCTACGATTCCTTCTGCCCACTGCAAATAGGCGTTCCAGATATTCTCCTTGCCCTTAGTGACTTTATCGCCGGGCACACCATCCATTTCAATGCTTTCCGCATCATCGGCATAAAGATCGTAGGCTTCTTTGTACTTTTCCTCGCGGCAAAGGGTTACAAGTTTATCAGCTACTTCCTGGGTTGTCATACGTGTTTATTTAAAGGTTAACACTTTAAAATTAGCAAAGATTCCTGCGAAAATTTTTAAGGAAAGGTTAAATGACAAACGAGCTTACATAATCTTTACAATCCGATGTTCCTGCTCATTAAACCTCACGCGATCACCCTCCTTCTTACCAAGGAAAAGCTGGGCCAAAGGGGTTAGGGATGAGATACAATATACCACGGTTTGACCCGTAATGAATTTTCCAGCAGAAATGGCAATAAAATAATAGGCATTCTCCGTTTCCACCAGGCTTCCAATGGTAATGGTCTCTCCGCTTTTTTGGAGTATAACCTTTTGGAGAGTCCTTTTCAGCTTTTCTGCTTCATAGAGTTGTTTCCCAAGCTTTTCTCGTTCTAATTGCAGCATGGCCCTCCCGGTCTCATGCTTATCGCCGGCAGTATTTTTGGATTCTGAATCCAGGGATTCTAGGATTCTACGGATCTGATCCTGAATCATGGTGATCTTCTCATCTACATACCCCTGGCAGAATCCATAGACCTCATCTTTCATAAACCCCCTAAAAAGTTAACGTAAAAGAAGTTTCCACATCCGGAATGGAGAACATTTTTAAGCTCCCGCCATGCTGCTGCATAATCTGCCTTGACAAACTAAGACCTATCCCAGTTCCTCCATCTTTGGTTGTAAAAAATGGCACAAATATTTCATCTGCCAACTGTTCCGGAATACCAGGCCCATTATCTTTGACCTCGATATATTTCCGGCCATTACCATCTACAGCAGCATTGATGGTTACCAGCCCGTTTTCACTATTCCCTAAGGATTGTATTGCGTTTTTCACGAGGTTGATCAAAATCTGGGTCAATTGTTTTTCATCAATAAAAAGCTCCAGATCTTCGGGTTCACAATTCCACAAAATTTGAATGGTACTTTCTGAATCTCTCGCCATAAGCACCTTTACCTTATCCAGCAGTTCTTTGGCGTTCACGATTTTCTTGTCAGGTTTAGGAACATTAAGAAAGCTGCGATACGATTGGACAAAATCCATAAGATCATTGCCTTGTTTTTGGATTACCTCTAATCCCCTGGAGGCGCTTAAGATCTTTTCCTTATCCAATTGCTCCACTACTTTACCCTCCCGTGTATGATAATACTTAAGAATGGATTCGGATATAGAGGTGATAGGAGTGATCGTATTCATGATCTCATGAGTTAGAACACGAATTAACCGAATCCAGGAATCCGTTTCCTTTTCATCCAGTTCTTCCTTAATATCTTGTACTACCACTAACAGCAAGGGCTTTTCATCTAAAACCATCGCGGTAGATTTTAGCGCTAGCTGAATCTGTTCCCGTTCGTTGGTCAACTGGAATAGCTTTCTTTCAAAAGGTCGAAAGGAGGCAAATACCTCGTACAGATTTTCATTTATTTGCCGCAATTGTTTGATATGATTTAACGGATGGTAATTTAAAATTCGTTCTAGGGTAGGGTTGGCAAAGAGGATATGTCCTTTTTCGTTATAGGTCATAATACCAATTTTTGCCTGTTTTATAATTTCCTGATAATATCTTTCCCGAATCTGTAGCTGAAGATGGACTTCCTGGATGAGACCATTGACCCTGTTCAGACTTCTGTTGAGTTCTTTGAAAGATTTTATTGAAACTTTTTCCGGAAATCTCAACGTAAAGTCCTCATTCTTTATCGCGTCAAAAAAGTAGGCAATTTTACGGTTAGTGCTATTAATAAAGATAATGAGCGAGTATACCTGGGCAACAACCAGAATAAGAGCAAATAAAAAAACTATATACCAGGTATTTACAAACGCAAACCCTAAAACTACGGCGGTTAGTGCAAGCAATACCACTTGTACGATCAGACGGATATAAAAATTTCTGCTAGCCACTATTTTTTAAACCTCTTCAGTTTGTTATAAAGTGTTTGTCGGGATACCCCCAGTTGTTCTGCAGCGGCTGTATAATTCCCATCGTGAAGGGCAAGTGCCTTAGTGATCATATGGTGTTCCATTTCATCCAGGGTAACCATCTCGGCGGATAATGACTGAATAGGTTTAGCATGGAAAGGAAAATCCGCAGGTTTTAAAACATTTCCTTCTGAGAGAATTACAGCACGTTCCATGGTGTGTTGTAGTTCCCTGATATTTCCCGGCCAGGAATATTCCATCATTTTTTCCAATGCAGGATTATTGATCCTAAGCCCTGGTTTATCATACTTTTGGCCAAATCGTTTTAAAAAGAATTCGGCAAGTAACAAAATATCCCCTTCCCGTTCCCGAAGTGGCGGTACTTCAATATGAATTGTATTTATCCTGTACAAGAGGTCCTCTCGAAACAGCCCGTCTGCGACCATTTGTTCTAAATTACAGTTGGTAGCACAAATCAAACGAATATCTACCTGAACGGATTTGTTTGAACCTACCCTAACCACTACTTTATTTTGAATGGCCGACAGCAGTTTGGCTTGCATAGGTAGGGAAAGATTTCCGATCTCATCCAAAAAGAGGGACCCCCGATTCGCCGCCTCAAATTTCCCAGCTCTATCTTCCTTGGCATCGGTAAAAGCACCTTTTAAATGCCCAAAAAGTTCGCTTTCAAAAAGGTTTTCCGCGATAGCCCCCATGTCTACACCAATAAATACTTCATCCTTTCGGCGGGAAAGACGATGCAGTTCTCTTGCAATCAATTCCTTGCCTGTACCATTCTCTCCGGTGATCAAAACATTCACATCTGTCTTCGCCACTTTTCGCACTAAATTCAGTACAGCGGTAATTGCCTTTGAATTGCCGATAATATAATTCTTATCCTCATTAATCACCTGCTTCAAATTACTCTCTTGTTTGCGTAGCTGATTGATCTCCTGTTTCGATTTTCGCAATTCATAGGCAGACCTAACTGTTGCCAACAGGCGTTCATTGTTCCAGGGTTTTAGAATGAAATCGGCAGCACCTTGTTTTAGCGCCTTTACCGCTAAATCCACCGCACCATAGGCCGTCATCATAATAACCGAAGTGTTTGGGGATTTCTTCTTTATTTCGTTCAACCAAAACAATCCTTCGTTTCCGGAATTGACCCCTGCAGAGAAGTTCATATCTAAAAGTACAATGTCCACCTCATTGATATCGGAGTAAGAGGAAATCTGATTGGGATTCGAAATGGTTACTACATTTTGATATTCGAATTGCAATAAAATCTCCAAAGCACTCAACACACTCTTATTGTCATCTATGATCAAAATTTTGGCATTAACCATGCTTTTCTTTTCAATAAAGCTACAATTTCATCGCTATGACCCAATTAGCGTGTTAAATAATTTTACACTTTTTGTATAAATATTTTACACCCCTACTTGCCCTATGATGCAGTTTTATTTGTAATCTATTGTTTTTCAATGCCCTAACTTTGTGGCACGGTCATGGCTAATTTTATGGCATAGTAAAATACTATGCGATTAGAAAAATATTTTTTGTCCTTGCTGTTTTTAACTGCCATTACCGTTTCTTCCCAGAAAATATGGACATTGGATGAGTGTATCACCTATGCGATAGATCACAACCTACAGCTAAACGATTTTGACTTTAATACTCAGTCTAACAAGGAGACCTATCGACAAGCTGTTCGGAACCTCCTACCCATTGTAAGCGGCTCGGCAGATTACTCTATTAACTTTGGGCGTTCCATTAACCCGGAAGACAACAGCTTTGTAAACACGGAATTTTTCTCCAACAATTATAATTTGAATTCTTCTTTCGATCTTTTCCAGGGTTTTCAAAAACTGAATGGCATCAAAGCCTCAAAATTCCTCTATAAAGCGGCTAAGGAAGAAAGTCTGCAACAAAAATTTTTATTGGCCTTCCGAGTTATGTCTGCTTACTATGACATTCAATTCATAGAAGGACTTATTACGATTGCGGAGGAACAAGTCGCCATTTCTCAAACCAATTACAATCTGGTTAAAAAACAGGTGGAGCTTGGGGTAATGGCTGGGGCAGATCTTTACGAAGCGGAATCCTTGCTTTTAGCGGATGAATTGCTCCTTACCCAAAATGAAAATCGATTAAAAGCAGCAAAGCTTGTTTTACTTCAGGCTATGAACATTGTAGACGAAAGTGATATTGCCATTCAACCGGAAATAGTCCCCACTCCTGCTGGGATTTCCTGGGAAACCATGGCCGCAGATTCTATATTTACTGTCGCAAAAGGTTTCATGCCTTCCGTAAAGGCCCAGGAATATCGGGTAAATGCAGCAAAAAAACAGTTAGCCGTTACCAGAGGTAACTTATATCCATCGATATCACTTTTTGGAGGTATTGGAACCGGATACTTTGAAACCATTACGGACACCTTGGGAGTTACCATCCCCTTCAGGGATCAGATCAGGGACAATACCTTCCGATTTATAGGGGCAAGGTTGGATGTGCCTATTTTTAATGGATGGGCAACGCGATCAAGGGTGAAACAACAAAAAATAGCCGTAGAGCGGGCCAAAAACAACGAACGTATACAGGAACAGGAATTGTATCAAATTATACAGCAACTGGTACAGGAAAATGACGCCCTTCGGGCGGAAACGGCGCAGACGCTAAAACAAGTAACCTCTCAGGAGATCGCCTTCTCTATTGCTCAAAAACGATATGAAAAAGGCATGATAAACGCTATTGAACTGGGACAGGCTAAAAATCTTTTTGCCACTGCCCAAAACCAGAATTTACAGGCCCAATTGCGCTTGCGGGTAAATATCAGTACACTGGATTTTTATAAAGGCCTTCCCATATTTAATATTAACTAAAATGGATATACAACTAGAAAAGAAGAAAGGATTACGCCCAAAACACTATGGGTATATCGCATTGGGTATTCTGTTGCTCTTTGTGGGCTGGAAACTCCTTTTTGCTACATCAGTATCTACCTTTAGAACGGATAAAGAAAAGCTTTCTATTGCGGCAGTTGTTGATGGTAAGTTTGACGACTATATCACTATAAACGGTTCTGTTGCTCCCATCTCTACCATCTATATGGATGCATATGAAGGCGGAAGGGTTACGGAAAAACTTATCGAAGAAGGGGCAATGGTCAGAAAAGGAGATGTTATCCTCACCCTGGAAAACAGCATCCTTTACGAGCAAATTTTGCAAAGCGAAAGTAACCTTGCTTTAAAACAAAACGATCTGCGCTCAACACGTTTAAATTTTGATTCCCGGCAGGTAGATGGCAGGAGGAACTTGGCCACGGCCGAAAACGATCTGAAACGTAACAAGCGGAATTATGAGCAAAACCAAGCGCTTTACGAAGATGAACTGATCTCGAAAGAAGTGTATTTGGTCTCACAGGAAAACTATGAATTATCACAAAAGCAATACGAAATTGTAAAACTACAGACGGAGCAGGATGATGCGCTTCGGAAAACGTCTTTAGCAGGTCTGGACACTGATCTGGAACGTATGAAAAAAACACTGGCCATGGTGTATGAACGTTTGGACCACCTTAACGTGAGAGCCCCTGCCGATGGGCAATTGGGATTTTTAGATGCCGAAATTGGACAGAATATCGGCCAGGGACAACGCATAGGTCAGATCAATGTGTTAACCGATTTCAAAATAGAAGCTGCGATAGATGAGCATTATATTGATCGTGTAAGGCGGGATCTAACCGCAGTCCTGGAAAGAAATGATTCTATCTACCCGCTCCGTGTACGAAAGGTGTATCCGGAAGTCCGCAACGGCAGGTTTCAAGTAGATCTTGTATTTACAGAAAACAAGCCCGCGACCATACGAACCGGTCAGACCTATAATATCCGGTTACAATTGGGAGCGTCCAATGACGCCTTGTTACTGCCCAAGGGTGGTTTTTTTCAAAGTACAGGAGGCCAATGGG
Organism: Croceivirga sp.; assembly: GCA_028284665.1. Taxonomy (GTDB): domain Bacteria; phylum Bacteroidota; class Bacteroidia; order Flavobacteriales; family Flavobacteriaceae; genus Croceivirga. Next base: position 32,576 of record JANQRG010000015.1, read on the forward strand.
TCTTTGTGGTTAATTCCAACGGGAGCGAAGCCCTTAGGCGTAACATACGAATAGGAAAACAAAACTCGAGGTATTACGAAGTCCTGGATGGGCTACAGCCCGGCGAACAAGTAATTACCTCCAACTACGATAGCTTCGGAGAAGCAGAACGAATTGTCTTAAAATAAACCGATCAAAAATGATACAGATCAAAAACCTAAAAAAGAGTTTTAAAACGGAAGAAGTAGAAACATTAGCCTTAAACAATGTAACCCTCAAGGTAGAACAAGGCGAGTTTGTTGCCGTCATGGGTCCGTCGGGTTGTGGGAAATCCACCTTGTTAAACATTATTGGCATGTTGGATAACCCAACAGAAGGCAGTTACAATTTTGCTGGCCATGAGGTTGCCGGTTTGCGTGAGAGCCAACGCACGCAATTACGCAAAGGAAATCTCGGTTTTGTATTTCAGAGCTTTAACCTAATTGATGAGTTAACGGTATATGAGAATGTAGAACTTCCTCTTATTTATCTGAAAATGGGGAAAAAGGAACGTAAGGACAAGGTAATGGCAGTTTTGGAGCGTATGAAAATTGCCCACCGTCAGAAACACTTTCCGCAACAGCTCTCGGGAGGACAACAGCAACGTGTGGCAATTTCCCGCGCGGTAGTAACTACTCCTAAATTGATCTTAGCGGATGAGCCTACCGGAAACCTGGACTCTAAAAATGGTATTGAAGTAATGAACCTATTGACGGAGTTAAACCAGGAAGGGACAACAATTATTATGGTAACCCACTCGGACAGGGATTCACATTATGCTCACCGGGTGGTCAATCTATTTGATGGTCAAGTTGTTACTGAAAGTCAAAACAGAGCTATGGGGGCCATGGTATAGAAGAGTTTATTCATCAATCAAAAACAATCATGAAAAAAAATGCGGTATTTCCATTAGCCTTGGTTCTTTTAACCGCTCTGTTGAACGAGTTACGTGCACAACTCGAAACCAGAGCGGTAAAATCCTTTGAAAAAGTAATTATAAGTCCTCATATTAAGGTTGCCTTTGAAGAGGGTGAAGTAGAGCAGGTAACCATTGAAGAGGCTGATATCCCCCTGGATAAAATCAAAGTTGAGGTTAACGGAAAAACGCTGCGTATATACCTGGAGGATGCCAAATTCTTAACCAAGCGGGTAAAGTACGAATCTACCTATGGAAAAAACAAACGCCCAATGTACCAGGGCACCGAAGCGACAGTTTTGGTGAATTACAAAAACTTAAAACGGCTTTCGGTTCGGGGGGAACAACAAATTACACTTAACAGCCCGATAGAAAGGCAGAAGTTTCGATTGGTCATTTACGGAGAGTCTGAGGTGATTTTTAAAAAAGTTGCGGTTAATAAATTACGCACCACGACCTATGGTGAAAGCGAATTATATGTTGCGTCTGGCACAATTGAAAAACAAAAGTATCTGGCCTATGGTGAAAGTAAGGTCAATACGTTAGGCGCGTCAAATGGCATCACCCGGATAACGGCCTATGGGGAGAGCGATTTTAAAATAAACGTGCAAGATAAAATCAAACTCTCGGCATTTGGCGAAGCATTAGTCCGGTATGAAGGAAACCCCAATATCAATCGGGGTATTGTTATTGGAAAGGCAAGGATCAGAAGATTATAGCTACAATCAAAGAAGGAACAATCATGTTCAAGAATTATCTAAAAGTTGGTTTCAGAAATGCTATTAGGGATAAGGCCTTTACTGCAATAAATCTTTCAGGACTGGTTCTGGGGATGCTATGCTTCTTGTTTATCTTCTTATGGATTCAAGATGAAAAAAGTGTGGATAGTTATCACGAGAACCACAGCACGCTTTTCAATGTCTATTACACCGTTACTTCTGAGGGAAAAAGAGATGGGACCTATGCCACTCCAACCAACTATGATACCATTTCAAAACGTTATTTTCCATTGTTGGAAGGGGTTGAACAAGAGGTTTCCGGAATCGAGCGCACCAATTTTTATGTAACGGGATATGAGCTGCCTTGGGGCTACCCCGAAACCTTTAAAGTCGGTGATAAACTATACAAAATGAAAGGGGCACGCGCCGGAAGGGATTTCTTCCAGATGTTCCATTATCCTATTGTAGCAGGGAATGCCGTAGATCCGTTGCAAGAGATGGGAACCATTGCCATTTCCAGGAAAATGGCCCATATGTTTTTTAACGGTCCCGAAGATGCTGTTGGAAAAACCATGCGTTATGAAAACAGTTTAGACTTTACCGTTACCGCAGTTTTTGAAGATGTAACACCCAAAAGCTCATGGTCCTTTGATTTTTTGATTGCCTGGGAATCCTATGCTACCGGTCATGTTTTAATTGCTTCCCATAATGTCCAAACCACCGTACAACTTTCATCAATAGCGGACGTAGCGCAAGTGGAACAAAATCTCGATACGTATTTACAGAAACACTTAAATCCAGAGCATCCGATACTTATTCAAGCACATTTACAGCCTTTTGGTGATAAATATTTGAAGGGTAATTTCGAAAATGGTAAACCTTCAGATGGCCGAATAGCCTACTTACAACTATTTGGTGGGGTGGCCCTTTTTATTCTCTTTATTGCTTGTATCAACTACATGAATCTTTCCACTGCCAAATCTACAAAAAGGGCTAAAGAAGTAGGAGTTAGAAAGGTGGTAGGATCCTCGCGCGCTTTTTTGATCAAACAATTTTTGGCAGAGTCTACACTACTTTCTTTTTTGGCCATCCTTGTTTCCATACTGCTAACCGGATTGCTTCTACCCTTTTTTAACGGTCTAACGGGCAAACAAATCGCTCTTCCTTATTTTAATTATGGTTACTGGCTTACTGTTCTGCTGTTGGTTTTGGTAACCGGTCTAATTGCCGGCAGTTATCCAGCGCTTTTTTTGTCATCCCTAAAGCCTGTAAAAGTGTTGCGCGGAACATTAAAAATTACCGGTGGGTCAAAATGGCTAAGAAAGGGGTTAACTACTTTTCAATTTGGCCTATGTATTTTACTTCTTATTGCAACAATGGTAGTATCCAGACAGACGGATTACCTACAAAATTCCCATCTGGGTTATAATCGCGAAAATCTGATTTATATACGAATTGAAGGTGCATTGGCCGATGCCAAAAAATATGACTTGTTTAAGAAGGAGGCCTCCAAACTTCCTGGAATCGCCATGGTAGATCGTAGTAGTGAAACCCCACATTCCATGGAATTTGAAGTGACCGATCCTATTAATTGGGAGGGAAAACCTATAGGTAAGTCGGTTGGATTTATGCCCAAATCTGTAGGCTTTGACTTTATTGAAATCATGGATCTCAAAATAGCGGATGGTAGGGGGTTTACAAAGACCATAGCTACTGATTCGGCCGAGGCATTTATGGTCAATCAAGAGGCCGTGCGACAAATGGGATTAAAAAACCCATTAGGCAAATGGGTGTCCGCTTGGGGTAAGAAAGGAAGGATCGTAGGGATTTTAGAGGATTACCATACGGCTTCCCTTCATCAAAAAATAAAGCCGGTAATTATAGATGTAAAAGAGGATTTGAATTTTGGGGTCATATTAGTACGGACTGAACCTGGACAGACCAGTGAAGCCCTGACCAGCCTAAAAAGTGTATACGAGAAACTAAATCCATCCCGTCCTTTCGATTATCAATTTGCGGATGGTGAATATCAGGCATTATACCAAAGTGAGCGGTTAATTTCTAAACTATCCAATGTTTTTTGCCTCTTGGCTATTGCTATTTCAGTTTTAGGTTTGCTTGGATTGGTGATGTTCTCTGCGCAACAACGCACTAAGGAAATGGGGGTGCGAAAAGTTTTAGGGGCTTCAAACAGCACTATTGTCCAATTGTTTTCAGAAGACATTTTGAAATTGGTTGGTGTTTCTTTTTTAATTACAGCACCATTAGCATGGTTACTCATGCAAAGATGGTTGCAAGGCTTTGCTTATCAAATAAATATGTCTTGGTGGATTTTTGCAATTTCTGGCCTCTCTGCCCTTTTAATTGCTTTTTTAACGGTTAGCTCCCAATCCTTAAAAATAGCCTATGCGAATCCAGCCAAATCCTTAAGAACGGAATAATCAATCGAAAACGAGAAACGATGTTTAAAAATTATCTAAAAACTGCTTGGAGAAGTCTAAAAAAGCAATCCTTTTTCACCTTACTCAATACCTTCGGGCTTGCTATTGGCATCGCCGGATGCTTACTTATTTCACTGTACATCTATGATGAGCTGAGCTATGACACTATGTTCACCGATGCCAGTAGTATACATCGTATAAATGTTGATGTAAAGTTTGGCGGTACGGAAAGTGTCATGGCCGAGGTTTCTGCTCCAATGGCAGCTGCTCTGGAAGCTGATTTTCCTCAGGTAGAGCTAGCGACAAGATTCAATCCTATTGGCACCACCTTAATACGAAAAAGCGAGGCTACGCAAAATGCCAAGGAGGATAATGCCACTTTCGTAGATGCCTCTTTCTTTGAAATGTTCGGGTTGGCTATTTCGTCCGGTGATATCAACACCGCACTGGAGGAATCCAACACTCTGATTCTTACCGAAACAGCGGCCCGCAAGCACTTTGGAAGCTCAAAAGCCATTGGACAAACTCTTTTACTCAACAATACGGATACCTATACGGTTACTGGCATTATTCCGGATATGCCTAAAAATTCTTTTTTACGCGATTATAGTGTATTTATAGCCATGGCCGGTTTGGAAGATGCCCGAACCGACGAGTGGACCAGTCATAACTATGCTACCTTTATTAAACTTGCCCCCAACGCCGATATCCAGGATTTTCAAGCACCGTTGCAAGGCATGATGGGGAAATACGTCATCCCCTATGCTCAGAGGTTTTTCCCTGGAATTACTGAGGAAGCGTTTTTGGCTTCAGGCAACCATTTAAAATTCAGCACCATCCCTTTGACCGATATACATTTATATTCTGATTTAGAGGCGGAGATGAGTGCCAATAGCAGCATCCAAAACATCTATATCCTTAGTTTTATTGGGCTATTCTTAATTGTTCTGGCCAGTGTCAATTTCATGAACCTCTCCACCGCATACTCACTAAAAAGAAGCAAGGAAGTAGGTATTAGAAAAACACTAGGTTCTTCAAAAATGGCACTTCTGAGACAGTTTTTAATGGAGTCGGGGCTTATCACTTTTTTATCGCTTTTTGTGGCCATAATACTGGCATTTTTAGCCCTACCCCTGTTCAACAGTCTTGCAGGCAAGACCATTGAAATTCCCTTTTCCAATCCATTTTTTTGGTTACTCCTGATTATCTCTGCAGTGGTTTTAGGGTTGTTTTCCGGCTGGTATCCTGCATTTTTCATGTCGCGTTTTATGCCGGTGGCCGTACTAAAAGGCTCCGGAGAAAAGGGCGTAGGAGGAGGCAAGATCAGAAACTCATTGGTGGTCTTTCAGTTTTCGGTTTCTATTTTGTTGATCATTAGCACAGTAGTGGTGTACCAACAACTGAGTTATATCCAAAGTAAAGATTTGGGGTTCAGCAAGGATCAGATCTTAATAGTGGAAGATGCCTTTGCCGCTGGGGATCAATTGCAGTCGTTTAAACAAGAGGTGAACCAACTGGCACAGGTAAAAAACGTATCGGTTTCCGGATTTTTACCCACGCCCTCATTCAGAAGCAATACCAGCTTTGTCAAAGAAGGTCTTTTAAGCCAGGAAAACGCCATTAACATGCAAATCTGGAATGTGGATCACGATTATCTCTCCACCCTGGATATTGAAGTTTTAGCAGGGCGGGATTTTAACAGGCAATTTGCTGCAGACTCTACGGCCATGATACTCAACGAAGCGGCTGTTTCCATATTGGGCATAACTCCTAAAGAGGCTCTTGGGCTTCGGTTATCAAGGGATATTGGCGTAGAGAATCCTCAATTTCTAACCGTAGTGGGTGTCATTAAAGATTTTCATTATGAATCCCTTAGACGGGATATTGGG
>JANQRG010000025.1 GCA_028284665.1 Croceivirga sp.
CACCCAGAACCTTGTTATTAGGCTTAAATGTATCGTTTTAATAAAAATTGTGTAAAAAATGAAAAATAGAATCGTAATTGCAATACTGGCTTTTTGCTCTTTACTACATTGGAACTGTACCGATTTGGAAGAAGTACGGTTGGACGAATCTGAATTTGGGGGCCAGGCGGAACCCGTTAGTGGAGTCATTGCGCCTGCCTATGGCTACGTATCAGAGGTTTGGCTGCATACCCGAAATTTTGGTCTTCAGGTTATAGCCTCCGATGAGGGTATCCTTCCCTTTCGTGGGGGAACGGACTGGTTTGACGGTGGTAAGTTTATTGCTGTACATCAACATTCCACCACCCCTACCAATGAATTAGTAGGACAGACCTGGGACGAAGTGACTATTAACATATCCCGAACTTTAGCCGCTATTGAGGTTTTGACCCCATTGGCAGAAAACGGAGACACAGAAGCGGAGGGGGCACTGCATGAAATGCGGGCATTAAGAGCGTACCTTAATTTGTTGATGTTGGACAGTTGGGGAGTAGTCCTTAGAAAAGAATCCTCTCCTGAGCAGTCCGTGGTATTAAGGGCTCAAGAGGCCATAGACTATATCGAAAGTGAATTGTTAGCAGTGGTAGATGTCATCAATACCAACAGAGGTCCCGGCAGAATGACCCAGGCAGCGGTATGGGGGCTTTTGGCCCGTTTACATCTAAATGCGGCGGTGTACCGTGATCCCTACGGCACCCCTAATTTTAGCCAGGAGGATATGAATGCAGTCATCCAGTATACGGATAACATTATCAATTCCGGGGACTTTGCCTTGTCCCCCGAATATTTTGATCTCTTCAACGATGATAATAATAGCAATCCGGAACTCATCTTTGCTCTGGATCAACGCGGCCAGTTGGAGGATGAGCACAGTAGATGGGCTTATTGGTCCATTTCCGGGGACATGTTCCCAAGACCAGAATTTCCAAGAGCTGATGGAACAGATGCAACAGCCTTTACCTCGGATTTCATTCAGACCTGGTTCGATGCCTATGAAGATATAGATCCCGCTGAGGCCGATGCAAGGTTCTATCAACAGAATACGATAATTCCTGATGCGCAATTACAAGACTTTGAAAATCGGGAAAAGTTGATAGAAACAGAGACTGATAATAGTTTTTATTGTATCGATCCAGATGATTTTGAAATGGATAGGGGCATTCTACGAGGAATTCAATGGGGGGCCCGAAAAGGCGAAGATGGCGCATTTCTTACCTGCGAAGGAGGCCAGGTACGGATCTACCCGGTGCAATTGACCAGGGGAAGCGGTCCGGAAGTGTTTATAGGGTATGTAAACCATACGCTGGAGATAGATTTTACCGCTGAGGGTTCGCTGCATAACACTGGGCACCGCTGTTCCAAGTACCAGTTTAGCCGCACCTCCCCTGATGGAAACGACTTGAGTAGTGTGGATTTAGTATTAATGCGTTTGGCAGAGATCTATCTAATGCGCGCTGAAGCCAAGCTGAGAAATGGAGATGCCGCGGGAGCTTTGGCGGATGTGAATACCGTTAGAACATCGAGAACAGCACGACCATCACAAACCCCAGCAGCGTTGACTACTATGGATTTGGATATTCTATTCCGTGAGCGCGGCTTTGAGTTGTACTGGGAAGGTTTTAGAAGGAGTGATCAAATTCGTTTTGGCAAATTCGAAGATTCCTGGACCGAAAAAACCAGTACTGATATCAACAAAAGACTGTTCCCCATTCCGCAAAGTGCAGTTGACGCTGCATCAGGTATTGACGGCTTTTTGGAACAAAATCCGGGATATTAAAAGTTACAGTTGTTAGTTTGAGTTAGTTAGCAAGAAGGGGCGGCGGTGTATTACCATTGACCGCCCCTTTTATTTTTCTTATCAAAGTTTATCATATGCCCTCTTCTTTTTTAAGATTATCCGGGATAATTTTTGTGAGTGCTTCCTTGCAGGCGCTACTGTTATTATCGTGTGAAACAGCAAAAACTACCAAAACACCAACCCAAATAGCCTTTATAGCCGATGCGCATTTGTTGGATGTCCATGGTGAATTAACAGACATCGGTTATGCAGGCGTGGAATTCGGAAATAATAAAAACGCCATTATCCGAACTATGAATTCCCAGATGCGTTCAACAAGACTGTTCAACGAGAATTATTTTGCTTTTTTGGCTGCTTTAGATGAGGTAGTAAAAAGAGGGATAAAATATGTAGTGCTGCCCGGAGATTTTAGCGATGATGGACAACCCCTGAATATACGAGGGGTAAATAAAATCCTGGAGGACTATTCGGAAAACTATGGAATTTCTTTTTTCGCTATAACGGGAAACCACGATCCCACCAGACCTTTTGGAGACAAAGGGGGTAAATCAGATTTTTTGGGTGAAAATGGCAAAGAACAGCCCATTTTAAGTGAACCCAATTTATATGGTTTCGATTCCATTATGCAACATCCGCCTTTAACAAGTGAAGACATTCGGGAGGCCGGCTATAAAGAGATCATAAACACACTGGCAGACCAGGGTTTTTTCCCTAAGGAGGAATATGTGTTTTGGGCGACACCCTTTTCTTCCTATTCGTATGAGGAGTATTCCACGACAAAAGCACGCGAAGCTGCGCAATTTGAACAACGACTTTATAGCATAGCTCCATCCGATAAGAAATTACCGGATGTGAGCTATCTAGTGGAACCTGTTCAGGATATCTGGTTATTGGCAATAGATGCCAATGTTTATCTTCCCAAAGAAGATGGAAAAGGATATCAGGGTGCTGGAATTGGGTATAATCGGGTGATAGAGCACAAGAAGTACCTGGTTAATTGGGTCTCCCAAGTGGTCAAGGAAGCCATCCGATTGAATAAAACCCTGGTAGCCTTTAGCCACTATCCCATGGTGGATTTTAACGATGGTGCTTTCAACGAAATACAAAAGTTTTTTAGTAACCGCGCTTTTCAGGCCCATCGGATTCCGAAGGAAACGGTATCCGAAGTATTGGCAAATACAGGACTAAAAATACACATAGGAGGTCATATGCACCTTAATGATACTGGTATCCATAGGACCGACGAAGGAAATACATTAATAAACGTACAGACGCCTTCTTTGGCAGCATATCCGCCGGCATTTAAGGTCATGACACTTCATGACAACGATACTATCGCCGTGGAAACTGTAGTTCTGGATTCCGTTCCCGGGTTCGATACTTTTTTTGACCTATACAAACGAGAGCATTCCTTCTTATTGGAAAAAGGACCTGAAAATATCTGGGATGATGCGATCCTGGATTCAGAAACCTATTATGAGTATACGCATAGACATTTAAAGAACCTGGTACACCTACGTTTTTTGCAAAAGGAATGGCCAGATGGACCCAAAAGGATATTGACCACACTGACGGGGCATCAATTACTGGCACTTGCTCATATTGACAACGAATTTAACATGGATAGGTTAGAAAAAGTCCTGGAAGGAGATGCGAGTGATCCTGCCTGGCAAAAGGCGTTAACTATGGCCGATACGCAAATTGTTGAAAGTGGCCTAAAAATAGATGACTTTAAGGGTTGGAAGGGAGATGCCTTTATTCTGGCATTGTACGAGTTACGTAGTGCCGACAAAATTGCTTTGAAAGAGATTGGAGATGATCGTATTGACCAGTACCTTTTAATAACGGAATCCATACTAAAGAATCGGGATTCCGGGGTACTTGAATCCCTAAGAGTATTTGTGACCATTTTTAAAAAGCAGCTTAACGGTGCCCCAGCGATACATTTCTATGTGGACCTGGCTGAAGGTACGATAGTGCCTACGAATAATCGGAACATAATTGAAAAAGCGGGAACCAAACAGTAATAACACTATAATGAGAGTATTTACGATACTATTTTTAGCCATGTCGCTCTGTGCGTGGTCCCAGCATCAGCATACAAAGAAACCAAAGGAAATCGCCTATAAAGTGCATTCCCATAATGATTATCAACAGGAATTCCCGTTTTGGAATGCCTATATCAGTGGAGCTGCTTCTATTGAGGTCGATATCTTTCTCAAAAAAGACAGCTTGTATGTGACGCATGGGGAGCACGAAATTGTTGAGGAGAACACCTTGGAACGGCTTTATTTGAACACGTTACGGCGATTAGCAGCATCAAATGATCTTCGGGAATTACAATTACTGGTAGATATAAAATCGGAAGCATATACTACCCTGGACAAGTTAATTGAGGTTCTTGAAGACTATCCCGCTTTACTAGAAAGTGGTAGAATTCGTTTCGTGATTTCCGGTAATCGGCCCAAACCAAGGGAGTATACCAACTACCCGGATTTTATACAATTTGACCATCAGGATTTGAGTAACCTCGATGAAATACCCCTGGAAAAAATCGCATTGATAAGTCTTGATTTTAGAAAGTATTCCGTTTGGAATGGACTTGGACGTCTGATACAACCTGAATGGGAAACGGTAAAACGCATCATAGGAAAAGTCCATAGTTTTGACAAACCTTTTCGATTTTGGGCAACCTCAGATACCAAAACAGCCTGGGCCCGTTTGGCCAGTTTAGGGGTGGATTATATCAATACCGATAGACCGGAACGGGCAATACCTTTTTTAAACCAAATGGAAAGGAATACCTACCGACAAAAAACACCGATATCCACCTATTTACCTGAATATGGTTACGCTAAAGCAGCCAAACCCAAAAATGTGATATTGATGATAGGGGATGGCAATGGCCTTGCCCAAATAGCTGCATCCCTAATTGCCAATCACGGAAAGCTCACAATATCCGGGATTAAAGACATTGGCTTAGTGAAAACAGCCGCCTACGATGATCTTGTCACAGATTCTGCTGCGGGAGGAACCGCAATGGCCACGGGTTTCAAAACGGATAATCGGGCAATTGGTGTTAGCCCAAATGGAGAACGATTACAAAGTTTAGTGGAACTGACCAGTGAAAAAGGCTTCAACACCGCGATCATAACCACTGATGTTATTTATGGAGCAACACCAGCTGCTTTCTATGCGCATCGATCAGAACGTGATGATCGCCGAGGGATTTTGGAAGATCTGGGAGAGAGCGAACTTGACCTTTTTATTGCGAAGGAAGGATCAAAAGAGAACACAATCCGGGAGAACTTTAAAATAATCGAGCCGAGACAATTTAATGATTTGGAACAGCCCGTAGCAATTTACCTTGAGGAAAACAAAACGCTACCGCTACAAGAAAACGGATATGATGCCTTAGCTAAAAATGTAAAAAGTGCCCTAAAGGTGTTGGATAAAAAAAAGGAACCTTTTTTCTTGGTAATTGAGGGGGCTAAAATAGATAGCGGCGGCCATGAAAATGATATTACAAAGATCATTGCGGAAATGCTCGATTTTGATCGTGCCATTGCGGAAGCTTTGCGGTTCGCTGATGCCTCTAAAAATACATTGGTAGTCGTAACGGCGGATCACGAAACTTCAGGTCTTGGCATTATTGGCGGTGATATACAAAGTGGTATTGTGCAGGTAGATTTTCTCACGGTTGACCATACCGGTATTCCGGTGCCCCTTTTTGCTTATGGACCTAAGGCGGTTAATTTTGGGGGCATCTACGAGAATACCGAAATCTTTAGGAAGATAGAGCATATTCTAGTCCAGGAAGAGTGATTTTTGTTTGGGGATTCTTTGAAAGTCTTTAATCCAAATCTTCAAGGGAAACCGCCCTGCTCTGGCATGACCTGAAACAGTCAATTTCAAAGATCAAAAAGTGGTCCCGGCATACTGTTGTTTAGTACTGAAGATTTTCTAACCACTAAATAACATTCAAAAGTTTATATATATTCAAAAAAATCGCTTCTTTTAAACTGTATTTTTAATATTAGTAAAATTTTGTGAATGACCTCTCTCAAAAAGCGCAATGACATCGCTTTTATTCTGCATGCTTCGCTAGCAGCATTCGGCACCTATTTTTGTATGTACGCTTTTAGAAAACCATTCACCGTGGGCACCTTTGAAGATCTCACTTTTTTGGGTGTTGACTACAAAATCTTATTGGTGATTTCGCAGGTCCTAGGATATGCGTTGTCAAAATTCCTTGGTATCAAATTTATCTCAGAGCTAAAATCTTCCAAACGGCTGTTTTATCTTTTTGTGTTGATCCTGATCGCAGAAGCAGCATTGGTACTTTTTGCCATTGTACCCAAGCCCTATAATATCCTATTGCTTTTTTTCAATGGATTGCCCCTCGGAATGATTTGGGGGATCGTCTTTTCTTTTTTGGAGGGGAGAAAGTTTACGGACATTTTAGGAGTGGTCTTATCTTCCAGTTTTATCGTTTCAAGCGGGGTGGTTAAATCGGTTGGTCTTTTTGTGATGAAGTATTGGGGGTTTAATGAGTTTTTAATGCCAGCAATCACGGGCCTGCTCTTCATACTACCTCTGTTGTTGTTTGGTTGGTGGTTGGGTAAAGTGCCCCCTCCTACGGAAGAGGACAAAAAAATGAGGGTTGAGCGGATCCCCATGACCAAAACCGATAGGAAGCATTTGGTGAAACAGTATTTTTTTGCGCTATGTATTTTGGTCTTTTTCTACACCCTGTTAACTGCTTTTCGAGATTTCAGGGACAATTTTGCCCGGGAACTTTGGGATAGCGTTGGTTTTAAAGGCGACGTTTCGGTGTATTCTACATCTGAGATTAGCATTGCCCTAATTGTTTTGGTGATCATCGGATTGGTTTTCTACATAAAGAACAACCTAAGGGCTTTATTTACGTATCACCTGTTATTGATCCTGGGAACGGTTGTTTTAGCCATTTCAACCCTGCTTTTTCAACTACAACTTTTAAATCCATTTATTTGGATGGTAAGTACCGGCTTTGGGTTATACATCTGTTATGTGCCGTTCAACTGCCTCTTTTTTGACCGTTTCATTGCTGCATTCAGGATTCGGGGTAATTCCGGTTTTTTGATCTATATCGCGGATGCCTTTGGGTATGCGGGCAGCATCTTGGTATTGCTTTACAAAAACTTTGGACAGGCATCGCTTTCATGGCTGAACTTCTTTGTCTACGGTACTTACATTGTAGCTGTTATCGGAACTTTAATAACGGCTGTTTCCTATTTCCATTTAAAGAAAAAGCATGGTGTAATGAATTTTGAAAACAACTTGATTCATGGAACAAAAATTTGATATAATTGTTATTGGGGGTGGTGTTTTAGGAACTTTCCATGCCTATCATGCCCTTTTAAAGGGGTACAAGGTTTGTTTGGTAGAAAAAGACCAAATTCCAAGAGGAGCAACAACGCAAAACTTTGGTCAGATAGTTCCGTCCGGAATGGGCTCCAAATGGCAAAAATGGGGTCGGGAATCTTTGCAGATCTACCAAGAGATCCAATCCAAATTTGACATATCAATTCGTCAGAATGGCACGGTTTATTTGGCTTCGGATGATGATGAAGAACAATTACTGATTGAATTGCGATGCCTGAACAATGATAACGGCTATACCTCAAAGATGCTTACCAAAAAGGAATGCCTTGGGAAGTATCCCGGACTCAGAAGTAGTTATGTGACCGCAGGGCTGTTTTTCCCACAAGAGGTTACCGTAGAGCCTCGTATCATGATTCATCGATTACAACACTATATGATTAAAGCTATGGATTTGGTTTTTAAGACCAATTTTTTAGTGGTGGATTGTATCAAAAAAGGTAATGGTGTTGAGGTTATCAGTGCCACCCATGAACGTCTAAAAGCACAACAGGTGATCATTTGTAATGGGGCAGATTTTAAGAATCTATATCCTGATCTATTTTGGCAAAGCGATTTAGAGGTCACCAAACTGCAGATGATGCAAACCAAGCCGCAAAAACGGTTTGAATTAAAAGGTTCCATTTTAACGGGTTGGTCCATCAGAAGGTATGAAGCATTCAAAGAATGTCCTTCCTATGCTGAAATAAAATCCAGAGAGTCGGAGGACTCACCGCAAAAAAGATGGGGGGTGCATATTTTGTTTAAGCAAGCTGTTGATGGTTCGGTAATTATAGGGGATTCGCACGAATATGCTAACGCTAAGAACTTGGATGATTTAGGCTTCGATATTAATATGGATATTGATAATTTCATCCTTAACGAGGCCCAGAAAGTCTTTGACCTGCCCACTTACGAAATACAGAAAAAATGGTACGGTCTGTATGCTCAGTGTAAAACCCGGGATGTTTTTCAAAAGACCATTGACGGTAACATTCATATTGTTACCGGGATAGGAGGGAAAGGCATGACAGGAAGTGCAGGTTTTTCAAAGAATAATATCGCTACTCTACTTAATTGATCAAGCAATAATGAAAGGAATTGAATTGGCTGTTTTTGATATGGCCGGAACTACGGTAAATGAAAACAATGTGGTCTATAAAACGGTTCAAAAATCGTTAATGGATGCAGGATTCG
>JANQRG010000035.1 GCA_028284665.1 Croceivirga sp.
TAATCGAAATTTGGCCTGAGTCTGAGGTAACTCAATACTGAGGGCGAACCATAACCCAGGTTGTTCAGGATCCTCCGTCATTCGTATATCCGGCCCTCCGGAAGCATCAAAACCGTTAATATTGTCTCCTATTACTCCCCAGGAATCTCCTGCTTCAACGGAAATAGTAGCGTTGTTGAAGTCCACAGAGATCACCAAAATAGCTGCATCAGGAAAGATAAAATTATCCAGGCCCGAATCTGAAGTGATAGAACCGGGGGTATCTCCCGGGCCGAAATTGGGCAAGCCCCAATCATTGTTCTCACGGATCTTAAACTGAGACCCCACTCCAGGGTTATTGATTGCGGCAAAATGAACGCCATCACCCCTAGTGTACAAAGGAATATCTAATCCATTATCTCCAAATTCATTGATGACATCACCGACCAATCCAAAAGCTGAAACCGCAATGGGGCTACCTCCTGGCTCGACGTCTTCTTCAATTTCTATCACCTCGATATTTAAGGTAATCACTTCTGATATTGCAGTAGGAGCGTTGGCCGCATCACCGTTTCCAGGATTGGCAATTACCCTAAAATAAACCTGGCCTGTATTATTTGGGTTTCCAGTATCATCCGTGGTACCCGGATCATTGTCTAACCCCAGGTCATCCGCAAAATCCAAAAGTGTATTCACCGTAATGGCGGCATTGGTTTCTGTTGAGGACGACTCTTCCTCAAAAGCGGTATTATCAATAGAGCTCTCTAGCGTGTAGGTTACTACTGTAGGAACACCAAAATCAACCGGATTCCAGACTAAACGCTCGGCAATATTAGACGAAGTAGCATTGGATAGTAAGTAGGTTGATGAGAGGTTGCTTGTAAATTCTATTCCTTCCGAAGGGGGTTGTGCTATAAAATTGATATTGTCATCTTCTTCGCAGGAAAAAAGGAAAACTGCGAAAGAGATCACCAAGAGAAATTGTGTAATTATAGTTTTCATAATTCGATTCTTTTAAATTATCGAGTTTTAGTTAATAACCAGGATTTTGTTCTAGATTAGGGTTGGCTGTTAAATCGCTTGAAGGCAAGGGAAAAATGTTCCGGAATTCTCCAATTTCAGCTCCTTGAGGTGCTCCTCCTTTCCAATCCCACAAGTAGTTGGATCCGGTGTATTGTCCAAAACGCACCAGATCCGTCCTGCGTTGACCTTCCCAGGATAGCTCTCTACCGCGTTCATCCAAAATAAACTGTAAGTCGATACTGGTTACATCTCCAGAAGTGTCCCCGTAAGCACGTTGCCGAACTTGATTAACCAAATCCAAAGCAATAGCCTCACTTCCACCGCCACCCCTAAGAAAAGCCTCGGCATACATAAGATGGACATCGGCCAATCTAAAAAGCGGAAAATCCATATCTGCTTGCCTATCGTCTTGTCCGGATGAACCATCAGTTAGCATATTCCTGAACTTGGTAAAGGCAAAACCATCGGTAAAAGCACTGCCTATAGGAGGAACTGGAACTTCTATACTATGGCCGTCTTTGTAGAGGAAGGCGGCACGACCGTCCGGGCTATCTTGGAAAGGGTCATCATTAGGATATTCATAAAGTCTTGTGAACTCCTCTCTACAGGAAATTGCTGCAAAGGCCTGGGCATTACCGGTAAGTCCCAAGATTGCACTTACCTCTGAACTCACTGACCCATTGGTCAGAATAAAACCAAGACCAAAGGACTGCGTTTGCACCCCATCATGAGGGATGGGAAAAATAATGCCTTGTGCCAAATTATTGTCAGCACGAAAAAGCGCCCCATATTCGGGATCCAATTGATATCCCGCACCGAGTACATTTTCGCAAAATGTAATGCAATCGGCAAATCGATCTTGTCCAATAAAAGCTTCGGAATTTAAGTACAGTTTGGCTAACAAGGTCCATGCTGCAGCGCGATCTGCACGACCATAAAACCGAGGCTGTCCAGGGTCTAACAAGTCATTTTGGATCGCCAATAATTCCGATTCAATGTAGGCAAATAAATCTGTCCCATTGGTCTGTTCGGGCAGGAAGGCCCCAGGTAAATCGTCTTCAGTCACAAATGGAATATTCCCACCGAAGAGTTCTAATCCATGATAGTAGCTCAACGCCCTTAAAAACCTGGCCTCAGCCCTAAACGTAGAGATTTCTGTATCCTCCAAACCCTCAACCTGCCTTATGAACTCATTGGCTTGGGTCACCTGAAAAATTATTCTATTGTACATCACAGATATGACGTCATTATCCGCAGTCCAGGTGTGCTCATGCAATTCACGGAAACCAGAATCCGAAAAACGCCACTTTAAAGCATCTGCCGTAAACTCATTCATGTTCCAATAGTTTCTGGCATAATTTGAAGCGCCTTCGTCAAAACCAATTAGATCGCCCTGACCCGAAGGTCCTTCTTGTCCTGTCAAACTCAATCCGCCGTATAATTTGCCTAGGAACGCCAGGTAATCTTCTGTACTCTGAAAGGCATTATTTGCATTTATATTGTTTGTATCAATATCATCCAAGTCATCGGTACAACCCAAAGCCAGGAACCAAGAGAAACAAAGAACGATGTATTTATAAGCGGTTTTATCAATATATGTTTTCATTTCAATTTTTTTAAAAGTCAAGTGATAGTCCAAATTGGGTTATAAAAGGCCTTGGAAAGACGTTGTTGTCAATACCATTTTCTACTTCAGGATCCAAGCCATTATAGTTCGTAATTACAAAAACGTTTTGCATAGTGCCGAACACTCGCATTCTCAAGCTACTATTAAAGAGGTCTTTGAAGGTGTATCCCAAACTCATGTTGTCCATTCTGATAAAGGAGGCGTCCCGTACAAAATAATCGGAAAAGATAAGTTCGTTTCTATCCGACTGAAAACCGGTGTTTAGGACAGGTGTCGACAAATTACGGATGTCTTGGCCGATATTTAGGTTGCGAAAATTACCATTCAGCAATTCTACACCATTATAATTGTAATTGCCCAATACGGCACGCATCGAAAAACTAAAATCCCAGGCTTTCCAGTTAAAACGACTGTTTAAGCCAATATTGACCAAAGGCGCGGATTGTTGAAAAGGTCTTCGGTCATTATCATTGATTTGACCATCCCCATTCAAATCAACTACAACGCCCTCAATTGGATTTCCATTTTCATCATAGACTTGAACAAAAGCAAAATAGCTTCTTGTTGGTTGACCCACAATATGATATTGTGCACCATCATCACCACCAATTCCAATTAATTGGGTTTCAGCTACCGGAATTCCCACACCGGCGTCATTACCGGTGACAAAAAGCCGATCCACCTCATTAATATTATATGCATAGTTAAAACCTAAATCCCAGCTAAACGCTTCATTCTGAAAAATCGCTGCATCCAGGAAAAGCTCTATCCCTTGATTTGTTAAACTCCCGATATTAGTAGGTAGCCTGTTGGTCAAATTACTGCCGGCAGCCACATTCACCGTACTTAAAAGGTCGTCTGTTTCTCGGTAGTATAGCTCCAGGGCACCACTCAATCTATTGTCAAAAAAGCCAAAGTCCAGACCGATATTATAGGTTGTGGTTTCCTCCCATTTGATGTTTGCATCAAACGGTTGTGCCCTTAGGGTCTGTGTAAATATTGGATTGCCATTTTCGTCTTGTCCAATTTGCACGTTAGCCCCAACCTGACTCGGCGCAAACTGTGGCAAAAAGGGTTGCGTATCATTGCCCTGAAGAACGTCTTGCTGTCCGGTAATACCCCAACCTAGCCGTAGTTTTAGATTTGAAAGGGTACCCGATTCTTTAAGAAAGTTCTCATCTGAAATATTCCACGCAAAGGCTGCAGCCGGAAAATTACCCCATCGGTTATCTCCACCAAAGCGCGAAGAGCCGTCACGTCTAAAGGTAAAAGTGAAAAGGTATTTGTCATTTAGTGTGAAGTTAGCCCTACCGAAATAGGACTGTAAATTGTTCTCAAAAATGTTGGTAACGGTATTTGTACCGCCAACACCATCCCCCCTCGTTACGGTGTTAAATTCCTCTTCGAAGAAATTTTGATACGAATATCCGCCGGTCAAATCGAACCTTGCATTGATTTTTTCAAACTCGGTAGCGTATTTTACATAAAAATCCAGCAATTCGTTTGTCTCATCTTGACCGTAGTTTACGAAGGTTCCTAAATTGACTGCTTCTGCGGCAAGGGTGCCCGGCCGTATGTCAACGCCATCGGAATTTAAACGATCCAAACCAAGATTTAAGGTTGCGGTAATATCTTCGAAAAAAGGCAATTGATAATCTAACTTAATGTTCCCTACCAGTCTCCTTGTATTGGCCCGGTTGTCCCGTAGCTCCAAAAGGGCCAATGGATTGTTCAAGGTGTTCGTAGTAGGTGTTCCGTCAGCTTCGTAGTAATCAAAGAACCCTCCGGGCAATGTTTCGTCAAAAACGGGTTGAGTCGGATCAAAACCTATGGCACTGCCAATGGCTCCCAAATCGGCAAAATTATTTTCTTGATATGAACCTCGGGCATTGATTTCGATGCGCAGCTTATCATCAAACAAACGTGGGGTCAAACTGACGGAACCTGTTGTTCGTTCTAAGGCTTCAGTTCTTAATATCCCATCCTGCTGGGTATGCCCCACAGAAGCCCTAAAAGGAATGCCAAAAACACCCCCCCGAACACTGAAATTATTGTCGATACCCATGGCGGTTGTAAAAATTTGATCTTGCCAATTGGTATTGGCCGTTCCCAAATCACCTACACGTCCTGGTAGGCGGTCTTCGATCAACGTACGAAACTGTCCCGGCGAAAGGACATCAATCGTTTCTTTTACGGTTTGGATTGAAGCTGAGGAGTTAAACGTGAATTTTAACTCGCCCGATACCCCTTTCTTCGTGGTGATGATAATAACCCCATTAGAGGCCCTGGATCCGTAAATAGCCGTTGCTGAGGCATCCTTCAATACCGTAAACGAGGAAATGTCGGACGGATTGATAAAATCAAAAATGTTTCGGGAACCTGAATTTAATCCGTTGTCCAGGGGTACCCCGTCTATAATTATCAAGGGATCGTTACTGGCGTCCAAGGAGGATCCACCTCTAATACGAATCTGGCTCCCACTTCCTGGAGCACCACCAGACGTGGTGATCTGTACCCCTGCGGCCTTACCTACAAGTAAGTCCTGAGGTGCTGCAATAAACCCTTTGTTCAATTCTTCTTCAGTAACCCCAATGACAGAACCGGTGGCATCCTTTTTAGTGGTTGTACCATATCCAATAATGACAACCTCATCAAGTTGATTGGTGTCTTCTTCCAATACAACGTTGATCACATTTGTTGTTACTTCAATTTCCTGGGCTTTATATCCAACGTAAGAAAAGACCAAAATCTGTCCGTTTTCCGCTTCAATGGAATAGTTTCCGTCAAAGTCAGTTGTAGTTCCTACAGTGGTTCCTTTGACGACAATACTTGCCCCCAATAATGGTTCATCAAATGTCTTATCTGTTACTGTTCCGGTTACTATATTTTGGGACAACATAGCTATTGGAGCGGCCAATAATAACAGAAAAACAAGTTTCCGTATGTAACGCATAAATTTCAGTGTTAGTTAATTAGTTTGTAATTATTAAAGCTTAGCAATAATCTGGTGTAATGTCGTGATTCGAAGAGGCTAACAGACGTCGGGTTTTGTCAACCTGCACGCATTTTTAACCCTATTTTGTTTTTTTCAGAATAATAGCACCTCATATTTGAGGAAAATGTAGAATTTCTTATAGCTTCTTTCGCTTCATTTTATAAAATGGGCGAAAAGCAAGCCTTCATTTACAGAAGTTGTATGATCGTTTTTAAACACAAACTTTATCTTGTTAAGCATAAAATTGGTTTTTAAAACACATAAGATTTGGCTGATTATATACGTCGAAGGGCTATTACGTAAAGGGTTGGCTAATGGGAAATTATTCGCAAATGAGGCAACAAAAAAGTGCCGGATTCCCAAAACCTTGGAGACTGGTCACCCTTATAGGAATCGAGGGAACTGGTTTCCGAAGTATTGTTCATCAAAGAGTTTAATGGGCTAGTAGTTCAGCTCCAAGAGAAAATCCTTTATGTATTGCTACTGGGCATTGGATTGGATTTCCGTTTCCATGACCTTCCCCTTTGGTGCTTTCATTACAAATCGATTTGTGCAGATTGGGTTTGATAATAATTGAGGTGATATAGCACTTCCAGGTAGCGGTCCATTTCAGCTATGGTAAATGCTTTGCTGAAAAAATCGATATTGCCATCTGGTCTCACGGAATAGAGACTTGGCGCATCCTCAGTGTTATATTTAAGGTGCAAGAGACTATTGCAGTCCCATAACAGGTTTCTTTTTCCCCAAAGATCGTTGGATGTGTTTTTGGTGACGATGGAAGGGGTTATCAAATTGCTATAGCAATGATCGATAAAGTCATAAACATCGTTTAGAAAATCCACAGTTTCCCTGTTCGGAGTGTCCCCCGAAAACAAGAAGAAATGTGGTTTTCTCGTCTTCAGATAGGCCCTTAAACGTATTACCTCCTCACGATGTTCTATATAAGCGTCCGGGGCAGGCATGCCCAACGTTATCTTTTCGCCTATTGCACTAAAATAGTTTTGCATAACATTGGTATATTTAGTGCATTAATGAACTAACCGAATAGATGTTTAACTTTTATTTAATGCGGCAAAACAATTTAGCTAATTTCCCAGGTCGATCCGGAATGAAGAAGTTCGGAAACCCGCTTTTTGGATTTTGTCGCAAAAGTGCTATTCATGCCAGCAGCATACTCAGGCTCTTTTACACATCGAAAAACCCCCAATGGTTTCACGGTCTCCATTCCGGCCAATGAAAAAGAAAGGTTTAAGTTTTGTTCATCATGGATTACAGCATGATCGACATCAGTGCCAACCAGTAGTTCATGGCTTGCCCATTGGACCGCTTTGTCCAATCCTTTACCAAAAACCAAGGGCTTATCCTGTTCCAACAATACGGTATGGTCATCCCGGTTTTCTTTTCCCAAAAACGCTTCAAAAGCCTCATCATTGAAGATGACACAGTTTTGGTAGATTTCCACTACGGAAGTTCCACAGTGGGCTTCTGCCCTGAGCAAAATCTCCTGCAAATGTTTGGGATCGGAGGCTGTGGTCCTGGCGAAAAAGGTGGCCCCTGCCCCTAAAGCCAGCATGGCGGGATTAAAAGGTTTCTCCAGGGTTCCCATAGGACTAGTCTTTGTACGTTGTCCTCGTTTTGAAGTTGGGGAATACTGCCCTTTGGTCAATCCATAGATTTCGTTGTTGAATATCAATATGTTGAT
This sequence comes from Croceivirga sp., assembly GCA_028284665.1. Taxonomy (GTDB): domain Bacteria; phylum Bacteroidota; class Bacteroidia; order Flavobacteriales; family Flavobacteriaceae; genus Croceivirga. The sequence continues at coordinate 7,327 of JANQRG010000035.1, forward strand.
GTTGATATTTCGTCGTACGGCATGTATGAAGTGGTTTCCCCCGATGGCAAGGCCATCCCCATCACCTGTTATCGCCCAAACGCTTAATGCAGGGTTGTGAATTTTTGTGCCGGTGGCAATGGCCACGGCCCGGCCGTGTATGGAATGCATCCCATAGGTATCCACATAATACGGGAAACGTGAAGAACACCCTATACCCGAAACAAAAACCACATCTTCCTTTCGCTTCCCCAGGGTAGCCAAAACCTTTTTAACGCTGTTCAATATGGCATAGTCCCCGCAACCCGGACACCAACGTACGGCTTGGTCCGTGGCAAAATCCTTTGCGCTAAGTTTTGGACTATTATCTTTCATGTTCCTGGAGTATTAATTCATCTCTAAAAACAGTAATAAGTTCCGAAATGGTAAAAGGTTGGCCCTGAACTTTATGGTATCCTTTGGCCTTACAATGAAACTGGGCGTTTATGATACGTAACAATTGGCCTTTGTTCAATTCCGGTATGATGACTTGCCTGAAGTTTGTGATCAATTGTCCCAAATTTTTCGGAAACGGATTGAGGTAGGTAAGGTGCGCCAAACTGATTTCATATCCTTCTTCCTGTAGTCGTTTCACCGCGGTTCGTACTGCTCCATAGGTGCCTCCCCAGGAAATGACCAATAGTTGCCCGTGCGCTTTGCCCTCTACTAGTTGTTGCGGTATATTGGATGACACCAGGCATACCTTTTTGGCCCGGACTTCCACCATTTTCTCGTGATTTTCCGGGTCGTAACTCACATCTCCGGTATCAAAGTCTTTTTCCAGCCCACCGATACGGTGTTGCATGGCTTCAGTCCCCGGAATGGCCCATGGACGTACCAATTGTAGATTTCTGTTGTACGGCCTGTAGCCTTCTTTGGGTGTTTGGGCCATATTAGTAGAAATATGACGGTATCCTTCGGTCAGGTCGGGAATACGCCAGGGCTCCGAGCCGTTGGCGATAAATCCATCGCTCAACAATACTACCGGAGTCATGTGCTGCAGACTCAATCGTGCAGCTTCAAAGGCCATAGCAAAGGTATCACCAGGTCTGGAGGCTGCGAGAACGATAAGGGGAGATTCACCATTTCGTCCATAAAACACCTGTAATAAGTCTGCCTGTTCTGTTTTTGTGGGTAATCCGGTGGAAGGGCCTCCACGCTGTACATTGACTACCACCAGCGGTAGTTCCAACATTACGGCCAGGTTCAATGCCTCCGATTTCAATGCTAGTCCCGGTCCCGAAGTAGTAGTAGCGGCCAAAGCCCCCGCGAACGAAGCGCCAATTGCCGCGCAGATAGCAGCAATCTCATCTTCGGCCTGAAAAGTCTGGACCCCAAACTCACCATGTTTTGATAACTCTTGTAAAATATCCGTTGCCGGAGTAATGGGATACGATCCCACAAACAGATCCAGTCCAGAAGCCTCAGCTGCTTGCATCAACCCCCAGGCAATTCCCGTATTACCATTGATTTGTCTATACCTACCTTTTTCAAGAGGTGCCTCGGGAATTTGATAAATGGCTATAGCTGCTTCTATGGTCTCCCCAAAATGGTATCCGGCCTCAAGAGCTGCGATGTTTGCATTGACCAAAGCATCCTTGCCCTCGAATTTTTCCCGTATCCACGCTTTGGTAAGGCTTGGGTCCCTTGAAAATATAAAGTAACAAAGCCCTAATGCATAAAAGTTCTTGCAGCGCCTTTTGGATTTGTTGTCCAAATCAAGGTTCTCCAAAGCCCTTTCCGTTTGTGAAGTGATAGGGGCATGGATCAGTTTAAAGTCCTTTAATTCTTCAATGGCTTCCAATGATGTTTCCCCATAACCTGCCTTTTTGAATCCCGAACGGTCAAAGGCATCATCATTAAGGATAATAGTCGCCCCTTTTTTTAACAGGGGTAATTTCACCTTTAATGCGGCAGGATTCATAGCCACCAATACATCTGGCTGGTCTCCGGGCGTATATATCTCTTTCGCCCCAATATGCACCTGAAACCCGGAAACGCCATATACAGAGCCTGATGGAGCCCTGATTTCCGAAGGATAGTCTGGAAATGTGGCAATATCATTGCCCATACGGGCGGAAGTATCCGAAAATTGTGTCCCGGTCAATTGCATTCCATCCCCGGAATCTCCCGAAAATAAAATGATGATATGTTCAAGGGCGGTCTTCATCGTTTTTCAGTGTACTAATTTACGATTCGTCTTCTTGCCAATGAAGGATTTGCAAACTTTAGCATTCAAATATTCCATAGAGTAGGATAGCGTATACCAAAGTCCTCACATCATCATCTTTCATTGTGTTTCAAAGGTTTAAGGATTCGTATAAAAAAGTGAGAATAAAGAATAGAATTACTACGTAATACTACCCGTTATGATATAGCTCGTTGTGTTCTGGTTCTGCCAGAATGGCGGTTCGTCGGGATTTCCTTCGAACATCCAGAGTAAGAGGATGTTGCAAATTAAAGCGTTGCTTTAATCATATCTAAAGCGAAAGGTTTCCTTAAGAAAGGAAACTATTTGTTTGGATCCCGCTCACTCTGCCCGGGTAGTCCACGGGGGTTGTTTTAAGAAAAAAGTCGGTCGGGCCTGCCCGAAGTAGCCCTCCAAAAAAATACCTTTAATCCTTTTACAGACAGAAATAAAATGTCCCCTCAGCTCGAGAAATACCTAGAGCTAAGGAGCTCGAAGTCGGGATGACTGCCTTAGAGTCTTTTCTCCCAAGGTGCTGAAAACCTATTGTTTCCATTGATCTTTTCAGGGAGCCGTCACCGTTTTCGTCACGGACAGGGGCATTCCAATACTTTCGTAGTATAAAAGTTAGTTAAAACAATTTAAATGAATCCACTTGACAATATTGGATAGTTTTAATATTTTTGCTCTAAATTTTTAGAGTATTGTAAAATAAAATAGAGCAAATGCGTTTGACCAGGTCAGAAGAACAAGTAATGAAGTACCTCTGGAAACTTGAAAAGGCCTTTTTCAAGGAATTGAAAGAAGAATATCCAGAACCTAAGCCCGCTACCACAACCATCAACACCTTTTTAAAGAAGCTGAACGACAAGGGTTTTATCAGTTACAAAGTTTACGGAAACAGCAGACAATATTATCCATTGATAAGTAAGGAGCAATATTTTTCCACGCACATGAAGGGTATGCTGAAGAACTTCTTCAATAGCTCTGTTGAACAGTTTGGGTCCTTTTTTACCAAGGAAATTGATATTTCGGATGAGGACCTGAAAAAGTTGAGAAAGATTATTGACGAAAGAATAAAATCAAAATCAAATGATTGAGTACCTGATTGAATCAACACTTTGTCTGTCCATTTTTTACCTCGTGTACGAAGTATTCCTTAAAGGATCATCCAGATATGAGGTGAATAGGTTTGTTCTTTTGCTGGCTCCAATTTTTTCGGTACTTGTCCCCATTTTTGATTTTTCCCTGGATGCCCTTCCTGTTCATGTGATGGAAAAAGGGGGCCGTGTAGTGGAGTCATTACCCGTTTCCAACTACATACCTTCAAGCAATACTGGTAAAATCAGCGATGAAGAAGCAGTTTTTTTTAGTATTCCATTCCTGATACTGATACTGTATTCAACCGTGGCGCTTGCTTTATTGCTTCGATTTGTCCTGCATCTGAAAACCTTGTTTTTCAAATGGTACAGGTCAGAAAAAGTGAATTACAAAGGGCATACGTTATCCTTGATCGATGAAAAAATCCCACCGTTCACTTTTTTTCAGTCCATATTTATGAATCGTGAAGTTTATAAAAGCGGAAAGTTCAGCAAAGAGCTAATCATCCATGAAATTGCCCATAAATACCAATATCATTCCATAGATATCATTGTCATGGAACTCTTACAGGCAGTGTTTTGGTTCAACCCTTTTATCCATCTATTCAAAAGAAGGATAAAGACCAACCATGAATACCTCGCCGATGCCTTTGTGCTGCAATGTGGTGCGGACTCCAAAGCGTACGCAAATCAATTGCTTAATTATACCTTTCCGCATAAAATTGCTGGTTTTGCCAGTGCATTCAATACCCATTTTACCATTAAAAACCGTTTGATCATGTTATCAAGATTTCAAGATAGAGGGTCCAAGGCCCACCGTTTCCTTGTACTTATACCCATTACGGTCCTGTTGTTCATTAGTACCGCCTTTAACGAAACAACCGTATTGGACAACATTACCCCAATATGGACCCAGGAAGATAAACTTCTGGAAAATCCAGGTATCCTCTATGCGGACAAGATTATCTGGCGGAGTTCGGACAACGAGATATATTTGACCGGGGACAATATCAGGATAGTCCACGGGGACAATGATTTCACCGTTAATGGCAGGGCCTCATATCTGGGAGAGGTCCATTGTTTTATCTTGAACAATGAACCTGTTCCGAAGGATGTTTCCATAGATATATCCGGTCTGGAATGTTCGGTGGTCAAGCTCAACCCGAAGAACGCCGAGGAAAAATACGGCTCGCAAGGTAAATGGGGGGCAGTTGTTATACTTACTGGTAATCCATAAATGAATTGCGCAATGGAAAAGAGCAGCTCGATACCCTTTATAAGAACCAAATGGTTTTTTGTTTTTGGATTGCTATTGGGGTGTACTGGGATATTACAGGCCCAGGCTAAAGGTGATTCCGTGAGCATTACCGGCAAACTGACATGGAGGGACTCTACCATCAACAAATTTCCTTCAAAGGTCAAGATAATTTCCAGGTATGACCCATTTTTCGTTTTGTCCGCCAAAGTTGATTCATTGGGAAGATATTCCTCTACGCTGCCTATTGGATCTTACACAATCACCCCTGCCACAAAGTACCACTGGCAAAGGGATTGGAATCAAAAATTTGTGAGGATTAACACGGAAAAGTCCAGAATCCGGATAACAACCGATTCCATCGGCGAGATACAGATACCCGATTTGGTAATGGACACCCTGGGAATCTTACAACGTATTCCCGAAAAAGGGTTATTGCCCGGCTTCGATATGGAAAAGACCAAGGTTTTGGACAGATTCATCACACGAAACATGGATTACTATCGGGTACCCGGGGCTTCTTTGGCCCTGTTGAGCAATGGAAAGGTGGTTTACCTCAAGAACTATGGTGTCAAAAACCCGATTACCAAAGAGCCGGTGGAGGAAACCACTTTGTTCGAAGCCGGCTCCATTACAAAACCTGTGTTCGCCTTTGTTGTGATGCAATTGGTGGAGAAAGGCCTTATTGACTTGGACAGGCCTCTTTACAAATATATGCCCTACAAGGATGTCGCAAATGATAAAAGATATAAACTGATAACCGCAAGGCATGTTCTAAGCCATCAAACAGGTTTCCCAAACTGGGCGGAAAGGGATGAGAACGGTCAGTTTGACCTGTTGTTTACACCAGGCACCCAGTATGGATATTCGGGGGAAGGGTTTGAATATTTGAAAAAGGTGGTTGCTCATATCCTTAAAAAAGATATCGACACCATCATGGCCGAAGAGTTGCTAGGTCCCCTGGCCCTAAAAAACTTCCATTTCAAAACCACGGAGTATGTAAATGAGCACGCAATCGATGGTTACTACCGGGGTGTACCTACCAAAATGAGGTTCATAAAAGAACCGATGATGGCCTATAGTCTGATGACCAACGCCATGGAGTTTAGTACCTTTGCCCTGGCCATTAGGAACCAGTTGCAATTATCCGAGCGGACCTATCAGGAAATGTTCAAAAGTCAAGTAACAATCAATGAAAGTACTTCCAGAGGTCTGGGATTTGAACTGGGAAGGGATACTATGGGCGATTTCTTCGGACACTCTGGCGTCACAAGGGATTTTGTTTCCATCTACCGTTACTATCCGGTATTGGATATGGGTTTCATTTTCTTTACGAACAATATCACGGGGGGGTGGCTTACCATTGATATGTTAAAACAGGTTTTGGTTACTGGGAAGCAATAACTGTTGGCTAAGAACCATATTGATTCCACATTCACATAATGATTTTAAAATCTGAATTTGCCAGTTCAAACATCAAAACTCAACTAAATTGAAATGTCTAGTAAAAGGAGCGTCTAACGATAACCAAAATATTCGTGTGGGGCAATCAATCCTATTATTAAATGAACTCCTCCGATTATTGATCAATAAAAGGATATTTAAATAACTAAAGTAGTCCCAAAATCTTATCAGGACTTTCCTAAGCGCGAAACCTGTCCTGATATTTCAGTATATATGGAAATTAAGCGTCAAGAAATATCGGGATAGGCGCTTATCTACTTATGGTAGAATACGGTTATGGGAGGCCAACCGACCAAAGAAGGGGTTTCCCCCTTTTAATTTATTCAACCAGGTTCTGGGTATGTTCCTGAAGCTCTCTTTCAAAAGCTTCAAGCACCACATCCATCTCCTATAGCAAGTACTTGGTGAAGTTCTCCACCGTCTCCGGTTGGTTTATGGTAAAGATTTCTTCCAACCTATCATACGTCCTTTTCCCCTTTAGTACGATCACAACATGGTCTTAAATGGATTCAAACGGAAACAAGGAAAATTCAATTCCTTGGTTTCCAGTTGTTTGAACTTTTTTAGTGTCGCTTGAAACACCTTCTGTTGGGATGACTGGATTTCCTTTGGACATCCAGAGTAAGGGGATGTTGCAAATCAAAGCTTTGCTTTAATTGTATCTAAAGCTAAAGGTTTCCTTAAGAAAGTACACTTTCTACGGAAACCTTCAACGCTTTAGCTTGTCGGGATGACTGGATTCGAACCAGCGACCACACGCACCCCATGCGTGTACGCTACCAGACTGCGCCACATCCCGGACCGAGTGACCGCAAAAGATCCGGTGGATCTTTTGCAACGAGGGGCCAGCTGGCGCGCTGGCATCGCCACATCGTATTTCAATATTTAAATTTCAAAAATCAAAACCCAAATCTCAATTTCCCTAAGGCATCGAGTAGTTTGCGTTCTAGACTGAACCTAACCCAGTAAGGTTATCCCTAACCGAGCGTTAAGAAAATGTCCGGTGGACATTTTAGCGAACGGGCCAACTGGTGCGTAAGCTAATCGTACTTAGCATTTCAATAAACAATACCCAAATCTCAAAAACTTCTTCCCTTAAATTCCCAGGTCGAATTTGAAATTAGGATTGCAAAAATACATATTAATTCGAATTATAAAATGGATGTAAGGATGGGATTATTTACCAATCAAAAACTCCCTGATATCCATATACATCGCTTCACGAGCTTCCGCGGAATCGTTTTGCGGATTAAATAAGAAATAGCTAAGCGTCTGCTTTTGACAAAACTCTTCCAAATCCTGCCCCTTCCACATCTGATAGCTCAATAGCAGAATGTTATAATCAATGTGATAGGGCTTAAGGTTTTTGTCTGTAGTATTTAAATAGAGGTTTAACCTGATTAATGAGGCAGCATCTAATTCATGATTGTCGTTACAAAGAAATGAAGGGACTTTGGATTCGGGACTATCTTCCATGTACAGTTACGCTAAACGAGATTTTTTCAACGCTGCTGAAATTACAAAAAAATAAGATGAAACTTACAAAATCGTAAAATATTTATAGCAGTACTACAGATCATTTTTCAATACTACCTATCGGTATAATGTAAAATGCCCTACAAACTGTTGTTTCTCACGGTCATTCGCATTCACCACGTACCAATAATCTCCCGTAGGCAAAGGTTGGCCTTCATACGTACCATCCCATCCCTTTACTTCCTCTAATATGGCTACTACCCGACCATAGCGATCATATATTTTGACCTCGATATCCGGGAAGAATTCGCTATTTTCCGGATACCAGAAATCATTCATATTATCACCATTTGGGGTAAAGAAGTCTGGGAATTCCGGCATTCCGTCAAAATTGAATGGCATTACTATAGTAGCCATACAACCTCCGGCATCTCTCACCATAATAGTAATGTCAGCATCCATATTAATCGTAAACACATTGTCACTACCATAGGACTCCCCGTTAAAGAAATATTCATAATCTCCAAAACCTCCCGTGGCTACAGCAGTAAGCTCGTTTGGCCCTGTCTTGGTAGCTTCTAGTACTAAAGGATCATAGGGGTCTATAGTAAACTCCACAAATGTGGTACACCCATTAGCATGGTATAAGTACACCGTATGATCTCCTGCAGGCAAATCGCCCCACTGACGTTCAGTAGTAGCTACATTGATATCATCAACATCCAAAGCAAACAACACATCCGAAAATGAAGTTCCGTTTCGGGATTCAATGCGGACGGTATTGAACGGGAAAATTCCTTCACATCCATACTCTACTATGGGTTCTGCCGTAATATCCACGCCTATTCCAATTGGAACGACAATGTTGGATACACAACCATTGGCATCCCGAACAAAGTATACATAGGTCTCACCACCCAAAAGGTTCTCAAAGAACAAACTATCATTCCGTACAAAATCAGCATCGTCTGAAGAGTTAACGGCTACCTCATAATATTCCATACCCTGGGGGTCGGTGAAAGGGGTCCCTCCGGTAATTGTTAACTGTGTTGTACCATCTGCAAAACCTAAACATATTTCCGGTGTAGATATTTCAGTTATTTCTATTTCATCTGGTTCAAATACCATAACCTCAGTAGTTTCAGAACACCCTTCGGAATCCTGGATCAAAATAGTATAGGCGCGACCGTTAGCGTCTCCTTCCAAATCTTCAAAGGTGAAGGTACTGGGGTTATCCGGATCGCTAAAGAATTCATTAAAATTCGGCCCAATGGCAAATTGTATTAATCCCTGACCCCCGCTCGTAACCTCAATAGTAATGCTGCCATCATCTTCACCACTACAGGAAATAGGAGTCGCGGTGGCAGTAAAAAGAATGGGTTCGGGTATTGTAAGTGGGTCAACATGAACAATATCCTGACAGGTGAGACCACTTGTAACCGCAACGAAATAGTCTGTAGAAGGCTCAAGCTCTTCAAATGTTCCAAAATCATTAGATGCTATCACTGTTGCAGTGGGTGACGGGCTAAAGGCATCCACGGGATCACCGATATATAGGGTATATGTATTGAACCCTACACCACCCACAGAAGACGCTTCTATTCGACCATCCTGTTCATCCGAACATGTAACATCATCAATCTTATCTACATTTAGCAGTATAGGTGCGCCTGGAATGAGGGTCAGACCGTTCGAGTTAACGGCACTACATAGATTTGATGCCGTGATCTTTCTCACCTCGAATTGGTAAAAACCAACATCCCCATTTAAAATTACAGCTGTAACTGCGTTGCCGAATTCATCTTCAAAAGGTGTAAAATCGATATCTGAAACCGGACCGGTCACAGGGTGTTCGGGTATACTCGCCAATGGTCGGAACTCATATTCAAAGCCGGCCTCGGGATTCGTAACGGATAAACGCATCCGACCAAGATCACCACAACCAGGTGCCTGTACCTGTACTAAATTGGGAATAACTGCCGGAGGTGGGTCTACGAAATAAGGTGCTGTAACCCCAACACAGCCGAAACTTGAAGTCACTTCTATGGCATACCAGCCTTGACTAATATACCCTACCCCACCTGCGCCAATAAAAGTAGGATTATCCTGCAAACCACTTCTCGAACTCTCCGTCAAGGTTGTAGGGTCTGCACTTGCGTCCGTTTCCGCATAGTAAATCAATTGATAGATATAACCTGCTCCCGGAACACCTCCTGTTGCCCCTGGAGTAGCTGTGAAAATATCTCCAGTAGTTGGATCAAATGCCTCCAAGACAGCATTATTAGCTCCGGGACATAACAATCCCTGAGGTTCACGAATACCTGCCTGGATAGGATCCCTGCGATCTATAGTAAGTTGGACAATGGCCGGACATCCTTGAAAGTCCCTAAACTCTACTTGATAATTACCCCCTGGGAGGTTTTCAAAACGGGGATTAGTGCTCCAGGTATAGCTTTCCGTTTCGTAACTTAAACCATCATTATCAGCATCGTATAGCAGGCGATACTCATAAGGTGTTGCAGGAGTGTTTTCCCATCCCCCACTTAGACTTGCTTCAATGATACCTGTGTTGTTACATCCCACCTCACCAGTTTGAGAAGCATCAGCTACCAAAGGTGTAGGTTCCCGTACCGTTGTTAAGTTACTTGTATTTGAACAAAATGGTGTTTCCGTGGATACCACCCTAACCCGAAAACTCCCTCCTGATATCCCTGAAATGGTTTCAGGATTATCGTCCGTATGAAGATTTCCCGTAATACCCGTTGAAGTTTCATTACCGGCGCTATCTACCTCAAAAACCTCATACGAATACGACCCTAAGTAGTTGGTCACTTCGATGTTCAATGCACCATTCGATTCCCCGGAGCAACGTACAGGAGTAGCTTCGGAAATTACAACATTTGGAATCTCAGGATCATCTACGTGATGTGCCGGTAAAGGATAGGTACATCCCCCTATATTGTCAACAACTTCAAAAAGATAGTCACCAGAAACAGGCAAATCTATATCCACATAGGTATCGCCTGGAGTATTCGTTACTGGTGCAACCGTAACAGGCGCATTGGTATTCACTGTAAAATCAGTTGTGCCCGCCACAGAAATACGTACGGTTTCAGGATCCGCACAATCTAATTCATGTTCTACAGTTAATGTTGGCACCACATCCGTGGGTGGGTGTATGGTAGGCAAGGTAAAAGTGGTCTGACAACCATTCCCATCAATCGCATAAACCGTAATATCCTGGGGTAGTCCATTATCAATAATCTCAAAGGTTATTCCCGGACTTCCCGTTTGATAATTTTCAAAGCCAGTAATGCTGTATTGATATCCTCCGATCGCAGTTCCTGGTCTAGTCGGATCTACCTCAACGGTAATAATAGTTGAACTGAATGTATTGATCCCCGGCTCACAACTAAAATCAGGTGCACTGGCTGTTATCCCAAATGGATCGGGTTCGTCAATAACAATACCGTCCTGTCTTGACGTACAATTTCGGGCGGAAACGACTTCCACATCGAAGGTGCCAGGTCCAAGACCCGTGAATGACCCTGAATTGTTCTGTTGCACTACAATACTGGTGCCCGACTCGTATAAGGTATAGACAAAAGGGCCATCGACATCAGTACCCGACTGTAAAATGGCATCAATGCTTCCATCACCATCGCCTGCACAGGTAATATCTTGCTCCGTAATAGGGGTTATAACCGGTACTGTGGCCTCTTCAAGAGTAACATTGACAGGGAAGCTACAAAAAACAGAGCCATCAAAAACTATATTGTCAGTTACCACGATAGTATATGTCCCTGGTGCCATATTTGCAAAAACGGCATTGTTTGTTTGAGAAATGGTCACTGGATTACCCAGATAATCATTACCGGTAAGATCAAAATCGAAGTCTCCACTACCCCCGTTTGTGGTAATCGAGATTTCACCATCGGTATTGTTACAAGAAGGTACGGTTGAAAACTCCCCTGATGCGGACAAAAATTCATATACCTGGGCAACACCTGTACTAGAGCAACCATCGGCATCTTCGATAAATACATCATAGTCCCCAGGTGTACTTACCATGAAGGTGGCTTCATAAAGTGTGCCTGCACCGTTTAATACGCCCAACTGGGTATCACCATTCAATGTAAATCTGGGGGTATCTGTGGTGCTTGGTGTACTAACGGTTATTTCAAAATCATTGCCCGGCACAAAAGTACATTGATTGATAACGATCGGGGTATTCAAAACGGGCGGTACCTGTTGCTGGATAATGGTCGCTATATCAAAAGAGATACATCCGGCAGCATCTCGTACATAGATATCGTAATTGCCGGCAGGTCCGCCAAACGTTGTGTTGGAACTGAAATCGTCACTAGGATCGGATGGCGTAGCCGTACCATCATAATCAGGGGTAAACCCTGTTGGCCCTAAGGCGAACTCATAAGATCCCCCTGCACCACCAAAACCCGTTACCGTAAATTGACCATCTGCATTACAGTTTGCCGGAACATCATCAAGGACAAAAATTGACGGCAGGTTCTGATCAATGGTGATCAAAGCTCCATCGTTACAAGAATCGGTTTGGTTCGTAACGATGACCTGATAATTACCGGGTAAGGTTTCAAAAGTGTCCACATAGGGAATCGTAGTAACATTCGTCAGCGGCTGAGTAATCAGTAAAGATCCTGTATCCACATCAAAAATCTCAACCAATAGATCATCCCCTGAATTGAAACCCGTTATGGTATATTCTATTTGGCCATTTCGCGAAGCATCACAAAAGCCGGCTGTTGACGTTGCCGTCACTTCTAGCAGTGAAGGACCATCCACCGGATCGATAGTTTCCTCATAGACACATCCCGTAGCCACGTCAAGAACTTCTACCGTGTATGATACCCCAAATTGCAACCCGCTAAAGGTATGCCGTCTGGGAGGGAGGTTGACCGGAACGAAAGGACTCGGGGGATCGGTCACTAATCGAATCTCAAAACCTGCGGATCCATCACCTCCTACAATCTCCACGGTATTGGTAAAACCACCAGGTGCACACGTTGGTGCAGGCACTGGGTCGGGAACAATATCCAGGGTAGTTTGGGTAACCGTAACAATATCAGTATCGCTACAGCCATTAGCATCTAAGGTGATCACTCTATAGGTATCGGGTGCCAAACCCGTAAATGTCTCGGTAGTACTGGCCGTAGGGCCTATCCTTGAAATTTCGGTTCCGAACTGGTCTTGAAGAATATACGTGAAATCCGGAGTTCCTCCCGTTACACCTGTCACATCAATTGTACCTTCTATTACACCTGAAGTACAAGTAGCCAAATTTGGAACCACGGTAGCATCGGGAGCCGTACCCGCTGTTGGTATTAGTCCTGGGACCATCCCACTCAAACAACCTCTGGCATCACGAACCTGAACCATGTACGTCTGCCCTTCGTTCAGTCCTGAATAAATCGTTTGACTGGTAAAAGGGCCACCATCAAAACTGATTTCATATGGTGCCACTCCACTTGAAGCATCCGGGGTGACGATAATTCGACCACTATTGGTTTCTCCACACACGGGTGGAAAAGTTTGAACGGTCGGGTCCGCGATGGTCGAGGGAGGATCCAATATGAATGGACTGGATTCAGCAACACAACCCTCATTGTCCGTTACTCTAAAAATATAGGTGCCTGGCACAGTGGTATCATAGGTAAAACTATTTGATGTCAAGGGTATAGGGGCACCGAAAGTGGTACCGTCATCGGCGCTCACCTCATATTGTTTTGGCCCAGGCCCTGAAGTATATCCACCGCTAACCGAAACGTCAATGGTACCCGGGCTACCACCACATGGGATTTCTGTATTCAAGGATGCCGAAACGCGGAGTTGAGGATTAACCGTAAGGGTGATAGTATCACGACAGTCATTTTGATCCCTTACTTCGATAGTATGATTACCGGGAGCGAGGCCTGAAAAAGAAGGACTGGCTTGCCATGCTCCGCCATTTATCCTATATGGGGTTGCAGGGAAACCTGGAGAACCAGCTCCCAATGTGGCCGTTACCGCTAAAGTTGCACCTGTTCCAGGTACGTAACACAAGTCCGATGATGCAGTATCATAGGCTAAAATCGGGGCATTAAGTGGTTCTAATGTAAACATGAACGTTGCTGTACAACCCTCGGCATCCTCGGCAGTAAGTGTATAGCTGCCCGCTTGCGTCAAACCTCCAAAATTTCTACCGGTTCTAGGGCCTATAGGGGGACCTGTAGGAGGTTGGAGCGTGTACACATAATTACCCCATCCGCCTGTGGCGTTAACCTGGAGCCTCCCAACATTATTGTTGGCGCAGCTCATTGGAGTAACCACACTTGTTGACAAATCAATTAATGCTGCTTCAACAACGGTTAATGTAGCCGTATCGGTACAACCGGTGTCCACATCAGTTACAGTAATCGTATACGAACCGTCACCAAGAGTGTTTAGATCGACTTCCAAATCGTTTTGCGGAGCACTTTCGGGACCTCCATTAATATTATAGGTGTAATTGGATCCAAAACCATCAATGATAAATGTTCCCGAACCATCACTTTGCCCGTTGCAAACCCTCAAATCACCACCAGATTTTACACGTGCCCGGATGGAACTGATCACGGCCGGCGTAAAACTCTCTTCATAGGTACAGCCATTGGTATCTGTAATCCTAAAAACATAGTTTATATTGTTAGTCAATCCTGTAAACGTATTATTGGTACCGTTATCAACCGCATCACCAACAGGACTGATAATCTCATAGTGATCAATGGCAAAGTTTGCCGTCTCCGTCAATTGTACATCCGAGGTGTTTAATGCACAGTTCGTATTGCTTTGCGTAAATGCAATATCGGTAGGCGGGTCGACGTCCAGGATTTCAATGGCTGAAAAGTCACGTCGGCAGCCAGATGCATTCTGTACCGCTGGAGTATAGGTTCCTGCAGGCAGGTTAGTAAATAGTTGTTGCGGTAAGAAATCCGTGCCGTTGATACTGAACTGATACGGTCCGCCACCAGCGCCTGAATAGGTGCCGGGAAATTCAATGGAACCATTGTCTACACCGCCTGAAGCATTACACGAGCGGTTGGCAAATATGGGTGTGGCCCCATTAATGGCTCCTGTTTCGGTGACCGTGACATTAGTATTCAATTCAAGAATACAACTGAAACTCCCTTGTTCGTAAAGCACTTGCATTGCTCCTGAGGGATTACTACTCCCATACGTACCTGCCGGTACGGAGATACTAGGACTCGTACTCCAGGCATCGGCTGGTGTGGCCCTAAAACTAAGATCGTACCCCTTGCCGTCTACAACTGTGAAATTTAAACGTGCCCCTCCATTAGTACACGTACCGTCCACACCACTTACGGTAACATCAGGCGGGGTCAATTCTTCCACATCGGCGGATGCCGTAATAACACAACTGTTGACTCCCGTAGGATCACTTGAATCCGTAATCACGAAATTATAGGTGCCTGCCGCAGTTACATTGTGTAATGTTTGTGGTGGACTGAACGTGCCCCCTGGCACACCATTCACGGTATATGTATAGGGTGGCGTACCCCCTAAGGTCCTTAAAATAATATTGACCCCACCCGGTGGGTTACAGGCAGGTACCGTACTCAGGCTCTCATTCACCTCCGTGGAGGCAGATAATGCAACGATTCCATCACCAATAATAATAGGGTTTCCACTGTTATCCAGGCTCTGTCTTGGAGGAGGAATACCATTGGCAATATCACCCGTACACTGCTGTGTTTCTACCTGTACGCTGTAAGTACCAAAGCCTACGGCATTAAAGGTGTAAGGATTAGCACTGATAAAAGTGGTAAATTCAATAGGAATACCCAATTCATCTAAGAGCGTATATCTGTACGGGCCAGGCACATCGTTTACCGTAACTTCTATGCTACCGTTATCACCAAAGCAAAAGGCATCTTCAAATTCGACGCCAATACTAATATCCAATTGCTCAATAACGATAGGATCGTAAGGATATTCGCAGGTGTTGGGTGTGTTTTCCAAGCGTGCTTTTACGATATACGTGCCTGGAAGAAGTCCTTCAAAAATGGGAGAAGCTTGCCAGGGGCCAAAACCGGTGCCGTCATCAATGCTAAACTCGTAGGCGCTGGAAAGATTGGTTATTTGAATTCTTCCATCTACCCCACAAATATAGTCGCGCTTCACATGCGTTTGCGTAATAGTACTTTTCTTTACCTTGAAGAAATACTGTTGCCCGTCGGCCACCACCCTAAACTCCGCTCCGGAGCCTGCTGGTATAGTGCTGGCGTTCAGATTGAACGATTGACCTGAACCTACGTTAGTGTAACAAGAAGTGGTAGTATTGGGACAGTCTTCATTTACATCTGGGGTACAGGAACCGCCCAGTAGTTGCCATTGTACCGAGCCATAAGGTCCTCCGGAAAGCGTTATCGTTCGGTTATCTGAATCCCCACACAGGTTAAAGCGCGCGACGGTAAATCCGTTATTACTACATCCTACTTCCTCATCCGCGCCCTGAATAATGGTCGTAAACATCGGGTTAAAAGCGGCTTCGCTTTCCGATGTAGTATTCAACTTTGTGTTTTCAGCAACAGTTGCTACAGGAGCCGTTGCCTTAGCACTGGCAAACAAGTCAAAGTTCGTAACAACATCTTTGATGTTGATTTTTAGAACAGCCGAAGAAACTGCAATGGAAGTTAGCACCAATAGCACGGCATACAGAAGTCGCCTTGTATTTTTCCTGGGCATAGGTTAAGTACGGTTTTGCAAGGAATACCGGGATTTGGGTGCCTAATATTCCGGATTGTAAAATTCTATTCTATAAAAAACTCTTTTTATTTTTACCTATAAATCGAACGACAAAAAGCTGCAATTCGTCTATATTTTCCTTCATTCTAACGTAAAATTATGAAAAAGCGTACATTTTTTCTCTATTTTTTCGTTGTACTGCTTACCCAGTCTTGTGCACAATCTGTAGATAGTACCATAAAAACGCCCCAGGAAGAGCAAGTCATCCCGAAGCTTGTTGTACCCGAACTAAAGATCCCATGGGGATTTGATTTTCTGCCGGACGGTGGACTTTTAATCACTGAAAAATCGGGAGAGCTTATCCTTTTTAAAGAAGGCGAGAAGTCATTGATTGCCGGGGTTCCGGAAATAAAGGTCATGGGCCAGGGTGGTTTAATGGATGTTGTACTACATCCTGATTTCAAAGAAAATCATTGGATCTACCTGTCCTACACCTCCGCCGAAGGTGCTGGCAGGGGGGGAAACACCGCGATACTTCGTGCAGAATTACGAGGAAACCAGTTGCAACAACAACAAGTTCTCTACAAAGGAACACCAAATAGCGGTAAGCCCTTTCACTTTGGGTCCCGTGTTGTTTTTGACGACCAGGGGTATCTTTATTTTTCGATCGGCGACCGGGGAAATCGTGATGAAAACCCACAGGATATCACCCGGGATGCCGGTAAGATCTATCGTATCAAGGATGATGGCACCATTCCTTCGGACAATCCCTTTGTGGGAAGAGATGGGGCAAAAGAAGCGATCTACAGCTTTGGCCACCGCAACCCCCAGGGTATGGTAAAGCATCCGCTAACCGGTGAGATATGGATACATGAACACGGTCCACGCGGTGGCGATGAACTCAATATCATCAAAAAAGGAAAAAACTATGGATGGCCGGTGATCACCTACGGCATCAACTATAGTGGAACAAAGATCACAGACGAAACTTCACGCCCAGACATGGAACAACCTATTTATTACTGGGTCCCCTCCATTGCACCTTCCGGCCTGGAGATCATCAATTCAGAGAAATATCCGGAATGGAAGGGAAATGTCCTTGCCGGATCACTTTCCTTCCAATACCTGGAACGACTGGTATTGGAAAACAATACCGTGGTATACCGGGAAAAGCTACTGGATGGCATGGGCCGGGTACGAAGTGTTAGACAAGGGCCGGATGGGTATATTTATGTAGGCATTGAGGGGAAAGGAATTTATCTATTGCAACCGAAATAACCCATGACAGATTGGGACAACGCTGGCGTTGTAAGCTTTAGCCTGGGCCCATCAGTTTTGCAGCTTTCCGAGCTACCGATTTCCGTTTATCCTGACTAAGGCGTTCTAAATGAGGTTGTAACCAAATCTCTAATGCGCTATCCTTTTTAGCCCACCTTCCCAGGGTTTCCATGGTTTGGTTCAACACAATCCAATCTTCATGCTGTGCCAAATTACGTTTCATAATGTCCAGGGCTCTGGCTTTTTGATCCGCGGTCATTTCGTTTTCCAATACTAAAAACAATTGCGCAAGGGTCCATTGGGTGGAAGCCTGTTCAATCCGGGATATTTCGTCCAGGAATCGATCCAAATAGGGTAATAACAGGGATTTCTTAGCGCTACAAATACGCTTCATGGCATTGGAGACTCGCAAGCGGACTATTTCATCATCACTAAAATAACATTGGAATAAGGCGTCAAACTGTGTTGGGGCCTCCAGTACCTCTTCAACAATTTCTACCGTATTTCCAAGGGAATTGGGATGTCCTCCTTTTAATCGATCTTCAAAATTGATCATAAGCTGCGCATTAGGTGTTTCAGTATACTCCCGCTAAGCGAAGTATTCAATTCAATACAAGCCGGTCCAACGAACAACAACATTTCCTCGCCAAAACAAGCGCCACTTAAAAAGGGTAGTGTACAGAGCTTCATTTCAAAACTCCTGGCACCATGCTATTCTTTTTTTCCTTCATCTTTAAACTGGGCGATCGCAGTACGAACCGACCCGTATTTTTTCAGTGCCTTTTCTGCCTCCGCATAAGGAATGTCCAGCGCTTCAACCAAATATCGGGCACCACGATCCACCAGTTTATTGTTGCTGAGCTGCATATCTACCATCTTATTGCCCTTTACCCTCCCTACTTTTATCATTAGCGCTGTGGAGATCATATTCAGGACCAGTTTTTGACTGGTACCGCTTTTCATTCGTGTACTTCCGGTAACAAATTCAGGCCCTACTTCAATTTCAATTGGAATTTCGGCGGCCTCAGCCACCGGAGAACCCGGATTATTGGTGATGCAAGCTGTGAGTAAACCGTGTCGTTTTGCATCCTCAATGGCGCCCAACACGTAAGGAGTGGTGCCAGACGCTGCAATACCTACCACAACATCTTTATCGGTAATAGCATAGGCGTCCAAATCCTTCCAACCCTGGAGGGTGTTGTCCTCTGCAAATTCAACCGCCTTACGGATTGCCCCATCCCCACCGGCAATCAGGCCAATAACCCTATCGCGAACACCAAATGTCGGCGGGATCTCCGAGGCGTCGAGTATCCCTAATCTTCCGCTTGTCCCGGCACCAACATAAAAAAGTCGGCCACCATGAGCATACCGATCAACCAAGGCGTCTACCAATTTTTCAATCTGGGGAAGCACCTCTTGTACCGCTTCAGCTACTTTCTTATCTTCAGTATTAATCCGTTGTAACAGGCCGGAAGTCGCCATTTTTTCCAAATCGTCATACAAGGAGGGCTGTTCAGTGATCTTCGTAAAATTGGCCATAACTACAGTAAATGGATCTCTTGGTTTCTAAAATTATCTAACAATTTGTTTTCCGGAGCTAATTCGGTCACCATTGTATCCACATCATTAAGACTACAGGTCTTAAATCGGTGCTGGGAGTTCAGCTTTTCGGAAATGCACAGCAATACTGTCTTTTTCGAAGCAGCGATCACCGCTTTTTTGGTCTGCACAATATCCCAATCAAACTCGGTTAAACCAAATTTCGGATCTACATAACCCGTACCAATAAAGCTTCTGTCTACCTTAATTTGAGAGAGTTGATGTATCGTACTCGCTCCAATAGTGATGAGAGAGTCTTTAGAAAGTTTCCCTCCAATAAATATCGTTTCTACTCTGGGCTTATTTAACAATTCCATAGCTACAGGAAGGCTTAGCGTAAAGCATGTTAAACCCAGGTCCGCCGGCAATAAACGAGCCAGTTCTAAACAAGTGGTCCCTCCATCGATCAGCACCACACTGTTATCTTTTATCAGGGAAATGGCTTTTTGGGCAATTTCTGTCTTTTCATCCAGCGCATACACGTTATTCCGAGAGGGACTGTAATTAGCAAAACCCAGGGAGACCGCCCCACCATGCACTTTTCGCAATCGGTTTTCGGCATCCAATTCCTTAACATCGCGCCGGACCGTATCAATAGATACATCCAGCTTTTCAGCAATATCCGTTAGTAACACCCTGTTGTGCAATTCTACCTCGTTAAGTATGGTTCGCTGCCGCTCTTCTTTTAACATTCGTAAACTTTCAAACAAAGATAATCAAATCCAAAGATTGCGGTTTTACCCCTAGTCAAGGTTAAATAATTGTTATTAAAAGCAAATTATTGCAAATAAAACGGCAAAAAACAGCAAATACAGATAATTCTTTGTATTTTTGCCCTGTATTTTAATGATAATTATTCCACAATGGCCGAAACCCTAACCCAAAAAGACCCACTTCTAGAAGACAGCAATCCCGAAATCCGAAAGTTCGAAAAAGTCAATACCGGAATTTATGGTGACTCCAACAGTGCCTCATTTTATGTAGCCAACGAAATTGCCACCTTGATACGAAAGCGTCAGAAGGAAGGAAAAATGGTGGTTTTGGGGCTTGCAACAGGCTCCTCCCCCACCAAAATGTATGACTATTTGGTAAAATTTCACCAGGAGGACGGACTGAGTTTCAAAAACGTGATCACCTTCAACCTGGATGAATATTACCCTATGCAACCTGATTCCATACACAGCTATGTCCGGTTCATGAATGAGCATCTTTTTGACCATATTGATATCGAGAGAAAAAACGTGCATATTCCGGACGGCGCTTTGGATGCACAAGCGATACGGAAGTATTGTCAGGAGTATGAGCAGCGGATAGATGAGGCGGGTGGTCTGGATATTCAAATCCTGGGGATAGGTAGAACAGGGCATATCGGATTCAATGAACCCGGATCCTCACTTAAAAGTAAAACCCGATTGGTTCGTCTGGACCGGGTGACCCAATTGGATGCTGCCAGCGATTTCTTTGGACTGGAAAATGTACCTGCCAGGGCCATCACCATGGGAGTAGGCACTATTATGGCCGCAAAGCGCATTATACTTATGGCCTGGGGTGAAGGGAAATCGCAGATCATTCGGGAAGCCGTTGAAGGGGAGATTCGCGAGTCTGTACCAGCTACATTTCTCCAACATCACGAGAATTGTGATTTTATTCTGGATAAAGCTGCCGCCTCCTTTTTAACAAGGGTTAAAACCCCATGGTTGGTTGGGGATTGTGATTGGGATGACCAACTCACGAAAAAAGCTACGATCTGGTTATCGGGAACATTGGGAAAGGCCATCCTTAAATTAACCAATGAAGACTACAATGAGTACGGGATGGGCGATTTAGTTGCCGAGATCGGTTCTGCCGAACAAATCAATTTGAAGGTTTTTAATTATTTACAGGCAACCATTACAGGCTGGCCAGGCGGTAAACCCAATGCCGATGATAGCCGAAGACCGGAACGTGCGGCCCCTTATCCTAAAAGATCGTTGATCTTTAGCCCTCATCCGGATGATGATGTGATTTCCATGGGGGGTACCCTACTGCGATTAGTAGACCAGGGACATGAGGTTCATATTGCGTACCAAACCTCTGGGAATATTGCCGTTTTTGACGATGAAGTCATTCGATTTATGGATTTCGCTACAGATATTGAAAAGGACGACGAACCTTTATATCAGCGCTTCATGAAGGTCCGGGAATTCCTCAGCAAAAAGAAACCAGGTCAAGTAGACAGTCCTGAAATTCAAGAGTACAAAGGACTTATTCGTAAAGGAGAGGCCTTAGCCGCATGTCGCTACTGCGGTGTGGATGAGAACAACGCACACTTTCAAAGTCTCCCTTTTTATGAAACCGGTACGGTAAAGAAAAAACCACATTCCGAGGAGGATATCCAGCTAACGATAGACCTGCTCAAAAAGATCAAACCGCACCAAATTTTTGCTGCAGGTGACCTCTCCGATCCCCACGGAACCCACAGAGTGTGTCTGCAAGTCATCTACAAGGCTCTGGAACGACTTGTTGCAGAAAAGGCGGATTGGCTAAAAGACTGCTACGTATGGCTGTATCGGGGTGCCTGGCAGGAATGGGACATTGCAGATATTGAAATGGCAGTTCCCATTGGGCCCAAAGACATGACCCGAAAACGAAACGCTATTTTTAAGCATCAATCTCAAAAAGATGCCGCGATGTTCCCGGGCAATGACGAGCGGGAGTTCTGGCAACGCGCCGAGCAACGGAATAAGGAAACCGCAGATAAATATAATGCGTTGGGTATGGCAGAATACGAAGCAATGGAAGGCTTTGTTCGGTATCACTTCTGATATCTGCCGTATGAAAATAGCCGTAGCACAATTTGAGCCCAAAGATGGGGATAAACCGTATAATTTATCCGTTATCGAATCGCTGACCAGGAAGGCAAAACAAAACGGGGCAGCTGTTATCAGTTTTCATGAAATGTCGATAACCGCATACACCTTCACCAAAGATTTATCTCGGGAGGAAATCTTTGCGCTTGCAGAAAAAGTTCCGGACGGAGCAAGTACAAAGAAGCTCCTCGATATCTCTAACGAGTTAGATATTGCTGTTTTGGCAGGCTTAGTGGAAGTAGACAACGAAAAAATCTACAACACTTACGTATGCGTTCATAAAAACAAAGTTGTTGCCAAATACAGAAAGTTACATCCGTTTATCAATCCACACCTGACTCCCGGTAATACCTATGAAATCTTTGATTTATTGGGTTGGAAGTGTGGTATTCTTATTTGCTATGACAACAATATCATAGAAAATGTCCGAGCCAACGCTTTGCTTGGTGCGGAGCTTGTTTTTGCTCCACATGTTACGGGGTGCACCCCTTCTGCAATGCCGGGAAGAGGTTATGTTGAAGATAAATACTGGAGCAATAGACAAATTGATCCTGTCGCGCTTCGAAAAGAGTTTAATGGACCGAAAGGCAGGGAATGGTTAATGCGTTGGTTACCTGGGAGGGCGTATGACAACGGGCTCTATTATGCCTTCACTAACCCGATAGGGTATGATGGTGAACATCTTAAAAACGGAAATTCAATGATCCTTGACCCCTACGGAGAAGTCCTTTCGGAGTGTCATACATTTGAAAATGACATTGCCCTCGCAACACTAACAAAAAACAAGCTGGCACTTTCGGGGGGTCATCGCTATAAAAAAGCCAGGAGACCTGAGCTATATAAAGAAATACTGGGCAAAGACCACGAGTCCCAAACCCAACCTGTTTGGATGAGGGAAGGTGCTAAAACGTGAGCGCAGTTTTCTAAACAGTTATTTTAAACAATTCAATAATTTGAAAGGTAGGCTACTATTTTTAATTGTCTTTTCCACTTTTGCTTCATGTATCGGCCTGAAACACAATAAACCTCCTGAAAAGGAGTTCCGTGGTGTATGGATAGCAACGGTGGTTAATATCGACTGGCCTAAAAATGGCGATGACGCTGCTGAAAAGCAAAAAAAGGACTTTTTGGCGCTTCTTGATTTTTATGAACACCTCCATTTCAATACAGTACTTGTCCAGGTAAGGACCGCAGGGGATGCTTTCTATCCCTCGGAATATGCCCCATGGTCCAGATTTCTAACGGGAACAGAAGGGAAACCCAAAGCGGATTACGAAGATCCATTGCAATGGATGATCGCGAAAACGCATGAACGCGGACTGCAGTTCCATGCCTGGTTTAATCCCTACAGAGCTACTTTTGATCTGGACACTACCATTCTGGCAAATACCCACGATTTTTATCAGCATCGGGATTGGATGGTACCTTATGGTAAAAAGTGGTATTACAATCCCGGTGAACCTCAGGTCTGGCGGCATTTGACCAAAGTTATTGAAGAAGTAGTAAAACATTATGAAGTGGATGGAGTCCATTTTGATGACTATTTCTATCCCTATAAAATTCAGGGTGAAACTTTTAAGGACACGCTTGCCTTCGCAAAATATGGTTTACCCGAGCAGCCCCTTGAAGACTGGCGGAGAGCTAATGTGGATTCCCTGGTAAAGAATGTTCACCAGGCGATAAAAAGTGAAAAACCCTGGGTGCAATTTGGGATCAGTCCTTTTGGGGTATGGAAAAACAAGTCGACCGACCCTGCAGGTTCCGATACCCAGGCCGGCCAAACCACTTATGAAGATCTGTATGCAGATCCTCTCCTATGGATGCAAAAGGGTTGGCTGGACTATATAGTCCCTCAAGCGTATTGGAGTATGGACTACGCTGTGGCTTCCCATGAAAAAATAGCACGTTGGTGGGCTAACAAAAGTGTTAACACCAATCTCTACATGGGTAACGGCGCATATAAAATCCGTAATAATCAGGATAAAGCCTGGCACAAAAAGAAAGAACTTCCCAGGCAGATTAACCTGGCTCGTGCGCTCCCAAAAGTACAAGGGAATGTTTTTTTTAGTGCGAAATCCTTACCGCAACACGGCGATATCGTAGAAAATATCCGGAAAAGGTGGTACAAGAGTACAACGGAAGTCCCTCCTATTCCCTCAAGGCCACAACGCGTGGTCCCACAACCGGTGATTATTTCCAAAAAGCATACTGGAGATAGTATTCAACTTTGCCTTTCGCACTACGATTCTATTCCCGGATATATTTCTGTCTATCGAGGAAAGCGAAAAGGGGGCGAAGTCCTAAAAAAAGTCTACCTTCCCGCAGATGCGTCTACGCATTGCTTTGGTATCCCTAAATCCCAAAGCTACCTTATGTTTAAGGTTATTGATGGTTTTGGAAATGAAAGCGGGACAGTATCCGTTGCTATGAAAGAATGAAAAAATAACATACCGAAAAGAAAATGTAGCAGATGCCAGAAATTCAAAAGGACAGGCGGGCCTGGGCTTGGGTGCCTATTTTATATTTTACACAAGGACTTCCCTATGTTATCGTGGTTACGGTTTCGGTGATCATGTATAAAAAGCTGGGAATAAGCAATGCGGACATTGGGCTGTACACCAGTTGGCTGTATTTGCCCTGGGTGTTGAAACCCTTGTGGAGCCCTTTTGTAGACCTAAAAAGTACGAAACGCAACTGGTTCCTGGGGATGCAATTACTTATCGCCCTGGCATTGTTTGGCGTGGGTCTTTCGCTACCCACTAACATTTTTTTCACTACCACTTTGGCTTGTTTTTGGATGGCCGCCTTTGCTTCCGCCACCAACGATATTGCTGCGGATGGGTACTACATGATAGGGCTTAGTGAAAAAAAGCAATCGTTTTTTGTAGGTATCCGAAGTACTTTTTATCGGCTGGCTATGGTAACCGGAGAAGGACTTATTGTTATCCTTGCAGGATTTCTTGAAAACCACTACGGGGATAATACAAAAGCATGGAGTATTACCATGACGGCCACTGCATTTTTAATGTTGGCGCTTACCGTTTCCAACTTTTTTGCCACCCCAAAATACGAGAGCTCCAGTACTATTCTCCTGGAAAAACCCAAAGGCTTTTTTGAAGTGTTTGTTTCCTTTTTTCAAAAACCCAATATTGGGATTGCTTTGGCGTTTATTTTAACCTATCGCTTAGGGGAATCTCAACTCGTAAAAATGGCTGCTCCTTTTCTACTGGATCCCCTTGAAAAAGGAGGATTAGGCTACTCCACAGAACAATTGGGAACAATTTTCGGAACCGTTGGGGTTATCATGCTTTCTGCCGGAGGAATTCTCGGGGGAATTTTGATCTCAAGGGACGGATTAAAAAAATGGATGCTGCCCATGATCCTTTCTCTCAATATTCCTAACATACTGTACGCTATACTGGCGGGCACACAGATGACAAGTGTTGTTGCTGTCACCGCCACTGTTGTTTTTGAGAAGTTTGGGTATGGTTTCGGTTTCGCAGCCTTCCTTATGTACCTGATTTACATTGCGGAAGGAAAATCCAAAACGTCCCATTATGCTATTGCCACCGGGTTTATGGCCCTGGGCATGATGCTTCCGGGCATGTTGAGCGGATTTATGCAGGAATGGCTGGGGTACAACGGCTTTTTTATCTGGGTAGTTATTGCTGCCCTACCCGCACTTTTTTTACTTCCCTTTTTAAAATACCCTGCCGATTATGGCAAAAAAGAAGCTTCCAATGAGTAGTCTTCCACCCTATGAATCGGCCAGGGAATTGCTTTCCTACACCCAAAAAGTAGGGCAGCTTTTTATGCCAGCAGCTTTTATCAATGATTCTGAAGAAGAAATTAAAAGGTTAGAACACTTAATAAGGGAATACCACATTGGAAGTCTCTGCTTTTTTCACAGCAGAGCTAGCGCTGCTACTAATTTCGAAGGAAAAAAAGAGGTTATTTATAACGAGAAAAGCTATGAGCGATTAGTATACCTTATACAGCGATATCAGGAAGCCGCAACCTATCCCCTGTTAATTGCCATAGATGCCGAATGGGGCCTGGCGATGCGTATTGAAAACAGTCCGCAATACCCTTACGCTATTACCTTAGGGGCTATGAAGCAACAAGCGCAATTGGTATACGAAGTGGGGCAAAACATTGGCAAAGACTGCCGTGAAGCGGGCATCCACTGGAATCTTTCTCCAGTAGTAGACATCAACCTTAATCCGGATAATCCGGTGATCGGATATCGTTCTTTTGGCAATGACAAAGCGAAAGTCACCCAATATGCCAATGCCTATTTAAAAGGAATGCGTTCCCAGGGTGTCCTTAACGCCATAAAACATTTTCCCGGTCACGGCGACACCGCTACGGATTCTCATTTGGGGTTACCGGTCATAGACAAACCCACGGCAGTACTGTTAGAGAACGAACTCTACCCCTTCCTTGAATTACTGCAGGAGGATATTGATGCTATCATGGTAGGACATTTAGCCGTCCCGGCCTTATCCGAAGGCAAAAGGATTTCGGCCTCAATTTCCAAAGAAATATTGAGCGGTTTTCTGCGGGATGAATTAGGGTGGGAAGGCCTTATCATCTCAGATGCACTGAACATGCATGCTGTAGCCAAGGATTTTCCTGACAACGGTGGTATTGAGGAGGCGGCCTTCACTGCGGGCAATGATGTGCTTTGCTTTGCAGACAAACCTATTGAGGGTATCCAAAGGATCCTGAACACAAGCCCGAAAGAACGCATAGAGGCAAGCTTTAAGCGCTTGTGGCAACTGAAACAAAAGGCGTTCGCCGCACTTCAGGAAGCAACGGAACAAGCCGGTCAGGAGCACCATAATCTAATGCTAAAACTAGCCCAAAAAAGTATCACAATGTTGAAAGGTGATACAAATGATTTGCAGCGCTTTAGGGAACAACAATTTCGATGTGTTCAGATAGGAAAACAAGAAAGCTTCTTTCTTGATACTATGAATCATCAAAATGAGTTTTCAGATGCGGTGGTGTTGAGTATTTTTCCGAGACAGGTAAAACCCAAAAATAGTTTTGGGTTTGCCGATGAGGAATTACATCAGATGCGCAAATTACTACGTGATAAGAAGGTCGTACTTTACCTTTTCGGAAATCCCTTTGTGCTCAACCTAATTCCATGGGATACCGCTCTAGCCGTGGTAATCGTTTATCAAGACACGGAGACGTTCCAAAAGAATGCTCTTGCCCATTTTAAAGGTGAAGTGCGTGCTGAAGGACAACTTCCGGCAACTTTAAAAGGACAGTATGAATAGCTACAACGTTTTGGGAATGATGTCAGGGACCTCCCTGGATGGCCTGGATCTTGCCTATTGCCGTTTTTGGCAGGAAAACGAAACATGGGATTTTGAAATCCGACAATGCACCACTATCTCGTATAACCCATCCCTTTACAATAGGTTAAAAAATGCTATTTATTTGTCGGAAGAAGAACATGCGCAATTGCATGAAGAGTATGGGCAATGGTTGGGTAAGCAGGCCCAACGCTTTCTTCAAAAACAAAACCTCCCCGTGGACTTTATAGCCAGCCATGGGCACACCTCGCATCATCTACCTGAAGAAGGGATCACCTTTCAACTAGGGAGTGGTCAACAATTGGCTAATGCTGCCGGGCACAAAGTGATTTGTGACTTTCGCTCCCTGGATGTGCAATTAGGAGGTCAAGGGGCTCCTCTGGTGCCTATTGGGGATGAACTATTACTCTTTGCTTATGACTTTTGCCTGAACTTAGGTGGTATTAGCAATATTTCCTTTAAGAAAAATGAAAAGCGCATTGCCTTCGACATTGGTATGGCCAATATGCCTTTAAACTATATCACTGAAAAAATCGGTTTGAAATACGATGCCGGGGGGCAATTGGCACAAAAGGGGGTGTTAGTTCCGCAGTTATCAGAAGCCCTGGATCAACTTGACTATTACCAACTCCCCTACCCTAAATCCACCGGATTTGAATGGTTCTCCCAGGAAGTAAAACCGCTTATAGAGAAATCGGGATCTACCCCCAAGGATTTATTGCACACGATCATTCATCACAACTGCGAGCAGATCGCAAAAGTGATACAAAATGAGAATCAAAGCAGCCGGGGAAAGCTTTTAATTACCGGGGGCGGTGCTTTGAACGATTTCTTTGTGGCTACACTGCAGGATAAATTAGGAGAAAGTACCGAGGTGGTAGTTCCTCCTAAAAAACTGGTAGAATACAAAGAAGCCATGGTCTTTGCTTTCATGGGTGTTTTACAAGAATTGGGTCAGACCAATGTGTTCGCTTCCGTAACGGGAGCTAGCAAAGATTCCTGTAGTGGCGTCATTTTTGAACCCGCGACGTAATCCGCCATCTGACCAAAGCCAATTTGTTCGATCTCCTTAATACCAGGACGACGAGCACCGATAATACCCCGCAAATGGCCAATCCTAAAAACAAGGGTAATACACGTTCATCCACATAACTCCCGATTAAAGACGCAATGGGAATAGCAATTACCGTAGAAAAGAAACCGTTAATGGCTGCTCCTATTCCGGCAATATGACCGATGGGTTCCATAGCAATAGAACGAAAGTTCCCCCACATGAAGCCCAGGCAGAAAAATTGTAGGGAAAGGAACACCACCAGGGTGAAAACATTCGGGTTACCGGCTGAATTCCAAAACAACAGTACATACAATAGCGCCACAATGCAAAAAGCAATCAATGCCATAGTGGACAATTTGCGCATACCAAAGCGTAATACCATTGTTCCATTCAACAAAGTGGACAAGCCAATGGAAATGGCTAAGCCAGCAAAAATGTAAGGAAACGCTTCCTTTAAACCGTATTGATCTTCAAAAATATGTTGAGAAGCACTCAAGTACACCAAAAAGGAGCCCGTAACCAATCCGGATACAATGGTATAGGCCACAGTTTCCTTGTACCGGAGTAATTCTTTTAGGCCATCCCAGAAAAGATGGCTTGTAAATGGGATTTTGTATTCCGGCCGCAACGTCTCAGGCTGTCGTTTCCAAAACCATATCCCGACGGCAATGGTCAAAACCAACTGGATGTAAAAAATAGCTTGCCAATTCGCCATCTCCAGGATCAGTTTTCCAAAAGCAGGTGCCACAACCGGAACCAAAATGAAAAAAGCAGTGACAAAGGACATTACCTTGGCCATCAGATCTCCTTTATACATATCCCGTATAATAGAAATGGAGATCGTACGTGCGGTAGACAAGCCAATCCCTTGCAGGATTCTCCCAATAATCATCCATAGCAGATTGGGAGCCACCAGGCAGATAACACTGGCCACAACAAAGACGAGAATTCCGAGATACACCACGGGCTTTCTCCCAATAGCATCGGAAAGTGGGCCAAAAAAGAGTTGGCCTACCCCTAGCCCTAGGAAAATCATGGTTACCAGCATTTGATTGTCTGCGGGATCAAAGCTATTTATGGATACCCCAATAGCTGAAATTGCCGGCAATAGCGTGTCTATACTCAATGCCACAATAGACATAAGTGCCGCCATTAAAGCAACAAACTCAAAATTTGGGCTATCGGACTTTTTTTGCATGAGGCAAAAGTAGCCATAGCCAACTTAACCCTAAACTTTTATGTAGTAAGTATTTGTTAATAATAGTATCTACAACGGAATATTCCCATGTTTCTTCCAAGGGCTTTCCACCTGTTTGGTTTCTAGCATCGCAAACGCCTTTAACAACTTGCGTCGCGTATTTTCAGGAAGGATCACCTCATCAATAAAACCGCGTCGTGCCGCTCTATACGGGTTGGCAAACTTATCGGCGTATTCCGCTTCTTTTTCCTTCAGTTTGGCTTCCGGATCCTCCGCAGCTGCTATTTCTCTTCTGAAAATGATCTCACTGGCTCCTTTAGCCCCCATCACTGCAATCTCTGCCATGGGCCACGCATAGTTAAAATCAGCCCCAATGTGCTTAGAGTTCATCACATCGTAGGCACCTCCATAGGCCTTTCGGGTAATTACGGTAACCCTTGGCACGGTAGCTTCACTAAGGGCATATAACAATTTAGCGCCATTAGTAATGATCCCATTCCATTCCTGGTCAGTACCCGGTAAAAAGCCGGGCACGTCTACCAAAACGAGCAAGGGGATATTAAACGCATCACAGAAACGGGTAAAACGACCCGCCTTTTTAGAACTATCTACGCCCAACACCCCTGCCAGGAACATCGGGTTGTTCGCAATGATCCCTACACTTCTTCCGCCAAGGCGCGCAAACCCTACAATGATATTTTCTGCATAGTCCTTGTGGATTTCATAAAACGAATCCTCATCAATGATCCCATCAATTACCTCATGCATATCATAAGGTTTATTGGGGTTATCAGGTACTATGTTACGCAACTGCTCCCGGAGTTCCTCTCCAGGTTCATAAGGGTATTTTTGCGATAGTTCCTGGTTGTTCTGGGGTAAGTACGACAACAACTTTTTAATATCTTCCAGACAGGCGGCATCGTTTAGCGAGGTCTTGTGCGCTACCCCGGATTTTACCGCATGGGTACTTGCCCCGCCTAACTCTTCCGCAGTGACCTCCTCATTCGTCACCGTTTTTACTACATTAGGTCCTGTAACGAACATATAGCTGGTCTGCTCCACCATTAGGATAAAGTCGGTCATTGCCGGGGAATAAACTGCCCCACCGGCACAAGGCCCCATAATTGCGGAAATCTGTGGTATGACCCCGGAAGCCTGGACATTGCGATAAAAGATATCAGCATACCCTCCCAAAGATTTTACACCCTCTTGAATTCGTGCGCCACCAGAGTCGTTAAGCCCAATGACGGGAGCACCCACTTTCATGGCAAGATCCATGACTTTGCATATTTTTTCCGCATGGGTTTCGGAAAGTGCTCCCCCAAACACTGTAAAGTCCTGGGCATAGACATACACTAACCGACCGTTAACCGTTCCGTAACCAGTGATTACCCCATCACCAAAATAGACCTCTTTCTCCATCCCAAAGTCCGTGGTACGATGGGTGACCAACACCCCCATTTCTTCAAACGAACCTTCGTCCAACAAATACGCTATGCGTTCCCGAGCCGTTAGCTTCTTTTTAGCGTGTTGTTTTTCTATTCGCTGCGCTCCGCCACCTAAATGCGCCAGGGCAACCCGTTCTTCCAATTTCTTTATTTTTTCGTCCATAAAGGTTAGTTTGTAGGTAATCGTAATTGCTTTTTATCTTCCAAATACCGATGCAGCGCCAACGTTGCCGCAATTTTAGCCTCCTTTTCCTGACTTTGATGGATGGCCTCCGGCGAATAGTATTGTTTTACAAAATGGGTGTCAAAATTTCCCGAACGAAACGCATCGTGTTGCATCACGAAGGTTCCAAACGGTAAAGTGGTCTGTACCCCTTGAATTTCATATGCCTCAATGGCCTTAATCATCAATGCAATAGACTCTTCCCGTGTTTTACCATAGGTAATTAGCTTCGAGAGCATGGGATCGTAATAGATAGGGATGTCCATTCCTTCTTCAAAACCATTGTCCACCCGGATCCCTTCTCCTTCCGGAATTCGGTAGCGTTCCAGTTTCCCCACACTGGGTAGGAAATCATTTAAAGGATCTTCTGCATATACCCGAAGTTCCATGGCATGTCCGTTAATGCTCAAATCCTCCTGTTTGATCTCAAGTTTTTCACCTCGCGCTACCTTAATCTGCAACTCTACCAAATCTACCCCGGAAATCAATTCCGAAACCGGGTGCTCTACCTGTAAGCGCGTATTCATTTCGAGGAAGTAGTACTTGTGGTCGGCATCCATTAAAAACTCTACAGTCCCTGCCCCAACGTAAGCGCAGGCTTCAGCTACCTTGGTAGCGGCAATACCCATCTCATTGCGCAGTTCAGGAGTAAGAATGGATGAGGGGGCTTCCTCTACCACCTTCTGGTGTCTTCGTTGTATACTACATTCCCGTTCAAAAAAATGGAGAATGTTACCATGTGTATCCGCCATCACCTGGATCTCAATATGCCGTGGCGAAGTCACGTATTTCTCAATAAAAACAGAACCATCACCAAAAGCGGAGGTAGCCTCACTGATTGCTCTTGTCATTTGGGATTCCAAATGTTCCTCCCGATCCACAATCCGCATCCCTTTTCCACCTCCCCCGGCGGAAGCTTTTATCAGCACCGGAAAACCAATCTCCTGGGCAATCTCATGGGCTTTATCCACATCCGTAATTGCTTCGTCAATTCCAGGGACCATAGGAATATTGTACTTCTTAACGGCCTCTTTGGCGGCCAACTTGCTTCCCATGACCCGAATGGCATGTGACTTGGGACCAATAAAAACGATCCCGTTTTTTTCAACAGCCTCCGCAAAATCAGCATTCTCACTCAAAAATCCGTACCCGGGATGAATGCCATCTACCCCGAGGGTTTTGGCAACTTCAATAATTTTATCCCCCTGCAAATACGATTGGTTGGAAGGGGGTGGGCCTATGCAGACCGCTTCGTCCGCAAACTTAACATGAGGCGCATTCCTATCTGCTTCAGAGAATACTGCAACAGTTTTTATTCCCATTTTTTTAGCAGTACGCATCACTCGAATCGCTATTTCACCGCGATTGGCGACCAATATTTTTTTCATAAGTTGGATTATTCAAAGGTGATTAATAGGTGTTTCTTCTCAACGGCTTGCCCTTTTCGTATGGGAATACTTTTGATAGTTCCGTTTCTTGGTGAGGTGATGACGTTTTCCATTTTCATAGCCTCCAGAATAAGCAGGGGATCTCCTTCCTGCACTTCCTGACCTTCCGTAACAGATACTTCAAGGATCAATCCCGGCATAGGTGCTTCTATGCTGCCTATCTGGCTTGCAGAATTGAGTGCAAATCCCATTTCGTCAATAAGCAAATCCAGAGGATTTGATATACTTATTTCATAGGGCGTGTTGTTCACTCTCACGCGGTAGATCTTTCCGTCAAAGTCTTTTTCGGTAATTTGCAGGTTAAACGATTGGCCGTCCTGCAGTAAATGATAACTGTCTTTCTCAGTAGCTACTAAATCTAAAGATTTCAGGTCATTTTTTGTAAGAGAATACTCAAATTCTTCGTTGACCTTGAGCTTGTATTGATTTGCCATAAAAGGTAAGATATAGTTGTTCTCGAATATAGCGGTTTATGCTCAAATTGACAATCAAAAGTAGAGGGGAGAACGTAGGTATTTCATGAAAAAAGTCATGTTTTTAGGGAAGTTTTAATTGTATCTATGCACTTCCAATAACCCAATGCGGATTCTTGAGATGCCGTCAAATGCGTACATTTGGATTAAACTATCTTTCATGCTCATTATTGGTATTGCAGGGGGAACAGGTTGTGGCAAAACCACGGTGGTACAGCAGATTATAGAACAACTTCCTCAAGATGAAGTGGCTGTGATTTCTCAGGACGCCTATTACAAAGATCTTTCACATCTCACTAAAGCAGAAAGAGGTCGGGTAAATTTTGACCATCCTAATTCTATTGATTTTAAGTTGCTGATCCAGCACATAGAAGCGTTAAGGGCTGGAAAAAGCATTGAAATTCCCGTATATTCCTTTGTTGAAGAAACCCGCTTGTCGGAAACCAAAACTACGGCTCCGAAAAAGGTAATAATAGTAGAAGGAATTTTGGTGTTGAGCAACCCGAAACTGCGCGAGCTATTTGATATGAAGATTTATGTGCATGCAGATTCGGACGAGCGTTTGATACGAAGGTTGCAACGGGATATCAAGGAAAGAGGTCATGATCTGGAAAAAGTACTGTTCCGTTATCAGAATGCCGTTAAACCTATGCACAACGAGTTTATAGAGCCCTCAAAAGAGTTTGCAGATATCATTATTCCAAATAATAACTACAACACAGTAGCTGTAGATATGGTTCGTACCATTATTAACGAAAAATTGGGTTGAAATGGGTTGGAAAACGCTGCGGCAAAAAAAATGGTTTAAGTTCATGACCAACACCTATGTGTTAGTACTGACCATTTTCGTCATTTGGATGGCCTTTTTTGACACCAACTCTTTACTTATACATCGCGAGTTGCAGCAGGAAATAGATAAACTTGAGCAACAACGGGAATTCCTGAAACAGGAGATCGATCACGATAAAGAGGTATTAGAACAACTACGAGATCCTGAGGAATTGGAAAAATATGCCCGGGAGAATTACTATATGAAGAAGGATGACGAAGAAATCTTTTTAATAGAATACGAGGATAGCTTAAAACAAAAAAAACCAAAGGAATGAACAACGAGCTGCTTTTCTCCGAGTTTGAACCCACTTCTGCCAAAGCGTGGAAACAAAAAATTCAATATGATCTAAAAGGAGCGGACTACAACGCTACCCTGATCGGGGAAACCTTTGAGGGAATACCCATTAAACCTTTTTATACAGCAGAGGACATCGAAAACCTTCCCAGGCTTCAGTTTTCGCCGCATCGCAAATGGAATATCGGTCAGAAAATACATTGTGATGACGCTGATCAGGCGAATAAAAAAGCCCTGGATATCTTAGGGCGGGGAGCAAGTGCATTGGTTTTGGAGATTCCTGATCCCGAAATCAGCTGGGGAGTATTGCTTAAAGAAATTGATTTAAAAACTATCCCGATTTATTTCAATTTCGAATTCCTGGAGAAGAGCACTATTACAGCCTTATTGGACTATGTCGGAAATACCGAGGTGCAGTTCTTTTTGAACATCGATAGCGTTGGAAATTTCGCTGGAAGTGGTAATTGGTACAAAAGTCGGGAAAACGACCAGCAACTTTTAAAGGAAATTCTGGAATTGACCGCTTCCAGGGATGGTGTTGTTCCGTTTTGTGTGGAAATGTCATTATATCAGAATGCTGGCGCCCATAGCGTACAGCAACTTGCTTACGGTTTGGCACACGCTAATGAATATATAAATCAACACCACGATTATTTTACAACCGGAAATCCAATGATATTCAAAGTTGGCGTGGGAGGGAATTATTTCTTTGAAATTGCGAAGTTAAGAGCCTTGCGATGGCTTTGGACCACGCTCGCCAGGCAATACAAGCTCTCTTCCGATTGCCATATTCTGGCCTTTCCTTCCAGGCGAAATAAAACCTTGTACGATTATAATGTAAACATGCTGAGAACAACTTCAGAATGTATGGCAGCCGTGTTGGGCGGTGCAGACACGATCTGCAATTTACCCTACGATGTCCTATACCATAAGGAAAACGAATTCGGAGAAAGAATTGCCCGTAACCAACTCCTGCTCCTGAAGGAAGAAAGCTATTTTGACGAAGCTAAAACAGCGGCAGAAGGCAGCTATTATATTGAAACACTTACCTATCAGCTAGCGGACAAAGCCCTGGGGCTATTTAAACAATTGGAGGCCGCCGGAGGATTCCTGGCCGCTTTGAAGAATGGGAATATTCAAAAGAAAATTAAAGAAAGTGCGGCCCGGGAACAAGAACTATTTGACAACGGACAATTGATGCTATTGGGAAGCAATGCTTACCAAAATCCGGAGGACCATATAAAAAATGATTTGGAATTGGATCCTTTTGTTATTATCAACAAACGAAAGACCGAGATTGCCCCGATCATTGAAAAGCGGCTTACTGAAGAATTAGAACGTAAAAGATTGGAAAATGAGTAGGAAAGACGTACAAAATATAGCGCTTCTTCACGAGGAAAGAAGTGATCAGGATACGAAATTTGATCACCAGAATTTTGCTGCGGGGATACCCCCATTTTTAAGAGGCCCTTACTCCACCATGTATGTAAGAAGGCCCTGGACCATTCGGCAATATGCCGGGTTTTCCACTGCTGAGGAAAGTAACGCCTTCTACCGCAGAAACCTGGCCGCCGGGCAAAAAGGATTATCAGTTGCCTTCGATTTACCGACGCACCGGGGTTACGATAGCGATAACGAACGTGTTGTGGGAGATGTAGGAAAGGCAGGAGTGGCCATAGACTCTGTGGAAGACATGAAGATTTTGTTTGACGGTATTCCACTTGATAAAATGTCGGTTTCCATGACCATGAACGGAGCGGTAATTCCCGTAATGGCTTTTTATATAGTAGCCGCGGAGGAACAGGGCGTAAACCTGGATCAACTCTCAGGAACCATTCAAAATGATATCCTTAAGGAGTTTATGGTGCGTAATACCTATATCTATCCTCCCACACCTTCCATGCAAATCATTGCGGATATCTTTGAATATACCAGTCAGTACATGCCCCGTTTCAACAGTATCAGTATTTCCGGGTATCATATGCATGAGGCTGGTGCCCCTGCAGCTATGGAGGTTGCCTATACCCTGGCGGATGGCATTGAATATATCAGAACCGGGCTAAAAGCAGGTTTAAAAGTAGATGATTTTGCTCCCCGGCTTTCCTTTTTCTGGGGTATTGGGATGAAGCATTTTACCGAAATTGCAAAAATGAGAGCAGCAAGGATGCTGTGGGCGAAATTGGTGAAGCAGTTTGATCCTCAAAATGCAAAGTCCCTAATGCTCCGCACCCACTCTCAAACCAGTGGGTGGAGTCTTACCGAGCAAGATCCCTTCAACAACGTAGCCCGAACCGCTATTGAGGCTATGGCGGCTGCTTTTGGTGGCACCCAGAGTCTTCATACCAATGCGTTGGATGAGGCTATTGCGCTACCAACCGATTTTAGTGCGCGTATCGCACGAAACACACAGATTTATTTGCAGCAGGAAACACAGATCACCAAAACTGTTGATCCCTGGGCGGGAAGCCACTACGTAGAACAATTAACGGCCGAGATCGTTGAAGAGGCCTGGCAGTTAATTCAGGAAATAGAAACGCTAGGTGGAATGACAAAAGCTATTGAAGCGGGGATACCCAAACTTCGCATCGAAGCAGCAGCAGCCAAAAAACAAGCCAGGCTGGATAGCGGACAAGAAGTACTGCTGGGAGTCAACAAATATGTCTTGAGAGAGGAAGATGACCTCCAAATCCTGGAAGTTGATAATAAAAAGGTGCGGCAACAGCAATTGGAACGACTGCAAAAGATAAAAGCAACCCGAAATGCCCAAAAAGTGAAAGAAGCACTGGATAACATTACGGTTGCTGCCAAAAACAAGCTTGAAAATGGCACCACCGAAAATTTACTAGCTTTAGCCGTAGTAGCCGCCAGGGAAAGAGCCACGTTGGGTGAAATTAGCGATGCCATGGAAGACGCTTTTGGACGACACAGGGCACAAATTCAATCGGTATCTGGCGTATATGCGAAGGAAATCAAAAACGACATGAGTTTTCAAAAAGCACGGGAATTGGCGGATGCATTTGCGGAAACGGAAGGTCGCAGGCCACGTATCATGGTGGCTAAAATGGGCCAGGATGGTCATGACCGTGGCGCAAAGGTTGTGGCTACGGGATATGCCGATTTAGGTTTTGATGTGGATATCGGGCCCCTTTTTCAGACACCTTCTGAAGTTGCCAAGCAGGCGGTAGAAAACGATGTGCATATTCTGGGCGTTTCCTCCCTGGCTGCTGGGCACAAAACTTTGGTTCCTGAAGTTATTGCCGAACTAAAAGCAATGGATAGAGAAGATATTATGGTTATCGTTGGCGGTGTCATTCCCAAACAGGATTATGATTTTCTATTTGAGGCCGGAGCAGTAGCAGTGTTTGGACCAGGCACAAAAATAAGCGAGGCAGCTATTGAAATTCTCCAATTGCTTATGGAATAAAAAGGTATACGCTATACGGTAGGCATTTATTAAATGAAACTTTAACTTTCTTTAACCTGGGGTATTGTACTTATTCACCCTGTGTTAACAAATTCCGTTTTTTAAGCTGCTAAATAATCGTATTTTTAGGGCCTAATTCAGGTGATTGAATGGGCAAAATAATTGCTATTGCAAACCAAAAGGGAGGCGTAGGAAAAACCACAACAACTGTTAATCTGGCGGCATCCCTCGGTGTATTGGAAAAGAAGGTATTGCTTATTGATGCGGACCCCCAGGCAAACGCTACCTCGGGATTAGGCGTTGAGGTGGAAGCTGTGGAAAAAGGAACCTATCAGCTCCTGGAGCACACGCTGAATGCCGAAGCAACCATTGTCCCCACAGATTCTCCCAATGTAGATCTGATCCCTGCCCATATTGATTTGGTCGCCATTGAGATTGAACTGGTGGATAAGGACAACAGGGAGTATATGATGAAGGAAGCCATAGGCGGATTACGGGAGGCGTATGACTTTATTCTGATTGATTGTGCGCCCTCGTTAGGGTTACTTACGCTAAATGCACTCACTGCAGCAGATTCTGTTATGATTCCTATCCAGTGTGAGTATTTTGCGTTGGAAGGCCTGGGAAAACTATTGAATACGGTTAAAAGCGTACAACGTATTCACAACACGGACTTAGACATTGAAGGAATGTTGCTTACCATGTACGATTCCCGCTTACGTTTGTCTAATCAGGTGGTAGATGAGGTTAAAAAGCATTTTGCGGATATGGTTTTTGATACCATTATTCAACGAAATGTTAAGCTTAGTGAAGCGCCAAGTTATGGGGAAAGCATCATCAAATATGATGCAAGTAGTAAAGGAGCTTCCAACTACCTTAACCTGGCCAATGAAATATTGAACAAAAACAAGGAGAAAGTTTAAATGGCGAAGGCTACAAAAAAACAAGCCCTCGGAAGAGGGCTTTCCGCTCTTTTAAAGGACCCTGAGAACGACATAAAATCGGTTGCGGATAAAAATGCCGACAAGGTAATCGGTAATGTTGTAGAACTGGACCTTGCTTCCATTGAGGTGAATCCTTTTCAGCCTCGAACCAATTTTAGTGATGAAGCGCTTCAGGAATTAGCCAGTTCAATTCGGGAATTGGGCATCATACAGCCCATTACGGTTAGAAAGCTCGACTTCAATAAATATCAGTTAGTCTCCGGGGAGCGGCGGTACCGCGCTTCGAAAATAGTTGGGCTGGAAACCATTCCGGCGTATATCCGTATTGCCAACGATCAGGAATCCCTGGAAATGGCTTTGGTAGAAAACATTCAACGTCAGGATTTAGATCCTATAGAGATCGCGCTTTCCTATCAACGTTTGATTGATGAAATTCAGGTTACTCAGGAAAAATTGAGTGACCGCGTGGGAAAAAAGCGGTCCACAATTACCAACTACCTCAGACTGCTAAAATTGCATCCTATCATCCAGACTGGAATGCGTGATGGTTTTGTAAGTATGGGGCATGGCAGGGCACTCATCACCATAGATAAAAAGAAAGATCAAATTGACATTTACGAAAAAATCGTAGCTGATGGGCTTTCGGTTAGGGCCACAGAACAATTGGTACGTTCCTACCAGGAAGGCAACAAAGTAGATGTGTCTATAAAAAAACCAAGTGTTTCAAAAACGCTTCCTGATTTCGTTACATCGCATTTGGAAACTATTAGGGAGCATGTTGCCGCCAAAGTGGAAATATCCGCCTCTTCTTCCGGAAAAGGTAAAATAGTTATCCCTTTCCATTCCAAAGAAGAATTCCAACGGTTAAGAAAACTGCTGTCCGGTGAGTAGGGCTTTTCTATTTTTTAGTATACTTATTTGTATTGCAGGACACGGAATTTCGCAGGTTGAAAACGATTCCCTCCCGACCAAAAACCCTGCAGACTCGCTTAAAACAGATCTTAAGCAAAAAGGCATAGTGGTAGAAGAGGTAACCCTTGTGCAAAAAGAGATCAATCCCCTAGCCCCTAGTAAAGCGGCCTTTTATTCTGCTATTTTCCCCGGCCTTGGGCAGATCTACAACAAAAGATATTGGAAGGCTCCACTTGTTTGGGGGGCCATAGGGGTAGGTGTTTACAACTATTCCATAAATAATACGGATTACAATAGGTTCCGTGATGCCTTTAAACGCCGGAGAGCAGGCTTCACCGACGATGAATTTTTTGATATCAATAATGACAATACCGGCCCGGATGTTTCCGATACTGCCCTTCAGGACGCCCAGGAAAACCTGCAACGTAACCGTGACCTCTGGTTGGTGATCACCATTGGTTTTTACGCCCTTAACATCATAGACGCCAATGTAGATGCCCACTTAAAGCAGTACAACGTTAGTGAAAAACTTGCCTATTCTTTTAAACCTTATATGGATCTAAATGAGGTTACGGGGGACCCCAACTTTGGCATGGCTTTAGTATTTAAATTTTAGTGGATGAACATTGCGCTATTCGGATATGGTAAAATGGGGCAAATGCTGGAAAAAATAGGAACCCGGCGCGGGCACTCTATTGTAGCCAGAATTGATAACCCTACTGAAATTGCCGCTGTTGACTTCTCCAAAGTGGATGTGGCTATTGATTTTAGCACCCCTGAATCTGCATATGAAAACATCAGGATTTGCCTGGAAAACCATGTCCCGGTCATATCCGGCACTACCGGGTGGCTGGAACACTACGAAACTGCCGTAGCGCTCTGCAAAGCAAAGAATGGCGCTTTCCTTTACGCCTCCAACTTTAGTTTGGGAATGAACCTCTTCTTTGAACTGAACCAAAGACTTGCCCAGATGATGCATTCCGTAAAAGACTACCAGATAATGATGGAAGAGATCCATCATACGCAAAAGTTAGACGCACCCAGTGGAACTGCAATCACGCTGGCTGAAGGGATCATTGAAAATTCGGAGTATACCGGCTGGAAGTTGAAAGATGCACAGGAGAACGAAATTCCTATAACCTCAATTCGGGAGGGAGAGGTTCCCGGTACACATTCCATTACCTATTCCGGTCGGGTAGATGATATTCAAATCAGACATACGGCACATAACCGTGAAGGGTTTGCGAATGGAGCGATTGTGGCGGCAGAGTGGATTGTCGGGAAGACAGGAGTATTTTCTATGAAAGATATGCTAAATATTGGGTAGTTGGTAACAATTGCCGTTAATTAGCGTCTCAAAACAAAAAACGAATGAACGGAACACAGTGGCTCTTATTCATTTTGTTAGTGCAGCTAATCCATTTTTTGGGTACCTGGAAACTCTATGTAAAAGCAGGCAGAAAAGCTTGGGAAGCTGCTATTCCTATTTATAATGGTATTGTATTAATGCAAATTATCAACCGCCCCAAATGGTGGGTGTTCCTGTTATTTATTCCGATCATTAACCTCCTGATGTTTCCGGTAATCTGGGTGGAAACCATACGGAGTTTTGGACAAAACAAGCTCTGGCAGACCTGGGCCGTGATTCTCACCCTGGGCTTCTATATTTATTATGTGAACTATTCCATGGAGGTAGAGCACCTTTCGGAGCGGAGTCTCAAGCCCAGAACCGGACTTGGGGAATGGGTGAGTTCTATTGTTTTTGCTATAGTTGCCGCCACTTTTGTACATACCTATTTTATTCAGCCGTATGTAATTCCTACCGGTTCGTTGGAGCGGACTTTGCGCATTGGTGATTTCTTGTTTGTCAGCAAATTTCATTTCGGAGCAAGGGTACCCATGACCACCTTGGCTGCGCCCATGGTACATGACACCTTACCCATTTTAAGAAAGCCCTCCTATGTCGCTGATGTAGATCCAGAGACCTATAAAACCTCTTTTTGGAACAAATTTCAACTGCCCTATATGAGGCTGCCAGGATTTCAAACACCCAAAAAGAATGATATTGTTGTTTTTAGCTGGCCGGCGGATACGGTTCAACAGTTTTTTGTAGCGTCCAAGGGGGTTAAAAAACCTATTGACAAAAAATCCAACTACGTAAAACGCTGTGTGGGTACTCCGGGGGATTCTTTGGAGATCATTGATGGTTTCGTCCATATAAATGGTAAAAAGTTGCAACTTTCCGACAGAGCGAAAGTAATGTACAATTACGTGGTGCACGCAAGTAAAGGGGTTTCGAGTAGATTGCTCAACGAGATTGGAGCTGATAATTTCGAACGGAAATTTATCTCGCCTGCCTTAAACCAGAGTCAGTACAACGGGCTTACCCCCTACTTAAAAGGGGCTACCCGAGGGGAAGATGGGCAAATTCAGTTGTATACTGATAAAACAGGAATCCCGATTGAAGTTATCCGTCAATTACGGCTAGGTTTAACGGAAGAAACGCCCAGGGCACGTGTTGCCAATCTCACTGATGAAATGGTGGCTCAGCTTCAAAAAGATCAAAGGATCGATTCCATTGTAATGGAAGTTGAACCTAAAGGCGAGGCCGGATATAATGTATTTCCACAAAGTCCTTTCTATAAATGGAACGTCGACAATTTTGGTCCTATCTACATCCCGGAAGCAGGAGCTACAGTACCTATTACTAAAAAGACAATTCCGCTCTATAAGAAGATCATTCGGGATTATGAAAAAAACGAAGTCGAGGTCACAGGGGACAAAGTTCTTATTAATGGTACTGAAGCCACCTCGTATACCTTTAAACAAGATTACTATTGGATGATGGGTGACAACCGTGACCACTCTGAAGATAGCAGAGCGTGGGGCTATGTAGCAGAAGATCATATTGTGGGCAAACCGGTATTTATCTGGTTGAGCTTTGATAATTTTCAGGATGGGATACGATTTAATGAGAAGATGCGCTGGGATCGCGTATTTACTACGGTTGGAGGTAGTGGAGAACCTGTATCCTATTTCCGGTATTTCTTAATTGCCCTGGCGGGATGGTTTGTGTTTGATTTCTTCCGTAAGCGTCGAAAATCCAAACAAACCACCTAGTGCTTTGGCTGTCCTATTGCACCCGACCTGTTTCCCCAATATTGCTACTCTGGCAGTTTTAATCCAGAAAGAGGTCCTATGGGAAGTATATGACAACTATCAAAAGCAAACCTACCGCAACCGATATCATATTTGCACAGACCAAGGGTTACACAAGCTAACCCTTCCCATTCGTCACTTAGGGAATGCGCATGGGCGTCAACGCTATCGAGATGTTCGAATTGATAATACCTACCCCTGGCAAAAACAGCATTGGCGTACTTTGCAAACTGCATACCGTACTTCGCCCTTCTTCGAGTATTATGAAGATGATCTGGCACCATTGTTTGAACAGCGTTTCACCTTTCTCTTGGACTTTAACTGGGAAAGCCTGGCGTTTTTGTGTGCTGTGTTAGAAATCCCTCCAGCATTTGTTAAAACCACGGGCTACAGCACCGAATTTAAGGATGGCCTTGATTGCAGATTCCTTGTAAATGCAAAAAAAGATTTCCCTTTTAACCAAGCATCTTATATTCAAGTATTTGGAGACCGGCATGGCTTTATAGCTAATACGAGCACCCTCGATTTACTTTTTAATGAGGGAAATAACGCGAAGAATTATCTCCAAAAAATGCCGCTGGAGTTCTTAAAATAAATGGCCAGAAGGTTTATAAATCACTCTACTCCTTCCCCAGTCAATTTTACCCGTGCCATAATAGGGTAGTGATCGGATAATTCAATATCAAAATTTGTATGAGAGAGGACCTCGAAGCGGTTATCGGCTAAGATGTAATCAATGCGCAAAGGCATACCGAACAGTTCAAATGTTCTTCCAAAGCCGGAACCCTTCTTTTTAAAAGTATCTTGAAAACCGTTACTTGCCATTCGATAAACCTTTGAAAACTGCGTATTGTTCATATCCCCGGCCAGAATTGTAGGAAATGTAGTAGTGTCTAATACTTTTTTTAATAAGTTCACTTGGTGCTCTTGCTTACCAACTGAACGGATAATACGCCTAAATAGTACTGAAGATTTTTCGTCCGTAGCGGTTTGCAAATTAGGTTGAATACTAAAAGATTGCAAATGCATACTTAATACTCTTATTACGACATCTTGGTACAAAATATCGGCAGATAATGCTGCGTTAGAACTTTGGGGGAACTCAATGATTTGGACGTTTTTAATGGGGTATTTGGAAAATAGCGCCTGTATCACCCGTTTTCTTTTTATTCCGTCAAAAACAAAATCCACATACTTATAGGGATAATCCTTATCTAAAACTGTCTCCCTCTTAAGAATATGATAGGCCTCTTGAAAGCACAAAATATCTGGTTGTTCATCAAGGACAAATTCCATGATAAGGCTATCAGCATCAGAAATAGGTAGTTTTTTATTCTGATTAAATCCCCGTGCATTATACGTCATGATCTTCAATCCACCGGACGGATTATGGCGTGTAAAGAAACTTGGAATATAAAACCTTCCAAATATCATAAAGCTAGCCAGAACGCAACTTAAAGAAAGTAACATCCATTTCTTTCTCAGAAACATCCAGATACAAAAAAAGATAAAATGGCAAAGTAGTAAAAAAGGAATCAGAAGCGATAAAACACTTAGAAACGTTATATCATTGACACTGAAATAAGTACCAAGCACAGCCATAAACCATATAATAACAATGAAACAATTGAAGTAAAAGAGCTTTTTTAGCATAAACTTTACCATACTCTCGAACTAATCTTCCTTCCCCGCTTTGAACAGGAAATCTTTCTCTTCTTTAGAAAGGCTTTCGTAACCCGATTTACTGATTTTGTCCAGGATGGCATCAATTTTTCGTTGCCGGGTTTCTTTGTCATAATTGACACCACCCCTTGAAGCACCAGCCGCTTTTTTTCTGTACACTGTTTTTAAGGGAGGTTTCTTTGGTCTGGCTTTAAAAATTGCTGCAATCCCTTTCCATAATCTTGAAAACCCTTCTCCAATATCTTTACCGTTTAATAGCTGCCTGGCATATATATAGCCAAGGAAAGCTCCTCCCAGGTGCGCCAATCGGCCGCCAATGTTTCCGCCATATGCAAGCTGAATGAGATCTACCAAAACCACGAAAGCGCCGATATGCCACAATTTGACATTAAAGAAAATGATGCGTACCTCCTGATTGGGAATGTAAGCACAAATAAAGATCAACACCG
This sequence comes from Croceivirga sp., assembly GCA_028284665.1. Lineage (GTDB taxonomy): Bacteria > Bacteroidota > Bacteroidia > Flavobacteriales > Flavobacteriaceae > Croceivirga. The sequence goes on from JANQRG010000035.1 coordinate 52,185, forward strand.
CAGTGATCCCTGCAGAAGCTCCTATCAAAGAAGAATTGATCGCTAACAATGTGGGAAAGATATTATAGCTTAAAAGGAAAACCAGTCCGCCCAGGATAACCCCCAAAAAGTAGACATTAAAGAAGCGTTGATCGTCAAAGAGGTTTAAGAAAATCCGACCTGAAAAATAGAGTATGAGCATGTTCCAGAAAATGTGCCCAATTCCGGCATGGAAGAAGGAATACGTAATTAGTGTCCAAGGCTTTCCCAAAAAGGAAAAGAAGTCTTTGGGCAACTCAAACCAATGTAACACACTATCCGCAGGCACCCCGAACAAGGCTGCCGAGATACCTACTAAAATAAAGACCCCCACATTAATGGCGATCAGCTTTTCCGCAACGCTCAATCTCGCAAAATAGTACTGTAATCCTCCGTTTGCCATTTAACTATCCCATCTGTTTTGATTAAACTGGTTCTTTTTCCAATACCACATCATAATAAATCCTATCAATGCCCCACCAACGTGGGCAAAATGTGCAATTCCTGTATTCACATTGCTGAATCCAAAAATAACATCTCCTAATATCAAAATGGGGACAAAATACTTGGCTTTTATGGGTATAGGTAAAAAGATGAGCATTAGCTCCGCTCTTGGGAACATGAATGCAAAGGCCACCAGAACACCGTAAACAGCGCCTGAAGCTCCGACTGCAGGAGCGTTAAAGGCACCCATAAAACGATCAATAGTTCCCTGAGAGGCTAAGGTGTACCAATCCGGACTGTATTTTCCATCAGAGAGAATTTCAACGATTCTTGCTTCTGATAGCCCTGTAGCCTGAACGATCTCGACACCCTGATTAAAAAAATAATAATTGGCTACTGTATGTATAAGGGCAGCGCCTATTCCAGCTGAAAAATAAAAGAACAAAAATTTATTCCGGCCCCACATCCGTTCTAAAGGTGATCCAAACGCCCAAAGCGCATACATATTGAACAGAATATGAAAAAAACCGGAGAAGTCATGCAAAAACATATGGCTCACCACCTGCCACCATTGGAAATTCGGGTTTAGCGGGAACCACAAGGCTAAATACTGGTATAAAGTATCTCCTAAACCAGTTATCCCGGCTATAAAGAAGAGCACATTAATAATGATCAAATGTTTTATCGCTTCAGTGAGTCTTCCCATGTACTAGAATTTATTCGCTATTTCGTTTTCCCCAATAATCACATAGATGGTTTTCTGAAAAGGGCTTAATTTTGGCTCTTTGCAAGCAAAAAGGTCATTCACCAGGGCGGTTTGCATTTCGGGGGATAGGTGCTGTCCGGTTCGTATGGCCAATGATCTACATAAGGTTTTGGAGAGCCATTCCGTTTGAGAAAAATGCCCCTCAAACGTCTTTTCTTCGGCGTAACTTCCCAGCAGATCTTCCAAAACAGCAGCGATCTTCCCTTCCGGAAGACCATTTGGTGCCCCGTTTACGGTTAACGTTTCATTGGACTCAAACATCAGGTCAAAGCCCAGGCCGGATAATTCATCTTTAAAAGACTGTAGTACCTCCATTTCTGATGCCGGGAATGTGAGGGTCTTTGGAAACAATAGTTGCTGTACAATTCCCCTTTTCACAGTGATCTCAGCCAGAAACCGCTCGAAAAGAATTCGCTGATGAGCCCGGTGTTGATTAATGACCAGTAATCCCGATTTTACAGTGCTTACCACATATTTTCGCTGCAGTTGAAAAGTAGCCTGATGCAGCATTAGCGGCTCATCTTCATTTTCAAAGACTTCAGGAGAGGCTGCATCCGATTCTACCTGTAACATATCTGTATCGGGAAGTGTGGTATCCCCAAAATCGTAGAGGTCTTTCCAGTTTTGAACATTTGATGCGGCTTTATAACCCTTCGCGGTTGTGGGGCGGTCCCCTTCTTGAAACGGATTAAAACCGGCATCGACAGTAATTGTAGGAGATTGGGCTTCTTTATTCCGGTATTGATAAGGTGTGTCCAGATTCTGGTCGCGCTCAAAGTCCAGCAGCGGCGCAATGTGAAATTGCCCCAAACTGTGTTTTACGGCTGCACGGATAATCGCGTAAAGCGTATGTTCGTCATCAAACTTTACCTCCGTTTTTGTAGGATGAATATTGATATCTATGGATCGTGGATCTACTTCAAGATTTAGAAAATACCCCGGATGGGTATCAGGTTTAAGTAGGCCCTCAAAAGCGGAAACCACTGCATGATGCAGATAAGGGCTTTTAACGAACCGATGATTCGTAAAGAAAAATTGTTCCCCCCTACTCTTTCTGGAAAACTCAGGTTTGCAAACGAAACCGGTAATGGCAACCACCTCGGTTTCCTCGGCCACAGGGACCAATCGCTCCTTCATCTTTTTTCCAAAAATATGGACAATGCGCTGCCGAAGGCCTTCCTGGGGTAAGTTAAAATACTCCGAACCGTTGTTATACATTCTGAAAGCCACCTTGGGATGTGCCAGGGCAACCCTTTGAAATTCATCTATAATATGACGCAGCTCCACTTGATCTGATTTGAGAAAATTGCGTCGCGCCGGAATATTGAAAAATAAGTTCTTCACCGCAATAGAAGTCCCTTTGGGTGTGGCAACCACCTCTTGCGCAACTACCTCGCTTCCCTCTATTCTGATATGAGTGCCGACCTCGGCTTCCGAAGTCCTGGATAAAAGCTCCACATGAGCAATAGCTGCTATAGAAGCCAGTGCCTCTCCGCGAAATCCTTTAGTATGCAAGTTGAACAGATCTTCGGCAGATGCGATCTTGGAGGTGGCATGACGCTCAAAAGACAATCGAGCATCCGTTTGTGTCATGCCACTGCCATCATCCACCACTTGAACAAGGGTCCTACCCCCATCCTTAACAATCAATTTAACGTTTGCGGCACCAGCATCGATAGAATTTTCCAATAATTCCTTTACGACCGAAGCGGGTCGTTGAACCACCTCTCCAGCTGCAATTTGGTTGGCCACATGGTCGGGCAACAATTTAATAATGTCTGCCATTAGGACCCAAAGAATATGGACAAGTCAAAGTCTATGATATACAGAAATATCAAAATCAAAACACCCAGCACAATAAGAAACCGAGTTTTCAAATGCCGATCGCCCTCGTTCTTCAAATCTTCAAAAGCATTGGAAAACTTATTCTTTAATCCTCTCTGGCTTTGGGCGGTGGTTCTGAATTTGTCCAGTTTATGTTCAATTTTATAGGGACTGCTTTCACCCTTGTAGAATCTGGGCTTGTAGTCAAAACTGCGATTTTTACGAAGTTTTAGAAAATTACGCATACTCCCTTTTCAAGTAACTTCAAAGGTACTTAAAAACCAAGGAAGCCTTGAGGTGGACATCACAAAAAATGTTAACACAATTGGTTTGCCTGGAAAGTCTTTTAAGCATCAAAAAAGCATTCTATTATTTCCCGAGTACTGCCATTTTGATCGCTGCCACAGCAGCTTCCGTTCCTTTGTTACCGTGCTTTCCTCCACTCCTGTCCTTAGCCTGTTGCAAATTGTCATCTGTTAAAACGCAAAAGATCACCGGAACTTCACTGCTTACATTGAGATCCTTAATCCCTTGAGCGGTAGCGCTACATACATAGTCAAAATGGGCAGTTTCTCCTCGAATTATACTGCCAATGGCAATAATGGCATCTACCTCTCCTTTTTCGATCATTCTTTTGCACCCGTGGATCAGCTCGAAGCTTCCGGGAACATTCCATCGGGTGATATGCCCTTCTTTTACCCCACAGTTCAAAAGCGTATCGTAGGCACCGTGATATAGACTCTCGGTGATATCGGCATTCCACTCAGATACTACCAAACCAAAACGCAATCCTTGAGCATCTGGGATATCTTTAGGATTGTAAGAGGAAAGATTCTTATTCTCGGTAGCCATGCTACTGGGTTTGAGCAAAGCCTATTAAGGCATCAATATTCCCAGCCTCGGTTGCTTCTGGAAATTCTTCTTTTATCCGGTTGAAATACGCTAACGCTTTATTATGATCTCCTAATTCAAGGGCAGCTACTCCGCCTTTGTACAAAAATTTAGGTGCAGTGAATCCATTTTCCTTGGCAGCGGAAATCGCTCTTTCGTAGTATTCTAAAGCTTCTTCCGGCTGTTCCAATTGCGAGAAGGCATCACCAATCCCTCCTAATGCCAACGGCTTATAGACATCGTCATCTGATGAGAAATCTTCAAGAAATGCTATCGCTTCGTCATATTGTTGTAAGTTAAGGTAGGCCACACCCGCAGAGTACTTGGCCAAATTTGAAGTAGGTGTTCCACTGTATTCCTCTATAATATCCAAAAAGCCAAACTTCCCTTCTGATCCGTTGAGTGCCAGGGTAAACAAGGAATCTTTTTCGGTTTCGCTAGTAAGAGCCGCATTGAAGTGCTGCATAGGGTAGGAAAACTCATTCGCCGCATTGGCATCTTTTGGTTTCACAATAAACTGGTTATACGCCAGATATCCCAAAACACCAATTGCTATGGCAATTATGCCCCCTAATATATAATTCTGATTTTTAGATACCCATGCCTCTGTCCTGGAAGCGCTTTCATCCAATGTGCTAAATACCTCTGCTGTGGTACTGCCTTGCGTCTCCATCTGGGCTTCCTCAGCCTTATTTTTGGGTTTGTGCCCTCGCTTCTTGTAAGTGGCCATCGTTCCTTTTTTAGTCGCGCAAAAGTAAACGTTTTCAGCTAAAAACGAAAGGTAAATTAATCCTTATTTTTGAAGTCTTTGCAACAGTAGACACCCATAAAGAGATAGGTTAAGGAGAATTGACCATGTTTATAAAGCGCTTATCTTTAGTGAATTACAAAAGCTTTGATGCCCAGAACTGGGTGTTTGAGCCTACAATTAATTGTTTTGTAGGGGATAATGGTGTGGGGAAAACCAACGTTCTTGATGCTATTTACCACCTGTCGTTTGGAAAAAGCTATTTTAATCCGGTAGCCACTCAAAACATTACCCACGGTGCCGATTTTTTTATGTTGGAGGGAGAATTTGAAAAAGATGAACGTATCGAGAAAATTACCTGCAGCCTGAAGAAGGGGATGAAAAAAGTGATCAAACGCAATGGTAAGAGCTATGAAAAGCTCTCTGAGCACGTTGGGTTGTTACCAGTGGTGATCATTTCTCCGGCAGATCGCGATCTTATTCTTGAGGGTAGCGAAACCCGCAGAAAATTTATTGATGGGGTAATTTCACAATCTGACAAGAAGTATTTACAAACGCTGATCAAGTACAATAAGATCCTGGCGCAACGCAATTCGCTACTAAAGTATTTTGCACTTAACCGCACTTTTGATGAGGATACCCTTGCCGTATATGACGAGCAACTTCACGAGTATGGTACGGTTATTTTTAAGAAGAGAAACGTTTTCCTGGAAGCTTTTATCCCGATTTTTAAATCGCAATACGAGCTTATTGCTGCTAAAGAAGAGGCTATTGACTTGAAATACGCCACCAAGTTAGCGACCCAAGACTTACTATCCCTGCTACGGCAAAGTATTGAAAAAGATCGTGCGGTTCAATACACTACGGTAGGGATTCATAAGGATGATCTGGACTTTACAATAGATGGGTATCCTATTAAAAAATTCGGTAGCCAGGGGCAACAAAAATCGTTTTTAATAGCGTTAAAATTGGCTCAATTTCATTTTGTGAAGCGACAATCGAAGACCACGCCTATCCTATTGCTGGATGATATTTTTGACAAGTTGGATGAAAATAGGGTATCCCACCTGGTAGCCATGGTAAAAGACGATCAATTTGGGCAACTGTTTATTAGTGACACCCATGTGGAGCGTACGGAAAAAGTGGTTAAAAGTACCCATCAGCATTATAAAATCTTTACCTTGTAGATATGACCAGAATGCTCATGTTACTACTCGTACTGCTAACAGGATGTAAGGAAAACATCAGGGAAGCAGATTTGGAACATCTTAACGGGTACTGGGAGATTGCTGTGGTACGATTTCCAGATGGAAAGGAAAAAACATACAGCGTTAATACCAGTGTTGACTTTTTTGAAATGAAAAATGCAAGAGGTTATCGAAAAAAAATGCACCCTAACCTTACCGGCACCTATCGCACTTCAGATGATGCTGAGCAATTCGCTATCGTAAAAAAGGGGGAGGAGTTTTTAATGCAATACAGCAATGGCCCCAATCAATGGGAAGAGCAATTGTTGGAGATATCTGAAAATCGTTTCTCGGTCAAAAACCAGGAGGATATCACCTATATTTATCACCGTTTCCAACCTCCTAATTCTATCCGTTAATGCCAAAACGCCACAGTGAACATTTAAATCTTGGAGAAGCCTTACAGGAGTTTTTAAAAAAAAATAAACTTCAAAAAGGCCTGGACCGGGTAGATGCTAGTGAAGCCTGGAAAAAGCTTATGGGCAATGGTGTTGATAATTATACTACAAATGTAGAACTCCGAGGTGAAGTTCTCTACGTATCGCTATCTTCCTCGGTGCTACGAGAAGAACTATCGTATGGAAAAACCAAGATTATTGCGATGCTGAATGAAGAACTGGGAAGAACGGTGATCAAAGAGTTGATTTTACGCTAAAAAGCCGCTTAAAAGCGGCTTTGTATCTCTTTAATGTGGTTGTAATACTTTAGAAAATTTCCCTGCCGGAAAAATGAAAAGCACCCTCTATTGCAGCATTTTCATCACTATCAGCACCGTGAACCGCATTCTCAGCTACGCTGGTAGCGTATAACTTTCGGATAGTCCCTTCTGCAGCCTGTTCCGGGTTCGTCGCTCCAATTAACGCCCTGTAATCTTCCACGGCATTATCCTTCTCCAAAATAGCTGCTACTATTGGTCCGCGTGTCATGAATTCCACTAATTCTCCAAAAAAAGGCCGCTCTTTATGTATGGCATAAAATGTCTCCGCGTCCCTACGGCTCAATTGGGTGTATTTCATGGCCACGATTTTAAATCCCGCAGCGGTAATCTTTTCCAAGATAGGACCAATATGTCCGCTTTCAACGGCATCGGGTTTGATCATGGTAAAAGTTCTATTGCCTGTCATAGTCTTAAAATTTGCGCAAAAGTAAGTCTTTTCCCCAAAGGGGCAAGGGTTAATATGCCTGTTTCAGCTCCTGCAATACCTTCCCGTTTTCCTCCATAATCCGAAACACTGCCTGCCGGGTATTTAAATCCAGCTCCACCACTCCAAAACTGGTTCTGGCAATAACTTCTCCAATACGAAATGGATTAGGTTCACCCTTAAAATCAGTATAAGAATGTGTTAATCCGCTACTTGTAAAATCTATTAAGGGGTACCTTAGTGCTTCCACGGGCATCTTGGAAAACTCGGAAATATGGCGGTCCCCTGACAGTAAAATGACTCCCTTTGCTTTGGATTTTACGATGACTTGTTTCATCCTTTCCACCTCATGAGGATAATTGGCCCATTTTTCAAAGCCGTGAGTGTTGGACAAAAATTGAATGCTTGTTACGATGAGATTAAAATCCGCAGTTGAGTTGGTCAGCTCTTCAGCAAGCCACTGCCATTGCCTTTCTCCCAAAAGAGTCCCCTCCCCATAAACGTTGGGCTCATACCGCATTCCTTCCTTTTTACTGTCAGTTAAAGGAGTTCTAAAGTAACGTGTATCCAAATTGATAATCTTAACCATACCCGTTGGTTTACGGATCAACTGGGTAGAATATATCCCTTCCCTGGTTCTTCTTGGGTGATCTTGCGAGACGTTCATGAAATCCAGGAACAACTGCAAACTTTCATCCTTTTTTACAAATTCTTGTCCTCCATCGTTGACACCGTAGTCGTGGTCATCCCAGGTACCTGTAACGAAAACAGTCTTCGCGAGCGTCGCATATCCCGGGACATTCTGCTGCTGCTGATACATTTGCTGCATTTTCTCCATATCCTCAGTATCCCCATAAATGTTATCGCCGCCCCAGATAAAAACATCTGGTCGTAATTCAAGAATATCATCCCAAAATACGTTTTCCTCATCGTGTTTGTTACAGGAACCAAAAGCAACCACAACTTTTCCAGGATTTTTGCTCGCGCCGTTGATGTCCGAATTTGTTGACAAAATCAAGGCATCTTTAGATTTACATCCTAATGCCAATACCAGGAAAAAAGGTACAAGTCTATTCATATCTGCAACTAATTAGTAGCAATCAAAATTAATGGACTACAAATTACGCTAATGTTATATTATTGTATCTTTGCGCGCATGAATTTAGCAGATGTAGCCCAGCTAAAGGAATTGCTTTTACAATCTTCGGATATTGTAATTGTACCTCACAAAAACCCGGACGGGGATGCTATCGGAGCATCTTTGGGCTTGCAACACTTTCTCGGCACTCTAGGTAAGAATGCTGTCATCATTGTTCCCAATGAATTTCCTAAATTCCTGAAATGGATGCCCGGCAGCGATGCCATTTTGAACTTTGAGAAGAAAAATAGGGTTGCCCTGGAGCTGCTTGAAAAAGCAGATTTGGTTTTCACCCTGGATTTTAACGAACTGTCCCGAACCGGAAGAATGGAACCTTCTCTAACCAAGGCAACCGCTAAGTTTGTGATGATCGATCACCATCAACAACCTAGTACCTACGCCGATATCACCTACTCCGACGTAAGGATGAGTTCTACTTGTGAAATGGTATACAATACTATTGAAGCCTTTGGGGCTGCCGATACCATCACGAAGGAAATCGCAACATGCTTATATGCCGGGATCATGACAGATACCGGTTCTTTTAAGTTTTCTGCAACCACAAGTAGAACCCATCGTGTAGTAGCGGATTTGATCGATAAAGGAGCGGAGAATATGCGGATACATCAACAGGTCTTTGATGCCAATTCCCCTGCCCGACTACGACTTTTGGGCGTAGCGCTTAACAATCTGGTCATCCTGGAAGAGTTCCGCACTGCCTTTATTACACTTCGCCAGGAAGAACTGGACCAACACAATTATAGCAAAGGAGATACGGAAGGCTTTGTAAACTATGGCCTTACCTTAGAAGGTATTATTTTTGCCGCAATTTTTATTGAAAACAAAGAGGAAGGGATCATAAAAATATCGTTCCGATCCGCAGGCGATTTTTCAGTGAATCATTTTGCACGAGCCCACTTTGAAGGTGGGGGGCATACCAACGCAGCCGGAGGGCGAAGTACAGTTACCATGGAAGAAACCACGGTGAAGTTTACAGCTTTGCTACCACAATACAAACAGCAGCTATTCCAATGAGAAGATATGGTTTCCTTTTAACCGGATTGATCGTATTCTTTGCTTGCGGAGAACCTGAACCCAGAAAACCTGTACAGGCAAGATCCGGCAGCTTCATTGCAGAATCTGTGGCACGGAGTAAAACGATTTTAGAACAGGAACAAAAGCAGATTCAGGAAATTATCTTAAATGACAGCCTACGAACATACCTTTCCAGCCCTTATGGTTTCTGGTATTATTACGAGGTGAAGCAAGACACCTCAGGGTACACCCCTAAAACCAATGATATCGTATGGTTATCTTATAATCTCATGACCTTTTCCGGGGACACACTTTATAAAACTGAAGACTTTGGATTAGTGCAACACGCCGTAGATAAATCTCAGCTGTTTCCGGGACTAAGAAATGCAGTGAAGCTATTACGCAAAGGCGAAAAAGCCACTTTCCTGTTCCCCTCAAGCCAGGCATACGGCTTTAGAGGTGATAACTACAAAATTGGACCCAATCAGCCCCTGGCTTCAAGTGTTGGCCTATTAGAAATACAAAAAGACAGCAGCAACATAAATTAAAATCCATGAAAAAAATCCTTTTTGGCCTTAGCGCCCTTTTCCTATTCCTATCCGGTTGCAAGACAGGTAAATACGCCGATTTGGGAGAAGGCATTTTTGCAGATATTCAAACTTCAAAAGGTGATATTGTAGTAAAGCTTTACCACGATGCCACTCCAGTTACCGTAGCCAATTTTGTGTCTTTGGCAGAGGGTACGAATCCATTTGTTTCGGAGGAGTATAAGAACAAGAAGTACTATGAGGGGATTATATTTCATCGAGTCATAAAGGATTTTATGATACAGGGCGGTGATCCTACTGGTACCGGAAGTGGAAATCCGGGCTACAAATTCAAAGATGAGTTCGTGGACTCCTTAAAACACAGTAAAAAGGGACTACTTTCCATGGCGAATTCCGGTCAAAAAACCAATGGCAGCCAGTTCTTTATCACCCATAACCAAACGCCATGGCTGGATGGCAAGCATACCATTTTTGGAGAGGTTATCAATGGGTTAGAGGTAGTAGATTCCATTGCCAACGTAAAAACAGTACCTCAGGATAAGCCCGAAGTAGATATAGTAATGAACGCGGTAGAGATTATCCGCAATGGAAAGGTCGCAAAGAAGTGGGATGCCGTTCAAATCATGACGGACTATTTTGAAGAGGAAAAGGCGATTATTGCCGCTATGAAAAAAATGAAGGAAGACCTGGTAGCAGAATTTACCACTCAACAAGCTGAGGCAAAGGAATTGGATAGTGGCCTTCAAATATATACCCTGAATGAGGGCGATGGAGAACAACCCAAAACCGGTCAAAAAGTATTGGTTAACTACGCTGGATATTTTATGGATGGTAACCTATTTGACAGTAATATTCCGGAAATAGAAGAAAAGTTTGAGAAATTCAATGCTGGCAAAAGGGATCAAGGCTTATATCAACCCTTACCTATGGACTACAGCCCGGAAGCCAGACTCATTCCAGGATTTCGGGAAGGATTACAAACCATGAAAGTTGGAGATAAGGTGCGATTGTTTATCCCTCCGCATCTGGGCTATGGCGATAATGATTACGGGCCTATTCCCGGAGGTTCCACTCTGGTTTTTGATTTAGAGATCACCGGAATTCAATAATACACCTGATCTTACTAAAAACTCCGATCCTTTGTCGGAGTTTTTAGTTGTAATGCTTAGAATCGATACTTTAGGAAAGTGAATGCACGTGTAAAAACGATTTTAGCGGTATCGTTACTTCCTCAGATTGTACTGGTAAAATGGCTGGGTAGCCATCCCGAATGGGTAGAGGTGTATTATTCCCAGGGGATGTATCCATACATTTCCAGGTTTTACAGGTTTCTTTTTGGATGGGTTCCATTTTCTGTTGGAGATGTTTTTTACACACTTCTAGCCTTTGCAGCCATACGTTACCTCTACCTACGTGGTAAGACAATCTGGAAAAAGCCAAAGCAATTTTTAATTGAACTTGGCATCGTAATCTCCGTGGCGTACTTCATTTTTCATCTCTCCTGGGGTATGAATTACTATCGACTTCCTCTTGAAGAAAAATTCGGCATTCAACGGGAATACACCGTAACAGATTTGGAAGAATTTACGGATTACCTGATCCAAAAAACGAATACGATCCAAGTAGGCATCACCAACGATTCTTCCTTAGCAGTTCAGCTTCCCTACAGCCGGAAGGAGATTTTTCAAAAAGCAATTACAGGCTATGACAAAATAGAACGCGATTATCCTGATTTTGGGTATCATCAACCCAGTCTAAAAAAATCCATATACAGTTTGGTCCTCACCTATATGGGATATGGTGGGTATCTCAACCCATTTACCGGAGAAGCGCAGGTAAACGGTAAAATTCCAATTTTACGGTACCCCACGGTAAGCACTCACGAGATTGGCCATCAAGTGGGATATTCTTCCGAAGCTGCTACCAATTTTATTGGATTTTGGGTAACCTCCAGGAGTGATGATCCTTATTTCAAATACGCCGCATACTCCCATGCTCTGGGGTATTGCCTGTCCGATCTCAAAGCTAAAGACCCGGACAAGTTCAACCTCCTTTGGCAAAAACTCAACACTGGCATCAAAAAGAACTACGAAGAACTTAGGCGGTTTTGGCAACGTTACCAAAACCCAACGGAGCCCATCTTTAAATCTATGTTTAATGCTTTTCTAAAGGCCAATAACCAAGCTGATGGTATTCAAAGCTACAACCGGGTGGTAGGGCTCCTTGTTAACTACGATAAACGCTACGGATTTTAACAGCGCTTTGTAAAATCCTCTCTATTCTACTTACCTTTAGCATTCATTTGACAAAACTGCATTTTACCCCATTTCAATTGAATTTCACGCTAAAAATACGACGCTTCCTTATCCTTACAGGGGTGTTTTTTGTGGCCTGTGGCTCAAAAAAAGATGCTGAAAAATTAACTATTGCCACGTCGGCAAACATGCAGTACGCTATGGAGGATCTCGTTAAAGCGTTCTCCCAACAATCAGGCATCCCATGTGAAATGGTTATAGGTGCCTCAGGAAAACTTACCGCTCAGATCATAGAGGGTGCGCCCTTTGATCTTTTTGTGGCTGCAGACACCAAATATCCGGAGGAAGTCTACCAAAATGATCTTGCTTTAATGCCTCCCAGGATCTATGGCTATGGCACCCTGGTATTGTGGACCACAAACCCAAATATTACGCCAGAAGTAAGTATTTTGGACTCGGATGACGTAGAGCATATCGCAATTGCTAATCCTAAGATAGCCCCTTACGGTATTGCGGCTATGGAGCTTATGCGTAACCATAACCTACTGGAAAAAGTACAGCATAAATTTGTGTACGGGGAAAGTATTGCTCAGACCAATCAGTTTATTGTTTCGGGTAATGCCGAAATAGGATTTACCGCTAAATCAGTGGTGCTATATGACAATTTAAAAGCGTTGGGAAAATGGGTAGTACCGGATACTTCACTATATACGCCTATTGCGCAGGCAGTGGTACTCTTAAAAAACACAGAACTACAGGAAAAAAAGGCTAAAGAGTTTCAGGAATTCCTGTTTTCCGATGTAGCAAAAAATATTTTGGAGAACTTTGGATACTCCGTTGTCAAATAAGCTATGGACTGGAATCCGCTTTTTTTAACCTTCAAATTAGCATTGCTAACTACAGTGCTCCTTCTTATCATTTCAATTCCACTGGCCTATTGGCTGGCGTATTCAAAGTCCCGGAGCAAACCTGTGGTTGAAGCCATAGTAAGTATGCCTTTAGTACTCCCTCCAACGGTACTCGGTTTTTATTTTCTGATTGCCTTTAGCCCCAATAATTCTTTTGGAAATTGGCTGGAGCAGTGGTTCGGGATCCAATTGGTATTTTCTTTCTCCGGATTAGTGATTGCTTCTATTATCTATAGTTTACCATTTATGGTACATCCCATCCAATCCGGACTATCCGGCATTTCCTCTTCGTTAAAGGAGGCCGCTTATGTTATTGGAAAATCGCGCTGGGAAACCCTGATCAAAATACTACTTCCCAATATTAAGCCTTCCCTGCTCACAGGAATAGTACTCGCGTTTGCCCATACCGTAGGAGAATTTGGGGTTATTTTGATGATCGGCGGAAGCATTCCCGGGAAAACCAAAGTGGCCTCTATTATGATCTACGAGGAAGTAGAGGCGCTGAATTATGGAAGTGCCAATTTCTATTCAGGAATACTTCTTCTGATCACCTTTGCAATTTTACTGGTAGTGTATTTGGTGAATGGCGGTTATCTAAAACGGTTTTTGAAATGATCGTCCTCCAGATCCAAAAGAAGCTACATGGCCCTGAGGGGGAAATGGTTTTAAACCTTGACCTTACCATAGCGAAGAACCAATTGGTTGCACTCTATGGAGCGTCGGGCGCGGGTAAAACCTCAACATTGAGAATTTTAGCAGGTCTCATGCGCCCGGATGTAGGAAAGATACTTGTGAACGACGAAGTTTGGTTTGATTCACAAGAAGGGATCAACCTAAAACCACAAAAACGAAAGTTAGGTTTTGTTTTCCAGGACTATGCCCTTTTCCCGCATATGACCGTACAAGAAAATTTGGAATTTGCTGCGGCCAAGGGACAATTGAAGCATGTACAGGAACTATTAGAAATTATGGAACTGGCCCGTTTGGCAGATCAAAGACCACGTTCGCTTTCAGGAGGTCAGCAACAGCGCGTGGCATTAGCCAGAGCACTGGCACAACGGCCAAAGGTATTACTCCTGGACGAACCTTTGTCCGCTCTGGACCAGGAGATACGATTACGTCTACAGGACTATCTTTGGGAAGTCCACCGGAAATTTGAATTGACCACAATTATGGTGAGTCATGATCCCCAGGAAATCACCAAATTGGCCGATGTTGTTTTTGTGTTGAAAAATGGGGAATTTACGGCAACCGGTGCCCCGGCGAAAATACTTCCCAATTCTCCGGACAGCACCGGAATAGTAGTTGCCGTTGAAAAAGCAGCAAATACCACTAGGGTCACCTTAGAAATAGAAGGCCAAATTTTAAGGATTACCTTACCCTCTTCCAGGGCGCGTAACCTCCGACTGGGGCAGGTGCTGACCCTAAATTTGAATACCCCAAACTGAAATCCGACCTTTTGGTTTTTATTATTTTTAGCCTATGACGCCAGGTACCATAATAACGAGTCTTCAAAACCCGTGGATAAAGAAAGTACGGGTACTTAAGGAAAAAAGCCGTGAACGAAAAAAAACAGGGCAAATTGTAATTGAAGGTCGCAGGGAGGTGGCCTTAGCCCTTAAGGGAGGATATACCATTGATACTGTGTTCTACTGTCCTGATATTTTCGGTAGTTCGGAGTTTTTGCCCCCGCATCACCATATGATTCAACTTTCCCGACCAGTGTATGAGCGAGTCGCCCACCGCGGATCTACAGAAGGGATTCTGGTTATCGCCAAAGCCAAAGAACACAGTTTAGAGCATCTAAAACTTAAGAAAAATCCCTTGATCTTAGTGGCGGAAGCTCCTGAAAAGCCCGGAAATGTTGGTGCGCTACTTAGAACAGCAGATGCCGCTAATCTGGATGCTGTTTGTATTGCCAACCCTAAAAGCGATCTATACAATCCAAATATCATACGTTCAAGTGTAGGATGTGTCTTCACTACCCAGGTTGCAATGGGAAGCTCAGAACAAATCATCCATTTTTTAAAACAACATGAAATCAAAATATACTGTGCAGCGCTTTCTGCGGCCAAGGACTATATTTCCTGTGATTTTACCAGGGCTACAGCTTTAGTAGTAGGTACAGAATCCGAGGGCTTAGAACCCCTCTGGCTGGAGCAGGCCGACCAGAATATTCGCATCCCGATGCGCGGCGAGATAGACTCTATGAATGTATCTGTATCTGCTGCAATCCTTATCTTTGAGGCTATCCGACAACGGGAATATTAACAGCATATGTCCACTATTTTATTCTATTGTATTTTGGGAATATTGGTCATCCAGTACGGTGTTGACACCTTGCTGGATTATCTGAATGCAAAACGTTTTTCCACCGCCCTCCCCGATGAACTGGATGACATTTTTGATGCTGCGGAGTACCAGAAAGCGCGAAACTATCATCGTGAAAATTATCGATTCGGTATGACCAAAGACGGTGTTTCCCTTGCGGTAATGCTTGTTTTTTTGATTGTGGGAGGATTTGGTTGGGTAGATAATTATGCAGCGGAGTTAACTGACAATCCGATTGTCCGGGCACTAATTTTTTTCGGTGTGCTGGTATTGGCAAGCAGCTGTATATCGCTTCCTTTTTCGTATTATCGCACCTTTGGTATTGAAGAAAAATTTGGCTTCAATACAACTTCAAAAAGCACTTTTTTCGCCGATCTTATAAAAAGTGGTCTGCTAACAACACTTTTAGGCGGTGGAATACTGGCAATGATCATTTGGTTCTTACAACAGACCGGTGCGAATTTCTGGTGGTATGCCTGGGGTACCTTTGCCCTTTTAACCGTTTTCCTTAATCTTTTTTACACCAAACTTTTTGTTCCGCTTTTCAATAAACAAACTCCTTTATCGGAAGGTAGCCTCAAAACTGCTATAACCTCCTATGCCACAAGGGTTGGATTTGATCTGAAAAACATTTTTGTTATTGATGGCTCTAAGCGGTCCACAAAGGCCAATGCCTATTTCTCCGGATTTGGGGCTCAAAAACAGGTTACTTTGTTTGATACCCTTATTGACGATTTAGATGAGAAAGAGATTGTGGCAGTGCTTGCCCATGAGGTTGGACATTATAAACGAAGGCATATTGTTTTAAATCTTCTGATTTCCATAGTATTTACCGGCATCACACTTTACATCTTATCGCTTTTTATCGGTAACGCCCAACTTTCATTGGCTATTGGTGTGGACCAGCCTAGCTACCACGCGGCGTTATTGGCCTTTTTTCTCTTGTACAGTCCAATTTCTACGGTAACCGGGCTCCTAATGAACTATATTTCAAGAAAATTTGAATACGAGGCGGACGATTATGCAAGGGAAACCCATAGCGCAATAGCTTTGATCAGTTCCCTAAAAAAGTTATCCAAAAACAATTTAAGCAATCTTACACCTCATCCTGCGTATGTTTTTGTGCATTACTCCCATCCCCCGCTTCTGGACCGGATCAAAAATCTTAGGGCATAGTTTTTGTTGTTTTCAATAAAAGATTATGGTAACTTTAATTTACTATGACCCAAACGGCAATAGAAAAAGAAAACAAGGAAATTGCCAAGCAATACAAAGAATTGCTTCGCATAAGCTATCAAACGCTTTCTAAAGAGGACAAGCAACTGATACGCTCTGCCTTTGATGTTGCTGTTGATGCACATAAGAACCAAAGGCGAAAATCCGGAGAAGCCTATATCTTTCATCCTATTGCTGTTGCCAAAATTGTTGCCTCAGAAATCGGCCTCGATGCAGTATCCATTGCTTCGGCCTTGCTTCACGATGTTGTGGAAGACACCCC
Organism: Croceivirga sp.; assembly: GCA_028284665.1. Taxonomy (GTDB): domain Bacteria; phylum Bacteroidota; class Bacteroidia; order Flavobacteriales; family Flavobacteriaceae; genus Croceivirga. Next base: position 68,978 of record JANQRG010000035.1, read on the forward strand.
ATATACCCTGGCCGATATTGAGCGGATGTTTGGGGAGACCGTTGCCCGTATAGTGGATGGTTTGACCAAAATCGCACATTTAAAAAAGGATAAGAACATCAGTCAGCAAGCAGAAAATTTCAGAAAGATGCTGCTGACGCTACATGATGACGTTCGGGTAATTATTATCAAGATTGCAGATCGTTACCATAATATGCTCACCATGGATGCCATGCCAGAGCAAAAGCAGGTCAAGATCGCTTCAGAAACCCTATATATCTATGCTCCACTTGCGCATAGGATAGGACTTTACAACATCAAGTCGCAATTAGAAGATTTGAGCTTGAAGTATACCGAACCGGAAGTATACCAGGATATTTTAAGCAAGATTGAGGATACCGAGGAGGAACAAAGAGCATACATAGATGCTTTTTCAAAAGTGATCGAAGATTCACTGGATGAAGAAGGATTGAATTACAACATTAAAGGGCGGATGAAATCCATATTTTCTATCCGAAGAAAGATGTTGGCACAAAATATCGCTTTTGAGGAGGTCTATGATAAATTTGCGATTCGGATCATTTACAAATCGGATCGAAAAAACGAAAAGTTCCTGGCATGGAAGATCTATTCCATCGTTACGGATCATTTCACTCCAAATCCTGTGCGGTTACGGGATTGGATCACTTCACCCAAGTCTACCGGGTATGAAGCACTGCATATTACCGTCATGGGTCCCGGCGGAAAATGGGTAGAAGTGCAAATACGAAGTGATCGAATGCACGAGATAGCAGAAAAGGGCTATGCTGCGCATTTCAAATACAAACATGGTGATCAGAACGAACAGGGTATAGAAGACTGGCTTAACCGTTTACAGGAGGCCATGGAAAATGCTAACGGTAACGCCGTAGACTTTGTTGAAGAATTCAAGCTCAACCTATACTCCAAGGAAATCTTTGTATTCACCCCCAAAGGGGAGTTGAAATCCCTTCCAAAAGGGGCTACTCCTTTGGATTTTGCCTTCCATATCCACACTGAAGTGGGAATGAAAACCCGTGGCGCCAGGGTGAATGGAAAATTAGTACCACTAAATACTCCTTTAAACAGTGGTGATCAGGTTGAGATTATTACGTCGGAAATTGCCAAACCCAATCAAAACTGGTTGGATTACGCCCAAACGGCCCGGGCACGAGCCAAAATAAAGTCATCGCTACGGGAAGAGAAGAAGGAAATTGCCATGGAAGGCAAAGAAATGCTACGACGTAAACTCAAATCACAAAAGATCAAGCTTGATGAGGATGTGGTAAACAAAATGGTCAATTTCTTTAAACTAAAGACCAGTCTGGATTTGTTTTATCGTGTGGGGCATGGAGCAATCGACAACCAAAAAATTAAAGATTTTGCTTCTTCTTATAACAATGCTTTTATCAATTTCTTTAAAAACAAAATAAGAAGACCTCAGGTTTCTGATGATCTAAACAAGGAGGAGATCACCCAGAATTACGACATGCTCGTATTTGGCAGTGAGGAGGAAAAGTTAAGCTATAAGCTCTCCAAATGTTGTAATCCCATCCCGGGAGATGATGTTTTTGGCTTTATCAGCGTAAATGATGGCATAAAAGTCCATAAAAAGGACTGTCCCAATGCTATTCAATTGCAGTCCAATTACGCGTATCGTATCATTTCCGCAAAATGGATAGACTCTACCCAGGAGGAGTTCACTGTGGATATCAAAATAACAGGAATTGATAATTTGGGGCTTGTGAATGAGATCACCAGCATTATCTCGGACAATATGCATGTGAACATGCGTAACCTTAACTTTAGTGCGCTTGGAGGAACATTTACGGGAAAGATCACACTTGTGGTTAAAAACAATAGTATCCTTAAAAAGCTGATCAACAACCTCAAACAAATTGCCGGGATAGAAAAGGTGGTTCGGGTATAATAAATTTCGATGTACCTTTGCATCTTACTACTGTATTGCCACGATGGATAAAGAAAAGAATCAGGAAATCGTCAAAAACGTTTTTACCGCTTTCTTGGAAGAAAAGGGGCATAGAAAAACCCCTGAGCGCTATGCCATACTTCAAGAGATTTATGATAGTAATGAGCACTTTGATGTGGAATCGCTTTACATCAAAATGAAGACAAAAAACTATAGGGTAAGTAGGGCAACTTTATACAATACCATTGAGTTATTGTTGGAATGTAAGTTGGTTCGCAAACATCAGTTTGGCACCAATCAGGCACACTACGAAAAGTCGTATTTCGATCGCCAGCATGACCATGTCATCCTGACAGATACCGGGGAAGTAGTAGAATTTTGTGATCCCAGGATACAATCAATTAAGAAAACCATAGAAGAAGTTTTTGACATAAAGATCAATAATCACTCCCTGTATTTCTATGGCACCCGAAACAAAGAAGAAAAGGTAACCGACTAAGCCAAAATTACATGGTAGATTTATTGCTTGGGCTCCAATGGGGCGACGAGGGGAAGGGAAAAATTGTAGATGTTTTAACGAAGGATTACGATATCATTGCCAGGTTCCAGGGCGGCCCCAATGCGGGACATACCTTGGAATTTGATGGAATTAAGCACGTGTTGCATACGATTCCTTCCGGAATTTTCCATAAGAACGCCATTAACATTGTAGGAAACGGTGTGGTGATAGATCCTGTTATTTTCAAAAAGGAGTTAGATAATCTGGAACAATTTGATATCGATATTACTGCTAAACTATTAATATCAAGAAAAGCACATCTCATATTACCTACACACCGATTATTGGATGCCGCTTCTGAGGCTTCCAAAGGAAAGGCGAAGATAGGTTCCACCTTAAAAGGTATTGGTCCTACTTATATGGATAAGACGGGAAGAAATGGTATGCGTGTTGGTGATTTGGAATTTGATACCTGGAAAGAAAAGTATCGCGCTTTGGCCAATAAGCACCAAGCCTTGCTAGGGTTTCACAATATCGATATTGAATATGACCTCAACGAATTGGAAAACGAATTCTGTGAAGGGATTGATGCTTTAAAAAAACTGAAATTCATTGACAGCGAGCAGTACATTTTTGATGCCATGGGTCAGGGGAAAAAAATTCTTGCCGAAGGTGCCCAGGGTTCATTACTAGATATCGATTTTGGCACGTATCCCTATGTGACCTCTTCAAACACCACAGCAGCCGGGGCATGTACCGGTTTGGGAGTAGCACCTGGAAAAATAGGTAAGGTCATAGGTATTTTCAAGGCATATGCCACACGGGTTGGAAGTGGTCCTTTCCCTTCGGAACTTTTTGACGAGGACGGAAAAACCATGAGTCGTGTAGGCAATGAGTTTGGGGCCACAACCGGAAGGCCAAGACGTTGCGGATGGTTGGATCTTGTAGCGTTGAAATACGCTATTCAAATTAATGGTGTTACGGACCTCATGATGATGAAAGCCGATGTGTTGAGTGGTTTCGAAACCATTAAGGTCTGTACGGGGTATCATTACAAAGGAGAAGAGATCCAACATTTACCCTACACTATTGATGAATTTGCTGTTTCCCCGGTGTACACCGAATTGCCGGGTTGGAAAAAGGACTTAACGCAAATGACAACTTCGGATGAGTTGCCCCCTGCTTTGAAGGGGTATATTCAATTCCTGGAAAAGGAGCTGAAAGTCCCCATTAAAATTGTCTCCGTAGGGCCCGATAGGACACAAACCATCTACCGCTAGCTGCTATGACTTCGAAGCAATTTGAAGAACAAACAACAAGGTTTCTTAAGCATAAGGAACCTTTTTTCTTTATGGTTAGCTTTGACAAGCGGAAGATGCTGGCATGCACATTTGAAGAAGCGCATACCAAAAGAATCCTTTTTAACATCAATGGAGTCACCAATGTCCCTGAAAGTAACCCGCCTCAATACGAGATACCAGAAAACATTAAAGTCGCTCCCTTCCCCTTTGAATCTTACCTAAATGGCTTTGAGTGTGTTATGAAACACTTGAAAAAGGGCAATAGCTTCCTGGTAAATCTTACCTTTCCCAGCAAAATTCAGAGTGCTGTTGATCTGAGTTCGATATTTTACAGTGCCCGGGCGAGTTATAAACTTTTGCACCAAGACGACTTTGTTTGTTTTTCCCCTGAAAGCTTTATAAAAATTAAGGATGGGAACATCTATTCCTACCCTATGAAAGGCACTATCGATGCCCGTTTGGAAAACGCGGCTGACATCTTGTTAAACGATCCCAAAGAGACCCAGGAACACAATACCATCGTGGATCTCATTCGTAATGATATGGCCATGGTTGCCAAAGAAGTAACGGTAACCCGATTTCGATATGTGGAAAAAATAAGATCTGTAAATAGCGAGATTTTACAGACCAGCAGCGAGATCCGGGGCAAGTTGCCGGAAACATGGCAAAACAATTTTGGCCAGCTTTTGTTAACCCTGCTTCCAGCTGGTTCGGTTAGTGGCGCACCAAAGAAAAAAACAGTAGAAATCATTAATGCGGTAGAAAATTATAGTCGAGGCTTCTACACAGGAGTTTTTGGCATATTTGACGGGAAAAACGTAGACAGCGCTGTTGCCATTCGGTTCATTGAAAAAGAAAATGGGGAAGTATGGTACAAAAGTGGAGGAGGTATCACGCATAACAGTAACGTAAAGGAGGAATATGTCGAGCTTATCAAGAAAATCTATATTCCCGCTGTTTGAGAGTATTTGTCTACTGGATGGCAAGATTCAGCATAGACATTATCATATAGAACGTTTCAAAAATGCGTATGAAATGCACTTCGGGCAAGCGGCACAATATGACCTGTTGCAAGGAATCAATATTCCGCCGGAGTATCAAACGGGAAAAGTTAAACTCCGCATTTCCTATGGCGCAAGTTGTAAAGATTTCACTTTCAGTAAGTATCAAAAGAGCATTGTTCAGCAGCTCAAACTAGTGTTTGACGATGCGATTACGTATGACTTAAAATTTGAGGATCGCAGTGCGATAGATACACTTTACCACCAACGTATGGATTGCGATGATGTACTAATGGTAAAAAAAGGGTTAGTTACAGACACTTCCTATGCCAATATTGTTTTCTTTGATGGTTTCCAATGGTTTACTCCTTCCAGCTTCCTACTAGACGGTACCTGCCGTAAACGACTTTTGGACTCAGGGTTGATCCGGGAACGAAAGATCCAACCAGAGGATATCCATGATTTCCAGGGGTTTCAACTCGTTAATGCGCTGTTAGGTTTTAATCCCGATTGGGTTGTCCCCATTTCGGGTATTCGAGGCTAAAGAATCCTAAAGGTTTGCCAAGGAGATTGTTCCAAATAGGTCAAAAATCCTACTTTTGGGCAAAATTGTCCATCTTGAAGAACATACTTGTTTTCACTTTGGCTCTGCTGGCGTTGAGGGGCTTCACTCAGGAAGGTGAACAGGAAAGCAGACAAATCAATATTGTTTATGGTGCCAACTTTACAAAGGATGAAGCCGAGTTTCCGGGGGCTTCTATTTTTAGCAAAGATACTGAGCGTCAGGTACAGTTTGAGCATCAGGGGGCTGATCTTTGGTGTGACATAGCCGTGTTTTACGCCCAGGAAAACATACTAAAGGCCTTTGGAAATGTCCGACTGCAACAGGGAGATTCCATAGAAATGAATAGCGGCAAACTGGATTACGACGGAAATACCCGTCTGGCAAGAGCTTTTGAGGCGGTAGATCTAACAGATGGGCAAATGACCCTTACCACAGACACCCTGTATTTTGATCGGGAAAAGCAGCAGTCTTTTTATAACTCCGGAGGTAAAGTAGTGGATTCTGTGAATGTATTGACCAGTAAAATCGGCACTTATTTTATGGAGCTTAAAAAGGTGCAATTTCAAGATAGTGTGCATATAGACAATCCTGAATATATCATAGATTCCGAAGAGATCCACTATTACAGAATTTCCAAAAATGCCTATATGTATGGACCTTCTACCGTAGTGGGGGAAGATTATAAAATTTATTGCGAACGTGGATTCTATGATACGAAAATAGAGCAGGGCTACGGGGTAAAAAACACAAAAATAGACTACAGTAACAGGACCATTGAAGGCGATAGCGTTTTCTTTGACAAAGTGACCTCCTTTGCCTCGGCGACCAATAACATCACGGTTACAGATACCCTTAATCAGGGCGTGATCAGGGCACACTACGCTGAAGTCTTCAAGGAAAAAGATTCTGTTTTTGCCACAAAAAGGGCGGTGGCCATAAGCCTCGTACAACAAGACTCCTTATACATTCACGGTGATACGCTAATGGTAACAGGAAAACCGGAGGCAAGGATAATGAGGGCCTTTAGAAATGCCAAGTTTTTCAAAACCGACTTGAGTGGTAAATGCGACTCCATCCATTCCGCAGAAAACACGGGAATTACAAAACTGATAACGAACCCCATAATGTGGAACCTGGACAACCAGATGACCGGAGATAGTATTCATTTGATCTCGAATATGGAAACCGAGGAATTGGACTCGCTTCGGGTGATTGACAACGCCTTCATCATTGCTTTTGATACCATTGGTAAAAAAGGCTATAACCAGGCTAAAGGCAAGGATCTTTTTGGAAAGTTTATAGACAATGAACTCAAAATAGTAGATCTTATAAAGAATACGGAGGTCATTTATTATATGTATAATGATGACAACGAGCTTATTGGCATTGATAAGACCATTTGCAGTAAGATACGTTTAGAGATGGCCAACAGTGATATTGAGGATATTACCTTTTTTGTAAATCCGGACGGGGATATTTTTCCCGAGAAGGACCTCCCGGAAGAAAGCAGAAAACTAAAGGGCTTTGTATGGTATGGTGATCAACGTCTGTTTTCAAAAGAGGATATCTTTGATGAGGACGATAATAACATTCAACTTGTTAAAATCCGTGGGATTGATTCCCCTATTGCTATTGATGAAGAAGAACAGGAGCGCAATAACGGAAAATATCCAAAATCGGAAATTCAAAAGTCCAATAACCAGGGTATAAAACCTAAAAAACCGGAACTAAGAAAAGTAGGGGGTTGATCCCGTCATAAAAAGGCATTGCAGAATTGGTAGCACTTTTTATGGTAAGTTGCGGAAGCAATCATCGATTTTGAAACAAGACTTTCTCAAATACCAGGCACAAACCACGCCACACCCCTTGGGTATAGAAATCTCCCATGCCAAAGGAAGTTATATTTATGATACAGCGGGAAACGCACATCTTGATTTCGTCGCAGGAGTTTCGGCCTCCGGTTTAGGACATTGTCCTCCCAAGGTCGTGGCCGCTGTGCAGCACCAACTGCAAAAGTACCTGCATGTTATGGTGTATGGAGAATATGTGCAGCAACCTGCCGTAGCGTATGCGAAACAATTAGCTAGCTATTTGCCGCGACCATTGGAAACGACCTATCTGGTGAATTCCGGTACAGAGGCCATAGAAGGGGCATTAAAACTTGCACGAAGGGTAACCGGTCGATCAGAAATTGTGGCTGCTCGCCATGCCTATCACGGGAATACTTTGGGTAGCTTAAGTCTTATGGGGTTGGAAGAACGCAAAGGCCCCTTCCGGCCATTACTGCCTGATATCTCCTTTGTTACATTTAATAACGCACAGGAGCTTTCTAAAATTACGACAAAAACAGCAGCAGTAATCCTCGAAACCATCCAGGGTGGAGCAGGATTCATCATGCCGGAAAACGATTATTTAAAAGAAGTGCGCGAACAGTGTGATACCGTTGGTGCACTACTGATCTTAGATGAAATACAACCCGGGTTTGGTCGTACAGGGAGGTTATTTGCTTTCGAACATTTTGCTTGCATTCCGGATATCCTGGTCATCGGAAAAGGAATGGCTTCAGGCCTGCCTGTTGGAGCATTCATAGCCTCTCAGGACCATATGCGATTACTAAGCGAACACCCGAAACTGGGGCACATCACAACTTTTGGCGGTAATCCTGTCATAGCGGCAGCCTGTTTGGCAACTTTAAACGAATTAACTGAAAGTCAACTCATTGCACATACCTTAAAAAAAGAAGTTTTATTCAGAACACTTTTGGTACACCCTTTGATCAAAGAAATACGAGGCAAAGGGTTGATGTTGGCCCTGATTTTTGACACTCCTGAAATTGCCAATCAATTGGTGCTCGAAGCTGCAAAACAGCAACTCATACTGTTTTGGCTGCTTTTTGAATCACGGGCAGTTCGGATCACTCCTCCCCTGACAATATCGGAAGAGGAAATTGCATCAGGATGTCAAAAAATCATTAAAATATTAGATACCGTCAGCATGACTGTTAACTAATTTGTTGATAACAAACCCAAATCCGGGACGAAAATGAGGCCGTTTTACGGCTAATTTTAAGTCCATAGTTAAACCAAACCGCGTTTCTATGGCGTTAGACCCTAACGAAAAACCTGATAAGTTCATCCTCAAATTTGAATCTATGCTCAAAACAGACGATGTCTATTTTTTTGATGCAGAAGATTTTGAAAATATCATTCATTACTATCTAAATCTTGGTAAAGTAGCCCTAGGAAAAAAGGCTATTCAGATTGGACTACAACAACATCCCCATTCCTCAGAATTGAAATTGCTACAGGTAGAAGTGCTTGTTTTTGAAGACCATTTTGAAGCAGCCGGGCGTATTTTGGATGAACTTCAGGACCTCGATGCGAATAACCAGGAGATTTACATTCAACGGGCCAACATACTATCCAAACAAGACAATCATCAGGGTGCAGTGAATATGTTGTTGGAAGCCCTCCATATGGCTGAGGACAGCTTTGATATCTATTCCCTGATGGGAATGGAATATCTTTTTATGGATAACTATGGAAAAGCGAAAAGATGCTTCATGAAATGTGTGGAATTTGATGAGAGCGATTATTCTTCCTTGTATAATGTAGTGTACTGCTTTGAGTTCCTGGAGGATTTTGATGGGGCTATTCAATATCTAAATGATTACTTGGAACGGAACCCCTATTCCGAAGTGGCATGGCACCAACTAGGAAAGATGTACTTTGCCAAGGATATGTATCAGGAAGCTTTAACCGCTTTTGATTTTGCAATTATTTCGGATGATCGATTTTTAGGCGCTTATTTTGAGAAAGGTAAAGTATTGGAACGACTGGGGAGATATAATGAGGCCATCGAATGCTACGAAACCACCATTTCCCTGGATGACCCCACTTCACATGCTTATCTTAGAATTGGAAAGTGTCACGAAAAGTTGGGAAATAATGAGTTAGCGAAATACTATTATTATAATACAGTGCATGAAGATCCCTTGTTGGATAAAGGGTGGCTCGCGATAACGGAGTATTATTTCCGGAATAAGGACTACAAAAAGGCCTTACGGTACATCAATAAAGCCATCAATATTGATGGTGAAAATCCGTTGTACTGGAAAAAGAATGCTGAAATTTTCCAGGCACTACACAACTTCGATGAAGCGGATTTTGCCTTTAAGCAAACCGTAGATCTAGGTAATTATGAGCAGAATACGTGGCAGAATTGGGGTAGGGTACTACAACGTCTTGGGGATTACGAATCTGCTGTACAAGTACTCTTACAAGGACTCGAGTTTTATCCTGAAAACGCAGAATTGTTATATCAACTGTCAGGTTTGTACCTGAAAAACCAGAATACAACCAAAGCCAAGGAAAACATGGGCAAAGCACTACAGTTGAACCCAAAAAAATCAGCGCTATTTCTTAAAATGTATCCTGAGTTTGAAACCATCAAATGGATCCAGGACAGCCTCAAACCCCACAAAAAGGCCTCCACCTAACGGGATTAAATCATAGTTTATGCCTCGCAGATTTTTGGACTATGCCATTGTTACCTTGAAGGGAATGGCTATGGGAGCGGCGGATGTAGTGCCAGGGGTATCCGGAGGGACCATTGCATTTATTTCCGGGATTTATGAAGAATTGATCAGCTCCATAAACACTATAAATTTAGGGTTGCTTACTACCCTGCGAAAGGAAGGCTTTGCAAGCTTTTGGAACAAACTTAATGGAAGTTTCTTGTTAGCATTATTTCTTGGAATTTTCATTAGTGTGCTCTCCTTAGCCAGGTTTTTGAGCTGGTTACTGGAAACCCATCCCGTATTGCTATGGTCGTTCTTTTTTGGATTGGTGCTCGCCAGTATTTTCCTGGTAGGCAAAGAGATTAGAAGATGGAATTTGAGTACGGCAGTCAGCTTGGTTCTTGGGGCATTTGTGGCCTTTTTTATAACCACTCTACCGCCCAATGAGAATGTTGAGAGTCTTCCTTACCTGTTTCTTTCCGGGGCTTTAGCGGTTTGTGCAATGATCTTACCAGGTATCTCAGGCGCTTTTATTCTGGTGCTTTTAGGTTCTTATAAGACCATCCTGGACGCGGTCCACGAACGCGATCTCGTAATGGTAGCTACGGTAGGTTTAGGGGCGGTATTTGGCCTACTCAGTTTTGCGCGCTTGTTAAAATGGATGTTTAAAAAATTCCGTGCTATAACGCTTGCCCTACTAACGGGTTTTATTCTAGGTTCGCTCAACAAAATATGGCCCTGGAAACGTGTTCTGGAGTCTAAGGTTTTTGACGACAAAATCATTCCTATCCGAGAAAAGAATGTGAGTCCCTTCACCTTTGAGGGAGATCCGCAACTTATCCAGGCCATAGGTTTAGCTATCCTTGGATTTTCCCTTATTTTTATCCTGGAAAGAGTGGCCTCTAAAAAATAGGTCAACAGGGTTGCCAATGCACAAATCACGCACATTTTGGGACAAGCTCTATCTTGTAATGAAAGGGCTTTTTATGGGTGCGGCCAATAAAGTTCCCGGCGTTTCGGGAGGCATTGTGGCTTTTGTCGGTGGATTTTATGAAGAATTTATCTATTCCCTTCAAAAAATAAATTTCAAAGCCGTTAAGCTTTTATTCAACGGAAGGTTCAGGGCATTCTATCGCTACACAAACGCTACCTTTTTGATTTTGTTGATCACCGGGATGTTAATTAGTTATTTTAGTGTTTCCCGACTGTTGGACTTTTTTTTGGAGAAAAAGGAACTCTATGTATGGGCGGCTTTCTTTGGGATGATTATCGGTTCAATTTATTATATCTCCAAAGACTTCGAAGACTGGAACAAAAAGACTGTTGTTGCCGGCATTATTGGCTTTCTCATCGGAATATCAATCAGTTTTCTAAGTCCTGCTACCGAAAATGACAATCTTCTGTTCATTTTTTTCTGTGGCATTATCAGTGTTTCGGGAATGACCTTACCTGGACTATCCGGATCTTTTATCCTAATTCTGCTTGGAAATTATGTGCTGTTACTAGTGGATTCTGTGAATAGTTTATACGATAGTTTTTCCGAGATGTTTAAAGGCGATTTTAGCTTTCTGAAAAATCCCGAACGGTTGAATACCCTAAAAATCCTTGCGGTCTTTACCTTGGGATCTGCTACAGGTTTGGTGACGCTTTCCCACGCCCTGGGATATCTGTTGAAACACTACAAGAAAATTACCTCATCTGTTATTATTGGCTTTATCTCCGGTTCACTAGGGGTAATTTGGCCATGGAAAAAAACTATTTTTAAATTGGATGGTTCGGGTAACCCGTTAATTGACTCGAATGGTGACCCCATTATTACAAATTACCAACGCTACTGGCCTGATTTTGGCGATATGGAAACCTGGGGCGCGGTCTTCTTTGTCATTTTTGGGATCTTTATTTTGCTAAGCTTAGACTGGTATGGAAGGAATCGGCAGGAGTAAGAAAAAGTTTGGACTTGTTGGCAGGAGTATCTCCTACTCCTTTTCCAAGGCCTATTTTACCAGGAAATTTGCGGATTTAGGTTTGGAAGATCATAGCTATGATAATTTCGATCTGGAGTCCCTCTCGGAATTCGATGGTTTGTTACGGCAAAACGTACTGCAAGGCCTTAATGTTACCATTCCGTATAAGCAAGAAATCATTCCCTATTTGGATGATTTAGATGAAAAGGCCAAAACCATCGGCGCAGTTAACACCATCAAATTTGTTAACCACCAATTAGTGGGTTACAATACGGATGCTTATGGGTTTGAACAATCCCTTATCCCCTTGCTGCAAACCCAGCACAAAAAGGCATTGATCTTAGGAACGGGAGGGGCTTCAAAAGCCATTACTTATGTCTTAGATCAGTTGGGCTTAGACTACGCCTTTGTATCGCGCAATCCCAAAAACAAACAATTTGCATATTCCGATCTGGGAAAGGAACATTTTCAAGAATATCAGGTGATTGTAAACTGCAGTCCGGTGGGTACTTTTCCTCAGGTAAATGACAAACCTCAAATTCCGTATGACTTTATCACCGGGCGACATTTGTTATACGATTTAATTTATAATCCGGAGGAAACCGCTTTTCTACTGGAAGGCAAAAAACGTGGAGCTATGGTTCAAAACGGATTGCGGATGCTTCAACTGCAGGCGGAGAAGGCCTGGGAAATCTGGAATTCCTAAGAGTTTAAATCACCGGCCTTTCAATAATGCCAACGTAAGAATCCTTATTTTTGTTTAGGGAGAGCCAGCAATCACTTTCCCGCGGCCATCAATCTAACCTTTAAAGAACAACAGGATGGACAGCAATGAACACAAACCACAGGAAACTGCTGGGGGGGAAGAACTTGACAAAAGTATAGATACCACGGCAAGCACTGCAGAAGATGACAAAGCGGTAAAATCAGACACGGACAAAGAAGGGCAGGAAGACGTTTTACAGGAAATTGACCAGGAAAATGCCGAAGATGCTGAGGATACCGATAACGAAAAAAGACACCACATTCCTTTTCTGGATTACCATGCTATGAGCATGGAAAATTTAGTAGGAGAACTACAGCGTCTGGTAAAAAATGAAAAAGTCCAGGCAATAAATAAGCATGTAAATTCTATTAAAAATGAGTTCGATCTAAAGTTCCAGGATTTTTTGGAACACAAGAAAGAAGAGTTTATAGCTGGCGGTGGCAACGAGATTGATTTTAGATACAATTCCGTTACCAAAAGACAGTTTAACGAGGTCTATAAGGATTACCGGGAAAAACGAGATGCCTACTACAGAAATCTGGAAAAGCAATTACAGGATAATCTGCAACATCGGTTGGCGTTAATTGACGAGCTTAAGGGCCTTGTTAACGTTGAAGAAGATATCAATACCACCTATAAAAATTTTAAGGAGGTCCAGGAAAAATGGCGCAATGCCGGCCCTATCCCCCGGAACAGCTATAATGACGTTTGGCGGACCTATCATCATCACGTTGAGATCTTTTACGATTTTCTACATTTAAACCGGGAACTTCGCGATCTTGACTTTAAGCATAACTTAGAAGAAAAACTTAAGTTGATTGCCCGGGCTGAAGCCCTTCAACAAGAACCTGATCTGGGAAAAGCCTTTCGGGAATTACAAACGCTTCACAAGATCTGGAAAGAGGAGATTGGCCCTGTCGCCAAAGAGCAACGAGAGAACATCTGGCAAAAATTCAGTGAAGCTACAAAGGCGATGCATACCAGGAGGCAAGAACATTTTGCCGCCCTGGAGGCTTCTTTTGAAAAAAATCTTGAAAAGAAAAACGAGATCATTGCTGCTATCGAAGAACTGGCACAACGTGTAGCGGACAATCACAAGGGAATTCAACAGCAGATTCGAGAGATGGAAGCCCTAAGAGAGCAGTTTTTTACAGCAGGAAAAGTACCCCAAAAATCCAATGAAGACTGTTGGTTTCGTTTTAAAGAGGCCGTACGAGCATTCAATCGAAAAAAGAACAGTTTTTATAAGGACCTAAAAAAAGAACAGCACAACAATCTGGAGAAGAAAAAAGCCTTGTTGGGAATAGCACAAGCCTTAAAAGATAGCGATGATTATGATATGGCTACTCCCGAGATGAAGCGCATTCAAAACGAATGGAAAAAAATAGGCCATGTCCCCAGGAAATACTCGGATAAGATTTGGAACGAGTTTAAGGAGGCCTGCAATCATTATTTTAACAGACTTCACAAGGAAAGGAATGCCGAGCAAAAGGAAGAGTACGCCAACTATGACCGTAAAAACAACTGTTTGGAACGGCTTAGAGCATTCCAATTAAGCGGAAACCGTCAAAAGGACTTGTCTAAAATCAAGGAGTTTATCTCCGAGTGGAAATCCTATGGCCATGTACCTTACAACAAGCGTCATATCAACAGTAAATTCAATAAAATAATTGACGCACTTTTTAAGAAACTGGATATCAGCAAACAGGAGTCTGAGTTGTTTAAGTATGGTGATAAGATAAAGCAACTAGCGAAATCGGATAACAATCAAAGAGCGATCAGTAATGAGCGTACTTTTATACGCCGCAAAATAGAAGAAAGTAAAAGTGAAATACGCCAGTTGGAAAACAATCTACAGTTCTTTTCAAACGTATCCGAAGATAATCCTGTAGTGCAGGATGTCATTAAAAATATACAACGACAGAAGGAAACCCTGCAAACCTGGAAGACCAAACTGAAGAACCTCAACATTATGGAAAATCAGTTAGCTAAGGGTTTGGAAGTAGGAGAAGACTCGGAAGAAGAATAACATGATAGGACGTTCCCATTTCGGTACCTGTAATTAAATAGTACCTACGCACCCATAAAAGCATTTAGGTGGAGTGCTGGAAATGCCACAACCCACCCTGGTGTTACCTATTTTGCCACATTTACAGATCGGGTCTCCCGAATTACAGTGATCTTAACCTGTCCGGGATAGGTCATATCCGTTTGAATTTTTTGTGAAATATTAAATGACAGTTCGGCGGCCTGATCATCACTTACCTTCTCACTTTCAACGATCACCCGGAGTTCCCTTCCCGCTTGAATGGCATATGCCTTTTGCACACCATTAAAACCAAAAGCGATATCCTCCAAATCCCGTAAACGCTGGATGTAGGAATCCAGAACCTGCCTTCTTGCACCGGGTCGAGCCCCGCTAATAGCATCACAGACCTGTACGATAGGAGAAATAAGGCCGGTCATTTCAATCTCATCGTGATGCGCTCCAATGGCATTACAAACCTCTTTGTTTTCACCATATTTTTGCGCCCATTGCATGCCGAGAATTGCGTGCGGTGTTTCAATCTCCACTTCCGAGTTAGGGACTTTTCCAATATCGTGTAAAAGCCCTGCCCGTTTGGCAAGTTTTGGATTAAGCCCTAATTCCGCTGCCATCACCCCACACAATTTGGCCACTTCCCTTGAATGCTGTAACAGGTTTTGTCCATAAGAGGATCGGTATTTCATTCTACCTACGGCTTTAATCAACTCAGGATGCAATCCATGTATGCCCAGATCAATTACGGTCCGTTTCCCAACTTCTATGATCTCCTCACTAATTTGTTTTTCGGTCTTCTTTACAATTTCTTCTATCCGTGCGGGATGTATACGACCATCGGTTACCAGTCGGTGGAGGGATAAGCGTGCAATCTCACGGCGAACAGAATCAAAACAAGATAGGATGATAGCCTCCGGGGTATCATCCACGATAATTTCCACTCCGGTAGCAGACTCAATAGCTCTGATATTCCGACCCTCTCGCCCTATGATACGCCCCTTTACGTCATCGGAGTCCAAATTAAACACGGAAACACAATTCTCTACGGCCTCTTCGGTACCAATTCGCTGTATGGTGTTTATTACTATTTTCTTGGCTTCCTGTTGTGCGGTAAGTTTTGCCTCTTCCAAAGTGCTCTGCAAATAGGCCATGGCATCTGTTTTAGCTGTTTCCTTAAGAGACTCTAACAGCTGACTTTTAGCATCTTCTGCGGAAAGCCCTGAGATAACTTCCAATTGTTTAACCTGATTCTTATGAAGTTTCTCTACCTCGGCCCGCTTCTTTTCCAGTATTTCACTTTTATGCTGTACTTCCTTTGTTTGCGTGATCAACTGGTCATTGATTCGCTTTTCCTTAGCAAGTTCGTTACTTATTTGGGATTCCTTATCTCGAATTCGTTTTTCTGCCTCTGCAATCTTTTTGTCTTTACCGATGATCACTTTTTCATGCTCCGCCTTAAGCTCTAAAAACTTTTCTTTAGCCTGAAAAATTTTGTCTTTCTTTATATTCTCCCCCTCTTTCTTGGCCTCCTTAACGATAATTGCCGCTTCTTTCTTAGCATTGGTAATGGTTTTTGCCCCTTTTCCTTTTTCCAACATCTTTGCTATGGCAAAACCAACTCCCAACCCGACTATAACAGCTATAATTAGTGTAACGGTGTAATCCATTTTTCCTGTGTTTGGTTTAAAAAAAAACCCACATCGGCCGAAGTTTTGTACAAACTCCTAATAACAGGTTTAGGGCTAACAGACTGCTCAAGGATCCTTATACAGGTAAGGCCTGCTTTTACAACCTAAACTCACCCTTTTTAATTGTAATAATGTTGAGTTTGTCAAAAAAGTAATACCAATGTGGGTAGTAACAATATTGTATTTAAAAGAACTTATTCTAATCCTCCCAGCTTCAGTTGTACCAATTCGTCCAAAGCCTTTAATCGCGCCTTGGCTACCTCAATACTTTCCGAAGCATTTATTCCTCCTTGCTCTATTTTAGAGGCAAACTGCAGAGCACACATAGCAAGTACGTCCTGCTTGTCCCTAACAGCGTAATTTTGCTCAAATCTTTTCGCAAGATGGTCAATGTTCTTAGCCGCCTTGCGCAAGCCTTCTTCTTGCTTTGGGTCAATCGTTAACGGATAGACCCTGTCAGCAATGGAAAGCTTAATTTTGAGCTTCTCCTCCATAGTATTTTGCACATTATTCGGCCAGTTGCGCTATGCAACTGTCCAATTCCCGAATTAATGTATTTATCTTGAGCTTTGCCTCTTTTTTGTTTGTCTCACTACCCAGCAGAGAGTTTGCCAACTTCAGAGAATTGTACTTTTCCTCCCAGGAAGTTAGGACTGCCTTGGTACTTTCATTTTCCTCCCTGAGACGTGTAAGCTCATTCTTTAACTTGGAATTTGCTTGATTTAGCACTTCCAATCGATGTAAAAGCTTACTCACCTTATTTTCCAGAGAGTCAACAATTTCAACAAGTTCACCCATATGCAAACCGCAATGCGTATCCAAACAAAGTTAACCAACCTGTGGCAACCAGACAATATTTTTTTTTAAAACTTCAAATCCCGCTGCTACACCGGAATCTTCTAAGATCAGTTTTTCCATTTTCTGTGGTAATGGTTACTTTCGTGACCAAAATTGTTTTTCCATGCGCTGGCATCCTTTAGTGTTTTTTCTCCTTACCACTGCGGTTAGTATTTCTCAGGAAAAATATCCCAAAGGGATGTTTCAGAACCCGGTAGATATTCCAATAGTGTTGTCCGGTACTTTCGGGGAATTGCGCTCAAACCACTTTCACGCGGGGATTGATATTAAAACACAGTTGCGGCAAGGGCTACCCATATATGCCATAGCTGAAGGAACGGTCACCCGGATAAAAATTTCCCATTGGGGATATGGCAAAGCATTATATGTTGCCCATCCCAACGGTCACACTTCTGTGTATGCGCATCTACAAAAGTTCGGTCCTGAAATAGAGCAATACATTAAAAATATACAATACAACAAAAAATCGTACGAAGTAGAGGTTTTTCCGGATTATGGCGAGTTGGAAGTAAAACAAGGTGAGGTTATCGCTTTCAGCGGCAATACCGGAAGTTCTGCCGGGCCGCATCTTCATTTTGAAATTCGGAATAGTGTTACCGAAAGGCCGATAAATCCATTGCTTTATGACGTGCCTGTGCGGGATGCTACCAATCCTACTCTCCTAGGACTCTATGGCTATCCACTGTCCGAAGGGGCCCAAATCAATCAAAGTGAAAAACGAATACAACTGAGCTTCTCAAAGAAGCCCGACGGAAGTTTTCTGGCAGATAAGGTAACTGCTGCGGGAGCAATAGGGTTTGGATTTACCGGTTTTGACAGGCAGGACATGGCGGCTAATAAAAATGGGGTTTATGCGGTAAAACAGTTAGTGAATGGTAAAGTGTACTCAGAATACACCTTTGACTCCTTTTCGTTTGCAGAATCGCGATATATCAATACCTTGATCGATTATCCCTATTATGGACAGTTCCGACGTCGGATCCAAAAATTATTCAAGGAAGATTCCAATAGACTTTCCATCTACAAGGAATTATATAACAAGGGCATTATTTCGGTGAAAGAGGAGCTGAACTATACGGTAGCGGTGGAGATCGCCGATGTAGCCGGAAACACTACTAAAGTTATTATTCCTGTTGAGGGGAAACGACAAGAAGTAAAAATCTCCAAAGAAGCCGATAAAACGGATTTTTGGCTGGTAGCCAACAAACCCAACAGCTTCGATCTCCGAGGCGCCAAAGTGTATTTCCCCCGGAACACTTTTTATGATGATTTTTACATCGATCTAAAAAAAGGAAGTGATACTGTGGTCATCCACAATAAAAGGACTCCGGTACATCGCAATTTTACACTAAGTTTTGATGTTTCCAAATTTAGTCCGGCGGAAAGAAAACAGTTATTCATTGCCCGATTGGACGATAACGGAAAACCAGAACATTTTAAAACCTATAAACGCGGCACAACGTTTAATGCAAGGATTCGTAATCTAGGTACTTTTACCCTTGCCAGGGATACCGTAGCTCCCGAGATCAGGCCCAAAAACTTCAAACCCCGGCAGTGGTTGAACAACTACCGCTACCTCAGCCTTCAAATTTCCGATGACCTGAGTGGAATAGCCTCTTATAATGCCACTATCAACGGTGAATGGATATTGATGGAATACGAACCCAAAACCCGTACCATATCCTATAATTTTGATGACAAAATTGCCGAGCAGACGCAATGTGTTCTTAAGGTGGTCGTTAGCGATAATGTAGGCAATACTACTACCTTTGAGGAGATCTTTTTCAGAAAATAAAATTTTGAAAGCCGTTGGCAACGTTTTTTTAATCTTCATCCTGCCCTTGTATTTTGGACTGGCCCAGACCGCAACAATCTCAGGTTTCGTGTTAGATGAAGATAATACCCCTATTCCTAATGTGAACATAGCTTCCGGCTCAAAGGGCACCTCCACAGCAAACAACGGGTATTATCTGCTCGAAATAATAGCAGATACCAAGGTTACCATTACTTTTTCGCATCTCGGCCATCAAAACGTAGTATTGGAAAACTTACTGCTCTCCACCAATGAAAACTTTGTATTTAATCCGGTCATGAAATCGGAAGTTACTCAGATAGGCGGGGTCGAGGTTACTCCTACCGGAAAAAAAGAAACCCAAGGCATTACTACCATTTCCCCGGAAGTAATTCAAAAAATCCCCGGTGCCAATGCCGGAGTAGAAAACATCCTGAAACTGCTTCCCGGGGTTTCGTTTAACAATGAACTAAGCACGCAGTATAATGTTAGGGGTGGCAATTTTGATGAAAATTTGGTGTATGTTAATGGAATTGAGGTGTACCGACCCTTTTTGATACGTTCAGGACAACAAGAAGGCCTAAGTTTTGTAAACAGCAGCATGGTGGAAAATGTGGAGTTCTCTGCGGGCGGGTTCCAGGCAAAATATGGCGACAAGCTTTCCTCTGTTTTGGACATTACCTATAAGACCCCTACGAATTTCGGGGTTCAGGTAAACGCCAGTCTTTTGGGCGCCGCTACGACCCTCGAAACTGTTTCCCGAAATGGAAAACTTACTACGCTTTCCGGGCTTCGCTATAGGAATAATGCGCTCTTCATAAATAGTCAACAGACACAAACTGCTGTAATTCCAACGTTTTTAGATGCCCAGAGTTACTGGGCGTATCAAATTTCGAAAACACTTCACCTGAGCTTTTTGGGGAATCTCGCCATTAACAATTACGAAAATGAACCCAGGGTGCGTCAAACCAATTTTGGGACACTGCAGGAACCCAGAGCGCTTTTAGTCAACTATGAGGGAAAAGAACAAACCCGATACGAAACACAACTGGGAGCGCTAAAAGCAGACTGGGAACCAAACGATCGCCTAAAAATGGATTTTACTTTTTCAGGGTATCACGCGATTGAGGAAGAATTTACAGACCTTATTGCTGCTTATGAACTTGCAGATGTCATTACGGATCTGGGGGATGAAAATTTAGGAGAAGCAATAAACCCTAGGGGTATTGGCGCGCAATTCAATCGCGCCAGGAATCAGTTAGATGCCTTAATCTTAAACGCTTCCCACCGGGGGATCCTTAAGAAAGGGAACAAGACTCTCGAATGGGGGGTTAAGTATAGTCATGAAGACTTTAGGGATAGGCTGAACGAAGCTGAATTTTTGGACTCTGCCGGCTTTTTAATTCGCCCGCCTAATCCCGAATTTAGTAACAATCAGCCGGAAGAGCCCTTTGATGCGGATATTGTTCCCTTCGAAGGTGCCCGGGCTACCAATTTTGTTACTACCAATAGATTTTCCGGTTTTATTCAGGTTGGTAATCAAACAAAATGGGGAGAGCATGATGTATACTACAATGTTGGTATACGGGCGCAATCCTGGGCACTTTCCGGGGAAACCTTTGAAACCAATCGTCAATTTATATTCAGCCCGAGGGCACAATTTGCCATCAAGCCTAACTGGAAGAAAGATATGTTATTCCGGTTGGCGTTTGGTAGCTATCAGCAACCCCCGCTTTACCGTGAACTAAGAGATATTATGGGTAGGGTAAATCCAGATGTAAAAGCGCAACGGTCTGTGCACATTGTCGGAGGAAACGAGTTTAGTTTTTCGATGTTTGAGCGTCCTTTTACCCTGGTCAGCGAAATCTATTACAAGAAACTTAATGACGTTAATACCTACACCATTGAGGATGTCAGAATACGGTATCGCGCGGATAACATCTCGGAAGCCTATGCTTTTGGAATGGATTTAAGACTTAATGGCACTTTTGTTCCCGGAGCGGAATCCTGGGTAAGTCTTGGCTATTTAAAGACCGAAGAAAACATTGGAGGGAGAGGGTATATTTCGAGACCTACTGACCAACGTTTCAAGTTGGGTATATTGTTTCAGGACTACATGCCAACTATTCCAAATGTAAAGCTGTATTTAAATCTACTGTACAATACCGGTGTGCCAGGAGGTTCTCCAAGTAACGAAGATCCCTATAATTTTCAGAATAGATTAAGAGATTATAGGCGTGCTGATTTGGGCATTTCCTATATTTTTGCGGACAGTAATACCACCTTTCCAAAAGGACATTGGTTACATGGATTTAAGGAATTAGATGTGGGGTTTGAGATTTTTAATTTGTTCAACAACCAAAACGCCATAACCAATACGTGGGTGCGAGATGTAGATACACAGCAACAATTTGCTGTCCCAAATTTTTTGACATCACGAATACTGAATCTCAAAATAAATATGCGCTTTTGACAGAAATTATGAGAAGATTTCTTTTTTTTCTAGTAATGGTTTCCGGTTGGGCTTTAACCGCGCAGAAAGATATTTATGAAAGTACTCGTTTCAATGAATTGGGTATGCAACATGAGTTATTGGCGATTGTTCCCTTTATTACGCAATTGGATTTAGAGCAGAACGTTTCTGAAAAGGAACTAAAAGAACTTGCCGAGCGCGAAGGATATGCTGTTCAGGATGCACTGGAAACTTATTTTTCTATCCGGAAAAGGAGAAAAAAATTCAATGTAGATTTTCAGAACGTAAAGGAAACCAACGCCTTGTTGAACAAAAATGGGGTAAACTATACCAATATCGATATTTACACCGTAAAAGAATTATCTGAAATGCTTGGGGTCGATGGTATAATTAGTGGCAGCCTGGATTTGAATGTATTACTTTCCAAAGGGGTTTCTACCAATTTCAATCTTTTTGACTACTTCCGCGGGGATGCTAACTATGGACGAATTGGCATAAAAATAAGTGATGGGGGCTCGGGTAAATTACTTTGGAAATACGAGAAAGAGATCACCAAGAAAAGTGGGAAGAATACAGATGAACTCATTGACAAAATGATGAAAGCCGCTTCCCGAAAATTCCCGTACGACAAAGAGAAAAAAAGAAAAAAAAGAAGCTAACTGCTGGCAAACTCTTTTAGCACCGTTATGGTGTAATCCAATTCCGCCTTGGTGGTATACTTGGAAAAAGAAAAACGTAAAGACGGTTTTTTGAGTTCTTCTTCGGGTAAGATTTCCTGAAGTACATGCGACCCCATATCACTCCCGGATTGGCAAGCACTTCCTTTAGAGCAGGCAATTCCTTTTAAATCCAAATGGAACAGCAGCATTAGCGATTTTTGTGGGTCAAAAGGTAGGCGTACATTGACCAAAGTATAGGTGCTTTGCTCCATATCTCCTGACAATCCGTTAAACGCGACCCCAGGGATTTCCTGTGCTATTTTCGCAATAAAATACTGTTTTAACTCGGAAACATAATGTTTTTCTTCTGCCAAATGTTCATAGGCTGTCACCATAGCTTGTTCTAATCCGATAATATTATGGAAGGGCTCCGTACCGGCTCTAAAACCCCGTTCTTGTGAACCCCCAACAATTAACGCCTTTAATCCGGTGTTTTTTCGTATGAAGGCAAAACCAATTCCTTTAGGCCCATGGAACTTGTGGGCAGCAGCGACCAAAAAATCAATTGGAGTTTTCTGCACATCCCACTGCAAATGCCCTACGGACTGCACGGTATCAGAATGGAATAACGTATCGTATTGCTTACACAGGGTAGCCACCGCATCTACATCAATGAGATTGCCGATCTCATTATTAACATGCATTAAGCTTACTATTTTTTTCTTACCCTCATTTTCTAACAAGGTCTCCAAATGCTTTAAATCGGGATTGCCATGTGCATCCAATCGTATATAATGAACCGCAATCCCATATTCCTTTTGTAATTCTTCAACTGTGTGGAGTACCGCATGATGTTCTATTTTAGAGGTGATAATCGCCTGTACGCCCAAATCACGTGCAGCGCAGCGTAGAATCATGTTGTCCGACTCGGTCCCGCCCGAGGTAAAGATGATCTCGGAAGGATGTGCATTTAGGTATCGTGCTATGGTTTTTCGGGCTTTCTCGATAGCTGTTTTAGCCGAACGTCCAAAACTGTGGGAGGAGGACGGATTCCCGTAGTGCTCGGTCAATACCTCTTGCATCCTAACAATTACTTCTTCCCTTACTTGTGTTGTTGCTGCATTGTCTAAGTAAACCTTCTGCATACCATCTCGAAATTTAAAGGCCCTAAAATTAGCTATTCTTACGTTAATTTATTCCAAATTGCAGAATGTCTCTTAACACAATACATTGGATTTACATTAAATTTAACCCCATGAAAAAAGTTGCAATCATTTTTACCCTTCTGATTGGATGGGGATGTAGCGATGGAGATCTGCAGATTGAAAATATAGATTTTGATGGGGGAACAGTTGATTTTTGTCCTTTGTTGTTTGAACAGGAAGATACTGAAAGAGTATTGTTTTTTAAGATAATAGAGGATGAATCGCTAATACTGGACCTTCAGTCCGGTTTAATCGAAAATGAAACTGCAGCGGAAACCATTACGAGTAATCTGGAATCGCAATCCGTCCTAACTTACCGACTTTTTTCGGAAAATGTATCAAACAGCTACTTCTGCAGCGATATTCCTCCCTTAACCCCTGGGGTGTTGCAAGAAACAACAGCAAGTGCCGGAACGGTAAATTTGGTTACTTCGGTAGATACCGTAACTAATACGACTAAAACCTATAGACACGATATCAATATTACAGATTTGACGCTTACTAATGAGAGCAACGAGCGGATCACCGATGAACCCGGCTTGGATTTCGGAACATATACCACAACGACTGCCAGCAGTGTTGACCTGGAATTTGCCAATTACTCAACCATTGCTATTTCCCTTTGTCCAACCGAAACAGCTACTGTAAAATTAGTTCAACTGCTTAATGACGAAGTTGTTGACTTTGAATTTCCCAATTCATTTTTGGTCAATCAAGTAACTACTGATCCGAGAACTTTCTCTTTGGGAGGCGCAGTGAATGATACCACTGCTGTCTTTTCTAATAAAGTATTCCGGCGGATCGTAGATGAGGGCCTCATATGCGCAGAAACGCCTGATTCCTCCGATTTGGAAAACGAATTCCAAACCGTTTCCGGGACACTATCGATTACTACCACCGAAGATACCGACAGTACCCCCGAAAATCCTACCTTCAATCATACATTGACTTTAACCGATTTTATTGTGGAAGACAGCAACGGCAATGCCGCTCCTGTAATAGAAACCTATGTTTTTGGCATCGTTACTACCACAACTAATTAAAGATTCTGATAAATAAACACTTCTGTGGCGCCCAAACCATATTTTTGATAGTCAGCGTCATAGAAATCCACCGGGTATTTTTTAAAGAGGTAATTGAGCTCTGTTTTTAAAACCCCTTCCCCCACTCCGTGAATGAAAATGACTTTCGGAATACGTTTCCGAATGGCAAATTCCAGCTGTCTTTTTGCAGTTTCCAGCTGTAGGTTGAGCATATCGTGATTGGTCATGCCTTTGGTTGAGGTGGTAAGTTGATGAACATGTAGGTCTACCTCCATCCTGGGGGCGTTACGTTCTTTCGGTTTGCGTTTTTGGGTCGCTTTTTTTGGGGGAATCTTCTTCTGTTGCTTTACCTGATAGGCTTCATAATTCGTCACTTTTATCTCCCCTTCCGTTTTTACCAGCTGCGAAACCTCAAATTCCAATAAAAAACCATCTTCCGTTGTTATCGTAATCTGTTTCCCGGTAACACCTACTACCTTCCCTTTGATGGTTTCATCAATGACCTCTACCCAATCTCCAACAACGATGGTTCCCATAGTGCAAAAAACTTGTCTCTTCTTGTTAAACAAACAAAAATAATAGTATTTTCAGCGTGGAAAGCATCAAGCTAAATGCAACTTTTAGTATTCTATTTATTGAGTCATTTGGAACAACACATGCTGCCCTGCATGAGCAAGAAGTTTTTTGGTTTGGAGTGTCCCGGATGTGGTTTGCAACGTTCGGTGCTACTTTTATTTGAGGGTGAATTTGTCGCTGCGTTTACTCTGTATCCCGCAATTTATACCCTCATCCCTTTGTTTTTTCTCCTGATCATTGATCGATTTTCGAGAGCAAAATCTATCAACTTTTTGGTCATTGTTTTTAGTATAGCCAGCGTAGCCTTAATACTTATCAACTATTTTATAAAACTAATCCACTAAACCTTTAAATTATGGAACAACAAAAACTGCCGAATGCTACCATATCCCTTGTGCTGGGAATTATATCTTTCATTTGTTGTTGTTTTAGTGCAGGAATTGGAGGGCTTCTGTTTTCGGGAATCGCATTTTTTCTTGTACGAAAAGATGAAAAAATGTATCGGGAAAACCCAGAGCTATATTCCAACTATGGCCAATTAAAAACGGCTAAGGTTATTGCAATCATTGGGTTAGTTCTTGCACTTGTTGCGATTATTATGGTAGTAGTTCAGGTTGTTGCCGTTGGAGGATGGGAAGCTTATATGGAGCAACAGAAGGAGATCTATGAGCAATTTGGAATTGAGATCGATTAAAAGAAAGCATCATGGAAAATCATGGAAACTTACCTCCTAAACCGGATAATTACCTGGTTTGGGCTATCCTAAGCACTATTTTTTGCTGCATTCCTACCGGAATTGCAAGCATAATTTTTGCATCGAGGGTAAACGAGGCGTATGCAAGAGGGGAATACGAAGAGGCGCTTAGGGCTTCGAAGAATGCAAGGACCTGGGCCCTGGTCGGTGCAGGACTTTCTATATTGCTTTGGATAATTTACCTGGCAATATTTGGTTTTGCGTTTTTAGGAGCATTGAGTAGTGGTGACTTTTAAACGAAAAGGATATTTTATTTTAGGGGTATTGCTGCTTCTGGTAGTACCCCTGTTTTTCTTCTTCAACCCCGACGGACAATTTTTTTTTCCAAAATGTCCTATTCATCATCATATGGGAATTTATTGTTCGGGTTGTGGCAGTCAAAGGGCATTACACGATCTGCTCCATTTCCGGATTGTAGACTCACTAAGCCACAATCTCTTATTTATTCCCGGATTACTTTTAATTGGAGCGGAACTTGCTATGCGTGTATTTACCCCAAATACCACCAGCCTTTTTTATCGGAAAATGACACCTTGGATTGTCTTGATCGTAATTGTGTTGTATATGGTGCTCAGAAATCTTAAGTATTGGCCGTTTCATTACCTGGCCCCCTAGTTGGCCACTTCGCTCATGAACTTGAGTCGATAAATACGTAGTTCTTCTTCTTCATATTCCCCATCAAATTCTTTCATGGCTTCAGAAATAGAGTCGCTATCGGCTTCTAAAAAATAATCGTGTATTTCTTCTTGTTGATCCTCATCTAAAATCTCATCCACCCAATAATTCAGATTCAATTTTGTCCCGCTAAAGACGATTTGTTCCATTTCCTTAATAAGCTCTTCCAGAGCAAGTCCCTTTGCCGCTGCTATATCATCCAGCGACAGTTTGCGGTCCACACTTTGTATCACATATAGTTTTAGTCCCGAATTGGCACCAGTACTTTTCACAACCAGATCATCCGGTCGTAGAATATCATTCTCCGAAACATAAGTGTTGATAAGCGCCACAAAAGGCTTTCCGTATTTTTTGGCCTTGCCTTCGCCTACACCATGGACATTAAGTAACTCTTCCATGGTAATTGGATATTTTAATGCCATGTCTTCTAAGGAAGGATCTTGAAATACTACAAAAGGAGGTACGTCGTTCTTTTTAGCCTCTCTTTTTCGAAGATCCTTTAATAACCCCAAAAGCTTTCCGTCCGCAGCTCCCCCGGAGGCTTTACCATTAACGGAAAACACTGCGCTATCCTCCTCCTTGTATTTATGATCCTTGGTCATTAAGAAGGAATTCGGTTGCTCCAGAAAGGATCTTCCGGCTTCAGTTAAATGTAAAACCCCATACTGTTCGATTTCCTTTTGCAATAAACCCGCAACGATTACCTGCCGAATCAAGGCCATCCAATAGTGTTCTTCCTTATCAGTTCCGATACCAAAAACTGATTTTTCGTCCGTTTTATGCGCAGATATCAAGGCATTTGTCTTTCCAACCAGTGTACGAACAATTTCCTTGGTCTTAAATTTTTCCGAGGTTTCTTTGACCGTTCGCAACAATTTCTCTACGTTATCCTTTGCTTCTTCTTTGGGTTTCGGATTTCGTGTATTGTCGTCCATGTCAGCTCCCTCACCATTTATTTCGTCAAAGTCTTCTCCGAAATAGTGGAGGATAAACTTTCTACGGGACATTGAGGTCTCAGCATAGGCCACAATTTCCTGTAGCAAGGCTTGACCAATTTCTTGTTCCGCCACGGGCTTTCCGGACATGAATTTTTCAAGTTTTTCCACATCCTTATAGGAGTAATAGGCCAAACAATGCCCTTCTCCCCCATCTCTTCCTGCTCTTCCGGTCTCCTGGTAATAGCTTTCTATGCTTTTGGGAATATCATGGTGAATTACAAACCGAACGTCCGGTTTATCAATACCCATTCCAAAAGCAATCGTCGCCACTACCACATCCACCTCTTCCATTAAGAACATGTCCTGGTATTTGGTCCTCGTTTTAGCATCAAACCCGGCGTGATAAGGAACGGCACTAATACCATTCACTTGAAGCATCTGGGCCAATTCTTCCACTCTTTTTCTACTGAGGCAATAAATAATCCCTGATTTTCCTTGATTTTGCTTTACAAAGCGAATGATATCAGCGTCAACCGCTTTTGTCTTTGGTCGTACTTCGTAAAATAAGTTCGGACGATTAAAGGAAGCTTTAAAAACCATGGCATCCTGCATGCCCAGGTTCTTAATGATGTCCTCCTGTACCTTTGGAGTGGCCGTTGCAGTAAGTCCAATTATCGGAATTTCACTCCCCAAACGAGCGATAATATTCTTCAGATTTCGGTATTCGGGTCTAAAATCATGCCCCCACTCTGAAATACAATGGGCTTCATCCACTGCAACAAAGGAAAGCTTTACGGTCCTTAAAAATTCTACATAGTCTTCTTTGGTTAGCGATTCCGGCGCCACATAAAGCAGTTTGGTTATTCCGGAAGTGATATCAGACATCACCTGCCTAATTTCCATCTTGGTCAGGGAAGAGTTGAGCACATGTGCAATACCATGCTCTTCTGAAACGCCTCTTATGGCATCAACCTGATTCTTCATTAGCGCGATAAGGGGAGATACCACAATGGCAGTACCTCCTTTCATCAGTGCCGGTAACTGGTAGCAAAGGGATTTTCCTCCTCCGGTAGGCATAATGACAAAGGTATCTTTGCCTTCTAGTACGTTTTCAATAACATCTTCCTGAAGCCCCTTGAATTGATCAAAACCAAAATACTTTTTTAAAGCACCCTGCAAATCCGTCGTCAAACCCATTTTAGTATTTCTGTTTATACCACATTACTGCGCCGATAGCTTTGGAAGTCTTTGGTTAGTTTTTAATCGGGGCGCTTTCTATGTGAACTATATAGATTTATTTAGTTTTGTAGACTTAAATATAACACATTCTTTTAGTAATACAACCCAAATATTTACTAATTACTTTGGACGCAGACAGTAGTATTCTTGAAATTGCCAAGCAGACTTTCGAAAATGAAAGTGAGGCGATTAGAGCATTAATCTCCCATTTAGATCAACATTTTGAAGGCGCCGTTACTTGTATCCTGGAATCCAAAGGGAGGGTCGTAGTATCTGGCATCGGAAAAAGTGCGGTAATCGCTGCCAAGATCGTAGCTACCTTCAACTCTACAGGCACACCCGCTATCTTTATGCACGCTGCCGACGCCATACATGGAGATCTTGGTACGGTACAGCGAAATGATGTGGTGATATGCCTTTCTAAAAGTGGCAACACCGAGGAGATAAAAATGCTAATCCCATTAATCAAACGGGGCAATAATAAACTCATTGGGATTACAGGAAATATGGAATCTCCTTTGGCCAAACAGGCGGACTTTACCCTTAATACCTTTGTAGAAAAAGAAGCGTGCCCCAATAACCTCGCACCTACTACGAGCACTACTGCGCAATTAGTCATGGGAGATGCTCTGGCCATTGCGTTGTTACAACTCAAAGGGTTTAGTAGCGAGGACTTCGCCAAATTTCATCCTGGTGGAGCTTTGGGAAAACGACTGTATCTAAGGGTGGCCGATATTGTTGGCAATAACTTAAAACCGGCAGTTACTGCAGATGCCAGTGTCAAGGAAGTAATTGTTGAAATTTCTGAAAAAATGTTAGGGGCTACTGCCGTAATGGACGGAAATACGGTTATAGGAGTGGTCACAGATGGTGATATTCGGCGTATGCTGAGCAAGTTCGACAACATCAACACTATTAAAGCCAGAGATATCATGACTTCCAATCCTAAAACAATTGCGCCGGATGTTCTTGCCGTTAAAGCATTGGAAGTACTAAGGGAATATGGTATTTCACAATTGCTGGTGATGGAAGACGGGATGTACCACGGGGTGGTACACCTGCATAATTTATTAAACGAAGGGATCTCCTAATGGCAAAAAAACAACAAGATCATAAAGATCATAATGAGATGTCCTTCTTAGACCATTTGGAGGAGTTGCGTTGGCACCTTATCCGTTCTACCCTTGCTATTGTGATCATTGGATGTGGCGCTTTTATCATGAGGGGATTTATTTTTGACACTATCATTTTCGGGCCAAAAAACCTGGACTTTCCTACCTATAAATTCTTTTGTAGCGTAGCCACTTTTTTTGGGATAACCTCAGAATTTTGCGGTGATGAATTGCCCTTTACGATTCAAAGTAGGCTGATGGCCGGTCAATTTTCGGCTCATATCTGGACGTCTATATGGGCAGGGGTAATTGTTGGCTTCCCTTATATTCTCTGGGAGCTATGGCGGTTTATCAGCCCCGGCCTTTACGAAAAGGAACGAAGGCATTCTCGCGGATTTATCTTAACAGCATCACTCCTGTTCTTTTTGGGGGTGCTTTTTGGATATTATGTTGTAGCCCCACTATCCATAAACTTTTTAGGAACGTATCAAGTGAGTCAACAGGTTACTAACGAGATTGACCTCGCTTCGTATATTGGTACGGTTAGGGCAGCGGTGATTGCCTGTGGGATCATGTTCGAACTCCCCATTGTTATCTATTTTCTGACCAAAGTAGGATTGGTTACACCTGAAATTCTGAAAAAATATCGAAAAATTGCCCTAGTAATAGTTTTACTGCTATCCGCCATTATCACGCCTCCGGATGTTGCCAGTCAAATTGTGGTTGCCATCCCGGTTCTGGTATTGTATCAAGTGAGTATCTACATTTCCAAAATGGTTTTAAAAAGGGAAAAGAAAAAAGAAAAAGCAATTAAAAATGCCTGATTCCGTAGAAGAGTTCAACGCCTATAGGGCTAAAATGAACGAAAAGTTACTACAAGACAACAACAAACTCCTAAAGCGGATTTTTAACCTGGATACCAACGCCTATTTGCCGGGTACGCTCGATAGCAAAACCAAAGAGCTTTTGGGATTGGTGGCTTCAGCTGTGTTACGTTGCGATGATTGTGTGAAATATCACCTGGAAAGCGCCAAAAAACAAGGTGCAATTAAAGCGGAAGTTATGGAAACCATGGGGATTGCAACGCTTGTTGGGGGAACCATCGTGGTCCCCCACCTCAGACGTGCCTATGAATACTGGGAGGCCCTGGAAGCCAATGAAGGTTAAGGAATTCCAAAAGATGTCGGGAATACAAGGAGGTTTTAATTAGCTTTGGAGCTTAGCTATGGTTCTACGTGCAGAAAATATTATGAAAGCCTACCGGGGCCGAAAAGTGGTAAAAGGGATTTCCCTGGAAGTACGCCAAGGCGAAATCGTAGGGCTCCTGGGACCTAACGGGGCTGGAAAGACCACCTCTTTCTACATGATCGTGGGCTTGATTAAACCCAATGGGGGAAAGATCTTTCTCAACGACATGGAGATCACGGAATTTCCAATGTACAAAAGGGCACAAAACGGGATTGGGTATTTGGCCCAGGAAGCCTCTGTCTTTCGCAAATTGAGTATTGAGGATAACATTCTTAGCGTACTGCAAACCACCCAACTCTCCAAAAAAGAACAGCACATGAAGATGGAGAGCCTGATCGATGAGTTTGGATTAGGCCACATACGGAAAAACCGTGGTGACCTGCTCTCCGGAGGAGAACGTCGTAGAACTGAGATTGCACGGGCTTTGGCAACAGACCCCAAGTTTATTCTGTTGGATGAACCCTTCGCAGGAGTAGACCCAATAGCGGTAGAAGATATTCAGCGTATTGTTGCACAGCTAAAAACCAAGAACATCGGTATCTTAATAACGGACCATAACGTTCAGGAAACCCTGGCTATCACGGAACGTTCCTATCTGATGTTCGAAGGGGGGATCCTCAAAGCAGGTGTTCCCGAAGAATTAGCCAAGGATGAAATGGTACGTAAAGTATACTTAGGACAAAACTTTGAACTGCGCAAGAAGAAACTGGAGTTTTAGCTGCCATACAGCAAAGACCAGCGTGGCGCTATTGAACTCTTACTCCAATCCCCCCTTTTCTCTCCTCCATGGGGAAAGTAACCCAACGTCAAAATCCTGTTGATGAGAGAATTATTACTACTTTTCCGTGGCTTTCATTTTTAAGGAAAAGCTCATCATGTGATAGCTATAAACCTTACAAAAGCGAACTGAAGCGATAGCAGTTGTTTGGTTTTTTTCTTATACTTACGACAAAAGTAGTAGGTGGTTTTAGGTTTGAGTGGTTGTATTGATTATCGCACTAAAAATGTAAAAAAGTATAATTGCTGGAATAGCCAAAAATTTCAAGGTGAGTAACAATACAAGACTACCTATCAAGAATAAATATTTCACGGCGTTATCCTTAAAACTCCAGTTCTCAAATTTTAATGCAAACAACGTAATGCTTGAATTTAAGAGGAATACGCTCAATAACGTTATTGCAATGAGGAACCACTCGTTCAAAATAATAGTATTGAGTGATTCATTGTTTTGATATAGTAGTATTAAAGGGAAAGAAAGGATGAACAACGCATTGGCCGGAGTGGGTAGACCCTTAAAATAAGAAACCTGGTTCTCATCCAAATTGAATTTTGCCAATCGGTATGCAGATGCCAGGGTAATTAAGAATCCTGAAAAGGGCAATAGCTTTAGATCGGTGTGTATGCCAAACAAATCCAGATTCCATCCCCCCTTTTCCGCCATGTTCAACAACTGAAACATTACGATCCCCGGAACTACCCCACTGGTAACCATGTCCGCCAGTGAATCCAACTGCACTCCCAGAGGCGAGGCTACTTTTAACGCCCGGGCCGCCAAACCGTCTAAAAAATCACAAAGTATTCCCAGAAATACAAAAACAGCAGCAATTTCTAACCGATTCATCACTGCAAAAACCACAGCAACACAACCAAAAAACAAGTTGAGTAGTGTAATCAAATTCGGAAGGTGTTGCTTCATTCTTCTGGCTTTTGATAAAAATACGCTAAAATTTAAGTTTTCTTTTTTATCTGTCACGGAGCAAATACAATATTGCAGATATTTGCGCTCGACAATTATGAGGAAAACCATCCACGTACTGCTTTCATGTCTTTCGGTTTTTGTATTAGATGCACAAGGCATACCTCAGCTATCGAACCAGGCACAGATTAGCATAATGACTTGTGGCGCAGGGGATGAACTGTATTCTGCATTCGGACACACGGCTTTCCGCGTTCAAGACTCCGTACTGGGCCTGGATATCGTATACAACTACGGTACCTTTGACTTTGATCGACCAAATTTCTATCTCAATTTTGCTAAAGGAAAACTTATTTACTCGTTAAGCAGATCCAGTTTTGAGCGTTTTTTGTTTGAATACGAATATGAAAAACGCTGGGTACGGGAACAAATATTGGATGTAACAGCCGCCGAAGCCAATCAACTGTTTCAGTTTTTCGAAAACAACTATCGTCCGGAAAATCGGGACTATTTGTACGATCCGTTATTCAATAATTGCTCAAACATTGTTGCTGTAGTACTCAAGGCACAATTTGGTGATGGTATTGCCTTTGGCGGTAACCACCTCAAAAAACAGTATACGTTCCGACAGCTTGTACGAGAGTTTTTACCTACGAATTCCTGGGGGGCGTTTGGGATTGAACTGGCCTTTGGTGGAATTACTGACAGAACAACCAAGGTGCCTGAGCAAATGTTTGCACCCTATTACGCTATGCACCAATTAACCAATACCACAAAAAGCGGGAATCCTCTGGTAAAGCGGGAAAGGACGATACTGGACTACCCGGAACCTTCCAACCGTAGTACATTTATGACCTCTCCATTGTTCTGGTTTTCGCTATTACTGCTTTTTGTATTGATGATCACCTATCTGGATATAAGACACGGTACACGTAATCGTTGGTTAGATTTTGTACTCTTCCTGATCTCGGGGCTTGCCGGTATGAGCATTCTATTGCTTTGGTTAGCCACAGATCACGTAGTTACCCAAAATAATTTTAACTTTTTATGGTTGTTGCCAGGTAACGCAATAGTGGCGTTCTTTTTGTTGTCCAAAGAAAAAGCAACGTGGCTACCAAAGTACCTGTGGTTTGCCTTGGGCTGTATGGGACTGATGCTAGTCATCTGGATTCTAAGGGTTCAGGTGTTGTCCCCATTAAACATTCCATTGATGTTGATTTTAGCGATCAGGTATGCTTTTTGGTTGAAGCAGCCCTAAAATTTTCCATTGATGAACTACCTCACCGTAGAGAACATTTCAAGATCGTATGGGGAACTTACCTTGTTCTCCAACATATCTTTTGGCATCAACAAAGACCAAAGAATTGCCCTTATTGCTAAAAATGGTAGCGGCAAGACCTCCATTTTGAATATTATGGCCGGTTTGGATGAGCCGGAAACAGGACAGATCATCAAAAGAAAGGGTATTCGTATTTCATTCCTCCCCCAGGAACCTGACTTACGCCCCAATCTTACTATTGAAGAAACTATTTTTGATTCAGAGAACGAAGTACTACAGGTAATTGCGAGGTACGAAAAGGCTCTTCAAAATACGGAAGACCAAGAAAGCTATCAAAAGGCGTTTGATGCCATGGAGCGTTTCAGGGCTTGGGATTTTGAAACCCTGTACAAGCAAATTCTATTCAAGCTCAACCTAACCGATTTACAACAAAAAGTGGAAACCCTTTCCGGGGGTCAGAAAAGACGATTGGCACTAGCCAATGCGCTCATTAACCGACCGGACCTTCTGATTCTGGATGAGCCCACCAACCACTTGGATTTGGAAATGATAGAATGGTTGGAGGATTTTTTCAAGAAGGGGAAAATAACCCTCTTCATGGTGACTCACGACCGTTATTTTTTGGAACGGGTCTGCAATGAAATACTTGAACTGGACAACAATACGCTATACGGCTACAAGGGTAATTACAGCTATTATTTGGAGAAAAGGGAAGCCCGTATGGAGCGGGAAGCCGTGGAGCAGCACAAGAACAGGATTCTTTTTAGAAAAGAACTGGACTGGATGCGAAGGCAACCCAAGGCACGTACAACCAAATCAAAGTCTCGTATAGACGATTTTCATAAAATAAAGTCCCTTGCCCATCAACGAAGAAATGAGCACCAGGTGCAACTGGAATTGAACATGGAACGCTTGGGCAGTAAAATTGTAGAGCTGCACAATCTTGGCAAATCCTACGGGGAACAAATCATTCTGAACAAATTTGATTACAGTTTTACCAAAGGCGAGAGGGTGGGTATTATTGGGAAAAACGGAACGGGAAAGTCCACCTTTCTGAATGTTTTAACGGAAAATGAAAGTGTAGATATCGGGAAAATCGTTGTTGGAGATACCATAAAGTTTGGCTATTACACACAAAAAGGAATACCGGTAAAGCAAGGGCAAAAGGTCATTGAAGTGATTCGGGAATTTGGGGATTACATTCCCCTGAAAAAGGGAAAACAAATCTCTGCACAACAACTTTTGGAACGTTTTCTCTTTGACCGGAAAAAACAGTACGATTTTGTGGAAAAACTGAGCGGAGGTGAACGGAAAAGGCTTTACCTATGCACTGTACTTATACAAAATCCCAATTTTTTGATTTTGGACGAACCTACCAATGATTTAGATATTGTTACCCTGAACGTTCTCGAAAATTTTCTGTTGGATTTTCCAGGGTGCTTGATTGTGGTATCGCACGATAGGTACTTTATGGACAAGATTGTGGATCATCTTTTTGTGTTCAAGGGTGATGGTGTAATCGAGGATTTTCCAGGTAACTATTCCGATTATCAGGCGTATGAAGCCAGTAAAGTAGAAGAAGAAAGGCAATTCAAGTCAGGGATCAAAACGGAAAAAAAGCAGTGGAAAGAAAAGGATGATTCCCCAAAACTAACGTATTCGGAACAAAAGGAACTCAAACAGCTGGAAAACAGCATCCAGCAATTGGAGGAACAAAAAAAGAAGCTCCAACAAAAATTCACGGAAGAAGGATTGTCCGGTGAAAGTATTGATCAATTATCCATAGCATTGGGGGAACTGGAAACCGAATTGGATCAAAAAACAGAACGTTGGTTTGAGCTATCAGCCATTCAAGAAAACTAAAAAATGTATGTCGAGCGCCCGCCTACCGGCAAGGAAGGAACGTACAGGCAGTCGAGATAGCATTTTTCCTGTAGTTCTTCACTGCGATCGAACTCACAAAATTGGTATGTTTAATTATCTGAAATTCCTTTTAAAATCCACCAATGCCCATGGTGTTCATTCCCCTTTTGTTTTCAATTACCTCACCCGATGCCTGTATCGGAAGTCAAAAAAAACAGGAGATACCTTAGAAGATCTTGTTTTAAGGAGCTGGAATTACTTCGGGTTCGAAACACTTCACGTAGAGGGTAATTTGGGATTACAACAACTGCTGAAATCTGAAAATAATGCGATGCAGTCCGAAAAATCTCCTGTAGACCTGCTTTATTTTGAAACCATCCCACAGCGCAAACAGGATATCCCGTTTTCAGACTTTGCCCTCCATAATGATAGCCTTGTTGTTATTGCAAACATCCACAAGCAACGGAATTTCCATACCGCATGGGAAAAACTCATCAAGCACCCCAAAATAACAGTGAGTATCGACCTTTTTTGCTGTGGTTTACTCTTTATACGAAAAGAACAAGTAAAGCAGCATTTTTACATTAGGTTGTAAAGATTTAACTTTAGGTAAACAACGTCCGATGGATTATACCCTTTATATCATTTTAGCGGTACTTGCGATCATCTATTTTGTGGTTTTGTTTTCCAACAAACGGGGGCGACAAAAAAGAAAGTCTCGAAAATTTATGGAAGGTAAAAGAAGACATGAAAAGGAAAACTAACCATTAACTATAAGGTTAAGGATGAAAATATATACTAAAACAGGCGATAAAGGAACGACATCGCTTTTTACGGGAACACGTGTCCCAAAACACCACATCCGTATAGAAAGTTACGGCACCTTGGATGAGCTAAATTCCTGGTTGGGATTACTCCGCGATCAAAGTATTGATGCGCAGTACCAAAAAATACTAGCCATAATTCAAGATAAACTATTTACAGTTGGGGCTATTTTGGCCACCGAACCCAAGAAGGATAACCGTCTAAAAATACAACGGATTCAAACCGAAGATGTTGAACTTTTGGAAAAAGAAATGGATATCATGAATACTACCTTGCCTGCGATGACGCATTTTGTGCTTCCTGGAGGGCATACTACAGTGTCATACTGTCATATTGCGCGAACGGTTTGTCGCAGAGCCGAACGTATGATCTCTTATTTGCATGAAAATGACCCTGTCCCTGACACGCTACTTGCCTATATTAACCGTCTTTCAGACTATCTTTTTGTATTGGCACGGAAATTGTCAACGGATTTGGGGGCCCAGGAGGTAAAGTGGATACCCGGGTAATTAGACCCCAAAAGCAACAATTGGACCTAATATAAATTGGTAAGTCCAAAATAATTTCTAAATATGAGAGTTTTTACTTGGTCAATTGGCTTTAAAAATTATTTTTGCAAAAATTTTAAAATCAAACCATAGCTATGTATTGGACATTGGAATTGGCCTCTTATCTCAGTGATGCGCCTTGGCCGGCTACCAAAGACGAATTGATTGACTATGCAATTCGGACCGGAGCTCCTTTGGAAGTGGTAGAAAACCTGCAATCTATGGAAGAAGAAGGCGGAGAAATTTACGAATCCATTGAGGAGATCTGGCCGGATTACCCAACAGAGGAAGATTACCTCTGGAATGAAGATGAATACTAACAGCCAGAACGTTAACGACATATGAAAGCCTCTATTTTGAGGCTTTTTTTATGTAATTTTGACAGCCCAACCCACTTTTTTATACGCTTTCCTTTGTTGGAATGGCTTTTGCGAAAAAATACCAAAACATATTCATGAGCATTATAAATTCTGTAATCAAGGTTTTTGTTGGAGACAAATCAGAAAAAGATGTAAAGGCACTGCAGCCCTTGGTAAAAAAGATCAAATCGTTTGAAGCTGCCTTAGAAGTCTTATCCCATGACGAACTACGGCAAAAAACCGCAGCTTTCAAAGCTCTTATTCAGGAAAAATGCGCCGACATCAATGAAAAAATAGTAGCCCTGAAAGAAGAAGTAGAAAACTCTCTGGATATCGACCGTAATGAGGATATCTATTCGGAAATTGATATGCTCAACGAGGAGGCCTATAAGATTTCTGAAACCACGCTGAACGAGATTTTACCCGAGGCGTTCGCAGTGATGAAAGAAACCGCAAAGCGCTTTGCCAGCAATGAAACCATAACGGTAAAAGCTACAGAATTTGATCGGGCACTTTCCGGAACCGTAGATTACGTAATTCTTGAAGGTGAAAATGCAGTATGGCAAAACTCATGGAATGCGGCTGGAAAAGAAGTCACCTGGGACATGATACATTATGACGTGCAACTCATAGGAGGAATCGCATTGCATCAGGGGAAAATTGCGGAAATGCAGACCGGTGAGGGTAAAACCTTAGTGGCCACCCTCCCACTCTATCTTAATGCACTATCCGGAAAAGGGGCCCATCTCGTAACGGTAAATGATTATCTGGCCAAACGGGACAGTACCTGGATGGGACCTTTGTTTGAATTTCACGGGCTTTCGGTAGACTGTATAGACAAGCATCAACCGAACTCTGATGGACGAAGAAAAGCGTACAATGCGGATATCACCTACGGTACCAATAATGAGTTTGGTTTTGACTATCTGCGGGATAATATGGCACACACGCCAAATGATCTGGTGCAAAGACCACATCACTATGCTATCGTAGATGAGGTAGACTCCGTACTTATTGATGATGCCCGAACACCCCTTATTATTTCCGGCCCTGTTCCCGAGGGGGATAGACATGAGTTCAACGAATTAAAACCCAAAGTGTCGGACATTGTCCAAAAACAGCGCCAGCATCTCACCGGGGTTTTAGCGGAAGCAAAAAAATTGATCAAAGAAGGGGACAGCAAGGAAGGAGGCTTTTTACTCTTGCGCGTCTACCGGGGGCTTCCTAAAAATAAAGCGCTAATAAAGTTTTTGAGTGAAGAAGGCGTAAAACAATTGCTGCAGAAGACCGAGAACTTTTATATGCAGGACAACAATCGGGAAATGCCAAAGGTAGATGAAGACCTGCTCTTTACCATTGACGAGAAGAACAATCAGATAGAACTAACGGATAAAGGTGTAGAGTACATTTCCGGAGAGCAGGATAAGGACTTTTTCGTAATGCCGGACATTGGGGGGGAAATTGCCCAAATAGAAAGTCAGGAACTCGATATTGAGAAAGAAGCAGATCTAAAAGAAGCATTATTTAAGGAATTCGCTGTAAAAAGTGAGCGTATCCATACGCTTACTCAGTTGTTAAAGGCTTACACACTTTTTGAAAAAGATGTGGAATATGTGGTTATTGACAATAAAGTCCTGATCGTTGATGAACAAACCGGTCGAATTATGGATGGGCGCCGCTATTCGGATGGTTTACATCAAGCTATTGAAGCCAAAGAAAATGTGAAGATCGAAGCTTTGACCCAAACCTTTGCTACAATCACCCTGCAAAACTATTTCAGGATGTACAACAAACTTGCGGGGATGACAGGTACAGCAGTTACGGAAGCGGGAGAGTTCTGGGAGATCTACAAACTTGATGTTGTGGAAATTCCGACCAACCGACCTATAGCCCGTGATGACCGCAATGATTTGATCTATAAAACCAAACGGGAAAAATACAACGCGATAATCGAGGAGGTAACCACACTCTCTAAGGCGGGAAGACCGGTTTTGATCGGAACTACTTCCGTTGAGATTTCGGAGCTGCTCTCCAAGCTACTCAGTGTGCGAAAGATTCCACATAATGTCTTGAATGCAAAACTCCACAAAAAAGAAGCAGATATCGTTGCCGAAGCGGGAAACCCTGGGGTGGTGACCATTGCGACTAACATGGCGGGGCGAGGAACGGATATCAAACTTACTGAAGACGTAAAGACAGCGGGAGGATTGGCTATTGTGGGTACGGAACGTCATGATTCCAGAAGGGTTGACCGCCAGTTAAGAGGACGCTCAGGACGGCAAGGTGACGTGGGAAGTTCCCAATTCTATGTTTCGTTGGAGGACAATTTAATGCGACTATTTGGATCCGAACGCGTGGCGAAAATGATGGACCGCATGGGATTGAAAGAAGGAGAGGTTATCCAGCATTCCATGATGACGAAATCCATCGAACGTGCGCAGAAAAAGGTTGAAGAAAACAACTTCGGGATCCGAAAACGACTGTTGGAATATGACGATGTGATGAATGCACAACGCGAGGTGGTCTACAAAAGACGCCGCCACGCGATACAAGGCGAGCGTTTAAAAGTAGACATTGCCAATATGGTATTCGATACCTGCGAAGTGATTGCGGAAACCAACAAGATGGCCGACGATTTTAAAAACTTTGAGTTCGAACTCATTAAGTACTTTTCCATCACTTCACCGATCACAGAAGAAGAGTTCAAAAGACTTAATTTCCAGGAAATTGCGTCAAAAGTCTATAAAGTAGGGTATGATTATTACCAGGAAAAAGTACAGCGGAGCGCTGAACTGGCCTTTCCCGTAATCAAAAATGTTTATGAAAATCAGTCGGACAAGTTTGAACGTATCGTAGTGCCTTTTACAGATGGGATAAAGACGCTAAATGTTGTAACCAATCTCAAAGATGCCTACGAAAGCAATGGAAAACAGTTGGTTAATGATTTTGAAAAAAACATTACGCTCGCAATCATTGATGACTCCTGGAAAACGCATCTCCGCAAAATGGACGAACTAAAGCAATCCGTTCAACTTGCGGTGCACGAACAAAAAGATCCCTTGCTCATCTATAAGTTTGAAGCTTTTGAACTGTTTAAGAGCATGATCGACAAGGTAAATAAAGAAGTAATTTCTTTCTTGTTTAAAGGAGAACTCCCTTCCGAGAATGCTCCTCAAATTCGGGAAGCCCGTACCGTGCGACGCCCAAAAGAGAAATTACAAACTACCAAGGAGGAAATTCCAAATAGCGACGAACTGGCGGCACAGAACCGCGCTGCAGGGCAAACCAGGCAAGCTCCTCAAAAAACGGAAACTATCGTCCGCGAGCGGCCGAAAATTGGGCGTAACGAACGTGTCACCATCAAACACGTAATGTCCGGTCAGAGTAAGACAGTGAAGTATAAACAGGCGGAACCTTTGATAAATAAAGGGGAATGGGTCCTGGTAGATGAGGCCTAAGACCCTATAGGAGAAATGAAAAAGGCAACCGGAATTCGGTTGCCTTTTTTGATTATGTTCAAAAACATAGTTAGATTTACTCAGAATTTGCGCCCCCAAATCGCCAATGTTATGGTGATCGTACCATACAAAATACTAACTAACCGCCGATCCATGATGGCACCTAACCAGGGAAATTCACAGCACACATTGAACAAACGGACTATCCTCTTGCTTAATGCCATGGGTTGTTTCCTTGCTTTGGCATCCGGAATTGTTTTTTGGTGGCAGGGTTTGGGAATGGGTATCACTATCGTACTTATTGTGCTTTCGGGACTTTTCCTTGTCAATGCGATTCTTACGCAAAAAACCGTAGCCAACCCTGCAACTGTCAATGCTTTAGAAAAAAAACTGGAAGAAAAGGAAACCCTGCTCAAAGAGGTGCATCATCGCGTAAAGAACAATCTTCAAACGGTCTCCAGTTTGTTAAGCCTTCAATCCCGTGCAGTTGCCGACGAAAAAATAGAAAGTATCATTAAGGGTAGCCAACATCGCGTGGTATCCATGTCCATGGTACACGAAATGCTATATAAAAGGGATGACTATTCTTCAAAAATCGAATTACAACCGTATGTTGCGGAACTCTGTGAATATCTCGTCCGTTCCGTAAAAGGAAACACTAACAATATTGCTACCCAGCTCAATTTAGGGGAGTATTGCCTTAGCATAGATACGGTTATACCACTCGGCCTTATCATTAATGAGACTATCACCAATGCCCTCAAGTATGGTATTCCGGGAGATAGTAAGGGAACGATAAAAATACAGCTTGACAAAAAGGGTCAAAATACCTATGAAATGTATCTGGGAGACGATGGCATCGGATTCCCTGAAGAAGTAAGCCCGCAAAACACAAAATCGCTGGGGCTAAAACTCATTCATAACCTGGCCAGGCAACTTCGTGGCAGCGTTATGCGTGCTGCTACGGATCGGGGTACGTATTATCAGGTCACTTTTGAAGAAGTTATCGAAGAATTCAATTCGGTGGATTAAGCAGTTTACAGTATATTTAGGGGTTAACCAACACAAATTTCCCTTAATGCTAAAACGACTATTATTCCTGGCCTTCTTTTGTACAATATCAACATTTGCACAAGACTATTTTTATAAAAAATTCCAACCCTTTAATGCCGACATTCCCTCTCCTGAAGCTTTTTTGGGGTATCCCATCGGGGAGCAACATACACGTCATGACCTTATCGTGGCCTATTTTACCCGTCTTGCGGAACTATCGGATAGAGCCACAATTGTGGAATACGGAAGAACGCATGAGGGTAGGAAACTGGTCATGTTAACCATAAGTTCTCCTGAAAACATCCGGAACCTGGATAACATCAAACAACAGCATTTGGCCTTTGTAGATCCTCAGCAAAATGTTTCCAATTATGATGAGGTCCCCATTTTTATAAACCAGGGATACAGTGTCCATGGCAATGAGCCCTCTACATCGGAATCCGCCTTATTAATGGCATACACCTTTGTAGCGTCAAATAACCCGGAAATTTTGAATTATCTCAACAACTCAGTACAATTTGTTGACCCAGTCCTAAATCCGGATGGACGGGACAGACATACCCAATGGGTAAATATGTATCGGAGTGACGCTTTGGTGGCAGATCCCCAGGATGCGGAGCACAATGAGTACTGGCCGAGAGGACGTACTAATCACTATTGGTTCGATCTGAACCGTGACTGGCTCCTGGGCATACATCCTGAAAGCCGCAGTAAACTGAACTGGTATCACGAATGGTATCCCAATGTGGTTACGGATTTTCATGAAATGGGTACCCAAAGTAGTTATTTCTTCGAACCCATGAAGGATAATGCCTCCCTAGATCCTATAATGCCCCGTGAGAACTATGTAGACCTGAACAATCTATTTGGAGACTACTTTGCTGAAGCGCTTGATAGTATCGGCTCTTTCTATTTCACAAAGGAAGTTTTTGATGGCACCTACCCCGGTTATGGTTCGTCGTATCCGGATCTGCAGGGGGCATTAGCCTTGTTATTTGAACAAGCAAGCTCCAGAGGACATGTTCAAAAAACGGCATTCGGAGAGATCACCTTTCCGTTTACCATACGAAATCAGTACGTCTCAGGCATGACTACGGTAAAAGCAGCAGTGGAGAATAAAGCTACCCTCCGCAAGTACCAACAGGATTTCTTCAAAAGTGCGTTGAGCAATGCTGCCAAGAGTAGAATACAAGGATATACTTTTAAGGAGGAGCATGACCAAAACCGGGTAAAGGCCTTTATTGACAAACTGCTATTGCATAAAGTAGACGTATACAAATCCTCGGAGGGCTATACAGTGCCCACCCGGCAGCCCCAATATCGTATGGTGCAGACCTTTTTTGAGACCTACGAGAAGTATCGTGATAGCGTGTATTACGACGCTTCTGCCTGGTCTGTAGCCAATTTTTACAATATCAATTATGCACCAACCTCCAGCTTGAAGTTGGAAGAGCAACTGCAGTCGGCAGACAACCTGGTAACGGTCACCCCCGTGAAGAAAACCGACTACGCCTATATCATAGATTATGACGATTACAATGCTCCTGCTGTATTGCACTATCTACAGAAAGAAAAAATAGTGGTATCAGCTTCCTTTAAGCCCTTTACCGCCAAAACCACAGCAGGAGAGCGATCCTTCAATTATGGTGCTTTGGTTATCCCGGTTTCCCTTCAGAAGAAAGA
This sequence comes from Croceivirga sp., assembly GCA_028284665.1. Taxonomy (GTDB): domain Bacteria; phylum Bacteroidota; class Bacteroidia; order Flavobacteriales; family Flavobacteriaceae; genus Croceivirga. Next base: position 112,585 of record JANQRG010000035.1, read on the forward strand.
TGCTGAGACGGTCTACCAACTGGTTCAAAAAGCGCAAGAAACGTTTGACGTTCCTATGTATGCCGTGCAGACCGGATATAATGCTAAAGGCATTGATCTGGGCAGCCGATATGTGCAACCAATTACCGCTCCAAAAGCGATGCTTCTTATTGGAGATGGGGTGAGTTCCTATGAAGCAGGAGAGGTATGGCATTTATTGGACACCCGTGTGCACATGCCCATTACCAAAATTCCAATGCGCAATTTTAGTAGGGCCAAATTGGACAAGTATAATACATTGGTCATGGTTTCAGGCCGGTATAGTTTCAACGAAAAACAACTGGAAAAGGTGAAAAACTGGGTAGCACAAGGCAATACGCTAATCACCATAGGTAGAGCTACCAAGTGGGCCATTGACAAAAAATTGGTGAAGGGGAAACTTATAAAAGAAGAAAAAGACAGCACTGCGGCGGTAGAACGAAAGCCCTATGTGGATGCCCGGGAAAACTTAGGGAAGGAAAATGTGGGAGGCGCCATTTTTAAGGTGGACCTGGACATCACGCATCCCTTGGCCTTCGGCTATCGGGACACCCAGATTCCGGTATACAAGAACAATACCATCTGGCTTAAACCCAGTGAAAATGCCTATGCTACAGTGGCTAGTTATACGAATGACCCTCATATTGATGGTTTTATTACCCAGAAAAATCTGGAGGAATTCTTAAAGCCCTCGGCTGCCCTTGTAGTAAGTAAGGTGGGGAGCGGGCGAGCCATATTATTCGCGAATAACCCTAATTTTAGAGGGTCGTGGTACGGGACAAACCGCTTATTTTTAAATGCCTTGTTTTTAGGCGATAAAATCCAGATTCCGGATTAAATTATGAAAAGAGCAGTTTTGTTAATGGTAACCTTGCTGGGGATGCAGCTCGTTGCCCAGGAAGGCCTTAGCGAAGGCCCATATTCTCAATTAATCATCAGGGGTGTTACCCTCATAAATGGTAACGGAGCGCCACCACGTGGTCCCATAGATATTGTTGTGGAAAACAACAAAATAGTAGATGTCCAGGTGGTAGGTTATCCTGGAGTGGCCATTGACTCCACCAAAAGACCACAACTGCAAGCCGGAGGGAAGGAATTGGACTGTAGTGGTATGTACCTCTTGCCCGGCTTTGTGGATATGCACGGCCATATTGGAGGTGTTTACCAGGGAGCAGATTATGACTATGTCTTTAAGCTCTGGATGGCTCATGGCATTACCACGGTACGGGAGCCTAGCGGACGTGGGATAGATTGGACCTTGGATCTGAAGAAAAAAAGTAAAAACAACGCGATCGTTGCCCCCAGGGTGTTTGCCTATACCCGTTTCGGCCAGGGCGCCAAACCTCCTGTAAGTACGCCTGAAATGGCGCGAAAATGGGTAAGAGAAAATGCAGCTAAAGGTGCGGACGGCATCAAGTTCTTTGGTGCGCCTCCGGAAATTATGGCAGCCGCGTTGGACGAAAACAAAAAACTGGGGTTACGCTCTGCTTGTCATCATGCGCAGATGGATGTGGCCCTGTGGAATGTGCTGCAATCTGCTCGCGCAGGACTTACCACTATGGAACACTGGTACGGCCTACCGGAAGCCTTGTTTGATAACCGAACGGTACAAGACTATCCCCTGGATTACAATTATCAGAACGAGCAACACCGATTTGAAGAGGCCGGCAAGTTGTGGAAACAGGCGGCAGCCCCTTATTCGGAGCATTGGAACGCAGTTATGGACGAACTGATCGAGTTGGACTTCACCATCGATCCTACCTTCAATATCTATGAAGCAAGCAGAGACCTCCAACGTGCCAGGCGTGCGGAATGGCATGAAGACTATACCTTGCCCACACTTTGGACCTTTTACATGCCCAGCAAAATAAGTCACGGTTCCTATTGGCATGATTGGGGGACAGAACAGGAAGTAGCCTGGAAGGAAAACTACCAACTTTGGATGACCTTTGTGAACGAATATAAGAATAGAGGCGGACGAGTGACCACCGGCAGCGATTCCGGGTTTATTTACCAGCTCTATGGTTTTGCCTATGTGCGAGAAATGGAATTGATGCGGGAAGCAGGATTCCACCCTTTGGAAATTATTAAAAGTGCTACCCTGAATGGGGCCCAGGCATTAGGCGTCGAAAACGAAATTGGAACTGTTGCTGTTGGCAAGCTGGCCGATTTTGTGATTGTAGCGGAAAATCCACTCAAGAACTTAAAGGTATTATACGGTACCGGGGCCATTCGATTAACGGAAGATAATGAAGTAGTTCGCGTAGGTGGCGTAAAGTACACCGTTAAGGATGGCATCATTTACGATGCGAAAGCACTCTTACGGGATGTAAAACGGATGGTAGACGATCAAAAGAAAGAATTAAACTATACCCTAAAGCAACCAGGAATAGACTAAACACCAATAGCATTATGCCATTTTAGCTCGGTTGCGCTTAGTTTTAAAGGCTAGGGCCTTTTTTACCCGGGAATTCTTAAACAAATACAAACGCGCCACTTGCTGCTCCTGAACTTCTGTCTTTTCGATTTTGATATTCAAAACCACCTGCTTAGTAGTTGTGTCTACTTTTGTTTCTTCTTGAGCCATAGCTCCGGTAGCGATGAAGATGATGAAGATGTAGGTTAAAATTGCTTTCATAACTTGGGGCGTTTTACATAGTAAAGGTATTTTCAGATGGCCCCAGACCCCCAGTTAACTCGCTGTGCAACAGGAATTTTTCGATTAAAAACCGAATTCAAGATAAAGTGTACAAAAGCATCGATAACCGTTTTGGTATCGACGAACGACACACCGAATTGAGGTGCATTTCATCGATAAGTGCTCAACCAAATCCTAAAAGAAGGTTGGGATCCGGACAGTTGTTTTTGTAGTATTCGATATCATCTTCGGCACAAACTCCGGGATAATCGCCTTTGTAAGTTCCCAGATCAAGAATAAGCTGAAAGTGTAAATGAGGGGCATAGCCCACATTAATGTCCGGTGTTCCCAGAGTGGCCAGGATGTCTCCCCGGGAAAAATGCTTCCCGGGATACAAACTTTCCAACGATATTATGGACAGATGTCCATAGAGCGAATAGAACTTCAGTTCCCTATAGTGATGTTCCAGAACAATCGTAGGGCCATAATTTCCATGATCTGCGTTATTCGCAAAGCTATGTACTCTACCTTCCATTGGGCAAACCACAGTAGTCCCGGCTTTACACCAAAAATCAACTCCTAGATGAATGTCTCGTGCCTTGCCCTTCTCAAAACGTCCTGAAATGGAATAGAGCGCTCTTCTTTCAAGGTAGCCACCATAGGCCACTTTGGCGCCATTTCGTTCCAGGACCTGGTCAATATACCGCTGGCAGGCATCTGGATCGGCAATAGGGATATTTTCAAGCTCGGGAGTATCGTAGGAGAGATGTAAAGGACAGTATTGCGCAATCGGAATAGCAGGATCCAAAATGGGAAGGGGTTGCTGCTGTCGTGTCTGCGTAAACAAATCCGTTATGGTTTTTAAATCTCTGCCAAGAATAGCAGGAAAGGTAGGGAATCGCAGTGGAATTTTGTAATTTACTGCTACTATAATCAAATCCTACATAACATGAAAATTACCTATCTCGGACATGCCGCGCTTCAACTGGAAATAGCAGGAAAGTATATTGTAGTGGACCCCTTTATCAGTGGTAATCCACTAGCCTCCGATATTGACATTACTACATTAAAAGCAGACTACATCTTACTGACCCATGGTCATCAGGATCACGTATTGGATGTAGAACAGATCGCCAAAACCAATCCAAATGCGCTGGTGGTATCCAACTATGAGATTGTAAGCTGGTTGGGGGAAAAAGGGCTGAACGGACATCCACTGAACCATGGAGGGAAAAAGGCATTTGATTTCGGGACGGTAAAATATGTCACAGCCATCCACTCTAGTGTTCTCCCTGATGGGACCTATGGGGGAAATCCCGGTGGATTTGTCATTTGGAATGCGGACAAATGCATCTATATTGCAGGGGATACCGCACTTACCCTGGACATGAAACTAATCCCTGACACCTGCCCTGCGCTAGACCTGGCTGTATTACCCGTAGGAGATAACTTCACCATGGGCTATGAAGATGCTGTCATAGCTGCGGATTTTGTACAATGTGAGAAAGTACTGGGATGCCATTATGATACCTTTCCCCCCATTGTTTTAGATAAAGCGGCCGCCAGACAACACTTTGAAGCCCAAGGAAAGGAGCTCCTTTTACCGGAAATAGGAGAAAGCATTTCGCTCTAAACCTTAACACTTTTTAACCTCACATACCGTAATTAACAGTAACTTACCGCTACTAAAACGGAAAAAAGGATTATGACGAAAGTTTCAGTAGTGGCAACGCTCTTTTTTATTTTTACAAGTTGTCAAACATTCCAAAAAGAGACGCAGCCCGCCCTGGCGCAAAACCTGGTATCGGAAAAAGAAGTATTCACCCCGGAACAATTACAGCAATATGAAACTGCCTATTTTGCCAGCGGTTGTTTTTGGTGTGTTGAAGCCATTTTTGAAAGCGTAAAAGGAGTAAAAGAAGTGGTCTCAGGGTATTCCGGCGGATCAGAGCAAAATCCCACCTATGAGCAAGTCGCTTACGGTCGTACCCGACATGCAGAAGCCGTAGAAGTATACTACAATCCCCAGGAAATATCTTTTTTAGCCCTGGTACAGGTCTTTTTTGGATCGCATGACCCTACCACTTTAAACCGCCAGGGACCTGATCGTGGTGCACAATATCGTTCCATTGCCTTCTATAAGAATGCTATGGAAAGACAAATGATCGAGGATTACATTAAACTCCTGGAATCTGAAAATGTATACGATGCCCCCATTGTTACGCAAGTAGTTCCTTTTGAAAAGTTCTGGAAAGCGGAAGGATACCATCAGGATTTTGAACGGAAAAACCCTAATAACTCTTATATCCGGGCAGTTTCCATTCCCCGGCTAAACCGATTTAAAGAAAACTTCAAGGAATATCTGAAAGAGGAAGAGGTCCATTAAGAAGTTGGAAGGGAGCCTGAGATATCATAAGTAGCATAGGTAATTCGACTTGGGCGTTTTACAGATGCGTCAGTTATTCCTTCAACACCACCTGACTGTACTTGGAGTTAATGGTAATCGCTTTTCCCGAGTTATCTTTCACTTTAAATCCTTTCAGGATCACATTGTCTAAATCCGTTAATCGGTTCATTTGAACATCGTCCGGATAATCTATAGTAGATTTCGTGCCATTCAAATAGAACGAAACCGGAGTGTTAGGCACCTTACATACCACCTCTCCATTTTGAACAGAAACTTCCACATCGGAAAAACCGGGATTGATGGAATTGATCAACAGTTTCCCAAGGTTGCTCGTAACAAAGGCCTTAGTATTCAGTTTATCGATGACAACATTGGAGGAAACCGCATTCAACCGCAGTTCCCCTACCTGTTTGAGGTTCACCCGCTCAGAATAGTCAGTTTTTAACTGACCATAATTCCAATTGTTTACAACAACCGGAGAGTAGGAGGCAGAAATGCGCGTATTGTTACCTTCAATGGTGGACGCCAGCAAGCTTGCATGCCGCAAGCTTGCATTGATATCCCGGGTAGTAGCCGCCAGCTTCACCTCACCGTGTTTCACATTCATCTTCAACCGCACAGACTTTGGCATTTTTATCTTTATCGATTTCTTTACTTTATACCTTTTGTTTTCCCCATCGGAAGAAAGGTAAAAGATGTTGGGCTCATCGTCATCATCTTTTGAGATGATAAAACTTCGCTCTTCACGAATACGATGGCGTAGTTCTTCTTTTCGTTCTCGTTCTGCTTCCCGTCTTTCCTCCATTGCTTCCCGACGTTCTTCCATAGCTTTAGCGCGCTCTTCCAGAGTTTTGGCGCGTTCCTCTATACGCCTTTGACGTTCTTCCAACCGTTGGGCATTTCTTTCCTCCCAGGCCCTGGCACGCTCTTCTATGCGTTCCCCCCATTCTTCCATACGCTCCATGTACTCCTCATCAAAGCCTTTTTCAAACTCTTCTTTCCATTCTTTCAAATAGGTATCCCCCTCTTCTTTATAACGGCCATAGTCAAATCCCGAGTGTGGAATGGGAGGCATAGGAGGTAAAACTGGTATTTCAGGGATCACCATCAATTCCGGCAAATCCGGAATTTCCAAATCCAAAAACAAGGGTTCCACATCAAAATTGAAATCAAAATCCGTATCCCCTACTACAAAATTCCAGGAGCTACGGCCAGAAGTGCTGACTTCAATCTCCGAACTGTTCCCTACAATATTAAAGGGATCAGATTCAAAATAGGCCTCCGCTTCTTCATCACTTGCCCCTTCCAGGGTCACTGTGGCTACAATCTCAACCTGGTTCTTATCCCAGGTTTCAAATTCAATATCGGCATGGCTGGTATTCAACTCCAGTACGGCATCTTCTCCAACATTAAAAACCTCCTTGTAGGTTTCCGTCTTTTTTTGAGAAAAGCCCGAACTGAGGGTCAATACCGCCAGCCCAATGCTAAATAGTAGTGATTTCCTGTTCATTTTCTGATGATTTTAATTGATTTAATTTTTCCTTCAACTTTTGTAACAATTGCAACCGTAATTGCAGATTCTGGATCAAGGCTGAAATGGTTTCGTCATTGGGCCCTAAAGTGTTGAGTTCTTCGTTTAGCCTTTTATATTCGCTATTGAGCACATCCAATTGTTCCAAATATCCGTCCACCAGACCTTTGTTGTCTTCTGATATCTGCAAGCGGGAAATCTCATAATTGATGTTGGCCACGTAGTAGTTCTCCACTTTTTTCAAGTCGGGAGATAGATCTCCCAAAGTAATATTCATTTTTTGGGGAGAAGCATCGCCCTTATCGACTATTGAATTTGGAGGTGGTGTATCCGAAGTAGATGAGTTTAAAAAGAAGAATCCACCAATTCCTAATACGACCACTACAGAAGCTGCAATTCCTAACCACAGGTAGGTAGTCCGCTTTTTAGGAGTTTCCGGCAGTTCCTCTGCCAAACGTTCCAGAAAACGAGCCTCATGTCCGGATTTCATTTCAAATTGTTGCTTTTTACGCTCCTCCTCAAACAATTTTCTAAGATCCTGTCCCATAACTTTTACTATTCAATCGTTCTTTTAATTGTCCTTTTCCCCGAAGCAGTCGTGTCCGGGAAGCCGTTTCAGAAATATCCAGGATTTCCGAAATTTCACTGTGATCATATCCTTCCACCAAATACAGCTGTACTACAAACCGATATTTCTCCGGGAGGCGTTCAATCGCTTCTTTCACTTCTTCCAGGCGAATATCTTCCTCCACTTCCCAATCATCTTCCGCAACACTTATATAACTCTCCTCCAAAGGCTGGGTGTAATATTGTTTCGATTTTAAAAAATCAATACTTCCATTGACCACAATTCTTTTGAGCCATGCCCCAAAGGTCACTTCACCCTTGAACTGATGGATGCGCTGAAAGGCCTTGATAAACGATTCCTGCAGAACATCTTCAGCATCATCGGAATTCTTTAGAAATCGCATGGCAACACAGAACATTCCCTCGGCGTATTTTTTGTACAACGCCATTTGGGCACTACGATCGTTGGCCTTACATTGTTCTACCAGTTCTATAATCAAAAGGGTCAGTTTGTTGTTGCTTTAAGGACTGCTCGAAAAACCGAGTGTGGCAAAAAACAGCCCATTTAACGAAAATTAACAAAAAATCCCACCTTCTGTAGGTGGGATCTAGAAATGATTGGTATTTCGAAAATTAGGCTTCGTCTTCTAGCAAATTCAGATGGACCGTGATATTATCCCGGGTAGCTTTGCTGTAAGGACAAATTTCATGCGCCGAATTGATCAGTTCCTCGGCTACCTCTCGAGATAAGGTTGGAAGGTAGGTATCCAGGACGGCTTCCAAAAAAAAGCCCTCCTCGTCCTGGTTAAATGAAATGGTTGCGGTTACCTGAAAGTCGCCAAGATCATTTACCTTCTGTTCTTTCGCAACATGTTGTACAGCACCGGCAAAACAGGTTGAATATGCGGCTGCAAATAGCTGTTCCGGGTTAGTAGTACTAGGGGCCTGATCACCTTGGGAATTTGGCATACGAATATCAAAATCGATCACTCCATCATCGGATTGTACATGTCCGGCCCTTCCTCCGGTATTCGTAGCACTAGTCTCAAAAATAGTTTTCATCGTTTCAAAAAGGTTTAAGCGATGAAGTTATCATATGACTGCGGTTCCCCAAAGCGGCGTACCATTAAATTTTTGTGAAATGTACCAAACAGCCTCGATCGTATCCTACCTTAAGTTTTAGTTATAAAGCTCCCCCAAACTTCCTATTTTAGCATAAAGAATAATATTGGATTTGTCTGAAAGCAAGGATAGTATTTCAAGTAAGTTGGAACGCATAAAAGCCCGAAGAATGGAATTCCCTTCCCCGGAGGAGCTTTTTCAAGGTATCCGGGAGGGAAACAAGTCGGCTTTAGCCCGGGGGATCACCTTGGTGGAGAGTACCAACCCTAATCATTTTGAAGCTGCCGAACGCCTGGTAGCCCGTTGCCTTTCCGTACCCACTTCGAGCATACGTATTGGTATTACTGGCGTTCCGGGAGTAGGAAAAAGTACATTTATCGAAGCGTTTGGAGCACATTTGGTGGCCCGGGGAAAAAAAGTTGCTGTGCTTGCTGTGGATCCCTCCAGTTCTCTTACCAAGGGGAGTATTCTTGGAGACAAAACACGTATGGAAAACCTGGCAAGGCATAGCAGGGCCTTCATCCGCCCTTCCCCGGCCAGCGATGCCCTGGGTGGGGTAGCCCGAAAAACACGGGAGACCATTATCTTATGTGAAGCGGCCGGTTTTGATGCTATATTGGTGGAAACCGTAGGCGTAGGGCAAAGCGAAATTGCCGTACACAGCATGGTCGATTTTTTCCTGTTACTGAAATTAGCCGGGGCCGGAGATGAACTACAAGGCATAAAACGTGGTATTATGGAAATGGCCGATGCGGTGGTCATCAACAAAGCAGACGGGAATAACATGGAACGGGTACAACTGGCGATTACCGAATTTCAACAGGCACTACATCTCTACCCCAAAAAAGAAAGCGGTTGGACCCCGGTAGTAACGCATTGTTCCGCTATTGAAAACAAGGGAATTGAGGAAATCTGGGAGATGATCAAAGAATTCCTGGAGGGAACGAAAGCTAGCAACTATTTTGAAAACAATAGAACGCAACAAAATAAGAATTGGTTTTTTCAAACCGTAGCAGCTTTGCTCAATCAGGAGTTTTATAAAAATGAAGTTATCCAAAAGACATCCGAAGCACTGTTACGGAAAATCGAAAACAAAGCAATTTCACCCTATGCGGCGGCCCAACAGTTGATCCGAGCGAAAGATTCCTAAACCATCAAAAAAAACTAAATTTGCGCCGACTTAAACATCCAGGATGTCTCCCGTAACCAATGCCCTTCTTTCCATAGTGGTACCCCTCTACAACGAGCAGGATAATGTGGTGCTACTTACGCAAAAAATTCACGATAGTCTTAAAGGCTATACCTACCAAATCGTTTACGTGGATGATTTTTCAACAGACAATACAAAGCCTGTGGTTAAAGAGATGCAGGACGACAAAGTAATCCTGATTGAGCTTAAAAAAAATTATGGGCAAAGCCTGGCTTTAGCTGCCGGAATTGATTATGCCCAAGGGGAATATATCATCACCATGGACGGGGACCTGCAAAATGATCCGGTGGATATCCCAAAAATGTTGGAATATGCCGTAAGCGGTGAGTATGACCTGGTAACCGGCATCCGACAAAAAAGAAAGGACTCCCTGGTCAAAAAAATACCCTCCAAAATTGCGAATTTTTTGGTCCGAAGAGTTACCAAATTGGATATTAAGGATAATGGTTGTGCCTTAAAAGTATTTACAAAGGAAATTGCCAAAGGCCTGAACCTGTATGGTGAGATGCACCGGTTTATTACGTTGCTTGCCCATTTGGAAGGCGCACAGATACAACAAGTACCGGTACAACATCATGCGCGCCATGCGGGCAAGTCAAAATACGGATTGGAACGGGTATTTAAAGTGGTAGCCGACATGATGTTATTGCTGTTTATCCGAAAATATTTTCAAAGGCCTATTCACTTATTTGGCATTCTGGGCGTATTACTCATCATTCTGGGAATATTTATGGAGATCTACTTGCTGATTGTAAAGTTCGGATTTGGAGAAGATATTGGGAACCGTCCCCTATTGATTTTTGGGATGATGTTTATTTTGGGCGGAATTCAATTGTTCACCATTGGTATCGTAATGGAACTATTGATCCGTACGTATTACGAATCCCAGTCCAAAAGACCGTATCGTATTAAGAAAATTACCATCGGTGACGGAAAAACGGCGTAAACTCCTTACTACCACGTTTAAATTTCTGGTCAGCGCCCTGCTGCTCTATTTTATTTTTACCAAAATTGAGTTGACGGACGTAGTGCAAGTATTAGCCACTGCCAAACCGCAATGGTTGGTCCTGGCACTGCTGCTATTTGTACTTTCTAAGGTACTAAATGCCTTTCGCTTAAACCTTTTTTTTCACACCATAGCGGCACCCCTCACCCAGGTGAGCAATTTAAAGTTGTACCTGCTAGGTATGTTTTACAACCTCTTTCTTCCGGGGGGGATAGGAGGAGATGCCTACAAAGGCTATATCATCCGGAAAAAGTTCCAAACCGGAACAAAAAGAGTGGTAGCCGTGTTACTCCTGGATCGATTGAACGGTATGCTTTTTATCATGATCTATGCCTTACTTTTGGTCGGCTTTTTACCTCATCCTTTGCTACACCCCTGGAAAGGCATAATCCTGGCGATCATTCCTTTAGGGATTTTTGTTTTTTGGTGGATCACCAAAAAAGGATTTGGGTACACCTTACCGGTGTTTTGGAAGGCCTGTGGGTATTCCGCAGCACTCCAGGGCCTGCAGTTACTATCGGTGCTTTGTATTATGCGCTCACTGAGCATTGAGGATCAAATCGTGGGGTATCTTTTTATTTTCATGATCTCGTCCATAGTTTCTGTAATTCCGTTGACCATCGGTGGGATCGGAAGTCGGGAAGTCACCTTTCTCTACGGTGCAAAATGGTTGGGCCTGGCTGCCGATACTGCTGTGGGCATTAGTTTTGTGTTCTTTTTGATCACCGCTTTAGTATCCCTGTTTGGCATAGGATACCATTTTAAAAAACCGGTATTGGAAACTTCCTGAGGTCATTTTGAGTCCCAGCAACATGAACTTTTCGTTTTTGACCGGTTCTCGACTGCGCTCGAACAGACAACGGAATATTACTTCAAATGCACCAAATGCAATTGGTTTAGCTTTTTATAGCGGGTGTTGGGTTCCAGGAATTTGATCTGCAACCGCGTGATACGAAATTGGTCAACCGTCAGTTGCTCGTCCCAATCCACACCGGCATCTTTAAGTTGCTGAAGTTCTTTGTCATTCGCAAAGACCCAAATGTCTTCTTTTTTCTGAAGCCCTCCCAAAGAGGTTATCTGAACCGGCTTACGATTGTAGAAATCCAAAGCCCAGGTATGGCGATCCGAAATTTTATAGATCTTATCTACCGGGATATCGGCCTTGCGTACCTCCCTGGCCATGGTAGAGCCGCCCTGATACTCCAGTAATTGAGGGTAAAAGTGGAGGTTCATGATCCCGTTGAGCAATAAAGCGGCATATACCGAAATAGTGATCAGCCGCACATAGGGAGGGTCCAACTTTAAACAGAAATACACAATTACCAGCAAGGTAGCGAAAAGGACAATATATCCGGAAGGCCGTTCAAACTTAAACACATGAAAGCATACCAAGAGGGAAAAGATAAATACCACTGAAAGGATAAAATATTGTACTCCAAGCAAGAAGTTGATCTCCTTTTTCTTGGTGTACTGATGTAAACTATGTACATAGGATGCCGTTAAAATGGCGTACAGGGGCATCATGATATTCATATAATGCGGCAATTTGAATTGCGCAAAACTGATGACAAAGAAGATCAACGTAATCCCACCCAGGGTCAAAAATTCGAATTTAGGGTGATAGACAAACTTCATTTTGATAAAGGCTTTGGCCCGCCACCAATACCCTACCAGGGCCAGTACTGTCCAGGGCAAGAACACCCATAAAAATGTATGGAAAAAGAAAAAGAAATCGCTGCTATTCTTACCAACCCCTTCTCCGCTTAGACGTTCAAAGCTCTGTTCCCAAAAAATAAAAAAGATCCCGCTTCGATTGTTCCGTCCACGGATCACCTTTTCGGGATGCAGATCAAATTGCTGGTAATAAGCATATAGCATTGGAGCAATCGTTATCGCAAAAACCACAAGAGCTATCAATACTTTCCAATTCAACAATTGGCTCCATTTACGGGTATAGGTCAGATGGCACAGGATACAGATCCCAATCACTAACAAGGCAATCTGTCCTTTGGCAGAAAAAGCCAGGCCGGCCCCCAACGCACCTAAAACGATATTCCCCAGGGTATTCTTTTGAATATAGGCCACCAACTGCCAAATAGCAAAAATGGTAAACCCGGTGAGCACGGCATCCGTGCGAACGTCAATAGCCCCAAGAACAATGGTTTGGCAAGTCAAAAAGATTAGTGCTGAAAACCGTCCGATATCGCTATTGTACAATAACTTACCCAATCCGTAACAACTATAGGCGCCAAGGAGAGTGGCCAGTATTCCCGGAATGCGATAGGCCCAATCGTGTATTCCAAAAAGTTTAAAAGACAGTGCCGCAAGCCAATAATGAAGATGCGGTTTATCCAGGTATTCTTCAGGCCCCTTAAATAGGCTCAGGAAGTCATTTTCCTGCACCATTCGCATGGCCATAACCGCAAACTGTGCGGAATCGTTCTCAAATAAGGTGACAAACATTCCGGCGATATACACCAATAGTACTAATGCCACCAAAAACCAGTACCGGGTAGTGGAAATCATGCCCCAATTTTATGAAGCGCAAAGATATACAACTTGGCAAATACCCAACCAAATAATGACCCAACCAGTGCTCCAACAATAACATCCAGCGGAAAATGCACCCCAATATAAATACGGCTATAGGCCACCAACAGTGCCCACAATCCCAAAAAGCCGGTAAAAACAGGCCACTTTTTGGAGAATACCGCAGTAAAAAAAGAGGCTACCGCAAACGAATTGGCAGCGTGGGCAGAGAAAAAGGTGTATTTACCACCACAATAGGATTTTACTAAGCGCATTACGCCGCTAATATCAGGATCATGGCAGGGCCGCAGTCGTTGTACCCCATATTTAAAGAAATTGGAAAGCTGATCGGTACAGGTGATCAAAAGCGCTATGGCCACCAGAATAATCAACGTTCCCTTCAGACCAAAAAAACGGTAACTCAACACGAATAAAAGGAGATACAGCGGAAAGGAGTTCCGGGTCTTCGTCATAAACATCCAAAAGCTATCCCAACCGGGGGTTCCCAAACCGTTAAGGAAAAGGAAAAGCTGTTCATCAAGCTGTATGAGTTGGTCTAGCAGCATTAGGCATCGTATCGGGCTACTTCCCGATCATAAAAAGCGGTGGCAGCAGCGATCAGGTTTTCCGCCTCGTCTTCCAATTCCTTTTGGTCTTCCTGGGAAAACTCCTCTAACCATTCCACCTCATCATTCTCCAAATTGATAATAAAACGGGGGTATTCTGTATGGACAATATAGATCCCCTCGGGATAGTCCGTATTGTCGCCCAGTAAAAATTTGGGTAATTCCATTGGGTTTAGTTCAAGATCAATTTTTTGGTTAAGATATTAAACCGAAGATACAACATAAGTCCGGATGCCGTGAGTCCGGTAAGCAGGCCGATCCATATCCCCATGCTCTTTAATCCGGTATGTAATCCGAGGAAATAGGAGATCGGAAAACCGATGAGCCAGTAGGCTACAAAGGTGATCAGTGTAGGGATCTTTACATCTTGAATACCGCGTAGCGCCCCAAGCACCACTACCTGAATCCCATCCGAAATTTGAAAAAAGGCAGCCACAAGTAATAATTTGGCCGCAAGAGCAATTACCTCAAGGTTGTCCTGCTGATTGGTTGGATCGTCTACATCTAAATAAATTGTAGGTAGCCAGTCTTTGCCTACAAGGAAAATGGTGGCGAAAACAATTTCGATCACCAGGGTGAGAAAGAAGACCGATTTACCGATGCGTCGTAGTTCCGAGAAATTTTGCAATCCCTTCTGATTGCCCACCCGTACCATAGCCGCCACACTTAGTCCTACCCCTACCATATAGGTCATACTACTTAAATTCAGTGCGATCTGGTTGGCGGCCTGGGCATTTTTACCCAGTACCCCACTCAACCAAATGGCAGCGGTAAAAATGGCCACTTCAAAAAACACCTGTAGCGATGAAGGAAACCCCAGGTTCACTAGCTTTTTAAACATCGCCCGCTCCACTTTTTTGAAATTGAATCCGGTGACAAAATCACGAAATTTCTTTTTAAAATAGAGAAGCAGATAGAGATACAACAGCATCACACAACGAGCCACTAATGTACCTACAGCCGCGCCAATGATCCCTAATTTCGGAAATCCGAAGGTGCCAAAGATCAACAGGTAGTTGAGCAGCACGTTGAGCACATTGGCCAAAATGGTGGCATACATCGGAAAACGGGTCTGGGACATCCCTTCTGAAAACTGTCGGAACGCCTGAAAAATGATCATGGGAACAATTGAAAAGGCAACAAGGTTCAAATAGGGTACTGCGAGCTCCACTACCTCATCCGGTTGTTTGGCGAGATACAGCAATGGCTTGCACGCCATGATCATTCCAAAAAGAAGGAGCCCTAAAAAAATGCAGAGCAGAATCCCGTGTTTTAGAACCTTTTTTGCTTCCGGGGTATCCCCCGCCCCATCCGCTTCGGCAACTAAGGGGGTGATTGCCGTGGAAAATCCAATACCCACATACATAAACATCAAGGCTATACTATTGCCCAGGGATACTGCTGCCAGCTCAGCTGTTCCCAACTGCCCCACCATAACGTTGTCCGCAAAGGCCACAAAGGTGTGCCCCAGCATGCCCAGCACTACCGGAGAAGCCAGTTTTAAGTTATACGGAAATTCTTTGGTGTAATATTGTAAGGACAAAGGTGTTTGGTGTTTGGTGCTAGATGTTGGGTGTTGAGTGTTAGATGTTTGGTGTTGGGTGTTCGATGTTTGGTGTTGGGTGTTCGATGTTTGGTGTTGGGTGCTAGATGTTTGATGTTTAGTGTTCTTGGTTCCTGGTTCTTTCCTCTTTGTTCTTTCCTCTTTGTCCTTTCCTCTTTATTCTTTCCTCTTTGCTCTTTACTCCTGGTTCCTTCCTCCTGATCCTTTGAATTTTGTTATTTGATCATTGTGATTTCCCCGCCAGGCTTTTCGCTTCTTCCCAAAAGACATCCATCTCAGCCAGGCTCATCTCCTTCAAGCTTTTCCCCTGCTCTTTGGCTTTGCCTTCCAGGTATTGAAATCGTCCGATAAACTTTTTGTTGGTACGTTCCAGAGCATTTTCCGGATTGACCCCAAGAAAACGGGCGTAGTTTACCAGGGAGAACAGCACATCACCAAACTCACTTTCAATCGCTTCCAAATGGGCTGTTTTCACTTCGGCTTCCAATTCTCCCAACTCCTCCTTCAGCTTTTCAAATACCTGCTCCGGTTGTTCCCAGTCGAACCCTACCCCGGCCACTTTTTCCTGGATACGGTTGGCCTTTACCAACGCCGGAAGACTCTGGGGTACACCTTCTAATACACTTTTCTTTCCTTCTTTTAGCTTGATGTTTTCCCAGTTGCGCTTTACCTCCTCTTCGTCATTTACATCCACGTCCCCATAAATATGTGGATGGCGGTTGATCAATTTCTCGCAGATAGTATTCGCCACATCGGCAATATCAAAGTCGCCGGTCTCCGAACCAATCCGGGCATAGAATATGATATGTAACAAAAGATCACCCAACTCCTTTTTTACCTCCTCCAGGTCATTCTCCAGGATGGCCTCCCCCAGTTCATAGGTTTCCTCAATGGTCAAATGCCGAAGGGATTGTAAGGTCTGTTTTTTGTCCCAGGGACACTGCTCCCGCAATTCGTCCATTATGGTCAGCAGCCGGTCCAGGGCCTGCAATTGTTCCTGTCTTGAATTCATACGCAAAATTGAACGGTAAAGCTAAGAAGTCCCCTGCAATATCCCCTGCTACCAAATGGAAAAGCATACGGAAGTTATTAACCCTTTACCCCGCTCGCCGTATTTCCAATTTTGTGTACCTTAGGTTCCCTATGGTAACCACCAAGCATTCGCTCATAAAACAGTTGTTGGCTGGGGTACTCCTGCCTGCTTTTCTGGGAATGATCCTGCTTTCCTGTACCACTTTAATCAAAACTACTTTTCAAGATATGGAGCAACCGACCAATGCAAATCAAACGCCCTCAGGTTATGATCCCGGAGCGGGTTGGAAACTGGTCTGGGCCGACGAATTTGAAGGCACCACCCTTAACCCGGACAACTGGAATCGGCAAGTAGAAAAGGCCGGGCGCTTTAATACCGAATGGCAACGCTACACGGACAATACCGACAATGCCTATGTTGAAAACAACTGCCTGGTGGTCAAAGCCATTCACGAAGGGGATGTCCATGGGATGGATCAGTACACTTCTGCGCGATTGAACACTGCCCAAAAACAGACCTGGAAATACGGTAAAATAGTCGCCCGTATGAAGCTGCCCTATGGCAAAGGCATCTGGCCGGCCTTTTGGATGCTGGGCGCCAATATTGACGAGAACGGAGGCGATACGCCCTGGCCACAATCAGGCGAAATTGATATCCTGGAACTCTATGGGACCAATGACGATGCCGTGATTGAAGCCAACCTCCACTTTGCTGATGATTCCGGTGATCATGACCAGATGGGCGCGGTGTCCTACAAACTCCAGGAAGGCATCTTTGCGGACGACTTCCATATCTTTGAATTGGAGTGGACAGCCGAGCAGATGGTGTGGCGCGTAGATGGGGAGGAGTTTGCCTCCTACTCGATTGCCTCCGACGAAGTTTCAGAGTTTCACAAGGAGTTCTTTCTGCTGATCAATCTTGCGGTGGGCGGCACCTTTGCCGGTCGCCCGGATGACACCACCCCATTCCCCCAATACTTTTACGTTGATTGGGTACGGGTATATCAACAATCCCGATAGCTATCGGGACGATAAACGAAGAAATGTAGATTTCCCCGCTTTCAGGGGAACCGACCAAACCAAGACCAAACCAAATGGATAAAAAAACACTTTTTACCACCCGCATTGCCCTCATTGTTGCCTTAGGCGGTTTTCTAATGGGCTTTGACGCCTCTGTAATTTCCGGGGTAAACAAATTTGTGCAGATCGACTTTAATCTCACTGACCTGGAATTGGGCTTCTCCGTAAGCTCCTTAACGATCGTTGCCGCTTTGGCCATGATGATCTCCGGGCCCTTGAGTGATCGCTATGGGCGCAGGGTGATCCTAAAAGCCTGTGCCATCATCTTTACCATATCCGCCGTTGGCTCCGCTATGGCTCCCAATTTTACACTCTTCCTTATCTTCAGGATGTTAGGGGGATTAGGGGTTGGCGCCTCCTTGATCCTGGCACCCATGTATATTGCAGAGATCGCTCCCCCGGAGCAAAGAGGTCGACTCGTCTCCTTTAATCAGCTGAATATTGTACTGGGGATTACAGTGGCCTTTTTTAGCAATTACTATATTCTTTCCCTGGGCAACTCCACCGCCGCCTGGGTACAGGACCTGGGCATTGCTGAAAACAATTGGCGTTGGATGCTGGGCGTGGAAGCGGCACCTGCCGTACTCTACTTCTTTGGATTGCTCACCGTGCCCCGAAGTCCACGATGGTTGATCATGAAGCAAAAATTGGACGAAGCCACTACCGTATTGTGCAAATTTTGTGACAAGGAACAGGCGGCCAAAGATGTGCAGGCAGTACAAACTTCTTTGGAAGCAGATAAAGGGAAAAAGAAAGTGGCTGTGGCCGAGTTGTTTAAACCTGCCCTACGGTTGGTGCTCACCATAGGCCTGGTGATTGCCGTGCTACAGCAGATTACAGGCATTAACTCGGTCTTCTTTTATGCCCCAATGATCTTTGAACAATCCGGGATAGGTACCGATGCCTCCTTTATCCAGGCCATTTTGGTAGGAGTAACCAACCTGGTCTTTACCATTCTGGCCATGTTGCTGATTGACCGGCTGGGGCGAAAACCCCTATTGGCCTTTGGTGTGGCCGGTATTGGGGTGTTTATGGTGCTCCTTGCCTATGGGTTCCATTCCGCAAGTTATGAATTGACCCAAGAAAAAATAGATGCACTAGGTAATACTGAACTCCGACAGGAAGTGAGGGTCCTGGCAGGGAAATCCTTTGAAAATGACGTGCAGTATAAAAACGAACTCAAGGCGCTTCTCGGTGCGGAAAAGGCCAAAATTTATGAGTCCGAACTGATCACTGCAGCGATCCATATGAATCCCATGCTCATCCTGGTAGGTATCATTGGTTTTGTAGCTTGTTTTGCAATTTCCCTGGGCCCGGTAATGTGGGTGTTATTCTCCGAGCTATTCCCTTTAAGGATCAAGGGGGTAGCCATTTCCTTTGTAGGCTTTGTGAACTCCGCTGTTTCTGCCGGGGTACAATTTATTTTCCCCTGGGAGTTATCCACCCTTGGCAGTACCTGGACCTTTTTGATCTACGGGTTGTTTGCCTTTGCAGGTTTAGTTTTTGTCCTCCGTGTAGTTCCGGAAACCAAGGGTCGCTCTTTGGAGGAATTGGAAGCGGAATTAGTGAGATAAACCAGCAAAAATCTCACCTGAAAATTTATAGAATCCATAACTTTAAGCATCCGGCAGATTAGGTACTGGATAGGCAGTTTTTAGAGGAGATAAGCAGTACCCTTTGTCATCGGTTGCGTTCTTTTTTGGCGGTATATCGATGTATTTTACACGTATATAAAAAAGTTAGGTGTCATTTAATCGCAACTTATGAGCAGAATCTCATTACTAAAAGATTTTACATACAATAAACTATTTAGAACAAATAGTGGAATTGTTGAGTACGTGGTGATTGAAGAAGAATTAAATGACCTATTTGATTTCTGTATATTGCTTCAAAAATCGACACTAAAAAGAATAAATAGCTTAACAAATGACTGTGAAGAGCTAGAAAAAGAGTCTCAAAAATACCATGAAGTTGATGGAATTTACTTTAACAACAATGACATAATTCATGGAATCAAAAATTTTGAAATTCCATCTTGGAACAGAATACTTGAGTTTATGGTTCCAATGAATCAAATTCTACTTGTAAGCATATTTCTGGAAAAGTCACTTCGAGCATTATGTGCAGAATACAGTCCCGATAATAATTCGACACATTATGGTGGTTATAACATTAAGGTTCGAAAGGAAAGTCAAGAAAGCACAATACAGTCATATATAAAATATCTTAATAAAACTTGTGGGATTGAAATCAAATCGGACTCAACAATTGAATATTTGAATCAAAACTTAAGAACCATCAGAAACTCTTTTGTTCATGGAGATTGGCATATTCTTGATAGCTTTTCTCATAAAATAGACATTAATGAAG
Source organism: Croceivirga sp. (assembly GCA_028284665.1). Lineage (GTDB taxonomy): Bacteria > Bacteroidota > Bacteroidia > Flavobacteriales > Flavobacteriaceae > Croceivirga. Next base: position 132,285 of record JANQRG010000035.1, read on the forward strand.
TTTTTATATCTACTTCTGTTTTATTTCAAAACATTGAATCATATTATATCAATAAAAACGCTACCTAACATTGGCCATAATTCAGCTTTCCACTTGACAAAACAAAAACCTTAACTTTAAAAAACGGCTGGATTCCGTACGGAAAAATCCAACGGATTTTTCACACAACGAAGTCATAGCCGAACCGTTAGTTACCATTTATCTAATCCAAAAAATGAAACTTCACGAAGCTATAATAGAAGTACTTGAGAATATTGGAACTCCAATGACTACTTCTGAGATAGCAAATGAATTAAATAAGACTAAGCTTTATCGCAAGAAAGACGATTCGGAAATAACCTCATTTCAAATCCACGGTAGAACCAGGAATTATTCCAACTTGTTTATTAGGAATGGCTCAATGGTCAGTTTGAAAAATTCTACTACTAAAAAAAACTCCAAAAGACCTCCAAAATGGCATAGGGATGAATTAATTCTTGCCCTTAACCTTTATCACAGTATTGAGGCACGAGAAATGGATAGTAAAAATTCAAAAGTGATTGAGGTTTCGGAAATACTGAATAAACTTCCAATACATAAAGAGAGAATAGATAATGTGAAATTTAGAAATCCAAACGGAGTATCTATGAAGTTAAACAACTTCAAAGCGATTGACCCAGATTATGATGGAAAGGGAATGGACAGATATAGCAAATTGGACAAAGAAGTTTTCTTTGAATTTCATAATAACATTGACGAATTAAAACGTATTTCCGAACAGATTAAAACCACTGTTTCTGATAAAGAATTAACAAAATACCTATATCAAATTGGAGATGACGATGAAGAAGAACTATTAAAGGTTAAAGAAGGCAAGGTAATTTATAAATTACATAAACATAGAGAACGAAATCCTAAACTCAACAAAAAGAAAAAAGACAACTATTTAAAAAAGCATGGAAAGTTAGATTGTGAAGTTTGTGGATTTGACTTTTATAAAGTTTATGGTGAACTGGGAAAAGGATTTATGGAATGTCATCACAAAATTCCATTATCCGAAATAGAGGGAGAGTCGATAACGACAATCAAGGATTTAGCCTTAGTTTGTGCAAATTGCCATAGAATGCTTCATCGTGAATTGGACACTCTAAGTGTTGGTGAATTAAAAAAAATAATAAAAAAGCGGTAGCCAACAAGGGCTATAATTCACCGCTCCCCCAACCAAAGGAATATTTCCTACTTTTAATACGGCTCGACTTCAAACCTGAAAATTTCTACCGAAGTTTTCAGGCTCGAAATCATAGCCAAGACCGTTGACAATACCAGTAAACACTCATGAAAGAAATCATAAGAACACCAGAGAATAGATTTGAAAATTTAGAAGATTACAATTTTCAAAGTAATTATTTAAATGTTGAGGAGGGTTTACGATTACATTATCTTGACGAGGGCAATGATAGGAATCCAACCGTTTTACTACTGCACGGCGAACCAAGTTGGTCGTATTTATATCGCAAAATGATCCCTATTCTTTCGAAGAATTTTCGAGTTGTTGTTCCCGATTTAATTGGATTTGGCAAATCAGATAAATTAATTCACCGACAGGACTATTCGTATCAAAAGCATATTGATTGGATTTCAACCTTTATAGAAAAACTTGACCTAAAAAACATCGTTCTTTTTTGTCAGGATTGGGGAGGATTAACCGGTTTACGAATTATTACGGAAATGAATAATAGGTTTGCTATGGTCATAGCCTCAAATACCACATTACCAACGGGTAAAATACCTATGCCCGAGAGTTTTTTAAAATGGAGGGCGTATTCACAGCATTCACCTGGATTCAATATTGGTAAGGTAATAGATATGGGAACTATTCAGCCCCTTTCCGAAAAGGTTTTTGAAGCATACAATGCACCCTTCCCTTCCGAAGAGTATAAAGCCGGGGCACGTATTTTCCCAACTTTGGTACCCATATCACAAAACGACCCCGAAGCAATTAAAAACCTGAAAGCCTGGGAGAAATTAAAATCCTGGAACAAACCATTCTTAACCCTATTTGGGGATGAAGACACTATAATGATTGGAGCGGAAAAAGCATTTCAAAACTTAGTCCCGGGTGCCAAAGGACAACATCACAAAATTCTCAATGCAGGACACTTTATCCAGGAAGAAAAGGGCGAAGAACTCGCAGAATTAATAGTTGAATTTTATAAAAAAAATACGCCCGCCAACAATGTATAAAAGCGATTACAACCTAACGGTTATATAAGACCGTTACCTAACATATGCAAATTATAAAACCATCTAGGTCCAAAAAGTTCTTAAAAAAGGAACTAGGGAAAATTCAGAATCCTGAAGAAGCCTTAAATGGATTTATCTCTTTTTTCCACAAATACAAGACTAAAGCCGAGTTAGGGGACGAAGAGGAAGATATGCTTTTATATCAGTACGGAACGTACGATTGGGCCGGCAAGGGTGGAAATTTTGAGTTTAATCTAACGCGTCAGTTTGAAATTCCGAATGACGATGAGTTTTATCAGTTAAGTTTGACGTTATATTATAAACCGGAATTAGTCGGTGAAATAGAAGATGAAAATTCTTGGTCAACCGATTTTGAAGACATCCATAAATGGGCCAGCCATATTAAGTCAACAATTGGATTTAAAAAAGTGGACGGAATTAAACCAGATAAAATAGCGATCGAATTCCGGAGGACTTAAAAAACGTTGGGTAACACTGGATATAATTCGGCATCCCGTAATGAAAGACGTGGATAATTCCTATTTTTAAATTGCTTGATTTCTCGCTTGAAGATTTCTTCGAAATTTCCAGCACTCAAATCATCTTCGGACTATTATAACAATAGTAAAACCACTAAAAAAAATTAAAATGAAAAAGCATCAAAGTATCACCGGGATTCTAATCATAACAGTAGGACTGTTCAGTTGTAATCCCAAAGCCAAAAAAGAAACCGAAGCAATAACAGCAGCGCCGCAAACCGAAGTTGCCGCTGAGCCGTCAGCACCACAAATTAGTATCGAAGACATTGATGCGATGCGATCTGAAATCGAATCGCTTGAAATAACCCCGGTGGAAGTAACTACTTCGGGCTTACGAGAAAAAATAAAACAAAAGTGGAGTAACCTCCATTTCTATGTGCAAAACGACAAAGTCGTTAAAGTAAAAACCTATCCCTACCCGGAAATTTCAAAAAGGACGGAAGAATTTTATGCCAACGAAGATGGACTGGTCTTAGTGGTTATAGAGGACAACGGAGAGGGTACGAAAGGAAAATCTAAAAATGAACTTGATAAAATGTACTACTTCCATAAGGGCAAATTGCTTGAAGAATTAAAAAAGAATGAAAAATCAGAATATACGGTTAAAGAAAGTGATGCCGAAGAGTTGTTATCTGAATTTAACGAATACCTTGAAATCTACGAACAGCAAAAGAAATGATTACCTGCTCTAACGATAACCATAAGTAATTGCCTGTCCGTCTGCGAGACAGCCTTAGTACGATAAATAGTAAACCCGCCAAGTACGCCTTGTCTAAACCGTTGCGTACAAGTCATCAAAAACGTAAATGCAAAGAAATCTTGTAATCCTTATTCTTTTCGTATTCCATTGTACACTTATTGCCCAGGATACGATTTGTATGAATACGACCCTAAAGCACAGCATTGAATCTAAACACCTGAATGAAACCAGGGACTATTGGGTGAGTTTGCCCCTTAACTATTCAGATTCATTACGCTATCCCGTCATCTATGTCTTTGATGCCGAATGGCGATTCGATCTGATTAAAAACATTGCCTTTGATTTAGGAGCACATAAAAAAATACAAAACGCCATTGTTGTTGGGATCCCACATATTGATTGGGAAAACAAAAGAGGACAGGATCTTACTTTTAGTCAATCCAGGATCGAGTATGATGGAGAAAAGGTGGACTCCACCTGGTATAATGCTACTAACTCGGGAGGGGGAATCAAATTCTATAACTATTTGATTCATGAATTGATTCCCAATGTCAATACAAACTACGCGACGAACCACCACGAGACGTTGATCGGGCATTCCTATGGAGGTTACTTCGGCGGTTACATTTTGTCCTTAGAGCATCCTTTTGAAGTCATTCATATCTACGACCCTTCTATATGGTATAGCGACGGGGAGGTTATCGTGAATTTTAAAAAATCGAAGTATTCAAAACATACGAAAATTCACATCACCTACCAACCCCAACCCGGATTTCATAAAGGCAAAATAGAAGCGTTTATTAAAGCATTGGAGCACAACGAATACATTGAATTATCAAAAGCGTTTTATGAAAATGATACCCATAACGGGCTGTTCCTCGATAGTTTTTACGAGGGAATACGTAAAACCAACCAATAACATAGGCTGTGCTTTAACTTTCCCGCCACCCTAAGCTTAAAATTTTTACTTTTAATCGCTACGATCGCTTCGTCCGAACCGCTAGTGAAAATCTTTATATACCATGAGAAATACAATACTCCTTCTTTTCGTTTTGGTGGTTGCATGTAAACCCAAAACCGATACCGAAGTAAAAGCAAAATCCCCGCAATTGGTGCAACTTGAACAAAGTATCGACGCCTTGTTTACTTCAGAAATAGCTAAAGATGAGCCTGGAGCAGCTGTCCTGATTTCATATGATGGGGAAATGTTAATTGGCAAAGGATATGGCCTGAGGGATGTGCAAACAAAGCAGCCCATAACAGCGTCAACCAATATGAGAATGGCCTCTGTCAGCAAGCAGTTTACCGCTTTGTGTATCCTTTCCCTGGTGGATCAGGGCAAGTTAAGTCTTGACGATGATGCCCATACCTATCTTCCGTATCCCATATTTGAAGGAATAGCAATAAAACAGCTAATCAATCACACCTCCGGACTCCCCGATTATTATGAATATTTCGATAAAAACTGGGATCGTAATACTATTCTCGAAAATCAAGAGGTTTTAGATTGGTTGGCCACATCCCCTGAACCTGATTTTGCCCCAGGAGAAAAATGGGAATATTCCAATACTGCCTATCTGATGCTTGCCTTAATTGTGGAGAAAGTTAGCGGAAAGGAGTTCTCGGAATTTGCCAAAGAGAATGTCTTTACCAAAGCTGGAATGCAGCATACGAATTACTTCAACCTGGCGAATCCAATAACCATCCCGGAACGTTCTTTTTGCTATGAAATAGATAGTTTGGGTACCGTGAAAAAAGTGGATGGGTTTTTCATGAATGGCGTTATGGGTGATGGCGCGGTGTATACCAGTGTCAATGATTATTTTCAGTATGATCTGGCGCTAAGAAATAAAAACATACTTTCTCCAAAAGTTCATGAAGCAATATTCAAACCGAGTTCCACTCATGAAGTGGATAGCGTTCAAAGGCATTACGCAATGGGCTGGGGCGTAACGGATACTACAGCAAGCCATACGGGAGGTTGGTATGGAACGAATACCTTTGTCAAAAGGTACTTAAACAGACCTTTGACCCTTGCCATTTTTATGAACAGAAACACTTTGTTCAGCAGTGAATTAATTGGCAAAACCGATTCGTTGGCCACAGCCTATGTAAACGCTACCGCGAACCAGGTGTCTGGTCCGTAGCTTTGTTTCGGATCAGACCGGGATCCCGGTCGGTACTTAAGAAAAACAAGTGAAAATGATAGCTACATATTTTGGATTCTTGATATTGTTTTCATCTTGTGATGTTAAAAACGAACCTGTTTATACCGAGTTACAGCCAGGTATCTACAAAATAAACAATCAATACTTCTATAGCGAAAAAGTGCACACCTATCTTATCGAATTGGATGATACGATCTTACTTTTTGACGTTCCTACTTATTCGAAAGAAGTCAAAGCATTCATCCAATCGTTCAAAAAACCTGTGCACGCCATCCTATCCCACGGTTCATGTGGTATTGCCGACGGAACAAGATGGCAAAAAGAAATAGGACTAACCGTCTATGCGCATATAGCCGATACAAATCATCCCTGGTTGAGAATGCAACCCGACGTTTTCTTTTCAGCCGTACCTGAATTTGGAGAAAATATCGAAGTTATCCACACGCCTGGTCATAGTGCAGGAGCAATTTGTGTTTTGGAAAAAACATCAAAATCCCTCTTTACCGGAGACACTTTCTATGGCGACTATGATGGTGGCATCCGGGATTTCACCAAAGAACGTCCTGCGGATTACGAAAACCCCTCGGACAGAATTGAAAGTTGCAAAAAATTGTTGCAGTACGACTTTAAAAATATTTACCCCTTTCATTATGGCATGATCGAAGGCGAAGGAAAAGAAAAATTGACGGAATATCTAAAGGATAAATGAATATCAGAAAAGTAAATATTCAAGACGTAGAAAAATTAAAAGAAATCGGAAAGTTGACTTTTGCCGAGACCTTTTCTTCCGAAAACAGCGAAGAAAATATGAAACAGTATTTGGAAAACGGATTCAAGACTGAAAAACTAACTGCGGAATTGACCGATCAAAACACTGAATTTTACTTTGCGGAACTTGACGGAAAAATAATCGGATATTTAAAAGTAAATGTTGGACAATCCCAAACCGAAATAAAGGACAAAGATGCGCTCGAAATTGAACGGATTTATGTTTTAAAAGCATTTCACGGAAAGAAGGTTGGACAAATCCTTTTCGACAAAGCGATTGAATTAGCTAGGGAAAAAAGTGTGGAATATGTTTGGTTAGGAGTTTGGGAACAGAACCCAAGAGCAATCCGATTTTATGAAAAAAACGGATTTGTAGCGTTTGGCAAGCACATTTTCAAACTCGGAGATGATGAACAAACCGATATAATGATGAAATTAAGGCTCAAAAAATAGCAACCTGGGATTTGAGTTGTGTTTCCGATAGCTATCGGGATTGGAATTTCCCTCCCGACGCATAGCCGGACCGTTAGCTACAATTGTAAGTGAAATGGACAAATTAGAGTATAGCATATCATTGCGAAAAAAAGGACTTATCTCAGATGAGATCAAAAAGAAAATGAAAGAGAAAGGATTTGACGATGCTGAAGTACAGTATTACCTGAAAAGATCGGATGAAATCTTTATAAATCAGTCCATTAACTATAAGAGATCGAAGTCCGGGGGAAAATACAAGAGTGGCCTTAAGATGATAGCTCTGGTACTTAGTCTTATCCTCTTAATCGGTGTGTTTTTCGGCTATGCAACGATGGGTTTGTTGGGAATATTTATTATATGGGTTTTGGGTGGCTATAGGCTAGGCTTGTTTTTGTTGGCACCACAACGCTTTATGAATTGTTTAACGCAACCAAATGCCACTTTTGGCATACTGTGATAAAAAACATCCTTTGCCATGAATAAATCGCTTTTATTTGCCCCAGTACTAATTATCAGTCTTTTTGCTTCCTGTAACAATGATGATGATGATAATCTCACGCAAGCAGAAGAACGTGCTAATTTGGATGCTCTTTTAGTAGACATCCTGGAAATGGCTTCCAGTATTCCCTGTACTAACGCTGCAGATTGGACGTATACAGACTATGGAGATAAAGCCTGTGGCGGTCCTGTGGGCTTTATCGCCTATCCTACCAATATAAATACCGCGCTTTTCCTGGCAAAAGTTGCAGAACACCGCAGCGCACAAGAAGCGTTCAATGAAAAGTGGGAAGTGTTCAGCGACTGTTCGTTGCCCAGAGTACCCACTGCTATCCGCTGCGAAAATGGAGTGCCTGTTTTTGAGTATGGGCAATAATCACTTGGTACTGATGAAAATACCGGGATGGTATCCGTTAAAATTCCGCTAAATCTTTTCCGGCACATGCGATTTTTGTGAACTTTTGGGAAAATCGTACACCCTTGTTACCGTGTACCCTACTACATCTCCTAAAAAGAACGTATGAAAATAGCATGTGCCACCACTTACCAGTACGTAATCCTCTTTGTGGTTGTAGCCCTCCTACCGCTCTGCAGCTCGGCACAAATGGAACCGATTAAAGAGGAAATTCTAAAGCACGGTGCAGTAATTCGCAAAGCCTTTGCCGAAGGAGATGTTGAAAGGATAAAAGCGTTACATCACCCGGAGGTCGTCAAAGCACTGGGGTATAACGACTTAAAGACAGGACGCGATGAAGTGATCGAAGGAATAGCGGAAACCCTTGAAAACTTCGATTTGGAATTTGTAGCGAACGATGTAGAGAGTATTTTGATTCGGGATGATATTGCTATTGAACAAACCAAATTCACTATTAAGGGAACCTCCAAAACCAAGGCTGAGACCTTCTTATTTAGTGGCCGTACCATGGTCACTTATGTAAAGTATGATGCCAGTCCGACAGGATGGGCCACCATTCGGGAAATTATACAGGTCGCAACAGACTAAATGGACGTTTTACCTCAAACTTTTCTTATTTTAAACAGCGCCTTTATCCAAAACGATAAACCCTAACCACTAAACCCAACAACCATGCGTTTACTTACACTTCTTCTTTGCTTAGCTTGTGCTACCCATAACGCCCAAACGACTCCTGGCACACATGATGCCATTTCCTATGGCGCTATCGCTGTTAAGATACTGGAAGATGACACCGTATTATCAGGGAAGGACGAGATCGTCCAGTTTTATCAAAGCCATCCGCTCCCGTTGGAAGCTGTTGAGACACTCTTCCGTGTTGCGGCGAACAAACAATTTCAATACGAGATCGGTGCTTTTATATCCGAAGGAGAGCCTTACAAGCAAGTGATCATTACCGATACCGAAAATGCGAATACCCGGGTGTTTGAGTTTATCGCAAGAGCCGGTGCAGATAAGGATTTCAGCGCTGCTATTGATCGCCGAAGAGCCCAATGGATCGCACTATGTAACCAACACAATGCTCAGAATCTTATAAATACCCTGTATGCGGAAAATACGATCTACTATAACCATAGACCCGTGGTGAAGACCCGAGAGGCGCTTATCCCGGTATATCAATACATGAATAACCCGCAATATTCCTTACAATTAAGCCCATTGCATGTAGAGCACGTCAACGATACCATGGTTTTTGAAATAGGTCAATGTTCGGGCTCCTACAACGGAAAATACATCCTGATCTGGGAAAAAGCAGAGGATGGCGAATGGTATGTGAAGATCGATTCGAACATTTAGAAGTAGCACAAAGCGCTATGAATTACTCATTTGAAATCTTAAATGGCAGGTAATACATCGCGTTAGCTTACCCCACTTACTTTTCTTATTTTTAGTACCAGTAACTAATAACAACTCCAAATGTAGCCATCAGGTTACTGAGGACCTTTAATACGTCCAATTTAAAGACAAAACCATGATCCATCACTTTTCCCGCTTGCTATTGCTCCTGGGCATAGCTATAAGTTACATTTCCCTGAGCGCTCAGAACACCCTGGACACTCGACTAATGCATACGCCTGCCGTTAGTCAAAACCATATTGCTTTTATCTATGCCGAAGACTTATGGATCGCGGATAAGGATGGCCGCAATCCCAGAAGGCTAACTATTGACGAAGGAGTGGAATCCGATCCGGTATTTTCACCTGATGGCAGCACCATTGCCTTTAGCGCCCAATACGATGGTAACCGGGATATATTTATCGTCCCGACAACGGGGGGTATCCCCAAACGCCTAACCTGGCACCCTAGCTGGGATATCGCTTTAGGTTTTACCCCGGATGGTTCTGAGGTGCTGTTTAGTTCCCCACGTACCACTTTTACAAACAGATATTCCAAGTTATACACCGTGAAGACCAGTGGTGGTCAACCCACGGAACTGCCTATTCCTACAGGGTTCAAAGGCACCTACTCCCCGGACGGGAAGTACCTGGCCTATGTGCCCAATTATGAGGTGTTTAACCAATGGAAGCATTACCGCGGGGGTACGCTGGGTCGCATTTGGATCATGGACCTTTCCACCAATGAGGTGGTGGAAATTCCAAAACCCGCCGGAGGAAGCAACGAAGCAGACCCGGAATGGGTGGGGAACAAAGTGTATTTCCGAAGTGATCGCGATGGGGAATTCAACCTCTTTTCCTATGATATCGACACCAAAGCCATTGAAAAGCATACCCACAATGCTGATTTCGGGGTGATGAGTTTGAGCGGTAACGGGAATACCCTGGTGTATGAGTACGCGGGATATATTTACCGGCACGATCCCGGTACCGGTAGTAACACCAAAATTACCGTGGGCATCGCTACGGACCTGTTGGAATTACGGTCCCGTTATGTTTCCGGAGACCGCTACATGCGCCATGCCTCGGTATCGCCCTCGGCGGCCCGTGTGGCAATCGATTTTAGAGGTGAGATAGTTACTATTCCTGAAAAGAAAGGTGATGTCGTCAACCATACCCAATCCCCGGATGTACATGAAAAGTATCCTGCCTGGTCCCCGGATGGAAAGAAAATAGCCTATTTCTCTGACGCATCAGGAGAATATGCGCTACACCTAAAAACGTTAGAAAATGGGAACATTAAAAAGATCCCATTGAAGGGTGCAGGATTTTATGCCTACATCCACTGGTCTCCGGACAGCAAACATGTGGCTTTTGTGGACAATAGCAGAACTTTGTATTGCACAACGATACAGACAGGAACCACCACCAAAATAGCTGCGGATGAATTGTACTATCCCGGAGTGTTCCGGGAGCTATTTGGCTCCTGGTCCAAAGATTCCAGGTGGATCAGCTACACCGTAATCACCGAAACTAATTTCGAGCAGGCCTTTGCGTATAGCCTGGATCAGAAAAAATCCTATGCCCTTAGTGATGGTCTATCCAATGTTACCGAACCCATTTTTGACGCCAGTGGCAAATACCTGTATATGCTGGCCTCGACAGATGCTGGCCCTGTGGTCAACTGGTTTGATCAGTCCAGCATAGACATGGCAACAAGCAATACTATTTATCTGATCACCTTGCAAAAAGATCAGCTTTCTCCTCTGGTCAAACAGAATGATTTGGAGCTGGGCAGCACCGACGAGGCTAAAAAAGAAGCAGAACCCGACAAGAAAAAAGGAAAGGGAAAAGAAAAAGAAGATGAAGATGAAGCCATTCGTATCGACTGGGATGGCATATTTAATCGCATCATTGATCTCCCGGTGGACGAAGGAATGTATTCCAATTTAGCCAGTCCGGAGGAAGGTAAAGTGTATTACATCTCTAGAAAACCGAATAGCGGGTTCTTCGACCCACAATCCTTAATGTTATATGATCTAAAAGAGCGGGAAGAAAAAGAGGTTATGTCCGCCAATGCATTTGAAATTGCAGCAAATGGCAAAAAAATGCTGTTTCGGAAGGGCCGCGCCTGGGGCATTACCGAAGTAGGAAAAAAACCGGAGAATGGCATGCTCAACACCAAAGCGATTCAAGTAAAGATTGACCCGCCTCTGGAATGGGCTAACATCTTCAACGAGGTCTGGCGCGTGAACCGGGATTACTTCTATGATCCGGGAATGCACGGGGCAGATTGGAACGCTATGAAGGAGAAGTACAGTGTTTTCCTTTCGGATATTTCCTGCCGTAGTGACCTCTACCGGGTAATGCAATGGATGTGTAGCGAATTAGCGGTCGGGCATCACCGGTTTTCCGGTAGAGGGGATCGCTTAAATACCCCGGACCGGGTACCCGGAGGGCTCTTAGGGGCTGACTATACCGTAAATAATGGAAGGTATCAAATTACCAAGATCTACGGAGGACTCAATTGGAATCCCGGTTTGCGTTCTCCGCTTACAGAACCCGGTGTAAATGTAAATGAAGGGGATTATTTAATTGCAGTAAACGGCAATCCGGTCGATGGGGATCAAAACTTGTATGCCTTTTTCGAAAGCACCGCAGATAAAATTGTGGAACTCACGGTGAGTACCAATGCAGACGGATCAAATGCGCGTAAGGCAAAGGTGGTTCCTGTTGCAAACGAACGATCGCTAAGAAATCGTGACTGGGTAGAAGGGAATATTACAAAAGTAAATGAAGCTACCGACGGCCAGGTAGCCTATGTATATGTCCCAAACACAGCCACAGCCGGTCACGAATATTTTAAACGCTATTTTTTTCCACAGGTGAACAAAAAAGCGGTAATTATCGACGAAAGGTTCAACGGCGGTGGACTACTGGCAGATTACTATATCGATCACCTTAAAAAGCCCTATCAGTCTTCCTGGAACTTCCGTTACGGCAAAGATCTGCGTGCGCCCAGTGGTTCTATCCAGGGCCCGAAAGTGATGCTGATTGATGAGAACGCCGGCTCCGGAGGTGATTACCTTCCCTGGATGTTTCGACGGTTTGGCCTGGGCAAACTCATCGGAAAGCGTACATGGGGCGGTTTGGTTGGCATATTAGGATTCCCTGAGTTTATTGATGGCGGCTCTGTAACAGCTCCCAATATCGCCTATTACAACGAAGACGGCTTCCGTATCGAAAATGAAGGTGTAGCTCCGGATATTGAAGTGGAACAATGGCCTAAAGAAGTGATGCAAGGTAGGGATCCACAATTGGAAAAAGCCATTGAAGTTATCCTGGAGGAACTTAAGAATACGCCTTCAGTATATCCTCCACTACCGGATTATCCGGTACGAGTAAAACAATAACAAAGGGCTGAAAATGATGATCCGCTTGATTAGCATATTTTTTATGGGTATTTAGGAATTCAGGGGCCTATTGTTGGGCAAAGTCTTCAGATACCATCACTGGCACCCTAACAAAACCATGAACGACAGCACAAAAAAGGAAAACCTAATCTGGCAGGTACGCAAAGCCCTCAAGGAAAAGGTAGATCCAAAAACCCGGGACACTTCCCATCGCTTTTTTAAACAAGGAGAAGAAGCACGCGTTTACGGCGTAAAAACGGCAGAGGTACGCAAGATCGGGAAAGCCTTCTTTTCCCAGATTAAAACCTCCCCAAAAGAAGTGATCTTTGACTTTTGTGAAGCTTTGTGGCAATCGAACTACCTTGAGGAAGCGGTTGTCGCCTGTATCTGGTCAGAGGCCCTTGCCAAGCGGTATACCCCTTCCGATTTTACAACTTTAGAGCGTTGGGTGAAAACTTACGTCGACAATTGGGTGGCTTGCGATACGTTATGTAATCATACTATTGGTAATTTTATCATGAAGTATCCGGACTATGTAGCCGAATTGAAGTTATGGGCCAAATCGTCCAACCGTTGGGTAAAACGGGCGGCAGCAGTAAGTTTAATCCTACCGGCTCGAAAAGGTTGGTTTCTTAAGGAAATTTTCGAAATTGCAGATACATTATTGCTGGACAAGGACGATATGGTGCAAAAAGGCTATGGTTGGTTGCTGAAATCGGCAAGTCAGGCACATCAACAAGAAGTGTTTGAGTATGTTATGACAAATAAAACCGAGATGCCGCGGACCGCTTTGCGGTATGCTATAGAGAAGATGCCAACCGGGATGCGAAAAGAACTAATGAGAAAAGTGTAAAAAACCGCCGGACCAAACAATACAAAATCCTGACCTAATCATGCTAAAAAAGCTACTTACCCTGATTGTAGTGGTTGCCCTTGGCAACAGTTGCGGTTCCGACGATGATACCCCCGCAACCTTACAGGAAGTACAATACGAAGTGCTTGCGTTTGAATTTATCCCTGACACTGGTAACAATACCAACAGACTATCGTACGAGATTCGGTTTACCAACCCAAATGCGGTTACCATCACCGGCTGGTATCAGGTATCAACAACCAATGGCGGATTAACTAATGTTCGAGTGTTTAGAAACGATGTCTCTTGCACCACCTTAGCAGCCAACTCAAGTTGTACCTTTACCCATGAAGAAGAGGCATCCCTGGATAACGGATTTATTCCTTCCCGGGAACTGGTAGATGTATCCTATTTCCTAAGTCTTGACTAAATTCTTTTAAAAAAAGCGCAACGAAGTACAATGGCCTCAGATCAAAATTTTGTCGACTTTGTCGTAGAACAACTGCAGCCTGCAGGAGCAGTCCTAGCAAAAAAAATGTTTGGCGAATACGGCTTGTATGCCGATGGTACTTTTTTCGGAGTGATCTGTGACAATAAACTTTTTGTAAAACCCACCGAGGCGGGACGCAAATACATTGGCCAGGTGGTAGAAGCGCCACCCTACCCAGGAGCTAAAGACAGTTTCCTTATTGAAGATAAGATCGAGGATAGTGCGTGGCTAAGTGAATTGGTACGGATCACCGTTGTGGCACTACCCCCACCCAAATCCAAAAAGAAGAAAAAATAAGGTAGTAATCCCTGTTTTTTGGATCAAAATCTCCCCAAACCGCATCAGGGACCTGCCATAGCACTTTTCTATTAGATAGGTAGTTAAATACAGATGGAAAAAAAGTACCTTTAAAACAACCCTTTAGCATCCCTTTGTTTCAGCGTATGAAAGCAGTGATCTACAAAAAATACGGTCCTCCGGAAGTAGTACAACAGGTAGAACTTCCGGTACCGAAACCCAAAGACCAGGAAATTTTGGTTAAGATCTATGCCGCCACAATAACCGCTGGGGATGCCCGACTCCGCGCTTCGGATTTTCCTCTACTGTTTTGGCTACCTGCCCGAATCATATTTGGGCTTTTTACGCCCAGGAAGAAAATCCTGGGGCATGAGTTTGCCGGGGTGGTGGAAACGACGGGAAAAAGTGTCTCCAAATTCCAAGTAGGCGACGCGGTTTTTGGTACTACTACAATGTTGGCTTCCGGATCACATGCGGAATATATTTGCGTCCCGGAACAATGGAAACAGGGGGTGGTAGCACATAAACCCGATAATCTCAGTTTCAAAGAAGCGGCAGCGCTTCCTGTTGGCGGGATGACCGCTTTGTATCTTTTGGAAAAGGCCAACCTTGGCCCGGGACAAAAAGTATTGGTATATGGGGCTTCAGGAAGTGTGGGAAGTTATGCCGTACAACTGGCCAAGCATTTGGGGGCTTCGGTTACCGGCGTCTGCAGTACCCGAAATCTGGACATGGTAAATTCCCTTGGGGCAGATGCAGTGCTAGACTATACTAAAGAAGATTACACCCGGCTTTCTGAAAAATTTGATGTTGTCTTTGATGCCGTGGGAAAGACAACTCGTTCAAATGCAAAAACGGTACTTAAGAGAGGAGGAGCATTTGTAACTGTCAACACCATGACGCATGAAAAAACAGAACACCTAGTCAAGCTGAAGGACCTAGCCTGGCAAGGCCTTTTACGCCCTTATATTGATCGTACCTATCCCCTTGACGAGCTAGCAGCAGCCCATACCTATGTGGACCAGGGGCACAAACGGGGGAATGTCGTCATCGAAATAACCACCCATGTATAACGCTTACACCCTATACGATCGATGAACCCTAAAGTGGATATTTATTTGATTGACGGTTGTGGGCGCTGCGAATATTACAAGACACCAAAGTGCAAAGTGCATAGCTGGCAAGGGGAGCTCCGGGAGTTACGACGCATTGTACTGGATTGCGGTTTGCAGGAAGACTACAAATGGTCCCAACCCTGTTACACGCTAAATGCCAAAAATGTATTGATCGTTACTGCACTTCGGGACTACGCCGCCCTGGCCTTTTTTAAAGGCACCCTACTCAAGGATACCCATGGCTTGTTGGTAGCCCCGGGGGAGCGCAGCCAGGCGGCCCGACAACTGCGATTTACCGATATCCAAACGATACGAGAAAAGGAAGTTATGATCAAAACCTACATTCATCAGGCTATTGAAGTAGAAAAAGCCGGTCTCCAGGTGCAATTCAAAAAGAACCGGGAACCGCTCCCCGAAGAGCTGATACAACAATTTGAAAAAGATCCGGAACTCAAAGCCGCATTCAATGCCTTAACGCCAGGCAAACAGCGGGGATATCTGATCCACTTTTCCCAACCCAAACAATCCGTCACCCGGGTTTCCCGCATAGAAAAATGTATCCCTAAGATCCTGAAAGGAGAGGGCATGCACGATAAGTATACATCCCGTAAGCGATAACGTAATGGACACAAAACAACATACTATGACTCCCTACAAGCAACTCTGTTTTCTGCTATTTTTACCGGTAATAGCTATTGGACAATTGGAAAATGTAAGCTCACAATTAGAGATTTATGATCTTTACACGCAAAGTCGGACAGTAATACATCAGGAAGACGATCATTTTGAAGCGCCCAACTGGAGTCGGGATGGCACATATTTGGTGATCAATAGCCGGGGGAAATTGTATCGGTATGATCTGGAAACTGGGGTTAAAACCCGTATTAATACGGACTTTGCTGACAAATTAAACAATGATCACGGGATCTCACCGGATGGCACTCAACTCGTTATCAGTCATCATGACCAGACAGGAACACCCTACGGGCAAAGGGATTTCAGGTCCTCTCGCATCTATATCCTTCCGGTCGGAGGGGGGACGCCCACAGCTGTTACACCAAAGACACCTTCCTTTTGGCATGGATGGTCTCCGGACGGCATTACCCTGGTCTATACCGCATTACGCGATGACAATTTCGATATCTATGCGATTCCGATTACCGGAGGCGAAGAAGTTCGTTTAACGGAACATCCCGGCCTGGATGATGGTCCTGAATTCTCTGCGGATGGCACCCATATTTTTTACAATTCCATGCAATCCGGTAAAATGGAATTGTGGCGCATGCGTTCGGATGGAAGTGAAAAAACACAACTAACCAACGATTCGTATTCCAACTGGTTTCCCCATCCTTCCCCTGATGGAAGATATCTGGTGTATATTGCTTATCTGGAAGATCAGGGCAGTGCTCATCCTGCTATGAAGCAGGTGGCCCTAAGGCTTATGGATCTTCAAGACAATTCCATCACCACTTTATGTGAATTCACGGGAGGCCAGGGTACGATCAATGTCCCTTCCTGGGCACCAGACAGCAAAAGATTCGCCTTCGTTTCCTATAACTATATCAAAAAATAGCCGTCCCCGATCTTTTAGGACTCCTTTGCCAAAGCTGTGCACTAATTTTACCATGAACTCATTTAGACTTTTTGAATTAAAGCGAAAATCAGTCATTTTTTGCCCGGTTGAAGGCTTTTTTGAGTTTCATAGCAGCGCTACGGAAGGAAAAAAGTTGAAAAGCGGGTGAAAAAGGGCGATTCTTTTAGCCAATTGAAAAAGTCTAAATGAGTTCCATTACACTAAAAGATCAAAAAAAACGAATGTAATAGCAAAGTCATGAAAACAACAATTACACTACTTAGCGTCCTCTTTTTTTGGAGTGGCCTGCAGGCCCAGCACGATGATCGTATTTCGACCATAGAATTTGTCCGGATCCTGGACGATAACACGGCGGAAACGGACTACTACTATCAAAATAATTGGAAGTTACTTCGCGAAAAGGCCCTGGAAAAAGGCTATATTCATTCCTATGAGCTATTGGAAACTCCGTTCGATGAAACGGGCCCGTATCACCGAATACTAATGACTACCTACGCTAATGAACAGCAATACGAACAGCGGGAGGCGCATTTTGATGAATTGATCGAGGAAAAGGGACCCCTGCTCCTGCTCAATGAAAAAAAACCGGGAGAATTTCGGAAAAGGGTGATGGGTAAAGAAGGCGTTAGGCATTGGAAATAAAGGCTCCATTCTGATACAACTAATTGATTAGCAAGAAGAGGTTGCCTCTTCTTGAAATTCCTATTTTTATAAAAATAAGCTGTCGTATGAGAATACTACTGTTGGTGGCTCTGATATTAGCCACACTACCCTCCGCCGCACAGGAAATTGTTCAACTTCCGAAAACTGCCGACACTGAAATTAACTGGGAAAATCCTGAAAGGGAATTCTTTTCCCAGGTCTGGACTACCCAGGTGGTTACCAATGTATCTCAGCCCACTATGGAAGTATTCCGCCCCAGTTCGGAAAACAACACGGGTACCGCAGTTATTGTAGCACCAGGGGGAGGATTGTATGCCTTAAGTATTGTCAATGAAGGAAACGCTGTTGCAAAGTGGTTGGTCGATAAGGGGATTACTGCGTTTGTTTTAAAATATCGCCTGGTACCCACAGGGGCAGATGGTACTGCTGAAGTAATGACCACCCTTCCCAACGTAGTTTTGGAAAAAGCCGGTGAACTACTTCCGTATGCCATCACAGATGGTCTAAACGCCGTAGCCCATGTACGGGAAAATGCGGCAAAATATGGTGTTCAACCAGATAAGATAGGTTTTTTGGGATTCTCGGCTGGAGGCGCGGTAACTATGGGGGTAGGGTACGGCTACGAAACGGCGAATCGCCCTGATTTTTTAGTCCCGGTCTATGCCTGGACAGATGTGCAGCCGGTAGAGGAACCTAAAAGTGATTCCCCCCCGATGTTTATAATCTGCGCTACAGATGACCCGCTGGATCTCGCCAAAGGCTCCATAGCCCTCTATACTTCCATGCAACAAGCCCAAAAAGGTGTGGAATTACATATGTATGCAAAGGGAGGTCATGGCTTCGGGATGCATGGCCAGGGATTACCGTCAGACACATGGATCCAACGTTTTTACGACTGGGCGGTAAGTGAAAAATTGGTCAATCCTTAAACTCCTTGATGGAACTCAATACCACAAAGGGCGCGGTTGTCAGTGGATGCAAAAAGCATCGGTATCTCTTATGGCGGATTTGGGAGCCCCACTTGCCCAGGGTATTGTTTATAGGACTTAATCCTTCGGTTGCTGATGCAACAAAAGACGATCCTACTACAAAACGAATCCTGGGCCATACAAAACGTCTGGGGTTTGGGGGCTTTTATCTCACCAATTGTTTTTCCCATATCGCAACCAATCCAAAGCGGTTAAATCCAACCGGAAATTGGAAGGAAAATCTAAAGTGGTTAGAGCTAGCCGCTGCGCATTCTGAACAAGTGGTATTTGCCTGGGGTAAAAACCCGCTGGTTACCGAATTAGGGAGGGCTCAGTTTTTTACTGTCCGGTTTCCCTATGCGAAACAGTTGGGCCAAAATTTGGATGGCAGCCCAAAACACCCGCTGTACCTCCCCTATTCCGGAAAACTGACCCCATTTCAACAACATGCCCCATAAATTCTTTGTAATTTCCAAAACAATATGAGGTCTTTGAAACTTTTTTGGATCGTAGGATTCCTGCTGACGGGGATAACCGGAAACACCCAGGAAACAATTCCCTTTGGAGAAGAAGTCCGGGAAATTGTACAACGCAATGATTCGCTTTGGGACGCTTCAGAGGCTACCATTGTGTTTACCGGGAGTTCCAGTATACGGCTATGGAAAGATTTGGAACAACGCTTTCCAAAACACCAGGTCCTGAACACCGGTTTCGGGGGATCGCAAACCGCTGACCTTTTGCGCCATCTCGAAAAACTGGTCCTAAGATACCAACCTGTTAAGGTTTTCATCTACGAGGGAGACAACGATATTTTTGCTAAAAAACGGCCCCGAAAGATCCTGGCCACTACACTTGAAATTGTACGGCGGTTAACATCGGCCAAGCCCACTCCGGAAATTATACTTATCTCAGCAAAACCCAGCATCTCCCGTTGGAAGTTCCGGGGAAAATACAAACGGCTGAACAAGAAATTTTTGAAACTCGCCCAACAACTTCCCAAGGTTAACTTTGTGGATGTCTGGCATCCTATGCTTAACGGGAGAAAAGTGCGGAAAGACATTTTTGTGTCGGACGGTTTACATATGAATGCCATTGGATACGAGATCTGGTACCAGGCGATCAAAGAACATGTAGAAGCGCCTTGAAAAAATAAGATCAGGGATTGCTAAAATTGTACCGCAAGCACATTGATTTAGGGAGTAGTTTTGTAAGAATGACGTTGACTTACAACTCACAATAACTAGTCGTATGAAAACTTTCCTTATTCTAAAAAGTGCAATAGTTGTAACCTGTTTTCTGGGAATCGCTGCCTGTACTTCACCTAAAACCAAAATCAATTACCCGCAAACCGATTTATCGAATACGGCATTGATCCCTAAACCCGTCAGTGTGACCCCTACTCACTCTGCTTTTGGCCTGGATAGCACAACAGTAATTCTGACTTCTGCTACCCAGGATTTTGAGAACGTGGGGCAATTTTTGGCAAATAAGCTCCAGGCGCGCTGGGATCTGGACCTTCCGGTGAATGCTTCCGAAGGTGAGGTGGCAGAACGTACCATTATGATCCATCAAACCGATAGCCTAAGCATGGACTCCGCGGAGGCCTATGAACTACACATCAGCAACGATTCTGTACTCCTCAGTGCCAGGACTGCTGCCGGTGCTTTTAGAGGAATTCAGACCTTACGTCAATTGATCCCGGAACAATCCAATGATACCTTGGCCCCACAACCTATGTGGTTGATTCCCTCAGGGAAAATCAAGGACGCTCCAAACTTTACCTATCGTGGAGCTATGTTGGATGTGGCACGTCACTTTTTTACGGTTGAAGAGGTGAAAAAATACATCGATCTTTTGGCCTATTATAAATACAATGCGTTTCATATGCATTTAACCGATGACCAGGGATGGCGACTGGAAATCAAATCCTGGCCCAAACTTACCGAAATAGGGGCTCAAACCGAAGTGGATGGCGGACCAGGAGGGTTTTATACACAGGAAGAATTTAAGGAACTCGTAGCCTATGCTGCAGAACGCCATATGCAACTTATTCCGGAGGTAGATATGCCGGGCCACACCAATGCCGCCTGCTTTGCATATCCGATTCTAAACGGTACCGGCAAGGAAGTAAAAAACTATACCGGAACACGGGTAGGCTTCAGTACTTTTGATGCCCGAAAGGATACGGTTTATGCTTTTATAGATGATGTTGTTCGGGAAATTGCGGCCATCTCGCCTAGCCCATATTTTCATATTGGGGGTGATGAAAGTCATGCTACTAAAAAAGCAGATTACATCTATTTTGTAGAAAAGGTAGAGGAAATTGTACAACGGCATGGAAAACGCATGGTGGGATGGAACGAGATTGCACAGGCCAATATAAGTTCTTCGACGGTGGCACAATTGTGGAATGAACCCCACAACGCATTGATAGCCGCAGAGAATGGCAGTAAAATCATTATATCCCCGGCAACAAAGATATATTTGGATATGCAATACGATTCCCTCAGCAAACATGGACTTCATTGGGCGGCGTATATTCCCGTTGATGATGCCTACAACTGGGATCCTGAAACTTTTGTAAAGGGACTACCGCGTGAGAGCATTTTGGGGATCGAAGCACCTTTGTGGTCGGAAACCATAAGCAACAGTGCCGAACTGGAATACCTGGCTTTTCCCCGGGCTATTGGCTACGCCGAATTGGGGTGGACGCCTTCCGAACAACGGGATTGGGAAGACTACAAAAAGAGGTTAGTCCGCCACCAGCCGTTCCTGGATAGCAACAAGGTTAACTTTTATCGTTCCGAACGTATCGAATGGGAAACCCCTTAGCGCGGTTGGCGAGGTGATTTTTTAGGATGTAGGGGAAAAATTGAAGACTATTCTTCTTCCGAGTTAGTGGCGTCGTCCTTTTCCGAAAAATCCACAATGCCATTATCATGAAGGATGTTATACCACTGTACAATTTTTTTAATATCGCTGGGATACACCCGATCCTCATCGTAGTTGGGTAGTACTTCAAAAAAATATTCTTCCAATCTCAATTTATCGTCTTTGTGATGTACCGAAGTTTTGCCCCCGTTTTCTCTTGTCTTTATCTTTTGGAATACCTCACGAAGCGGTACTTCTTCTTCCAGCGTATACACCGCAATTTCGGATAGCACGCTCACATTGTTTCGCAATCCAACGGACACTCTCTTTCCATCCAGGAGTGACTCTCCTACAAATCCCGTTCGGGTTTGGGTCAATAGCTTATACAGTCCGGGTTTACCTCCAATAGACAAAATCTTATCTAATGCCATAAGTGCATTTATTTAGGTTCAAAAATTAGGGTTTTACGAATTATCGTCCTCGTTTAAGTTGCGGAAACCGCATCTTGTAATCTACTTGTATTTTACCTTTGGTAATTTTATCCAATCTACCTTTCAACAGCCGTTTTTTCAGGGAAGAGAGCTTATCCGTAAACAATACCCCCTCAATATGATCATACTCGTGTTGGATAACCCGGGCCAGTAGCCCGTCAAAGGTCTCGGTGTGTTTCTTGAAATCAGTATCGTAATAGGTGATGTTGATCCGGGGTTTTCGGTTCACATCTTCCCGGATATCGGGAATACTTAAACAGCCTTCGTTAAATACCCATTCCTCTCCTTCTTCATCGGTGATCGTTGCATTGATAAAGACTTTCTTAAAACCTTCCAGTTGTTGACGCTCCGCTTCAGTCAATTCTTCATCATCCGAAAAAGGGGAAGTATCCACCAGAAAAAGGCGAATGTCGAGTCCCACTTGCGGAGCCGCCAGGCCAACCCCGGCAGCATTATACATGGTTTCCCACATATTCGCGATCAAGCTGTCTAACTGCGGATAGTCTTTAGAAATCTCAACTGCTTTTTTTCTCAAAACAGGATCGCCATAGGCTACAATAGGTAAAATCATAGTTATCTTCTTTCCAAATAGGCTTGTAAGATCAATGTCGCACTTATTTCATCAACCAACGCTTTACTTTGCCGTTGCTTTTTTTTTAAACCTGCCTCCAACATGGACTTAACAGCAATTTTTGAAGTGAAACGCTCATCCTGCCGTTCAATTGGAATATCTGGAAAAAGGGAAGTTAACTGCTGAATAAATGTTGTAATCTCTCGTTCCGATTCCGAAGGCGTGCCATCCATTTGCTTAGGTTCTCCCACTACAACGCACTCCACCTTTTCCTTTTCCAGGTATTGCATTAGAAAATCCTTCAAATTTGCCGTAGCTACGGTAGTTAACCCGGAGGCAATCATTTGTAATTCATCGGTTACTGCAATACCGGTGCGGACACTTCCATAGTCCAATGCCAGAATTCGTGCCAAATAAAAATTTTGGCAAAAATACTTCTAAAAATGTTATGCGTTTAAAATTCCAGGACACATTGTTTTCGGCAAGACTATATTTGCGAAAATTTTAACGATGACAGCACTACAAAATAGTATAGAAAACGCATGGGATAACCGTGATCTTTTAAAAACTCCCGAAACGCAAACGGCAATTCGCGAGGTTATCGACCTTATTGATCAGGGAAAACTGCGTTGTGCCGCCCCTGGAGATGACGGATGGATAATTAACGAGTGGGTGAAAAAAGCAGTAGTACTTTACTTTCCTATTCAAAAAATGGAAGTACTGGAGGCAGGTATTTTTGAATATCACGATAAAATTCCCCTGAAAAGGGGCTATCAGGAAAAGGGGATCCGCGTAGTACCCCATGCGGTCGCTCGACATGGTGCTTACATTTCCCCTGGCACCATACTGATGCCTAGTTATGTAAATATTGGCGCTTATGTAGATGAAGGGACCATGGTGGATACCTGGGCAACTGTAGGTAGCTGCGCTCAGATTGGTAAAAATGTGCACCTCAGTGGTGGTGTGGGAATTGGAGGGGTGCTGGAACCGCTACAGGCGGCACCGGTAATCATTGAGGACAATGCTTTTATCGGTTCCCGATCCATAGTGGTGGAGGGAGTGCGTGTGGAGCAAGAAGCAGTACTTGGGGCCAATGTTGTACTTACTGCTTCTACCAAAATAATTAATGTGACCGGTGATGAGCCGCTGGAGATAAGAGGTAGGGTTCCGGCCCGTTCAGTTGTTATTCCAGGGAGTTACACCAAAACATTCAGAGCAGGAACGTTTCAAGTCCCCTGTGCATTGATCATTGGGCAGCGCAAAGAAAGTACAAACAAAAAAACCTCTCTAAATGATGCACTGAGAGAATATGATGTAGCTGTCTAGTTTGTAAGAACATGTAAGAAAAATAAGTAAAGAAACAATTTATTACCGGTTTTCATGTTATAACTTTGCAGCTACCAAACAGAAAACGTAACCAAAAACGCCGATTTGAGCAACTTTACGCAAAAATTATCTGCACTAATCATCACCTATAACGAAATAGGCTATATAGAAAAATGTATAGCTGCTATTTCCTTTGTTGATGAAATTATTGTTGTAGACTCTTATAGTACAGACGGTACTTATGAATACCTGAAACGCCATCCAAAAGTAAATGTAGTCCAACGCTCTTTTTTGAACTTTACGGATCAGAAAAGCTTTGCATTACAACAGGCTTCCCATGATTGGATACTGTTTGTGGATGCCGATGAGGTGGTTTCCGTTCCTTTGCAAGCGGAAATTCAGCGAACCATTAATAGCAAAAATGCCTGTGAGGCCTACTGGTTCTATAGAAAATTCATGTATCAACATACCCCGTTACACTTTAGTGGCTGGCAAACCGATAAAAATCATCGACTGTTCCGAAAAAGCAAAGCCGCCTTTACCCAGGATAAAATTGTACATGAGACGTTAAAAGTCAACGGAAGATCGGGGAAACTTACAGAGAAATTGATCCATTTCTGTTATAAGGACTATTCGGATTACAGGGCTAAGATGCTACAGTATGGAAAACTTCGTGCCCAGGAGGAGCTGCTGAAAGGAACACAATTTAGCTATACTAAACTCATCGTAAAGCCAGCCTGGAAATTCCTTTATAATTATGTCGTTCGGTTAGGCTTTCTGGACCTTGGGAAAGGTGTAAATGTATGCTATCTGAATGCGCTAAGCGTTTATACCCGGTATAAAGAGCTCAAACGCCTGGAAATGCTGCAACGTTCCCCAGTATTTCCGAAGATGGTACGCAAGCACAAATTGGCGTAATATCCTCCCATAATTTTAGAGGCTTTCCTGAAAAAGTTTATTTTCATTCTTTAAAATAGGGGCTATTGCTTCCAAATAGTATTCCTTTATCTATGAAAATAGCTTTAGTAGAACTAAGCGAAAGCCATGAAGAGTGTTTATATAGCCAGGTACAATTTCTTTCGGGAGGTGCTTCAGTAGACTTGTATCTGCATCCCCGTCATAAAACTCAGGTAGCCCCTTATCACCACCACTGCAAAGAAATTTTCTTTATCCCAATACGGTTTGGGTTTGTAAAAAGAATTGGACTGGCCTTCTCTTTAGCAAAAACCTTGGCCGGTTATGATAAGGTGATTTTCAATACAGCCAGTTCAAGCAAGCTCTTACGGAACACAGTGCTATTATTGAATTTTTTCACTGCGGAGTGCATAGGTGTGCTTCATAACACCAGAAAATTAGAATCTAGTTTTACCCAATGGCTAATCTCCTCTAAGATCAAGAAATACTTTGTGCTTAATGACTACCTGCTTAAGGTAGTCCCTAAAAACAAAACGATTCGACTACAAAGCTTTTATCCGATATTCTTCCCTCCATTTTCCACACCTATTGAGAAACCCAAAGGGGAGATATGGCTGGTTGTCCCGGGAAGTATCGATTTTGAGAGAAGGGATTACACAAGACTCATTACCGCATTGAAAACAACTCCCCACAACAAGATATTAAAGATCGTGATCCTGGGAAGACTTAATGGAGCATCAAAAGACGGGGAAAAGCTGCTTCAGCAGATCTCGGAAAATAGCATTCGTCATTATTTCATCACATTTCAAGATTTCATCCCCAATGAAGTCTTCCACGCTTACATTAAAAACGCAGACTTTATACTGCCCCTTTTGACACTAAATGATGCATATCTTACGTATAAAATATCCGGAAGTTTTAATCTGGCCTTTGCCTATAAAAAACCGTTATGCTGTCATGACTTCTTTACCCCTATCCAAGATATCTCCGAAAATGCTTTTTTTTATAGTGCTTCATCCCTCCCGGAGGTATTACAGTCCTTAGCTAAGGCTAAAACCTCTTCGAAACCGCTGTACGAGGCTCCCAAATGGGATTTTACATTTCAAAGCACACGGTATCTGCACTTCATAAATGCCTGATTGCCTAAAACGCTTACCGTGAATCCTATTAGTAATTACAAAAGAAATGGTAGTTTTACGCGTTTAGTTTTTTTGCACACCATGAGAATAGGCTACGATGCCAAGCGAATCTTTCACAATAGTACTGGACTAGGAAACTACGGCAGGGATATTGTGCGGATTCTCAACGAGTATTCGATAATTGAAGAGTTTTTCCTCTTCAATACTAAAAAATCTACTTTGGAAACATCGTTGTCGCTAGAGAAGGCCACTATAGTGTACCCTAAAGGATGGTTCTGGAAGCTTTTTCCTTCGGTTTGGCGCCTTATTGGGCAATGGAAACAAATTAAAACAGTAGGACTCGATGGCTTTCATGGCCTATCCGGCGAAATTCCGATACACTTTAAAAAAAATAAGGTTCCGAAAATTGTTACCATTCACGATCTGATTTTTTTAAGTCATCCCAATTTTTATAACGTTTGGGACAGAATCATCTATAAACTCAAGTTTAAGTATGCCGTAAGTACAGCAGACCATATTGTGGCTATCAGTGAACAAACCAAAAAGGATATCTCTAAGTTCCTGAAGGTAGATCCCGGAAAAATTACGGTAATCTACCAGGGCTGCAATACCGCATATAAAAAAGACTACAGTACAGAACAGAAAGAACAGGTACGCAAAAAGTACGCCCTCCCGGAAGCTTATGTGCTAAACGTGGGAACATTACAGGAACGAAAAAACGCATTAAGCTTACTAAAGGCGATTGAAGGAACTCCTTATCATGTCGTTCTTGTGGGAAATGAAAAAAAGTATGCCAAAAAAATATATAGCTACATTAGGACTAAAAGACTAGAGCATCAGGTCACCTTTATTAAAAATGTTGATGTCGCTGAATTGGCCATGATCTATCAGATGGCCACGGTATTTTGCTATCCTTCCATTTGTGAAGGTTTTGGAATTCCCATTATCGAAGCACTCTACAGTAAAATTCCAGTAGTGGTCACAAGTAACGGTTGTTTTCCGGAAGCTGCAGGCCCTGATTCCATATATATTGACCCCAATAATCCCATGGAGATAAAAAATGAATTAGAAAGATTATTCAAAAACCCCCGGGAACGAACAGAAATCGCCGCTAAAGGCTATGCTTATGTCCAGCGTTTCTCAGACGAGAATGTGGCTAAAAACCTATTGGCACTCTATCAATCTATAGTATGATGGAACATATCTGCTTTTTTAATACTGCCATTGCCTGGGGTGGAGGGGAAAAATGGCACTTCGAGGTAAGTGCCTATCTGCACCACAAAGGACATCCCCTAATCGTTTTTGCGCACAAGAACAGTGCATTGTTGCAAAAGTTGATACGAGCCAAAATTCCGGCCGAGCCAGTCGAGATAACGAACCTCAGCTTTCTGAATCCTTTTACCTACACCAAACTGAAACGACAATTAAGCAGGTATCCCATTAAAACGATAGTAATGAACCTTTCCCGGGATGTCAAAATCGCAGGACGATGCGCCAAGGCCCTGGGTATAAAAAATATAGTGTACAGAAGAGGCAGCGCTATACCCGTTAAAAATACAGTATTGAATCGCTATTATTTTGGCAATGTACTTACGGCAGTATTGACCAATTCTGTAGCTACCAAACGAACCGTTCTGGAGAAAAACCCAAGGCTATTCCCTGAGGAAAAAATTCAAGTGATCTATAATGGAATTGAAGTATCGGAAGATTGCAATCCCCAGGGCAACAAAAAACAAGGGGAAACAATACCTTTTGTGGTACTTACTCTCGGGCGACTAGAGGCGCAAAAAAACCAAAAATTCCTGCTTGACCTTGCACAGGAACTCCAAACCCGCAAAATACATTTTAAGATCTTCATTGGCGGTGAGGGACGCTTAAAAGCAAGCTTACAGCAGTCTATTCACGATAGGGGTTTAGCGGAAGTGGTAGAATTATGCGGCTTTATTGAAGACCCCGTTGTGTTTATTCAAAAGGCCGATGTTTTCGTTTTGCCGTCACTTTGGGAAGGATTTGGTTATGTGCTGGCAGAGGCAGCACTTTGTCAAAAACCAGTTATTGCTTTTGATCTTAGCAGTAATCCGGAACTCGTAGTTCCTGAGGAAACGGGTTTTTTAATTCCAAAAAATGATCTTAAAGCATTTGCCGATGCCGTATATACCTTATACCATAATCCAGAATTGGCTGCAAAAATGGGAAAATGGGGACGGCAGCATGTCCTGGAGCACTTTGATAAGGAAAAACAGTTGTTAAAAGTTGAAGCATATTTATTAGATGGGTAAAGGGAAGAATAAAATATCTGCCTTATTGATTACCTTCAACGAAGAAGATAACATTCATGAAGTATTGGATAACATTGCTTTTGCAGATGAAATTATCGTAGTGGATTCTTTTAGTACCGATAAGACAGTCGATCTGATTAAAAAAAAACCGGACATCACGATGGTGCAAAGGGCTTTTAAGAACTATACAGATCAGAAGCAATTTGCCCTTGAACAAGCGCAAAACGAATGGATCCTTTTCCTTGATGCTGATGAACGTATGCCTGAACCTTTGATAAAAGAGGTGCTCGATGTAGTACATTCCAACGGAGCCACTGCTTCTGCCTATTATTTCCTGAGAACATTCATGTTTAAGAAAAGTGTCCTTCGATTTAGCGGATGGCAAACCGACAAAAACTATAGGCTTTTCAAAAAAGATAAAGTCAAGTTTTCGGAAGACAGGATCGTCCACGAAACCTTAGTCGTGGATGGCCCCTCGGAAACCTTGAAAAATAAGCTCATTCATTACTCTTATAAAAATTATACCGATTATAGATCAAAAATGATCAAATACGGTAAATTGAAGGCGAAAGAAGAATTTGAAAAAGGAAAAAAGGCTTACTGGTACCACTTTCTTTTCCGGCCTTTTTACAAATTTTTTAATCACTATTTTTTGCGGTTAGGAATATTAGATGGAAAAAAAGGAGTAATTATTTGCTACCTCAATGCCCTTGGGGTATGGTCCCGTTATCAAGAACTCAAAAAATTGGCCAAGGCTAACCCATAACACTATGAAAAACCGTCAAGATAAGAGCCCCTTAGTCATTTTTTGCCCTACAAAAGGGTGGGGAGGAATTGAAAAAAACGTTAGGCTGCGAGCGGGATACTTTGGGAAACAGGGCCATGAAGTTCATGTGGTTTTACTCCAAAACCGATTTCAGGAACGCTTTGATGGTCTGGAAAATGTCCATATCAAAAATGTGAACAAACGCGGGGGTGATCTGAACCTTATGGTCATTCTTCGATATGTACGCTTCCTTAGGCGTGTGAAACCCTACACCGTTTTTTCCCCGCTGAAAAGGGATTGGTGGCTGGTTACGGTATCGGCTTACTTGTCTGGTGTACCCAATATTGTGTTGTACCTGGGTAATCGAAGAAAAATTAGAAAGGGATTAAAGTACTATACTGTTTTCAGGACGTTGAAGGCTAAAATGATTGTGAACTGCCAGGCCTTAAAAAGGCACTTGACCAGCACAACTGACTATTTTACGGATTCGAACCTTTTTCAAATCTATACCGGGATACCACTCCCCGTACTTGAGGGAGAAAGAATGGATTTTCGGGGGCTTCTGGGTTTGGAAAAGGACACTATTATCATTGGAGTAGTGGGGTGGATCAACTACCGAAAAGGCTTTGACCAACTACCCGACATTGCCCGGAAACTCCCGGATAATTTCCATTTTGTCCACGCAGGTACAGGAGGATTCGATCTGGATGCCGATCAACTGATGCGGGAGAATCCCGAAGTAGCCCACAGGATCCACTGGCTAGGACACCAGAGCAATATGGATGCCTTTTTTAGGGGAATAGATGTTTTTTTGCTCTGCTCCCGCTCAGAGAGTTTAGCCAATGTCCTTAATGAAACTATGGGTCATGGTAAACCCATAGTATCTACGAGGGCGCCAGGTAGTGATGAACTATTGGGGGACAGCGAATATGGTATATTAACCCCGGTGGAAGATGTCTCCGCTATGGCGAAAGGGATTCTGGATATTGCCACAGGGACTGTGGTATTTGACCCTCAAAAGCAACGGAAACGAATGAAAGATCATTTCAGTATAGAACAAATGATGCAAAACTATGCCACCGTTTTCTTTCCAAAGTAGTACGTACTAAAAGTAAATACACCGAAGCCTTATCTTTGCAGTCCGAATGGAGGAACTGTATAAAAATGCCATAATGCATCCCATTTTTAAAGTCATCGGCGAAGCAGCAGATGAACTTCAGGTAGATGCCTATGTAATCGGAGGTTTTGTGCGCGACTTTTTTTTAGGAAAGGTAATCCCCAAAGATATCGATGTTGTCGCTGTGGGCAGTGGTATTGCCCTTGCTGAAAAAGTGGGGACCAAACTAAAGAATAGACCTCAGGTAAAAGTTTTCAAAAATTTTGGTACAGCCATGTTGAAATACGATGCCTGGGAGCTTGAATTTGTTGGAGCGAGGAAAGAGAGTTACCAGCGCAACAGCCGTAAGCCCATTGTGGAAAATGGTAGCCTCGCGGATGATCAGAACCGCCGGGATTTTACGATAAACGCGCTCGCGATTGGTTTAAATCAACACCATTTTGGCAAGCTTTTAGACCCATTTAATGGATTGGAAGATCTAAGTGCTAAAATAATCCGAACACCTTTAGCTCCTTCAATTACGTATTCGGATGATCCGTTGCGAATGTTGCGGGCTATCCGCTTTGCTACGCAACTCCGTTTTGAAATTGAATTGAAGTCCCTTCAGGCCATTTCTGAAAACAGGGAGCGTATAAAAATTGTTTCCAAAGAACGAATTGTAGACGAGATCCATAAGATACTGATGGCCAAAAAGCCCTCATTAGGATTTGCATTGCTGCAGCAAACCGGTTTGCTCCCTTACATTTTCCCTGAGCTGGCCGCGTTGCAAGGCATTGAGGAAATAGAGGGACAACGGCATAAGGACAATTTCTGGCACACCCTTGAGGTAGTGGACAATATTGCGGGCACCACGGATAAATTATGGTTGAGATGGGCGGCCCTTTTGCACGATATTGGCAAAGCCCCTACCAAAAGATTTGATAAAAGAATTGGCTGGACCTTTCACGGGCATGAATTTGTAGGAAGCAAAATGGTATACAAGCTCTTTAAACGGCTACGAATGCCACTAAATGAAAAAATGAAGTTTGTACAGAAAATAGTATTGTTGAGTTCTCGCCCCATCATACTTTCGGAAGATCATGTTACGGATTCCGCAGTGCGACGGCTTATCTTTGATGCCGGGGAGTCTATTGAAGACTTGATGAGACTTTGCGAGGCAGATATCACTACTAAGAATCCAAAAAAGCAACGAAAGTATCTCAACAATTTTAAATTGGTGCGACAGAAAATCAGGGAAGTGGAAGAACGGGATCGCATCCGCAACTTTCAACCTCCTATTTCCGGGGTGGAAATCATGAAGACCTTCAACTTACGCCCTTCTAAAGAAATCGGGATCATCAAGGAAGCGATAAAAGAGGCAATTCTGGAAGGTGAGATCCCCAATGAACACAAAGCAGCCCGCCAATTCATGTTAAAAAAAGGAGAGGAACTTGGTCTTAAACAATCTAACTAATGCAGAAAAATTTTCTAACTACTGCTAAAGTCGCCCTATTATTGGTGTATTTGGTGATCGTTGCCGGGGCGGTGGTCAGAATGACCGGAAGTGGTATGGGCTGTCCGGATTGGCCTAAGTGTTTCGGGTATTATATCCCTCCACTCGAGGTGGAAACCTTACAATGGAACCCGAATCGCGATTTTAAAAAAGGACAGGTTATTATCGTAGACGAAAGCCTTTTGGTAGCGACTTCGGATTTCACCACCGCTGAACAGTTTAATGCTGCCAATTGGAGCCGCTACACCAAACACGATTATGCCCTATTTAATGTATGGCATACCTGGATAGAATATATCAACAGGCTGTTAGGCGCTTTGGCAGGACTTGCCACCTTAGTTCTTGCACTATTTTCTTTTAGGTACCTGAAAAAGAAACCTTGGGTAACCTTGTTTTCATGGCTCATAGTCCTTGGCATGGGATTCCAGGCGTGGTTGGGCGCCACTGTGGTCTATTCTGTGTTAGCGCCAGTCAGAATTACCTTGCACATGCTAATGGCCTTGGCCATTGTGGGATTATTGATCTATCTGATCAAAATTGTGGGTCCCAAAACGGTACGACAACCCCAGGCCACCTCCCTAAAAATATGGGTAGGGGTCTCCTTAGCGCTAACCTTAGTTCAAATTGTATTGGGGACGCAGGTACGCCAGTTTGTAGATGATCAGATCGCATTGGTGGGAGACACCGCAAAACACCTTTGGTTGGAGCAGCCCCACGTACAGTTTTTCATCCATCGCTCTCTTTCCATTTTGGTACTCGTTACCAATGGATACTTGTTTTGGCAGATAAAACGAAAAAACCTGAGACTAAAAAAGATCAACTGGGTCATGGGCATTCTGTTGTTGGAAATCGCGACGGGTATTGCAATGTATTATGTTGACTTTCCTTTTGGAAGTCAACCGCTGCATCTGGTACTCGCCAGCCTGCTATTTGGAGTGCAGTTTTACCTGTTGCTCGAAGTATTTGAACGTGAAAAACGTTTTAAAACTTCGTAACTTTACCCACTTTTCAATTGTGAAGTATGGTTTATAAAATCAGGATTATTCTTGATACTGAAGAAGATATCTTCCGGGATCTGGAGGTTGAGGAGCAAAGTTCCCTTGAAGAATTTCACAACGCCATTACCCAGGCTTTTGGTTTTATGGGAAATGAAATGGCCGCATTCTATACCTGTGATGAGGAATGGAATCAGGATGAAGAAATTCCCTTGTTTGCAATGGGTGAAGATGCCCCTGATACACGTTTGATGAATGAAACGAACTTGAACGATGTGCTTACGGAAGCCTCCCCAAGAATGATTTACGTCTATGACTTTTTAAGCATGTGGACCTTTTTTGTGGAGTTAGCCGATATTGTAAACAAGGAGGACGGAAGGGCCTATCCCAATTTGCTTTTTAGCTTCGGTGAATTGCCGGATACTCCTCCGGAAAAGCGATTCGAATCCCAGCCTTCACTGGATTTGGACGATACCTTTGGAAGCTATGACGATATGGATTTCGATGAAAATTGGAATTGATCCCTGAAGGCACTGATTGCAAAACATGTAGTAAACCTTAGGTCTCCTGTACTGTTCAAATACGTTACTTTTTACCCCTAACACCAAAAACAAATGCTCAACCTGTACCCTGCTCAGCTCGAAAGTATCTCACTACATCGTGTAGGTAACAAGAGTAAGAATGAACCCTTGTTTCTTTCCGCATCGCCCTTTGTCTTGAATGACGAGATCACGGGCCTACTTAAGGAATATTTTTTTAAGCCCTTTCGGGAAAAGGAGGAAAACTATTTTCGGTTTGATCATGAGGCCGACCTGGAATTCAACGAAATCTTTACAATGGCCGCGGCTATTTTTAAAGACCCGGACGCACTACACACCTATTCCAAGAAAATTGCTTCTCACCTCTACGAGCAGTCCAATCATCCACACATCAAAAATGGGGAGGTCTATGTAACTTTGATTTCTGACGTAATGGTGGATAACCAGAAAACCACTGCTTTGGGCATTTTTAAAAGCGAATTGCGTCATGAGTACCTGGAATTTGAGACATCGGATAACAACCTGGATATTATCATTCGGCAGGGGGTTAATGTGAACAAATTGGACAAAGGCTGCCTGATTTTTGATCAGGAAAAAGAGAACGGCTTTAAGGTGCTTTCGGTAGACAGTAATCGATATGACACCAAGTATTGGTTGGAGAATTTTTTAGGATTAGCACCCCTAACGGACGAGAATTTTTACACCAAAAATTATCTAAAATTTTGCCAGGGATTTGCTAAAGATGTGGTACTTCCTGCAGAGGATAAACAACAGGAAGTTCTCTTCATGAACCGGGCGGTCAACCACTTTGCAAAAAACGACGCCTTTGAGGAAACCCGTTTCCTAAATGAGGTCATGGACAACCCGGAGCTCATCCCCGAGTTCAAACATTACAAAGTAGAAAAGGGGCCAAAGTTCAGTATTGAAGATGTTTCCAATTTTGATATCGCCAACAAAGCGGTTTCCGATGCCCGGAAGAAGATCAAAAATGTAATCAATTTGGACACCAACGTCCAGATCCGCTTAGATTTTGTGAACCCCGAATCTGCAGAAAAGTTTGTGGAAAAAGGATGGGATGAGGAGCGACAAATGTACTACTATCTGGTTTACTTCAATAAAGAGGAAAAACGTTAGAACTTTTTCTCAATAATTTGTTTCATACTCACATCCTGATAGTTGCGTTTGACAAAATCCAAAGCCGTTGACAGGATCTCACCCATAGAATTGCTTTTCTTAAAGGCTACATCTGAAGTGTATTCATGCAATTCCCCCTTAAGACGTTCTACATTTTCCGGTAACGAAATGGTATCGTTTTTAGCACAACTCACCAGGCGTTTTATTCGCGTACCGGAACTTAAAATACGCTTGGCCACAATGGAGCGTTCTTCAATTTTATATTGATTTACAGAATGGTCCTGGAGCTTTTCGGAGACCATTGCCACCATCCGGTTGTTTTCCTTAAAAAACTGAGGGAGGTATACTTTGAACTTTCCCTCAAAACACTGTTGGTCAAAATCAATAGCACGGAGGCGGTATACCACATGATCAAAATCATGAACGGGAATAATTACGTAATTATAGGAACGCATATCGCCCAACAATCGGATCATACACCGCTCGTTGAATTTTACAAATTCTTTGGCCAACTGTGCCTTTGCGGATTCTGATAAGCCGGGTAATGACTCTTTAATAAAAACATCCCCAGGTATACCGGGAATATGTTCCTCAATCAAGGTATCCTTATATACTAAAAAGTTAAGGTGATATGGTGACAGCATGTGTTCCAGTTCCAGGCCATACACCCTTGAGGCATCCGTCTTCTTTACATAAAAATAGGTGTAGTTGTCATTAAGTATGTTCCTGACTTTGATCCGGAACGGTTTGGAATTGCCAAAGGTGCAGAAATCTACGGCATCCACGTTTAAATACTCCAGAATACGGTCACTTCCATCAGAGTGCAATATTGAATACACTTGTTTTAAACTGAGATCAATATCCTGTCGTTCAAAATCGGGATAATACACCCGGACCCACAATGTATCCTCACCGTATTCGTCCTCCAGCGCCACCGAACCTGAAAACCGTAGCAGATCTTCATAAAAAATGGGGATCTCAATCTTCCTGCTGTACTTGCCCAAATACCGGTCTAATTTTTCCTGTATGGGATAGGCCGGTTTTTTCTTGGACATTAATTTTTCATCAGACATTCCTAAACTTTTTTGTAACAAACTTGTGCAATCTTCGTCAAGTTACTATAATCGAGACAAAACACATAGTGCCTTTGGAAACTATACTTACAGTTAACAACCTTACCAAAAAATTTGGCTATCTCACTGCCGTTAAGGACTTGTCCTTTACTATTGAAAAGGGAAACGTATACGGCATTTTAGGGCCTAATGGCAGCGGAAAGTCTACCACATTAGGCATTATTCTCAATGTGGTGAACAGAACCTCCGGAGATTTTAGTTGGTTTAATGGTACTACCTCCACACATGATGCCTTGAAGAAAGTAGGAGCTATCATTGAACGCCCAAATTTTTACCCCTATATGTCGGCCGTGAAAAACCTTAAACTGGTGTGCAAGATCAAGGAAGTTCCAGAAGACAGTATTCGGGAAAAACTAGAGCTGGTTGGCCTTTGGGAGCGAAAGGACAGCAAGTTCCGCACCTACAGTTTAGGGATGAAACAGCGATTGGCAATAGCCTCTGCCCTGCTAAACGATCCTGAAATCCTGATCCTGGATGAACCGACCAATGGTTTAGACCCGGCCGGGATCCATCAAATCCGGGAAATCGTAAAAAAAATAGCGGCCCGGGGAACTACGATACTACTCGCTTCCCACCTCCTGGATGAAGTTGAAAAGGTATGCTCCCATGTCGTCATTTTGAGAAAAGGGGAAAAACTATATTCCGGCCCCGTAGATGATATGCTGGCCAGCCATGGCTTTTTTGAATTGCGAACGGAAGACATGGGTAAACTGAAGGAAGTGCTAAGCAAACATCCCAGCTTTGGAAAAATAAACGGAGAAAATGGTACCCTTACAGCCTATTTAAAAGAAGAAATGAATGCCGAGGAACTGAACAGAATGCTTTTCGAAACAGGCATAGTGTTGTCCCATCTGGTGAAACGAAAAGAAAGCCTGGAGGAGCAATTTTTAACACTGACCAAAAACAACTAAACCATGGTGCGATTACTCCAAATAGAATTTATAAAGCTGTGGAACAATCGGGCCAGCAAGATATTAATTACTTCCTATTTTGTGCTACTGACCTCCATAGCCTTAATCGCGGCCATTAAATTTGACATAGGGCCAGTACAATTTCATTTGGCAGACCAGGGCATCTTTAATTTTCCCTATATCTGGCACTTCAACACCTTTGTCACTGCCATCTTTAAGTTGTTTTTGGCGATCGTGATCGTTTCCATGATGGCCAATGAATACAGCAACAAGACCATAAAGCAAAATTTGATCGATGGGCTATCGAA
This sequence comes from Croceivirga sp., assembly GCA_028284665.1. GTDB lineage: Bacteria > Bacteroidota > Bacteroidia > Flavobacteriales > Flavobacteriaceae > Croceivirga. Next base: position 168,844 of record JANQRG010000035.1, read on the forward strand.
AAAAGAGTTTATTCTTTCCAAATTTCTTACAGTCGTCTCTTTTGCGGCAATTTCCACCGTATTTGTTTTTGTAGTCTCCATGATTTTGGGCTTGGTTTATTCTGATTATAACGAGCTCTCCATTATATTTTCCGACTTGGAATTCTTGGTAGCCTTCTTTGTCAAACTTGTAGGTTTCTTTTCCTTTTGCTTGTTCCTGGGAATCTTCGTAAAACGTTCGGCTTTTGCCCTGGGATTTCTCATCCTTTGGCAAATATTTGAAGGATTTGTACGCGGAATGCTACGTTGGAAAGTTTTGGGCAGCGATTCCACCGATGCCGTAATGGGTTTCTTTCCGTTAAATTCAATGTTCAATCTGATCAAGGAGCCTTTTACGCGCTTGAGTGCCGTTCAAAATGTTGCGAGCCAGATTGGTGAGGATTTTGAACTGAATTATCATGTGCATTGGTATGAGATCGTGATCGTTCTCGGTTGGACGGCTATTTTTGTCTATTTGTCCTATGCACTATTAAAAAAGCGTGATTTGTAGTATCTTACAATGTCTGAAGATGCTGTATGAGAAAAAAATTGCTCCTTTTTCTTGCACTGTGCGTTACTACCTATGGTATTTCACAAGAATGCCCGGATTTGTTGAATCCCGTAGATGGCGCTACCAATGTTGCTGTAGACGCCACAATTTCCTGGGAAGTCGTGGATGGCATTCCCAGTTATGGGATCCAACTCGGAACTACTCCGGGGGGCAATGATATAGCAGATGCTTTGGTGGGTAGTGCCACTTCATATACGCCACCGCAAGGGCTCCCCGAAAATACCACAATTTATGTAACCATTATTCTTGATTTTTTTCAAGGACAGTCCGATATCTTTTGTAGTGGGCAATTCTTTAGAACTGAAGATGTGACCACCCCACCAGAATGCACTGACATCAGAATACCTGCTGATGGTGCAACAGATGTTAGTGTTTTTACCAATGTGGTCTGGAATTATGCGCCAACAGCAACAAGTTATGATGTCATCATTGGAACAGATCCGGTCTCAGGTGATATTGCAAATTTGAACGTAGCAGATCTTAATTATGATCCACCGGGGGAACTGCCTGAAAACAGTGTGATCTATGTTCGAATAATTCCCCGTAACGAGAATGGCACGGCAGCGAACTGCACCCAGTTCAGTTTCACTACACGTGAGCCGGCGCCGTTACCAGATTGCACAAGTATGATACAACCTGCGGACGGAGAAATAGATGTAGCGCTAACGCCTTTATTGGAATGGGCTGCTGTACCCGGTGCAACAGCCTATAAAGTGACCATTGGCACTACGCCAACAGCCCGTGATGTGCTTGATGAGGCAATTTTTTTTACGAATAGCACCTTTGTAATTGACTTTGAACCCAATCGAACTTTTTTTATCACCATTGTCCCCTTTAACGATTCCGGAGATGCCATTGGCTGTGGCCAGGAAACGTTTTCAACTTTGGTGGGCTGTAATCCATTTTTTGATCCCAATGTTGGGGAACTTGTTACGCCAAACCCGGAATTGGATTTTCCCGACGACTTTACCTTTTGTGAGAATTTTGAACCCCTATCGCTAACTGCCCCGGAAGGAGCAGATGGGTATCGCTGGGGGCGGGTAGATGCTATTGGCAATCCCTCTATTATTCAGGAAGGCACCGATGTTACTATTGACGAACCCGGGAATTATTTCCTTGAAGCCTACAACACAGTTTCAGCATCAGGAAGTACCATAGAATGTCCTACCATTTTGGATTTTAGCGTAGTGTCTTCAGAAATTGCTACTATTGACAACCTTGATATTAGAGATACAGGAACGGCCTTAGATATTACTGTAGAAGTATCAGGCATAGGGGATTACGAATTTGCTATTGGCAATATAGACGGTCCCTATCAGGACAGCAATGTGCTCCGGGGAGTCCCTCCCGGGAACCGGACCATTTATGTACGGGATAAAAACGGCTGTGGTATCGCACAAGAAACTTTTGAACAGAACCTTACGGCGGAGGGATTTCCCAAATTTTTCACTCCAAACGGTGATAACATCAATGATTTTTGGCAGTTCATCCAACCTGAAGAAGGGGAAAACATCGTCCTGCAAAGCATTCAGATCTATGATCGTTTCGGTAAATTTCTACGAGAGATTGACCAAAACTCCCAGGGTTGGGACGGCACCTTTAACGGGAGACAGCTTCCGGCAGGGAGCTATTGGTTTAAAGCAATTGATGACCAGGATCGTATGGTGCAGGGTTTCTTCGCTTTGAAACGGTAACTAATAGTGTGCTCAGCTTTCGTGTACTCCCCTCCTTTCATAACTTTGATCTATGAAATTTAAAGTCGTTTCCGAATTTGATCCTACGGGAGATCAACCTCAAGCTATCTCTCAACTTGCCCAGGGTATCCTTTCCAAGGAGCGGCATCAAACCCTTCTGGGTGTAACAGGATCCGGAAAAACCTTTACGGTGGCCAATGTGGTAGCCCAGGTACAACGGCCAACCTTGGTTTTGGCGCATAATAAGACCCTTGCAGCACAGCTCTATTCCGAGTTTAAACAGTTTTTTCCCGAGAATGCTATTGAGTATTTTGTCTCCTACTACGATTACTATCAACCGGAAGCCTACATCCCGACCAGCGGAACGTATATTGAAAAGGACCTCTCCATAAATGAGGATATTGAAAAACTTCGGCTGAGTACAACTTCCTCTTTGCTTTCCGGCCGAAGGGATGTTTTAGTAGTTGCCTCCGTCTCTTGTTTGTATGGAATTGGGAATCCCATAGAATTTCAAAAGAACGTCATTACTATCCATCGCGACCAGGTCATCTCCCGGACTAAATTATTGCACCAACTGGTCCAGAGTCTTTATTCCCGGACTACCGGTGATTTCAGGAATGGTAATTTTAGGGTAAAGGGCGATGTAGTAGATGTTTTTCCGGGCTATGCCGATCACGCTTTCCGCATCCATTTTTTTGGTGATGAGATTGAAGAAATTGAAGCACTGGACCCGCACAACAATAGTGTGATTGAGATCTATGACAATCTCAATATCTATCCTGCTAACATGTTTGTCACTTCTCCGGACGTATTACAGAATGCCATCCGGGAAATTCAGGATGACCTTGTAAAACAAGTAGATTATTTTAAGGAAATTGGCAGACCTTTGGAAGCCAAACGACTCGAGGAACGCACCAATTTTGACCTCGAGATGATTCGGGAATTGGGGTATTGTTCCGGTATCGAAAACTATTCCCGCTATCTGGATGGTCGGGCGCCAGGGACGCGACCCTTTTGCTTGTTGGACTACTTTCCCAGGGATTATCTCATGGTTGTGGATGAGAGCCATGTAACCATTCCGCAAGTACATGCCATGTATGGCGGCGACCGTTCTCGTAAAGAGAATTTGGTGGAATACGGATTCCGGCTGCCGGCAGCGCTGGACAACCGACCACTAAAGTTTGAGGAATTTGAAGCCCTTCAAAATCAGGTAATCTATGTAAGCGCCACACCTGCGGAATACGAATTGCAATTGAGTGAGGGGGTGTATGTGGAACAAGTGATCCGGCCGACCGGATTGCTGGACCCTGAGATCGAAGTACGCCCTTCCATAAACCAAATTGATGACCTGGTGGAAGAGATCCAGAAAAGGGTGGAATTGGATGAGCGGACCTTGGTGACCACGCTAACCAAACGAATGGCGGAGGAACTTACCAAGTATTTAGCGCGGATTGATGTACGATGCAGATACATTCACAGCGACGTAGATACCCTGGAGCGGGTAGAGATCATGCAGGATCTGCGAAAGGGCCTGTTTGATGTTCTGGTTGGGGTAAACCTGCTACGAGAAGGTTTGGACCTGCCCGAGGTTTCTCTCGTAGCCATTTTAGATGCGGATAAAGAAGGTTTTTTACGCAGTAACCGATCCCTGACGCAAACCGTGGGCAGGGCAGCCAGAAACCTAAACGGGAAAGCGATTATGTATGCCGATACGATCACGGAAAGCATGCAAAAAACAATTGACGAAACCAATTACAGAAGGGAGAAGCAGACCGCCTATAATCTGGAGCACAATATTGTTCCGAAAGCGCTAAATAAGAGTTTGGATAACGCCCTGGCTAAAAACTCTGTATCTACTTACCATTATGAAAAAGAGGCCCTACGGGCCGCCGAACCGGATCTGGAATATCTTACCCCGGAACAAAAGGAGAAACTGATCCGGCAAAAACGAAAAGCTATGGAAAAGGCAGCAAAAGAACTCGACTTCATGGAAGCTGCCAAACTTCGGGATGAGATTAAAACACTTCAAGAACAGGAATGAGAAAAGCCCCGCAAGGATGCGGGGCTTTTCTAACTAACCAACTAAACAAACCAACCATCATGAAATGAGTCATAACGACTCCATGATATTGTCATATTTCTTATCCGATTTCGATCAGGCGTTTTGGCTTGGGTAATGCCTCTTCTTTTTTCGGAAGGGTCAATTTCAAAATACCATCTTCGTAGGCTGCGTTAATATGGTCTGCATCTACAGTTTCGGGAAGTGTGAACGCCCTTTTAAAAGAAGACACTCGAAACTCCCTTCGGGTATAATGCTCTTCTTTAACTTCTTTTTCCGCTTTTACTTCAGATGAGATGGTGAGCACATCGTTGTCTACTTCTATGTTAAAATCTTCTTTTTTAAACCCGGGAATGGAAAGTTCCAGAGAAAAGTTTTTTTCTCCCTCCTTAATATTTACCGCAGGAACAGTTGACGATACCGTGTTCACCCCACCAAACCAATCGGGCTTGAAAAATTCATCGAATACACTTGGGAATATTAAATTGTTTCTTTTTGCTAACATGGTGATTAATTTTTGTATTAAACTCACCATCTAATAGACAAAAGGCGTACCAATGCTATTTTATGTCATTTTGGCATATTATCAACAAAAAGAATGTGTCAATATGTCGTTTCTTCTTTGCTGTGAGGGCAATTAGGCGATTCGACCTATTTGTCGCGGCCTCATAGTAAAGGGCGCTCGGAAGGTACTGTTGATTTTTTGCTGAGGCAGAAATTCACAGGTAGCAAAAACAAAAAATCCCGGATAATCCGGGATTTTCATGACTAATTCAAATAATTACAGTGCTTTAGGCCGTAATTCGTACAGGGATGGTATAAAGCTTCCCTTCTTTTGCATTTTGTAACTCTACCTTCTTGTAATTCAGTCTGCCTTTTAAAAAGGCTTCCAAAGCTTCATCCTCTGTATATACAGACAACACCACGATTTCACCTTCTTTATTGATGGTAAACCGTATATCCGCAGTTACCTCATCCTGAACTTCAAAAGTGTTTGCTTCTAATATCTTGTAAATCTGGCTAGAAAGCTTTTCCGTTGGATTAGAGGTTCCTGGAGTGGTGGCAGAAACTGTGGCTGTAGCAAACAACGCTGCAGCTACAAAAACTAGACTAATTTTTCTCATGATGATTTCGTTTTTTGAGATTTGATAAATTTGATGAATATGTATAGAAGACGCCGGAAAAATGAGAATGTTACAGTACATTATGATTTTAACACTCTTTTAAAGCTTTCACCCCCCTTACATTAGTTGCTGTAAAATTACAATGTAGCCCCTCTTCCAGATCATTGTCGGCTTGAATTTAATGTATATTTAAGATCGATAACCTTCTGCTAAAATTGAATCCTCCCGTAGCATTTTACCCCTACATCAATCATATTTTCTTAAAATATCATAAAGATCAGGTGAAATAACAACGAATTCGGCTGCCCACTATCAGCTCTATTAACCCGTGTACTTTTACATGCGAAAAATAAAAAAGGGTAATGTTACCATAACATTACCCCACTACTACACCCTAAATGCCGAGATCAGGAGGTGATCCGGACATCTACAGCAAATACTTTTCCACGTGCGGCATTACCCGCTGCGATGATCCTGCCTTCCAGCCTTCGGTCGATAAATAGTCTTACATCCTTCCTTTTTGTAATAACTTCCAAAACTTCGATCCTCCCCTGTTCATTTACTTTGAATACTACCCGGGCGGTAGCATCCCGATGGCGTACCAAAATGTGATTATCTGATAAGATGCTCTGAAGCTGTTCGGTGATACTCACTTTTGGGTTTTTTGCCTCGGGGGCATTAGCAGTAACCAATACGGCACAAAACAAAGCGGCTAAGACAATAAACATGTTCTTTTTTCTCATGACTTTCCGATTTTAAGATTATGAATTGATTGATGCTATACCGAAAAGACGACGGCAACGGAAAGTAGGTTACAGGGATGCTGTTTTTTAACGCATTTTTAATGAACTCTTTTAGACTTTTTGGATTGAAGCGAAAATCAGATGTTTTTTGTCCGATTAAAGACTTTTTTGAGTTGCACCCGCCTGCCGTGCGGGCAGGTAGCAGGGCTACGGAAGGAAAAAAAGACAAAAAGCGGGCGAAAAAGAGCAATTCCTGCCCGCTTGCCGCAAGGCAGGCAGGTTTTAGCCAATTGAAAAAGCCTAAATGAGTTCAATACCCGACCTTTCCCATGCTCTGGTATAGAGCACAAAAAAAGGCCCCTTAGGACCTTTTATACTATATATATGGGGTAATTACTATCCGACTAGCTCCTTTACTTTGTCTGCCGCTTCCTGAAACTGCACTGCAGAATGTACGGCAAGACCGGAATTATCAATGATTTCTTTGGCCAATTCCGCATTGGTTCCTTGCAATCGCACAATAATAGGCACCTGGATAGTATCTCCCATGTTCTTATAGGCGTCCACTATTCCCTGGGCAACACGGTCACACCGTACAATCCCACCAAATATATTGACCAGGATCGCTTTTACATTAGGGTCTTTTAAGATGATCTCAAATGCCTGCTCTACTCTTTTGGCATCAGCAGTCCCTCCAACATCAAGGAAATTTGCAGGTTCTCCGCCCGCCATTTTTATTAAATCCATTGTAGACATCGCCAGACCTGCACCGTTCACCATACAGCCAACGTTACCATCCAGATCTACATAATTGAGGCCTACAGCCCGCGCTTCCACTTCAATAGGGTTCTCTTCCCTGAGGTCACGCATTTCTGCGTAGCTCTTCCTGCGGTACAGGGCGTTATCGTCAATAGTCACCTTAGCATCAACTGCCATGATCTTGTCGTCGGAGGTTTTTAGCACCGGATTGATCTCAAAAAGACTGGCATCGCTTTCTGCATAGGCTTTGTACAGGGCAGAAACAAAACGGGTCATCTCTTTGAAAGCTGTCCCCGACAATCCCAGATTAAACGCAATCTTTCGGGCCTGGAAGGGTAAAATTCCGGTTGCGGGATCGATTTCTTCTGTAAAAATAAGATGGGGGGTTTTCTCAGCAACTTCTTCGATATCCATTCCCCCTTCAGTGGAATACATAATCATATTTCGGCCTATAGCACGGTTCAGCAATACTGACATATAAAACTCACTCGTCTCGCTATCTCCGGGATAATAGACATCTTCAGCAACCAGTACCTGGTGTACCTTTTTCCCGGCGGCAGAAGTTTGCGGAGTGACCAGTTGCATCCCGATAATGCTCCCTGCCAACTCTTCCACCTCCTTTAGGTTTTTGGCCAATTTTACACCTCCACCTTTACCACGGCCTCCCGCATGTACCTGAGCTTTAATGACGTGCCAACCGGTACCTGTTTCCTGTGTCAATTGCTTGGCAGCGTCCACCGCCTCCTTAGCGTTGTGGGCAACTATTCCTCGTTGCACACGCACTCCAAAGCTTGCCAATATCTCTTTGCCTTGGTATTCGTGAAGATTCATATGTCTTTTGTGTTAAATTTTGCGTGACAAAAATAGGAAACCACTACCTGAAAATATAATTATCACCTAAGAATTAAAGATTCCCAGGAAGCGAGGGCTAGTTTACCGTAAAATCCTTAAAGTCCAGGGGATCAAAGTTTTTGAAATGACCGTTCATTTCAATGACCGCTTTGGTTTTATTGATTTGTTCAAGAACGGCTATGGTAGTATCCAAATGTTGTGCGATATAGTGCAGTCGCTGGGTTTCGTTAGTCAATTTTAGCAGTTCATATTCCTGCTCAAAAGAAAGTCCCATTTTATGGGCAAAGGCATAGCTGTTAAATTGATCGAAAGCTATGGGAGGAAACTGGACCGCCATCAAATCGTACAACTCTTTCATTTTTTCAAATACTTCCTCGCGAAAATCGAGGGCCGCATCGTTATCGGATTCTAAAAACTCCACAATCCCTCCGGCATACAGCTTTCCCTCCATTTCATTATCAAAAGTAAGCACCTTAAACACCTGCCGGGCAACACAAACTACATCCAGTTCTCCTCCTTCATACGTATTTACGACTTCTACAAGTTGTACCTCGGTCCCGTATTCAATGGTTTTATTGATGTACACTGGTATTCCAAATGTAATCGCGTCTTCCCTGCAATCGTGTATCAGTTGCTTGTACCGTTCCTCAAAAATATGGAGCGGTACGGTTTCTCCCGGAAAAAAAATAGACTGTAAGGGAAATAAAGGTAATTTCATAGCATAGATTTCCCCTAAAAATACGCTCTGAACGCATAGGATACAACAGAATTATGACGTTATTTTTATAACAATTTGTTAGGATAATATATTTTGTGCTAAAAATCTTGTGCTACCCAAACCAATCTTTTAGTTTTGACAAAAATCGAATTATGGACACCACCCATTTATTGGATATTGCTACCACCTACGGCGCCCCGGTTTATGTTTATGATGCCGAAAAGATCAGTTCGCAATACCGAAAATTGACCCAGGCCTTCCGGCAGGTAGATCGTTTACGGTTAAATTATGCCGCTAAAGCACTTTCCAACCTTTCCATTCTACGGCTAATGAACCATTTGGGAAGCGGATTGGATACGGTGTCCATACAGGAAGTAAAGCTGGGTTTACTGGCAGGCTTTGCCCCGGAAGCCATTATTTATACCCCCAACGGGGTTTCTTTGGAGGAGATTGAGGAAGCAGCCGCCCTTGGTGTTCAGATCAACATCGATAATCTTTCGGTTTTAGAGCAATTCGGAAACAAACATCCGGATATTCCGGTGTGCATCCGTATTAATCCCCATGTGATGGCCGGTGGAAATTCCAACATTTCGGTAGGTCATATTGATTCTAAATTTGGTATCAGCATCCACCAGATCCCCCATTTGTTACGGATTGTAGAATTGACGCGGATGAACATCAATGGCATTCATATGCATACCGGGAGCGACATTTTGGACATTGATGTCTTTCTCTATGCTTCCGAGATCCTGTTCGATACGGCCAAAAACTTCGCGGACCTTGAATTTATTGATTTTGGCAGTGGTTTCAAGGTTCCCTACAAGCAAGGAGATATTCAGACCAACGTTAAAGAACTGGGCAAAAAGCTGTCGCTCCGCTTTAATGCCTTTTGTGAGGAATACGGAAAATCGCTTACCCTCGCTTTTGAACCCGGGAAATTTTTGGTGAGCGAAGCAGGGTATTTTTTGACCAAAGTAAATGTGGTCAAACAGACCACTTCCACAGTATTTGCGCAGGTCGATTCCGGTTTTAACCACCTTATCCGTCCAATGCTTTACGGAGCACGACATGAGATCTTGAATATCTCCAACCCCAGGGGAAGGGAACGCTACTATTCTGTGGTAGGTTATATCTGCGAAACGGATACGTTTGGCAGTAACCGGCGTATCAGTGAGATCGCCGAAGGGGATATACTTGCGTTTCGCAATGCAGGTGCTTACTGCTACACCATGTCCAGTAACTACAATTCCCGGTATCGACCGGCAGAAGTACTTTGGTACCAGGGCAAGGCGTACCTGATCCGGGAACGGGAGACCTTTGACGACATCCTCAGAAATCAGGTGGACACCACTGCTTTATTCGAAACGGCCCCAAAATCGCTCACCGAGAAATAAAATGGCACAATTTTCGTTAGTTTTGGTAGGGTCTTAGGACTTAACTCAAAACTTACAACATGCGGACGTTAGTATTTACTATTTGCTTACTCTTCGTATTCTCAGTGAACGCCCAGGATATCCAGTGGCTGAGCTGGGAAGAGGCCGTAGCACTTACCCAAAACGAAGGCAATGCCAAAAAGGTCTTTGTAGATGTATACACCGATTGGTGTGGCTGGTGCAAAAAAATGGACAAGGATACCTTTCAAAATCCTGAAGTAGCCCAATACATGCAGGAAAACTTCTATATGGTAAAATTTGATGCCGAGGGGAAAGATCCCATAGAATTCGATGGAAAAACGTTCAAATACGTCCCTTCCGGTCGAAGGGGATACCACGAATTGGCCGCTGCATTATTGCAGAACCGATTGAGCTATCCTACGGTTGTGTTTTTGGACAAGGATCTGAAAATGCTGTCTCCGGTCCCGGGCTATCAAAAAGCCAAGCCGTTCCTAAAGATCGCCCGTTTTTTTGGGGATGATATCTATAAAGATCAGGACTGGAATAGTTACTCAGGGGCAGGGAAATAGTCTTTCATCCCTTAATTACTGCAATTACCATCTAAAATATCTTGTAAAGAAGGGTTATATGCATTCTCACTTGCGGAAAAACTACCGTTGAAGGTACTAAGCAATGTCTGTATTGCACAGTAATCTTCAAGATTTCTATTATTTGTAAACTCAATGTTACCTGCTACATTGGTTAGGTTTTGAAAGGCATTTAGATTTCTTAATCCTTCCACGGTTGAAGCAGAAGCATTGTTTGTTTTTATCGCTAAGTTGCCGCCTATTGTTCGCAGCGCCCAAGGTTCATCCAAGTTAAAAAGTAGGTCCAGGTTGGCTTCAATTAACAAATCGCCCCCTATTGCCTCTAAAGCGGAAAACTCCACTTCTCTAAGAAAGTCGTTAAACCTAATTCGAAAATCGCCTCCAATATTTACCAAACTATCAAAGTTATCCAGATCCTGTATTCTGGAATTATCAATATGAAGATTACCGCCTACTGTTGCCAAACTTTCTAAACCTAACAACCTTCCTATTGTTTGATCACCATTGATTATAAAATCTCCATCAACAGTACTAAGCTTACTCAAAAACCTATAGCTAAACAGATTATTTGAAAAACAAAAAACACTTCCCTCTACCCTGGAGAGGTTGGCAAATCCTGATATTTCTTGAAAAAGACCAATATTGGATAGACTAAAATCCCCTTTTATCATTTCCACATTCCCAAAACCTGCTATTTCTTGTAAGTTTTGATTCCCACCTATTGCTAAGCTTCCCAAGTCGTTGAGGAGCGAAAATCCAGACAACTTGTTTAATTGAGGATTTTGAGAAATTCTAAGCTCCCCGGCAACGGAAGTAAGGAGATCGAATCCATGTATTTCTGGTATTGCCGTATCTGTAATTCGTAAGTCTCCCTGTACTACTTCCAGGTTATAAAGACCCGAAATGTCATTAATACTATTGTTACTACTTATTAAAATACTTTCGAAAACGCTGTTCAATTGTTCCAAACCATTCAGATTTGTAAGTGAACTATTAGCAGTGATTCTTAGTTCTCCTGCTAATTCGGTGACATTAGTAAATCCCGACAAGCCTACAAGACTATCATTCATGAGAATAAAAATCCTTTTTGCGTTTGGAAGAATTTCTTCGAAAAGGTTGATATCCCTCAGTGCATCATTACCCTGGACAATTAATTCACCTCCAAGTACCTGGATCCCTTCAAAACCAGAGACATCTAGTATTTTATCATTACCATTAATTTCTAAATCTACCCCTACCGATTCAAGATGCTCAAAACCAGAGAAATTATCCAAATTATCATTGTTCCAGATAAACAAGCTTTCTTCTATTTCCTTTACCGTATTTAATGCCGACAAATTCGTTATGTCAGAAGGGACTATAGTAGTCCTATCCCCAATGGTTAAACTTCCTGTAATCATTTCGTATTCTTCTTGTCCAAACTCATCAACCTCTTGTTGCGTTTTCAGAATCACATCCCCTTCAAAAACCTTTGTCGGAATCTCTGCAGTGGTAAATTCCAACTCATTACCATACGCAACCCCTGCATCATTTTGGGCGTACGCCCTAACATAATATTGGGTATTGGGTTCAAGTTCCAATAATTCACTATCAAAACCGGAGACACCGTCTCCGTCTTCTGTTGTGCTGTCTTCAATAGTAGGATTTGGTGAAGTACTCCAGCAAACGCCTTTACTTATTATTTCTGAACCCCCATCATCCGTTATTTCTCCTCCTGATACAGCTGTATTTTCGGTAATTGCAGTAACCTCTTTAGTTGTTATAGTAGCCAATACAGCTGATGTATTAAACGCAACCTCATTACCATAAGCCGTACCCTCACTATTTATAGCATAGGCCCGGGCGAAGTACTGGGTACTTCGTTCCAAATTGGCTAAGGTGACACTAAATTCCCCAGTTCCGGTTCCTCCTGTACTTTTGTTGTTTACCGTGGTGGGATTTGATTCGGTATTCCAAACCACACCTCTTTCCGTTACTTCCGCTCCTCCATCATCGGTTATGTTTCCTCCAAGGGTTGCGGAATTCTCGGTTATTGAAGTGGCCACGGTAGTAGAAAGACTTGGGAGGCTGATCTCGACCTCCTCTTGGGGCGAATCCGAATCATCACTACAGGAAATAATAAGAATGGCAATAAGGAAGTAAAGAATTTTTCTCATCACAGCGCTGGTTAAATCTTGGAATACAAGAATAACTATTGGGCGTCAGACCCGCAAAAAAAAATCTACCAGGCTATAAGCTTAACTACACCTTATCTACTGTAATTCGGACTTTCTTTAGTAATCGTTACATTATGGGGGTGGCTTTCATGTATGCCGCTGGAGGTTATTCTTACGAATCGACCTGATTCCTGTAATGTGCTAATATCTTTAGCGCCGCAATAGCCCATTCCGGCACGTAAGCCCCCAATAAATTGATGCATACTTTCGTACAGGTCCCCTTTGTAGGGTACTCTTCCGACTATGCCTTCCGGCACCAGCTTTTTGATATCGTCTTCCACATCCTGGAAGTAGCGGTCTTTACTACCTTCTTTCATCGCTTCTACCGAACCCATGCCGCGATAACTTTTAAACTTTCGGCCTTCGTAAATGATCGTCTCACCCGGGGATTCCTTGGTCCCTGCCAGTAACGATCCTAACATTACAGTGTCAGCTCCTGCCGCAATGGCTTTAGGAATATCACCCGTATAGCGCACGCCACCATCTGCAATTACCGGTACCCCGCTTCCTTTTATGGAGGAGGCCACTTCTAATACGGCAGAAAATTGCGGAAATCCAACGCCGGCCACAACGCGTGTGGTACAAATTGATCCGGGACCAATCCCTACTTTAACCGCATCCGCTCCGGCATCTACCAGATAGCGCGCCGCTTCAGCAGTAGCAATATTACCTACAATTACGTCCAGCTCTGTGTAAGCCGCTTTTACGTCCTTAAGCGCTCCCACTACCCCTTTAGTATGCCCGTGTGCAGTATCAATAACGATGGCATCAACTCCGGCTTTTACAAGAGCACCGGCGCGTTCCACGGCGTCCCGGGTCACTCCAATCGCAGCGGCTACCCGTAAACGGCCATAACGATCTTTATTGGCAATAGGTTTCTGTGTCAATTTGGTGATATCGCGAAAGGTAATGAGCCCTACCAGTTTGTACTCATCATCCACTACCGGTAGTTTTTCGATCTTATTGGCCTGCAGAATGTCCTCAGCCTCGGTCAGGGTTGTGCCCACCCCTGCGGTTACTAAATTCTCGGAGGTCATGACCTCCACAATGGGGCGATCGTTATTGCGTTCAAAGCGAAGATCCCGGTTGGTAACGATCCCAGCCAGTTTTCCTGCAGCATCCACAATGGGGATACCGCCAATACTGTGTTCTTTCATGCTGGCTTTGGCATCCCTTACGATAGCATCTAAAGGAAGCGTAACGGGATCCATGATCATCCCGCTCTCCGCCCGTTTTACCTTTCGTACCTTATTGGCCTGTTGCTCAATAGTCATGTTCTTATGGAGCACCCCTATCCCCCCTTCGCGAGCCATAGCAATCGCCATCTGGGATTCGGTAACGGTATCCATAGCCGCTGAAACTACAGGAACATTGATAGGAATGTTTCGGGTAAATCGGGAAGTGATATTCACTTCTCTGGGTAGCACTTCGGAGTAACCGGGAACCAGGAGCACGTCATCATAGGTTAAACCTTGGCCTACAATCTTGTTTTGGTGGAATTCCATCGCAATTACGGATTAATTGCGTGCAAATATACCACAAAATCCGGCATTCCCCGTGTTCGTTAAAAAGGCAAATAAATTGGAGGATTAGGTTTCTATTTAGAACAATTCTATATAAATTTACACTATGATATAAGTACACCTATTTCCTAAGTGTTCTCAGGATTTTAGGTTTAGAAAGCGGCGTTAGGATTCAGCCGCTTTCTTTTTTACTCAAAATTGATTTAAATCGTTGGTTATCATATATTTATATTTCCGATAATACGAATGGCCCTAAATTCTAACCAGAGCAAAAAAACTAATGGCCATGCCCATTCGATTAGCTGCAAATGGCAACAATGTTAACAAGGATAACGCTTCTCCGCAGCACAATATCAACGTTAGCGAATGGCATACTTGGATAGCTTTAACATGAAAGACGCCTTAAAGGGCAATATAAGTTAAGGCTCCCATGTGCACTTCAATAGTCGTGCATGCCCCCATTCTATCAAGGTAGTACCAGCGGTTGTGCTATAGTTGCGCGCCCAAGTCTGTAGCCTAGATTTTGAACCAACACAATGTAAACCAGGGGAGCACTAGCGCCCTTTTCATGCCAAGAACGAGTCTTTCTTAGAAGTATTTAGAATTTTTCTAAATAATTTTTATACCCCATCTTCCTTGCTTATTTTTAGCCTCCCAATGCAACAACAAAAGCATACCGCCAAACCATTCCCTGTAAAGAAGGTCATCATTGCTGCCCTCTTGTTTATGCTGTTGGGGACCGCTCTGGAGCTCTATCTGCTCGATCATTACGAAGATGTGCTGCAACTGATCCCTTTACTTTGTATTGGCATTTCAATCCTAGTTATGTTCTTGCTCTTTTTCCAACGAACAGTATTCTTGATACGGTTGTTTACATTCATAATGGGCCTAACCGCCCTAAGTGGTTTTTATGGTGCATTTTTACATCTGCAGGCTAACTATGAGTTTGAACAGGAAATGACACCAACTGCCAGTGGCTGGGAGCTTTTTTGGGAAAGTTTGTCGGGCGCACTGCCGGCACTTGCTCCGGGCAGTATGATCGTGTTAGCATTACTAGGTTATTCATATGTATTACTCTTAAAACAAAACTGATGAGAAAATTTACAAAGTTGGTCCTTGGGGTTACCCTATTAAGTATGGCAATTGTAGCCTGTAAAGACCAAAAAGCAAAAGCCGACCCGGAAGCAGCGACCGCTGAACAAACAGAGTCCGGCGTTGAAACTCCCGAAACGGAAGCCATAGAAAACAAGGCAATCGCGACCGTGTTCAATGCCAACCTGGCTACTGAAGCCGATTTGACAGGCATCGGACTTCCCGCAGAACTGGTTACTCAGATCCTGGAGCAACGACCTTTTCTAAATATGAACGACTTTGATGCTCTGGTAGGCACCGAAACAAATAAGGAGGAGCTTTACAAACAGGTATTCATTCCTTTTAATTTAAACACCACTGCCGAAGCTGATTTTAAGATGATCCCTGGGGTGGGCGACCGCATGGCGCATGAGTTTGAAGAATACCGCCCTTATACCAGTATCAAGCAGTTCCGAAGGGAAATTGGCAAATATGTGGATGAGGCCGAAGTGGCCCGCTATGAAAACTATGTATTTGTACCGGTAGAACTCAACTCGGCGGCTGAGGAAGATATTAAGGCCCTACCTGGGGTTGGCAACCGCATGGCGCATGAATTTGAAGAATACCGCCCTTACACCAGCATGGAACAATTCCGAAAAGAGATTGGTAAGTATGTGGATGATAAGGAACTGGCGCGGTTGGAGCGCTTTGTGTATTTAGAGGAGTAAGTGTGCACTCCTTAAAAAGCATTTTTGCCCTTTGTTTACCTGTTTACCGCTTTCAACTCCTTAAGTAAGGGGCTAAAACTGCTTTAAAAAGGTGATCTTTCCGATCACTTCCTGTTGTGAGAACAAATTGGGTTGTGAAGGGAATCCTTCGGTTTCATTGTTATTGAAAACAATAAAAATGAAAGAAAGCGGCCGGTACTCCCAGGCAAAACGTACGTTCCAGATGTTGGCTTCGTTAGCACTGTTCCATTGATAAGAACCGTTAAGCCTAACCCTGGGATTTAGGGCCAGTCTGGCTGTAGTAGACAGTAAATTGGTAGTTAAATCCGTCGCTTCTACTCCTAAACCGGTAAACCCATTTAGGGTGTAGGAACCTACTAATTCTATGTATGGGGTTGGGGAAATCCGAACATCAAAATCCCAACTCTCCAAATTACCATCGTAAAAAGTGCCATTGGCATAGGTAACGGCACCTGCCAATTTTCTGGAAAAGTCGGAATCAAAACTCAATTCATATTGTCCAAATTGATAGTACCCTGGGGCTATTTCAATGCCCAGAGGACGGAAACCATTGTCCAATTGCTGCCATTCTTGTCGAAAACGAGCTTCCAGCTGTCCCCCGGTCTGCCACACTAGATCAAAGGGCGAAAAGTTTAGAATTGCCTGTTGAAAAGCGCCATCCGAAGCCCTCCAAAAAATATCAGCAAATGCGTCCGGTCCATAACTTCGGACGAATTTGGGCAACCACTTGGGCCGTATATCCAAATCGATGGCCGGAGAGGCCAGGATATAATCATTAAAGGCTAAAAACCCCATGCCGGGGAGGTAGTTTTCGGTAACATACTGCCCAATGAATCCCAAATACCCCCAGTTTTTCTCCTGATAGACCCATCCGTGTAGCGCCACGCCTTCGCCTTGTTCAGCGTCCGTAGAATAGGAAACCATAGCATCCAGGGAAAGGGATTGTTTGGGCCGAAAAAATGCATTTACGGTTGCTGTGGTATTTTGTTTGGACGCAATTTCCTCTCCATTTTCATTGGTAAATGCGTTGTCACTGCGATGGGTCACTAACCCTCCTATGCGATTCTGGCCTGATAGGTTCTGAACATACCTTCCCACGCCAAAATAGGCCGCAGGGCTATTCGCCGTTTCCCGTTGTCTCATCGCCAAAACCCCTGAAGTCTGTGTACTGGTCCGACTGGTAAATCGCAAACCTCCATCCAAAGGAATGGGTTGGCCAGAGGCATCCAATCCTATCTGACGACTAAAAAAAGGTTGAATATTATCTACTTCACTTGCCCTGAAAATATTGGCGTTTTCCAAGAAGAACTGTCGCCGTTCCGGGAACAAGACGGAAAAGCGGGTAAGGTTCTGAACTTGTTGATCCACATCTGCTTGCGCAAAATCGGTATTCACGGTAACATCCAATACCGAATTGGGCGTTATGGCCCATTTAAACTCCCCTCCGACCTCAAAGTTGGTTTTATTCTCTTCAGGGGCTTCTCCTTCTTGCGTTCTTCCCACATCACCCAGCAAATAGGGATTGATCTGGATGTTAGCCGATGGCGGTGGGGGCTCTAAATTCGTCAAAAGGGCGGCATACGCCATCCTAAAATGGGAAAATGCCCTTGGAAAAGCCGGCCAGGTGGTAATCTCATTGTACCGCCTGATATTCCGGTTGAACGCGATATACATCTTGTCCGTACCTGCTTTGTACCGCAGTGTCTTCCAGGGAATGGCCATTTCTACGCTCCACGCCGTATCTGTTACTTTTGTGCGGACATACCACAGGGCATCCCAATCTACATTGCCATCGCCTTCGTTTCCATCAATTACCTGTAACTCCCGTTGCGAACCGTAGGGAGTCACTTCAAAGCCAACAGCATTGCGCTTGTCTAAAAGTCCATCCAGCGCAACACTAAAACGATCGTTACCAAAGCCGGAAAAATCCCGTTGCAGATTTCGTACGCGAAGGCGTCTTCTATCGGAAAGACTATCCTTGCAAATGGCCCCAATGTATAAAAATTTGGAATCAAAAAGTATACGTACCTCGGTATCATTAGTAGCCGGTCTCCCCTGAACCGGTTCTCTTTGTGTAAATCCCGTAGTTACCTGCGCTTCCTGCCAGGCCAGTTCACTTAATTCCCCATTTAAGACAATTTCATTATCGGCCACCTTTGTTGCACTAATCTCTAAAGGTTTTTCGGGTGGAGGAAAGGTTTCCTGGGCATTAAGAGGTACTACCACTGCAGGGAGTGTCATACCCAAGATACAATACCGCAATTTTTTTTTCAACATCAGGGAAACGGCCTTCGGATTTTGGCGTCTTACCACGGCGTTATAGGGTGCCCTTTTCAGTGTAATCCGATTTTACATTTTCGTTTCTAACACCGTAAAAATACAAGGTATGTTCGTCTATATTAATGCCAAAAACTTCTTCTATCGTAGCTTTAATATCCTGAATTCGGGGATCGGTAAACTCAAGCACCTCCCCGGTATCCGTCAGAATCACATGGTCGTGTTTTTTACTTAAAAACGATTTTTCATATTTGGCCACCCCGTCGCCAAACTGATGTTTGCGCACCAGGTGGGATTCCTTTAAAAGTTCCATCGTATTGTACAAAGTCGCACGGCTTACCCTGTAATTCATTTGCTTCATTTGAATATAAAGCGTATCAATGTCCAAGTGTTCGTCACTGTTGTAGATGACTTCCAGAATGGCAAAACGCTCCGGGGTCTTGCGATGTCCATTCTTTTCAAGAAATTCAGTAAACACTTCTTTTATAATCTTAAAACTACTTACACAGGCCATAGTGTTCTTTTATTTTTTTATCCGAATTCCTGGATCCATATCTGAGGGGAATTTCAAATTTAGCGGTTTTAGTCATGCTAAATACCAAACCGCTTAGGAATTAAGATTTCCTTAAATACTACGTTCAATTCTAGAATACACAAAACATAGCAATCTACAAGCCTAATGCCTTGCGTATCGCCTCTTTATCAAGCGTAGTGATGAGTTCCACAACATTAGGATACCATTTTTCATGATACCCTAGATCCGGTAATCGCAATTCTTTGATCGCTTCTTCCGGGGTCCAGTTTTCAATCACCACACGATAGGCTGCCATGATCGCCCCTGTGCGATCCGAACCGTGCCAACAGTGAACCAACACCGGCTTTTCCGCCTCATTGATAGCACGTAATGCTTCGGTTATCTGAGCTTCCGTGAGTTCCGCCGTTTTTAAGGGCATATGGACCAATGCGATAGCGGTTCCCTTGGCCTTTTTGGTATCATCTTTATTTCTTCGAAAGGTGATCGCTGTTTTTACCCCAAGGGCCTCCAATTCCCTAAACCCATTTCGACTGGGTTGTTCCGAGCGGTATACCGAATCGTTTATACGGTATAGTCTTTTAAAGCGTTTGGAGGACACTTTTTCCAATGGTATAATGGCGTTTTTTGATTCCCACCATCCGTTTCGCTTGCGGATATAGACGATCTGTCCGGTATGATAAGCGTTGTGAGCGCACATATTGAGAATTTCGGTATGCCATTCTAGGAGCTGCTGTTCGTCTGCCTGGGTAACGGCTTGTTTCCAGGCCTCCTGCACACTATCTAATGTTTTGACCACCAAAAGCCAATCCTGAGTATTGAATTGGTTAAAAGTAACCGTGTTATCCTCCCTGAAATCTTCCACCGTTTCTCCCAGAAATGCTTTCAGCACCCTTCGGTTCCAAAAAATGAGATGGGATAGCGATTGGGCAATAGAATTGTTGGACGAACTGTCCTTCCATTTTGCCTGCTCCGGGCTAAGTCCTTCCAGGGCTTTGGTCATGGGTGCAAACCAACCTGCTTCCCTATACGTGCTTTCCAATTGCTGCAACAAAGATGATTTTAAGGCGGAGGGATCCTCCTGGCTAAAACCAAAGGTTATCACAAAAAAAAGAAAGACTATCCCGATTGTTTTCATAGGGTTACAATTGTAAATTTACATACAAGCATACTAACTCCGTAGTTCACTGGGCACAACTCCAAATTGCTTTTTAAAAGCAGCGGTGAAATGTTGTGGATTTTTATAGCCAATTTTTCTAGAGACCTCCTGTACACTTAGCCCTTCTTCGGTCAACATGTGTTTTGCCGTTTCAAGACGTACTCCTTTCCAATACTGAAATACCGAAGTGCCAAACAATTCCTTAAAACCCTTTTTTAGGGTATACTCATTAGTTCCTACTTTTCTGGCCAGATCGATAAGTGTATCTGTCTTTTTAAAATTCATATCCAGTAACTCCTTTACGGCATACATTTTTTCAATATCTCCCTTTTTAATTCCATTTGATGTATTTGTTGTATTGAGCATAATGATCTGCTCTAGTTGCAATAACAACAGGGAGATGACCTTGGATTCCAGGAACATGCGTTTAAAAATGCCTTGACGCTGACATTGGATAATTTCATTGATTATCGCGTACATCTCCATAGTAACAGGATAATTCTTGCTGGACAGCACGGCTGATTTCCGATCTAGGATAGCTTTTTTGAAATCCTCAAAAAGCAGGTTGCCCTCCGGGAGGTACTTTTTGAAGAATGCAGGGGTCATATTAATCTCAAAAATTCGCAAGGGGAAACGAGAAGACCATTCGGAAACCCCTTTAAAACCATTGGTATAAAAGACATTATGGCTTCCAGGGGAGAAACGTATAGTATCGTCAAAGTATTCTGAGGTCGTCACTGTGGTACCATTAAGGGCAAAATGCATTTCTACGGTCTCAAATTCACTTTCAAAATTGAAAATGGTGTGTTTGGAAAGCTCCAGGTTCCCATAACCGATATGAACCCCTTCAAAAAAAACTTCCTTGTAGGCCCCCTTTCCCAGAAAGATATTAGCCGAAAAGGTACGTTCCAACAAGGCTTCCGTTTCATCTTTAAACCACTTGGGATAGTTAGCTTCCAGAAGCATCTCATTGAAATCGGTTCCACAAATCCTGGTTTTCATAATTCCGTTTTACGTAGGTATTATTCCGTTTTGCGTAGCCGCAAATCTTTGGGCCGAACCTACATTTGCCTGATAAATTTAATTATTTATAATTAATCTAAATAATATTATCCAACTTATCACCAATGAAAATCAGAAGCTTAATTTGTTCGTTGTTTGGATTGTTTGTTCTCGTTGCGTTAGGCCAGCAAAACAAAATAACCGGTACAGTCACTGATACTGATGGAAATCCCATTCCTGGTGTAAACGTTTTTGTATTAGAAACCGCAAAAGGAGCGTATACCGATGAAGAAGGTGTCTACGTTATTGAGGGACTCAAAGCACAATTCTATTTTCTTCAAGTAAGTTATTTGGGTTTTCAAACCATTACCAGGAATGTAGACGCTAGTGAAAACCAGCAAGCGGATTTTGTACTTTCCCAGGTCTCTGACCAATTGGGTGAAGTAATAGTGACCGCCAATAGAAGGTTGCAAGACATCCAGAAAACAGCCGCTTCTGTTTCTGCTATTGGTGTGAAACAAATAGAGCAACTACAGGTAAAACAATTTGCAGAACTCAATAGTATCGCTCCCAATTTCAGAATTTATGATGACGGGGGCACGGGATCGTTCTCTCTTGTTGCCAGCCGTGGAATTTCTACGGTCGATTTTCTACCGATAATTGGCCTCTATGTAGATGATGTCCCCTATTTTACTACCCAAGCTTTTCCGCTTTCCTTAAGCGATGTAGACCAAATTGAGGTCTTGCGGGGACCTCAGGGAACGCTTTATGGGAGAAATGCCTTGGCTGGCGTAATAAAGATAACCACTAAAAGGCCTACCAACGAGCTTTCCGGCTTTGCTACTGTAGGTTTTGGCAATCTGGATTCCAAAGAAATTGGTTTTGGTATTAACACTCCGGTTGCAAAGGAAAAACTATTCTTCCGGGCCAATGCCAATATCACAGAACGAGATGGTTTCGTTCGAAATCTCTTCAATGATAAGAATCTTCAAAATAGAAAGGCTTTAGATGCCAATTTCAGGTTAAAGTATTATGCAAATGATCGACTAAGCTTGTCCTTGTTGTACAATCTGCAGCGAAGAGAGTCCAGAGCATATGCTTTTTCTTTGGCCACACCCCCAAGCAATACTGCGCAAGACATTTTAGCGAATTCGCCCTACGAAGTAAATTTTAATGAGGATGTGTTTTGGCGCGTGCTTACTCAAAATGTGGCGCTTAGTCTTAAATATGATTTCAACGGATTCAGTCTGAATTCTATTACCTCCTATCAGAAAACAGACCAAGCGCGATTGGATGAATTTGATTATACCGTTTTTGATATTCAATCGGCCCGAAGTGATTCTGATCTCCAAAACTTTGTCCAGGAGCTGCGTTTGGCTTCTTTGGGCGAGAAAGATTTTCAATGGACAACAGGCGTTTTCCTTTATGCAACGAACGAAGATAATCTGGATATACTTCGTGTAGGGACAGATGCAGCAATTTTAGACCCTGACCTTGCTCCTCTGATCCCTTACGATCAAGTGGACCGCCCTGATATCAAGCGAACAGGAGTAGCAGTATTTGGTCAAGCTTCCTATGCTATTACGGACAAGTTGACTTTAACGGGGGGACTGCGATTCGACCATGAAGAAATTGACGCTGATGTAGGCCGAACTTTTACCAACCCGGCAATTCCCGATGGTAGTTTTGCAGAAACTGCCTCCTTTGATGCCTTTTCGCCAAAAGTAGCACTGAGCTATCAGGCTACAGATGATATCTTTCTTTTTGCCAATGTAGCGAGAGGGTTCCGTCCGGGAGGGGTTAATACCTTTGTTACCAACGTTGAAAATGCCCCATATGACCCTGAAAACACGTTAAACTACGAGGCAGGGATCAAAACCAACTTGTTGGAAAATCGCTTAAAACTCAATCTAACGGGCTTCTATATCAACTACACAGACCAACAGATCTTTACCATAATTGACCTCGCTAATTTTGATTTTGGCACGGATAACATTGGAGAATCCCGAAGTTATGGTGTAGAACTGGAAAGTCAATGGGCCGCCACTAAAAATCTTAATTTTACTTTAAACCTGGGGTACCTAAATACCGAGATTACGGACTATACCGCACCTAGTCCCACAACTCTTGAAGAAGTAGATTTTTCGGGTAATGACCTGCCCAACTCTCCCGAATTTAACGGAAATCTGAATGTTAATTATATCCAACCGTTAAATAAAAAAATCAATTTGGAGGCCAGCGTAGATTACAATTACCAATCCGACATGTTCTTTGATTTTGGACAATTTCCATCACCGGAGTTGCCCACTGCGGAAAATCAGTTGCTCCAGGAGGCCTATGGGATCTTAAACGGTAGAATGGGTATTACCTCAAAGCATTTGGATGTATTTGTTTGGGGAAAGAACATCACGGACGAAGTGTATTTTAGTTATGGGTATGGCATTGGCGGTTTTAATGCCTTAACTTTTGCATTACCGCAAACGTATGGTGCCACGGTAACCGCAAAATTTTAAGGTGATGAAAATAGTTACCTATGTCCTACGGTTGCTGTTAGCTTTTATCTTCATCTATGCGGGTATTGAGAAGTTATTCTTACCCTATGATCCCTCGGTATTTCGTGCGGATGCCGCCGAAGCGGACCCCTTATTTTTTACCTATTACGATTTACTTCAGAGTTCAGGCTACCTCTATTTTGTAGGCTTTTTTCAACTCCTGTGTGGTCTCCTCATCGTCTTTAAGCGGACCTATCTGTTGGGGAGTATTATGTTGGTCCCTCTGATGCTCTGCTTGTTGATGACCCATGTGTTTTTTTCAAAATACCTGCCCTTTATTCTTTTCGATACTGTCATGTTTGTGCTCAACCTTGTTTTACTCTTTGGAAAGTATAAGGAATGGAAACTTATCCTACTGCAACCCCAAAATACACTATTCTAATGTCTCGAATTTTTCTGGAAATAGTCTTTATGTTTTTCTGGTTAGGGTGTTTCTTCATCCGGTTCCCTTTTGCCCAAAAGAACAAGAAAAACAAAGTTGTAGAAGACCAAAAAACCACCAAAGAGAAGGGGTTATTGGGACTAACCCTTTTAGGAATGATGCTATTACCCCTAATGTACATGTTCACGCCCTGGTTGGATTTTGCCAATTATACGCTTCCCGGATTTTTGAATCTTTTGGGTATCGCTCTTATCCTTCCTACCCTTTGGCTTTTCTACAGGTCGCATAAAGATCTGGGGCGTAACTGGTCCGCTTCCCTGGAACTGCGTGAAGAGCACACCTTAATCACCGAAGGAGTGTACAAGAATATCAGACATCCGATGTACACCGCAATATGGTTATGGGTAATACTACAGGCCTTGATGCTTCAGAACTACATTGCAGGCTTAAGCGGTATTGTTTCATTTGGATTACTCTATTTCCTTAGGGTCAATGAAGAAGAAAAAATGATGGAACAGCAATTCGGTAAAGCGTACATAGCCTACAAGAAGAAAACCAAACGATTAATCCCAAATGTTTTTTAAATGGAGACGAAAACAGAAGACTTTGCCCTATTTGAAAGTGATCGAGCGATCAACTACGATGCTTTTGTAAAAGAATGGATTCCCAATTATGGGTATTTCATGTCTATTTTTCCAAATCTTTTGGCAAATGCTCCTGAAAAAACAATGCTAACGGTTGGGTGCGGTACCGGTAACGAGATGTTGGCCTTGAAAACGGCAGATAAGGCTTGGTCAATTACGGGAGTGGACCCCTCTCCGGAGATGATACAAATAGCCCAAAAAAAATTGGTTTCCTATGAAAATATCCGATTCTTTGAAGGCGAGGTAACCCAACTCAAAAGCAGAGCACGATACGGCGCCGCTTCACTCATTCTGGTATTACACTTCATCAAATACCCGTACAAAAAACTATCGCTGTTAAGAGGGATTCAAAAACGACTGAAACCGGGTGCACCTTTTATCATCATGGGAATATTTGGTAACAAAGCACAGTTACGCAGAAATCTGAACGTATTGCGGGCTGTGCTACCTCATACCCTAACAGCATCAGAAATAGAGGAGCGGATAACTCGAATAACGAATTCCTTGCATCGAACCTCGGAAGAAGAACTGGAAAAGCTAATGGTTAAAGCAGGTTTTGAAAAACCAACTCGCTTTTTTCAAACCACAATATACAGTGCTTGGATAACTAAAAAACCAACAACATGAAACTTACAATTCAACATCTGTCTAAAACCTATCCTAATGGGGTACAAGCCTTAAAAGATGTATCCCTGACCATTGGAAAAGGGATGTTTGGCCTGTTAGGCCAAAACGGCGCCGGGAAATCAACGCTCATGAGAACTATCGCAACACTGCAGGACCCGGATACAGGTGAAATCGATTTTAACGGGATAGATATCTTAAAAAATCCTGAAGCATTAAGAAGGATATTGGGATACCTTCCCCAGGAATTTGGGGTATATCCAAATGTTTCGGCAAAAGAACTATTGCTTCATATCGCAGATATGAAAGGGATCACCCAAATGGGGGAACGCAACGATCAGGTCGAAGCACTGCTACAACGGGTTAACCTTTATGATGTAAAGGATAAAAAACTAGGCGGGTACTCCGGTGGAATGAAACAGCGATTTGGCATTGCCCAGGCACTACTTGCGCATCCACAGTTAATTATTGTGGATGAACCCACTGCAGGTTTGGATCCGATGGAACGCAATCGGTTTTACAACCTGTTATCAGAGTTGGGCGAAAATTCAGTGGTGATTCTGTCTACCCATATTGTGGAAGACGTGAGCACCCTATGCAACGATATGGCCATAATTGGTAATGGTGAGGTCTTACTTACCGGAAGCCCCATGGAAATAGAGACTTCTCTAAATGGTAAAGTATGGGAGAAGCAAATCAACAAATCAGAATATGCAAGCCATCTTGAAAAATACAAGGTCATTTCAAATCATTTCCATTTAGGAAAAATGTTAATTACCGTAGTAGCCGATGATATGCCGGATGGTGATTTCTACAAAAAAGCACCGGAATTAGAAGACGCCTATTTTAACCTTTTGTTTGACCGCCAAAATGTGATGTCATGATAGGAAAAATAATTATCTACGAGTTAAAAAAGCGCTTTACCAGTTGGATGACCTTGCTCTTTATTGTTATGCTTATCTTCCAGGGCTTTTGGTATACCAAAGGGTATTTTGATTACTATCCCAATGACGGTTTGTTAATGAACGCCACCGCAGTAAGCTATATGAACCTTTCTGCCTGCGGTATGCTAATGATCATTATAGTGGCTATTGTTACCGGAACTTCTTTGCACAAGGATTTACAGTATGGAACAGGCCAATGGATATATTCCCTCCCCGTTAATGAGAAGTCATTTTATGTTGGCCGCTTTCTTTCCTCGTTTTTCTACAATGTACTGCTGGCCCTGGGCTATGTCCTTGGTATTGCCCTGTTGCCTTACGGAGGGCTTGCCGAAGCAGAGCGTTTCGGTCCTATCCCGTGGGGACAACTATTTCAAGGATTCTTTTTGTTGACCGTTCCCAATCTATTTTTGTTGACCTCACTATTCTTCCTGGGTTTGGTACTGACCCGAAAACTGGCCGCCGGGTATATTATCATATTTGGAACCGTAATCATCTTTTTATTGATGCAAACCGTTTCTGAAGGATCAGGGATTACTCCGGGACTGGCCATTGGTGACCCTTTTGGCTATGTGGCCACAGATGGGGTAACGGGGCAAATGTCATTGGCGGAACGCAATTTTAGTTATCTACCCATTGAAGGTTATCTACTGACCAATAGGATATTGTGGTTAAGTATTGCCCTGGTTGCTTTTTTGATATCCTACTTTAGGTTTAACTTCAAATCTTTTGGAAACAAGGTAGGTTCTCAGAAAAAAACCCTCCGACAGGTATATACCGTTCCAACCGAGAACCTGAAAACAACTTTGGTACCGCATTTGTCGTTTACGAACCGTGATTTTATTAAAAAGTTGTGGTCCTTGGCAAAATTGGAGTTCCGGAATATTATACGGCCGGTTTCCTTTAAAATTATCATAGGGGTTATTATTTTGATGGAGGTCCTACAATTCCTAATGTGGAACGCCAGCTTTTATATCGGTCCAACCATGCCTTTAACCTCTACCATGACCTTGTTCCGTTTATCTTTTGGGGTTTTTATCATGATGCTTATTATTATTTGGTCCGGAGAGTTGTTCTTTAAAGATCGTGTGGTTAAAATAAGCGCGATTACGGATGCTTTACCCGTACCAGTATGGGTAACCCAATTTTCACGTTTTCTCGCGCTCTCAGGAATGGCCTTTATCCTTGCATTTACCTTTATGGTGGTCGGCATTGTCGTACAGCTTTTAACTGGTGGTGCATCACTTATAGAGTTTGGTCTTTTTGCCTATGATATGCTAGGGTACAACTGGGGTTGGTTAACCTATGTACTTTGGATAGCCGTTGTCTTTTTTGTCGCCGGCCTCACGGGTAACCGGTTTTTGACCCATATTTTAAGCGTTGGCGCATTACTGTTTACCATCCTCTCTTTCGAATTAGGTCTGGCCGAACAAGTAATTTTTGCCTATGCCGCTGTACCGGGACTGGAAGATTATTCGGAAATTAGTGAATACGGCATTTGGTATACCTCGGCAGTTTGGTACTTTTTAATGTGGACCGTTGCTGCTATAGCCTTCATACTTTTAGGTATCTATTTTTGGGATAGGGGTGTTGGAAAAAGCTGGATCACCAAGCTAAAATTTGGTGGCAAACAATTGAACTTCGCAGGCAAAACTACTGTAGTAGCTTCGATCGTTGCTTTTTTTGTATTACAATCATTTATCATCAAAAGTGTTAACAAAGAAGGAAATTTTACGCCAAGTGCGGTACTAGAGGAACGGGATGCTACCTATGAAAGAGACTATAGTTATTTGGCGGATAAAGCCCATCCAAAATACACGCATATAGCGTTACGCTTTGATATCTTTCCAGAGGAACGGAAAGCCGAATATGTTGCCGAAGTACTTTTAACTAACCCCTCTACGGAATGGATAGATACGCTATTCCTAAATACGAAACAAGCTGTTTCCCTCATTTCCGTTCAGCAGGAAGGAAAAGCATTAGCCCTGGTTAAAAAAGATTCGATACAGCATATTTTGGCTTATGCCTTTGACAAGGCTATGGTCCCCGGAGACAGTACGCGTATCCAATTAAAAATGAAAAAGCAATATACGGGCTTTTCACAAAGTGGCAGCGAACCCCAGGCAGACTTAATGGCCAATGGTACCACCGGAGGTATTCACGAATATCTTCCGGTAATTGGTTATTGCCCGGATAGAGAACTGGATGAAAATCGGATACGTTCGGAACATGGATTACCCAAATGGGATTCCCGATATCCGTCGGTAACAGACAAAAAAGCATTGCAGGAGAATCCTTTTGCCCCGGATGCCAACAGGGTAACGGCAACGATAACCATTTCCACAACCGAGAATCAAATCCCTTTCGCCCCGGGAAGGTTAGTAAGTACATCAGAAGAAAACGGTAGGACTTTAAGAACATATGCGATCAGCAAGCCCTCCTATTTTAATTGGATGCTGGGAAGCAAGCAAGTGAAGCAGCATAGGCTTGCCCAGGGAGAAACTCAAATCGTGGTACTCCCCTCCCCCAAACATCCTTTTAATGTTGATCTATATAGTAATGCGCTAAAAAAAGGTATTCATTATTTAAATCTGGAATTTGAAGGCTACCCCTATAAGGAAGTACGCTTAGTTGAAATACCGTATTACCAGGGGGAGTTTTTTGCATATCCAAATGGCATAGCCATTTCCGAACGAGAAGGGTGGTATGCAGATACCTCCGGTATGAAAGAACGCGGATATATTTTTCAATCTACAGTTACGCAATTAGCGAAACATTGGGTGCAGGAAAACATGAATATTGCCAACGTTCAAGGCGCAGAAATGCTTACTGTAGCCCTGCCCGAGGCAATAGGTCTTCAAGTGCTTGAGAAGGAAATGGGGGAAGAAGCCTTAGCACAGGTACTGGAAAAGAAAAGGGATTATATAGGCTTGCATCAAGCCAATGAACCCAATAAACAACCCCCGCTGATCTATTCTGACGGTGCGGATTATTTGGAACCCCACAAAGGCGCCATCGCTTTACATGAATTGCAAAAAACAATGGGTAAAACCCAATTCAACAACTTGATTCTAGCGTTCATCAGAGAAAGTCCGGAAGAGCCTAAAGTGTTTATTCATTTGTATCAAGAACTGTTGAAAGAAGTACCAGTATCTGAAAAAGGAAAAATAAAACAGTTGTTTGAAAAAGTTGGTCCGGTCTGAAAATTAGAGAAACGCATCATTTCTAGCCAACAAATCACACAATCCATTTTTTCAGTCAGTTGTCCCTTTTTGTTATTTTGAAAGTACAGATGAAACTAACCACACTTTTTGAGGGAGATATCCATCAAATTAGTATTATTTTTAATTAATCTAAATAAATTTAGTAATTTAACTTTTCAAAATTTTGGTCACACTAAAGCTCATTATCCCATGTGTCAAAAAATGACGGTCATCAATCATACCAAGAACGGTTTCTTCCTGCAATGCGAAAAATGTAAATCCTATCAGGTTTCTTTCGGCAACATCTATTTGGAACTGACCGCAAAGGAGCTTACCCATTTTCAAGGATTTTTAGCGCAATTGGATCCGGATCACTGGGAACACGTGTATTGTAATTGTACTATAAAGCGAAAAATACCAATCCCCACCCTACAGTCTAACCTTCAAATCATGCTAAATAGGGCAGAACTGGAAGAATTCAAAAATCTACTCAATGTGAACGCTACCAATGCTGCCGCATTGATCACTGCAGAAAACGTAGACTATACAGTGGTGTTAAATTAAAATCCCTAAATGCAGAAAGAACTTAGGAAACGATATGGAACGTGTGTTTCTGGTAGCCACCTTGTCCAAAAAAGTGACCTGTGGTCGCAAAATAAGCATCAAACCACGACATGGGCATCACCAAGATTTAACAATATTGTAAATTTTGATTTTTATATTTATTTAGAATTAATAAAAATAATATTTATGTTTGTGCCTAATCACTACAACCAATATCCTATTTTCTATGAGTATTGTGCTGATTTTCCTAGGATGTATCGCCCTGTATGCAAAATCCAAAAACTTTCCCGAACATTTCTCAAATCTTTTGAAAAGATCTAAAATTAAAAAAACGGCCTGGAGAGGTATTGGTTATTTATTTCTTGTCCTGGGAGCTATCGTATTAATGGTACAATACGGACTTGCCACTGGCCTGGTAATATTTTTGATCACCCTGATGTTTGGACTGAGTGTCACCATCATGTTTTTACCGCTCAATAAGAAATATGCCTATATCCTGCTAGGTCTGAGTCTTGTATTCATAATCTTAGAAAATTCGATCTGAATGCCGGCAAATACAAAATATCTATCCTCCGGTGGGCAGCGTTTTTTAAAGATTAGCGCCGGAATTTTAGGTGGTTTTATCGTGACTATCCTATTCCACAACGCCATAGGGAGTATGTTAGAATTCAAGGGAGGGCTTATTATCACAACAGGCTATACCTCTTTTGTCTTATGGGCCACTCTGATGGTCATCGCCTTTATGTTTAAAAACGGATGGAAGATCTGGGGGATTTACCTCTTATGCATCGTACTGCTAGGACTAATCATTTTTCTAAATAAATAAGTCAAAACCCCCGAATATGAAACTGAAAGCGTTGAAACCCCGATTACATAATATCATGTTTCACACCCATACGGTTTCGGGTATTGTGATCAGTTTTGCGCTGTTTGTCTGTTTTTATGCCGGAGCGGTAGCCCTGTTCATGGACGAACTGTACCAATGGGAAAATCCGGAGGCGCGAATTGCGGCCGTTGATCCGGGAACCGTGGATTATGACCGAGTGTATACTGCTGTAAAAGAACAGATAAAGGACTTTGATCCGGAAGCCACTTTTAGTATGGTCCCGCCTAACGATAAAAACCCTTTGATCGAGTTCTATGGAGGGACAAAAACTGCAGATGGGACCACAGCCCGCTTTCATTCTGCAGTGCATCCGGTCACCTACAAAACGCTATCGGATGGTACGGATGAAAAAACGCATATGGCCCGGACCATCTATGAATTACACTATTTCCATCAGATCCCTGTTGTGGGGATATACCTATCGGGTTTAGTCGCCTTCTTCTTTCTATTTGCCATATTTACCGGACTCCTAACCCATTGGAAGAATATTGTCAATAAGTTCTATGCGTTTACGACGGAAGGGAAATGGAAACAGATCTGGACCAATGGGCATATTTCTTTAGGCTTTATCACCCTGCCCTTTCAGATCATTTATGCGGTGACCGGAGCGCTATTGGGGCTATCCATTCTACTCCTCGCACCAAGTGCCTTTTTGATGTTTAATGGGGATACTTCCGAGGTGATCAATGCGGTACGGCCCGGGGCCGGTATTAAATATGACGAAAACGCATTGATCTTACAGGAAGGTATCGGGTTCAATGCCATTTACCAAAAGGTACATACGGCCTATCCCGAAACAGAAGTCACCTATCTCTACACCAATAATTTTGAAAAAGAGGACGGGACCATTGGGGTTCGCATTGATGACTATAGAGGTATTGGCGGAGATGGCATTTTCATCTATGGGCGTAAAGATGGCGAGTTGCTGGATGCCACCGTTCCGGAAGCACGTCCCTATTCCAAGGGTACTCTAGCCGTACTTATCAAACTGCATTATGCCACTTTTGGAGGGATCTTTCTGAAAATTATCTATTTTATTTTGGCCATGATCACCTGCTACATTATTATTAGCGGGGTAATGATCTGGCGTACAGCGCGGGATAACAAAAAGTATACGGACAAACAACGCAGATTTCACCACAGGGTTACCAAAATCTACCTGGCAATATGTCTTTCCATGTTCCCCGCTTTGGCGATGATCTTTATTGGCAACAAACTGGTTCCCCTGGAGCTACCCGGAAGGGTCTTTTACGTGAATTCTATTTTCTTTTTGAGCTGGTTAGTGCTAACGTTAATCGGGTTGTTTTGGAATAATTACCGAAAACTCAATCGCAATTATATCTTGTTAGGAAGCATTTTAGCACTGCTCATTCCCATAGCCAATGGTATCACTACCGGAGACTGGTTTTGGAAGACCCTGATCTCTAAACAGTATTATGTGTTTAGCGTGGACGTAACCTGGGTTATCATTGGGATCTTTGGTTTACTTATTTGTCAATACTATTTGAAACCCAAGCAAGTCAAAGCAAATATGGTCGCTGAAGGAGTCAGTGAAACCGCTTTCGGGGAAGAAAAAACCGTTGTTGACGAAGAACCCACTCCGGTGCTTCAAAGCATCTCCAAAAAAGGGTAGCCGGTAGAGGTGTTTTCAAATCGTATTATTTTATTTTTATTTAGAATAATTAAAAATAATAAGTACATTTGACCGCTTATTCAGAGATACCAGCCTAATGAAAAAATTGTTTTTCGTTGTATTACTGCTCCCGGTAACACTACTCGCCCAAAACAGATTTACGATTTCCGGAACGGTACAAACCGAAGATGGTCAACCTGTTGCTTTCGCCAATGTCGTCTTGAACAAAAACAACAAATATGCCGTAGCGGATCAAAACGGGCGTTTTGAAATCAAAAACGTGCGTCGCGGCGATTATGGTATTACCATCAGCTCCCTGGGTTTCCAAACCATCACCCAAAACATCAATGTCGACCGGAATCTCGCCTTAGATTTTAGCCTAGTTGAAAACGTACAAAATCTAGATGCTGTGACCGTTGAAGCCAAAAAAGCCTCGACACAACAAGAAGAACGGGCAATCACTATTGGCAGCTTTGAATTGGCGGATGTCGTATCCCAAACCAATATTTTGGCCGATGCCGTGGATCGTATCTCCGGGGTTCGGATCAGACGTTCCGGTTCCCTGGGAGATGCAGCGGATGTTTCCATTAATGGATTAAATGGTACCGCAATCCGCACCTTTATTGATGGCGTGCCGATTGAATTTTTGTTCCCCGGAACGGACATTGCTACCCTACCCTTAACCGGGATTAGAAGAGTAGATGTGTTCAAAGGGGTTTTACCAGTAGACATCGCTTCTGATGCCCTGGGTGGTGGGGTCAATATTATTACTGAGGAAAATACGGTCAATAGAATACGGGCTTCATATAGTGTGGGCTCGTTTAACACCCATCTTGGAGACTTCAGTGCTACCCTAACCGATGGCAAGGAAAGCTTTGTGAAAATTACCGCCGGCATTAACTATTCTGATAATGACTACACCTTTGAAGCCCCTATTATCGTTTCAAATCCAAACAACGGGCAACTTATTGATGCTGGGACAGCAAACATCAAAAGGTTCCACGACCTTTATCGCTTACAGTACAGTACCGCTACACTGGGAACCTACAACAAGAAATGGACGGATCATGCCGAAATTGCTTTTAACTACTTTGACACTTTTAGAGAATTTCAAAACAACCTGCGTATCTCCAATATCGCCATTGGGGAAGCCTTCGGGGAACGTGAAAACATCGCCATTGTAGCCAAATACGATAAGACGCTTATCAAAGACAAGCTAAAGCTACGGACGATTTCCAATTATAGCGATCTCTTCGTAAAGTTTGTGGATACTACGGCTAACGATTATAACTGGTTGGGTGATGTTGTTAACCCCAATGGTCAGCGGGGTGAATTTCTCAACGGTACACCTTTACTTACCGAAACGACCACCAAAAGTTATGTCAACAGAGTCACCCTCGATTGGCAATTAACGGAGAACAGCAGTCTGACCTTGAGTAACCTGTTAGCCCATCAGGATAGGGAGTTAAAGGATTTTGACATCGATAACCCCTCGGAATTTGGCCTCGCCCCGGACCAAAGGATCACCAAAGATATCGCCGGGTTACAATACGATAATGTCCTTTTTAATGAGGCCGTGGAGTTTTCAGCGGCTTTAAAATACTATACCTACAAATTAGTCGGGTTTAGTCCCTTAAATCAGGTCCCCATAGAGGATACTGAAGGGTTTTTGGGGTGGAATGCCGGGGTAAAGTACCAGATTTTTGATGCCTTCGCTATTCGAGGGTCCTATGAACGCGGATTTTTAATTCCGGAGATCGTTCAGTTTGCAGGAGATGGGGCCAATATTGCTCCGAACGGGGAATTGCAACCGGAGGAAAGCGACAATTTTAACCTGGGATTCCGCTTTAATAAGCGTTTTAATGACGATTACCGGCTAACCCTAACAGCAAACGGATTTCTACGACAGCAACGCAATTTTATCTTCATCGACGCTAATGCTGCACGACAGCAAAATGAAAACATCGGGGATATTGATTCACAGGGATTTGAAGGGGAATTACAGTTCAATTTTCTGAAAAATTTTAATTGGAATACCAATGTCAGCTTTGTGGACAAAACCATAGAAGAATTTGCGGTTCAGACCGCCACTGACGACCTGATCGGTTCCCAATTACCCAATACGCCGCGATTCTTCTACAATACGGAACTTTCCTGGCAAACCGAAGATATTTTCAATACCGGGGTAGGTGTTCGCCTTTATGGACTGTATACCCATGTTGACGTGTTTAACATACGACCCGTTTCCGATGGGGAAAATATTGACAATACGCCCGATGCCTTTGTGCCAGAGCAAGACCGCCTGGATTTTGGGGTGTCCTTAAGCCTGTTCGATAACAAAGTCACTGCGGCATTTAATGTAGTAAACATAACAGATGAGGACTTGTTTGACAATTTTAGTATTCCGAGACCCGGGCGCAATTTCAACTTTAAACTGATCTACGAGATTTCAAATTTTTAGTACTATGAAAACGAATTTTAAAACCATTTTTGGTCTTATAACTGCATTTGTGCTGGTGCTGGCATGTGAGCCCGAAGAAGTAGTTACAGAGATAGTAGTAACACAAACCGAGGATCCTACCCCTCCCGAAGAAGTGCCCTTTAAAACCTCCGGGTTTGTGGCCGCTTCCATCCTTAGCACGCCTACTTCCTTTTCGTATTTCACGAATTATACCGAGGAATTACCCACTGGCAACCTGGATTTGACCACGAATACCTCCAGTTCCTTTAGCGGGTATTTTCCCCAGACGATTTATAAGAATTTTGGATTCGGGGCCTCTTTGGATTCGGACAACCTGGAACTGAATCGTTATGCGGTGGATAACGAATCCGGAAGGATCATTAAAGCCGGTTCCATTCCTTTGGCGGCTAACTTAAGTCAGGTGTTGATTATCGATGACAATACTGCAGTATATACCATATTTGATACGCCAAGCCTTTTTCTCTTTAACCCGTCAACCATGCAGTTCATTCAGGAAATCCCGATGCCTGATGCGGTTCAGCTAGAGGTGTTACCTGACCAAACCAATTCCTATTTTCACATCATTTATCGCCCTCAGGACAACAAAGTCTTTTTGCCTCTCACAACCAATTCGAATGTTTCCCCTCAATTCTACGATGCTACCGACATCTATGTGGAAGTGGTGGACCTGGGGTCACGTTCCTGGGAAAAAACCGCGGTGTTTACCGGAGCGACCTACCCCTTAACGCGTGGTATGGAGAATCCCCTGGTGGATGAGCAAGGGAATGTCTATTTACTGACCCAAGGGCAGTACAGTTTGGATTTCCAGTTTGGCCCTACCGCCCCGCCAAGTTCCCGCCCACAGATCTTGAAAATTCCATCCGGAAGTACTGATTTTGATCCCGACTATGCCTTCAATCCGGTTAACTTTTTAGGGTTTCAAAATTCGGTAGCGCAATTGTGCACCGGTTCGATCTATGGCGAAAATGGTATTGCCTATGCGGTAATGACAGCGGAACCTGACGTCCCCCGGGTGAACGAGTTGTTAGGCTTATTGGCCACTGGAACGATCACGGATGCTGAGTTTAATGAGTTAGTTGGTTTGGTAACCAACAGTCCGAATATGAAATGGACCCGAATTGATTTGAATGCACAAACCGCAGAGGTCATTGGAGATATCCCTACTTCCGCTGGCTTTGTATATCCCTTTTCCTATAAATCTAATGGAAGGTTCTATTTCCAGGTATTTAACCCGGATCAAGGCGTTAATGGCTATTTTGAATACGATCCTACCACAAACACCAGTGACAGTATCTTTAATATTACGGCTGGTGGTGTAGCCACGCAATTGTTTATTTTGGAAGACTAAGTATCCCTAAGTTTAGTTTACATACCTTGAATTTGAAAAGGCCCTTTTTGGGGCTTTTTTTGTTGCGCTATATACCTACAAATGTCATTTCGAAGAAGCGGAGCGATTGCCTGCCCACCTCCAGTGGGCCTGTCCCCCTCTGGTGGAAGAAATCCCATGCGGGAAACACAAGGTAGAATTAGGGAAAAACCCCAGTTTTTTGCGGGTTTTCTGTAATGGATTTTAAAGGTTGTTCCTTATATTCGAATCCTTAACTTACTCCCCTCAAATGCAATTAAAATTATTTTGCAGATATGATCATTGATCATATTTGGCCGTTGCGCCTAATGCAAAAAATAACGACAGTAAGAATAGAATTGAAACACTGACAAATAGTAACTGACAAAGAAAAGAAGACGCAATTGCAGTGGACAAAAATGGAAAAGGCCGAACACTGCGCATTTTATTAATTTCTACCAGTGTACGTTTGGCACATTTGCAGACTAAACTTTACTTTGACCCTAAATGAGATTTATTGACCTATTTGCTGGGCTTGGAGGATTCCATAAGGCATTACATGATCTTGGACACGAGTGTGTTTTTGCAAGTGAAATAGACCCAATACTTCAACAGACATACAAAGAGAATTGGGGTATTGAACCCGTTGGTGACATTAGGAAAATTGTTGAAACTGACATTGACAGTATTCCTTCACACGACATATTATGCGCAGGTTTTCCATGTCAACCCTTTTCTAAAGCAGGAAAACAACAAGGACGAAACGACACAGAGAGGGGAACATTGTTTGACGAAATAGTTAAGATTTTAGCACATAGAGAGCCAGACTACTTTATACTTGAAAATGTGCCTTTCATCGCAAAACATGATAATGAGGAAACATGGAAATATATGCAATCTCGTTTTGAAGAACTTGGCTATGAGGTTGACCACAAAAATTACTCTCCTCATCACTTTGGTGTACCACAACACAGATTAAGGATTTTTATAGTTGGCAGTCGGAAAGGACTAGACTATTTCCAATTTACTTCAATTGACGAGCAAACAACATTGTTAACGGACATCAAACAATTTATTGATGAAAAGCCTAAGAACTACAAAGCGCTTCCAAAAGTGAATCAAAACGTGCTCAAACTATGGCAAGAGTTTCTTTCAGCTATTCCTAAAGAAACTAAGGTTCCTGGCTTTCCAATTTGGGGGATGGAATTTGGTGCGACATACCCTTATGAATGGCCCTATCCTTATAAAATGTCTGCTGAAAGATTAGGTGAGTTTAAGGGCAATTTTGGCATCTCATTAAAAGGAATGGCAAAAAAAAAACAGCTAGTAAATCTTCCAAGCTATGCCCGCACCAGAAAGAAATTTCCAGACTGGAAAAAACGCTGGATTAGTTATAATCGACAGTTTTACCAAGACAACGAAAAATTTATCAAAAAAGCAGTTGACCAAATCGCTCTATTACCTCATCAAAGTTGGCAGAAACTAGAATGGAACGTGGGTGACAGTGAAAGAACTATCAAAAAGTACATATTGCAGTTTCGCGCTTCCGGGGTTCGCGTTAAAAACACTGATTTCTTTCCATCTTTGGTTTGTACTAAAACACAGGTCCCAATAATCGGTTGGAAAAACAGATACATCACCAAAGAAGAAGGACTTAAACTCCAATCACTTGATGGTCTGCAGAATCTACCAGAATTTGATAATGCTACTTTCAAGGCATTGGGTAACGCAGTAAACGCCAAGATTGTCAAACTAATTGCCGAGCAGCTAATACAAGAACAATTTCAAAAAGAACTGAATGGCAAAGCTATTCTTCCTGAAATTGAAAAATTTAAACAACCTGTGACGCAATGACTAAAACGGAAAAGGTAAATATTCGTCCACAGGTTCATATCCTATCCGTTCTCAAATTTTTGGAATATGAAACTTGGTTTGCACTAGCTGAATTCGTTGATAATTCCATAGCAAGCTACCAGCTTTATGAAAAGGAATTAAATGTCATGCATGGTGACGGCTTCCAATTAGAGGTTAACATCGAAATTGACCAACATAACAACAAAATAACAATCCGTGACAATGCTGCTGGAATTCATAAAAAAGATTATCGAAGAGCATTCCGAGCTGCGGAAATACCTCCTGACACATCTGGCCTCTCGGAATTTGGAATGGGGATGAAATCAGCGGCTTGTTGGTTCGCAGATGAATGGAGTGTACGTACCACTGCACTTGGTGAATCAAATGAAAAAACCGTTCGATTTGAAATGACCAAAATCTTTGAGGATAAACTTGAAGAATTGGATGTATCGATAGAGCAATGTGATAAGAATCACCACTACACAATAATTGAACTTCTTAATGTAAATAAAATCCCAAGGAGGAGAGGGTTAGGAAAGGTAAAGGAACATCTAAAGAGTATTTATCGTGAATTTATAAGAAAAGGCACGCTAACACTTAAAGTTGACAATGAAGAATTACTCTACCAAAACCCAAAGATTCTAAGAGTCCCAAGATATGATGAGCCTGATGGAGAGCCTGTTCTATGGCGCAAGGAAATCGATTTTCCAATTGAAGAAGGTTTAAGAGTTCATGGGTTTGTGGCAATCCGTGAAAAGGCGTCAACTTCACAAGCAGGCTTTGCCTTATTCAGAAGGGATAGGGTCATTGAGGGCAGTTTCGATAACGGTTTCCGCCCTGAGTTCATATTTGGCAACCCAAATAGCTTTCGTTATCAAAGAGTTTTTGGAGAACTGCATCTTGAAGGATTTAAGGTAACCTTCACCAAGAAAGGCATACAATGGGATGAAAACCTTGATATTTTCTTGCGTTTGCTCAAAGATGATATCAGTGGTAAAGCCTTTCCCCTCCTACAGCAATCAGAACAATACAGGGTTCGTGCAACTGAAAAGGAATACAAGTCGACAAAAAAAGCATTAGACCAAACTGTTAACGACTTGGAAAAAAATGCACCCGCAGCCATCATACAGGTGCGAGAATCATCAGGCAATGCCAAGCCTGAACAAGAAGAACTAGTTCAAACTGAAAAAGCTATCCATCGGGATTTTGAAGTCCGATTCAATCGAGTTACATGGAAAATATCAGTTGAACTTTCATACGACCCTTCATTAAAAGAACTACTTGAAGTTGGCGACCACCTGATTAATGAAAAAAGCGAAAGTGCCGCTATTAGACAAATAGGTATTCGTCTTTCCCTTACTCACCCGTTTATGGTTCAGTTCGTTGGAGTTGACAATGCAAAAGTGGAACCAGTACTTCGTATGTCCGCAGCTCTTGGTCTGTCAGAGGTAATTGCAAAAGAGAGCGGTGCGAAGACACAGGGAGAGATAAGAAGAAATTTTAATGAACTAATTAGTTGCCTTTCAAAAACCAACATCAATGAGCGAAACAGTTGAAATACAGGAACAGTCAACCAACGACTCTTGGCAACCTTTCGTTGGTGATGAGACAATTGGTCTTTTAAGGACTAAAGGGTTTTCTAACCCTGATGGCTCACTAAACGAATCAGGCAATAGAATTCTTGACGAAACGTATCGTGTGATGCAGGCATGCGGAAATCCATCAGTAGGCGAAAACTATGATACCGGTATTGTTATTGGCTATGTACAAAGTGGAAAGACACTTTCCTTTACCACACTTACAGCATTAGCCCGAGACAATAACTATCGGGTTGTAATTGTAATTGCTGGTACTTCTGTTAATCTTGTTAACCAATCTACCGAGCGCTTGCGGAGAGATTTACGAGTAAACGACCGCTTTGGTTTAGACCAAAAATGGGCTTTG
The DNA here is from genome assembly GCA_028284665.1 of Croceivirga sp. Lineage (GTDB taxonomy): Bacteria > Bacteroidota > Bacteroidia > Flavobacteriales > Flavobacteriaceae > Croceivirga. Next base: position 208,946 of record JANQRG010000035.1, read on the forward strand.
TTCAAAAATCCTGATAGCGCAGAAGAATTCGACCAACTTGAAATGCTTCTTGACCAGTGGCGTGACCCTCAATATCCAAATGATCGATGCAGAACCGCATTACTCACGGTGATGAAGAATGGTCCTCGGCTAAGAAATATTACTCAATTATTGAGCGGGTTGAATTTAGAAGAGGTTCCTACATTGATCATTGATGATGAGGGCGACCAAGCCAGCCTTAACACCCGAGCGCGACAAGCAGCAAGGGAGGGTATTGATATCGAAGACCTTTCAGAAAATGAAGTTTCAACAATTTACAGAAGAATAAATGGTCTTAGGGCGATTTTTCCTCACCATACATTTCTTCAATATACAGCCACCCCGCAAGCTAACCTGTTTATCAATATTGTTGATAGGCTGTCACCCAATTTCATTAAGCTACTCACACCAGGTGCGGAATATACAGGAGGGATTCAGTTCTTCAGGGAGAACCCTCATTTAATTGAAGAAATCCCTTTGAATGATATACCAACCGCAACGAACCCACTACAACAACCACCGGAAAGTCTTATACGTGCCGTTCAAACATTCTTCTTGGGCGTCGTAGCAGGAGAAATACAAAGAGACCAGCAAAATCGATCAATGATTGTTCATCCATCAAGGCTGCAAGAAGACCATAGCACCTATTTCAATTGGGTAAGGGGTATGAGCCAAAGTTGGGCAAGGTTGCTCGAAAGTGATGATGAAACTGAGAAGAATCAATTGCTTGCCGAGTTCAGGCAGATATACATTGATCTAAATCTCACAGTAGGCGATTCACTTCCACTATTTGAAGACCTTACTGGGCATCATTTAATACATGTCATCAAATATACTCCGATAATTGAAGTCAATTCAAGAAGAGGCTCCACTCCGCAAATTCCATGGCAGAACAACTATTCCTGGATTCTCGTAGGAGGTCAATCAATGGACAGGGGCTTTACAGTTGAAGGACTAACTGTTACTTACATGCCAAGAAACTTAGGTGTTGGCAACGTCGATACTGTGCAGCAGAGGGCAAGATTTTTCGGATACAAAAGGGGGTACATCAACTATTGTAGAGTGTTTCTCGACCCAATTACTATTGACGCATACAACAGCATTATTGAACATGAACAAGATGTCCGCAATCGCCTTGAAGAATATGACATCAACAATAGGAACTTGAATGAGTTTGAGAGGGAAGTCGTACTAAATCGAATGCTGCGTTTAACCAGAGCTAATATTCTATATGATGATGTGGATAGGGATAGATTTGAAGAATGGTATCGAATTCATGCGCCCCATGACACCTATAGCTTAATAAAATCAAATCGTGACTCTGTGTTTGAGTTTCTAAATACAAGAGAATCGCAGTTCCAAGAAAGCGATGGCCATCCTGACCGGACCAACGAACAAAAACACTTAGTTACTATACTGAGCGTTGCAGACTGTTTGAAAAATCTATTGAATAAACTGAAATTCACTCGAGACAGCGATTCGGCTTCTTATTCCAGTTTGAGAGGTGTCTTACAAGGTCATTTAGAAGAGTTTCCGAATGAAGATTGCCTTATCTATTTAATGAGTGCACGAAGCATTATCGATTGGACGAGAAGAACCCGTAGATTGAATCGAAATGACGAATTACAACAGTTGTTTCAAGGTAGGCAACCAACACGGGCAAACCAGCAATATCAAATCGGTGAAGTGTACCCAGGAGACCGAGAAATTAAGGATCAGAATAGACTGACCATTCAAATTCACCTGCTGAATATCAGAGATTCGGAATATATGGACGTTCCAACATTGGCAATATGGATTCCAGAGCACATTAGCAAAGACATAATACGACAAGACAACGACATTAACGGTGCATGAATCTAATCGAACAGTTCTATACACTTGATTTCCCCTACAGCAATGATGAAAAAATACTCTGTGCTTCCAAAGTTGCGGGCTTCCCCCATTTTCGAGTTGCTGTAAATAATATGGGTAATCCTGTTATTCTGCTTTCTATTTCCAACCCTGTACGCAATCTGTCGCTTAAGAACTTCCGGCTTAAATATCTGGAACTAGCCCATAACATCGAGTGCAAGATTTCAGAAAATGGTAAGACCATTTTTGAGTCTTTTACCGTAATCACCTTTACCAGCAGTAACCAAAACCTTCAGGAATATTTTCTCCGTATCTGTGAATCGCTTATTCGTTCGCTGAGGACTAAGCCAACCCAAGAACAAGTTATAGATTCGCTTAATAAGTTCATTGAGGTATTTCGAGCACTCAATGATACACCAACCAAAACCATTCAGGGCCTCTGGTCAGAGCTATTTGTCATTGACGTTGCAACCAACCCTGTGGCAATGCTTAACTATTGGCATAACATTCCTCAAGAACGTTTCGACTTTAATTCAGGAGAGGAAAAGATTGAAATAAAAAGCAGCAGAAACTATGAACGAATCCACACGTTCTCAGCTGAACAACTCAATCCACCTATCAATACATCCATTCTAATTGGTTCAGTATTCATAAGGCCGAGCAGTTCAGGCAAGAGCATTCAAGACCTTGTTGACAGCATTACCGAAAAAGTCGAAGACTCCGTTGAATTGATTGACAAGGTCAACACCGTTATAATTCGAACACTTGGCAGTTCGCTTGAACAATCGTTGAAAATGAAATTTGACTACCAAGTAGCAACTGAATCATTGAGGTTTTACCAATACGAGGACATCAAGAAAATTGAGCAAATCAGTATTCCAACAGAAGTGACAGAAGTTCGCTACAAATCTGATATGACTGCAATTGAACATATCGAATTAAACAAATTAGATGATAAAGGAGAATTATTCAATGCTATCTAGCTAGCCCCTTTCTGGTGCGCGAATCCCTGCTTTAAGCAGGCAAGCGTTCGTGTACCTTTTGTTTTAACCAAGTACCACATCTGCAAAGCCCCACCAGAGGCGAGAATCCGGTAAACGTTAAAAAGTAGATTCCGCAATGCACCTGCCTGTCATGCCAAAGGCAGATAAATCGGCAGACAGGTGCGCAATGACAAGGCTTTGCATAGCGGCTTACAGGCGCCTAGCCCGCTTTCGTGGACCTTGGTAGTCCGTGGTTTTTGCTATCTTCCCAAAGCATTCGCTAACGCTGCAGGGGTAACCCCTCAAAAGAACCTCTGTGAAATACCTAACCAAAAGACCCAAACATGAAAACCAAGTTCCAACAGATCGTTAAATGGTGTAAAGCTCAAATCAAAAGCATTACTCCGGGAAACTCCGCTTTAAAAGGGGCCGCATGGGGCCTGTTGCTCGTAACCGGGCTACTTTGGCTGGTTTTCGCCATCCGGGTTACCGCCAACCTTAGCGACGGGTGGGTGCTCTTGTTGTTCCTTGGCTTTGTGTTAATAGCCATCCTAGCCGCCTATCTCACCCGATGGCTACTGCTACAGTTGGGAGATTTTCACAAAGTATATCAACGGGCGCTTTTTATCGCCCTGCCCCTCCTGATCCTAATGAGCTTCGAATGGATGATACCGGTATTTCTGGCCCTGATGGCCTCGCTGTTGGGGGCGGCCCTTTGGGTATTGAAAAACACCGGGTTTCGGCAGCTCTCCCCCAGGAAGAAAGGGGTTACCCTGCTCGGCTTAGCGATAGGCCTTGGAGGCTTCATTGCCGCTGGGATAGGGTATAGTCGTACCGGTTTTGAAGTGGATCCCATTATTAATGCAGCGACCTCCGTTACTACCCCTGTTCCGTCACTTATCGCACCTTCTCCTGCCGAAAAAGGCCCCTATACTGTAAAAACCTTGACCTACGGCAGTGGTAATGATCGTCACCGACCGGAGTTCGGGTCGGAAGTAGACCTTACCACAGAAACGGTCAATGGGGTACCCTTTATTGATGATTGGGATGGTTTTGGTGGCTGGTGGCGTGAAAAGTACTGGGGCTTTGATTCCAGCGCTTTGCCCTTAAATGCCAGGGTATGGTACCCTGAAGGAGAAGGCCCTTTTCCACTCGCCCTTATTGTTCATGGCAACCATGGGATGCAGGACTATTCCGATGTGGGCTATGCCTATCTGGGCGAATTACTGGCTTCCAAAGGGATCATTTTAGCCTCGGTGGATGAGAATTTTATCAATGGGTCCTGGTCCAACATCTTTGGCGGATTGGATGAGGAAAACGATGCCCGCGGATGGCTGCTGCTGGAACACTTACGGCAATTTCATGAATGGAACACTACCGAAGGCCATCGGTTCCATCAGCAAATCGATACAGCTAACATCGCCTTGATCGGACACTCCCGAGGAGGCGAAGCCGTGGCCCATGCAGCGATGTTCAATACCCTCCCCTACTATCCGGACGATGCGGCCATATCCTTTGATTATAACTATGCGATCCAGTCCATTGTGGCTATTGCTCCGGTGGACGGCCAGTACAAACCGGGAGACACCCGAACCACCTTTGACAACGTCGATTATTTTGTAATTCACGGTGCACAAGATGCCGATGTTACCTCTTTTATGGGTTCACAACAATATGAACGGGTGACGTTTAATGACAGTCTGTATTATTTTAAATCCGGGTTGTATGTCTACGGGGCTAATCATGGGCAATTCAATACCAGCTGGGGCAACAATGATACCGGCAATCCGTTCACGGGAATGCTGAATTTGAAACAGCTGCTTTCTGCTGAAGATCAGCGAACCATTGCCGAGGTATACATCGGAGCCTTTTTAGACATCACGTTACAAAACAAAACCGAATATATGCCCCTATTTCTGGATCCCAGAAAAGGTGCGGATTGGCTTCCTGAAACGATCTATTTGAGTCAGTTTGAAGACTCGAATTTAAGCGTGGTGGCCAATTTTGATGAAGACTTTGATGTGTCTACTATCACCCAACCCGAAGGAAACGTTACTACCGAAAACCTAACGGTGTGGAAGGAACAGGAGATACAATTAAAATGGCAGAAAAAGGGAAGTAGGGCACTTTTTGTAGGTTGGGACTATGATTTTGAGGAGAAGGAAGACACCATGGAATCCGTACCGGATTCGGTGATCGCCAGCTATACGATCAGCCTACCCCCTGTGGCCATTGACAGTACCGCCGCCTTGGTGTTTTCCATGGCGGAATCCAAGGAAGACGCCAACCCTAAAACATCGGGCAAATGGGTAACCAACGATGAAAACGGGGACGAGGACGAGGATGACGAAGAGGAAGAAGACGCTGAAGAAGACGCTGAAGAAGAAGAGGAGGATGAGGCGACGGAGGAGGAGGAAAAGGAAGAAGACAAGGATGAACCTAAGGAACCTATTGATCTTACCATTCAACTAAAAGACTCGCTCGGGCAACAGATCGCTTTCCCCTTGAGTCGGTTTTCGCCCTTACAACGGACCCTGGAGGTGGTCATTAACAAAACAGGGTTTATCACGAACGAGAAAGCCTCGGAAAAGGTCTATCAAACCTTTTATTTCCCTTTTGAACAACTCCGGGAAACGCATCCCAATTTTGATTTTACCCGTATCACTACCTTGCGTTTTGTCTTTGACAAGAATGAAAAGGGTGTGATCTCGATAGATAACCTCGGGTTTATGAAACCCTTGTGAAAAAGGGAAGTAGAATCAAAGAGATGTGCCACTCCCTCTTTTAATCTGTGCCGTCATTTCGAACGAATGTGAGAAATCTTAATTTTTGGATTTCTCAATCGTCTCCCGATAGCTATCGGGATTCCTCATGTCGAAATGACTGAAGTAAGCAGCGCAAATTGTCACTCGTTCACTGCACAACTAATGATACACTGAAAACAACTCGGTGGCCTTATTATAGGCGGCCTCAAAGACCATCCAGTTCACCCCGGTATCCGCTTTTTGTTCCGTAAAGTAGGACAACATTTTTTCAGTCGGCATGTTACCTGTTAGCTCATCTTTGGCCATCGGACAGCCGCCAAAGCCTTGTACGGCACCATCAAACCGGCGGCAGCCTGCTTGATAAGCGGCTTCTACTTTTTCCCGCCAGGTGGTGGGCGTAGTATGCAAATGGGCACCAAATTCAATCCCCGGATATTTTGGGATCAGATTCGAAAAGAGATAGTCAATCACCTCCGGGGTGGACGTCCCCACCGTGTCGGATAAGGACAAAATACGGACGCCCATAGCGGTAAGTTTCTCCGTCCAGTCCGCTACAATGTCTACGTCCCAGGGATCCCCATAAGGATTCCCGAAACCCATGGAAATATAGGTCACTACGGCTTTATTAGAAGCATGTGCGATGTCCAGTATCTCTTGTAAGGTTGCTACAGACTGCGCAATGGTCTTATGGGTATTTCGCATTTGAAAGTTCTCGGAAATGGAAAAGGGAAAACCCAGGTAATCAATTTCAGGATGGGTGCTAGCATCCTTGGCCCCTCTTACATTCGCCACTATAGCCAATAGCTTGCTAGAAGTACGACTTAGGTCCAATTGAGCAAGAACATCAGCGGTATCCTGCATTTGTGGGATGGCTTTGGGGGACACAAAACTGCCAAAATCGATGGTATCAAAACCACAACCCAACAAGGTCTGGATATATTTTGCTTTTACGGTCGTAGGAATAAAAGGTTTGATCCCCTGCATGGCATCTCTGGGGCATTCGATGATTTTCACGTTTTCCTGGGACATGGTGTAAAAATACAAAGTAGGAAGCTGGAAGTACGATTTAAGAAGTACGAATTTCGAAGGACGAGGTTTGAATTTCGAAGTACCAAGGGGGAAGTACGAGTTTGGAATTTGAAGAGGGAGAAGTCGGAAGTACGATTTAAGAAGTACGAATTTGAAAGGACCAAATTTGAATTACGAAGTACGGAGTGAGAAGGACGAATTTCGAAGTACAAAGTTGGAAGTACGAGGTTTGAATTACAAAGTATGAAGCGAAAAGTGGGAAGGACGAATTTCGAAGGACGAATTTGGAATTTGCGATTTGTGATTTGGGTTTTGGGTTTTGGGTTTTGAAGTTTGTTGTTTGTTGTTTGAGATTTCTATCCTACCAACAGGTAGATAGCAATAGCCAGAAACACCACAATCTGTAACCATTTAAAGAATACCGCAATTCTAGGTGTTTTTTCCAAATAGCTGGAAATACTTCCCGCCAGGATAGCTATGGTTCCAAAAATAACCGAAGACACCCCAATAAACAGCAAGCCCAACACATAAAACTGGATTATAGTATTCAGAGAACTGCTGAAGAGAAATCCGGGAAAAAAAGCCAGGAAGAAAATAGTGACTTTGGGATTGAGCACATTCATCCAAAACCCTTTTCTGAATAGCCCACCCAGACGTAAATTCGTAGTATTGCCCTGGGATAATGCAATCCCTGAGCCCTCTTTATACACCATAACTGCGAGATAAAGCAGATACAACGCACCGAACAGTTTGATCACCCAAAATACCGTAGGACTCCTTTTGATCACTTCAGAGACGCCAAAAGCCAGTAAAGTGGTGTGCACCAAACATCCCGTCATTAAACCCGCCACTACTGCCAAACCATACTTTTTCCCGTTGGCCATGCTAAGGGTGAGCACAAAAATATTGTCCGGGCCGGGAGAAAAGGCCAATGCTGCCGTTGCCAAAACAAAACCAACAAGAATCTCGTATTCCATTTGACGGGAAAATTACGAATTCCAAAATTTGAATAGTTGTTTTGTGTAGAATGGACTAATCCTCGTCATGCTAAATTTATTTCAGCATCCCACAAGTAGCAAATGGTAATAGCTGTCAATGGGATCCTGAAACAAACCCGCCTTGTTGGTAGACAGGTTCAGGGTAACGTTTACCGATTGGATTATACCTCCTACATCCATTTATAGCAGCCTATTTTTCGTACCTTCAAAACAAAAACCATGCGATTAGGCATTACGAGAACGCATTTTCTATCGTATTTAGGGATCATTGGGGTTGGTTTGGTCCTGGTGTATACCATGAAATTAATTCCGGAATTTAAACCCTCACCCACAGCAACACCTATGGTAGAAGACACCAAAACCTTACGCCACGTAGTACTCTTCAAATTCAAGGAAGGTACGACTTCAGCGGAACAACAAGCCGTGGAAACAGCTTTTTCCGGTTTACCCGCTAAAATTCCTGAGATCGTTGCTTTTGAATGGGGTACTAATAACAGTCCCGAAGGCCTGGACAAAGGATTTACACATTGCTTTTTCCTGACCTTCAAAAGTGAAGCGGACCGTGATGCGTATTTACCCCACCCCGATCATAAGGCGTTTGGAGAGATCGCCGGCCCACATATTGAGGATGTGTTGGTGGTGGATTATTGGGCGGAGTAGGTAGGTTTCTTAGTTATTCCGCGGTCACCCTGAACTTGTTTCAGGGTCTCATCCTACGCTACGGCATCCTCGTTATGCGATGCTAAAATAAATTCAGCATGACGAAAAGTTCTTACCACGTATACTCCGGGGGATCAATGTCATTCATCCGTAAATACAGGTTAGCCTTGGCCCGGTGATTTGTCATATGATCCTGCACATAGAAAAAAGCAAAGGCCCTACTCACGGTATTGCCACTATGGTACATGACACAAGTTTCGTCCAATTGGGTTTGCTCAATGGAATAGATGACCTCTGTGGTGTAGTCAAATCCCTCTTGCACCAAGGCTATGATTTCGTCCTTTGTCATGGTTGCGGCATCCGGAGCGTTGGGTGTTACTTTCATTCCCAGTACATAGCGTTTGGTCAACAACTCAATGGTATAGCCAATATGCACCATTTGCTCTGCAAAGGACTTACTCACCGGAGTTGGACGATAGTCGTATAATTCCTCCGGCATTGCATCGGCCACTGCTAAACAGTGTGCCTTGGCTTCCAGCCACACCGGTAAATACATTTTAGTAAAATCCGTTTGTGGCCCTTGTTCTTGTGCCCATAGCAGGTTGCCGGCTAGTAGCCCTAGCAAAAAAAATCCAATGATTTTCATAATCAAGCCCTTAGTGTCCTTGCTCCAAGATAGCTTTATTGATCCGTTTAATCAAACCCGGACCTTCGTAGACAAAGCCAGTGTAGAGTTGTACCAGATCCGCTCCAGCTTCTAATTTTTCAATCGCGTCTTCCGGGGTATGGATCCCTCCCACTCCGATGATGGGGAAGGCCTTTTTACTCTTTTCAGCCAGAAAGCGAATCACCTCCGTACTTCGATCCCCTAAGGGTTTTCCGCTTAACCCTCCTTTTTCTTCGGCGATGATCAGATGCGATTTTAGTCCTTTCCGGGAAATAGTGGTATTCGTCGCTATGACCCCGTCTATCTTGGTGGTGCGCACAATAGTGATGATATCCATTAACTGGGCATCCGTTAAGTCCGGAGCAATCTTTAATAAAATTGGTTTCTCACTGACGTTTAGCTTTTCGGCATATTTCGTATTCTCCCGTTGTAACTTCTTCAAAAGCTGCGTGAGTGGCTTTTTGTCTTGAAGTTCCCGTAAGCCCGGAGTATTGGGCGAGCTGACATTGACTACAAAATAATCCACATATTCAAAGAGGGCGTCAAAGCAAATCAGATAGTCTTTCACCGCATCCTTGTTTGGGGTCTTTTTATTCTTCCCAATATTCCCCCCTACGATCACCCGATGCTCTTTTTTAAGCCGTTCTACAGCATCAAAAACCCCTTGATTGTTAAATCCCATCCTGTTGATGATGGCCTCATCATTCTTCAATCGAAAAAGACGTTTTTTTGGATTCCCGGCCTGGGGTTTTGGGGTTAGCGTTCCGATTTCAATAAATCCAAAACCAAAATCTGAAAATTCGTTGTACAGCTTGGCATCCTTATCAAAACCTGCTGCTAAACCCACGGGATTTTTAAAGGTTACCCCAAACACTTCCCGTTCCAAGCGCTTGTCGGTCACAAGAAATAGCTTTCGCAAGAGTGATGAAAAACCTAGTTTGGAAAAGAGTTGTAAGGCTGAAAAAGAAAAGTGATGGGCGGCTTCGGCATCAAGCAAAAATAATATGGGGCGGATTATCAGCTTGTACATTAACTGTTATTTTCCGTAAAAATAGAAACTCTGTTAAGAGTACCTTAAAAAAAAAGCTATTTTTCGTTCACCGAACGATTCACGTAAATAGGATTCCTCAAGATTTCAGTGCACAGCAGGATATAAAGGTTGTACTGTTCCTCATTGAAGGTACTGAGTAACCGTTGGTCCAGCATCCGCATATTACTTTTCATACTATCTAACAGGACCTTAAACGCATCGGACATTTTCACAATATCTTCCGTAGTACTTTGCGGGTGATTTTTGAGAAGGGATTGGGCCTGGTTTTCCAAATATTCATTTCTCACTTTTAGTTCAGCACCCCAATTGCGGAGTTGTTCGGTTTGTGCCTCGGTTAGTTGAAATACACTAACAATTCGTTCGTCATCCCTTCCCCCAATGCCAAGATAGCAGTCTTCCTGGGAAAATAGCAAACCGGGTAGTAGTACTAAAAAGTGTAAAAGTTTAATCAAATTTCAAATTTTGGAGGAAGAAGATATCCCGTTATAGCCGCTAGCAGGAATAAAATGGATGAATAAACGGTATTTTTGATAAAAAGCATTGAAATGGAAAAATTATTACCCCGTTTTTTGGAATATGTAGCTGTGGATACACAAAGCGATCCGGATTCTCAAACCACGCCAAGTACCGAAAAACAATGGAAACTGGCCAAAAAACTGGTGTTGGAATTACATCAGATCGGAATGCAGGAGGTGGCTATTGACGAAAATGCCTATATCATGGCTACCTTGCCCAGCAATACCAAAAAAGACTGTCCTACCATTGGATTTATTGCCCATTTTGATACTACCCCTGACTATACGGGAGAAAATGTAAAACCGCAAATCGTTACAGATTACGACGGAGGTGAAATCGTATTGGATGCCAGGAGTAACAGCGTGTTATCTCCCGACTATTTTCCGGATTTGCTACAGTATACCGGACAAACCTTAATTACCACAGATGGTACTACCTTACTTGGAGCTGATGATAAAGCGGGTATCGCAGAAATCATTACTGCTATGGAATATTTAATTCAGCATCCGGAGATTCCTCATGGAAAAATACGGATTGCCTTTACCCCGGACGAGGAAATTGGGAGGGGTGCTCATAAATTCGATGTCAAAAGATTTGGCGCGGATTGGGCCTACACCGTAGATGGGAGTCAAATCGGGGAATTGGAGTTTGAAAATTTTAATGCGGCGGGTGCCAAGGTATTCTTTGACGGAAGAAGTGTGCATCCCGGATATGCCAAAGGGAAAATGATCAATGCGATAGGTTTGGCCAATACCTTTATGAGTCTGCTGCCCAAACACGAAGTTCCAGAAACCACTGAAGACCGACAGGGTTTTTTCCATATCCATACTGTTAGCGGAAAAGTAGAACATGCCCAAATGGAGCTGATTATCCGGGATCATGACGAAGAACAGTTCCAGGCCAGGAAAGCGCTATTAGCTGACATTGCGGAAAAGATCAACACCACCGTGGGTGAGACCGTTGTTCGTCTTGAAATTACCGGGCAATACAAAAACATGGCGGAAAAGGTGGCACCTGTGTTCCATATTGTTGAGCTTGCCGAAGAAGCGATGCAGGATCTTGGTATTGAACCGATCATAAAGCCGATTCGGGGAGGCACGGACGGTTCGCAGCTTAGTTTTATGGGATTACCCTGCCCCAATATCTTTGCCGGAGGGCATAATTTCCATGGGAAATACGAATACATTCCCCTGGAAAGTATGCAAAAAGCGGTTTTGGTTATTGCAAAAATTTGCGAACTTACTGCTGAAAAACTAGTGAAATATGGAAAAAGCAAAAAGCGCTGACGCTTATTTTTCCGAAGAACACCTTTTTAAAAGTGCTATTGGAATACTTCGGGATTTAGCCAAAAAAACCGAAGCCGTTGAGACCTGTAAATGGGGCATGCCGGTCTATACCATTCAAAACAAAAATGTTTTTGGCATTTGTAGGTTTAAAAGCCACTTTGGCATATGGTTTTATAACGGTGCCTATTTGAGTGATCCAAAAAAAGTGCTTGAGAATGCTCAGGAAGGCAAGACCAAGGCCATGCGACACTGGAAATTTAGCTCGGAAGAAGCAATTGATTCCGAAGGGGTCTTTTTGTATTTACAAGAAGCGATTCAAAAGCAAAGGGAAGGGAAAGTACTACAGCCTAAAAAGTCCTCCGCTCCTTTGGAAATTCCTCAACTGCTACAAAATTCCCTGGCAAAAGATGCCAGGTTAGCAGCTGCCTTCACAAAGTTTACCCTTTACAAACAAAAGGAATTCTGCGAATATCTGACCGAAGCGAAACAAGAGAAAACAAAAAACCGCCGACTGGAAAAAATTCTACCCATGATTGCAGAAGGTGTCGGCTTGAATGATGGCTACCGATAAGCTTTTTCGTTAGCGCTACGGCAACTCCCATCCATTGTAATACTGGGGCACTAATAGTTGATTAGAGCTCTCATTATCAAATTTTTTGTTTTCGGCATCCCAATAGATACGTTCGCCGGTCTTATAGGCAACATTCCCCATGTGACATACCAATGCGGTGTTATACCCTATCGTTATTGGAGCGTTTAACACTTTCGCGTCTCTGGATTTTACCGCAGCTAAAAAATTAGTAGTATGCAAATCCAATCCACTTCCGGTGTTGGACTGTAAGGGGATAGCCTCCATCTTTGGACCAAGGTTCTCACTCCAGTGCGGGCGATCGTTTTCCGGGATTACCTCCCACCCCCCTCTATTCAATACCAGGGTGCCATTGTTTCCAATAAATGCAATACCGTGGTCTCTTCCGTAATTGCCTCCATCAATGCCCGTGGCATGTTCCCATAATATGGAGTAGTCCTCGTATTCGTATACGGTTTGTAGCGTATCCGGGGTTTCGGACGCATCTTCAGGATAGGCAAATTTTCCGCCAATTGCCATAACCGACTTCGGGAGCCCGGCATTCATCCCAAAAAGGGCGTAATCCACAAGATGTACACCCCAATCCGTCATCAGTCCACCGGCATAATCCCAAAACCATCTGAAGTTAAAGTGGAATCGGTTTTTATTAAATGGACGTTTCTTTGCTGGACCTAGCCATAGATCATAATCTACTCCAGCCGGTACATCACTGTCGGTTAACACAGGCACAGGTTGCATCCAACCCTGATACGCCCATGCCTTTACCAGGCGAATCTGACCCAGCTTTCCGGAGTGTACGAAATTTATAGCGTCTACAAAATGTGGTTGACTGCGTTGCCATTGCCCTATTTGCACCATGCGATCGCTGGCATGCACTGCCTTTAACATGGCCTCGCATTCATAAATGGAATTGGCAATGGGTTTTTCACAATACACATCCTTGCCGGCAGCTATTGCATCAACCAATTGAAGGCAATGCCAATGGTCCGGAGTGCCAATTATGACGATGTCTACATCCTTATCAGCTAAAAGTTTCCTGTAGTCGGTATACCACTTCGGTTTTTTGATCCCTGATTTGTCCAGATCTGCTGTTCTCTTGTGCAACACCTTCTCATCCACATCACAGAGCGCCACTAACTGCACTTCACTGTTTTTTAGCATAGAAACCAAATTAGAGAAGCCCATTCCATTACACCCAATTACGCCAAGCTGAATGTGATCATTTGGACTTACCTTTTTCCGCATCCCTGCCAAAAGTTCTCCTGAAAATAGGGAAGGAAGGCTCAGGGCGGAAACGTACAACGCCCCCGATTTTAAGAATTGTCTTCTTGTTTCCATAACTGATTGATTTTGACAAAAGTTACAAACAAAAAAAACCCTTTGAAAATTTCAAAGGGCTTTCTACCAGAATATGGTATTATTTATTTCTTTGCTGGCGTAGTGGCAGGGTTCAACTTTTTACTACCTTCCATGGACAAAGCACTACGATCGAATTTTAACCGTCCTGCCATGGTTTCCAAAATACAGGAGTTGTCCTTATCATTCAAATCTACCACTTTCCCGTATAAACCGCTTTTCGTAATCACCTTATCGCCTTTCTTGATCTCTGCCAAAAACTTCTTTTCGTCTTTTTGACGCTTCATTTGCGGCCGGATCATAAAAAAATAGGCCACAACAAAAATGAGAATCAGCGGAAAAAACTGTCCCAATCCCTCCATTAAAAATCTATTTTACAGGACCAGCAGGCGCTTGCTCCTTAGGTGTTACAAATGCTTTGATTCGCAATAGCTCAGACCCCTTCTCGGTGTTAGCCGTAACGGTTACCGTTTTGGTCACCTGATTCTTACCGGTACCGTTAAACTTAACCACCAATTCGCCCGTGTCTCCGGGAGCAATAGGTGTATTTTTTGGATATTGTGGTACAGTACATCCACAGCTACTTTTAGCATCGGTAATGATAAGAGGGGCATTACCCGTATTTGTAAACTTAAAAATAGTTTCCTGAGGAGTTCCCTGAATTATTGGACCAAAATCATGCTCAGATTTTTCAAACGACATTACCGGAAGGTTTTTTGCTGCCACATCCCGTTCTGATGCTGTTTCGATATTATCTGCAACTATCTTACTACTGGCTTTGTCTTTACAAGAGGTTGAAAACAGCAGCATACCGGCTATCCCAACGACAAAAACTATTCTTTTCATTATTACTATTTTTTGTTTGGGCAAAAATAAGGATTTCATTTTTAAAGCAGCCCCCTACCCACCTTTTGCATCTTTCCGGAACTTTTGTATTCCTTCACTAATTTGTCCAGAATTCCGTTGATAAAAATGCTGCTCTTCGGGGTTGAATACTCTTTAGCGATCTCCAAATACTCGTTAATGGTCACCTTTTCGGGGATGGAAGGAAAATGGATAAACTCACAAATCGCCATTTTTAACAAAATATGGTCTATTTCTGCAATCCTGTCTTTATCCCAGTTCGGGGTCTTTCCTTGAATTTCCTTTTCCCACTTAGCATTGTGCAGCAAGGTCTTGGTTAATAAATCCTTGGCAAAAACCATATCCTGCTCATCCTTTAGCAATCGTGGTAGAAAGAACCTGTTCGGGCTGTCCGGTTTTGCTTTTTTTAACCGCTTTACCAAAAAGGTGTTAACAATAGGAATGTCATCTGCCCATGTCAATTTATCATCTTCAAAATACTCGTAGATCTTTTCATTTGGAGCAATGATTTCTTTAAAGATCGCTACTACAAATTCCCTATCCTCAGTATAACTACCCCCTTTAGTATTCATGTAGCTGTGATAGCCCTCACTCTTCATCAATTCCTTGTGGACGATCTTTACGTAGTCTTCATTAAGGTACCAGTTGTTTAGTCTTCGCTTAGAGAGTTCTGCTTTTACCGCTTCGTTGCCAACGAGCTGTAACAACAAGCCATTGTTTACGAATTTTTCGTTATTGGGAAAATTGTTCTCTGCGTCTGCCACATACTTTTTTGAGGCATGTGAAACATATTTCTTGGCCAGCTGCTGTAATTCTATAAGAAACCCTAAAAGCAACAGGTAAAGAACATACACATTGGCAATGCTAACATTCAAAAACTTCAATTGCTTGTCCAGGGAATCTTCCTGGGCCTGGGTCAGTGCATAAATAGACTGCATTACCTTAACCCGAATATGCCTTCTTGTGAGCATTTAAAAGAACTTTAAAATTGCGTTCGGTTATTTCGGGCGTAAAAGTAAGGCTATATTTTATCTCGTCCTATGAGGTACGGGTATCTTATCAGTTTTATAACATTGCGTTTACCACCAATGCGCTATCTTTGGCGGGCATTTTTATTTGCTACTCGCTCCTTTCCATGAAAGAACTACGCCATCTCAATAAGTACTTTAAGAAATACTGGTTCAAACTGCTTTTGGGAATTTTAATAACGATCATTGCCCGAATCTTCTCTTTGGTGATGCCTTCCTATGTTAGCAAGTCGATTAACACCATTCAACAGTTGACCAATGGTATCCTGGAAAAAGGAGAAGCAAAAACACTATTGTTCGAATACATACTGATTATTGTTGGCGCGGCCATTTTGTCTGGTTTGTTTACCTTTTTAATGCGACAGACCATTATCAATGTCTCTCGTTATATTGAATACGATCTTAAAAACGAAGTATTTGACCACTATCAAATATTGCACCTGGGCTTTTACAAGAAAAACCGTATAGGCGACTTGATGAACAGAATTAGCGAGGACGTTACCCAGGTACGAATGTACGGAGGGCCAGCCATCATGTACGGTATTCAAACCTTAACCCTTTTTGTTTGCCTTATCCCTTTAATGTTTATCAAGGCTCCTACAATTGCCTTTTACACCTTGGTTCCGCTACCTATTCTCTCAGTCCTCATTTACCAAATAAGCCGGATTATTCATAAACGCAGTACCAAAGTGCAGGAATTTCTCTCTACTCTATCCACATTTGCCCAAGAATCGTTTTCCGGAGTGGCCGTGATAAAGGCCTACAGCCTAGAACCCAAGATTAATGAAGAGGTCCAAACACTGGCCGTCCAGGGAAAAGATACCAGTATGGATCTGGCCAAAGTGAATGCCTGGTTCTTTCCACTAATGATCCTGTTGATCGGTATCAGTAATATTTTTGTGATCTACATAGGCGGCAAGCAGTACATCAATGGGGAAATTGGCCTTGGGGTAATTGCAGAATTTATCCTTTATGTTAACATGCTAACCTGGCCGGTAGCTGTTGTAGGATGGTTAACTTCTATCGTTCAGCGTGCAGAAGCCTCTCAAAAACGCATCAATGAATTTCTAAAGGTGCAGCCCGAAATACACAACGAAGTAGAAAAAGAAACCCCTATTCAGGGAAAAATTGAATTTAGAGATGTTTCTTTTGTGTATCCGGATACCGGAATAACAGCTCTAGATAAGGTCTCGTTTACGGTAAACGTTGGCGAGACTCTGGCAATTCTGGGAAAAACCGGGGCTGGAAAATCTACAATTTTAGATTTGGTAGCCCGGTTGTACGACGTGAGTTCCGGTCAGATTCTTGTCGATGATACCCCAATTACACAATTAAACCTGGAGAGCCTGAGGATGGGTATTGGTGCAGTTCCCCAGGATGCCTTCTTGTTCTCCGATACCATCGAAAACAATATCCGACTCGGTAAAGCAACCGCAACCCTTTCGGAAATTAAACAAGTAGCAATAGATGCCGTGGTACATGAAAATATCATGGGTTTTAAAAAGCAATACGATACCGTATTAGGGGAACGCGGGATAACATTGAGTGGGGGGCAAAAACAACGCGTCTCCATTGCCCGGGCTTTGCTTAAAGATCCCAAAATCTATTTGTTTGACGACTGTCTCTCCGCCGTGGACACCGAGACGGAAGAGGAAATCCTTAAAAACCTGAAGAAGGCTTCAGCAGATAAAACCACCCTGATCGTAAGCCATAGAGTATCTTCGGCAAAAAATGCAGATAAGATCATCGTACTGGAAGAGGGCAGGATAATACAGGAAGGAACTCATGCGCAATTGAACAACGTAACAGGCTATTATCAACAGTTGTACCACGACCAGCTTACGGCGAAAGATTAGCGAAAAAGTTGTCGCTTTATGATTTTTTTTACATTTTTACCAGAATAATGTAACGTTACACTAACAGAACACTGCACTAAAATGGGTGAAAAAGATTTAATGGATCAAGAAGAAATATACTCCAAAGTCTTACGGGCTGGGAGGAGAACGTATTTTTTTGACGTGAGGAGCACAAAAGCCGGGGATTATTATCTTACGGTTACAGAGAGCAAAAAGTTTACTAACGATGACGGCTCTTTCCATTATAAAAAGCACAAGATCTATCTTTACAAAGAGGACTTTGGCGCCTTCAGGGAGATTATGGAGGAAATGATGGACTACATCATCGACGAAAAAGGCCTTGAAGTCATCTCCGAGCGTCATCAAAAAGATTTCAAAAAGGAAGAAGACGCAGATGCCGGCTCAGATGGCCAAGCTTCCGGAAATTTTACGGATGTAGATTTTGATGATATTTAAAAAAAAACCATAAAAAACATACTATAACGGCCTGTTTCCACAGGCCGTTTTTTATTTTTAAGGCTGACTAATTCAAAATCAAACTGCATGAAAGCAAGACTACTATTGCTATTGGTAGTTCTGGGGCAATTGCTATATGCACAAAATACCGTAACCCTGGAATACTATCTCCCTCAGAATATCACCTATGATCCTGATATCCCAAAACCTTCAGAAATTATTGGGCATGAAGTCGGACAATGGCATGTAACCCATGACAAACTCCTATTTTACATGAATACTCTGGCCGCTGCCAGCGATCGGATCACTATTGAAAACAGAGGGGCAACCTTTGAAGATCGGCCATTATTATTGTTAACCGTAACCCATCCTGAAAATCATCAAAACCTGGAAAGTATTCGAAAGGATCATCTAAAACTCAGTGAAGGGAACGGAACTGTTTTGGACACCTCAAACATGCCCATTGTAGTGTACCAAGGCTTTTCTATTCACGGCAATGAATCCAGCGGTGCGAACGCTGCAATAGCCTATGCCTATTATTTGGCGGCTGCTCAAGGTCCGGAAATAGAAGCACTGCTGAACAACATGGTTATTCTCCTGGATCCCTGTATGAATCCCGACGGTCACCAACGTTTTGCCCATTGGGCGAATATCCATAAAAGTCAAAACCTTAACCCGGACAAGAACGAAAGGGAATATCACGAAGTATGGCCGGGAGGACGAACGAATCACTATTGGTTTGATATGAACCGGGATTGGCTCCCGGTACAATTACCGGAAAGTCGGGTCCGGATTGCCTCCTTCTATAAGTGGATGCCCAATATTTTAACCGATCACCACGAGATGGGCACCAATTCAACTTATTTTTTCCAACCTGGAGAACCCTCACGCGTTCACCCACTTACCCCGAAAATCAATCAAGAGCTCACAGCAGAGATTGGGACCTATCATGCCAAAGCCCTGGATAAAATTGGATCGCTCTACTATTCCGAAGAAAACTTTGACGACTATTATTACGGAAAAGGATCCACTTTCCCGGATGTGAATGGCGGTATCGGCATCCTCTTTGAACAAGGCAGTTCAAGAGGTCATATTCAAGAGAGTGAGAACGGTATCCTTACTTTTCCGTTTACCATACGCAATCAGTTTACCACAGCGCTGTCCACCATTGAAGCGGCGAAAAACATTCGGGTCAAAATACTTGATTATCAAAAAAAATACTTCCAGGATATCAGGCGTGAAGCGGTTAGGAGCAGAACCAAAGGATATGTTTTTGGAGATAGCAAAGATCCTGTAAGAACCTGGCACCTGGCTGAGATCCTTAATCGACACAAAATAAAATTTCATGAATTGGCGAGTGATGTCAGGATCAATGGGAAGGCTTTTAAAACGGGAAGCGCCTTTGTTGTGCCCCTAAGCCAAAAGAACCCCCGGCTGATCCGGGCCATGTTTGAAAAGCGTACCACCTTTAAGGATAGCCTGTTTTATGACGTTTCGGCCTGGACCTTCCCATTGGCCTTTAATCTAGATCATGCGGAGCTTTCCGCCCTGGTAAGCGCGGGAGAAGAGGTACAGGAATTTACCCCAATCCCCGGGAGTATCACCGGAAAAAGCAATTATGCGTATCTTTTTGAATGGCATAGCTATTATACGCCAAAAGCCTTAAATCGGATTGTGCAAAAAGGCCTAAGGGCAAAAGTGGCTAAAAGCCCGTTCACGCTGGAAGGAAAGCAGTATGACTACGGAACGATCATGATCCCGGTACAACATCAGAAATTGGATCCGGATGCGCTTTACGCTTTTCTCGCAGAAATTGCCGATAACAGCCGGATTGCCATCGATGCTGTTGCTACGGGTTTAACCAAGGGTATCGATCTGGGCAGTAACGATTTTGATCCTATAGGAAAACAAAACGTTGCCCTTTTGGTGGGCGATGGGGTACGTTCTTATGATGCCGGGGAGATCTGGCATCTTTTTGATACCCGATATCAAATGAAAATCACCAAAATCGATACACGCTATTTTGAAAATGTTGATTTGAGCCGATACACCGATTTAATTCTCCCTAGCGGTGGAGGCGCTAGTATTCTGGATAAGGAGGATGCTGAAAAAATCAAGGATTGGGTGAAGCAAGGGGGAACACTAATTGGGTATCGCAATGTCGCAAACTGGCTAAAAAAGCACGAAATGCTATCCCTAAAGATGAAGGAAGATTCCTTAGAAGCGAAAAATATTCGTTTTGATCAAAAAAGAGATTACCTGGGGGCCCAGGTTACGGGAGGTGCTATTTTTGAAGCCAAACTGGATCGGTCGCACCCCGTGGGCTATGGGTACAAGAATGATCGGATTTCGTTATTTCGAAATACCAATATTTACCTGGAACCGGAAGAGAATAGCTATGACAATCCCATTCAATACACGAATAAACCACTACAAAGCGGCTATATTTCCGAGGAGAATTTGGCCCTTCTGAAAAATAGTGTTCCCTTTAAAGCCAAACGAATGGGTAAAGGGAGAGTGATCTTATTTACGGACAATACTAATTTCAGGGCCTTCTGGTATGGTACAAATAAGTTATTGATGAATGCTATTTTCTTCGGACCTTTGATGTAGCGGTACGTTTTAATCAAACAAGATCATCCACATGGCACGCACTCCCAGCAACATGTTATCCCTTGGAACTTTGGCCCCTGCGTTTCGTTTGCCGGATACCGTTTCTGGCAAAACGGTTCATCTTAATGATCTCAAAGGAAAACGGGGCACCGTAATTATGTTTATCTGCAACCATTGCCCATTTGTAAAACACGTGAACTCGGAGCTGGCACAACTAGGGCGAGATTTTCAGGATCAGGGTATTGGGTTTGTAGCCATTTCCAGCAATGATGTAGAAAACTATCCCGAAGATGCCCCGGAACTCATGCAGGAGGTGGCCAAAACTGAGGGATATTCTTTTCCTTATTTATATGATGAAACCCAGGAAGTGGCACAAGCTTATGATGCGGCCTGTACTCCTGATTTCTATCTTTTTGATGAAGATTTGAAGCTGGTGTATCGAGGACAACTGGACGATTCCCGACCTGGAAACGGTATCCCGGTTACTGGGAAGGATCTACGGGAAGGGATCACCTCGTTACTAGCAGGAGACCCTATAATCGAAGTGCAAAAACCAAGTATTGGTTGTAACATTAAATGGAAATAGATTTTGTCCCGCTTCGCCCGGACTTGATACGTACGTATATTTCCGTAGGGAGACAGGCCTATAACGAACACTATGTCCATCTTTGGCAGAATGGTGATACTTCGCCCTATATCACTTCTAGTTTCACCAAAAACGTAGTAGAGCGGGAATATGAAGATCCCACACTTTCACTTTATGTTATACAGCAAGGAAAATTAGCCGTGGGCATCCTTAAACTTATCCCTCACAAAGCCCTGGACACTTTTTCCTCAAAAAAAGCATTCCACATTGAAAAAATATACCTTCTTAAACGTTATTCGGGAATAGGAGTGGGAACTGAAGCACTACGTTTTACGGAGCGTCTGGCCAGGGAAATGAACAAAGAGGTCTTATGGTTAGATACTATGCAGAACGGCAGAGCGCTCTCTTTTTATCAAAAAAATGACTTTGTGATCCACCGGGCCTCTGAACTATCTTTTCCCGGGGCAAAAGCGTCTGAAAAAGCCATGTGGATCCTTATTAAAAAACTCTAGGCTTACCAGCCTTCCCGTTCTGACAAGCGCTGAATATGAGCAAAATGGTGACTTCCATGCCAGGCATAACGGCCTATATTTTCAGCTAAGGTGGTAACGCTATTTCCTTCCGGGTGAGTGAAGGTACGTTGTATTTGGTCTGAGGTTAATCCTTTTAAAAGATAAACCAGTTTGGCATGAACCGCTTTTAAATGTGCCAGAGAAAGGGATATGGGCGCACTACGGGTATCAAAGAGGTTGGCCCACTCTTTTTCAAAATAGGCCTTTATTACAGGGTTATCCTCGGTTAAAGCCCACTTGAACCGAATATAGCTATGATGATGACTATCTGCCACATGATGGACTACCTGCCGTACCGTCCATCCCCCTGGCCGATACGGTGTTTCCAATTGTTCCTCGGAAAGTAGGGTTACCAATTGCTCCAGCTTTCCTGGCAGCTGTTCCAAAACAGCAATCCATTGTTTTATATGTTCTTCGGTAATGGGATCTGGAATTACATACTTCCCAATGGGGTATCGCAATTCCTCCAGTTCAGTGCTTTCCATAGCATAAATGTAATGAACTTTAATATAGTTTTAACCAAAAAAACAAGGGTTGCTCTACTATCCCCAATACCTTTATAGGATAATCTAAAACCAAAAAAAATGGGAGCATTGAGACTAGGGGATCCCGCCCCCGATTTTAACGCAGAAACCTCTCAGGGTACACTCAATTTCTACGATTACCTTGGGGACAGCTGGGGCATATTGTTTTCTCATCCAGCCGATTTTACACCGGTATGTACTACCGAATTGGGAACAGCAGCCAAGTTTAAAGCCGAATTTGACAAACGCAACGTAAAAATGATGGCGTTAAGCGTAGATGATGCCGATTCCCATAACGAATGGATCAAAGATATTAATGAGACGCAAAACACTGTGGTGAATTTTCCTATAGTAGCAGATGAGCATAGAGCCGTTGCGAACTTGTATGATATGATCCACCCTAATGCAGATGATACGTTAACTGTCCGTTCGGTATTTATCATTGCGCCGGACAAAACCGTCAAATTGATCTTAACGTATCCCGCCTCTACAGGAAGAAACTTTTACGAGTTGTTACGCGTGGTAGACTCCCTGCAATTAACCGCCTACCACAAAGTGGCTACACCCGCTAACTGGAATAATGGCGAGGATGTGGTAGTAAGCCCCGCTATTCCTACGGAAGAGGCCAAAGAAATCTTTGCCAAAGGGGTGGAAGAGATTAAGCCTTATTTACGGATGACTCCCGATCCAACGGCTTAGTGATAACCCACTTACAACTACAAACCTCCCAATGTGGAGGTTTTTTTTTGCATTTTGTTTAGCTTTTTAAGCAACCTTAAGGAAATTCTTCGTCTAGGTTTAAACAAAACAACCTTTACTGTGATATCCTTTGGCATCTTAAACGATTGAATATGAAACCTCTACAATACTAAGTAGGGTTTTTAGGCGTTTACGTGTTACAAAGGAAAGAACGGAATAGAATAACAACCCCAATAGATAATGAATACCTTTTTCGCCATTTTATTTGCACTATTAGCCATCAATGCTTTCCTGTTGCTCATTAGTGTTAATCGTTCCAAATAAAAAAAGACTCCCGTAAGGAGTCTTTTTTTAGTACTACCCGGGGGTATAAGAATCACCGGGAAAATCATTTTTATTTTACTCCCATTAGTTCTACATCAAAGATGAGCGTAGCGTCCGGAGGAATTACCCCTCCTGCTCCCCTGCTACCATACGCCAGGTGAGAAGGAATTACAAACCGTGCTTTGTCCCCAACCTGTAGCAAAGCGATACCCTCGTCCCATCCCGAAATCACTTGTCCGGCTCCAAGGGGAAAAGTAATAGGTTCTTTTCGGGGGTATGAGGAATCAAATACCTGGCCGTTATCCAAACTACCTTCATAATGTACAGACACCATAGCGCCCTTTTTGGCCGCAGTACCCGAACCTTTCTGAATGATTTTGTATCGTAGCCCGGAAGCTGTTTTTTCAAAACCTGCTGCTAATTTTTCCAATGCCGCCTCGGCTTTTGCCTTGGCTTCCGCTGCCCTTTTCTCCCGTTCCCCATCAAAAGTGCGAAAGGCTTCTATTCCGTTCCAGTTTTCTGCTTCTTCTCCTACCCGCACAATCTCCAGGGTTTCAATAACATCGTCTTGAGCGATCGCATCCACTACTTCCTGACCTTGCGTAACGTGACCAAATACGGTATGCTTACCATCTAACCAGGGTGTGGCCACATGGGTAATAAAAAATTGGCTGCCATTAGTGCCGGGGCCAGCATTCGCCATAGAAAGCACTCCAGGGCCGTCATGTTTCAGATCCTTATGAAACTCATCCTCGAATTGATAGCCAGGGCTTCCGGTTCCCTTACCTTGAGGACAACCACCCTGGATCATAAAATCATTGATCACTCTATGGAACTTCAAGCCGTTGTAGTACGGATTTCCCTGAGGTTTAGCGGTATTTTCCATATTCCCTTCCGCCAGGGCCACAAAGTTCCCTACGGTTCCCGGGGTCTTATAGTGTGTGAGTTTTACTAAGATCTCTCCTTTTGAGGTGTTAAATTTAGCGTAGATGCCGTCTTGCATAATTCTCATTTTTAAGAGCGCAAAGGTAGGGGTTTCATAGCAAGGGTGAAAGGGGTTTAGTAAAGGAAATCAGGGATAGCAGCAGACAGTTATAACAACTGTAAAAAGTGTTGAAGCCGAAAATGTTTTGAGCTTATTTCAAAGTAAAAAAAATTACTTGGGGGTATGTCTTTTTTATCGAATTTTAAGCATTGGTTATGCGACATTAAAAAGTGTATTAAAGGACTAGAAAAATGAAAATCTACCATCTGAATTGTTTACAAATAGAATCTGCTTTTGGTCCTGCCATAGGGCATTGCTTACTATTGCGGGATGATAGTGGTCTTACTTTAATCGATTCCGGGATAGGGTTAGCAGAAACTCAGGAACCGGAAAAGCGACTTGGTAAAGAATTGATTGAAATTACGGGATTTATACTTAAAGAAGAATACACAGCAATCCGTCAAATTCAAAAACTAGGTTATGACCCAAAGGAAGTAAAAAACATTGTCTGTTCACATTTTGACCCGGATCACATCGGTGGATTAGCAGACTTTCCTGATGCCACGATTCATGTTTCACAGGAGGAATATACCTGCTTTAAGAGCGCTAACGAAAGATATTTACCTCAACAACTATCCCATCTTCCGGAAATGAGATGCTATGAAAACAATGACAGCGAGTTTTTTGGGTTATCTGCCCGAAAACTTGATCTGGACTTTGAAAGCTATTTAATTCCTCTGTTTGGACATACACTAGGGCATTGTGGTGTCGCTTTTATCAATGATGGCAAATGGACCTTTTATGTTGGTGATGCCTATTATTTAAGGGAAGAAGTAAACAATAGAAGTCATCCCGTGGATCAACTAGCCACCATCAGAGCGATGAATAATGAATTGCGCATAAAAAGCTTGGATAGTGTACGAAAAGTTATTGCAGATTACGGTAATGAAATTACCTGTTTCGGTTACCACGACCCTGCAGAATTTTATCATGAACAACCGCTAGGATAGTGTAGTAGTAAAATGGGGAGTTGCCCAAGGTCAAAATATTACCCTTTGACTTTCTCCGGTAGAACGGTCCCGTATTTATCTACCAAATAGACCAAACTGGCCATGGTAGCCGCTCCAAGTTCCAGTTCTCGTTGGTTCACATGCTCAAAGGTATCGGTCTCTGCATGGTGATGGACAAAATAACGTTGCGAATCCGGTCGTAATCCTGCCAGCACAACGGTATCATCTTTCAAGGGATTGATATCTGCTCCACTGCCTCCACGAATGAACATATGTATCAAATAGGGCTCAAACAGCTTTTTCCAACTTTTGATTTGCTCGAGGTTCTCATCGGAACAATCAAATGAAAATCCCCTTGGGGTAAAACCGCCGGCGTCACTTTCCAGGGCAAAGACATGGGTTTCTCCTTTAGCTCTGGCCACTTCTGCATATTTATTACCTCCGCGAAGCCCATTTTCCTCATTCATAAAAAGTACTACCCGTAAGGTTCGCTTTGGACGGTAACCATTGGCGGTAATTAAACGTAAAACATCCATACTCTGCACCACACCTGCCCCATCATCATGGGAGCCATCGCCAAGATCCCAGGAATCCAAATGTCCGCCAACCACCATAATCTCGTTGGGAAATTCACTTCCTTTGATTTCCCCGATGACGTTGTAGGATTCCACATCAGGAAGCTGCTTGCAGTTTTGTTTAAAGTAGAATTTAATATCCGGGTTCAATTTTAACGTGGTACTGAGTAACTCCGCTGCATTGGTACTGATAGCGGCAGCAGGGATACGCTCATCCAGGGGGGTTTCTCCATAACTCATCGCTCCGGTATGCGGATAGTCGTCCAACCGGAGATTCAAAGAACGTACGATCACCCCTGTAGCACCAAATTTTGTGGCTTCGGCTGCGCCGGAATACCGTTGATGTACACAACCGGAATAGGCATGAAAAGTATTGATCATCCTGGGATCCATTCGCCGATTGTAAAACACGATCTTTCCTTCAATTTGTTCCCTGCCCAATGCTTCCAAATCCTCAAAACCTTTAACTTCAATCACATTAGCTTTTAGTCCACCATCCGGAGTGGCTACAGAACCTCCCAGGGCAGTAATTGGCACATTAGTGGTTATACCGGGTTTGGTTTCAATATAGGCGAATTCCGGGGTACCCCGCACCCATTTCGGAACCATAACCGGTTGCAGCCACACCCGATCCAATCCAATAGAATCCAGTTGTCTTTTCGTATAATCAACAGCTTGTTGGGCCTGTACCGAACCTGAGAGCCGCCCTCCAATTTGATTGGAAAGGTGATTCAGCCAATCATAGGCCTTACCGTCGGTCAACGCTTTATCGTAAATGGCTTTAAGCTGTTTTTCATCTTCGGACTGGGCACGACCTCCAAGTATTGAGAGGACCAAAAAGAGGAGGAGTAATTGTGGTTTCATTCGCCTTCTTTTTCCAATTGCTTTTTGAAAGATTCTAAATTAGCCTTTATTTCCGCATCCAGTTCCGGTTCTTTAACATCTTTGTATTTTTTTAACGATTGTAGCAGTATGGTGGCCACAATAAGCCGTGCTGCTTTTTTGTCATCTGCGGGAATTACAAACCAGGGGGCATGTGGTTTGGAGGTAGTGTTTATCGCCGTTTCATAGCACTTTTGATAGCTGTCCCACAATTTACGTTCATCCAGGTCGCTGGGCGAGAACTTCCAGTTTTTTCGTCTCAATCGCAATCTTCGTAACAGTCGTTGCCGTTGTTCCTCTTTTGAAAGATGAAGAAAGAATTTGAAAATAATAGTTCCGTTTTCAGCCAAATGCCTTTCAAAATCATTGATCTGACGATAGCGTTTTTCCCAAAAGGCCTCATCTATATCGTCCAATCCTTCTATCCCGGGAATATTCTCATTTAAAATATATTTCGGGTGTACCTTGGTCACCAACACGTTCTCGTAATGCGTACGATTAAAAACACTGAATTTACCACGTTCCGGTAAGGCGATATAGTGTCGCCAAATGTAGTCGTGGCGTAACTCAAGTTTGCTGGGGGTCTTAAAGCTATGTACTACCACTCCCCTCGCGTTTAATTCCTTAAAAACCTCCCTAACGAGACTGTCTTTACCTGCAGTATCCATCCCTTGTAAACACACCAACACCCCATATTTACCATGGGCGTATAAAGTATCCTGAAAATCAGCTAATTGTTCACTGACTTCTTCCAGCTTTTTTCGTAAAAATTTTCCCTCCTGTCCAAAGTCTTCATGAGTAGAAATTTCAGACAATTGTACAGTGCCTTGCACCTTATAGTTATCGCTTTCAATATGATCCATAGCAGGAAATATAAGCAATTTTGTCGATTGCAATAGTTGAAAGTAGCCGCTCCTTTCGTACCAAAACCTTTCGGTTGACAGGGAAAAACCGTTTTTTACCGATGGAATTTTACCAAAGGGATTTTCCAGTCGTATTTTTAAAGGACCAAATCTATCGTGATCCATGACCAGCAGCAAAGGATTAGACCTACTTTGTACCGCTATTATTGCCCTTATAGGGTTACTGCTCTTAACCGCAGGAAGCGATTATAATGCCTGTGAATTTGCTCAAAATAACACCCTCTTTTTTAAGGAACAGACACAACAGGCCATAGCTGCCAAAAACTTTGACAAGGCTAAATACCATGCCTACAAAGCCTTAAACGGTATTTATAAAACAAAACCGAACTTTAAGGAGTGTGGTTGTGAGAGCGCGCTCAAAACCGTAAACAATGCCGAAGAAAACTTAAAAGAGGCCACAAGAGCTATCTCTTTTGAGGATGCCGGCGTCTTTTTGAACATTGCCCTTAAAAATATTGGACTCACCTTAAATTCCCTGGAAAGCCTGGAACATCAATACACCAGTAATTATGGTGATCATGTATTGGTAATGAACACCACCGAGGTGTCGGATCCTCCGAAGAAGGCGATAGCGAATCCCGATCTTTTAATGCAGGAAACCGTGGAAAGAAGCCTAACAAGGTTCAAAGAATCCCTGGAAAAAGTGGTTGTCCTTGAAGAATGTAAGGCTGCAAAAAGTTTCATTCGTTCTACACTTCAAAAAACGAAGAAGGCACTTAGTACTACCACTTTAACCAAGGCGCAACGCTACTATCATAAAAGGGTAAACACCCTTGCCTATGAGGCGTTATCGCGACTAGAAGACTGCACGGAAGAGTAAACGTTACTTACTGGCAAAAAGTTTTACGTCATCTTCACTTACTTCTTCTCCCCCCAAAATGAACAAGCGTTCTACCACATTGCGCAGTTCCCTGACATTACCTGTCCAATCGTAACTCTTGAGCAACTCAACAGCCTTAGCGGAAAATGCTTTTTGGGCGGCTCCCTGTTCTTCGGCAATCTTTTTGGAGAAATGCGAAATGAGCACGGGAATGTCTTCACGACGCTCGTTTAGTGCCGGAACTTTAATGAGGATCACCGCCAATCTGTGGTACAGATCCTCCCGGAATTTTCCCTCTGCAATTTCTTTTTTTAAGTCCTTGTTGGTTGCAGCTATTACCCGGACATCTACTTTAATATCCTTGTCGGTCCCTACCCGGGAAATCTTATTCTCCTGTAAGGCGCGTAAAACCTTGGCCTGTGCGGAGAGGCTCATATCCCCTATTTCGTCGAGGAAAATAGTGCCTTTGTTGGCTGCTTCAAATTTTCCTGCCCGATCCTTTACCGCCGAAGTAAATGCTCCTTTTACGTGTCCAAAAAGTTCACTTTCTATTAATTCTGAAGGAATGGCAGCGCAATTCACTTCAATAAAAGGTGCTGCCGAACGCTGGCTTTTCTGATGGATCCAGTGTGCTACCAATTCTTTACCCGTTCCATTAGAACCGGTTATCAGTACCCGGGCATCTGTAGGAGCAACTTTTTCGATCATATCTTTGATCGTGTTAATGGCGCTGCTATCCCCAATCATTTCATAATTCTTCCCGACCTTCTTTTTCAGGATCTTATTCTCCACCACCAACTCCTTTTTATCCAGGGCATTTCTCACAGTGGTGAGCAACCGGTTTAAATCCGGGGGTTTGGAGATATAATCAAAGGCCCCGAGCCGCATGGTATTAACAGCGGTATCCAGATCCCCGTGACCCGAAATCATTATAAAAGGTACTTCCGGCTTTACTTTTTTAGAGGCTTCCAACACCTCTACCCCATCCATTTTGGGCATCTTAATATCGCAAAGGACCAGATCAAAGTCTTCTTTTTTGAACTGTTCAATCCCGATTAAGCCATCTTCCGCTTCCGAAACTTCGTAGGTATCACTTTCCTCACTAAGGATCTTCACCAACACCCTTCTGATAGCGGCTTCATCTTCTATGACTAGTATTTTTGACATATGCTGATTTTAGAAAATAGAGACTTTAAATCCCGCCCTTAGGAAGAGGTTGGCCTCATTGTTTAATAAAAATACATCTTTACGACCATCATCCCTAAGGGTACTATCCAGAATTAGAGAACGCCCGAATAACGCATAAAATGAAATATTAGTGGTCACGTTGAATTGATATCCCAGAGTGGCCACCAATGCCGACAAGGAGATTCTGGAGCCTACCTGGCCGTCCGGCAAACCGATGTCGTCCTGAACATTGATAAAATAGCCATCCAATAATAATGCCAGTTGCACACTATGTTTGTCAGAGGCATGATACTTAAAGTTGGTCCTGGGTATTCCAAGCGTGTAGGACCATTTCGGATGAAACCTGCGATAGTAACTCACTAAAGGCAATGGTACAGGTAATCCTGTGGTACTATTATAGGACAACCCCAAAACAATGCGATAGGGTTTATCGGCTTTGCTATTTTCTTTCCAGAGGGTGGCAGTAGCATTAAAAAAGAAATCATCCATACTTATCGCTCCTGTGAGGTTAGAAGCCATTCTAGGCGTAAGAATCCCAACAAATCGCCAATTTTCATTCCATCTGGTGATATACCCTAAATTGAAATCAACAATGTGTAATTGCTCGATCACCGATTCATCAAAGGGAAAGTCCTTTCTAAATTCAATATCAAATTCATTGTATTCCCCACCTACCACCAGGTAATCCCTTTTGTTAAGCTGAATAGGAAGGTTCAATAAAATCCTGTACCGCGAAGTATTGATCCCCGTATTGTTTTCAGGAATTCTAAGGTATTCAACGCGAAACAGGTCTGAACTCTGTGCATATACTCCAGATAGCGCGGCCAAGAACAACCACAATAGCAAGGGTCGGGCCAGGGGGTTATGCATTAGTATTTTTCGTATTAGCTATTGGCAATGGATTTTTCGGATAAAAATGAACATCGCGTTGAGGGAACGGGATGGTGACATTATGTGCTCGGAACTTCTTATCTATCGCATATCGCATCGCACTTTTGATTGAGGGGTCGCCAAAGCTGTCCCGTAGGAAAAAGTTAATGGAAAATAGCAGGGCAGAGTCGCCAAAATCCTCAAAAAGCACCAATGGTTTTGGATTTTTCAGCACCTCTTTTTGTTCCCTGGCGACCTCATGTAGTATTTGAGTTACGAGTTCCACATCACTTCCATAAGCCACTCCAACACTTACTTTTTCACGTGTGATCTTATGATTTTGGGTAAAATTGTAAATCGTATCACTGATAAACTTATGATTGGGAATAATAACTATTTTATCATCCCGGGTTATGGCTCGGGTAGTGCGTAATTTAATCTCAAATACTTTCCCGACTTTCCCATCAACCTCTACGACATCTCCTACCCGGAGGGATTTATCCACGATGATCAAGACGCCCGCAATAATATCTTGAAAAAGTTCCTGCAAGGCCAGTCCTAAACCTACAAATAAGGCCGCAGAAGCTGTAAGAATAACGGTAATATTAATACCGGCAGCACTCATAGTGAGCAAAATGACCACGAGATACACCAGATATTTAATGAATTTAAAAATGCTAATGAACTTGAGTTTGTCCTCTTGTTCCATTCTTCTGGTGAAGAGCTTTCGTAGTATTTTTAAAACAAAGCTGGTCGCCAGGAAGGTAACGACCAATAGTAAAAGTAAGCCAATGGTTAAATGGATCGTATTTTCACCCGCGGGGATATGAAAACCATAGTTCAAGAAGTCAATGATGGAGCCCCAGATGTCTTCTTCAATGATTTCTTTGATATCTGTATTCTCTTCCTGCTGCATTTATGAATACTTAAGCCATTTGTATAACTCTTTATACGTCGGTTTCTTGCCATACATTAAAATACCAACCCGATAAATTTTTGCAGCAAACCAAACAATAGCAAGAAAAGTAAGCCCCAGCAAAAGGATGCTTGAAATAAACTGCCACAAAGGTACTCCTCCCTCTCCAATACCCGCAGGCAACCGCATGAGCATCACAATAGGAGAGGTTAGGGGAAACAAAGAAAAGGCCACTGCAATAGGTCCATGGGGATTACTGAAAACCGAAAAGAAACCAACGTATATTGCCAGCATGAGCGGCAAAATAATCGGGAAAATAAATTGTTGTGTATCCGTTTCGTTATCCACTGCGGCGCCAATCGCGGCATATATGGAACTGTAAATAAGGTAGCCTAAAATGAAATACACTACAAAAGAAAATAACAAAAGGAACCAGGGAATTTTAAAGAGCTCGTCTGCATATTTTTGAATATCATTCCCAGAGGGCTCTGGCAGGCTGGCCATGGCAGTCATCGAATTCTGGGGTATTCCGGATGCGCCCCCCAAGGCTGTCATGTCAACATCCAATAATAGTAATGCTAAAAAGAGTAGTAGAGAGGCGGAAAAAATCCAAATTGCAAACTGGGTAACTCCAGCCAATGAAGTACCTATAATTTTTCCCAACATTAGTTGAAACGGTTTTACTGAGGATATAATTACCTCAATAATGCGACTGGTCTTTTCTTCTATCACACTTCGCATCACGAAACCGCCATAAATTATAATGAACATCATGATGAGATAGCCAAATCCACCTCCAATAAATGCCTTGATCTCATTAATACCCTTGAGGTTTTTCTCTCCGTCAAAAGTAGAAATCTTGATCTCAAAGTTTTGTGCCACGGTAGCATAATCCCTGGCCGAAACCCCAAGATTTTGAAGCCGTTCCTGACGCAATCTATGTTCAAAGATACTTTCCAGGTCATCCAATACGTAACTAACCGGATTTTCCTTGGTAAACAAATACGAACGCTCAGCTATCGTTTCCAAATTGGGGCCCGGGGGAATATGGAGGAGCCCGTAATAGCCCATGGCCAGAGTGGAATCCTTGGCGTTTTCCAAGGAGATAGCATCCAATATAACGAAAGAAATATCCGCTGTGGGCAGCAATTGGTCCTGAAGATATGCGCTTTGATTAACAACAGCGATTATTCGTTTCTCGCTGTCGTTAATCTTGGTAAGATAGGCGATGAGCACAACCATTCCCACCATGAGAATAGGACTTAAAAAGGTCATTACTACAAAAGACTTGTTCCGCACTTTGGCCAGATATTCCCGCTTTATGATCAGTCCTAACTTGCTCATTCCCCCTTTGCTTTTACCGTTTGGATAAAAATATCATTTGCCGAAGGTATGGTTTCCTCAAATCGTGT
The DNA here is from genome assembly GCA_028284665.1 of Croceivirga sp. Classification (GTDB taxonomy): domain Bacteria; phylum Bacteroidota; class Bacteroidia; order Flavobacteriales; family Flavobacteriaceae; genus Croceivirga. The sequence continues at coordinate 241,821 of JANQRG010000035.1, forward strand.
TAAGTTGGCTCTTTCCGCCAAATGCGAAAGCACCTGAGAAGTATTGCCGGAAGGTAGTTTAAGGGTAAAATCTAACTGCTTTTCCGCAGGATCAAAAACACTTTCTGAAATCTGAAAACGCGCTTCCAATTCTTCCAGTAAACCCTTTCCCTGTCCATTGACCTGTAAACCTACCTTGAAGATATTGTTTTTATGGGCCTTCTTGATATCCCAAAGTTTACCGTCCAGGATTTTCTCTGATTTATGGATCAGTGCTATATATTCACAGAGTTCTTCTACCGATTCCATACGATGGGTAGAGAAAATAATGGAGGTCCCCTTTTTCTTTAACTTTAGAATTTCTTCTTTTATTTTATTAGCGTTGATAGGATCAAAGCCGCTAAAAGGTTCATCAAAAATAAGCAGACGGGGTTCATGTAGCACGGTTACGATGAACTGTATCTTCTGTGCCATCCCTTTGGAGAGTTCCTGTATCTTTTTGTTCCACCAATCCCCTATTTCCAAACGTTCAAACCAATATTTTAACTTTTTCCGGGCATCATTTTTGGAAAGTCCCTTTAGTTGGGCTAAATACAGCGCCTGTTCCCCTACTTTCATGCTTTTGTAAAGCCCGCGTTCTTCGGGGAGGTAACCAATCATTGCAATATGCTGAGGTGCTAAGACTTCGCCATTAAAAAAAACCTGTCCGGTATCCGGATAGGTAATTTGATTAATGATACGTATTAATGTGGTCTTTCCCGCTCCGTTAGGTCCAAGTAGGCCATATATACAATTGTTGGGAATTTCAAGCGAAATGTCACGCAAGGCAGTATGATCACCAAACGATTTGGAAACCTTTTCCGCTACCAAAATTGGGGTCATGCAATCAATTTTGCCAAAGATACAATTATGAACAATGGGAATAACCGTATTTAGAGGAGTTCTTTGGAAAGGCACACTTGCTAGGTCTGTGCTAACAAAGTCGTAACAAAATTGCGTCCTCTGATCGTTTTGATGTATCCGTTGTTAAAAGGTAGCGTTATCAGGGGACGGAGGTTATCCTATCTATCTAAAAACAAAAACCCACCCTTAAAAGAGGTTTAAGGATGGGAAAAAAATTGCTATGAAAAAGAAAATTAGATACTGGTCCGCAGTATCAAAGTCAAATATACGTTTTTTCCTTAAACAAAACTTCTTTTTGTTTAAGAGAACATATCTTTCACTTTTTCAAAAAACGATTTGTCCGATTTTTCCGGCTTAGGCTCAAAGTTCTCGTCACTTTGCATACGTTCAAAAAATTCGCGTTGTTCCCGGGTCAATTCTTTGGGCGTCCATACATTCACATGAACAAGTAAATCCCCGCTTCCATATCCATTCAAACTTTGTATCCCTTTACCCCGTAAACGTAGGATCTTGCCGGACTGTATCCCGGACTCTAACTTAATACGCACTTTTCCTCCTACGGTATCGATTTCCTTAGAACTTCCTAAAACTGCTTCTGAAATGCTGATATACAGATCGTAATGCAGGTTATCTCCTTCCCTTTTCAAGGTAGGGTGTTCCTCAGTTTCAATCGCTACCAATAGATCTCCCGGTATTCCATTCCCCGGGGCACCATTTCCTTTGCCGGAAACTTTAAGCTGCATGCCTTCTTCAACACCTGGGGGAATTTTGATCGATACGGTTTCCTCGATCACTTTAAGACCCTGGGCGTCCGTACCACTAGGTCGCTTATCAATCACCTGGCCTACTCCTCCACAGGTAGTACAGGTTGTAGCCGTCTGCATTCTTCCCAAAATGGTATTGGTAATCTTGGTCACCTGACCGGTGCCGTTACAAGTAGGGCATGTTTTGTACGTTACCCCGTCTGCCTGCAGCTTGCGCTTTACCTTTACTTTCTTTTCTACGCCATTGGCTATTTCCTCCAGGGAAAGTTTGACACGAATTCTGAGATTACTCCCTTTGACACGGCGTTGACCGCCGCCAAAGCCACCAAAACCGCCAAAACCACCTCCAAAAGCGCTGCCAAAAATATCTCCAAACTGGCTAAAGATATCCTCCATGTTCATACCTCCACCACCAAATCCACCACCTTCAAATGCAGCATGTCCAAACTGATCGTATTTGGCCCGCTTATCCGGATCACTCAATACCTCATAAGCCTCGGCAGCAGACTTAAACATTTCCTCGGCTTTGGCATCACCCGGGTTTTTATCCGGGTGATATTCCAAAGCCTTTTTTCTGTACGCCTTTTTTATCTCGGCCTGGGAGGCACCTTTGGAAACTCCAAGTATTTCGTAATAATCCTGCTTCATACCAGTATGTTAGTTGCCCACCACTACTTTAGGATGTCTAATAATCTTATCGCCCAGGGTAAACCCCTTTTCGATGACATCTATTATTTTGCCTTTTAATTTTTTATCAGGCGCTGGAATTTGTGTGACTGCCTCATGGATCTCAGCGTCAAAAGCATCTCCCGCTTGAACCAAAATCTCGTCCAATCCTTTTCCTTTAAGTGTCTCCTTAAATTTAGTGCTGATAAGTTCAACACCTTTCAGTAGTTCTTTTTCTTCAGTCTTTGCTATTTCTTTTAACGCACGGTCAAAATCGTCCAAGATGGGAAGAAGGGATACCATAACCTCCTGCCCTGCTGTCCTGAAGAGCTCCATTCGCTCTCTACCCGTTCGCTTTTTGAAGTTTTCAAACTCTGCAAACAAGCGTAGAAACTTATCCTTTTCTGCGGATAGTTCTTCCTTCAGGGTCTCCTCTACAGATTTATCAGGAGTTTCCTCAGCCACCTGCGTTCCCTCTTGACCATTTTCTTCTTGAAGTTCCGCTTCTTCCATGGATGTTTGCTCCGCCATGACCTCATCCATTTCTTCCACTTTACTTTTCTTGCTCATCTAAAAATTGCTTTATAAACCGAATTAAAGGGGCAAAAGTACTGCCAATACTTTAATAAATGTCAAAATGTCATTGGTTTGCATAAAAAAATCCGCCATAGCGGATTTCTATAAAAACTAAGCGGGAGATACTAACTGAAATTCCGTTCGTAGGAGGTCACACTTGATTCCTTGTTACAATCTGCTTCGCCATAAAAACTCTCTAGTGCGCTACAAATATTTCGGTACGTGTGGTGGAATCCTTTTTTCTCTATCCGTTTGCTACTTACGCGTTGGCTGGCAAACAGCAGATAGGCCATTTCACCTAAGAACAATTGCATGATACCCTTTGGGATATTAGGAAGAAAAAGTGGTTTTTTAAGGGCTTTTGCTACTTCTTTAGTAAGCTTGCTATTCGTTACCGGGTTAGGAGCTACCCCATTAAATGTCCCCTCTAATCGTTGTTCTAACACATAGATGAACATTCTTACCAAATCCTTGATATGGATCCAGGATTGCCATTGGTGACCGGAACCAAAAGCTGCTCCGGCATAGTATTTAACTGGTGCCGCTATTTTCGGCAGCGCACCTCCTTGATCTGAAAGGACCAATCCAATCCTGATCTTGGTTACCTTACAGCCAAAAGTCCGGAAAGTATCGATCTTGTCCTCCCAGGACTTTACCACCGCTCCAAGAAAACTATCATCAACCTCAGTTGCTCCTTCTTCGTAAAATGTGGTCAAGGAATGTGGGTAAATTCCGATGGCCGAAGCCGATACAAAAGAACGTATCCTATCCGAACCAAAACGCTCAAGGCCATTAAATAAGGTAGTCAGGCTATTGATCCTACTATCCAGTACGGTCTTTTTATAGGAAGCAGTCCAACGTTTGGATATTGTAGCACCCGCTAAATTAATGATGTCGGTTACCCCTTCAAATGCAGCATTATCCATTTCTCCGGTCGAAGGATTCCAATAATACCCCTGGTAACCCTTTTCAGAAACAATTTTGCTCTTGTTAGTGGTAAGAAAATTGACAGGAACATTTTGTTGTCGTAGCTCTTCCACCAAGGCACTACCTACCAACCCGGTTGCTCCCGTTATCAATACCTTCATGTCTGCTCTTTTATGCAAAAGTATGGTTTTACCATCGCCGTTTTTCCCCAATTACCATTGATTTAACACTCTTGTTTAACTTTTGAAAGTGCTGATTCGCAGAATTCTACGAGTGTTTTCTTCTGTTTTTTAGGGTTTTGTAGCACGTAGCATTTCCCTTTTCCCGGGAGGCCCTGGTAAACGTTCTACCCGGAAACCCACCTCTTCCATCGCCCTACGTACACTTCCTTTGGCCGAATAAGTTACCAAAACCCCATCACTTTTCAATGCGTTGTACGTTTTTTCGAAGACGACCGCTGTCCAAAGTTCCGGTTGCACCCTTGGGCCAAATGCATCAAAATAGATCAAATTGAACGCCTGTTGGTGGTCCAAGGTCATGAAATCCGCCTGGCATTTACAGATTGAAAAAAAACTGGAGATCTCCACAGTTTGATCCCATGGGCTGTTGTGGATACCGGAAAATACTGGTTCGAGATGATCAACTCCAAGTCCCGTGATGAAGTTAAGTTGTTCCAGTTCCTTATTGGGAACTGGAAAAGCTTCCATTCCTACATAATAAACCCTCAGATTGTTTTTTTCTGCCTCGAGATAGGTAATTAAAGCGTTGAGTCCAGTACCAAAACCCATTTCCAAAATGGCGATTTCAGAAGAAGACCTACTGTATAATCCATTTTTAATAAATACGTGATAGGCCTCTTGTATAGCACCGTGTTTGGAATGATAGTGTTCATTCCACTCTTCAAGCTGAATGGTAGTTGACCCGTCAGCGGTGGAAACTATTTTACGTTTCAAGACTTTGGTTGGATCACCACCCCTTCTGCTTCGAACCTGTAAGTACGTTTGGGTGATGTGATGGCATTAATCTCTTCCTGGCTGGCGCCTTTGTCCTTGGCATAGTGTTGTTGATCTTCAACACTCATTTCCTCCAGGAACGCCTTTCCATTCATAATTACCGAATTACCTGCTGAATTGGTAGGTACAAAAAAACCATAATCCTTAAACCGAACAAAAACTTCCTCTCCATCACTTAAGGCCACCTTCATCCAGCAACCTTTGGCCTGACAAACCTCTGTGATACTTCCTGAAATCAAGGTCTGGGTAGATTCATCTCCCTTCAACTCTTGGAAAACCTTAGCATCCAGATTTGGCTGCGCTACTAGTTCAAATGCCTCACCAAACGCCTGGTTAGTGTCCTGCTGTGCCTCAGTGCTTTGGCTTCCTAACGTGAAGAAAATCACAAGAAAACTGTTAAAAAAAATAGTTTTGGCTAAAAATTGATTGTTGTTTAACATTTGTACGTATTTAGAAGATTATCCTACTAAAAATGATGCGGAAATCGTTAAATTTAACATTGCAAAAATACGAAGTATGCCCGTACAAGTGAATCAAATTGCTATAGAAAGATCCGAAACCACCAAAATTAACGATGTTGATTTTGACAATCTCTCTTTTGGGAGTGTGTACACTGACCATATGTTGGTTGCCGACTTTGAAAATGGCGCCTGGAGTGTCCCTAAGGTAGTGCCTTACGGGCCCATTGTTTTAGATCCCGCAGCAAAGATCTTTCATTACGGGCAATCAATTTTTGAGGGAATGAAGGCCTACAAAGACGCGGAGGGTCAAGTTTGGTTGTTCCGGCCTTTGGATAATCATGCCCGTTTAAACAAATCGGCACAACGCTTGGCAATTCCTGAATTACCTCAGGAATATTTTATTGATGGTTTAACGACTTTGCTACAGGTGGAAAAGGACTGGGTGCCTACAACCCCTGGGAGTTCTTTATACGTTCGTCCTTACATGTTTGCTTCCGGGCAGGGATTCCACGCTTCTCCGGCCGATGCCTATAAGTTTATCATCGCCCTTGCTCCGTCCGGCGCGTATTTTTCCGGTAAGGTTAAGGTGTTAATAGAAGAACACTATGCCAGGGCAGCCAATGGTGGAGTAGGTTATGCTAAAGCTGGTGGTAATTATGCTGCACAGTTCTATCCCACCCAATTAGCTGCTGATAAAGGCTACCAGCAAGTAGTTTGGACCGATGATAATGCCCACGAATACATTGAGGAAGCCGGAGCTATGAATATTTTTGTTCGGATCGGTGACACTTTAATCACTGCACCGACCAGCGATCGCATACTTGACGGGATAACCCGTAAGAGCATTTTACAGCTCACAGATCATTTGGGAATACCTACTGAGGTTCGAAAAGTAAAAGTTGCCGAGGTGGTAGAGGCCGCAGAAAATGGCACCCTTAAAGAAATGTTTGGTGCAGGTACCGCTGCAGTAGTTTCCCCCATTGCAGGTTTCGGATATCGCGGTAGGGATTACGAGCTTCCCGAACTGGAAAATAGTTATGCGGCTATGCTAAAAACCAAAATTACGGATATCCAGTACAATCGCGCTGAAGATACATTTGGATGGCGGTATAAAGTGGTTTAAGGCTCACCTAAATACAACAATAGCTTTCTGGAGAGGTACTAAAGGTGGACGTACCTTGTGTTTATTTTTATGTTAACTCCCGGACAGCTACAACTATCAATGAGCCATTATAGTCCTAAAACTGATTTTAGATCTGGCTTAAAGTAATTAGGCCCCTTAAGTACTTTACCATCTTCCCGGTAGATGGGTTTTCCATTTTCGCCCAACTTACTCATATTACTTCGCTGGATCTCTTCGAAGACTTCCTCAATTTTATATTGTAGCCCGTGTTCCAAAATGGTTCCGCATAAGATGTACAGCATATCACCCAGGGCATCTGCAACTTCTTCCAAATCTCCTTCTTGAGCGGCTTCCAGGTATTCTTCATTTTCTTCTCTCATCAGTTTATACCGCAATAGGTTCTTCTCCTGACCTAAATCCGCTTCAGGTTTGTGGAGTACCCCAAGACCAAACGCATTATGAAATGTTTTCACGGCATCAAGTTGGTTTTTCATCAAATTGGTGGTTTACGTTAATTTTGTGAAAAATACTAAAAAACATGTTTTCCACAGGACAAGTCATTTTTGCCCTTTTCTTTATTGTCACATTTCTTGTTATAATGGTTATCGTGTACAAAAAGGACAAAGCACTACACACCAAAAATTACAAAGGCGTTAAATGGGTGCTGCTTTCCTTTATTGGTTTTGTAGTTTTTCTCTTCTTGATTAAGCATTTTCTTAAAAATTAACAAGCAGATTGCGTACACCACAAAAATTAAGATATTGACAACATAATTCGTTTTTCCCTCGCAGGAAATAAGAAAAGGTGTACTTTTGTTTTGTTAACCTTAATCAATGATGCTTACATTCCTTAGCATTTTAGCTGTTTTGTTGGTGATTAATGTGTTACTGTTGGTTTTCAGCGTAAATGGAGCCATGGGTAACGTTAAAAAGAGGTTCAGAAGGATTTCCGAGAATACCGTTATCAAACTTCCCCCTTCTGCCGGGTATTCTGAACCTAAATACAAAAAAGCAGTTTAGTCCTTACCTTTAGGACATGAAGCAAGCACTACTCGTCTTTTTAGGAGGTGGCTTAGGAAGCGCCCTGCGGTACCTTATTTCAAAAAGCCTAAATGGAATTTTCCCTTATTTTTTTCTAGGGACTTTTATTGCTAACATTTTAGGTTGTCTGCTTATCGGATTTGTGCTTGGTAGTTTCAGCCAGGGAAAACTGTTGTCCGAAAATCAATTACTTCTTCTATCCGCTGGATTTTGTGGAGGTTTCACAACCTTCTCCGCTTTTGCACTTGAGAACCATTCCCTTATAAGATCAGGGGCCTTTCTACAACTTTCTCTCTATCTATTTTCAAGCATTCTAGTGGGCATTTTAGCGGTAAGCGCTGGAATTTACTTTTCTAAGCAATTTTAGTTTCTTCATATTTTTAGCTGTTTTTTTGAATAATTATCATCTCCCAAAGGAAAAGTACTGATTTATTCTCATTCTAAGACACAAAACATTACGTTTAATTTCTTCAATATCACAATTAACCCAACTAAAAATTAACATACCCATAATGATAGGGGGGCATTTTCTTCATTAATAATAAAAATTTTTCTAAATCCCTAAAATCTTTGAGGGTTCATTTTTGATTCATATATATTTGGCCGGTTAACTAACAAATCTATGATGAAAAAAGTCGAGGCAATTATTCGAAAATCGAAATTTGATGAAGTGAAGAAAGCACTTCATGAAATTGAGGTCAACTTTTTCAGCTATTGGGATGTAACTGGGGTTGGCAATGAAAAGCAAGGTCATGTATATAGAGGTATTACTTACAGTACCACAGATATACAACGCCGGTACCTGGTCATTGTAGTATCGGATGACTTTTTGGAAAAAACCGTACAGACCCTTATCAAAACAGCAGCAACGGGGAACGTAGGCGACGGAAAGGTTTTTGTAACCGAAGTCTTAGAGGCCTACAGGATACGAACCGGGGAAAGTGGCTACGCAGGGATCAATTAACGAACCAACTATCAACTAAAATTATGGAAACAGGATTATTTACGGCGAATAACGTTTGGATGATGGTGTGCACCGGATTGGTATTCTTTATGCACCTTGGTTTTTCTTTTTTGGAAATAGGACTTACACGACAAAAGAATACGGTAAACATACTTTTTAAGAACGTTTTTATCATTACCGCTGGCCTATTAATGTATTATATCGGCGGTTTTAACCTGATGTACCCTGGATTTGAAGATGGAGACCTGGGTTTCTTAAAATTTGCGGGATTTGGTATTGCGGCCCCCGAAAATGGAATGACCCCGGAATACGCAAACGGAGGGTACACCTGGTGGACAGATTTTTTATTTCAGGGGATGTTTGCAGCAACAGCGGCAACCATTGTTTCCGGAGCTGTGGCAGAACGTGTTAAACTCGGAGGATTTATGGTATTTACAGTACTTTATGTAGGCTTTATATATCCTATTGTAGGTTCTTGGCAATGGGGTGGTGGATTTCTTTCATCGCTTTCCTATGGCAGTGCTGAGGGTTTCTATGATTTTGCCGGTTCTACCCTGGTCCATTCGGTAGGTGGATGGGGCGCGTTGATTGCCGTTTACTTATTGGGAGCACGAATAGGAAAATTCGGGGAAGATGGAAAACCCCGTGCTATTCCAGGTCATAATCTTCCCCTGGCGGCGGCCGGGGTATTGATACTATGGCTGGGATGGTTTGGGTTTAATGGCGGATCTGTACTTTCCGCTAATCCGGAATCCACCTCATTGGTGTTGGTTACTACTTGTTTAGCGGCGGCGGCAGGCGGTATATCTGCCTTTATCACCTCTTCCCTGCGTTACAAACAATATGATTTAACCATGTTTTTAAATGGTATCCTGGGTGGTTTGGTCGGAATCACTGCAGGAGCAGATCAGATGTCGCCTAACGAAGCAGTGATTATTGGACTTATTGCCGGAGTGATCATTGTATTTGGGGTGGCTTTGATTGATCGGCTGAAATTGGATGACCCCGTAGGAGCAATAGCTGTTCATTTGATCTGTGGCATATGGGGCACATTGGCCGTTGGTATTTTTGGTGCCATGGCCAGCTTTGATCAATTTTTGGTACAGTTGGCCGGTGTAGGGGCTATCGCAACTTTTTGTTCGGCTACTGCGTTTCTTATTCTTTTTACTGTTAAGAAACTTGCCGGGATCCGTGTTTCGGAACAAGAAGAACTGGAGGGACTGGACATCCACGAACATGGTATGGACGCCTATGCGGACTTTAGGATGAACCAACATTAAAAATAAAGGTAACGGAGCGTTTGGCGGAACGCTCCGTTGGCAACCTTTTCAAGAAAATCACATAAGACGTTAAATCCGCCCGTTTACACGGGCCAATAAACATGTTATTATGAAAAAGGGTTACGTATTCCACAAAATACTAAAAAAAGCTTTCTAAAAAAACCTTCTGGTGCCTTATGGAGGACATCGAAGAAACTCCCTTTACAACGCTTTATAACGACCCGATCCTCGGCATAGGCTCAAAACGGGTCGTACTGGAAGAGTATCCCTTTAAGAAGATTTCCATTCACGAAAAACAGAATCTAGTATTAATCTTTTTAAACCTTGAAATTATGATGAAAAAACGAACAACTTTAATTGCATTATGTAGTGTTTTAGCTTTTACAGGAAAGAGCTGGGCACAGGATACTCCAAGTATTGATGATAAGGTAGATGTTGGGTTAAGTCTGAATCTTGATGCGTTTTTTGGCTTTAATCCCATGATGGCTATTTCATACTCCCTCAGCGATACTGATGCCCTTACATTCTATGGAATTCAATGGGGAGCAGGTACCGGATCGGCCTGGGGCCAATGGACAGAATTTGGAATTGGATACAACAAAACCGTTGGTAGTTTTGATATCAACCCACAATTAGGGTTTACGATGGGAAGCCTTTTGTCCAGTGGAGCAGCACAGCCCGGTATCATTGGCGACGGTATTGTGCCTAACCTTACTGTTAATTTAGGAACAGAAACGTTGGAAGGGCAATTCTATTTTGGCTACTACGCTGCCCTGCAGGATGAGACGGAAACCGGGGAAGCCACCAATAATTACGTGCACTATTGGGCGAATCTGGGTGTGAAAGTTTCTCCATTTTTCTCGGTAGGAGGACATTTTGAAGAACTCTTCCTATCAGGTGGAGAAGTAAATGGTGGCGGTGACCTGGATCGGGTAGACGGCTATGTCTGGCTTGGACCCTATGTTCAATTTCAAAAAGGCAATGCCGGGCTGAGATTTTCTTTCGGTGGCAACCTAGCAGACGAAGATGAGCGTTTCGCTCCCAATGATTTTTATAAACTGTCGTTCTTCATGTCCTTATAAGCACGCAACAATTTCCTGGAGGTTATCCGACCAGACTGTGAGAAGTTTACTCTAAGGAAAACTGTTTTTCTCCTGCCTTTACCCTGGTATCCATAAAATTTTGCCTCGGCACCAGGGGGCAGGAGAATTTTTTGTTGTACACGCAATAGGGATTATACGATCGGTTAAAATCAATAACCAGGGTATCCCCATCCGGTACACGCAAATCCAGATACCGGCCTCCCCCATAGGTTTCTTCTCCATTGGTCATATCAAGGAAGGGTAAAAATAAATAATCCTTAAACCCAGGTTTAGTCATTAGATCAAGGCCCCTGTACACCTCAAGTTCATGATCTACCCCATTCAATTGAAATGTAGCAACACCGAATACCACCTCATAACTCTCCCTATCTGTAGTAGTAGGCATCTTGAAGGGCTTGGCATCCGGAGTACGTTTTAGATAGGCTTTAACAATATACGCTTCATCCGGTGGAAAAAAATCCAATCCTTCAAAATTCTTCCGATACCTATCGGGCAATGGTGAGGTTTCCGGATTCTTAAATTCCGTATTTTTTTCTTCCTGATAGTGTAGTACCGCCTGAAGTTGTTTCGAGTTATGAATAGTACTACTTTCTGTCTGATCGTGATACCTTTTCGCTTGCCTACAGGCCAATCCGAACACGCACAACAGCGCTAGCATTAAAAACCGTCTCATACTTCAAAAATACGTTAGTAAGGGGTTCAATTCAATCTGGAATTGTACCTTTTACACCAAAACAGTACGCTGATGAAGTATTTTATGGCTTTGGGGGTGTTACTTTTCGCTTTGGTAGCATGTCAACAACATCCCCAGAGGGAAGCTGCTTTACCGGAAAGAAATCCCCCTCTTTTGGAAGCAGGAAGGTATAATGTGGCTTTTCTGATCATGGATGGCGTATATAATACAGAGTTTACGGCACCCTTCGATATTTTCCAGCATACACAATATCGGGAAAACATAAAGGCCATGAATACCTTTACCGTTGCCAACACTTTAGCGCCTATCACTTCATTTGAGGGCCTGCGGATCCTTCCGGATTTTGATTACACCCGGGAGGAGCTTCCCAAAATTGACATCCTGGTAATTCCCAGTGCTGAGCATCATTTGGATACCGATTTACAGGATACTACGATGTTAAATTTTGTAAAAAAAGTAGCTCAGGAAGCCCTGTTTATGACCTCCCATTGTGATGGGGCCTTTGTATTGGCAAAAGCGGGGCTATTGGAAGCGGTGGCTTCTACAACCTTTCCAAGCGATATCGCTACATATAAAGCAATGTTCCCGAATTTAGAAGTAAAAGACAGTGTACTTTTTGTCCATGATGGCAAATACATCACTTCGGCCGGTGGTGCCAAAAGTTTTGAAGCTGCTTTATATCTATGCGAACTACTTTATGGTAAAGAAATTGCCGAATCTCTGGCAAAGGGACTCGTTATTGATTGGGATTTGGAGACTATCCCGAAATTCATTCGTCCTTGATCTTATACCGGGATTCATCAAGATATTTCTCCACCAACGCATTGAATTCAGGGCTAATTCGAAATAAAGCCGTATGCTCTATCCCGTACAAGCGTTCCTTGTCTTTAAAGCCCTTCTTCAGTGCTTCTTCCAGATAGAAAAGTGCGGTTCCAAAGTCTTCGTTTTTCACAGCAATGGAAACCACTTTTAAATAATTATCAAAATCCAGAGGAGCAGTTAAGGTTTTTAGCATGTACAAAAGCACCAAGGCTTCTTCATCCACTACCTTTTGACTTATTACCACCTGAATGTTATCTTCCACCAGGGCATTGACATAGCCCTTCAATCGCTTTCCCAACTGTTGCTGGGTACCTCTGGGGTCATTCAGATATTTATCGATTCTTCCCATCTGGTAGTTCCACCAACCCAGATTATTAAAATTATAGGTAAGTACATCTTCCTCCAAAAAATAGGTAAAATCTTCTCTAAGCAACGCCTCATTAAAAAAAGCGGTTCCTTGTTCCCGGTTTAATGCCCGAAACTCCGAACTTCGTTTGACCTCTCGTTTCGCCTGGCGCAGTGAATCAGTATTCTTCAATGTTCTGAAAGCGAACAAGGTTTCTGCCATTGCCCGATTGGCCAGAAGGTACTTTTTCTGTGCTAACAGTTCTTGTATGTCTTGAATATCCCTTTGATACAATCTATTAATCATAGTACTATCCTTGGTTCGGTTTTCCCTGGCCATAGCTATCAGCTCAAAATAAGAGAGCGCTTTAAACAATGACGCTTCCTTAATTTGTTCGGGGTTATCATAGACAAAAAGATTATTCTGAAACTTAAAACTATTTAGCAGCTTTTCATTTTGCAACAAAGACAGATAATTATAATTGTCCCGATCCACAATACCAATGAAATGAAAGGGGTTTTTACTGCTAAGCAATTCCACATTTACCAGGGACGCATTCACTGAAAGGGTTCCTTCAATATCTTTGATAAAGGTAGGAACCAGGTTGGCATAACGACCACCCTCTTCAATCCCGGCAGTATATATCCTGCTCCTATGGACGGGGAAAAGATTCAAGACCCGGTCCAACATCCGCTTTGTCCGTAAAATGTTTTCGGTCAAGGTCACCGAATCATGAACGGCATTTGGAGAAACAACCATGTATCCCAGAGAATCAGAAACAGTAACAAACTTTGATATACCGGTTATCCCTTCCCCCTGCATATTGAAGACTACCAGCAAAGGCCATTTTTTTGACATCTCAAATTTTTTAGGCAGGTAAACGGCAAAGGTCTCGCTTAGGGTGTCATTTACTTTTAAGGAATCCATCGCCGTCCCTTTTCTTATTCTCAATTCTTGTGAAAAACAAGAAACCTGACCAAAGGCAACAGCTAAGGAGATAAGCAGTACGTATTTCTTTATCATATGGCTAGTACAGCAAATATCTCGCCAAAATTTGATTCTTAAACTGTCTTTTCCTTCCATTTAAGTAGTGGTGCATCAGAGACAACATCAGATAAAATGATATGTGTCCGGGTTTCTCCATAGGTTATTAAAGTATCAATAAACTGCTCCAAATGCCCTTGATCCTTAAGGACCACTTCCATAATAATGTTCTCGTTACCGGTAATCCGGTAACAATTGATTATCTCTTCAAAAGAAGTTACTTTTTTCAAAAAGGGGCGTAACTTCCCGACAAATGCCCGGAGTGTAATGATCGCCCTTAACTGGTGCCCCAACTTGGTATACGATATTTTTGCCTGATAATTTTCAATTATCCCAATATCTTCCATTTTTTTTATTCGCTCCGCAACGGCAGGAGAAGTTAACCCCACTTTTCTACCTATTTCCGCAAAGCTGGCGCGAGCATTTTTTTGGAGACAAAGAAGAATCTCAGTGCTTAAATGATCAATTTTAAAATTCAAAACCTACTTTTAAAAATATTTTACTTTTCAAAGTAAAATTTGGTTTATAGTTTACTTTCTAAAGGTAATCATTTTAATTACTTTATTAATTTTAATCTATTGAATTGCTAGGAAAAAAGATGGGAAATACAAATTTTAACACCCTTCCGGTTTACCAAAGATCCTTGGCATTACGTGATCTAAGTAATGCCGTTGCAAGATATTTTTCCCATGATTCAGAAGTATTCCAAAAGGAGCGAAGCGCTAGCCTTCGTAAGATTATTGCTGATGCATTGATCACCGACGCTTCCCTTATCCCGTCTGCTATAGAAAGTGTTTACCAAACAAATTCCAGTAGTGGAAAATTGAAAAACGCAACATTTATCCACATAATAACCAGAAATATCCTTTCGTACTGCAATGGGCTGGAGAAAGACGGGGTGGAAGAAAAGGAGTATATCAATTTGTTGCGTCGGGAGATCCGCACTTTTCGAAAATCTTTTAAGCAATGGCGCAAAGCGCTAATTGCCTCTAACGGTGACACCTGATCGCCGTTTTTATAGGATCAAGTGATGGGAAGGTTTACCTCCTACATCACATATTTCTTCGGTATTTCCCCCCCACTTCAAAAAGCGCCTGGGTGATCTGGCCTAAGGAGCAGTACTTAGTAACCTCCATAAGCTGTTCAAAAGTATTCCCATTTTCCAGTGCTACTTGTTGCAACTCTTGCAAGAGCGTGGCCGAAACTTCCAAATTTCCCTGCTGCAGCGCTCTGAGCGTTTGAATTTGGTCTTGTTTTTCGTGTTCGGCAGCGCGAATAACTTCATCAGGCAAAATGGTCGGCGACCCTTTGGAACTCAGAAATGTATTTACCCCAATAATCGGGTACTCCCCCGAGTGCTTTAAAGTCTCATAATGTAAACTTTCCTCCTGAATTTTAGAGCGTTGGTACATGGTCTCCATAGCCCCCAGCACCCCACCTCGTTCCGTAATTCTGTCAAACTCCAGTAGTACAGCTTCTTCAACAAGATCAGTAAGTTCTTCAATGATAAATGCTCCCTGCAGGGGATTTTCATTTTTAGCCAATCCCAACTCCCTGTTGATAATAAGTTGTATCGCCATAGCCCGTCTTACAGATTCCTCCGTAGGAGTAGTAATTGCCTCGTCATAGGCATTGGTATGTAGGGAGTTGCAATTGTCATAGATGGCGTAGAGTGCCTGTAAGGTGGTTCGGATATCATTGAAATCTATTTCCTGGGCATGCAAGCTTCTTCCCGAAGTTTGAATGTGGTACTTAAGCAGCTGGGCCCTGGGGCCAGCTCCGTACTTTTCCCGCATCGCTTTGGCCCAAATCCTGCGGGCAACCCGACCAATCACAGCGTATTCCGGGTCAATCCCGTTAGAAAAAAAGAAAGACAAGTTAGGGCCAAACTCATCAATATCCATTCCTCTGCTCAAATAATACTCTACATAGGTAAAGCCGTTAGAAAGTGTAAATGCCAATTGTGATATCGGATTGGCCCCTGCTTCGGCAATGTGATACCCGGATATGGAAACGGAGTAGAAATTGCGAATACCGTTATCAATGAAATATTCCTGTACGTCACCCATTAGTCTAAGGGCAAACTCGGTCGAAAAAATGCAGGTGTTCTGCGCCTGGTCCTCTTTAAGTATGTCCGCCTGTACAGTTCCACGTACCTTACTTAAAGTGTCTGCTTTGATCTTTTCGTAGGTTTCCGAAGGAAGTACCTGATCTCCCGTGACCCCCAGCAACAGCAGTCCAAGACCATCGTTCCCTTTCGGAAGTTCTCCCTGATATAACGGGCGTTTTACCTTCTTTTTTTTGTAAATAGCGTTGATCTTGTTATTTACCGCTTCCTCTAACCCCTGTTCCCTGATATACTTCTCGCAATTTTGGTCTATTGCAGCATTCAGAAAAAAACCGAGTAGCATTGGCGCCGGGCCATTAATGGTCATACTCACAGAGGTCATGGGGTCGGCGAGATCAAAGCCGGAATACAGTTTTTTGGCGTCATCCAGGCAACAAATAGAAACCCCGGCATTCCCGATTTTACCATAGATATCAGGCCGTTCATCGGGGTCCTGCCCATAAAGGGTCACTGAATCAAAAGCAGTGGACAACCTTTTTGCAGGCATATCCAGACTTACATAATGAAACCGTCTGTTGGTACGCTCCGGACCGCCTTCCCCCGCAAACATTCTCGTGGGGTCCTCCCCTTTGCGCTTAAAAGGGTAGATCCCCGAAGTAAACGGAAAACTTCCCGGTACATTTTCCTGAAGCATCCATTTGAGCAAATCTCCCCAGGCGGTATACTTTGGTAAGGCTACTTTTGGAATTTGATTTTTAGAAAGGGAGTGTGTATGTGTATCAATATTGATTTCCTTTTTCCTGACTTTAAACGAAAAGACAGGATTACGATATTGTGCTGATAGCTTTTCCCAATTTCGTAGGGACCCCCAGTTTTTCGGGGCTAGATCCATTTTAACCCGGTCAAATTCTGCGACCAAAGCCTTGCATAGCTCGGCACTCTCATGGGCAAGTGCCATGGCTACCAAATCCCTGCTTAAACCATTGTTGTCAAGAACTGACAAGGTATCCGTTGTTTCGTCGATATCCAATACCGAAAGTAGCGTTTTAAAAATAGCATACAGCTTTTGAGCAATTTCTGCCTGAACGATTGCCCCTTGGTCGTAAGCTCGATTGTTTTCGGCAATTTCTGATAGGTATCGGGTCCTTGAAGGTGGGATAATGAATCGTTTTTCGGCAGTGGCTTTCATTAGCCTTACATCCGGATTGAGTGCACCATCGGTTTTGCTCGCTAATGCTTCCATGGTGTGTTGATATAGCCGGTTCATTCCCGGATCGTTGAACTGCGAGGCAATGGTGCCGTAAATGGGTAGTTTTTCCGCTTCGGTATCCCAAAGATTATGATTACGGACATACTGTTTTCTAACATCCCGCAAGGCATCCTGAGCGCCCCGTTTATCAAACTTATTGATCGCAACTACATCGGCAAAATCCAACATATCTATCTTTTCCAACTGGGTAGCAGCGCCAAACTCCGGGGTCATTACATAAAGCGAAACATCACTAAAATCCAGGATCTCCGTATCGGATTGACCGATACCGGAAGTTTCCAGTATGATTACGTCAAATTCTGCTGCCTTCAACACCTGAATTGCTTCTCCCACATATTTGGACAGCGCCAAATTGGATTGACGGGTAGCCAATGATCGCATGTATACCCGGTCATTATCAATGGCATTCATTCGGATACGATCTCCCAACAGTGCCCCTCCCGTCTTCCGTTTAGAAGGGTCCACGGAAATAACACCAATATGCTTTTCAGGAAAATCGAGGAGAAACCTTCGGATTAGCTCATCTACGAGACTTGATTTACCAGAACCTCCCGTACCTGTTATTCCCAGTACCGGTATTGTAGCATCTACGGAAACCTTTTTAAAATGGGTATCAAATTCTTCGGAGCGATTCTCCGCCAAAGAAATCAGTCGTGCAACGGTAGTGGTGTCCTTCTTTTTCAGGTATCCTGATACATTTTTCGCCGCTGGTTCCGACAATTCCGGAACGGGTGTGTCACACTTTTGTACCAGATCATTTATCATGCCCTGAAGTCCCATTTCCCTTCCATCATCCGGTGAATAAATACGTGTTATTCCGTAATCCATCAACGTTTTGATCTCGTTCGGAAGAATAACACCACCACCACCGCCAAAAATTTTAATATGTCCGGCTCCTTTTTCCTTCAGAAGGTCATACATATATTTAAAGTACTCGTTGTGACCTCCCTGGTAGGACGTCATAGCTATGGCATTGGCATCTTCTTGTATCGCACAGTCCACCACTTCAGATACACTCCTGTCATGTCCCAAATGGATAACTTCCACCCCGGTAGTCTGAATGATCCGTCGCATGATATTAATTGCTGCGTCATGGCCATCAAAAAGGGAAGCCGCAGTCACAATTCGTATTTTGTTATTCGGCTGGTAAGGTGCGATTTGCTGCATTATAAAACCCGGATTTTAACCGTTGCAAGTTACGATAAATGCAACAAAAAATGCATTCTGGTTAGAATTTTACAAAAAATTAAGCTAGTAGTGGTCTGTTTTTTCGAATCAATTAATTTTACCATCATTTTCGTAGTTCATGAAGCTAACTGTTCTCATTCATTGCCCCGATCAGACCGGGATTATACATGCGGTAACCCATTTTTTACTTCAAAAAGGGGGGAATGTGATCTATTTGGATCAGCATGTGGATAAAGAAGCTGTAGTCTTTTTTATGCGTCTTGAAGTTGAGTTTCCGACGAATTTCTCAAAAAAAGATTTTGAATTGGAGTTTGACCACAAGTTGGCAAAACCTTATGCTATGCAGTGGAGCGTACATTTGGAAGAGGTGCGGCCAAAAATGGCAATTTTTGTCTCTAAATACCATCATTGCCTTTACGATCTTTTAAGTCGTTACCGTTCACAGGAATTACGGGTGGAAATCCCGTTTATCATTAGCAATCATGCGGACCTGGAATATGTTGCTCAAAAATTTGAAATACCGTTTCACCACATTCCTGTCTCAAAGGATATCCGTGATATTGCCGAAGAAAAGCAACTGGAATTGTTGACGGATTACCAGATCGATTTTATTGTTTTGGCGCGTTATATGCAAATTGTAACGGACAAGTTGATCTCACATTTTCCCAATAAAATTATCAACATACATCATTCCTTCTTACCTGCTTTTGCAGGAGCGAAACCCTATCATGCCGCATTTGAACGAGGGGTGAAGATTATCGGAGCTACAAGTCATTATGTAACGGAAGAATTGGACGCCGGTCCTATTATCGAACAAGATGTCTCTCCTGTTTCTCATGTCCATAGTGTTAAGGACTTCATTGCAAAGGGGAGGGATCTTGAAAAAATAGTCCTTTCCCGAGCCGTAAAACTTCATGTTGCCAGAAAAACCATGGTATATAATAACAAGACGGTTATCTTTACATAATGAGATATCTTTCCAATCGTATTCCACTTTTCGTAATAGTGTTTCTTTTTCTTGGCATAGGAAGCTGTACCGAATTGCAGCAGGTCGTCAATCAGTTACCGCAAGCCGGAACCCTTGGGAATGCTGAAATAGCACAGGGACTTCGAGAGGCGCTAAACAAGGGTATTGATCAGCAAGTAAGCAAGTTAGCTCAGGAAAATGGTTTTTTTAACAATGAACTTGTAAGAATTTTGCTCCCGGAAGAGCTACAAAAAGTGGATAAAACGCTTAGAGATATCGGGTTGTCCGGTTTAGCGGATCAGGGGCTGCAAATCTTAAACAGGGCAGCCGAGGATGCTGTAGGCACTGCGACTCCAATTTTTGTAGATGCCGTTAAGAACATTACGTTCGATGACGCACGCAACATTCTTTTGGGGGCAGACAATGCGGCGACTTCATATTTACAGGGAAGTACAGAGCAGTCCCTTTACAATGCGTTTACTCCCGTAATTGAAGAATCGTTTACCAAGGTAGGAGCAGATAAAATTTGGAACTCGCTTATCTCAGAATACAATAAATTGCCATTCACCAAAAAGGTGAACCCCAATTTGACCGATTATGTTACCCAGGAGGCATTAAATGGGGTGTTTACCATGATACAAATTGAGGAAAAAAACATCCGCACTAAGGTTTCTTCACGTACCAGCACATTACTTAAACAAGTATTCGCTTTGCAGGATTAACATTAATTTAATGTTGCCCAATACAATAATGCCTACCGCTCTATCGTTCTGATCCTAAGTAAACAAGGCAATTATAACAAATTGCTAAAGTTTAATTAACCTTGACCCGGGGCATATCATTGAATTTTGTTCCAAGTTATTTGAGTTAGCATTTTTTGAGTTAGTTAGTTTAGATGCCGGTGGAAGCACCGGCATTTTTTGTTTCCAGAGGCTTACCTATTTGGTAATTAATGAGATAGAATTGAGGTAAATTATTATCGGGGTTTACTTGTTTTAGTTTTTTGTTAACATTTGAGGCCATGCAATTTTATAACTTGTTATGGCGCTAATTCATCAATCAACCAATGCGACTTACCTTAAAGTGCATCCTCGTGTATTTTCTGCTCGCCCAGGGATTTCTTTCCTGGGGTAAGGTAACTAAGGAAGCTGTAGCGACTGAACACTTAGCCCCTGCTTTTCAAGATTCTTTAGACTGGGCCGAATATTATTACAATATTCATCGATTTGAAAGAGCAATACCCCTATACAAAAAGAATTTAGATGTACCTGAAGAAGAAAAGGCGCATATTCTTAAAAAACTTGCCTTAAGCGAAGCAGCTATCGAGCATCCTGAGGCTTCAGTTTCCTATTTGCACGACTACCTCCAACTGGATTTCCAACCTTCATTTCTTTTGCATGAGGGCTTTGACGGTATACGTGAGTCCACTGAATTTGACAAGGTATCAAGCAGCATCCTTCCAAAAATCACGCTGGGATCATTGTTTTACTTTTTTGTAGCGCTAATAGGATTCTATGTAGTGGCCATTCTGGTCCTGAACAAAAAGATTGACCTGAGTTCCCGCCTATTAATCGGTTCTTTTGTTTTTATACACTCTCTCTTCATTCTTAACATATGTGTTAATCGATCCAACTATTTGTTTGAATTCCCGCACACCTATCTAATGTCAACCTGGTCTTCACTCTTATACGGTCCATTGCTTTTTCTGTACTTCCGACGTGTATCGCTACGACGTGAGTTTCGCAAAAACGATCTTTTGCATTTTATACCTACAGTGCTTTTGATAGCCTATCTCATTCCCAATATTTATTGGTTTCCAGGCTCGGAAAAAATTAATTTGATGCTTTCCAGAATTCAAAACGGGGTTAGCCCCGGAGATGCCAGTAAATTGGTCCTTATTGTAACTTTAAAGGCACTTTCTCTGGCTATCTACGCTGTTTTTATCCATCAAGTGCTTCAAAAAAGCAGAAAAAGCAATCAATTACAATCCAAAACCCGGCAATGGCAGAAGAACATTTATTTCATTCATATTGCCTATGTGGTTACCTACATCAGCTATGGGATCTCCATATCTTTTGGAAACCCATATCCCATTTTTTATCATGTTCCCATTATAATGATGGCCGCTATGGTAGTGTATGTGGGGTACGCGGCAAACCTTCAACCTGATGTTTTCAGTGGCTTGTATCGGTATACCAACAAACTCTTCCCCAAATATGTTAAATCCGGACTTACAGCGAGTCTTTCCATGGAATTAAGTGAAAATCTTTCCTCTCTTTTTCAGGAGGAAAAATTATATCGGCGTAACGATATCAATCTGGATTTGGTTGCACAAAAACTAAATACAACAAGACACAATGCCTCCCAGATCATTAATGAACATTTTGAAGTGAGTTTTCACGAATTTGTGAACCAATTTCGGATTGCAGAAGCCAAAACCCTTCTGGAACGCAACAGGGATTTAAATATCATCGATATTGCGTACGAAGTTGGATACAACAATAAGGTAACGTTTAACAAAGCCTTTAAAAAAGCTACCCAACTCACCCCTACCGAGTACCTCCGAAACCTCGAAAAAAAAAAGAGTCCTAGCCTATCGGGAATTGGTCATTTTTGATGGGGATTTCCAGATCAACCGCTAGCGGCCCTTATTTTTGAAAGCAAACGGTTCTGTTGCTTTTCAAAGCATTTTTTCATTTTGTAGGTTATTTGAATTAGTCACTCAATACAACAGAGCCGTTTTTCTTATTGCAGACCAGAAAGATAGTGAATCACCTCCCTGTTGAATACTTTGGGTTGTTCTACATTAACCACATGACCACAATTTTCCACTACGAATAGTTCGGCGCTTGAATGCGAACGCACTATTTTCCTGATTGAGGGCAAAAACAAGTAGTCCTCTTCCCCCATGACATAAAATGTAGGGATTTGAATATCCACCATTCGAAAAAACCGTAGTAAGGGGTTGATTTCAGAGGTAAGCCGAAACCACCGTATGAATTCTTTTTGATATAGTTTTTTGGCCTCCCTTACAAAGAGCAAGCGGGATTCGCGGTGGTTCTTTTTTGGCATTATGATAAACGCAAAAAACTGATACAACCACAAATAAGGGACAACCGATTTGAATATAACCCCAAGGCGCATTAGTACCTGGGACCTGAAGTTCAATTTCATAATAGCTCCCCCCATTACCAGACTGGAAACCCGCTCGGGGTATTTCTCGGCCAGGTTCCGAATTAAAATAGTGCCCAAAGAGATTCCTATAAAATGCGATCTTTTGATCCCTTCATGATCAATGACCTCCATAATATCCTCGGTAATTGCATCAAATGTATACTTATCGCTAAAAGCATCCTTAAGATTAGGTTTGGAATTTCCGTGTCCCCGTAGATCCAGAAGTAATATGTTGAAGTGCTTTTTAAAATCTCTAAGCTGCTTGTACCAGATGGAGGAACTCCCACCCGCTCCATGAACAAAGGTCACCCATTCCCCGGAATGTTCATTTGGATATTTAGTGTAGTGTAACAAGACCGTTTTTGATAAAAATACGTTAAATATCTACTGTTCTACTGTTATGGATCAGGTTACACTATTAATTGTTCGTTAAAAATAGATAAACTACCTGATTATTAGCTGAATACTCTCCTTTACTGACATCCAAATAGCCGATTAGCACGTATCTTTGATATAACAAATCTTTTGTCATGGGAAATCAGTATTGCAAAGTGGGAACAACTACCCCAATTACGAGCGGGACACATGCTGTAGCCGTTCTTGAACATCGTTATAACAACTTTTTGGAAAGAGCCGCTAATCTTTCCGGTATGGATACTAAGATGCGGGATTTTTTCGATGCTAAAATTAAAAGCTTGAAAAAGACCCTGGAATCACTGGTTTAAAGCTTTCTTTTTTTCAGCTCCACTGCCATCAATTGTTGAAGCTCCAAGGCTTTTTCTTTTGCCTTTTGGGCAAAGTCCTCATCCTTAGCGGCATAGATAATTCCCCGGGAAGAATTGACCAGCAATCCAATAGTGTTGGTCATGCCGTTAGCGCATACCTCCTCTAAGCTCCCTCCCTGAGCCCCTATTCCCGGTACCAAAAGGAAACTATTGGGGATTAGTTGTCGTATTTCCTTCAGAAATGTCGCCTTCGTTGCACCTACTACATACATTAGATTTTCTGCATGCTTATAGGACTGTGAAATGGTGATGACCTGCTGGTAAAGCGAGGATCCCTGATATGCTTTTGTCTGAAAGTCAAATGCCCCTGGATTAGAGGTCAACGCCAGAAGAATGGTATGTTTGTTTTTGAATTCTAAAAAGGGCTCTACGGAGTCCTTTCCCATGTAGGGGGCCACGGTAATAGCATCAAAATGCAATTGCTCAAAAAATGCACGCGCATATCGTGTGGCAGTATTGCCGATATCTCCTCTTTTGGCATCCGCAATGGTAAATTGTTCGGGATACTTTTCGTTGAGAAAGGCCATGGTCTTTTCCAGTGCTTTCCAGCCTTTTAACCCGTAAGCTTCGTAAAAGGCCAAATTGGGTTTATAAGCTACACAATATGCCTGGGTCGCCTCAATAATTGCCTTGTTGAATTCAAATATCGGGTCTTCCTCTTTAAGTAAATGTGGAGGTATCTTTTCCAAATCCGTATCCAAGCCTACACAGAGGAAGGATTTTTTTTTACGAATTTGGGTTATAAGTTCGGTTATCTTCACTGGGTTTCGGGCATTAAAAAATCTCCGAGGCTTCTTTTAGTTTTTCCGTGTTTTCCACTAGCATCAGTTCATCGATAATCTTTTGGATATCACCATTGATAATGTTTTGTAAATCATACAGGGTTAATCCGATACGATGATCGGTTACCCTACCCTGCGGATAGTTATAGGTGCGTATTTTAGCCGAGCGATCGCCGCTAGTTACCTGCGAATTCCGTTTTGCGGCATCTTCAGCTTGTTTTTTTGCCAATTCCAGGTCATACAACCGGGAGCGCAATACTTTAAAAGCTTTGTCCTTGTTCTTGTGCTGAGATTTTTCATCCTGGCACTGTGCCACCAGTCCTGTGGGAAGGTGGGTAAGTCGCACCGCGGAGTACGTGGTATTTACCGACTGCCCGCCCGGGCCCGAAGAACAGAAATAATCAATACGCACCTCTTTGGGATCTATCTGGACATCAAAATCCTCTGCTTCAGGAATAACATGTACCGTAGCTGCACTGGTATGTACCCTACCCTGAGTCTCTGTTTGCGGTACCCGCTGCACACGATGTACTCCGGCCTCATGCTTAAGCGTTCCATACACATCTTCTCCCATTACCTCAAAATGGATCTCTTTATATCCACCTGCGGTCCCTTCATTAAGGTCAATAATATTCGTTCGCCAACCTTTGCTTTCGCAATATTTCGCATACATCCGATAGAGATCCCCAGCAAAAATACTCGCCTCGTCACCTCCGGTCCCTGCACGGATTTCCATTACCACATCTTTCTCATCCTCAGGATCTTTCGGTATCAATAGAAACTTGATCTCTTCTTCCAGTTTAGGGAGGGCCGCCTTGGCCTCATCCAACTGCAGCTTGGCCATTTCTACCATTTCAGCATCCTCGCCATCCCCAATGATCTCCTCTGCTTCCCGGATGTTCTCTGTTAACTCAATGTAGGTTTGTCTCTTGTCTACCAGGACTTTAAGATCTTTGTACTCCTTGTTCAGCTTAACGTATCGCTTTTGATTGGCGATGACATCCGGTTGAATGATGAGATCTGCTATCTCGTCAAACCGTTGCTTTACAATGTTTAATTTTTCAAGCATATTCCTTTCCTCCTAAGAGTGCGAATTTACAATTTTTGGATGGACTGTAGTGCCGTTGCTGCGGGATCAGTCTATGACAAAAGTAGTTGCCAGGGTTAGTATAGTGGCATCCAACTGTGTGCTTCTATCGTAATATGCAAAACGTAGATCCACTGTTTTTAGTCCAAAGACGAACAGTTTGGCCTTGGTAAAAATATCCGTATACCGAACACCAATCCCGTATTGATGGGCGGTATATTCAGACAGGTCAAAATCTGAGGTATAGAACTCGGAAGTGGATACCGCCTCCTCTCTGGCAAAGAAGTAATCTGCTGCCGTTTGGGAATAAAAACGATAGTTCGGATAGAGTGTGAATTGATCGCTGATTTTTAGGGGTACTTCAAGGTTAGCGGTATGGGAGTGAATACCCCAGTCGTCATAATAATAACGATAATAAGTTCGTAGTACCGCCAAATCGCTAAGATAGTAATTCAGCCGTACCCCAATGGGCAATTTAAACCGGGTGTCTGGTAATCGCTCAACATCATCCGCTAGTTGAAAGTCATTAAAGATAAAATCAGTAACATCTGAAAAATATACGCGTTGAAACGGGGTGCTTAACAATCCCTCTTGCAATACCGCATCCACCACTACCGATGCTTGCAAACGCTTGCTCAGGATTTGGGAGAAACCAAAGGAAAAGGAATAGGAATTCCTGTTCTCATTTTCAAAGGGGATAAAATCCGGATCATAACCGGGTACCACTCCGGTAAATCCACCTCTGAGCTCTATCGGATATTGTGGATTCCACGAATCCAGATATACCTGGGCCTCCAACGCTATTTCCGTATTCTTTTCGTTGAACAAATAGGTGTATGACCCTCCAAAACCTACAGAGAAGTAATCATACTCCGCGGACACATAGGCCTTCGCGCCCCATATTCTATTGCGATCATCTGAACTGTGTGTGTAGGAAGGACTAAAATAGGCAAGCAAATCGCTACGAGATGCCCCTGAAGAAGCATCAAAGACATCGGGATCTCCATCGCCATCAAAGGGATTGATATTACTGGAAGATGCGGAGGAGTAAGCGGATATCCCGGCGTCTACGGTAAGGACACCATCTTCATTGAGCGGCATCCGTAACACTAGCGTAGACGTAGCATCCGTAAGCTCTTCGGTCCCTACTCCTCCGGTTACAGCTGCATTAGGGCCATCCTGACTGTAAAAACTGAAAAGCGTTTCCAACTCACTGGCTTCCAATACCCTTTTTTTGTAGCTGGTGTTTTCCTGCTGGGTAAACACCATTGTACACGCCATAAGATGGAGCAACACTACGGCCCTTATCCTTTTTCCTGAAGGTATGTTTTTTCGAGTTGTATTTAACAATGTATTTTCTTGGTTAATGTGTTTTTCAAGGAACCCTCACCGAATTCCACTTAGAAAAGATGGGCACAAACTCCCTCTCAATCCTCATAAGACCCTTTGACTTACTTCGACAAGCTCAGCACAAGCCGCTCAGGGTAAGCCCGCCTGACCGCCTGCCTGCCGGCAGGCAGGGACGGGCAGGTTCAGCCATCATCGTTTGCTTCGTTTCACTTGCAAAAGATGGGCGCAAACTTCCTCTCAATCCTTATGAGACCCTTCTACAAGGCTCAGGGTGAATTCAGCCATCATCGTTTGCTTCGTTTCACTTGCAAAAGATGGGCTTCATTCAATTACAGCCGCATCCTCCACCGGATTTTCCCCCGTTAGCTCCGGCAGCACCTTCCCGATAGATCTGAAATGTGGTCTCAAAACGTTCTGAACTCTTAAAACCCAGCTGCATCTCTATGTCATTGAGATACACCTTTTCATATTCCTTCACGGCAACGCAGGAAGATGCGGTTAGTACCAAGAACAATAATGCGAATAGTCGTTTCATGTATTCTACCATTAGTTGATGTCCAAAATAATCCCTGAACTCTTATGAATTTTGTTATCACTATCTACTAATACAATTTCTACCCCATCCAACTGGTTGATCAAGTGGATACCGCTATCCCTTCCCATGATAAAAACCGCTGTAGCCAAGGCATCGCAAAGCTCAGCCTGTTTTGCAAAAATGGAAACGCTGTTCACCCCTTTTGAGGGATAGCCCGTTCTGGGATCAATAATATGTGAGTAGCGTTCCCCCTGGTACAGTATGTATTTTTCATAGTTACCCGAAGTAGCTACAGAAGATTCCACCACAGGTAACCAGGAGAAGACCTTCTTTTTGTCCAGGGGGTCTGTAATCCCCACCATCCACTTTTCCCCGGTAGCTTTAGTGCCCCAAGTGGTTAAATCGCCCGCAGCATTCACAATACCCCCACGTACCCCTTTGGTCACTAATAATTCTTTGGCTTTATCGGCAGCATAGCCCTTTCCAATAGCACCAAAACCGATACGCATCCCGTTTTTCCGGAGAAATACTGTCTGTTTTTCTTCATTCAACACTATATTTCGATAATTTACTTTAGACAACGCCGCCTGAATTTCCGAGTTGGTGGGAAAATTTTCCATGGAGCCATCAAATTGCCATAGGCCATCCAATGCTGCGTATGAAATATCAAAAGCGCCGTCAGTAAGCTCAGATATCTTCTTTGCGCGTACGATCAACTCAAAAAGCTCAGGGCTCACTTTTACGGGTTGTACCCCGGCATTTTCATTGATACGCGAAGTTTCGGAGTCGTTGTCCCAGGATGAAATCATTCGTTCTATACGCCGGATCTCCGAGACCGCTTCGTCAATGTTGATATATCCAATTTCCTCGTTAGGTGCCACTACGGTAATCTCAAAACGGGTCCCCATCAGTTTCAACACCTTTTGTACACTCAACTCTTTTTTTTCCTGACCATGCAGGACGAAAACCAACAAGGGGAGCAAGTATACGAAACGGTATTTCATTGGAGGAAAGAATTGAGGAGGTCAAGGTAGTCCTGCGGTGAACCCTTTTGGTACCCTACTTTCCCATAAACTGCACTTTTTTCATCGAGTAATACCACAAGGGGAAAGTGGCCCTTTGGATTATAACGTTCCGCCAGGGCAGTATTGGCTATAGTCATTTCCTGTGACAACTTGTTTTTCTTTTTTCTGGGAAAATCAGCTTTATACAGCACATAGTGTTGTGCCGCATAGGCCTTAAAGGTTTCCGACTGCCAAATATCCCGATCCAACTTTTTACAGGGAGCGCACCAATCGGATCCTGCAAATACCAGTAGAATTGGTTTTTGCTCCTGCCTGGCTTGTTCCTGTGCCTGTGTAAAATCTGCCTGCCATAGCTGAGAAAATAGCGCTACAGGGAACAAAAGCAATACGACACGGATTCCTACACTCATAAGTATACACCACCTGGGTTATTCAAAAATACGCAAGATATCCCCGTTAAGCTCAACATTAAATACTTTGAGTGCCCTGGCTGGCCTACTATCAACTTGATTTAAGGGTGTTCCGTCTTGCGCAAATTGAGAACCATGAACCTCACAAAAGAATATTCCTTCGCCTTGATCAACAAATTCGACTTCGGCATAACCCTCATGGCTACAGATAAGACTGGCAGCTACTAATTCCCCTTGTAAATTACGAGCAACCACAATATCGGTCAGTCCATCCATAGAAACGTTTGATGTAACTTCGATAAATCCACCATTACCGGAAAGAGGTGTCGCTTCGGATGAGGTCAAATCTAAGGTAAAATCCACTCCCGAAGGAACAACCCGGTTCCCTCCATCTTCTTCATCGTTTGAACATCCTTGTGCGCAGGGAAATAGAAGTGCAAAAGCCGCACCAGCTCCCAAACTTCGTAAAAATTCTTTTCGTTCCATAGCAAGTGTTTTGTATAGGAACGGAAAACCTTAGGGAATCGTATGGGTTTAGTAGACAAACTCCCCAAATTCGCTGGAAATAGTTAGTTTTTTGGTTGGCCCTGCTTCTACCCTACCAACAATACGTGCAGGTACCTGAAAATCCTCTGATATAGCAATTATATCCTCCGCAACAGCAGGTTCCACATACAGCTCTAACCGGTGGCCGCAGTTAAACACCTGGTACATTTCCTTCCAATCCGTCCCGGATTCTTCCTGGATCAACCGGAACAAAGGAGGAATGGGGAACAAGTTATCTTTGATCACATGCAAGGCCTCTATAAAATGCAAAATCTTAGTCTGCGCCCCACCGCTGCAATGTACCATTCCGTGAATAGCATTGGCAGTATATTTCGAAAGGAGTTGCTTTACAATGGGCGCATACGTACGGGTAGGCGATAGCACTAATTTACCTGCATTGAGGGTGGTATTCACCACCGCATCTGTTAAGGTTTTTGAACCGGAATACACCAGTTCTGAAGGCACTGAGGGGTCAAAACTTTCGGGATATTTCTCGGCCAGATAGCTGGCAAACACATCATGACGGGCGGACGTTAGCCCATTACTCCCCATGCCGCCGTTGTATTCATGTTCGTAAGTGGACTGCCCAAAGGAAGCGAGGCCCACGATAAGGTCCCCGGCCTGAATATTGGCATTGTCAATGACATCACTACGTTTCATTCGTGCCGTGACCGTAGAATCTACAATAATGGTTCGCACCAGATCCCCCACATCTGCGGTTTCTCCCCCGGTGGCGTGAATTGAAATGCCGTGTTCCTTAAGATCAGAAATAAGGGCTTCCGTACCCTTAATAATAGCCGCGATGACCTCACCCGGCACCAAATTTTTATTTCGACCTATGGTAGAAGACAATAAGATGTTGTCTGTAGCCCCAACGCAGATCAGATCGTCCAGATTCATGACCAGGGCATCCTGGGCAATTCCTTTCCAAACGCTGAGGTCTCCGGTTTCTTTCCAATACAAATAGGCCAGAGAAGATTTTGTTCCCGCGCCATCCGCATGCATCACCAGGCAGTGGTCCTCACTACCCGTTAGATAATCGGGCACGATCTTACAAAAGGCTTTGGGGAACAAGCCTTTATCTACGTTTTTAATAGCGTTATGGACATCTTCTTTTTCGGCGGAAACCCCACGTTGGGCATAGCGTTTACTTGTATTCGCGGACATAGGATGGGTTTCGGCAAAAATAGAAAAACGAAACCTTAGGTAGGCCAGGCGCCGGCTAAATTCTTACTTTTAGGCAAACTTCAACAACCATGACCCAAAAGTTTCTTTCTCTTGCTTTCCTTTTCCTTCTTCTTTTCAGTTCCTGTAAAAGGGACACCACCAAGGAGACCCCTGCCTGGCGCACTAAAAAAATAGCCCGGGAAAACCAGGTACACAACCAACTGCTGGAAGTAGAAAAAGCACAAGGGTGGCAATTATTGTTTGATGGAAAGACCCTGGAGGGATGGCATTTGTACAACAAACCCGATTCTACCGGGCTTTCGGCCTGGGAAGTCCGCGATGGGATATTGTTTTGTAATGCTACCGATGAGAGCAAGGTGCATGGTGATTTGGTTACCGATGCGGAGTACGAGAATTATGAGCTGGTCTTTGAATGGCAGATCGCCGTTCGGGGAAATGGTGGGGTGTTTATCAACGTCCTGGAGTCTGAAGACATTCCAACAGCCTATCAAAGTGGCCCGGAATACCAACTTTTGGAGCCCTCGCATATGGATAATAGTACCCCGGAGAAACGTCCTGGCTGCCTTTATGGATTTTCCGCCCAAACCGTTGAAGTGGAAGCCCAACCTGCCGGGCAGTGGAACACCTCACGTATTCTTCAAAAGGATGGGGTTATACAATTCTACCTGAATGGAAAATTAACCGCCGAAGCCAATTTTAACACCCCGGAATGGAAGCAGCAAGTGGCACAAACCCATTTCGCGAACTATCCCCGATTTGGAACAGCCACCACGGGCAAGATCGCTTTACAGAACTGGTACTTTGAAGTAGGGTTCCGGAACATGAAAATTCGGGAGCTTTAGGAAGGATAGGCGAGAAGAATTGACGCCAACCTATATAGCAAGTAGCGGTTATTTAACGCGTTGCTATCATTTTCTTCAGCAGTACAATTTGTCCCAGATGGTAGTAACAATGTTCGATCAAGCCATCGATATTTCTTTGATAGATTCCGTATTTCTTCTCCACAAAAGATTCCTTGAGTTTTTCATCCGGGAGCTGCTCAATACGTCGTGCCAGCTGTTCCGTATCGTTCCAAAATTTGGTTAAAAAAAGCTCCCATTCGTTTTGTGATCGTAGCTCAGCAAAATCAAAACTGTATTTATCCCTGATTTCAAGACCCCCACCCTCAAATACATTTTTAATGCCGTTGATATAATAATGAACGTGCTGTGCTAAAACCGCGATGGTATTTAGCGATCCAACCTTTGTTACGGCAAGTTTCCAATCTACATTTTCCAGTTGGTCTTTATAGTTGGTGTTCGCTATCCAGGTCCCTGTGAGTACAACTTCTCTTAGGCGATGGGCCAATGCTTCTGTTTTTTTAGTCATTACTACAATGATTCTATTGGGAAAAATCCCGAAGTTATACATTATAACCCTTGGAAGTAGATATCTTCAGTCCTTCTCAGGCTTATGTAATACATACCGTATAAATTGTTCATTTCCAATTTCTACTTCTTTATCCTTTACAAAACCAAGAGACAACAACCCTTTGATTCGGGTCCTGGAGGGTGGAAATAGCACTTGAACCGTATTCAAACCCAGTTCATCAAAAGCCTTTTCTATTATTTTTTCATACAAAACCTTGCCTATGCCCCAATAATCCGGATGTAGCACTAAGGCGAGGTCAGCTTCTCCATTGTCCGGTTGTATTCCACCCCAACCCGCAAATTTGTTATTTACTACAAATGCCCATGGACCAAAACCATGTTCTTTCCACAGCTCTTCCTTTGAAGTCACAAACGTATCACAATCCAATTCGCTGAAATCCCCCCTTAATAGCGGCATTTGTCTTCGCACCAATGTATTGTTCATCAAATCGATAATATTCGACTTTTCTATTTCTTTTAAGCGCTTAAATTCAATATTATTTTTCATTAATGCCACGGTTTCAGTAATGATTCCTGTCCCTCCTCGTTATATTCTGTCGGCTATGGCTTGTACAACCTGTTACTTTTGATCAATAGTCCTCTTTGCGCGTTTAATGATCTTTTCCGTCCCTTTCGTTGGCGATTCCTTTTCCCATTGAGCACAAAGTTCAATGACAAAATCAGGTCGTGATTTACTGGCATCATTCAACCAATTTCCAACGCTGTCCTGAACATATTTTGAGTTGTCGGCTTTTAAATTTTCCAAAATGGGTAACGCCAACTCCGGACGTTCCTTAAGGCGTTCAATATGTTTACACCAAACCCCTCTTGGCCTTGTCGATTCCGTGGTAAATCTTCTGATGTTTTCGTCTTCGCTCTTTGTCCATTCACTTAAGATCCTAATGGCTTCTTCTAAATTGCTATCAATCTCCGGGCGCAACGCCATCCAAACCACTTCCCGTACGCCAAAATGCTTGTCTGCAACTAATTTTCGTGATCTTGCTAATTTTCCTTCAATGGTCAAATTCTCATCTAATCCAATCAAATACGGTGCATAACAGCGAATAGTGTCAGACAAATGCGAACTTAATTTGTCCAGTACCTCATCAAGCTTCTTGGTGTTGGCATACCATTGGTAAAGTGTAGTACCTACCAGCTTAGTAGTATGCATTGCGGAAGGTTTCTTTTGGGCTTCAACCACTTTGGTAATTCCATCTATTTTTTCCTGATCAATTCCCAGTGCTGGAAATACCTGTGTGATGAGCTTTATATGTTCTACGGCTAACCACTCTGTCAGATTGACCGTTTCGATCTTCCCTTGGTTTAGTAACTCCAAAACTTCCACGGGAATATGTTGTGCTTTCCTTGCTCCTTTTCGGTTAAGTACTTCTTCGTTCATGTTGTGGTTTCTTCTAATAGGCAATGGTCTTGTTTATGATTCCAAACCTGTACGTGGCCAACGCGCAATTTGGCAGCGGCCCTTACCTTTGGCTGGCGAACTACCCCCGGGTAGAAATCATAAGTGTGTTTTATCAGTTAAATCTAATGTAGATTTTTTTAAGATCGTGACCAAGGGGGGGGCGGATTACAGGCGTTTTGGAAGTTTTATACAGGAATCCTTAAAGGAGCTCGTCAAATAATGGCAATAGTTCATTGATCAATTGATTGCCAGCCGTCCCGTTAGTGAAAATGATAATACCATTCTGGGTATCGAGCGTACCTATGAAACGTGCGCGGTAGGAGTCGTTCGATCCTCCATGCATGAATTGAAGGGTGTTTTGTGCTTCTTTGATCTTCGGCCCCAAGCCATAATCACTGGGATGCACCGGGGTCATCATATCCTTTACTATTGCTTGGGACAAATAGTCGTTCTCCCCCTCATAGCCCTTCATCAGCGTGATTATAAGTTTGGAAAGATCGGTAGGAGTGGTCCACAATCCTGAGGCCGCCGCCTCCGGCATACTCTGGTATCCTCGGGGTAAGGCAACCGGATTTCCGTTGCGGTTGTGCGCTTTGGCAATGTTCCCAACCACTTCCGGTAATGGATTTTGGTAACTACTTCTACGCATGTCGAGCGCTTGAAACAGTATGCTATCTGCCGCTTTATGAAATGGACGGCGGGCTGCGTCTTCAATAACCAGCTGAGAAACGGTTGTACCTCCTCCGGAATACCGAAAGCGGCTCCCTACAGGAATATTCACACGTACCGGATCGTTTTTTGCTGGGGCCTCACCGTTCAAAATTTGTATAGTGGTAGGCAAAGGTTCTTCCGGAGAAAAATCGGCAAAACCATGTACCGTCAATCCAGCGGTATGGGAAAGGATAGCACGAAGTGTCACAGGGTGTTCGCGAGTATAACTGTTCTCCGGGACCGACCATGAAGAAAGGTAGTTATTCACATTCTGGTCAATATCTAACACCCCCATTTCGTGCAACTTCAGGATCATAACTGCTGTCCCTACTTTGCTAATGGAACCGACTGAAAAGAGCGTTTCCGGGGTTACGGGCTGCTCAGTGCCTTGTTGTAACACTCCATATCCTTTCGCCCAATCCAATTTCCCGTCTTTGATGACACCGAAACTAATGCCCGCTACGCCGTAATGCGCCATCCTTGACTTCAGGCCAAATTGTTGGAGCGCCTCTTCATACGTATTGAAATGCGACAGTGGGGTATCAAGCGGTTTAGCAGATGGACCGAAGGATATAATTAAAATGCCAACAGCCAGAAACAAACTGATACCGAATACCGGGAGGAGATTTTTCTTCATTTTGCCTGCAATTAGGTAGTATACTACTCTTTTCTAAAGATAGTAGAGTGCTCTTAAGGTGCCCAACACTTTAATTATTTCTTAAGTTTAACGCCAAACCGCTGTCGGGCAGGTAATAGCCAATATTACCTGCTGGTCTTTTTGAATTTACGATCTCTTCGCCTTCGTAAAGCAATAATTTCATCCGCCAAATCAATTCTTCGCTCCTTCCAAAACGCAGTGTAAAACTCCTCCTCCGTCATTTTTGTATTTCTATCAATAGTTTTATCATCGGAAATCGAAGGAGGCGCTATTGGTTTATCAAAAGCTCTACTTATTCCACAAATATTCATTTTCAAAAATCCATTTTCCATCCCACCATAGACAAGCCACATTCCTTTTTCTTCAACATAAGGGGAGCAATATTTCCAATTTTGGCCTATGTATACATTGCCCTGTAGGTCACCACCATCAAGAGATTCGATCACAACTATTTCATAGGTTAGATCGTCATTAACGGCTGTAATTTCTCCTACGAAAATGCACTCAGAACTTTCTATTTCCAGTTTTTGCATTTGGGCCAGACTTTTGAGTACGCAATCACAGGCAAAGGTGGTATCTGCAAAATATACTACTACGATAATTGTCCAGATTAACTTTTTCATTGCTCAACTTACGGGTGACCGTGCACGCTACGGTTTCGGTTTGAAACAATTAGCGAGAACCATTCCATAAAAATAAAACCGTCGTATTTGACGTTCCAAATTTTATTTTCGCTAATTCCGTCATGCTGAATTATAGCCAATGTTAGCGGATCGTTTTCTTCTTAATCGCTTTTGCTATTGCTATCCAGGTAGTCTAGTATTTTTGTTTTGTAGTTATCGGAATACTCCGATTTTATGATCATGGCATGTTTGGCATTCTTAACCGTCCAAAGCTCAGAAGCCATCGGAGTATTTTCCTTAAATCGTTTTCCCATCGAAGCAGGTGTCCAAGGATCGGATTCTGAATAGATGTACAGCATAGATTTTAAATGCTTCGCTTCTTTAATCCGCTCCAGCATATTTACCTTTTGTCTGACTTTAGGCATCAATACATTAAGTATTTTCAGGACTTTATAGGCCATTGGAAAGTGTATCCAAAACTCGTCCAAAGTTGTTGCTGCACTTTCTATGATGGCAAACTGATAAGGGTGCGACGGATCGGTAAATGCAATAGTAGCCCATTGCCCCCCTAAGGATACACCGTGATAACCGATAGGTAATTCATCGGTCAATTCCTTTGCTTTTTTTCCTATGGCAAGAATGTCTTCGTGGTATAAGAAATTACCATTATCGCTTTCCCCAAACCCATTTATATCAAAAACCAGCACATTGTAACCATTGTTTAATAGCAAGTCAGCATAACCACTTTTAAGAAAAAAGCCTTTAGCTTCCTTTCCCATGGGATGACCTAAAACTATAGTAGCCTTTGATGGGCTTGTATTGCTGTGGGCAAATAACCCTTTAATGGTAACTCCCGTTTTACTAGGTGTTTCGACAGCCTTCCATTTTTCTTTTTGCTGTGTTGCTAACGGATTTCTCCATTCAACCATGAACCTTCCAAAAAATGGCTTTTTAAGCAGTTTGTACAGCATATCGTTACCAAGGTCTTTCGGTGAGATTCTGAAAGATACTTCATGATATGACCCAACAGGCCTAACCTAGGTTAGTTTGTTCGTTTTTTTGATCCGTTGAATGGATTTTCTTCGTATTCTACTAAGGCTTTCCGGGTGTATGCCTAAATATTTGGCTATTGCATCTATACTAAGATGATTTGTAATTTCAGAATTGGCTGAAATTAAATTGATATACCGCTCTTCAGCAGTTTGCGTTAAAAACTCTTTTTCACGCTTTACTCTTTTCAAATACAGCTTTTCCGTTTCGTAGCGCCCTAACTGGTTGACAATTAACGAATGTTTATAGGCTTGGAATAACTCATGCGCGCTAATTTCTTCCAATTCACAATCGGTGGTTGCTACTATTTGCACATCCGAAGGCGCTGAAGTTAACAAAGAAGCATAGGAACAGAAAAAACTGTTTTCAAAAAAGAAGTCGACAATTCTGATATCCTTGTTAGCATTTTCAATATTCACTTGTACTATGCCCTTTTGAAGAAAATAGACCTTGCTTTCAATTTGATTATAATCACAAATGACTTCTCCCTTCTTTACTTTTCCCTGCCGGATCTTAAAGGGTAGTTCGTTCTCCTGGAAGGAATAGTCAATGTTCTTCCTTATATATTCTTCAATGTTCATTCTAAATGGCAGTTAACCCCATAGTATTAGGGTAATAGCGAATTACTATGTGTTTCTTTAGATATCGCACAACAACCCCGGTCCTGCTTTGCGGTTTACATGCCTCTGGTATGCAGGTAGGTATGATTTGCATTCGCTGTTCGCTTCGCTCGGAACCTTATTGCCCCCGACGACCCAGAGCACTCGGGGGAGAGGAAGGCACTGTTGAATTCATTTCCGAGGCTTGTTTGGTGGACAACTAAATTTAAAAATTTTATTGGGGTTGGGGGATGCCATAAATTATAGCCTGTGTTGTAATACGTTTTTTAGTGATCGAACATTTTGTCTTCGTCCGTTTCGGAAATTAGGATATTTCCTTTCAAGTCAGTAATCTCAAGTTTAATAAATTTTCCATCTTTCCAATATATTTTTTTTAAGTCTTTCCCTCTATTAATAACCATGTACCCTTGTCTAAGTCCATTTTCATCATCAAATCCAGTAGTGTCATTTTCATACACAAAATATCTTTTTTCGTAAGGACGTACTTTTGGCAAGTCTGTTTTCAGTTCTTTGTTTTTGATAAAAAAATTTGTTTCAGGGGTTAATTCCGAATTGAATTGTACCACAAAATCATAAGCGCAAATGCACTCACATACATCTCCATATTCCCTAAGATTAATTTTGACCTTGTTTTCAGTCAATTTAGATTCGATTTCAAAATTGACGCAGCAAGTAGCGGTGGTTGAGAAATGAATGATTCGATTGCCATTAACAATCGAGTCTTTTGTAAGTCTTGTATTAAAGCGATAAACATCAATATTTTCATCGCATGTAACACTAATAATTTTTGATTCAATACTCGATTCCTGTCCAAATAGGGTATTGGAGAGTGTAATTATAAATATGAGTATGAATCTATTCATTCAAAATGTACTACAACGTTCTGTGTATGGTGCGTATCCCGAAGGGTATGCACTATACACCTTGTTGTGTTTTCGTTTTTATTTATACTCTCTGGTACTTTTCAATTCATTTTCTGCATTATGCTCTCTGCACCATGTGTTTGCTTCACTCATATACTTACGATGTAAATCATCCACTATCACTAATCGGCAGTTTACTTTATTTGGAGCCATTCTTCCAAAATATGGCGATGGTTCATTTGGGAATCCGATTATTGTTAATTCAGCTTTTTTCAAAAATTCATTATTTAATCGTCTATTCTTAATTTGATTCATTAGTCGATTAGCAAATTCGTTAATCAATATTTTGAATTCCTCGTTTTTAGGTTCTATTGTTCTTTGTAGTAAATCAATTTTCAATTCCATTGATCTTGTCGAGACCATGTGAGAGTACAATTTCCCAATCCCCCAATAACCGTATACATCATTGTTTCGGCTGACGAAAGAACTCACAAGTCCATCTGCAATAGTTTTAAATTCTTTTCTTCTTGCCATTTTATTCAATGAAACACAACGGTCCAGCTATGATTTCGTCGCTCCCGAGTACTCGGGAGCGGGATGAATTATTGTCATTGTTACCACACGTTTTTATTCCCAGTATTTGATTCTTCTGGTTTCTTGATAAATTGGTATAAATACATTGGACTTTGCAAAATGTTCTTTGATAAAGACTTCTCTCTCAATCCAATTGCCTTTCTTGTCAAAACGATAATTGTATTTGATTTCTCGATTGAGTTCTGAATTTTCATAAATCCTTATATTTCTTGGATTGTATAATTTATCGAATTCGGTCACTTGGTCAAGATGCTGTTTTTCATCTGCTGAAATTGTGTACTCAGTTTCTTTATATATTCGCTTATCATTCCACTCGGTTTCTGTTTTGAATGTAGTCCAAATAGTTTTAGTGATACTTTTGGTTAAATTTCCAGAATTATCATAAGTGAATAGGTTGTGATAAATAGGTTCATCATTGTCTTCCTGAATTTGTTTTTCCTCAATTATCCGGTTTGATTTGTCAAAAATGTACTCATAGATAGTAACGGTTGTGTCGTTTTGCTCAACAACAACTTTTTTAGTTAGTAAATCTTCTTTATCATAAAAAAGGTTCATTCTTGAATTCAAGGTATCATTAACAAACCATTCGTTAGTAGTGGTATTGTTTATCGTATCAGTTTTGATATTCAAAACATAATTGGTTTTACCTTTTTTATTGGTTGAAATATTTCTGATTAAATTTTTCCCGTCGAATTCATAAATATCTTTTTGAAAAAGTTCGTCGTTCTCGTTAAAATTAGATTTTTCACTTAAAGCTCCGAATTCGGTAAATTTCTCTTGGTAAATTTTATTTGACTTACCGTCTTTATTCTGATATTGATAAACGGTTTTGGCAAATTCAATTTCTTTTACTTTTCCAAATAGGTTTCTTTCTTCCCAAACATTTTCAAAATCCGAATAGGTAGGTTTCAAATCTGAAAAATCATTTTCATTTCCGCCACAACTGGTTATAAATATGAATAAAATCAATATGGTAAATCTTTGCAATTTGCTTTTTTAAATGTGTGGTAACTTGTTTATATAGATGTAAAACACATCTGTATACACCCAAAATAAGAATAAAACCGATGTAAAACGTTACTTTTTATTTCGTGCCCACATAGCACGGAATAGGTGTAAAAAAGGGCAAAATTTCATCAAAATGGCTTCCATAGCCATCCAGAAGCCTGCTAAATCACAGTTACTCTGAACAGATACTGTAATTCCCCCTCAAATACCCGTCTTAGGAAAACCTTGGCATACAATTGGTATCGACCGAATCCATTTTATAGCTCCTGTAGGAAGATATTCCGAAATTTGATCGTTCCACTTCCGGCAGCCTGGAGTCCGATATGACCCGGCCCTAGGATACCATCTTCAAATGATGCGGTCAGCGAGTCATTTACCCAAACATTGACCTGGGCATCCAAACAGCGAATTTTATAGGTATTCCATTGGTTTACCGTATTCACCGTAACCTTAGGTGCCGCCTTGGTCACTATGGCCCCTGTTCGAAACTCTTGGTTCGGGTGCAGGTCCCAGATATTCATTTCGTGGCAGTCGGAAGCATCGAGCGCAATCGCTTTACATCGTACAAAAACCCCCGAATTAATAGTGCTATCCGGATAGAATTCCAATTCCAGTTGGAAGTCCTCATAGGTGTTCTTCGTCATGATAAAACCCTCTGTACCTGTGGTTACTCCCACCAAAGCTTCTTGCGTGAAGTTCCATTGGGCATTTCCTTGCATCACCCAAGCCTCGGAATCGGGTTCAAAAAGCGGAACGGACTCTTGACACCCCATACAGCAACATAAAACAACTGTTATTGAGCGGAAAACATTCAGGGTATGCATTCTTTTTT
The DNA here is from genome assembly GCA_028284665.1 of Croceivirga sp. GTDB lineage: Bacteria > Bacteroidota > Bacteroidia > Flavobacteriales > Flavobacteriaceae > Croceivirga. Next base: position 281,689 of record JANQRG010000035.1, read on the forward strand.
TTGATTCAGTCATAAATCGTTGGACAAATTGGGGTAAGTACGCCTGCTAAGTGTTAAATTTAGTCAATCTATATCGGATTCAAAAAGCAATGAAAAGGCATGGAAAGCTTTTGTTAGGCATCAGTGCTGTCCTGTTAGCAATGATCCTACTATTTTTGATTCTTCAAATCACCAGCTATCTGGGCGTGCTGTTGATCCTTTTTTTTCTAAGCCTGGCCTTAGGGGTGCGAACGCATCGCTTTTTCCGAGGCTTTTCGTTTACCATATTGATTTTTGCGGCTGTAGTAGCCTCCCTTTATTATCCTCAGCTTTTTCGCAATATCGGGAGTTTTGATCTTAAAAACCTGATTGTTCCTTTGCTCATGATCATCATGTTTGGCATGGGGACTTCTATGAGCATACAGGATTTTTACGGTGTGATCAAAATGCCGAAAGGGGTATTGGTGGGTGTTATTTGCCAATTCTCCATAATGCCATTAGTGGGGACCGGACTCGCCTACATTTCCGGATTTCCTCCGGAAATTGCGGCAGGCATAATTTTGGTGGGTTGCTCCCCCAGTGGACTGGCTTCCAATGTAATGTCCTATATTGCCGGGGCCAATTTGGCTTTGTCGTTAACTTTAACGGCCGTTGCTACTTTGTTGGCGCCCCTATTCACCCCCTTTTTAATGAAATTATTGGCCGATCAACTGGTTCCCATCGATTTTTTGGGCATGCTTTGGAGTATTTTTAAGATCGTGATACTCCCTATCCTACTGGGACTGGCCTTCAATAAATTTGCACACGGTAGGTTTCCCTGGTTGGATAAGGCGATGCCCATTGTATCTATGGCCGGTATTACCATCATTATCACGATTATTACTGCAGCAGGACGTGATTCCCTGTTAACCATTGGTTTGGCACTGATTCTGGTAGTACTTGTTCATAATTTATGCGGTTACCTTTTTGGGTACTGGGGTTGCCGCTTGGTGGGGCTGGATAAAAATTCGGCGCGTACCATCGCTTTTGAAGTAGGGATGCAAAATGCCGGTTTGGCTTCAGGGATCGCTTTAGAAATGGGTCGGGTGGCGACCATGGGGCTTGCTCCGGCTGTTTTTGGCCCATTCATGAACATTACCGGTTCTTCGTTGGCTACCTGGTGGCGTTCAAAATCCGAAGAGCAAAAAGAGTAGTCCTTATATTTTGTAGCCCAGTCCAATGCTGATCACCGAAGTCTTGTAATTGTCGTCCCTTTCGATTATTCCAAGGGTATACCTCCCATTCAATTCCAATCCTTTTGTAATGAGAACCCCGATGCCCAGGTTTATTCCGGCGTCAAATCTATCGAAATCATTGACGAAAGGGGAATCTGCAACTTCGTCTCCTTCTGTTGACGGATCTAATTCACTTCTTTTGATGACTTCGGTACGTTCTACAGCATAACTTAGCTGTGGTCCTAATTCCAGAAAAAAAGACTCCGTTACCTGATATCTTAGGGTTATCGGTAGTAAAATGACAAGCTCGTTTACATTTGTCCTGATATCCACCAGAATCTCAGGCTCATCGATAGCTTGTCGTATCGGAATATCCCCCAGAGATGTTCGTGTTCCCTGATTGGCAAACAAAAGTTCAGGTTGTACACTGAATTTTTCGGATACGTTTACGGAATAGAACACTCCGACATAATACCCTATTTTTAGCCTATAGTCCAACGCCTCAACGCCAGCAATTTCCACATCGGGTGTGAATTGGGAAAAATTAGTGCCCGCCTTAACGCCAAATACGTTGTCCGATTGGGCAGATCCGGTACTAAAAATGAACAGCACAATAAGGAAGTAGATTTTCTTCATGATTTGGTTTTGAAGTATAGGTAACGCTTACCCTGTAGCTATTGTTGTAGTTGGATAGTATTTCCAGCATGCGGCGTGCTCCGTTTTTCCAATCGACTCTAAGGATGAACCTCCAGGGTGTAGTACGGTACGCTATGCTTTATTAATCATCAGCAGCAAAAACTATTTTCCTAACAAAAATTCCAAAGGAATATGGAGTCGCTTATTCCATGCCCTTTCACTGTGATCTTCCCCGGGGAAGAATTCGGTACGCCAGTTACTTTCGTCATATCCTTTTTCGAGTAGTAACCGATCTACTTTCTTTTGGATTTCAGGATATAAGCGATCTAAGGTTGTATCCCCGCAATCGAAGTATATCTTGTTTTCCCTGGGATTGGGCAGGTTATTTTCTAAATAGTTTAGGAAGGCGTCCGGTACAGGATTATTTTCAAGCGTAAATGTGCCCGGCCAATGGGTTGACAAACAGGCTGCACCTCCAAATACGTTGGGATACTCGCATAGCGCATACATTGAAATTAATCCCCCCATACTACTACCGGCGATATACGTATTTTCTTTGTTGGTATGAACAGCATACGTTTTATCAATGAACGGTTTTACTTCCTCCACAATACACTTCAAATAGTTATCGGATTGGGGGCTAAAAACGCCTGATATATTTCTCGAAGCTCCTTGCAATTGCGCGGTTACCGTGTCTTTTTCAATTTTCGACAAGGCTTCAAATGGCTTTTGCGGGAAATAATCCGGGTGTCTTGTAGCGCCTCCATTCCAAATACCTACGATAATGAATTCCCTGACTTTATCGGACCCTAATAATTCGGCGGCCACATCATCGACGTTCCATGCTTGCTTGTTCCAGGTGACCCCAGGATCAAATAGCATTTGTCCATCGTGCATGTACAGCACCGCATAACGTTTCGATTCGGAATAGCCGTCCGGCACCCAGACATCAATAGTTCTTGAGGTGACGTACTTTGAATTGAAGTCCTCAATACGTTCAATGGTACCACTTACAACTTGAGGAATGGGGTTTTGTGCTACTGTAGAGAGCGTTATGGTCAAAATTACCAAAATACTGATTCGTTTTTTCATAGAATTCCTGCCTTTTTAGGTGGTAAGATTTTTTGAATTTAGAAATCGAGTCGTTTAAAAGTTAGCCGTTTTATGGGGTGGTCAAATGTAAAGTGAAATACGGGTAGCGCTGGGGTGCGTTGATTTTAATCGATGGAATTTATAGAGGGGTCTCTATTGCTAATATCAACTACGTTCTTCCAGGACCCATCCGTCTGCTTTTTCCAGATTTCCACCCCCTTATTGAATACAGTCCGTGTGTTACCCAAAGTGTCGATAGGCATGGTCATGTAATTCTTGATAATGACGTATCCCAAATCTCCGCCTTTAGAAACGTAGGCTTCTTGGGGGTTCCAATTAATGTTGAAACCGGGTATTTTCATAGAACGTTCTACCATGGCCGTAAGCGAATCGATTCCAATTACTGCCGCCTCATTTTCCGACATAAGGATAGCGTCATCCGCCCAATACGATAACATCTTTTCAACATCTCTGTCTTGTACTGATTTGGCCCAATCTTTCGACAGTTCCATTAGTTTCTCAGCTTCAGCATGTTGATCTACAGTCGTTTCCTTACAGGCATTTAATCCTGTTAGCACTAATCCGGCAAGTAGGAGTCGATAAATTCTCATAACTATACTATTTTGGTTTGATTATATAATGCATCCCTAACGGTTTCAGATATGAGTATTGCCGGGTATCCATTCTACTTTTCGTACGATAAGATACTGTAATTAAACCAAAAAGCGATTCAAGTCAACACTTTAATCTTTATTGGCCATACGCCGTGTCGGCAGCCATTTTTATCAGCTTATCGTAGTGTTCCACCATAATTTTTCCCTTTGTCGGAATCATATTTTGCCACACCCAATTATAATGCTCGATTACTTTTCCAGCGCTTAAATGGGGCCTTTCACCTGTGGTATGTCCGTCGGCAACCACGGTCACATCATAATCTTTAGCCAGGGCGGATTGAACCGTAGATTCAACGCAAAAGTCTGTCGCGCATCCCGTAATTATCAATTCTGCTACGTTCAATTCCGCTAGTATCAGTTGTAGTTTGGAGTTGTAAAAAACATCGTTAGCATATTTGTCCAGTCGAATATCAGCAGGTTCCACTTGAAGTTCGTCCAATAATTCCCACTCCCAGGTATTTTTTTCAAATTCCCCGGTCCCATTGCCGTCATGTTGGATGAATACCACGGGAAAGCCCATTTGACGAAATGCTTTCGCTAGTCCGTTGATTCGTTGTACTACTCCATTGGTATCAAATCGAGGGGTTTCAGGCGTGAAAGCGCCTTTTTGCATATCAATGACCAAGAGGGCTTTGTTACTTTTCATCCATTTAGTTTAAAGGTTTGCGAACGGTTCCGGCATTGCCAGTATTCCAAAGGTATACAAACTGGCAGGAGTAATTAACCATACACTGTGTTGTAGTGCGCTTTTAAAAATCAAAAAACTCCACGGTCGTTTTAAATTCCTCCAATTCGGCAAGGTCAATTACACTAAGCTCCGGTTTTGTCCTGGCAAAATAAACTTTGAATTCTTTTTTAAGTTTTTCCCCGGCTTTTTTATCGGTCCTTCTCGAGACACCAACTCTGCTAGTGTATTTTTTTCCATCCACGGAATATTCGTAAAGTAGTGCATCACTTCTCCATCCAGCTTCCAGATATTCAGTGACAATCCCTATTGTTGTCCCTCTATCGTCAAATATTTGTTTTTGTTCCCAATATTGTTGCCCAATTCCGACTAGCGCGATTACAGCAATTACAGCTATAACGACCTTTCCAAATTTCTGGTCCTTTTTTAGGAAATCAAATGTTTTGCTAAAATTCATACGATTTATGCAAATTCATGCCAAATGTACTACAACAGTCTAGTCTTGTTTAGGATTGGTTGTGAAAAAGCGGATTTCTTTTACACTACACTTTAAAGATAATCGATTGCCTCAGATTTTCCTGCCTGTACTGAGCTTGCCGAAGTGAGTCGAAGCATGGGAAATGGAATCGTTATTAACTATACACGGTATTGCCAGTCGTTATTTATTTTAGTCGTATTGACTTTACCGTCTTTTTGTATTTTTCCAATAGCTCCAGTCTTCTATTTCCAAATGCTTGACCCCGAAAAGCCAGACTCCATTTATCCCCTTTCAATATCGCTAAATATAGAATTCCCTCAACATCGTCAAATACGTATGGCGTATCCAATACAGTAGCTTCGTAATCTCCTATGGAAGTGTATTGAATTTTGGTAGATATTATTTCCTCGTAAGGATGATCCCCTTTTGGATATAAGCTTTTTATGAATTCTATTCCTGCTGCCTCTGACATTTTGGGAAGTCTACCGATTACTATTGTATTCGATACGTTATTCACCGATTCAAAATCACCATCTTCATTGAAAAGAATTGTTCCAAACTGTGTTTTTGCATGATTGAAATCAGTAAACGACAGATCAAATTCAAAAAAATCGGATACGAACAATTTAGTTTCTTGTTTGCCCGTGAATTTTTCGATTGCCACACTTTCCTTGTTGGAAGCAGAACTATTTTTTGAATTGCACCCGAAACCAAAGACCAAGCATGCGATAATCGGGAAAATGCAGATTTTTTTCATTTGAGGATTAAATTACTAGTAACAGTCCAGCTATGATTTCGGCTTCTGAAATCAAGCTGACTAAAAGTAGATATTCTTATTCTGGATTATTAGAAAAAGTAGAACCCGCCTGAACGATTTAGTAGGGCAGGTTGTAGCCATTGTTGTTGTTGTATCCTACTTCATGTAATTAAAGTAACTGTTGTTATGCCAGGAATAATCCTTGATCAGCTTACTTCTGACATAGTTAATAGTATCAATGCTTATCTCGTTCCGACTTATAATTTTTAGATCCCATTCCTTTGAATAGAGGTAACCAATAATGGATAGTTTTATTCCATTATCGTTGGCAATAATATCATAAAACACTAAAGATTCACTAGGATGTTCGATGTAACAAATGCTTTTATTTTCGTCAGAACTCAGGTATGAAAAGTAATCGATCAAACCATCAGATTTAAAACTATCACTCTTATATAGGCTAATGATTATCCTATCAGAGTTGTTACAATAGTCAGTTTCGTCGTCAATTGCTTGCCTTTCCCACTCTCCTAAAATTAAATTTTGAATTTCTTCTTTAGTATGTGCTAAAGCAGCATGCCTCTTTTGAGAGTGACACCCCAAAAAACATAATGTCATCAAAAATCCTGAAAATGCTTTAAGGTTCTTTTTCATCCACTAATTGCCCGAGAATTTGTTTGGCTATGTGCAAAATACGGCGCCATGCCCTAAAAAAGTAATAAACCCAATAAAAAGAGTTATAAAACGATGGGCTTACATGAGTAGACAGTCAATAAAATCCGTCAACATATGAAACAACAGCCCTATCCCGATAATATTAAACGGTTTACGGAAAAAGAGCAGTACAGCATACCCTATCATCGCGTAATAGGTATGTAAGGGGTGAAAATTTATACTACATCGATCTGCCTGGAAAATAGTATCAGCGAAAAGATGATCCAGATCTACCAAGATAGTAGCAATTAGAATAAGGTAGACTTTTTTCCAGTCCTTTCCAAAAAAGCCATACGCTATGACTATTGGAAATCCAAAATGTAAAAAGTAATGAATAACTATCTGCATTGCTTCCGCTAATTGGGTTGAAATGGTTTTTACTTTTGTTAGTGTACGCTATGCTATTAGTGTCGGTGGCCGCTGTAAATCCCGCACCCAAATCTTCTGCATCGTTTGTTGATCCACATTGCCCCTGGAAATGACGATCAGTACGCGTTGTATGAGGATTTTGACGAATTGGGTCTCCGAGAATCGACTTCTTTTCATGTCCTTAAAACTACAGTTAATATTCTGGTTTTAACCATAGCTGTTTTTAGGGACACTTACAGAAAAAATGCTTTTTTAGGATTCTATATTTAAGAAAATTTTGTTTGAACTATTTTATTAATTCAAAAGGGTAGAAGAAACATTTATATTCTTCGTATATATACATCAGTTATTGCAATTACCATTTAAGAAATCTTGATTGGTCGGGTTAAATGCATTTTGACTTATCAAATATTCAAGTGAACAAAGCCCATTCACTACAAAAATGTTGGTAAGTCCACAAAAATTGGTAAGATTAAAATTACCAGTGATTACTAGATTACCTTCTATTTCACCATTAGAATTATAAACCGGATCCCCACATTCAATTAAACTCAAATTGGATAAAGCATCTAGGTTGTTAAGGATGTCGTTATTAGCAATTCTTAAGTAATTTTGAATGGTGACCACATTATTAAAACCATTAAGAGATGTAAACTTTGGGTTATTCCTGATATCTATTTCTGTAAAAGTCAAAACATCTTCGAATCCAGTAACAGTATTGAGGTTCGGGTTATCTGAAATTCTAATGCTTACTGGTTTATTTGATTGAATATTTCCTTGAGTTATATGCACACTTTCCAGCGAATTATTTTCAATTACAGACAAATTGCTTAAAGTTATTAAATTCAATAAATTACCATCCAATAAATCTGGATTACTAACCAATTTTAATCCTTTAACTTCGGATAAATTAGCTAAAAAATCTAGATTTTTTAGCTTAGTCTCAAGTATGGTTAAATCATTAGCAACAAAATTAAGATTGTTAAAGGCATTTACTGAATGAAGAGAAGGGTTGTTAGATAAACGTAAATCACCTTCAATGGATAGAAGGTTCTGAAAACCTGAAATTACACTTAAATTTTCGTTATACGATATTCGAATACCCCCTTCTTTAACTTCAGATAAGCTATTTAAACTTTGAATTGTCTCTAATGATCTGTGATTGTCGATTACCAATCCTCCTAAAGTTGATAAATTAGAAAGGCCTTCTAGATTTTTTACAAAATTAGGTTGATGTTGATAATAATCGCTGATATTTCCTGGAGTTTGCGTTATTTCCAGAGTTCCTTGAATCGAGGTTACTTCACCGAAAGCTGATAGATTTTCGAATCGATGATAACCATAAGAATTTAAAAAAACATCTCCATTAATGGTTTTTATTCCTTCTAGTGGGGATAAATCTACAATAGGCTCGGTAATTGGTGTTACAACATGTCTAAAAGTTACATGTGGTTCGCGAATTATAATATTTCCGTTGATAATCTGTATATCATGACCAATGAATCTATCTACATCCTCTTGGCTTACGAAATTTAAATCGCCCTCCCAAATCCCGGTGGGTATAATAAAAAGAAGTTTTCTTGTTTGAGTACTTCTATTACCATAAACATCAAGAGCAGTAATATTCAAATAATAATCTCTGGATTCATTTGTGTTAAAAGTGTATTCTAATTCACTTGTAACTAATTCTTTAACGATAAAAACCTCAGGATTATTTGTATTGTCTTCCGGGTATATATAAATATCTAATTCGTAACTAATTTCATCTCCACCTGTATCTATGGCACTTTCCCAAGAAATGGTTATGGAATTGTTAGCTTTATCATGAAAGTATTCAATATTATCCACTTTAGAAGGAGGAATGGAATTCCTAGGATACTCTATCTCGAATGAGATGGTTTCTGATTTATTTCCTATATCGTCCGATGCAAAAATTTCGACTCTATATTTTTTTAAAACATCCAAATTATTGAACGAATACGTGGTCTCTGAAGAATTGTAGGATCCAATTTTTTCATAATCTGAAGATTCCATATTGTATATATAGAATTCTATTTGATAATTAACCTCATCCTGTTCAGGGTCAATAGATTCTTGCCAAGATATTGTGGCTACATTAGGACTTTTACTTAATATTATTTCATTAATAATAATAGATGAGGGTGGCATATTCAAATCTTCTTCCTGCTTGTTGCACCTAACAAAAAATAAACCTATTAGTATTAAAACAAGTACTATGTTTTCCGGAAAAACCTTTGGATTTGTTTTTGTCATAAACGTAGTATTTAGTTTTTGTCTAACATCCCAAATTAAGATTTTACAAATACCTTACAACGGTCTCGGCTCGTATGTTTACAGTTAGATCAATACTATCTGTAAATTTAGCAAGTTTCCTTTTCGTTACTCTGATGTAGGAATATTTTTAACCGAACTTGGAAGTAGGTTTGAATTATAGCTACTGTTGTGCAACGTTTTTTTCATTTATCCTTTTATTGGTTAGCCCCAAGGTCTTGGTCTCTGTATTGATATTTCATAAAGGCTATCTTTTTCCTCCTGCTGATTAACGAATTCCATGAGCAATTCATTCCTACTGCCAATCCATTCTATACTGTTTACGCGGCGGTCTGTTACTTGAGTAAGATTCTTACCATCTAATTCTGAAATGAACAAATTCTCTATGTCATTAGTATTGATCAGACCATCTTTATTTGTATCATCATTAGCCAATGCATAGAGGATCTTTTTAGGTCCTAAGTCTTCCTTTTTTGGTCCTACATACATCCACGAGATTTATCCATCTTTAGGAAGGAGTTTGCTCGTTAGATTACAAATACTATCAAAAAATAGAATGTTAGTTGTATTATCTACAACCATATTAGAAGAATAAACTTCATAAGTTCTCTCAATTTGTATCTCAAAGTCCAATGTCCCAAATTTGGGTGTGTAGTATAAGTCTGAAAATGGTAGTTTTAAAGGGTTGGGTCGTTAGCCGCTCCATGTTATCGGTGGTGAGGTATCATAATCAATTGTAGATTCTTTGATTTCAGATTTCTTAGGACTGTCTTTTGTAGAAATGATTTCGTAGGCTATTAAAGAATCTGCTACTCCTAAAAAGACAATCAATAATATCAATTCCAGCCGTTTTTTGGATTTAGCTTCCTGTCTAAATTTATCAATTGTCTTTTCCACTTGAAACTCTGAAAATTCCTTAAAGGTTGGCTTGTCCTCTTGGTTTGATCCAGCGCATTTAGTTTCCCGGTTATTTTCCTTGAATTTTGCACGTTTCGAAGGTCTCAGATTACGATTTTGCTTCGTGCGATTATTCATGTCCTGAATACTGCTCATTCGTAATCGTTTTTGGGTTTATAGAAGCTCTTCAATAAGTTAAAATGTTGCATAACTAGTTTATACAATTATATATCTCCAAAATAGGAAATACAACCGATGAAAAAGGGTGCTTTTTATTATTAACTACAAAACGGTCATAAAAAACTGCAAAATTTGACCAAACCAGCCTCCAGAGCCTTCCAGAAGCTCGCTGATCTTACTTGCTATGGTTGTAATCCTTTATATCCCCTTATCTAAAGGGCAAAGTAGCCGGCTTCCCATGATACCGGTATCTCTCGCTTTAAGGTTATTATTATTCAGCTAGTGTCGGCGGTCGCTGTAAATAATCCCGCGCCCAAATCTTCTGCATGGTTTGTTGATCTACGTTTCCTCCTGAAATGATAACCAAAACCCGTTGTTTTGCTGTTTGGGTTTGGAGCCATTGCCGTACCGCTTCCATCGGTAAAGCGCAGGTAGGTTCTAAGCGAATTTTCAGAAGGTGGGACAGCCATTGCGTCCAATAGATCATGGCTTCCTCCCCTACCTCATAAAATTGGTCCAGTTGTTTTAGGTACTCAAACGTAAGCTCCCCCACGGCCATGGTCATAGCCCCGTCGGCCAGGGTATTGGGAATTCCGGTCAATCGTTGAATGCTCCCTTTTCGTAAAGACTCTGCGGCATCATTGGCATTCAATGGCTCCACCCCTATAACCTGAGTTTTTGGGGAAAGCCCCTTAGTTGCTATAAGTGTCCCGGAGAGCAGTCCACCACCCCCACAGGGCGCAAAAACAGCAGTAATCCCCTCCAACTCCGAAAGGGCTTCATAGGCTGCCGTGCCTTGTCCGCAGATCACCTGTTCATGGTTAAAGGGTGGGATCCAATAGGTGCCTTCTTCTTTTGCCGCTTCTCGTACCCGAACGTCGGTTTCATCCCGGGTAACGGACAGTACTACCCTAGCACCATAGCCCTCGGTAGCCCGAATCTTGATCTGTGAAGAGTATTCCGGCATAAAAATAGTAGCCGGAATGTTAAACTGTCGGGCAGCATAGGCTACCGCCTGGGCGTGGTTGCCCGAACTGTTAGCCACAATATGTTTGGGTTGCTGTCCCGATTCCATAAGCCATGTAACCGTGCTCAATCCACCACGTGCTTTAAACGCTCCGATCTTTTGGAAATTCTCGCACTTAAAGAACACCTCATGGCCTAACCACTCGTTTAAAAGAGAGGAAGTCAGAATCGGTGTCTGATTAATGTACGGTGCTATTCGTTTTTTGGCAGCCTGGATGTTCTGGAGGGTGAGTTGCATTGAGTTGGTATTCCGGTCAAAAATAAACTTTTTTCAAACCCCTCCGATCCTGGTAAATCCAGGATCACCTCCCCTTTCCCATCTTCTTCTCCCCCGATCCCGAGTACTCGAGAGGGGTCGTCGAAGACAAAAGGGAGGAGCCGGTATTATGATAAACTATTTTACAAATAGTAATTCCCGGTATTTGGTTAACGGCCAGAGGTCATCCGGCACCAGACGCTCTAAAGCATCCGCGTGTTCCCGAATACTATCAAAATAGGGTTTGATCGTGTTGCAATAGGTTTGCGCTTTTTTGGCTACCGTGGCCAGATTATCTGCCCGGTTTTTTGCATCCCGCATGGCATCCGTTACTTTTTTCATTTCGGCAACGTGACCGGCGGTTTGTTCCAGAATATTGAGTTGGGCTTCGGTAAAGCCTTTATGCGCCGCCCCATATACCTCCTTTAGACCAGTAACGTTGGTGAGCAATTGATTTTGATAGGCCACCGCAGCTGGTATGATATGATTGTAGACCAATTCTCCCAGAATACGGCCTTCTATCTGCAAGTGGAAAACATAGTTATCCAGTTCTACCTCCTGGTGGGCTTTCAATTCGGTTGCACTCATCACCTCGGTAACTTTGAACAGTGCAATGCTCTCCTTAGCGGTCAGTACCTGCAGTGCCTCCGGGGCATTTCGGTTATGGCTTAATTTCCGTTTGCGGGCCTCTTCCTGCCAGTTAAAACTATAGCCATCCCCATCAAAGCGAATTCGTTTGGAGGTCTTGATGTATTCCCGCAACACGTTGAATACTGCCTCATCTTTTTTTAACTGCTTCCCTTCGATCAAGGCATCTACTTCTTTCTTAAAATCCTTGAGTTGTTTGGCCATAATGGTATTGAGTACCGTCATGGGTTTGGCACAATTCATCTTGGCCCCTACCCCACGCATCTCAAACTTATTACCGGTAAAGGCAAAGGGCGAAGTACGATTTCTATCCGTATTGTCTAGTAAGATCTCGGGGATTTTACCCACCACGTTGAGTTTCAATTCTGTTTTTTCTTTAGGGGACAGCTTTCCTTTGGAAACGCCTTCCAATTCATCCAGGACATTGGCCAGTTGCTCACCAATAAAAATGGAGATGATCGCGGGAGGGGCTTCGTTAGCCCCCAGTCGATGATCGTTACTAGCGGAAGCAATGGAAGAACGCAACAATTCTTCATAATTATCTACCGCTTTTATTGTGTTTACAAAAAAGGTGAGGAATTGTAAATTCTTCATCGGGGTGGTCCCCGGACTGAGCAGATTTACCCCCGTATCCGTAGCCAGGGACCAGTTGTTGTGTTTCCCTGACCCGTTAATCCCGGAAAAAGGCTTTTCGTGAAACAGCACCTTAAAGCCATGCCGATCCGCGATCTCTTCCATGATATCCATCAGTAGCAGATTGTGGTCTACGGAAAGGTTAGCTTCTTCAAAAACAGGCGCCATTTCGAATTGGTTAGGGGCGACCTCGTTGTGACGGGTTTTCACCGGAATCCCTAACAACATACATTCTTGTTCCAAAGCACTCATAAAACCGAGTACCCTGCTCGGGATCACTCCAAAGTAATGATCATCCAGTTGCTGTTCTTTGGCTGCCGAATTCCCCACCAACGTACGGCCCGTCATTAAAATATCCGGTCGGGACTGCGCCAGGGCTTTGTCCACTAAAAAGTATTCCTGCTCCCATCCCAAGGTGGCATGCACCTTCCGCACATTTTTGTCAAAATACTGTGCCACAGCAGTAGCGGCATCATCTACGGCATGTAGCGCCCGTAACAAAGGGGCTTTATTATCCAGGGCCTCACCGGTATAGGATACAAAAATAGTTGGAATACAAAGTGTTGTTTTATAGATGAAAGCGGGTGAGGTAGGATCCCATGCTGTATAGCCTCTGGCTTCAAAGGTATTTCGCAAGCCGCCACTGGGAAAACTGGACGCATCCGGCTCCTGCTGCACCAATTGTTTCCCGCCAAACCGCTCCAAAGCCCTTCCATCGGGTTGTACATCGAAAAAGGCGTCGTGTTTTTCGGCCGTAGCCCCGGTCAGGGGTTGAAACCAATGGGTATAATGTGTAGCGCCCAGGGAAAGCGCCCAGGCTTTCATACCCTCCGCCACTTGTCCGGCAATTTTCCGATCTATTTTGTTCCCGGAAAAAATAGCAGCCTGCACCTTCTCATAGGCTTCCTCAGATAAGAATTGCTGCATCTTTTCATTGTTAAAAACATTTCTCCCAAATAAAGCTGACCGTTTTTCCCCTTCGGTAATGGGCAAACTGATCCTATTGCGACTTTCAGATAATGCTTCAAATCTCATCTTTAACATTGGCCTATCATTTAACAGGTAAAATTAACAAATTGTCAGCATGGACGAAAAAAAATGCTTTTTTATCAGCATACCCCTTAAAAAACAGGGGCAACTAAAATTTTGCAAAATATTTTTGCTTTTACCCCTTAAAAAAACCATATTAATCAATGGATTTAAATATTTTTGTCGCTTAGTGAATTTTTTAAAACCACCACAGATTATGAGCAAATCTAAATTAGAGTATATCTGGTTGGATGGATATATTCCAACGGCCAACATGAGAAGTAAAACTAAAATTGAAAAAGATTTTAGCGGCAAGTTGGAAGACTGCCCTATTTGGTCATTTGACGGAAGTTCTACCCAACAAGCGGAAGGAGGCTCTTCGGATTGTCTATTGAAACCGGTAGCTATTTTTCCGGACCCCGCACGGCACAACGGGTATTTAGTTATTGCTGAAGTATTAAATCCAGACGGCACTCCGCACGAATCTAACTCCAGAGCTACCATTGATGATGAAAATGACGATTTCTGGTTTGGTTTTGAGCAGGAATACTTTATTATGGATACCGAGACCCAATTGCCTTTAGGGTTCCCTATGGGAGGATATCCTGGCCCACAAGGATTGTACTACTGTTCTGTTGGGGGTAGGAATACCCACGGACGGGAATTGGTAGAACGGCATGCGGATATGTGTTTGGAAGCAGGTATTAACTTTGAAGGTATTAACCAGGAAGTAGCTTGTGGCCAGTGGGAATTCCAGATCTTTGCCAAAGGGGCCAAAAACGCCGGAGACCAGGTGTGGGCCGCTCGTTATCTGTTAGACCGATTAACCGAAGAATACGGATTTTATATTGACTACCATCCAAAACCGATAAAAGGAGACTGGAACGGTTCCGGAATGCACGCTAACTTCTCCGATACTGTCTTAAGAACGGCAGGAAATAAAGAAATTTATGAAAAAATCTGTGAGGCTTTCCGACCTGTGACCGAAGAACATATAGAAGTGTACGGAGAGTTTAACGATGAGCGTTTAACCGGATTACACGAAACCCAATCCATCCACGAATTTAGTTATGGTGTATCCGATAGAGGTGCATCCATCCGAATCCCTATTGCTACTGTAGAGAGTGGCTGGAAGGGCTGGTTGGAAGACCGAAGACCCGCTTCCAATGCCGATCCTTACAAAGTAGCGGCTCGGATCATTAAAACTGTAAAATCTGCAGAAGTCTAGTAAATTAATTGTTGCTTTAATCAGAAAACCGTCTTTTCTTTAAAGGCGGTTTTTTATTGCCTTGATTGTAGTGGCGTATTCATCCAAAACTCATCAAAGTTATCAGGCCGCACTATAGGTTGATCTTTAAAGATGGGCCGGTCCTTTTTCATTATAGCTTCAATCGGAGGAATCCGTATGGTATCTCTAACTAGCTGTTGGGTAAAAAACTCTCTGAATTGATGGTATTCTTCAAAAACAAAACTATTCAGGAGATTGCCATCAACGTCCTTAATATTTACAAAATCAAATTCGAAAAAACGCTCCATCGCAGCTGGGGTTGCCGCATTCCCGGCCCGGTGGTAATCGGCGATTATTTCTTCAATTGCGCTTTCTTCCGGATACACAAGGATCCCATTTTGGGTGTTGATGATTTCCCGAATCCCCATTTTTTTCTTTCTGTATTTTAGGTGAATATTGGGTTCGCCCTGCTCCACAAAAAATATCGGGGGTTTGTTCGCTCTTATCACAAAACATTTTCTTTCTAAATCAAGGACAATTTTCTCCACCTTAAAATAGGATCTGTTCACTTTAAATACATTATGGAAAGAAATGTAATTCAAATACATTTTTCCATTATGTTCTTCATATCCTAAAGCAAGTTCGAAAATTAGATTTTCGGCATCCTCATTTTTCGATTTTCGCGTTTTGGGCCCGTTAAAGTCATATAGCGTATACTCAAATTTATGAATGGCGTAGGTTGACTGAGCAACGTAAAATCTCCCAACAGCTTTAAAAGCACTATTTCTTTTAAGATTCGAGGGATCATGTAGACCATAAACCGATCTAAAATTTACATTACTGTTATTTTCGAATGAACCATCCTCGTCATTCCTGGGTTGATCTTTTTCCAATTGGACAACATACATTCGTTTTCCATTGATTTCGGCATCCCTTTGTCTTGAAAAACTATGATTTCTAAGGAGGTCTTTGTTCAATCTGTTTACAAAAGAAAAGGTATTCACATCATAATTGCGGATGGGGTCATGAATGCGTAAAATGTTGAACTCATTCCCTCCAAAATCGTGTAGGAAAGCGTTTTTGATTATTTTTTGTTGGGTCCTGTAGTCATAGGGATTATCGGCAATAGAATCGCGTTTAAAATCACGATTGGCTTTATAATCATACATCTGAATCTTTGTATGGTCTAAGTCATTCTGGCCAAAGCCCATGTCGGTTATATGTAACAGCGCCTCGTTAAGGTTTATGTATTCGTTTTCCTTAAGTTGGTAATCCCTGTAATAGCCTACGTAGGCAAAGGGAACCGTGGGATAATTCCGAGGAATCCGTTCAATAGCTCTTTTGATTATTTGTCGGGGGGAGGGAGGCTTTTTTCGTCTCCCCACTAAAACAGCCTCTTGAAGTTCAAGGGGCTGCGGTTCCAATCTAATTGTAGTATTGAAATCGGGAGAGAGGTCCGAAAGTCTGATCTTCTTTTTTTTATAGCCCAAACAGGAGATAACAAGGGTCTCTCCCAAATTCATAAAACGTTGTGGTATGCGGAAACCACCATCTTGATTGGAAATCACTCCAATCGCTTTTTCTTGTAAACGGATGGTGGCAAAAACCACTGGTGCATTGGTGTTCTTGTCAACCAGGGTGCCCCGAATAAAGTCGTCTTCCTGTCCAAACGCAAGCGCTCCGCATACCATGAATAGTAGCAAACAGATCCGGATTTTAGGCTTCATTATCTTTACCATTAATAAAGTGAAGGGTATGCTTAGGCAATACTACCTCAAATTAGTATACATAAGTTGGTCCCCTTAAAAGTGTGGCCGGTTTTTTATAGGATCGTAGTATATACGAAAACAACATAACATCCCAACAATATCACTCCATCCCGCCATCCCAGACGCAATCCTTTTGGAAAAAACACCAGGGGAAGGATCAGGAAAGAGATCCCCAACATCCAAAAAATATCGCTGGTCAACAACCGCTGGTCAACTACCTGGATTGGTGTAATTACAGAGGTGATCCCCAGAACCGCCAGCAGGTTAAAGATGTTGGAACCAATCAAATTCCCCACGGAAATAGCCTTTTCCTTTTTAAGTATGGCAATAATAGATGCAGCTAATTCCGGGATACTGGTTCCTATGGAAACTATGGTAATCCCGATGACCCGTTCGCTTACACCTAAGGAAACCGCCAGGTTCTTTGCTCCGTTGATTAGTAATTCTGAACCTCCCCATAGGGCAGTACCTCCTATTACCAGGAACAATAGTGTTTTGTAGAAGGGTAATAGCACGTCATCTTCGGGCATCTCATCTACCACGGCCGTTTTCTGGAACCGTAATAAATAGACCAAAAACAGGAAGAGGCATACCACTAAAATTGCGCCTTCATACCGTTGCAACAGCCCATCAAAATAAATGAACCCTACAAAAAGTAAACTAGCGACCATCATTACGGGCCAGTCTGTGATATAAAAACTCTTACGCACCTCAATACTTCCCAGGATGACAGTAACGGCCAATACAAGGGCAAGATTGGCGATATTGGAACCTACCACATTGCCAAGGGCAAGGTCCGGGGAACCATCCAGGGCCGCTTTGATACTAACGATAAGTTCAGGGGCCGAAGTAGCAAAAGAAACCACGGTCATCCCAATTACAATTTTGGGTATGGCCAAACGCAACGAAAGCGCTACAGCGGCTTTCAACAACCAATTTCCCCCGGCAATTAACAGGGCTAATCCAGCTACAATTAAAAAGACATCTAGCATAAATGGCTGTTCTGAACGGCAAATATAGCCTATGCCAGAGAGGAACATGCCAGAATTTTCAGAAAAGAAAAACTAAACAAATAGTTAAATAACTATAAAAATAGTTGTATAACTAAAAAAGCAGTGATATGTTTGAAATGAAAACAGGTAGTATGGAGAAACTTACGAACAAAGAAGAAGAAATAATGAAGATCGTTTGGCGCCTTAAAAAAGCCTTTGTCAAAGAGATCCTGGCAGAGATACCAGGGGACAAACCCCATTATAACACCTTATCTACTATAGTCCGGAACCTCCAGGAAAAGGGATTTGTAGATCACGAGGCTTTTGGGAATACCCACCGCTACTTTCCAGTGATCAGTATGGAGCATTATCGGAAAAGGTTTGTGAGTACTACGCTAGCTGATTACTTCGGCAACTCCTATAAAGATCTGGTCTCTCATTTTGCCCGGGAGGAAAAGATATCTGTAGAAGAACTCAGGGAAATTATTACGCTAATCGAAAACAAAAAATAATGGAATTATTTTTCGTGTACCTTTTAAAATCATCTGCTATTCTTCTTCTATTTTTAGGTTCCTATCACCTATTCTTAAAAAAAGAAACGTTTTTTACCAGCAATCGTTTATTTCTAGTCGCTGGAATACTTATCGCCTTTGTTCTACCTTTCATCAGTATAACCAAGACCGTTTATGTTGAACCCACTCCAATCACAGCAATAGAATTTGTTCCCAGCACTGCAGTAGTGGCTGTCGCCACAGAAGCGGTTTCTAAATTTGACTGGGCTACCCTTATGGTAACGATCTACTTGCTTGGAATAGCCTATTTCACCTTCCGATTACTACTTCAACTGTATACAATACAAACTATAAAAAAGGAAAGTGACATTGTTTCGGAGGGGAACTTTTTTCATGTAAGGACTCCCCAGCGTATCGCTCCCTTTTCGTTTTTTAAATACATTTTTTATTATCCAAAACAGTTTGCGGCGGGGGAACTACACACCATTTTATCGCATGAAAAGGTTCATGCTCGGGAACTCCATTCGATTGACATCCTGCTTACGGAAATCGTATTTATACTTCAATGGTTTAACCCGCCGGTCTGGTTCTATCGTGCTGCCATAAAACAAAATCTGGAGTTTTTGGCGGATTCAAAGACCTGTACGCTGGCTGAAGACAAAAAAAGGTATCAATATTTAATGCTGAAACAGGCGGTACAAAATAATAACATCGCCATTGTAAATCCATTTTTCAATTCCATCATCAAAAAACGAATAGTCATGTTAAATCAAACGCAATCCAAAAGGATCAACAAACTAAAACTCTTACTGGTACTTCCGTTACTTGCAGTTTTCGTACTAAGTTTCAACACTAGAGAGGAGGTTAAGTTTTTGGAAGGTACGGCTATAGTGGCACCCCTACCGAAGACCGTAGTAGATTTTACCTCCCCACTCCATCGACAGGATATTAAAGCAATTTCTTCGGGTTTTGGCATGGCCAAAGACCCTGAAACAAAGGAGATGAAATTTCATAACGGTATTGATCTTGTAGCTTCCATTGGAAAAGAAGTAGTAGCGACCGCTAATGGGAAAATCGCCACTTCCGCTCAAAATGGTAGCAACGGGAAGTACATTATCATCGAGCATGAGGAGGGTTACACGTCTAAATATCTACATTTGAATGATAGACGCGTTAGCGCAGGAGATAAGGTAGTGGCCGGGGAAACCATTGGATATGTTGGGAGTACGGGAAAATCAACCGGACCCCATCTACATTTTGAGATCCTGAAATTCGGTCAGCCTATTGATCCGGCAAGCCTAATCCCGTTTACGGCTACGCAAACAAGAATCAAGAAACCTCGTACGGAAGCGTCTAAAAAACCCCAACCCGTTAAAACTGTAGAACTCACCATCAATAAAGACACCTCCAATGAGGAACTGGAAAAAATGAAAAAGGATCTGAATGAGGATGCCATTGATCTTAGCTATACCGTAGTCCGCAATGATAAACAAGAAATCATTGACATCTCATTGCAACTAAGTGGCAAAAATTCCAGGGGGGAATCTTTTAGCGGTAACTATCAATCCAATTCGGGTGGTCCCATTTCTCCCATCTTTGTGCTTTTTGACGACGATGCAAATGCCATTTCCTTTGGAGGGGCCCGGCAGAAACGTTTTAGCATCCATAAAGATGGCAGTCATACCATGGTTTGGAATGGATTCGATGAAATTGGGGAACATAACGATATCGTAGTTGTCAAGAAGGATGGGAAAAAGAAAGTTTATATTGATGGTAGCGAGGTAGACCACGATAACGTGATCGATAGGGATGTTAATGTGGTGGTGATTGAAGATGAGGAGGATAACGCTGTAAAATTCAAAGTACATTCAACCGATGAAGATGGACATGAGGTAAGAATACAGAAGCGCAAATCTAAGAAAGGAAATAGTGTTATGATCATCAAGGATTCCGATGACGAATCGGATATTGAAGTGGTGAACGGTAATGGCTTTTTCTTTGTTGACAATGATGATGATGAAGGCGATCCCCTCTACATTATAGATGGAAAAGAGGCCACCGCAAAACAGGTGAAAAAACTATCACCGAACGAAATTAAGACTGTTGAAGTATCCAAAGGAAAAAGCGCCAAAAGAAAATACGGCAGAAAAGCTAAAAATGGAGTGGTTGAGTTTACCACAAAAAGCAAAAATTGATCTCAAGAATTCGTGGTAAAGCTCCTGAAAAACCGACCTGAACATGGTCGGTTTTTTTATTTCCTAAAAAATAGAAACCGACAAAAAGGACATTTTCCAAACGAAATTGCCCTTGGTTTTTGGTTTTTCCTCAAAAAACCCCCTTCAACCCCTACACTTTTTTAGTAAAACCACAGGAAACTACTTCAACCCTTAAGATCTTCCAAGAAGGTCACTTAAATATTGAAGGTGAATACATTTTTTTGCTTACATTTTTGTATTCAATTTTAATATTTAGCATCAATTTATTTGCAACTATGACATTTCTCATTTTATATTGAAAAACAATCATCAACAAACGGAGTTTAGAAACAATCAAAACATCAATCATGATAACCCTGGTAAAACTGTTGCTCACATTTATCCTTCTGTTACTAGAGGTGGTTTTGTGAGCAACATCATCACCACCGATTTCCTCATCTGAAATCAAAAAACTTTTGTCCAACCCCTGTCCGCCTATTTATCTGTATTAGATAGACAAGGCAGGCTTTAAATTTTAAACCTATGTTGACTTTCTTAGGAATACTCGTTATTGTTTTTGGTTTGGTCACATTGATTATCAAGCCATTGTTTAAAAATTCAAAACTGCTTACGTGGTTTACCCCCAGAAGAAGCTTGCAACTTGTGTTACTAGGTATTGTGCTTAGTATTGTAACCGGGACATTTTTTTATGCAGAGCCTGGCACCGCGTACGCCGTACAATATCCCTGGGGAGGTCAAAAAGCAGTGTTCCGGCAGGGGATCCACACCAAAATGTGGGGCAGACTTATCCCTATTCAGTTTGAACTGCCTATAAAATATGTGATCCCAACCGCTGATGGGGAATTAGGAGAGCAAAGCGAATATGCCAATGTGGATCGGGCTAAATATTGGGCGTTCAGCGATGCAGTAAAGGCACGGATTGCCACTTCGGTGGTCATCAGTATCAATACTGAAGATGAAATACAATTCCTTTCCGTAGCAGACAGGAACAAAACCGAGCGCAACCTCATTCGTTCCAGGATCATCCCCAATATTGATCAGAGTATTAAGAATACCTGCAAACTTATGGATGCCCAGGATTATATTTCCGGTCAGGCTTCAGACTTTGATCGGTATTTTAAAGATCAATTGGAAAACGGTATGTATGTGCTTGAAGAGTACTCGGACAATCAGGCAAAAGAGATTATCGGGGATTCGGCTACGGTGCGAACTGTGGTCAATAATGAGACCAAACAAAAGCGTTTCCGGATAAAGCATAAGGATGGCCTTCCGGTACGGGAAAAAGGCAATTCGCTAAAAGCCTATGGCCTGACAGTAGTGCAAGCCGTAGTAACCGAAATCGACTGGGAAGCGACCTTTGATAAACGACTGCAGTTGCAAAAAGAGGAAGTTGCCCAAACACAATTGGAAAAGCAGCAGGCCGAGCGAGAGTTCTATCGCGCCCAAAAGGAGAAAGCGCGCGGAGAGGCAGAAAAAGCAGCGGAGCGTGCCCGATTGGAGAAAGAGCAGATCCAAAAAACCATAGCGGCTGAGACCGAAGCCAAGGTGGCAGAGTTTAATCTCGTCAAGGAGAAAAAACAGTTTGAAGTGGAGAAATATAAAGCCCAAAGCAAGAAGGTTGCCGCTGATGCGGAGGCCTATCAAAACGCCAAACTCGTGAGTGCAGGGCTTACACCACAAGAGCGCGCCGAGTGGGAGTACAAAACCGCTGTTGGGGTTGCCGGCCAATTGAAAAGCCTGAATCTTCCTGAGATCTACATGGAAGGAAACAACGGCAAAACAGGAGATGGCAATTTGCTGGAGTCCTTAATTGGTGCGGAACTGGCCAAGAAAATGATGGCGGCTAATCAGAAATAGCGACGCACCGTTCCCGGAAGCATAAAAGCCTGGCAAATGCCAGGCTTTATTTTGTACCTTTCCCACAGATTCGGTTACCGTGAAAAAAACGCTATTCCAATTTTTGGCCAAGCTCAACAAAGCCCTCCTACCCTCCATGACTAAAAAACAACTTGACCTTGCTAAGGCTAAAAAGTGGCAGCTTGCCGTAATAGGCTGGCGCTATTATGTCACTAAAAATGCAATAGACTAATAGGTAAGCAAGGACTTAACCGCGTATCCGTTTAACTTTTGCGCCCCATTTAAAAAGCTCAGATGGATCAAAAAATTGCATTGCACGACTTCTCCGCCTAGTTTTTCTACCAGCTTACACACAGCGGAGGAGGTGCCTCCCGTAGCGAGCACGTCGTCATGTATCAGGACCCGCTCCCCTTTTTCAATAGCATCGATATGGATTTCCAAAGTATCTGATCCATATTCCAGGGCATAGCTTTCCTGAAAGGTATCGTATGGGAGTTTGCCTTTTTTGCGCACTGGCACAAAACCCGCACCCAGTTTTTCGGCCAACATGGGTGCAAAGATGAACCCACGACTGCCCACACCCACCACCTTATCGATTGGATCTCCATTCAGAAAACCCAATAAGGTATCCCTGGCATGGCCCAGGGCTGCCGGGTTGTTCAGTAGTGGGGTTATATCTTTAAAAACAACCCCGGGTTTTGGAAAGTCTCGGATATCCCTGATAAAAGCCTCAAAATCCATAGGTTTTTAATTCGCTGGTTTTGTGGTAAATTTAAAAAGAAATATATTTGCAGCCCTTATGAAATCGCCCACCAAAAGACTTGGGCGATAGTAAAATAATAGGCCTCCTACCCGCCCGTACCGAACGGTACGTTCGGGCGGGGCTCAACAGAAACAGCGATGTTTTTTGTTTACGTTCTTTACAGTGTGTCTGCGAAGAGTTATTATACCGGTTTGACCTCTGACCCGGTTAGAAGGTTGAACGAACATAACAACGGCACAACTACTTCAACAAAAAAGGGTAAACCTTGGATCATTGTCCATATAGAGACTTTTGAAACAAGAATCGCGGCAAGAAATCGGGAAAAATATCTCAAATCTGCCGCGGGAAGACGTTGGAGAAAAGAAAACATTAGGCCTCCTAGCTCAACTGAATAGAGCACTTGATTACGGCTCAAGAGGTTGCAGGTTTGAATCCTGCGGAGGTCACTTAAGAATGAAAAGCTCGCTTTCAGCGAGCTTTTTTTGTTTGAATGCGATCTGAGCCCGCTCAGGAATCGATATGAAAACAAAAAAGTCAACAAATCGAAGATTTGGATCTTTTCATTTAGACTACGGAGCACATTCAGGAAGGACAAAGTCAATCCTGCGGAGGTCACGAATAAATGGTTCGATACGAAAAAACGCCAAGCTTGCTTGAGCGTTTTTTTGTTTGAATCATTTTCAAAGCCGAGCTTTGTCAGGACGTTCGAGCGGAGCGAAGAAAATCCTACGGAGCCTGCCGGTAAAGGCAGGGTCACCTAAGAATGAAAATCTCGGTATGCGCGCTGAAGGCGCAATCCTGCCGAGATTAGCAAGAAAAGGCGTTTCCTCGTTACAAACTACCTAACATTTCAACCCCAATTGCTCGAGATGGCAAAGACTCCAGCCAGTGGCTTTTATTCTAAATAATTGGACACACAGTAGTAATGAATTGTATCAATGTCCCAAAAAAGGTCAATTCAAAGGACAATTAAAAAAGACCGGATATAGGACCGAGAATAGCGATGAAATCGATTCTTGAAGTGATATCCTTCAATCGGCGGTTTTAAAGGACTATCTTTTTTGTTGCAAATACTTAAATTCGCAGTGCGAATAAAACAGAAATACGGGTTTTAGTATGCACATACAATTGCTTTAAGCCATTTAAAATTGGCCAAGAGAATTATGTTTGGAATAATAAACTTTGAAGCTTTTTTAATAGCCGGGCTGATTTTGAATTTGACACCGGGGGCCGACACTATGTATATTCTAGCAAGAAGTATTGCACAAGGAAAAAGAGCAGGGGTTTTATCCGCATTGGGAATTTCAACAGGTGGACTTATCCATTGTCTTTTTGCCGTCATGGGGCTATCGATACTACTTGCGAAATCGGCCTTGGCTTTTGAGATTGTGAAATATTTAGGTGCGGGATACCTTATTTGCTTAGGAATAAAATCTATCATCAAAAGGAAAGATGAAAAATTTGAATTGAAAAAAAGCAACGGAATTACCAGCTACAGAAAAATATATATATCCGGAATTCTGACCAATATCCTAAATCCAAAAGTTGCTCTATTTTTCCTTGCTTTTTTACCACAATTTATCGACCCGAATTATGTGCAAAGTTCTTTGCCTTTTTTAATTCTCGGATTTACTTTTTTATTTACTGGAACAATTTGGTGTTTGATATTGGCACTCTTCGCTTCCAAACTATCTGAACGCATAAGAAAAAATTATAAAATAAAAATGTGGTTGGACAAAATTACCGGTGGAATGTTTGTATTGTTGGGCATAAAACTATCTTTCTCAGAGAAATAACTACTGCCAATAAAAGAAACTAAATGCAGGTCAAGGAGCACTACGACAAACATCTGGCAAATTTCTACTCTTGGATGCTCGGAGACTTGAATGCAAAATCAAAGGAGTTCAAGGCTTTTTTGCTTGAAAAAGGAATACAACCCATCAACACTAAAATTGCTATTGATCTAGGTGCAGGAAACGGTATCCAAAGTATTGCTTTGCAAGAATTGGGATTTGTGGTTACGGCCGTCGATTTTAATGAACAACTTTTAAACGAGCTTGAATCCAATTCCAAAGAGAAGGGCATAAATATTGTACAAGAGGATATCAGGAATGTTTTGGGATTTAAAGAATTACGGCCCGAAATCATCGTGTGTTGCGGAGACACTATCACCCATTTAGAAAACAAGCAACAAATTGAGAAACTGCTCGGGGATGCAAACAACATTTTGACAACTAACGGAACCCTAATCCTAACATTTCGGGATTATTCAAGTCAATTGAACGACCAACAAAGGTTTATTCCGGTAAGAAGTACCGCCAACCGAATCTTGACCTGTATACTTGATTACGGAGCGGAAAAAGTCAAGGTTACGGATTTGCTATACGAGAGAATAAATAGCGAGTGGATTCAAAAGGTAAGCACGTATGAAAAAGTAAGGATTTCCCCCAAAGAAGTCTTGACCTTAATTGAAAAAAACGGGATGATAGTTAAGTTCAACAAACCGATAAACCGAATCCAAACCATAATTGCGGAAAAACGAGTCTAGAATAGTGGCTCCTATCAAATGTATTTGTCCAGCTCCTTAAAACCAACATTTCTTGAGAATTTATACCCTCTACTCTAAAAGTCTAATGAATTCGTGTTGTTTCGATACGGAATCTTTCTTTTCATTTTAGTTCCGTTATCCGATTATTTTTTGGAAGAATCAACTTTTTGAAATTTTCCCTTACTACTCCTATTTATTCCTTTTCTTAAAACCTACTTCAGATTGACATAGTTTATCTAATGAGATTAATTCCCTCTTTGTGAGTGTTCCAACATATTTCTTCCGAAGTATTCCTCTACTATCAAAAACAAGTGTTGTTGGGAATCGCAATTCAGCATTCTCGGGGTAAAAAACCTGAGCTGATTCCTTGGCAATATGCTTAAATAAGAACGGAACCCTTTCCAAAAAATCGGACAGGTTCAAACGATTGTCCCGCTCACTTGGAGCGATGGCCAAGAACATTACATTTTCATTGTTACGGTTTTTGGACACGAGCTGGTTAAGATCTGGAATCTCCTTAACACAAGGCTTGCACCAGCTTGCCCACAAATTCACTACTAAAATTTTATTCTTCAAAAGTTCGGAAGAAAGAAGGGAACCGTCAAGACATCTAAGATCTTGATATTCCATACTCTTTTGGTTGTCTTGTCCAGATAGACAGGATAAAAATGAGGTAAGCAATACTAAATGGATTAATTTCATTTAAATTGAGATTTATTGATTTTTGTTTTAGGAAATGTTGATTGGTGGAGGTGATACGCTATCAATAAATTTAAAACCCACGGTAACCAGGCTGAAAGTCGGTATATAGGCATAAACGGGACTGAGGTTAGGAGGGGTACTAATAGCAGTATTCTCTGAGTTATCGCGGCAAAAGTCAATGAATAACTTAACAATGACCATTTTCTATGCTCTTGATAATTGTTTTGACAAATAGCAAGAATTGATTGCAATGTTATTGAAAACCATACGATTGATAAAACGGTGAACCCAGTGGCAGCAATGTAACCCCCCATGGCATATTGTGCAATGAACAGTCCGGAAAGGCTGCTAAATATTACACTAATGAAATAGGTATATCCCAAGCTTCTGTGTGCGATTGTATATCGAGTACGAAAACGTTTTATGAACTGAATGGGACCAGTGACAATTGCCAACAGGCCGAAAAATATATGGGTACGAAAGGTGACAATATACCAGGTTGTAGCGGCAACTTCCTTTCTTTTAAGTATACCCGTGTTTCCACTTTGGAAATAGTGGAACGACATTACCATCATGGAAATGGCCCCGATGACCAAAAATCCGATAAGTAGTTTTTTTCCCATGACGCAAACCTAATTCAATACGATTCGCAAAGATTGAAAATGGTTTGAGTGTCAAGCCCATGTTCTGAATGACAAAGGATCTTTTCTAATTCTAGTTCGGTTATTTGGAAGTTACTAACAATACATCTTAGTTGACCCTGCAAAATATTGCCTGACTTCCGGTATGTATTTTCGGGATACGGGTACTATGTACCTTTTATCGTTAAGGATAAGTTTTAAGCCCTGGGCATTACCGGTAATGTCCGTAACCTTATTCAGATTTACCAAATATGATCTATGACATCGAAATAGATACCGGGCACTCAGTTGTTTTTCGAAAGCGGTAAGGTTGATTCGATAGGTCTTAAATTTTATCCCATCACTATCTTCAAAGTAAAAGTCAATGTAATTTCCATGTGCCTCCGCAAAAGCAAAACATTTGTCATTGAAAGTGAAGCTTTCGTTCTTTAAGTCAGTATTGATGGACCATTGAATACCCACATGGGGAATATGTTTGTTCCCCTTAATATCAAGAATGATTTTTGCCGCTTTGTAATTTGACCTTTCTTTTCTGATAGAATCTACTAATATCAGTATGGAGAATGGGAAACACCCAAGAATGAAAGTCCTGTTTATTATCCACCAATAGTTTTGCCAACTAAAGCTTAGTGAATTTATATAATTTGTATAAAGTCCATTCAGGGTTGCAATTACCAATAATATTATGGAACAATAAACGATTTGATGTTTTACTTTCCAATAGTCCTCTTTGAACAATAATGGGAAAGTCAGTGGTAATAGATATAGAAATACTGAAAGTACAACGGTAGTGATAAGCCCAAAAAATAACAAAGGGAACAACTTAGTCCTGCCAGATGCCAAATCGATGTCGAACGGTTCAAAGAAAATTAGAAAAAATGATATAAAAACACCAAACAAGAAAGCTACCAAAAGGTTTCTTAATTCGGGAGATGGGCTTGGGTAAGCATTGTCTAGAACCATGAATCCGTTAACGGAACTAATTTACAAAATACCTAAAGTTGGTATAGGATTTAACTCGTTTTTGTGGCTGCGAATTATGTCTTTTTAGGTCATTTAGGTTATTTTAATTATCTTAAATATGCCGTTAATCTGAAATGAAATCTCCTTGTGAAAACACTTTTTTTCAATTCATTCCGGTCTTGTTTGTTTTTTGTTTTAGTTGCACTATCTGGATGTTCTGATGATGACCCTGAAACTGGCTGCTATCAAAGAAGATAACAGAAGGATTGTGGAGACGGTCACCGAGATTTCCGGTATTATTTTTAGGGAGTGCAACGGCTATATAATTGAACCAAGTATTCCATTAAATAACAACCCCATAGGGATTTTGTCCCCCTGTAATTTGGACCAGGAATTTCAGCAAGACGGCCTTCGGATTATTTTTAGCGGCCATATCTACGAATCCTTTGATACCGAGAATATATGTGCCGATTTTTTTGAAGTCACAGACATCACGCTTGATACCACCACACCTACATCAGATGATCTGGTTGGCTTTTGGCAATTGTCGCATTATGAAACTGCTGACGGTAGAATTGACCCGCCTAATGATGATAAGCCCGTGTACTGGCGTCTGAAATATAACGGTACAATGAATGGTATGGCAGGAAATAATTTTATCGAATCAGGACAATATGATTTAGACGGTGGTATTTTGACCCTAAGCTATGGGGTAACAGAAATAGCAAGTACTGAATGGGAGGAACGCTATTACGGCGCACTTCAGAATACTATTAACGGAGAAGCTTTTAGAATACCTTATATCCTTGAAGATGGGGAATTGATATTGAATTATCGCAATGATGACACTATGCACTTTGTCCTAAAGCCTTAGAAGTTTTGAGGTACTTTATCTATAAAACCTATGGTAAACTTCCAGTACTACCACTTTTCCAAACGTTCTTTTATTTCTTTTAACCGTAACCAATTTTGATAAAACACCGGTAAGGCAATTACGCTTTCTATATATTGAAAAACATAAATGATCAAGGAAAACAAGGCCCCATATGCTACATTTCCCGCACTTACTGAGAAAACCAGGGAGAGTACCAAAAAGGCCATTAAGATCAACCATGACATTGAAAAATTGAACACCTCCAAATTCGATAGCTTGATATTCCATTTCATCATGTTCTTTAGGTGCAATGCCAGCATTATGTCATCGTTTGTCGTTATAACATCTACCTGCTTTTCAAACTCATTATTATAGGCACTATTTAGAGATGTAGTCTTAGTTCTGGTCAAGAAATAAATGAGAAAGACCAAAAATGTGGCAACAAGGCCTAAAAGAAATACGTTGAGATTCAGACTGGCAATAATAATTACTACGCCTATCATTCCGATTATAGTGGAAATCAACGCGGGAAGGGAATTTTCCAAAAACTCGATAATCTCATTGACCATGCCCAATCGTGCCGTTTTGACCGAGGTCAGGTCTTTTTCGATTTTCAATAGCGTTTCATTGCCCAACCTGCGATATATCCGGGCATAAATTCTCGAATCGAAAAATCTGCGTCCCCCACCTATCAAAATGATGAACGTGCCCAATACCCCAAGCTGAATAGCACCCCGATAGCTTCCCTCCAGGACATTGTCTATCGCAAAACCAATGAACAAAGGGATCAATAACTCGATAGCAGATTCAACCAGGATCAGGAAGAATATGAATATCAGCTGCCACTTAAACTCCAGAAGCACGGACCGCATCGTCATTTTTTCTGAGTCCAGTCTTTTTCGGATACCTTTCCAAATCCTTTCCTTGTCAATTTTTTGCTGTCCGTTTATCATGGGACGCTATTGTAACCGCTTCCAGGTTTCGCTATCGGAATAGCCCCAGACCGAATAGCTTATGATCAAGGTATTGCCATCCCTTAAGGTAAGGTTAGCCCTCACCTCATAATTTTTCCCTTCATACGCAAGCAAAAACTTTCCCGTGCCTTTGTTCCCTTCAAATAGTATGTCTTTTATTGCCAATGATTCATATTTTTCACCACGGCCTTTGTCGTCTTTAATGTAGGTGGTATAGCAGGTGAGCTTCCTGTTTTCATTTCTGAATTCATAGGTCACATACGATTTCTCGTTGTTCTCTTCATACTCCGCTTCCCACTTTCCAGCCAAAGGATTGTTCTGGGCGGTTAAATTTGTGATCGATATCCATATCACCAGGGCAGTTATTCCTCTTAAAACTTTCATATACCATCTTTAATGAAGTCATTTAAGCTTTTTCATATTGGCTAAAAATTGTCATTTGGCGCCCACATTTTGTCTTTTT
>JANQRG010000014.1 GCA_028284665.1 Croceivirga sp.
CCGACAGGTAGATTTTCGATACAAATTTTACTCATTTCAATCGTAAAATTCACTCGAACTGACGAGTTTATCTCAAAATGCACAACGAGTTATATTTTATAAAAAGAATAGTAAAATGCCCTGGCCTTCTTGTCGGGGCTTTTTGTATTAGGACTACCGTAGTCCTTTGCATTTTCATGGCACTGCCTCAGGTGTAGCTACCATGGCCTCCTTCCGTTTATTTAGCAAAACAGGAAGAACCGTTTTCTATTGTAATCGATAATGGCCTTTCCTTTCTTCAAAATATCGGCCCCAATAATGCCATCTACCGGGGAGGCATCATGGTTTTCAAGCGCATGATTTACGTGGGACAAATCGATCAGTACAATGCGTTGTCGTTTTTTCTCCCAACCCCCGACGATGATAGCGTTGTTGGTAGAAATCAGGGCATCCATTTCAGAAGCACCGGCTCCGGCAGCTTTAATATCGGTTGATTTCGTACTTAGTTTGAACTTGTCAATTTTGTCCACACCAATGCAAGTGTTGGAAGCACCGGTATCCAATATGAACCGGCCCGAAATCCCGTTGATTTTTGCGGCTACTTCAAAGTGATTTGTAGCCGTTAGCGTTAGAGGAATGGAAACATATCCCTTGCTTCTTAGAAAGCCTTTTAGTGTTTTCATGCGTTAAGAAAGTTGCATAACCCCATGGAAGATAACCGTAAAAGACCGCAAAGTTAGCGTTATTTTTGCAGCATGATATTAACGGATACCCATACCCATCTTTATAGTGAAGCTTTTGACACGGATAGGAAAGACATGATACAACGTGCATTGGCTATTGGCATAAAGCGGTTTTTTATACCGGCTATAGATTCTTCATATACCCAGTCCATGTATACGTTGGAAGCCCACTACCCTGACAATATTTTTTTAATGATGGGTTTGCATCCTACCCATGTAAAAGCGAACTATCTGGAAGAACTGGCGCATGTTGCCAAACAGTTTGAAAAGCGACATTTTTATGCAGTAGGAGAAATAGGGATTGACCTGTATTGGGACAAATCTTTCTTGCTCCAGCAGCAGGAGGCTTTTGTGTATCAAATTCGGCTGGCTAAGCAGTATGGTTTGCCCATCGTAATACATTCCCGGGAATCCTTCGATGAGATCTTTGAAATTCTTGAACAGGAAAAAGGAGAGGATCTTTATGGCATCTTTCATTGCTTTACGGGGACCTTAGAACAGGCCAGACAGGCTATTGACTATAATATGAAGTTGGGAATCGGTGGGGTAGTTACCTTTAAAAATGGAAAGATTGATCAGTTTTTGGATAAAATTGATCTGCGTCACATTGTCCTTGAAACGGATGCGCCGTATCTGGCACCCGTGCCGTATCGCGGGAAACGTAATGAAAGCGCTTATCTAAAACATGTGGTGCACAAACTTTCTACTATTTATAACAAAGAAGTAGTTGAAATTGCCGAGATTACCACTCGTAACGCTCAGGAAATTTTTGGGATCTGATGGGACAAAAAAGCGAAAGGACCAAAATACTATTAATATACACCGGAGGTACCATAGGCATGGTGAAAGACTATGCAACCGGGGCACTCAAAGCATTTGATTTTGACGAACTGCTTACAAAGATCCCGGAGCTCTACCAATTGGAATGCAGTATAAGCAGTATCGCTTTTAAGCATCCCCTGGATTCCTCCAATATGACACCGCTGGTTTGGTCCAGGTTGGCAGAGATAATAGAAGACAACTATAAGCAGTTTGATGGTTTTGTGGTCCTTCATGGGAGTGACACCATGAGCTACACCGCTTCTGCATTGAGTTTTATGTTGGAAAATTTAAGAAAACCGGTAGTTCTTACGGGATCGCAACTGCCCATAGGCGATTTGAGGACAGACGCTAAAGAAAATCTGATCACTGCAATTGAGATAGCGTCGCTTTCCGATGGGACCGAGGCTTTGGTGCAGGAAGTATGTTTATACTTTGAGTATAAGTTGTATCGCGGTAATCGTACAACTAAGATCAATGCGGAGCATTTTCAGGCATTCAATTCCCCCAATTATCCTCCCCTGGTGGAATCAGGAGTACGGTTGAGTATTCGCTATCCCTATCTTTTTAAGGGTCAGGATCCATTGAAAGGCTTGGTTGTTCACAAAAAAATGGATGCGAATGTTGCCGTCCTCAAGCTTTTTCCGGGCCTTAGTAAGGCATTGCTAAGTGCTGTTTTAAATACCTCCGGGCTAAAAGTATTGGTGTTGGAAACTTTTGGTTCGGGAAATGCTCCCTCGGCAGACTGGTTCATTACGGCGCTGAGAACGGCAATTGAAAATGGAATCCATATCATTAACGTTACCCAATGCTCCGGAGGAGGTGTCCTGATGGGGCAATATGAAACAAGTGAACGCCTGCGTCAAATTCAATTGATTAATGGTAAGGACATTACCACGGAATCCGCAGTAACAAAGGCGATGTTCCTGCTTGGTAAAAACGTTCCACACATGGAATTTAAAGGGTTTTTTGAAAGTGCGCTAAGGGGTGAAATGCGCCAAAATTAACGCCCCAAATTTCTTTAACTAATTATTTTTTTGTTTATTGGTCGGCCTAACTATTAATAATAGAGAGGTGGCCGAGTGGTTTAAGGCGCACGCCTGGAAAGTGTGTTTCCGCCGAAAGCGGATCGAGGGTTCGAATCCCTTCCTCTCTGCTAACAAGCAAGTTTTGTAATTGCGAAATTTTTATATCTTTAACATTATTAACTAACTAAATTTAAGTTTGAACACAATGAAGAAAATATCCTTTACTCTGGCTA
>JANQRG010000020.1 GCA_028284665.1 Croceivirga sp.
ATTCCTCTGGAGAAGGCGCGTTTTTCTTTGTTTCGTTTCTTTTGCGCGAACAAAAGAAATGAAAGTATGCTTGTTATCAATGCTTTTTTCCATTGATGAAAATGTGCAGTCCTTTCGTAAAATGAATTTCACTCGTTGGATGTAGTCAAAATCTAGGCTGATTTTAATATTCTTCATTTTGCCTTGATGCAAAACGAAGCAAAAAATCAAGAAGATTTTAAGGAAATTTTTGGCTTCGCCAAAACCATGGATGCTGCTATCGCTTCATGCTCCTTTTCGCTTTGCGAAACGCACTTTCGCTGACAGCACCACTATTTCTTGAAAATCTTCGGTTAGTGATAAATTCAACATTCGTATTTCCATCGAAACGGAAAAATAGGCCGTCGGTGGGGCTATGTTAAATTAAAGCTTTTCTTCTCCTCAGAATAGCGAAGCAAAAGCTCCGGAGGACAGCTTTTTAAAGCGCGGAGTTTTGCAAGCGGTTTTTGCCGAAAGGCAAAAAATTCCTCTGGAGAAGGCGCGTTTTTCTTTGTTTCGTTTCTTTTGCGCGAACAAAAGAAATGAAAGTGTGCATTCCTCTCGCAAAATGAATTCCCTTTCATAGTCGTGGAGGGGAATGAATTCCGAACTATCAGATAGGGTCAATCCCTCCGTCTTGATCTGCCTTTGGCAGACCAATCCACCTCCCTTTAGAAAAGGGAGGAGCTTAAAGGGTTATTTTTTGCGAAACGCACTTTCGCGGGCAGCACCACTATTTCTTGAAAATCTTCGGTTAGTGAACAAAAGAAATGAAAGCGTAGTATTAGAAGTGTATCAAGACTCTTTTCTAGATGGGGTAGGAGGTCTTTTGTCATTCTGAGAGAAGTGAAACAAATCGAAGAATCGCTATTCATTTATTGAGATACTTCGTCATCCCACTTTTTGGGATTCCTCAGTATGACAAAACGATTAGAACTCCCGATACTTCCCTGCCAAAAACTGATTCGCCTCCGCTTCTGCAAATTGCGCGGTCTCGGCATCCCAATGCAAAGTTTGGTTAGGGAAACGTCCCGCGATTACGCCCAATAAGATGGTTTCTGTCAGCCGGGCGGCATAGGAGAAGGGAGCGGTGCATTCCCCCTTACCCAAACAGGCATCCACAAACTGATGATAATGCTTGGGCCCTTCACTGGCATAATTGCGAATGGGTTCGCCCAGATTGTGTTTGGCAATATCTTTGGAAATGTCAACATACTTCCCGCGTACGATTTTCTTGGGCAATTGCATAAAGTGGGGGAGCAACAACCGTCCTTTGGTGCCCACAAACATGGCCCCCTGGTCCGGGAGTTGCCCTTCTGCCGCCACGTTGGCATCCAAAGAAATATCCGTTTTAGCCGTGGTTTGTTTTTTAATAGTTCCTTGCTGCCCCGGTAACACCAAATCCTCATGCGCGGGGGGCATGCCAGGGCCATCGTACCAAATCCATTTAAGGGTCTTTCCCGTATAGGTTGTCCCTGGGAATTCGTAGGTAACCATATTGTTCTCCGGAAATCCAAAACCATTAGAGGCCTGGCAATCGTTTTTTACAGTCATCGGAACCCCCAGATTTAAGGCATTGTAGGGGGTGTCAAAAATATGTACGCCCATATCCCCCAGGGTGCCACAGCCGTAATCCATAAGCTTCCGCCAATTCCCAGGGTGATAGTAGCCTTCTTTGTAAGGGCGTTCGGCAGAGGTGCCTAACCATAGATTCCAATCCAGTTGGGCGGGGACGGGGTCTTCACCTTCCGGTACGGGGCCATTATAGCCCCAGTTTTTTGGACTCCAGGCATGTACCGTATGTACTTTACCGATAATGCCATCCTGGATCAATAAGGTGGCTAACTTGTAATCGTAAAACGAATGTACCTGAATCCCCATCTGGGTCACTAACCCTTTTTCATCGGCCATTTTTTTCATAGCGCGGGATTCCGCCACGTAGTGCGTCAAGGGTTTTTGGCAATACACATTTTTGTTCATTTTCATCGCCAACAATGAAGCTGGCGCGTGCGTATGATCGGGGGTAGAGACAATCACTGCATCTATTTCATCGGCCATCTCCTTTAACATCACCCGGTAATCAAAAAATACCCTTGCGGTGGGGTGTAATTTCCGGGCAGCGGAAAGGTTAATAGCGTCCACATCGCATAGGGCCACCACATCTACCTGCGGATGGGAAGCAATATCACGAAGGTCCTCACCTCCCATATTGCCTACCCCTATATGTGCCGTTCGCAAGCGGTCACTGGGGGCTTTTGATTGTGCTTTGAGTAATGAAGGAGCCGCCAATGCCCCTAGAATTCCAATACCACTTTTTTTAAGAAAATCGCGTTTATTCATGGCCGAATCTGTTTTAAGGAAGGCCTTGAAATTACAAAATTAAAGGGAAAAGGGTTTCTCCCTTTTTCACTACTTTTAAGAGCTAACTAATTCAAAAGAACACTTATAATGAAAATGCAACTTTTCAAAGCCTGCATGTTCTTGCTGGCACTCTTCTTTTTTCCCGGTGCCGGGCATGCTCAGCGAAGAAAAAAAACACCGCCTACGACACAATTTCCTTCGGAACTCTATTCCAGTTTAGAGTACAGACTGGTAGGTCCTTTTCGCGGGGGGCGGTCGGCGGCAGTAACCGGGGTGCCGGGAGAACCCAATCTTTTCTACTTTGGCGCCACAGGGGGTGGCGTATGGAAAACGCTGGATGGCGGCCGAAGCTGGAAGAATATTTCCGATGGCTATTTTGGGGGGAGCATTGGTGCCGTGGAGGTAGCCAAGAGTGACCCCAATGTGATCTATGTGGGAGGTGGTGAGAAAACGCTGCGCGGTAATGTCTCCAGTGGTTATGGCGTATGGAAAACCCTGGATGGTGGAAAGACCTGGAAGTCGTCAGGACTGGAAAAGAGTCGACATATTCCTCGAATTCGGGTACATCCTACGGATTACAATACGGTCTACGCTGCAGTTTTAGGAAATATATACAAACCCACTAAGGAGCGGGGCATCTATAAAAGTACTGATGGCGGTCAAAGCTGGCAGCAGGTGTTGTTTGTGAACGATCAGGCCGGGGCGGTTGATTTGACCTTTGATCCCAACAACCCAAGGATTTTATATGCTTCTACCTGGAGGGCACAACGCACCCCCTATTCGCTAAGCAGCGGGGGGGAAGGTTCAGCGCTTTGGAAAAGTACGGACAGCGGGGAAACCTGGACCGAGATCTCAAAGAATGAAGGGTTTCCAAAAGATACTTTGGGGATTATTGGAGTGTCGGTTTCGGCGGTGAATTCCGAACGCGTCTTTGCTATTGTAGAAAACCAGGAGAAAGGGGGCCTGTACCGTTCCGATAACGGCGGAAAAACCTGGACACAGGTGAATAGCGAACGAAAACTACGGCAGCGGGCCTGGTATTACACCCGTGTCTATGCGGATACAGAAGATGAGGATGTGGTCTATGTAATGAATGTCCGCTACCATAAATCAACAGATGGAGGAAAAACCTTTACCACCTTCAACGCGCCCCACGGCGATCATCATGACCTTTGGATTGCCCCGGAAAACAGTCAGCGGATGATCATTGGGGATGATGGTGGAGCACAGGTAAGCTACGATGGTGGGGAGACCTGGAGTACCTACTACAACCAACCTACAGCACAGTTTTACCGGGTCACCACGGATAATGCGTTTCCGTATCGGATCTATGTGGCGCAGCAGGATAATTCTACGATCCGGATCCGTCACCGTTCCGATGGTAGCAGCATTGATGAGGACGACTGGGAGCCGACAGCGGGGGGGGAAAGCGCCCATATTGCGGTAGACCCTACCGATAATGACATTGTTTACGGGGGTAGTTATGGTGGCTTCTTAACCCGGGTGAACCATAAGAACAAGACGGTTCGGGGGATCAACGTATGGCCGGATAATCCCATGGGCTATGGGGCCGAAGGGATGAAATATCGTTTCCAATGGAACTTTCCGATCATCTTCAGTAAACATGATCCCAAAAAGTTATACACCTTTAGCAACCATGTACACCTCAGTACCAATGAAGGGCAAAGTTGGAAATTATTAAGTGATGATCTTACCCGAAACGATCCGGACAAACTGGTCAGTAGTGGGGGTCCTATTACCCAGGACAACACCGGAGTAGAATACTATTGTACCCTATTTGCGGCCCAGGAGAGTCCGATAACAGAAGGGCTGTTATGGGTAGGTAGCGACGACGGCCTTATCCATATTACCCGAGATGGTGGCGGCACCTGGGAGAACATTACCCCGTCCGGCCTTCCGGAATGGAGCATGATCAACAGTATTGAACCCTCTGCTTTTGATGAGGGCACTTGTTATGTGGCAGCTACGCGCTACAAACTGGGGGATTTTGCGCCCTATTTGTATAAAACAACGGACTACGGAAAGACCTGGACGAAGATTACCAACGGGATTGCCAGTGAGCATTTTACAAGAGTACTTCGGGAAGATCCCAAGCGAAAAGGATTGCTGTATGCCGGAACAGAAACAGGCATGTATGTGTCTTTTGACGATGGTACCAGCTGGCAGGAATTCCAATTGAACTTGCCCATTGTCCCTATTACAGACCTTACGATAAAAGACAACAACTTGGTGGTGGCTACCCAGGGGCGCAGTGTTTGGATCATTGATGATCTCACCGTACTACATCAATTGGATGATGCGGCAAAATCGGCAAGTACCAAGTTATTTGCCCCAAAAGATGCGTATAGAACGAAAGGAAGGGCGGCAAAAGAGCCTAGCCTAACAGAAGGCCATAACCATCCCAATGGGGTAGTGACCCATTTCTACCTGAGGGACCAATCGGAAAACGACACCATCCAATTGACCTACTTGAATATGAAAGGGGATACCCTTGCCAATTTCAGCACCCATCCTGCCAAGGACAAAAAGCTTGCCCTGAGCGGAGTCGAAGTGAAAAAGCTTAAAGTAAAAAAGGGCGGAAATACCCACGTTTGGGATACCCGTGGCAAAGGAGCAGAAAAGTTGGAAGGCATGATCTTATGGTGGGCCAATTTGAACGGGGCGAAAGCGGTTCCGGGCACCTATAAAGTGGCCTTAAATGTCAACGGAGCAACGGAAACCCAGGACTTTACCATCCTTCCAGATCCCAGGGCAGAAGTTTCCGTAGCGGATATGCAAAAGCAATTCGACTTTATTACGGATATCAACACTACGGTAGATAAGGCACACCAATCCATCAAGAAGATCAGGAAGGTTAACGGTAAGCTGGAAGCTTTTATCAAACAATACAAGGACAATGAGGCGACCCAGGCACTGGTAGAAAAGGCCAAAACTATGAAAGAAGGATTTGGCGAAATTGAAAAGGCCCTGTACCAAACGAAAAACAGGAGTAACCAGGATCCCTTGAATTTTCCAATTCGCCTTACCAACAAGCTGGCCCATCTGAATAGCCTGGTGAGTCTCGATGATTTTCCGCCAACCGAGCAGGATATCGCCGTTAAGAATGAAATGACCACTAAGATCAATACCCAACTGGCAGCATTTGATGCCTTGGTGGATGAAGAGATGAAAGCCTTTAATATGGATTTCAATTCGCTTGGATTAGAGTATTTATCAATTGAAGAATAACGATTTACTACTTAAGATGAAAAAAATTGGCAGCGCATTATTGTTTCTCCTTCTGGGGGGAATTGCAGCTTTTGGACAAACCGCGGAAGACTACTTTAAACCCCTTAAATATAGAAATATAGGCCCTTTTAGAGGGGGTCGGTCGGTCTGTGCTACCGGCGTTGTAGGGGATGCCCTGACCTATTATATGGGGATAACCGGGGGTGGCCTATGGAAAACCAGTGATGCCGGGCAACATTGGAATAACATCTCTGATGGTTTTTTTGAAATGGGATCGGTTGGAGCCGTTGCGGTTTCGGCCGCCAACCCCAATATCATTTATGCTGGGATGGGAGAGCATGCCCCCAGAGGGGTAATGACTTCTTATGGCGATGGGGTGTACAAGTCTATCGATGCGGGAAAGACCTGGAAAAAGATGGGATTGGAAGCCACACAACATATTGCTCGGATCGTTATTCATCCCACTAACCCGGATATAGTCTACGTAGCTGCCCAGGGAGCGCTTTACGGGCCCAATAAAGAACGCGGTATTTATAAGTCGACAGATGGGGGGAAAACCTGGAACAATGTACTTTATGTAAACGAACTTACCGGTTGTTCCGAACTTTCTATGGATGCCAATGTTCCCGAAACGCTTTACGCCACCATGTGGCACCACCAGCGCAAACCGCACAAGGTGATCAGCGGAGGAGAAGGAAGTGGCGTGTACAAGTCGGTCGATGGGGGAGCTACCTGGAACAAGATCGAAAAAGGACTTCCTGAAGAAAAGGGCAAAATGGCCATTGCGGCCAGTCCGGCCAACCCGGAAAAGGTATATCTGTTGATGGAGAGCGATTCGGATGCTGATAAAGGAGGGTTATTCGTATCTACTAATGGCGGTGCGAGTTGGTCATTGGTAAGCGGAGACAACCGCTTAACCCAACGCGCCTGGTACTACATCGAAGTATTTGCAGATCCCAATAACGAAAATGAGGTCTATGTGCTGAGTGCCCCGGCCCTGCGTTCTATCGATGGCGGTAAGACCTGGGAGGTCCTATCGGGCACCCATGGGGACTATCACGATCTATGGATAAACCCTGATAACTCCAACAATATGGTTATCGCCAATGATGGCGGGGCGGCCATCAGTTTTAATCATGCGAAAACATGGTCTACTCAGGACATTATGCCTACCGCACAGTTTTACAGGATCAACGCAGATAACCTATTTCCGTATAACATCTACGGCGGGCAACAGGACAATACTTCTGTCAAAATAGCCAGCCTTTCTATGGGCAGGCGAAGTATTAGCCGGGAAGATTGGAGCTACTCGGCGGGCGGGGAAAGTGCCTTTTTGGCCTTCGATCCCGACGACCCGAGGTATGTGATGGGCGGTAGTTATCTGGGGACGATAAACTTATTGGACACCTATTCCAAGGCCTCTACAAAAGTGATGGCGGCTCCTATTCAGTACTTAGGACGGGAGGCACGAGACATGAAATATCTCTACAATTGGAATGCCCCGATCCTTTGGTCTCAGCATGAGCCGGGTACGTTTTACCATTGCGCACAACTAGTGCTCAGAACACGAGATAATGGCCTCACCTGGGAAGAGATCTCTCCCGACCTTACAAGGAATCAGGATGACAAGCAAGGCAAGGGAGGCGGCCCGTACACCAATGAAGCTGTAGGAGCTGAAAACTACGGGACTATTGCCTATATGATCGAGTCGCCTCACGAAAAAGGCGTTTTTTACACCGGAAGTGATGATGGGTTGGTCCATATCACAAAAAATGGCGGGGAAAGCTGGGAAAATATAACCCCTAAAGGGCTGGAGGAGTGTTTGGTCAATGCGATTGACGTTTCTCCCCACGATCCGGCAACGGTGTATATTTCGACAACACGATATAAGTTCAATGACTATACCCCGGCACTATACAAATCCACTAATTATGGGCAGAGCTGGACGAACATTACCTCGGGAATACCCAATGGGGCGTTTACCCGGGTAGTTCGGGAAGATAAAGATCGAAAGGGTTTGTTGTATGCCGGTACTGAGAAAGGAATATACATTTCGTGGAACGATGGGCAACAGTGGGAACCCTTGCAGCTGAATCTGCCCAGGACCCCTGTTTTGGACCTAATGGTACATCAAGGCGACCTGATCGTAGCTACTTCCGGGCGTTCGTTCTGGATATTGGATGATCTGAGTGTTTTGGGAGAATATCAAAAGGCAAAGAAAGCAGCCTTTCTTTATCAGCCGGAACCCGCTTATAACGGATTTTGGGGAAGTGCTTTGAATCGGAATTCGCCGAGTTTTAAAGGTGGGCAAGCGTTCACCGGGGTAAACCCGGCCAATGGGATGGTCCTGTATTATGAGCTCCCCAAACTGGCAGATTCTGTGGCCATACAACTCGAGGTGTTGGATGCCAAAGGAAAAGTGGTCAATCGGTTTTCCTCGGAAAAAGATAAGACGTATAAGCGCTATGACGGCGGACCACCCCCTACACCCACTTTGGACAAAAAGGAAGGATTAAACCGTTTTGTTTGGAATATGGGCCATGCCATTATGCCTGGGGTAGCCGACACCTATATTGAAGCGAATTATAGGGGGCATCGGGCGATTCCCGGGGAATATACCGTTCGTTTGACGGTTAACGGGAAAGTAACGGAAACCAAAGGGAGTATTCGGGAAGTTCCTACCTTCGAAACACAGCCCGGGCAATATGAAGCCTATGATGCTTTTATGGAGGAGACCGAAAACAAGCTCACCGAAATGCACGATATGGTAAACCAACTTTTTAAAGCGCAACAACAGTTGAAGGCCGTTTTGGAAAAAGTGAAGGATGAAACGGTGAAGAAGGAGGGTAAGGCATTGCTGGAAGAACTGGACGCATGGGATAAGGAGATGGTGCAACGAAAATCAAAAGCCTATGATGATGTAGAGAACTTTCCCAACAAGTTTACCGCGGAATATATCTTTATGATCAATGCAACCAATAGCGCAATCCCCAGAGTGAATCAGTCCTCCAGGGATCGAAAAGTGGAATTGGATGCCCAATGGACGGGGTTGAAACAACGTGGAAAGGCCTTCATCAACAACAAAATTCCCGGGTATAACAAAAAGCTTTGGGCGATTGGTATCGGTGCCGTACAGCTGTAATGTACCTTTTGGTTTCGTTACCTTTATCGTCTCACCCCTAAAAGGAATAACGTTTGTATCTCTATATTAAAGCCCTGCATCTGATATTTGTAGTCACTTGGTTTGCAGGGCTTTTCTATATTCCCCGGTTGTTTATTTACCATATTGAGGCCAATGCAAAGCCTTCCCCGGAACGGGAGATCCTGACGGCCCAATTCAAACTCATGACCAAAAGGCTCTGGTACATTATCACCTGGCCATCAGCAGTTTTATGTACCGTTTTTGCCCTATGGCTACTCTGGCTTATGCCAGGCTGGTTGCAGCAACCCTGGATGCACGTAAAACTGTTATTTGTGGTTGTACTCTTTGCCTATCATCTGAAGTGCCATCAAATGTTTAAGCAACTACAGCAGGATACCGTGAAATACAGCTCGCGTTTTATGCGTATCTGGAATGAGGTAGCTACGCTGGTACTTTTTGCTGTGGTATTTTTAGTGGTCTTAAAGAATGCCTTTAACTGGATCTATGGCATTATCGGGATACTGGTCTTAGGAGTATTACTTATGTTAGGGATCCGGTTGTATAAAAGAATACGGGAGAGAAATCCTAACGCTTGAATCGAAATCTCAAATTACAAGTACCAAATTCCAAAGGGATTGTATTGAATTTTATCATTTGAGATTTGGAATTTAACTTCTTTGGTTTGATTCTTGCTAACTTTAGGCCAAAAGCATAGCTGCACTTGAAAAAGTTATCCCTACGCTCCCGGATTTTTTTTACTATGATATTGTTGGTAGTGATTGCCTCGGTATTGATAGCCGGGGTTACTATTTATCAGTATCGGGAACAATCCAACGACTATCATCAAAACCGTTTAGAACGCAAAGAGGAGCAAATCCTGCAAAGTATTGATTACGTGCTACGGGAAACCACGTATGAGCCTAAAACAGAAAACCTCAAGTATATCTTTAGGGACGAGATCTATAAGATTGCCGATGTCCAAAATGTAAATTTTAATATTTACGATCTGGAAGGGGAACTTATCCGAAGTTCCATGCCTGCTTTTGAAGCGGACTCGGTCTCAAACTGTTTGGATGCTGAGATACTCAATAGTATAAAAGGGAGTCCGCTAAAGCGTTATGTAGAGGAAAAGAGTACGGCGGGAGAAAATTATCAGGCGTCTTATGTCTGCATTAACGACCCGAAGTTCAAACCTATTGCCATTATGAACCTGCCCTATTTCGAGGACAATTCATTTAATGACATGGAACTTCGGGAGTTTATGATGCGCCTGGCCGGGGTATATCTCTTGATGTTGCTGGCGGCCATTATTTTGGCCTATTTCATTTCCAAATACATTACGCGTTCGCTGCAAACCGTGGCAGATAAATTGCATCTCACCGATCTTACCAAAAAGAACGAAAAGATACATATTGAAAATCCGACCGAAGAAATCGGGAAATTAGTGGATTCCTATAACAAAATGATTGATGAATTGGAAGAAAGCGCTGCAAAACTGGCGAGAAGTGAGCGGGAACAAGCCTGGCGGGAAATGGCCAAACAAGTGGCCCATGAGATTAAGAATCCCTTAACTCCTATGCGCCTTAGCGTGCAGAGTTTCCAGCGAAAGTTTGATGCAAATGATCCCGGGATACTTGAAAAAGTGGGGGAGTTCTCCAAGACTTTAGTCCAACAAATAGACACCTTAGGTAATATTGCCGCAGCCTTCTCCAATTTCGCCAATATGCCTGCCCAGCAGAAAGAAACGCTGAACGTGGTTAGTGTAACCAAGCTGGCTTTGGATATTTTCAATGAACCCTATATTCATTTTATTTGCGAGGAAGAAGCGATTATTGCCAAGTTAGACCGAACCCAACTCATACGGATCGTAACGAATTTGGTCAAAAACGCCATTCAGGCGATGAACGGTGTGAACACGCCGCGTATACTGGTATCGGTGGTTGCTGAGGGCGAGAAAGTGAAAATTCAGGTAGCGGACAATGGGGTCGGGATAGCCGATGAGGTAAAGGATAAGATCTTTGAACCTAAGTTTACGACAAAAACCAGTGGAATGGGATTAGGTTTGGGGATGGTACGGAATATTGTGGAGAATTATGGCGGGACGATCACCTTTACCTCGCAGGAAGGTAAAGGGACGGTGTTTAGCGTTAAGTTTCCACTTGAATGAAGCGCCCTTAGTGCTTTAGGAGCTCCAGGTGGGGCCGAATAGTTAGCTACAACTACTAATACTTATAACCTATGCAATACGATAACATATACATTGAAGAAGAGAACAATGTAGCCGTAATTACCATCGATCGACCTAAAAAACTGAACGCCTTGAATTCGGCTACCATCAGGGAACTGCATGAAGCCTTCAAGGAACTGGATGAAGCCCCGGAAATCAAGGTGATTATCATAACCGGAAGCGGAGAAAAAGCTTTCGTAGCCGGGGCAGACATCTCCGAGTTTGCCCATTTTAACGTGGACCAGGGGAAAGCGCTTGCAGCAGATGGCCAGGAATTGCTATTCAGTTTTG
This sequence comes from Croceivirga sp., assembly GCA_028284665.1. Classification (GTDB taxonomy): domain Bacteria; phylum Bacteroidota; class Bacteroidia; order Flavobacteriales; family Flavobacteriaceae; genus Croceivirga. The sequence continues at coordinate 11,289 of JANQRG010000020.1, forward strand.
TAGCACAGCTCTCCACCCCGGTTATTGCTGCGGTTAATGGCTTTGCCTTGGGTGGCGGCCTTGAGTTAGCCATGGCCTGTCACTTTAGGGTAGCCAGTGAGAATGCTAAAATGGGATTACCGGAAGTTTCTTTGGGGGTAATTCCAGGTTACGGCGGAACACAGCGGCTCCCCCAACTAGTCGGTAAGGGAATTGCTATGGAAATGATCATGACCGCAGGGATGATCGATGCCCAAAAAGCATTGCAAAATGGTTTGGTAAATTATGTAGTCCCCCAGGAGGAATTGATTCCGCTTTGCCAAAAACTAGCCGCTAAAATTCTGAATAACTCCAGTGTAGCCATATCCCACGCAATAAAAGCCGTAAATGCGGGTTATATCAACAATGGCTATGCTGTTGAAATTGATGCTTTTGGCAACTGTTTCGGAACTGAAGATTTTAAAGAAGGAACCCAGGCGTTCCTTGAAAAGCGCAAAGCAAAATTTCCGGGGGCATAGCACAGAAACTAGACCCCAACGTATGAGAAACAAACTACTTGCACTTTTCGCATTGATTGCGTTTTCTTCAACTGCGCAAAAAATGCCTTTAACCTATGATTTTGGTGAAAAGTTTAATGATCGCCACCGGTATTCCAATCTGGTAACGATTGCAGACGATGGAGATGGCGGGTATATTCTCGTCAGAGCCTACCTTCAGGGACTTATTCTAAAGCCGAAAGGGTATCTCCTGGAACGCTATGATAAGGACCTTAACCTTATTGCGGAATACAACTACAAGTTTAGCGGAATGCAGTTTGTAGACGGTTTTGTCAAAAACGGAGTGCTCAGCCTTATCTTCTTTAACTACGATTACGACAAGCAACAATACGAGTACTGGGCGCATACCAGTGCAACTACAAATTTTAACTTTTCCCAGGAGCGGTTGCTGGCCATCCGATCAAAAGTGGTGCAAGGGGCTTATGGTAAAAACTACTACAACAGGGATTTCTCCAATGGATTTTCCACCACCCTGTTGTCCAATGAACAAAAGACCGGTTTCCTGATCAGTACGCATCACACAAAGGGGAAAGACAGTAAACATACCCTACATCTTTTTGATAGTGGGTTAAAAAAACGCTGGGAATATGATTTCTCTGCGGAGGCCGAGGAGAAAAACTACGCGTTTGAACAACTGGCCCTTTCCAATGATCTTTCGTCGGCATATATCGTAGGTAAGGCCTATTTCAAGAAGCGGAGGTTTAAAGCGGAAGAACGAAAATTTCAATATGAATTGGTAAAGATCTCCGGCAATGCTTCGCAAACCCAGGGGTTTCAACCTGAAGGCAAATACCCTGAAGCACTATACCCTATTTTGAAGGAGGGGCAGTTAAAGTGCGTTGGGTTTTTCGCGGATCGGAAAGATAATCGCTACAACGGCCTGGTCTATTATGAGCTAAATCCCATGACCCTGGCGGTTAGTAAAGAACGCTATAACCCTTTTTCCGAGGAGTTTATGTATGACAAGTTTGGTAGAGAGGAAGATAAAGTAGTCAAGAATTTGGTTTTTAAAAGTGTAGACGTTACTCCGGACAACGAGATCTTTTTTAATGCAGAAGAGTATTTTGTTACCCATAGTATGCATCGTACCGGAGCGGGACAACGGATGAAAGTGGATCGTTTTCATCATAATGATATCGTAAGTGCGAAGTTAGATGCTAATGGAAATATGATTTGGGTGCGAAACATCAATAAAGCCGAAGTAACGCAGGGGGATAGTGCCTATGCCTCGTATTCCGCCTTTTGTAAAAATGGGAAGACGTATTTTTTCATTTCCACGGCTGCAGAAAATCCGCAGTTAGTTAATAATGAACGGCTAATTTTCAGGCAAGGTTTAAGCAGGAATAAGAATGTTTTTGTGATCTCTTTGGACGAAAAAGGTAAAATTGATTTTGAAAAGATCATTGATAATCAAGAAGCGCGCTTACCGTTAATGGTGTCCATGCCACTCATTGATAAAAGCGAACAACAGTTATTGTTCTATGCCAAGAGGGGAAGCAAAAAACAGCTGGTGGAAGTAACGTTTTTATAGCGGATGATTCGCATTTCCAAATACATATTCGGTTGGGTAACGCTTTGTGTACTGATGGTAAACTGCGATTCTTCTGATGATACCGCCGATAGCCCCCTTTCTGGACAATGGCGAATTGTTACTATAAAGGTTTCTGACGAAACATTGACGCAAAGATCACCTTCTGAAGAACGGATACTGATCACTTTCGCTGAGGATGGGAATTTTTCCGGGAATACTGCTGCAAACCAATTTAGTGGCAGGTACGAAGTAGAAGGCTCCACGCTAACCCTCCTGGAATTCACCACCTCGGAAGTAGCGGACACCACTTTTGGAACCACATTTTACGAAGCTATTACAGCGGCCATAGTACCTGACCGTACCTTTGCCCAGTTTGGGTTTAGTTTTGACAGCCAGGACCTGATACTGATCTTCGGAAATTCCGGTGAAATGGTATTGGAGGCAGAATAGAATATTGGATTTTTTCCATAAATTTGGAATAAATCCATTTATTGAAATCCAAACACCACATAAAAGGGCGCGGAGCCCAGCAGAATGTCCACAACCGTTTTTTGGAGCATGTCTACGAGACGCGTGAAGATTTTTTAGAATTCTGCCGGGTGGAAGGAGAATCTCCTGAGGCTACCCAGACTGAATATCTTCCGGTATTCCCAAAAACCATAGTGAACAAAGTAACCAGTCCTGATGTAGGGATGGAATATTCTATGAACCCTTACCAGGGTTGTGAACACGGGTGCGTCTATTGCTATGCCAGAAATGCCCATGAGTTTTGGGGTTACAGTGCAGGGCTTGATTTTGAACGGAAGATCCTGGTCAAAAAACAAGCCCCCCAACTACTAGAGGATTTGTTACGAAAAAAAAGCTGGAAAGCCGCTACCATTGTGTTATCAGGAAATACAGATTGCTATCAACCCGCAGAGCAACGGTTCGAAATAACCCGTCAATGTCTTGAAGTATTTTATAAATACAGACACCCTGTGGGGATCATTACCAAAAATGCTTTGGTGCTTCGGGATTTAGATATTCTCAAAAAATTAAATGATCTCCAATTGGTGGGGATCAATGTTTCGATCACTTCGCTTTCCGAGAAGACCCGAAGGCTTTTGGAACCCAGAACCACTACTATTAAGAAAAGACTGCAAACGGTCAAGACATTATCGGAAAACGGAATTCCGGTAAATGCCATGTTGGCGCCAATGATCCCGGGGATCAATAGTCATGAACTGATGAAGTTGGCACAAGTAACGGCAGAACATGGGGCACGATCTTTTGGCTTTACCGTGGTGCGACTAAATGGCGCTATCGGGCAAATTTTTACAGATTGGATACGGAAAGCCATGCCGGATAGGGCTGAAAAAGTATTGCATCTCATTCAGGACTGCCATGGGGGTTCTATTAATGATAGCAGATTTGGCCTGCGAAGCAGAGGGGAAGGAAAAGTTGCGGAACAGATCCATGAAATGGCACGATTGGCCAGGAAAAAGTATTTTGCAAAAAGACACTTTCCATCCTTGCGAATGGACTTGCATGAGCAATACAAAGCAGGGCAGCTGCGATTATTTTAGTATGAGTCATGGATAAGAGATTTGTGGCCGAAAATCTTATTTCCCTAGCCCTAAAGGGCAAAGATTTTCTTGAAATTTAATGGTTCCTCGGAATTTTTACTCCCCTGTCTGCCGACAGGCAGGCTTGTAGGGCCGGGGAAAAGAAAAATTCAATCTGAAAGCTTATCCATTACTCATGTTATTTTAAATATTTTTAAACAGCATGTCCAATTTTAAAAGGGGACAACGTCATAAGACAGAAATCAATAATATAAACCAGTCTGTTTAGCAGGCATAAAAAGAAAAGTAATGAGTAATTTTTTGTATTTGTTCCGGGGCGGTGATGAAGCTTTCCAGAAACTGTCCCAAGAGGAAAAACAAGCACACATGGAGGTATGGTTCAAATGGATGGGAAACTTAAGAGAAAAAGGCCATCTGTTGGATGGGCTCCCCTTGGCCGAGGATGGTCGCGTAGTACACAACCGTGGGGAGGTAGTCACAAACGGACCTTTCGCGGAAGGGGCAGAAATGGTTGGGGGGTATTTAATAGTATCCGCCAAGGACCTGGAGGAAGCCACAGAAATGTCTAAAGGGTGTCCCATTTTCGATTACGAAGGGAGCAACGTTGAAGTCCGGGAAATCCTATCTTTGGACGACCATACCTAAAACTAAGTAAACGAAAAGCCTGGTACTACCAGGCTTTTTTATGCATGCAACAGGGAATAACAAATACGATAGAGCATCTTTTCCGGAATGAATACGGAAAACTGGTGGCGATACTTACCAATAAGTTTGGCACAACCTATCTTGAGGTGATAGAAGACGCCGTTCAGGATACCTTTATCAAAGCAATGCGTATTTGGGGGTATCAGAATATACCTGATCATCCAACGGCCTGGCTGGTTAGAGTGGCTAACAATGCCATAATAGACCAGCTTAGAAGAACGCGGAAAAATCAATACTTCTCAGACGCTACTGTTCGGGAAGGTATGGCCTATGAGGATGAAATAGCTACCTCTAAGGAAATCACAGATAGTCAGTTGAAAATGATCTTTGCCTGCTGTGATCCGGTGCTTTCCGCGGAACAACAGATCATATTGAGTTTAAAACTCATAGGAGGTTTTAGCAACAAGGAATTGGCAGAAGCTTTGCTTAAAAAGGAAGAGGCGGTCGCCAAGGCCTTTACAAGAGCAAAAAAAAAGTTTAAAGAACAGGTGCAAATTGTAAAAACCCCGGTAGAAATGGGTTTACAATCCCGGCTTTTTGTTGTACTTCATGTTATTTATCTGCTTTTTTCCGAAGGTTATGCCACTACTTCAGGGTCTCAAATACTTAAAAAGGACATTTGCTATGAAGCCATGCGATTAGCACTACTGCTGCGTGAAAACAAGTATTGCCAACATGCTAACCTCGAAGCGCTCATTGCCTTAATGTGTTTCCATGCTGCTCGTTTTGATGCCAGAATGGATGACGCGGGAAGTTTGGTGGACCTCAAGCATCAGGACAGATCGAAATACAGTCAAGAGCTGATTCGAATTGGCCTTAACCATCTGGAAGAAGCAGACACAACAACAAAATTCCCCTCCAACTATCACCTGGAGGCAGCGGTTTCTTACTATCATTCCTCCGCCAAAAGCTTTGAAACTACCGATTGGGAAAGTATTCTTAAATGCTATGACCTGCTGTTAGGCAACCAATACTCCCCAATGGCTGCCTTAAATAGAATACTCCCCTACGGCAAGGTTCATGGGGCGCAGAAAGCACTTGTCAGCCTTGAACAATTGGAAAAAACATCGGATTTTAGTTCCAACGCTTTGTTCTACGCTATCAAGGCGGAGTTGGAGCATGAAGTTGGCACAGTGACGTTCAAAAAAACATTGGAACAGGCAATTCAACTTTCTACTAATGAATTGGTTAAAGCACATTTGAAAAGGAAACTCCTTAGATAGTCCCGAAAACGACTAGTCTTTTACAAACCACTTAAAATTGGAGGTGCGCAATTTATGACTGACGATTTCTCCGGTGATGACATTGCGGGTCATAGTGTCCATTGCACCACTGGTTCCCCCTATAAAGATCCATTCCAGATTTTCCTTGAGCAGTAGTTGAAAATTGTTAAAGTCCGGGATTTGCCCGGTAATAGGTCGAATTTGGGCATAAACGATGGAATCACTCTGGATGGTCAAAAAAGTAGCATCGGCCAAATGTTCAACACGTACCTCCGCCTTTTCCGGATGTTGAAACCCCCAGGCTATTCGAACTTCCTTTCCACTTCGTACCGCCTCCTTTAGATGGATTAACTCACCAAAGACCGCCTTCCCATTTTCGTCATTTTGATAAAGAAGTTTCCACTCCTGACCATTCGTTGTAGTAAAGAAAAACAAAAACAACAAAGGAACCAGATGTTTCATAAACACTCGAATTTGAGGTGGCAGGAAGATACAAAAAAACCAGGCTAACACTGTTCAGTGAGCCTAAAGCTTTCCGTCCTATTCCGCGTAAAACGGGTTCATTATGTTGATGTTAGCAAGTTAATAGATACCGCGGCCAAATTGGAGTCTGGAAATTTTCTGAATTTATCCGGATCTTGTTCAAAGCCTGCCTCCTTCAATACCAAATTGAATTCTTCAAGTTCAAGGATATACTGGTCAGAATACCCATGGGTTGCATCATAGGCTGTTGCAGCTGTTTTGCCCAGATTATCAGCTACCACTTCCGGTGGAACCGTATGTAGTTCAATAAGGAGCAGCCCGAATTTCTTTAAGTAGGGCGCCCATTTTTTAAAATGTTCTTTTAAGGATTCGGAAACCAAATTGTTGTTGATTCGTTTCCCCTGGGTAGCATAGGCACCGGTTGAAGAACTGACCCTAAGTTTTTGGGTGTTCTTGGGCGCTTCCCAGATTCGGTTATGATCCAAAAAAGTGCGAACATTCAATAGTTCCTCCAACTTTAAACCATATTTGTGATCAAGGTCGGCGGCCAAAGCTTCCGGATTACCAATATCCCCCCAAATGATTTTAGCCCATATCTCGGCCTGTATCAGGTTTCTTTTTGATACTTCCAACGCTTTTTCATTGAAGTCTACCCCAATCAACAGTAAAGGATATTCATCAAGCATGCTACCACGCAGTGTCTGGCTTTCGATTACGGAAAACAGGTGCTGTAGAAATGCCCCGTTGCCACAGCCCATATCCAATATGCCTTTGGGCTGTTCTTCAATGGGTTTGTTGAAAATCGTGATGATAATCTCATCTATGACCTTAAAGTAGGTGGTATGGGCTCCTCCGCTTCCCCATACGTTCATTTCTCTATCTACATGTTTTTCCAGGGATTCATCAACAGTTTTTTCAAGAACCATTGGATTTCCAAACAATAGATCATCCAGTTTTCGCAATGTTGGAATATAAGAAACGGTTACGCCATAGGCACTTGCCCTTTTTGCAAAGAACATCCCTTTCTCCGTAAATTGAAAGGAATCGTTTGATTTGTTGAATAAACCAAGCGCTGTTAGCATGTCGAGCAATTGTTCAAAATGCTTTGCATTTTCATGGAATTCCTCTGCCTTGAATCGTGTTTCCATAAAGTATTTATGAAACATTCCGCTCATACCCAAAAGCACTAAAGTGGGGCCAAGTAGTATGCCCTCTATATGATATAATATCTGTTGCTGTATGGCCTTTTCAGAAGGTTTTGAAGAAAGGCGGATCCCAAAATTATTCTCGTAGTGGTGGTACAGCTTTTTCAGTTTTAAAAAAGGTTCTACCCTAAACTTCCTTGAATGATACTTTTCTGAAAACTGTAGTAGTTCAACGGCCTCCTTGTACAGGCCAAAATGCTGGAACGCAAATTCTGATGCATCATTTGTAGCAAACAGAACCTCGTCTTTACTGTTATCTACCCGTTGTGTAAGCCAACCCTGGGAGCAAAGCACTCTTAGGGCCACATTAAGATAGCCATTATTGGCTTTAAAGGTGGAGGTCAATTCATCTAAGGTTGCCGTTTTCTTTTGTAAGAGGTAATCGGTTATTCCATGTTTTTTCAAGACATAGGCAGAGGGAGCAGTGACAATCCCATCCAAATGACGGAACAATTGACTTCTAAGCGCAACCTTTTCTTGCTTTGATAACATTTTTAGCGAAGTATTTTCTTACTTAAAGATACGGTTAAAGGAGATCATGGGCTGAATAACCAATAAATTAACAAATTGGTAACTACGCTTTTTAAAAAGGCGTTCACACCCTACACTTGAAAAAGCAACGTAGCTAAGTTTCTTGCGGTAGAATTTTCGGCATTTTCCGGCCTTTGAATGGCTGTACACCTGGAGGTAATGAGGTTTTGTCACTACTTTTTGGTACTATGTTCTTCAAGGGTTTGCGTGTTGTAAGCCCTCAACCGTTCCATTCCAAAAAGAACTGTTCCAGATAATCCAACATGAATTGGTGACGGTTCTCTGCTATTTTTTTGCCCGTTTTCGTATGCATTTGTTCTTTAAGCAATAACAATTTCTCATAGAAATGGTTAATAGTCGGGCTTTTGGAGTTTTTATAGGCTTCTTTATCTAAGTTAGGATTTGGAGCAATCTCAGGATTATACAGTTGTCTATTTTTAAACCCGCCATAATTGAATGCCCGGGCAATACCAATAGCCCCAATAGCATCTAACCGGTCTGCGTCCCGCACCACCTGTAGTTCCGGGGAATCAAACCGTGCTTTTTGACTGGGATCCAGGGAGTTCTTGAACGAAATATTTCGAATAATTTGTGTTACATGCACGATAGTATCCGTAGCTATTCCCAGGGAGCGTAAGAAAGCTGTGGCCTTTTCCGGGCCAAGAGATTCATCGCCGTCATGGAACTTGGGATCCGCAATATCATGGAGAAGCGCTCCGAGGCGTACTACCATCAGGTCTACTTTCTCCTCCTTTGCGATCAGAAGGGCATTGTTCAAAACTCTTTGGATATGAAACCAATCATGACCTCCTTCCGCGTTTTTCAGGGTGTCTTTTACAAAAGCTTCGGTTGCTGCTATGATCTGCAGTTCAGTCATAGTATTTCAATTCCTTTCTTTATGGCTGCCTCTGTTCTTGCAATGATCTCTTCAGGCTCGCCCATATTGGGAATAGGGGCATGCACCTGAAAATGTAAATGCGCTCCAAGTCCCATAGGAAATTTGCCATAACGTAGTAATTTCCAGGAATTATTAATACTTATCGGAACCACCAATGCCGAGGGAGCATTTTGCAAAAGTGTCTTCAACCCCATCGGTTTAAAGGGCTTAGGTCGACCATCCCGGCTCCGCGTACCTTCCGGAAAGATAACGGCACTTCTGTTATGTGTTTCGATGTATTGCCCCAGCACTGCAATCTGTTGTAACGCTTGCTTCGCATCCTTACGATCAATAAGGACTGACCCCCCATGTCTTAAATTAAAGGAAACACTAGGGATACCCTTACCCAATTCTTTCTTACTCACAAACTTGGGATGATGTTTACGCATGTACCAAATTATAGGAGGAATATCGTACATACTTTGATGGTTTGTGGTAATAATCAGGGGCTTATCCGTTGGAATATCATGTGGATTTCTAAACGTATATCGGGTCCCAAGCAAATTGGTACAACGCATTATGAACCAATTTAAAATGCTTACAGTTCGTGTATGGGCTTGATAGCCCAATACCTTTAAACAGAACCATTGGATAGGGTGAAAAAGAGTGAGTGTTACCCCAAAACAAATGACGTAGAGTAATGTTATTGGGTAGGATACTAGTTTCAGCATGGAACAAAAGTAAAAAACCACCTGTGATGAGGTGGTTTTTTTCTGTAAAGTAAATTTGATAAAGTACCTAGCAATGCTCGTTATAGGCTTCCATTAAGTTTTCTGCAATCATCTCCGCAGGACGTCCCTCAATATGATGGCGTTCTATCATATGCACCAATTCCCCGTTTTTAAACAATGCCATACTGGGCGATGACGGAGGAAAAGGAACCATATGTTCCCTTGCAGTGTTTACCGCTTCGGTATCCACCCCGGCGAAAACAGTAACTAAATGGTCTGGCTTTTTAACGTTTTGAAGGCTCATTTTAGCACCAGGTCTGGCATTCGCTGCGGCACAACCACAAACTGAATTCACAACCACAAGGGTAGTTCCTTGCTCTTTTAGGGCATTTACAACCGCTTCACTTGTATATAGCTCTTCAAAACCTGCACCGGCCAGGTCTTGTCGCATTGGTTTAACCAATTCTTCTGGGTACATAGTCAAAATTTTTAGTATAACAAAGATAGTGCATTTGTCGGTTTTAGCCCTAGGTTCTTAACACGGTGTTGGCGCTTTCTTTGTACTGCAAAACAGTATCTTTGCGCTTCCAAACCGGGAACAATGATTAAATGGATAGCCGCTGTCTTCGGATTTTTTGTACGGGGTTTTGCGGGCGCTATTATTGGGTTCTTTATTGGAAGCCTCCTGGACGGGTTGTCTTCGGGCCAGAGGGGTGGCGCACGTCCGGTATGGGGCGATTTTGGAAGGCCGGAGGTCACTCCCGCAGACTTTGAACTTAACCTCCTTTCCCTTTGTTCTATTGTTATAAAAGCAGATGGTTCTGTGAGTCAACGCGAACTTGATTACGTACGCCAGTACTTTGTAGGGACCTATGGTAAAGAGAAGGCTAACGCAATTTTCAGAACGTTCAATGAGGTAATAAAGAAACGGGAGATATCAGCGCAACGAATTTGCAGCTATTTGAACCAGCGTACGCGTTATGAGGTACGATTACAACTGTTGCACTTTCTGTTTGGAATTGCCCAATCCGACGGTCAGGTAAGCGCTGCAGAATTGAATAAATTAAATCAGATAGCCGGTTTTTTGCGAATAGGGAACTATGATTTTGAAAGCATCAAGGCGATGTTTTTCAAAGCCGCTGACCAGGCCTATAAAATATTAGAGATCGAGAAGTCCGCAACGGATGATGAGGTAAAAAAAGCGTATCGAAAAATGGCGAAGAAATACCATCCGGACCGTGTCGTGACGCAGGATGAGGCCATTAAGAAAGGAGCGGAGGAAAAATTTAAGCAGGTGCAAAAGGCGTATGAAACCATTCAAAAAGAACGAGGGATGGTGTAGTATCTTCCTTAGTACCTGATATTCACTCAGAAAATAAATAAACGTAAAAACAACATCATGGGCGATTTTTGGTTCTACATTAAGCTTGGGTTTGATCACGTGCTCGATTTTAGTGCATATGACCATATTCTTTTTTTAGCTGCTTTGGCAATACCTTTTTCCTTTAAAGACTGGAGAAGAGTTGTGATTTTGGCAACAATTTTCACTATTACCCACTGCACTTCACTGGCCTTATCCGTTTACAACCTGGTATCCATAGAGGTAGGGCTAATAGAATTTCTAATACCCGTAACCATAGCTATCACAGCCTTACTCAACGTGTTTTGGGTAGTTAAGAAGGGAAAAACAGGAGGGGCAGGTGCTGTTGAACTGGCCACGGCCTTTTTTGGCCTTATCCACGGTTTCGGTTTTTCCAATTACTTCAACATGTTGATGGCAGAGGAGCCGGAGAAACTTACACCACTTTTAGGTTTTGCTACCGGAATAGAGTTTTCTCAGGTGGTCATAATTTTAGCTGTTTTGATCGTAGGAAGTTTTATTAAGGGCACTATGAAGGTCAAAACGGCCAATTTTACACTTGTGGCATCGCTTTTGATCGTTGTAATTACAATACCCATGTTGTTACAGACGTTTCCTTCTTAGTCCTGATGCGTTAATTTTATTCAAAAGGGTTGTAGGGGATAGGTAAAGCAGGTATATTAGAATAATGAAGGTGACCAAACAGGAAAAATATGACAGGGCGTATTTGCGGATGGCACGGGAGTGGGGAAAGCTGTCGTATTGTAAACGTAGGCAAGTAGGGGCCATTATTGTTAAGGACAGAATGATAATTTCAGATGGCTACAACGGAACGCCTACAGGATTCGAGAATTATTGTGAGGATGATGAGGGGTATACCAAGTGGTATGTTCTACATGCGGAAGCGAATGCCATCCTGAAGGTTGCAGCCTCGACTCAATCAAGTGAAGGGGCTACTTTGTACATTACATTGTCGCCCTGCCGGGAGTGTAGTAAATTAATACATCAGGCGGGGATTACCCGAGTGGTCTATCAGACCGCCTATAAAGATAATTCGGGACTGCTCTTTTTGGAACGTGCGGGGGTGGAATTACTTCACCTGCCCATTGCGGAAGAGCTGGCCCAATAAATTGCTATGAACAAAAAGCACACATATCTATGGCCTTCAGTGCTGGCGTTAGCCGTTGCCCTCGGCATTTTTATCGGGGGGAAACTGCATTTCAATGATACCCCGGAAAAACTGTTTTCAACCAACTCCAAAAAAGATAAACTCAACAGATTAATTGATTATATCGACTATGAATATGTAGATGATATTGATACGGATAGCATTGTAGATGTTACCGTAAACAACATATTGGATAAGTTGGATCCGCACTCCGTTTATATTCCAAAGGAGCAGATGGCCGCAGTTGAAGAAAACATGAAGGGAGATTTTGTAGGGATAGGAATACGATTCAATAAATTCCGGGATACGGTTACGGTAGTACGTGCTATAAAAAATGGACCCAGCGATAAAAAGGGAATAAAGGCCGGGGATAAAATTTTAATGGCGGATGGGGATACCTTATTCGGTAGGCGAATGCCTAACAGTAGATTGGTCAGTAAATTAAAAGGAAAAAACGGCACTAAAGTTGCCTTGACCATCTACAGGAAATCAGAGCAACGGATTTTTGATGTGACCGTAAAACGCGATGTGGTCCCTATACGAAGTGTTGAAGCCCGGTTTATGCTTACCAGCGAAATGGGATATCTCAAGATTAACCGTTTTGCAGAATCCACCTTTAAAGAATTCAAGGAGGCACTATGGGCGCTTGAAAAGAACGGGGCAAAAAAGTTAGTATTGGACTTGCGGGATAATCCCGGGGGGTATCTGGGAATCGCTGAAAAAATGGCGGATGAATTTCTCGAAGATGGAAAGCTCATTCTTTTCACAAAAAATAAAAAAGGAAAGGTGAGTAAGGTATATGCCACCAACCGAGGGACCTTTGAAAACAAACCCGTTTATGTATTGATCAATGAGCGTTCCGCTTCGGCTAGTGAAATAATAGCAGGTGCTCTTCAAGATAACGATATTGGAACGATTGTTGGACGCAGGTCTTTTGGGAAGGGACTGGTGCAACGGGAAATGGACCTTGGCGATGGCTCTGCAGTACGCCTCACGGTATCACGATACTACACTCCTACCGGGCGCTCTATTCAGCGGCCCTATGAAAATGGGAATGAGGACTATTATCAAAAATTTATGGATCGTTATCACAATGGCGAACTGATATCCGTAGATAGCATAAAGGTCGCAGACTCCTTAAAATTTGTTACGCCCAAGGGAAAAGTGGTCTATGGCGGTGGCGGGATAATTCCGGATGTTTTTATCCCGATTGGCACTTTAGATGAAGAGCGTGTAGAAAGTTTGGATTCATCCGGCTACTTTTCAGATTTTATTTTTCGATTCCTTGAATTGGATAGGAGTAGATTTGCGAACTACCCCCGAAATGAATTTGTAGAAGAATACAAGGTAGACGATATTATCTTTGAACGCTTCATTGATTATTTGCTTAATCGAAACATAAAAATGGATTTTTATGCCAACGAGCGGAAGATAAAAACGTACTTGAAGGCCAATCTGGCGGAACAATTGTATTCGCCTAACCTTGCAGGACAACTTAAGGCAGCCCACGATAAGATGCTTGAAAAGGTGATAGAATTGGACAGAATAGCCGTAGAGGCATCGATACCCGATCAGCTACGATCTTTTAACTAATCATCCTTCAATTTTTGTGCGATCTTTTTAGACGCTGCATAAATCAACAAGACTACTATAGCACATAAGGAGGCCATGATCCCAATACAGGCGATCAGACTGTCTCCCTGGAAAGGATGGTTAAAGTCCAACTGCGTTACGTTAAATATGATCAGTCCAAAGGCCAGTATGATGAATATAATTATGAATTTCTTGCTCATTTTGTAGCTATTTTAAAACAATTGGTTGGCATTGGTGGCAAACAGCTTTACCGCAATAGCCATTAATATTACACCAAAAACCTTTCGTATTATTCCGAGACCATTTTTTCCTAAAACGCTTTCAATCTTTTTTGAAGATTTCAAAACGATATACACAAAGATCATATTGATAAAAATCGCAACGATGATGTTTGCTACATGATATTCCGCCCTAAGTGATAATAAGGCGGTTAGGGTACCCGCTCCTGCTACCAGCGGAAAGGCAATAGGAACAATAGAAGCTGTTTCAGGCTCATCATCCCTAAATAGTGGTATTCCCAATACCATTTCAACCGCAAGAAAAAAGATTACCAAAGCACCTGCCACTGCGAAAGAGTTGACATCTATTCCAATTAAATGCAGTATGCGTTCTCCTACAAAGAGAAAAGCCACCATAATTAATACGGCAACAAGGGAAGCCTTTTCCGATTGAATATGGCCCACTTTACTGCGCAACGAGATAATAACAGGGACACTACCCAGAATATCGATTACCGCAAATAGGATCATTGTAGCGGTGATTATTTCTGTAAAATTCAATGTCATCATTTCCATCTAAAAATTCATGCAAATGTACGTTCTAATTTGAGGAATTGGATGCCGGTATAACCAAGAATTTCAGTCAATCGTAGTACCTTCGCATTAGACAAATTGTTTGATGATCCAGATAGGCAAAACCCTGATCTCAGAGGATATATTAGAAAACAACTTTGCTTGTAATCTAACCGCTTGCAAAGGGGCTTGCTGTGTGGATGGGCAATCCGGAGCACCTTTGGAACCGGAAGAAACGGAAATACTTGATTCCCTGTTTGAGCACGTTCGCCCTTTTCTTCGACCAGAAGGGATACAGGCCATAGAATCCCAGGGAAGTTTTGTAAAGGGGGAGGACGGGGAATGGGAAACACCTCTGGTGAACAACGAAGAGTGTGCTTATGTTATTTTTGATGATCAGGGTATTGCCAAATGCGGCTTGGAAAATGCGCATAACAATGGCGCTACAACATGGAAGAAGCCTATTTCCTGTCATCTATACCCGGTTAGGATCAAGGAATATTCGCAATTTACAGCGGTAAATTATCACCAATGGCATATCTGTGATCCCGCTTGTAGTCTTGGAGATGCTCTGCAATTGCCGATCTACAAGTTCGTGAAAGAGGCATTGATCAGAAAATTTGGAGAAGAGTGGTATGCCGAATTGGAAGCGGTTGCAAAAGGTACGGTCAAATAGTAGGAATTTCCAATACCACTTTGGTGCCTTTAGGATTTCCCTCGTCGTTGAACAGATCGATGATCTCTATACTAAAACCATACTGGTAGTCTTTGGCAAAATTGGCAAGACGTTCTTTGGTGATGTCAATCCCTACAGATTTCCTTTTAATGACGCGATTCTCCTTTATCTTTTCAGAGGCAGCTCTTCCAACACCATTGTCAATGATCGAAATGATAATATGAATATCATCCTTTCTTGAAATATTTACCCAAAGGTTTTTTTCGTCTTCTTTCGAAGAAAGTCCGTGCCAAATTGCATTTTCAAGGAAGGGTTGCAGTACGAGGGAAGGGATCTTTAACTGCTCCGGATCTATATCGTCTTCCACATTGATAGCATATGAAATACCTTCGGAAAAACGGATATTTTCAATATTCAAATACAGCTCAATAGTTTCTAACTCTTCAGCCAAAGTCGTTTCCTTTAGCGAAGAACCATCAAGGATCCTTCGTACCAGTTTGGAAAACTTGTTCAGGTAGTGTACCGCATTCTTTTTGTCGTTGTTAATGATGTAGAGTTTTATCGAATTCAGTGAGTTGAACAAAAAATGGGGGTTCATCTGACTTCGCAACATATTTTGTTCCAATCCCATAACCCTTTTTTCATAATTGGATTGGTATTGGCGGTACATAATAAAAAGAATGGTCCCTACCAGTCCAATAATCAGTGCGCTCACCAATATGGTAGTTTGGTTTTTGCGTAATCGGAGTTTAACCAATTCATTTTCCTGGGCTAAGGCAGATATCTGACTGGTTTTCTTTTCCGCCTCATAGCGTAGAATAAGATCATTGATATAGCGGATATTTCTATCATTTTTTAACTGTTGATCAAATTCTTCCGCCTCTTTGTAATACGTTAGGGACTTTTTATAATTTCCCTTTCTGGATTCTAGATTCGAAAGCAGTTTTTGTGCATAGATTATCTGGGTGGGCATGCTAATTTGATTAGCCATGCGCAAACCCTCCATCATAAACTTCTCGGCTTCGCGGTAATTTTGGATTTCCATATGAGCCCATCCTAAGTTGGCTAGCACAGAAGACCAAATAAATTTATCCCCAATACTGGCAATCTGATCCAAAGATGGCTCTAAAAGCTCTAAGGCTAAGTTGGGACGGTTTTGTTTCAGATGGATCTGCGCAATACTATTTTGACAGATCACTTTGCCGAAATCACTATTTATCTGATTATTAAAGTCCAGGGAAACTTTGTAACGCTGCATCGCACCATCCAAATCCCCCTTGTGTTCCAGGCAATCCCCAATGTTTTGATTGTTAATGGCCAGACCAAGTTTGTTGCCAAGCGCTGCCTCCAGTTCCAGCGCACGTTGAAACTGGGAAATAGCAAGATCATACTGTCCTAATGTCTGATAAAGATTGCCAATGCTATTTAGGGCAATATTAATATTCCGTTTGATATGAACGGAAGGAGCTTCAATGGCTTCTGCAATTTCTAACGCTTTTTGATGATAGTCCAATCCTGTCTTTATAGCATCCTTCCTTCTGTAAACCGTTCCTACCATATTCAGACTATAGACCTCAAACTCCACATTATTGGAAGATTCTGCCATTTCTAGTGCCTTTTGGTGCAGTGCCAGTGCTTTGGTAAGGTCAGAACGATTGCGATAAATGGTTCCAATTTGATTTAATGCATAGGATTGACCCGAAAAGTAATTTGCCCCCATGGCTTTAACAATGAAAGCGTTAAGTGCAACTGTGTCTCTTTTAAAGGACTTAAGTGCGTCATCGATTTCTTTATAGGTTTTTGGCTTTTCCGAGAGAAGACGATCTACTATGGAATCCAGTGTTTTGTTCTGAATTGCCGAGCACGGACTATTAAGGGCAAGAACAAGCAGTAGCAAAAAGAATGAAGCCCTTTGCCTGAGCGAAGATTTCATATGCAGTCGGGAACATTGCAGGCTGGGCATTCACAAAAATTATAACAAGTCCAGAAAATCCGACTTTTTCTGTCTGGAAACAGGGATTTTATGGTTGGTTTTGAGGATTACGTAGCCATCTGTTTTTAGAAACTCTTTGATTTTCCCAAGATTAACAATGTAGGAGTTATGTATTCTGAAGAAAGAATCGGAGGGTAATAGCTGGTTTACTTCCTTTAGCTTTTTGGTCAATAGAATCTTTTGGCCGTCTTCCAGGAAGAGTGTGCTGTAATTTCCATCAGATTCCGCGTATAAAATTTCCTCGCTTTCCAGAAATAAAAGCTTTCCGTCCGTGCTAATCGTAATTTTCTTATCTAAAGATTTCGAGTTGAAATTGAGCAGGATTTGTTCTAGTTTTTCTGCAGTTTGATGCTTTGCGTTATACTTCTTTATCTTGGAAATAGTCTCATAAAGATCATCACTGTCAATAGGTTTAAGTAGGTAATCGATAGCTTGGTTTTTCAGTGCTTTAAGCGCATATTGGTTGTAGGCAGTAGTAATAATGACCGGGAAGTCTTTGTTTTTTAAGTTCTTTATAAATTGAAAACCATCCATTATGGGCATTTCAATATCTAAAAAAAGACAATCTGGGGTATTGTGATCCAGATACAGCAACGCCTCATGAGCATCTGTAAAAGAAGCCACCACTTTTACCTCATTGCTAAGGTTGGTGAGTTCCCAACGTAAGCTTTCCAGCGCTTTGGATTCATCATCAACTAAAACGGCCTCCAACATAGTATTCGAATACTTTAAGAAAGTGTAAAAGTAGTGGTATTGGTATTATTCTGCATAGATTTATGTATCAGTGGACGGTTATAACTGATAAATCGCATATTTAGCACTAAAACCGGCAGTTGTAAGCCATTGCTTACAAGTTCTTCAATTTTAGGTGTTTACCGTTTGTGAGGGGATTGGACATCGACTCCATTTGTACACGATTTACTACCAATTATACATAAAGGGGTAAGTAAACACCTGTGCTCGTTAATTTAGAAGTGTCAAACGAAGTTTATTCATCAGCCGGACCAAATGAAAAACTGTGTGATATCGTTCATCGTATTATTGACTACCCTGCTTTTTGCAACGCTTTTGGAGCAGTCAGAAGCACCTGAAGAAAAAGCACTTGAAGCACTAAATCAATAAATTATTGTTATTTATCAACCATCGTACGGCCGACCAATATGCGAAAGCATGTAAATATACAAAATAGTTGATGCTACCTGCTTCCTGTTAAGATTCCAGTTTTCGGGGGAACTATCTGGAGTTCTAAAGGAAGTCCTTAGTAGCATTGGCCGTACGGTTTGGTAATAGCAGAAAACAGAAGATCGAAAAGGATTTCAAAACCCATTTCGGTCTTTTTTATTGTGCTTGTTTGTTGAAAATCAAAAAAGAAGCTATTTCTAGAGCCAGCCTAGAGAACATCACTTGCCAACCTACATTTCAACACACTGTGTTAAAAACTTTGCAAACCTTGTGGTTAAACAACCTTTACAGTTTAGGCACATTTTTCAATCTTTGTTAGTCCCTACCGCAAGGTAACTCTAATCCTTACTTTTTAATTGATTTAAAATAGAACACTATGTCAGCTGCTATTGAGCCCATCCTGCAAGAGAATGAAGACCGATTTGTTATTTTCCCTATCCAGCATCATGACCTATGGGAATGGTATAAAAAACAAGAGGCTTGTTTTTGGACCGCTGAAGAGATTGATTTACATCAAGACCTGAATGATTGGAATAACAAGTTAAGTGACGATGAGCGGTATTTTGTTAAGCATATTTTAGCCTTCTTTGCAGCGTCAGATGGCATTGTTAACGAGAATTTAGCGGAAAACTTTGTAAATGAAGTACAATATTCTGAGGCAAAGTTCTTCTATGGTTTCCAAATTATGATGGAAAATATTCACTCGGAAACCTACTCCCTCTTAATCGATACCTATGTAAAAGATGAGAAGGAAAAAAACATATTGTTTAAAGCAATAGAGAATTTTCCCGCGATTAAAAAGAAGGCTGATTGGGCATTGCGATGGATCGAGTCCCCGAGTTTTGCCGAACGTTTGATAGCATTCGCTGCCGTTGAAGGGATCTTTTTTTCCGGAGCGTTTTGTTCCATATTTTGGTTGAAGAAAAGAGGATTAATGCCGGGGCTTACATTTTCTAATGAACTGATTTCCAGGGATGAAGGAATGCACTGTGATTACGCGGTCCATCTGCATAACAACCACCTTGTAAATAAGGTCCCGAAAGAACGAATTACTGAAATTATTGTGGATGCCCTAAACATCGAAAGGGAGTTCATAACGGAATCACTACCCGTTAGTTTAATAGGGATGAATGCTAAATTAATGACCCAATACCTGGAGTTCGTTACTGATCGCTTGTTAGTAGAACTTGGGTGCAACAAGGTGTACAATTCTACCAATCCTTTCGATTTCATGGATATGATCTCCTTACAGGGAAAAACCAATTTCTTTGAAAAGCGGGTTTCAGAGTATCAGAAGGCCGGAGTACTGAATACGGAGAAAGATAAAGACTCCCAGAAAATCAGTTTTGATGCAGATTTCTGATGCTACCTGAAATCTAAGAATTAGCCCCTTCATATTTCGAGTGGTTTTTTTAATCAGCCGGCCAAGTAGGTTAAAGATTTAACACCAAAAAAGAGTTCCGAAAACCCTAAAAATTAAGAAAAACGTAAAAAATGTATGTAGTAAAGAGAGACGGAAGAAAAGAGCCAGTGATGTTCGACAAAATCACGGCAAGAGTACGAAAACTGTGTTACGGTCTAAATGATTTAGTAGATCCGGTAAAGGTGGCAATGCGTGTTATTGAGGGGTTATACGATGGAGTGACCACTTCAGAACTGGACAACCTCGCCGCTGAGATAGCAGCTACAATGACCACTACGCATCCTGATTATGCAAAGCTGGCAGCTAGAATTTCTGTTTCTAATCTTCATAAGAATACCAAGAAATCTTTCTCCGAAACCATGAAAGATTTGTTTGAGTACGTAAATCCCCGAACAGGCAAGAAAGCTCCAATGCTTTCTCCTGAGGTGTACAAAGTGGTTTCAGAGAATGCGGATCGTTTAGATTCTACCATCATTTATAATCGTGATTTTGGGTATGACTATTTTGGGTTCAAGACCTTAGAGCGCTCTTATCTGTTAAAGATCAACGGGAAGATCGCAGAACGGCCGCAACATATGTTAATGCGGGTCGCTGTAGGAATTCATTTGAATGATCTGGATGCTGCAGTAGAAACCTACGAGTTGATGTCTAAGAAGTATTTTACCCATGCCACACCCACCTTGTTCAACTCAGGGACCCCCAAACCACAAATGTCTTCCTGTTTTTTGTTGGCGATGAAAGAAGACAGTATCGATGGGATCTATGATACGCTGAAGCAAACCGCAAAAATTTCGCAGTCCGCTGGGGGCATAGGACTTTCCATACACAACGTTAGAGCCACAGGTTCCTATATTGCAGGAACCAACGGGACATCTAACGGTATTGTTCCTATGCTACGGGTATTTAATGATACCGCCAGATATGTAGATCAGGGTGGAGGAAAACGAAAGGGAAGTTTTGCTATCTATGTAGAACCTTGGCATGCTGATATTTTTGAGTTTTTAGATTTAAAAAAGAATCACGGCAAGGAAGAAATGCGGGCACGGGACCTCTTCTATGCGATGTGGATTCCGGACCTTTTCATGAAACGTGTAGAGGCAGATGGCGAATGGACCTTAATGTGTCCGAACGAATGCCCCGGATTGTTTTCATGCCATAGCGAAGAATTTGAGGCCTTGTATACCAAGTATGAAAAAGCAGGAAAAGGACGTAAGACCATCAAAGCCAGGGAGCTCTGGGAAAAGATTTTGGAATCTCAGATAGAGACCGGAACACCTTACATGTTGTACAAGGATGCGGCTAATCGAAAGAGCAACCAGAAAAACCTCGGTACGATACGATCCTCTAACCTTTGTACTGAGATTTTAGAGTATACTTCCCCAGACGAGGTAGCGGTTTGTAATCTAGCGTCGATAGCGCTCCCGATGTTTGTAAAAAACGGGAAATTCGATCATAAGGAGCTTTTCAAGGTCACCAAGCGGGTAACGAAGAATTTAAATCGGGTTATTGACCGTAATTATTACCCGGTACCCGAGGCCAAAAACTCCAATATGCGTCACAGACCTATTGGATTGGGGGTTCAGGGATTGGCGGACACTTTTATAATGTTGCGACTCCCTTTCACTAGCGACGAAGCCAAAACACTTAACCAGGAAATTTTTGAAACCCTTTACTTTGCTGCGGTAACTGCCTCTATGGAAGAAGCAAAAGTAGATGGCCCCTATTCTACCTTCGAAGGGTCACCTATGGCCAACGGAGAATTCCAACACAATCTTTGGGGAGTTAAGGATGAAGAGCTTTCCGGACGGTGGGACTGGACGAAATTGAGAAAAGATGTGCAAAAGCATGGTTTGCGTAATTCGTTATTGGTGGCGCCAATGCCCACTGCCTCAACGTCTCAGATTTTAGGCAATAATGAATGTTTTGAGCCCTACACCTCTAACATCTATACCCGACGGGTACTTTCCGGTGAGTTTATTGTGGTGAATAAACATCTTTTGGAAGATTTGGTGCGCCTGGGCCTTTGGAATGAGAATCTGAAGCAGGAATTAATGCGAGCCAATGGGTCAATTCAACACATAGAGAGCATTCCACAGGAGATTCGTGAGCTTTACAAAACGGTGTGGGAGTTGAGTATGAAAGATATCATTGATATGAGCAGGCAGCGCGGTTATTTCATAGACCAAAGCCAGTCGTTAAACCTGTTTATGGAAAATGCGAATTACGCAAAACTAACCTCAATGCATTTTTATGCCTGGAAGAGTGGGTTAAAAACCGGGATGTACTACCTACGTACCAAAGCAGCAGTAGATGCGATTAAGTTTACTTTGGACAATACCAAGAAGAAAGAGGTTCCGGTGAGTGTGGCCGCTGAGGCTGAAGCAGAAGCAACAACAGCGACACCTAAAACTACCGAAGGTTTAAAAGTAGCTGCTACACCGGTCAGTCAACAAGAAGTAGATATTCAACCGATGACGGAAGCTGAGATGAAAGCATTGATCGCACGAGCCAAGGATGGAGAGGCAGATGATGATTGTTTAATGTGCGGATCCTGACCTTTTAGGTTTCCCCATTACACTAAAAAGTATGAACTTAATGTGATAGTGTTTATTTGATCAAAGCGCCCTGGTGAAATGCTCTCAGGGCGTTTTGTCTGTAGATTCAATAAACCGCTTCTTTGACCTTAGGTCATATTTAACACCCCATGAGAATAGAAAAAGCCCGAGAAATCGGGCTTTTTTGGCTAAAAATGTTGTTTACAAAGACCAGGCCCTGCCCTGGGTTAACTCATCGACATCTCCGCATGCAATATATTCACCGGGAATAGGGAAATAGGCCAAAACTTCTTCCCCTACAAATTCGGAAGATTTGTACGCCCAAATGGCGATATCCCTGATATTGTTGGCGAAGGCATAACAAGCTATTTCGTCATCCAAGTCGGCTTCCTCACCTTTCATAACAGCTTCCATATACTGGCCAATGGCTGCTTCTTGTGCCTCCTCTTCATCATCAGTGCGTTTGGCTAAATACTTGTTCAATAAGGGTTCAAAATCCTCCCCTTCAACATCTAGCAAAACGTCTTTGCCGGACTCGCTTAGTACCTTATTCATGAATTTATCTATGAGCATTTTAGTAAAATCTTGTTGCTCAGGAGGGAGTACTTGATTGGCAAATTGGTCAATGAACAGATGTACATCGACTTCAGTTGCAGAGGGAGTGTCTGTTTTAGGAAGGATAACATCCACCATTTGAGCAAGAGCATACCCCTTGTCTTTCTCAAAGAAAGAAGGCGTCCATTCAGCGTAAGGAGGTTTCTCCTTGCAGGATTGCAGTACGCTTAATAGGGTAGGGGTGGCAGCGGCATATCCAAAAACCATCCCCATATTTTTAAGTGCAGATCTTCTCTTCATAATCTTTTAAATGTTACCTTTTTTTAATTCTTCTGCGGCATGATTTGCTGCTCGGGCCGTAAACGCCATATAGGTTAGCGATGGATTAACACATGCTGCTGACGTCATAAAGGAGCCGTCTGTGACATAAACGTTTTTACAGGCATGTATTTGATTGTATCCGTTTAAAACGGAGGTTTTTGGGTCGCGCCCCATTCTTGCTGTGCCCATTTCGTGAATGCCCAGACCCAATGCCACGGGTTCATCATGAGGTTTTACATCCCGAAGGCCTGCTTTGGTCAACATCGCAACGGCTTGCTCTTTGATGTCCTCCCGCATCTTCCATTCATTATCCTTTAATTCGGCGTCAAAGGTTACCGTAGGTAATCCCCATTGGTCTAATTTATCATAATCGAGGGTCATTCGGTTCTCTTCATAAGGGAGTACTTCACCGAAACCGCCTATGCCAAAACTCCACCCTCCCGGTTTTAGAATGGCATCTTTCAAGTCTTTGCCATGGGAAACTTCGGCTATTATGTCCTCCCAGTTTTGCCTACTGGCACCACCTTGATATCCGTAACCTCTTAAGAATTTATCGGTATTGGATTTGCCACCGATATTCCGGAACCTTGGGATATAGATTCCTGCAGGTTTGCGGCCTTTGTAATATTTATCCTCAAAACCGTCATATTTACCACTTGCGCCTACATCAAGATGATGATCCATTATATTTCTACCCAGTTGATCAGAGTCATTGCCCAGGCCATTGGGAAAGCGATCTGACTTAGATTGCATTAAGATGGCCGTTGATGCAATAGCGGAAGCACATAAGAAAATTACCTTGGCTTTGAATTCAAATTCTTCCTTTGTGATCCGGTCAATGATTTTGACCCCAGTTGCCTTTTTGGTATCCGGATCATACACAAGCTCGTGGACAATGGAATCGGGTCGTAAGGTCATGTTTCCAGTAGCTTCGGCTGCGGGTAGTGTGGAGGATAAACTACTAAAATATGCTCCGAAAGGACAGCCGCGTATACATCGATTTCGAAACTGGCAACGCATCCTGCCTTTTCCTTCAAAACGTTTGTCACTATTAATATGGGCAACACGCCCGGCGGTTATCACCCGTCCATCAAAATGTTCCGCCACTTTTTCTCTTACATGCTGTTCCAGACAGTTGAGCTCCATCATAGGCTCAAAAATGCTGTCAGGTAATTGGGATAGGCCCAAAGGCTCACCGGAAATTCCGGCATACCTTTCTACATATTCGTACCACGGGGCGATATCTTTATAGCGTATCGGCCAATCCACCCCATATCCATCCTTTGTATTAGCTTCGAAATCAAGGTCGCTCCAACGGTAACTGTGACGCCCCCACATTATGGAGCGTCCTCCTACATGATACCCCCGCATCCAGTCAAAACGTTTGGTTTCGTTGTATGGATGTTCCAAATCGTTTACAAACCAATGTTTGGAATCGGCACGTGTAGTATATCCGGTTCTACTTTGTTTTTCTTGTTTTTTAAGGTCTTCCTGACTGGGCTGATTGGCATGGGGGAAATCCCAGGTATCCATATTGGCTGTGATATAGTCGTCTCGGTGTTTTACCATACGACCTCTTTCCAGGACGAGGGTTTTTAACCCCTTTTCACATAACTCTTTCGCTGCCCATCCTCCACTAATTCCTGTTCCGACCACTATAGCATCATAGGATTCCTGCTCCTCGTTATAATAGAATTTACTCATCTATAGTACCAAATGGTTTAAGCTTTAAATGTATTAAATATTAAATTAATTTTTTACATTTAGTCCCATGGCAAATTGGGAATTTGACACTAAAACGTTGTAGTGATTGTCAATATTTCAAAACCTAAAAACTAAATCATGATACCTAGCAAGAGCATTAAAAAAATAACACTATGCGGAATAGTTCTGGTAGTACTTGTAAGTACTGCCTGCAAACAAAACAAAAAACAGGAAGAAGTGGCAGAAGTAGAAGAATTGGAAGTTAAAGCGCCTGACGTTTATTTTAAGCTCTCATTAGCACAATGGTCTATCAATAAAATGGTACGAAATGATGGGGTGGATCCTTACACCTTTGCCGAAAAAGCTAGTAATTGGGGGTTTGACGGCTTAGAGTATGTGAGTGGATTATACTATCCGGAGCTCGAAAAGGAAAACTTTTCGGAAGAAGCGATGCAAAACTTCGTCGACAAGTCCAATGCCGAGGCTGAAAAGTATGGTCTTGAAAATTTATTGATCATGGTAGATGGACAGGGAAATCTAGCAGCAAGCGATGAGAAAGAAAGGGATGCTGCGGTTGAAAATCATCACAAGTGGGTGGATGCTGCCGCTGCTATGGGATGCCATGCCATTCGCGTTAACCTTAATGGTAGCCGGGAACATGAGGAATGGACGAAAGCCTCCGTGGACGGCTTGTCTAAATTGGCTGGCTACGCCAAAGACAAAAATATTAACGTAATTGTTGAAAATCACGGTGGTCCATCCTCCAATGCCGCTTGGTTAGCCAGCGTAATGGAGCAGGTGGGGATGGACAATTGCGGGACATTGCCTGATTTTGGTAATTTTTGTATCAAAAGAGAAGATGGATCGTATTATGAGTCCAAATGTCTTGAAGAATATGATAAATACCAGGGGGTGAAAGAGTTGATGCCCTATGCCAAAGCAGTAAGTGCGAAATCCTATGCTTTTGATGAACAAGGTAATGAGACCAGGGTGGATTATGCTAAGATGCTGAAAATTGTAAAGGAAGCAGGATATACCGGATATATTGGTGTAGAGTATGAAGGGGTGGAACTGAGTGAGGAAGAGGGTATCAAAGCCACCAGGGAATTGTTATTAAAGGCCGGAAAACTATAAGGTGAAGTTGCTAAATAGTAATGGAAACACTCTTTAACCAACTTTTCGATTACAATTTTTATTGCAATAAAAACCTAATCGCTAAGGTAAAGGAGATGGGTGATGTGCCTGAAAATAGCGGTAGGCTTTTTTCCCATATCCTAAATGCACATCATATTTGGAACAAACGTCTTATCAACGAAGAGCGCTCCTATGACGTTTGGCAAATTCACAATATCAAAGACTGGGAAGATATACACTATGAGAACCAAAGGGCCACTTTTGAAGTGATACGCAATACGGACGACTTTAATAAACGCGTAGAGTACGAAACCACTTCCGGTCGGGTATTTACTAATGACTTAAAAGATATTCTTTTCCATATTGTTAACCACTCCACCCATCACAGAGGACAAATTTTGAAGGATTTTAGGGAGAATGGGTTTGAACCCCTGGCATTGGATTACATTTTTTTTAAACGTTAATCTTAATGTTTGTACATGAGGCCCATCATCAAAATTCAGCTTTCCATAATGATGTTTTTGGAATTCTTCATTTGGGGAGGATGGTTTGTAACTATGGGCATCTACCTGCCAAATACATTACAAGCTAGTGGAGCGGACATCGCAACAGCTTATTCCAGTCAGTCTTGGGGAGCAATACTAGCACCTTTCATTATTGGGTTGATCGCCGACCGGCATTTTAATGCCGAACGGGTTTTAGGGATTTTGCACCTAATAGGGGCCTTTTTGATGTATCAAATGGCTTTTGCAGAAAACATGGCGGTATTCATCCCTTACGTATTTGGGTATATGATTGCTTACATGCCTACTTTAGCCCTGGTAAACTCAGTTTCCTTTAATCAAATGAAAGATCCTTCAAAAGAATTTGCTTTTATCCGGGTTTTTGGTACGATAGGTTGGATAGTGGCGGGGCTTGCAATTAGTTTTTTTGGTTGGGATAGTGAACAAGGTATACAGGTAGGACTCTTACGCAACACTTTTTTAATGGTCTCAGGCGCTTCTGCAGTATTGGGGGTGTTTAGTTTTCTATTGCCAAAGACGCCACCCAGGGTAAGTAAAAATGAAAAGGTATCAATACCGCACATTCTAGGACTAGATGCGCTAAAATTGTTAAAGGATAAGAATTACCTAACCTTTTTTTTAGCATCGGTGCTTATTTGCATACCCCTTGCCTTCTATTATCAACATGCAGGACAGTTTTTGGGCGAAATCGGGATGTCCAACCCAGCTGCAAAAATGTCCATCGGTCAACTTTCTGAAGTGTTTTTTATGTTGCTGTTACCTTTCTTTTTTGCCAGATTTGGATTTAAGAAGACCATTCTTGTCGGTATGTTTGCCTGGTTGATCCGATACTTGCTCTTCGCCTATGGTAATACAGGTGAATTAGCTTTTATGCTTATTATGGGTATCGCGCTTCACGGCATTTGTTACGACTTCTTCTTTGTTTCCGGGCAGATCTATACGGATACCAAAGCTGGGAAGAAATACAAAAGTGCCGCACAAGGGTTAATAACCTTAGCTACCTATGGGGTGGGCATGTTGATCGGTTTTTGGATAGCAGGAACCATCACTGATGCCAATATCCTAGGCGAAAATGAGCATAATTGGATTGCTATTTGGAATTTTCCGGCATTTTTTGCGTTAGGAGTAGCCCTACTTTTCATGATATTCTTTAGAAAACAAAGCATCCAGTATAACCAATAGGAACCCGGATCAAACATCAGGTCAGCCTGCCAATGTTATGTGTTGATTACAGATGTTGCTTATCTAGGTTCCAACTCGAACTCCTCCAGGCAATCTTATGCGATTAACAGTAATTTTTATGGTAGTACTTGAATATTGCTTTTGATGCAAAATAAATTGGAAGAACAACGAATTAAATACTAATTTAGGGTAAAACCATAACGAAAATGCCAAAAAAAATACGACTTGGAATTTTAGGCGGTGGAGGAGACTCACTAATTGGGGTGTTACATCGTGTAGCTGCATTTATCAATGATAACTATGAAATTGTGGGAGCCGTGTTCAGCCCGGTACACCAGGATAGTTTAGACTTTGCAAAACAAATTGATATTCCAACAAATCGGATTTACCCTGATTTTGAAACCCTGATCGCGGAAGAGCTAAAGCTTCCCGAAGAGGAACGGATTCAGGTGTGTTCTGTACAGACGCCTAATTTTTTGCACTTTCGAATGGCGAAAGGACTATTGGAAAACGGGTTTCATGTCATTTGTGAAAAACCAATGACCATGACCTATGTGGAGGCAAAAAAATTGCAGGAAGCTCATAAAACATCCGGAAAGGTATTTGCCTTGACCCATACCTATACCGGTTATCCTATGGTGCGCCAAATGCGGGAAATGATCAAGAACGGAGAACTGGGGAGGATTCACAAAGTAGATGCGCGATATTATCAGGGTTGGATCAATCCTATTATTCACGATAAAGAAAAGCGTGCTGCTGTTTGGCGTTTGGATCCTACCAAAGCTGGAATCAGTTCTTGCATGGGCGATATTGGAGTACATGCCTTTAATATGTTGGAGTTTACCACGGGGTTGAAAGTCAAGGCGTTGTTATGTGATTTCAATTACTTGTATGACGAAAATGTAATGGATGTGGACGGTACAGTTTTGGTACGGATGGATAAACATGTCAAAGGGGTTATTCGTGCAAGTCAAGTGGCAACTGGTGAAGAAAATGGATTGGCGATTCGCATCTATGGTGAAAAGGGAGGATTTGTTTGGAAGCAGGAGAATCCCAATTTTTTGTATTTTTTTACGGAGGGAAAACCACTCCAGGTGTACAAGCCCGGCCATCCTTATAACTCGAAACTATCACTGGACGGAACAAAACTTCCTCCAGGCCATCCTGAAGGTATCTTTGATGCTATGGCAAACATTTACCTGGGAGCTGCCAAAGCGATCCGTGGAGAGGAATATGACGATGGGGAATTTCCTACGATGGAGGATGGCGTTCGCGGCATGAATTTTATTGAAGGTACAGTATACTCCCATAAACAAGGCAATATATGGATCGATATGGACTAGCAATCATTTTGAGAGAAAGTGGCTTACAACTGGTGCTATCAAACGGCGCCTTCCCACACGTTAAGTAAAGACCCTTTTTCTAAGCGGAAATACTCTTATCTTTTTAAATGAAATGTGCGCTTTTCCAGGGGGATAATCAAACAAAAAAAGCCAGGCGTCGCCCGGCTTTTCTTCTTTTTATCTTTCAAAACTACCCAAAACAAGTTCTCCGGGAACTTCTGGTTGAATTGTAGTCTTGCGGATTAGAGTTCTTTGATTTTTATGTTTCTGAACCACACGTCATCCCCATGGTCCTGTAACCCAAAATAGCCTTCAGTAGCAACATCAGCCCAGTTTTCATTGAGCTCTGGAAACTTGCTGGCAGCTACCATTTCGTTCCATTCCGGGGTCCATAAATGATATTCCACCACTTTCTCACCGTTCTGTTTGTGCCATACTGAACCTTTGTACACCATAATCTCAACCTGGTTCCATTCCCCAACCGGTTTAGCATTTTGTGGATTTGCAGCAATCAGATCGTACAAAGAACCCGCCTGTCGGTTTCCATTGGTCCCCATTTGGGCATCCGGATGTTTCTCATTATCCAAGATTTGCATTTCTGGAGCGGTTTTCCATATAAAGTCCAATTCATCAGACTCTTGGCCCAGGTAAAATATACCGGAGTTACCACCTTCCGAAATTTTCCATTCCAGTTTCAAATGGAAGTTGGAAAAGGCCTGGTCATACAGAATATCTCCTCTATCCTTACCTCCTGCTTCTCCCCTTCCGGAACCCGGACAGTGGATCATACCATCTTCAACGACCCAACCTGTAGGAAACGTATCCTTCCCATAGCTCCTCCACCCATTAGATGTTTCGCCATCAAAAAGGAGTTTCCATCCGTCGGCTTTTTCTGCCTCGCTCAAAGCATTTGGAGCCGTTGTCACTTCAGTTTCGACAACTTCTGTCGCTACCTCTTCTGTTTCGGCTGACTTTTCTTTTTTAGCCGTATTGCAGGATAATAACAATCCAATTACAAGTAATGATGCAATTTTTACGCGTATCATTTTTAATGTGTGTTTGATTAATAATTCCAACCTTCCCTGTAGGTCTTCTTGACATAATTTTCAGCCGCTTCTTTGGCATTCATCGTCGCAAATTGGGTGTCAAATCGTGGATCACCATCGATCACGGTAAATTTATCGGAAGTTACCACCCGAATTTCATCGGTATCACTAATGTTAGTGATTTTCATGTTTTCAGCGTCCCATTCCAATCTTCGACGTAAATCCTGTAATCGTACGGCCAGATTACCAGCGACAACGGTTTCATTTAATGGTCCTGCATAATCAAAATTCGAACTACATTCAACACGGTTTTCCTTGCTTTCCTTGCAAGCACGGATCCAATCTTTTTCATGACCACCATTCATTGCATCCGGAATTCTTCGCAATTCGTTGGTCACAGGTGGCGGATTGTCCTCGCGTCCTATTATGTATGGATTTGCGGCATATGTACTGCATACCAGTGTTCCCTTGGTACCGTAAAAAACAGCACCACCGCCCCAGTCTCCCAGGTGCTCTCCGGGCTTCATGCCTTCCGGTCTTTCGGGCATTAGACCGCCATCATACCAGGTGAATTCTACTGCCGGCATTTTTACCTTGCCCTTCTTGGGTCGTTCCGCGAAATAATAGGTTACTTTTTCTGATATCGGTGCACTTTCGGTATTCAACTGAGAAGAGGATGCTTCAAAGGCATATGGGAATCCGAGTTCAAGCGCTTTGTACACAGGGTCCATGATATGGCAGGCCATGTCACCCAAAGCCCCGGTACCAAAATCCCACCAGGCTCTCCAGTTCCATGGCGTATAGGATGGATGGTAAGGCCGCCATTCCGCTGGCCCAATAAATAGATCCCAATCAAGGGTAGGAGGAAGCGAGGGCGTTTCCGCCGGTCTTTCAAGCCCTTGAGGCCATATAGGGCGATTGGTCCAGGCATCTACCCTGGTAACCTCGCCGATTTCGCCGTTCCAGATCCACTCACATACCTTTCTCATATCATCACTTGAGTTGCCCTGGTTACCCATCTGAGTGGCCACACCGGTTTCTTTGGCAATTTCCCTTAGTTTCCTGGATTCATATACCGAATGTGTCAAAGGCTTTTGAACATAAACGTGCTTTCCGGCCCTCATGGAATCCGCTGCGGAAACATAATGGGTATGATCCGGAGTTGAGATCATAATGGCATCAATATCCTTATCCATTTCGGCCAGCATTTTGCGATAGTCTTTGTATAATTTGGCCTTTGGATAGTCTTTGAAGCACCTTTCAGCATATTTCCAATCCACATCCGCCAATGCCACAATATTTTCAGCATTCATGTTTTTCAGGTTTCTTCTACCCATACCTCCAACACCAATACCGGCAATGTTGAGTTTGTCACTTGGAGCCTTGTACCCAAAGCCAGCAACCACATGGCTTGGCACAATAGTGATCCCAGCTAGCGCCGCGCCTGATTTTTTTAAAAAGTCCCTACGTTGATTTTTTGGGTTTTTGTCATTCATAAAGGTTTGTTTTTATTGAAATTTTGTTTGTCTTGAAATCCTTTTATTCCTGGTCTTCCAGGACATTAGACGTAATTTTTAGTACGGTTCAAAAAAGGAGGTTGAAAATACTTATTTTTTTGGTTTTTCGGAAATGGCAAGATACATGAAATAAATAGTGGTTTTAAATAATTTTTTAGCCCATTTGTTAAAAAAATCACAAGTGCTGCATTGGCTTTTTGCACAATTTGAATTTCAGGGAAGGCATAGCAAACTAAAGGGAAACAGAAGTCCTTTTTTTCGTATTAAAACTGAACGGAATAGAATACAACAATGGTCACAATTTGCAGCTACTTTTTAGCGTTCAAAAAGCTTTTCAAATCGTTCAAAAACAACGATCATACTTTCGAGCGGTTTCCGACCAAAGGGTGCTAACTCGCGAGTGTAGTAGTCCCAATGCACTTTTCTCCAGTAGTCCAGGCTTTTGTCGCCTTCCCCTTCTAAACGCGCATGCTCTGCATGAATGGCGAAGTAGGGAACAAGTCTTACGCTGGTGGTTCGGATAATGCTTTTGGCATCACCCTTCCAGTTTGTCACCACGGCAAAATCTCCTATTTTGGGAAGTGCTTCTTTACGCAACTGTAGTCCTAGTAAGGAATGCGAAGTGGCGCGTTTAATATCCTTGCGCACTAATTCCGAACAGGTGTTGGCATCTTTTTCATTATCACAGAAATGTATGACTTTAGGAGCAGGGCAGTTGGCAAATTCTAAATGGGCATCTAAAAAGTCGCCCCAAAGACTACGGGCTGAAGCGTTTTCCATAGGGAGACAATATTAAGAAATTTTCCCAAGTTTAAACTGTTTTGCAGCGTAGTTAGCGGCTCTTGCAGTGAACGCCATATAGGTTAATGAGGGATTTACACAGCTCGCTGATGTCATAAACGCCCCGTCGGTTACATAGATGTTGGGGACATCGTGTACCTGGTTGAATTTGTTGGTGACCGAAGTCTTGGGATTCTTCCCCATGCGGGCACCCCCCATTTCATGTATCCCTAAGCCAGGGCCGGTTTCGTTTTCATAGACGCTCACGTCTCTAAAACCGGCAGCAGTTAGCATGGCCGCAGCTTCTTCCTTGATCACCTTTCGCATTTCCAGTTCGTTTTGTTTAAATTCGACATCAAAATCCAATTGTGGCAGACCCCATTGGTCTTTTTTGTCGGAACTCAGTGTAACACGATTGTCATGATAGGGTAACATTTCTCCAAATCCGGTCATACCAATTTCCCAGCTTCCGGGTTGTAAAATGGCATCTTTCAGTTGTTTGCCATAGCCCACTTCAGCAACCATTTCCTGCCAGTTGTTTCTACTGGCCCCCCCTTGATAACCAAAACCTCTTATAAACTCTTTTCGTTTTGTTTTCTCGTTCAAATTCACAAACCGCGGAATATAAAAGCCATTTGGCCTTCGTCCCTTATAATACTTTTCCAAGTGACCATCAACTTTGGCCGAAGCTCCTAATTGATAATGGTGATCCATGATATTCCGTCCCAACTGGTCATAGTTATTACCAATCCCCTCCGGAAATCTATCAGATTTGGATTGCAACAAAATACCGACAGAAGCCATCGCTGAAGCGCAGAGAAATACCAGTTTCCCTTTAAATGTTAAGGCCTCTTTTGTTTCAGTATCAATCACCTTTACTCCCGTGGCCCGTTTTGTAGTATCGTCATACACGACCTCATGTACTATGGAATTGGGGCGTAAGGTCATATTGCCGGTACGCTCTGCTGCCGGTAGCGTTGAAGCATTGCTACTGAAATAGCCCCCGAAAGGACAGCCTCTCCAGCATCTATTCCGGTATTGGCACGGGCCTCTTCCTTCAAAATCGACGGTATTTTCAGTGATATGAGCTACCCTGCCAATTGTCAATAGTCGGTTGTCATCAAAACGCTGCTGTAGTGATTTTTGTAATTCTTGTTCCACGCAGTTTAATGCCATGGGTGGTAAGAACTTACCATCCGGTAATTGTGCCAGGCCCAAAAGTTCTCCACTCACACCAATATATTCCTCCACTTCATCATACCATGGGGCGATATCTTTGTAGCGCACCGGCCAGTCTACCGCAATCCCATCCTTACGATTGGCCTCAAAATCAAGATCGCTCCAGCGATAACTCTGTCGCCCCCAGGTAAGGGAACGCCCTCCAACATGATAGCCTCGTATCCAATCAAAACGTTTGGTCTCTTGATACGGATGTTCAAGATCATTCACAAAAAAATGCTTGATATCATCTTTTGGAGCCCACCCAACGCGCAATTGTTTATGATATTTTTTGCGATCCTCCGCAGATAATTCTCCTTTGTAAGGATAGTCCCAGGGATCATCGTGCATGGTGGGATAGTTCTCAATATGTTTCACCATCTGCCCCCGATCCAATACCAGGGTCTTTAACCCGTTTTCACAGAGTTTTTTGGCGGCCCAACCTCCACTTATCCCGGTTCCTACCACAATGGCATCATAAACAATATTTGGATTTGCCATAAAGCTGAATTATTTCTCAATGAATCGCTATATTTATGCTATTCCCCAGAACTTGAAGGAAGTCGCAATAGGGTATTAAATATAGTGGTTTAATCGGAAAATCAGTGAAATCCAAATAGTATGAAGACAATTAAAGGTCCAGCCGTTTTTTTAGCACAATTTGTAGATAATACCCCTCCATTTAATTCATTGGAAGGAATGTGCGAATGGGCCTCCGGACTGGGGTATAAGGGCATTCAAATTCCTACCTGGGAAAAATTCCTTATCGATTTGGATATTGCTGCAGAAAGTCAGGCGTACTGTGATGAACTCAAAGGCAAGATCAACTCCTATGGCCTGGAAATTACAGAACTGTCCACCCACCTGCAAGGGCAATTGGTGGCGGTGCATCCGGCCTACGATATTATGTTTGATAATTTTGCCCCGGAACACCTCAAAGGGAAGCCCAAGGAAAGAACGGCCTGGGCTGCAGAGACCGTAAAAAAAGCAGCTACAGCAAGTAGACGACTTGGTATTAAAGCGCACGCCACCTTTTCAGGGGCCTTGCTTTGGCATACGGCGCATCCCTGGCCACAGCGTCCTGCCGGACTGGTTGAAATGGGTTTTGAAGAGCTGGCAAAGCGATGGATGCCTATACTCAATCACTTTGATAGTGAAGGGGTTGATGTCTGTTACGAAATACACCCCGGCGAAGATTTGCATGATGGAGACACCTTTGAACGTTTTCTGGAAGCGACCGGTAACCACAAACGCGTAAACATTCTGTATGACCCCAGCCATTTTGTGCTACAGCAACTGGATTATATTGCGTATATCGATCATTATCACGAGTTCATCAAGTCGTTTCATGTTAAAGATTCTGAGTTTAACCCTACCGGGAAAAAGGGTGCTTTTGGCGGATATAATGACTGGGGCGATCGCGCCGGAAGATATCGTTCCCTGGGCGATGGGCAGATCGACTTTAAAACCATTTTTTCGAAACTAACGCAATACGGTTGCGATGTTTGGGCCGTAATGGAGTGGGAGTGCTGTATCAAAAGCCCGGAACAAGGGGCAAGAGAGGGAGCGAAGTTTATTGCCAGTCATATTATAGAAGCTACAGAGAAGACCTTCGATGATTTTGCAGGAGCAGAGATTGATCAGAAAGAGTTGAAAAAAATACTTGGATTATCAAAATAATCGGAACTATTGCTATACTCCTGTTGCTTTTAACGGTAACTGCTGGTAAGACCGGTAAAGAGAAATTGAAAATTACCCAACCTATGGTGCAAAATGACATTAATGATCAGCAGGAGGATTGGGAAGTCCTTTTCGATGGAACTTCTTTTGAAGGATGGCATTTTTACAATGCAGGTGAAATAAAAGACCTCTGGAAATTAGAAGACGGAGCAATGGTATTCTATCCTCCGAAACGAAGGAAAAAAGGAACGAGCTTCAATATTGTTACAGATAAGAAATATGAGAACTTTGTCCTTTCCCTGGAATGGAAAGTGTCAAAAGGCGGTAATAGTGGTATTTTCTGGGGTGTTTTTGAGGATGAAAGATTTGAACAACCTTACGAAACCGGCCCCGAAATTCAAGTGTTGGATGATGAGCGGCATCCGGATGCAAAGAATGGTACTACCCACCAGGCGGGAGCCTTATATGACATGGTAGCGCCGTCAAAGCAAGTAGTGAAACCGGCAGGAGAATGGAATACCGTGGTTTTAACAGTGGATCATACTACCAACAAGGGTCAGGTGGTGTGTAACGGGGAGGAAATTGCAGCGTTTCCTGTACACGGGCCTGAATGGGACAAGATGGTAGCTACTTCTAAGTTTGCGGATTGGGAAGGCTTTGGAAAGTACCCAAAAGGAAAGATCGGATTACAGGACCATGGG
The DNA here is from genome assembly GCA_028284665.1 of Croceivirga sp. Classification (GTDB taxonomy): domain Bacteria; phylum Bacteroidota; class Bacteroidia; order Flavobacteriales; family Flavobacteriaceae; genus Croceivirga. Next base: position 47,122 of record JANQRG010000020.1, read on the forward strand.
GATATTGTGGCATATCGAAATATTAAAATCAAAAAATTATAAGGTGCGTTTGACCATTTGTATTGTTGTACTATTTGCAATAGCAGTAGGCTGTAAGCCAATCCCTGAAAAGGAGTCAGGGTTAGAAGATAATCGGGTATCAATTCAGGATGAAGGCCCTACAAAACCTGAAGAAACGGAACTATTTAGTCCTATCCCCCCAAAAGTGGTTATTGACGCTAATGGCGTCCCGGATGATGCAATTGTTCTTTTTGACGGGAAACATTTTGATGAATGGATAAGCGCTGCAGATAGTACGGAAGTGAAATGGGTTTTAAACACCGATGGAAGTATGACGGTGAAAGATAAAACAGGGGATATCCAGACCCGACGAAATTTTGAAAATGTGCAACTTCACCTGGAATGGCGTTCTCCTTCCAAAATTCAGGGAAAGGGCCAAAGCAGGGGTAATAGTGGGGTGTTTTTACAGAACCGGTATGAAGTGCAGGTTTTGGACAACAATGACAACAAGACTTACGTAAATGGTCAGGTAGGAGCCATCTACAAACAATCTGTTCCCTATGCGATGGTTTCAAGACCTTCCGGGGAGTGGAACACCTATGATATTATTTACCATGCTCCGGAATTTGATGATGCAGGTGTAAAAACCAAATCGGCTACTATTACCGTTTTACACAATGGCGTCTTGATTCAAGATCATTTCGAAATCCAGGGGACCACGGAATATATAGGATGGCCAAAAAATGAACCCCATGGGAAAGCCCCTATTCGTTTGCAGGATCATCGGGATAACAGCAGGGTAAGTTACCGTAATATTTGGATTAGGGAATTGGATTAGTTGCCGTACCAACCGTTGAAATACCTAGTCTGATGAGTTGGAACTTCGATTTCCCTACCTTTGCCTAAAGTAGAGATACCCTATGATTTTATCCATGACCGGCTATGGTAAGCAAAGTATACAGCTTCCCACAAAAAAAATTACCATAGAACTAAAGTCACTTAATAGCAAAAACCTGGATATCAATGCCCGGATTCCTCAGGGCTATCGCGAAAAAGAAATCGAATTTCGAAAACTTTTGGCGGAACGATTGGTACGTGGGAAGGTGGATTTTGGATTATACGTGGAAATTACCGGAGAAGAGACCACAGCCGAGATCAATGAAGGTGTCGTGAAAAGATATATGGAGCAGCTGGGGAAAATTGCAAACGGGGATGCCATAAAGCTACTGGAGCTGGCACTTCGTATGCCGGATACTTTAAAAACCGATAAGGATGCGCTTGATGAAGCGGAGTATTCAGCAATCAAAACCGGACTGCAACAGGCACTGGAGGCCTTGTTATCATTTCGGGAGGAGGAAGGAAAGGTATTGGATCGGGAGTTTAAATTGCGTTTGAAATTACTTAGGGAGTTGTTGCAACGGGTGATTGAAATGGACCCGGAGCGGTTGGAAAATGTCCGGGAAAAGCTGGAAAAGGCAGTGAAGGATCTACAAGCTGAGGTGGATACCAATAGGTTTGAACAAGAATTGATCTACTACCTGGAAAAGTATGATATCACGGAGGAGAAAGTGCGTCTAAAAAACCATTTGGATTATTTTGAAACCACCCTTGATACTAAGGAGTCTAATGGGAAAAAGCTGGCGTTCATAAGTCAGGAAATAGGAAGGGAAATTAACACAATTGGTTCGAAAGCAAATTTTGCACCCATGCAGCAGTTGGTAGTGCAAATGAAAGATGAGTTGGAAAAAATTAAGGAGCAACTATTGAACGTTCTATGAGCAAAGGAGGGAAACTCATCCTGTTTTCAGCCCCCTCAGGCAGTGGTAAAACGACTATTGTCCGCTATCTTTTGGAACAACCGGAGTTGAATCTGGCCTTTTCCATCTCTGCCACCTCTCGCCCCAGAAGAACTAAGGAAAAGGATGGTGTTCACTACTATTTTATGACCACTTCAGAATTTAAACAGCACATTAAAAAAGGCGATTTCCTGGAGTGGGAAGAAGTCTATCGCGATAGCTTTTATGGCACCTTAAAAAGTGAGGTAGAACGCCTTTGGGCCGCTGGTAAAAATGTAATTTTTGACATTGATGTGGCAGGTGGACTACGAATTAAGCGAAAATTCCCAAAAGAGACCCTTGCCGTTTTTGTGAAACCTCCTAGTGTAGATGAGCTGAAAATTCGGTTAAAAAAGCGAAGTACTGAAAGTGACGATAAAATCAATATGCGCATTGCCAAAGCCTCTGTTGAGCTAGCCACGGCACCACAATTTGACAAGGTGATAAAAAATTACGATTTGGATATCGCTCTAAAAGAGGCGCATCAATTAGTGGCGGATTTTGTAGGGGTTACGAGAAAAGAAGAGGAATGAAAAAAGTAGGCTTGTTTTTTGGCACTTTTAATCCTATCCACATTGGTCATTTGGTGATTGCCAATCACATGGTGGAGTTTTCCGATTTGGATGAAGTGTGGTTGGTAATTACGCCCAGAAGCCCCTTTAAACAAAAGCAATCCCTCCTGGATAATAACCATCGGTATCAAATGGTATATGAGGCGATAAAGGACTATCCAAAATTAAAAGCAAGTAAAATTGAGTTTGACCTCCCACAACCCAACTATACGATAAATACCCTCTTGCATCTGGAAGAACACTATGGATCTGACTTCCAGTTTGCATTGCTTATGGGAGAGGATAACCTGAAGAGTTTTCACAAGTGGAAAAATTACGAAGCAATTCTAAAGAACTATGCTATTTACAGTTATCCTAGAGTTTCCCCGGGAGTGATCCCGGAAGCGCTGGAAGACCATCCAAAAATCCAGCATGTTAAGGCTCCAATTATGGAAATATCTTCCACTTTTATCCGGAAACATCACAAGGCAGGAAAAAACATTCGGGCAATGCTACCCGACATGGTTTGGGAATATATGGATGAGATGAACTTTTACCGGTAGGGAAAATCACCTTTGTTTGGTGGAAACCATTCCCACCCTGCTGTCCGCAGTGCCGTAGTACAAATACCAGTGGTTCCTAAAGTACACTAATCCTTCAATGAAGGTAGTTCCATCGCTGTATTGCCCGGATTTTTCGAAAGGAAGTTCCGGCTGAATGAACGGTTGTGAGGAGCGATCCAGTAATTTCCAGGGTACTTTGGGATCGAAAAGGGCCTGCCCTCCGGTATATACTCTATTTCCCAAATCTTGAACACCCATGGGTTGACTGTTCCCCGCATTATAGAGCACTACAATACCATTTTTGGTGAGTATAGGCGGAGGCCCGGCTTCTACTAACCAGGAGTCAAAATAACCTGGCCTGGGGCTTAATACAGGAGCGAGGTTTCCTTCGTGGGTTTCTAATGGAATCCAATGGATCAGGTCTTCAGAATGGGCCAACCAGATATGAGGAACTCCAAAATACATCCAATATTTACCATCTATTTTCGTGGCAATCAGTTTGTTTTCTTCAAGTCGGGTGAGGATTGCACCGGACTTTGTTTCCTGATTATGGTATTTCCCATTCTTATACTCTTCAAATATGGGGCCGTGCTTTGTCCAGTCCTTTAAGTTAGTAGAAGTGGCTACGGCCAATCTGGGAAATTTTCGGTTCCACTGCGTATAGGTCAGCACATAAAGACCTTCTTCCGTCTCCACCAGTCTGGGATCTTCCACGCCGCCAGGCCATTCATAGGGTTGCTGGTCATCCTGGGACGGATATAGGACCGGAGTTTGTTTTTTCATGAGGTTTATACCGTCCGTGGAATAGGCCATTCCAATTCTGGAACGGTGCCCACCAATTTCTTTGTCTCCCAATTTTTCTTCTGCTCTGTAGAGTACGAAAATCGTATCGGAGCGGACAATGGCGGCAGGGTTAAAGGTAGCCATAGACTCCCAGGAAACGGTTTGCTCCAGGAGCGGATCAAAAAAAGTGCTTAAGGTGTCTTTGGTAAGTATTGGGGATGCATTTGGTGGTCTGTGGAAAGGCCCTAACATCCATTCTTTTTCCATGTTTTGGCCAAATAACCCGATAAGGGAGCTTAAGAATAGCACTAATAGTAAATGATCTTTTACGACCCCCATGGATGTAAGATATCGGTGCCTAAATGCTCGTCATTTTTGTTGTAGTACCATTCACGGATTTTAGGCATCTTAATCCCATTGATCTCTTCTATCTCTTTCAATACAATGTATTCCCCGTCATTCTTGGATTCATCATGGAAAAACTGGTAAACTTCCATAGCGTAGGTTTTCGGATCGAAGTAGAAATACCATGTATCATCTCCCACCTTTTGATCGTATGTTACCTTAAGTACCAGGTACTCCTTTCCCTTAAAGGTTTTGGTTACTACGTTATCGTGAAGGATAGTGCCGCTATCCTTCAATTTCATGGGTAACCCATAGAGGTAGGTATAATAATCACGATACATTTTTCCCCTTTCGCAACTTAGCCGGAACTTTTCTAAATCTTCCTTGGAAATTGTGGATGACCCATTCAACGAAATTTCGCAATGCTCCTTTCCAATTTTGTAAGCATAAGAATCCCCATCTTTGCGCACATCCAGATTAAAAACCTGTTTCGGCAAATCGATCGTGATCCTACTGGTCCTATCGCTGGTTTTGGGAGATTGCATGGTCACTTCAAGATTTCCTTGAAAGTTGTTCCAGTTTCCATCCGGGTCATGAAAATCAATCGCTTTTTGAAGTAATTCTGATCCTGAAATTTGCGCTAGGGATAATCCCGAGAAAAGGGCAAAAACAATAATGCAGCCAATGGTATGGGAACGTATCATATGAAAAAGAATTACAGTTCTTTCTTCGCTACTCGGGCGGGTTCAATAGAACTATCATGTTCAATATAATACAATTCCAACAATTTCATGATGGTCTTTATGATATCCTTTGTCTCTGTTAAAATAGAAAAATAGAGTGTGGTGTTTTTTGGACTCGATTCCTCGGTACGGGTCCTTGCTACCTGTTTTTCCATTTTTTGTGAAATCAGGTCTAAGTAATGATCTTTAGTGTTAAGCATACCCACAATACGGCCAAACGAGCGGTCCTCGAAAGTGGTTGAAGTATTCCCAAGCAGTTCTTCCAATTCCTGATCCAAGTGTTTTAGTTCTTTGATCTGATTGTATTTTAACTTCTTGTGATTATTGATCACGTGCGTATGGCTCAGTTTTGAGATGTATTCCAAAGACTGCGCAAGATCTTGTAATACACTTAAAAGGGTAATATAGAAGTTACTTGCTCCTCCTACACTAGCATCATCCAGGTTCTTAATAAAGTAAAAAACATTGTCTTTTAAATTATCGATCTCTTTGGAAAGTTTAACTACCCCCTTATTGTTTTTCTTCAGGTTGTCCAGATTGTGCTTGGCCAACCCATTGATCGCTCCGGTATATATGGTGTTACTTCTATTTACCACATTAGCGATCGTAGTGGCGCTTTCTTCAATAACTCCCTGTATCGAACTGCTTTCTGCCTTTCTCAAAATGTCTTCCACCTTGTATTCCCGGTTTTTTCGATTGTGCGACAGGTAGTTTCTGAGTAATAAAACCGCAGCAAAAACCAAAAGCAAGATAATCGCTACCAAACCAAACTGATGGATCAAATAGGCGATTGTTGCGGCGGAGACAAAGGCACAAATTGCTGTGAAAAACCATCCTCCAATAACATTCAACACCCCGGCCACTCTATATACCGCGCTCTCTGCTCCCCAGGCCCTATCCGCAAGTGAGGTGCCCATTGCTACCATGAAGGTAACATAGGTGGTAGAAAGTGGCAATCGCATGGAAGTGGCAATGGAGATGAGGACACTGGCTACCATAAGGTTTACAGAAGCACGTACCATGTCAAAAGCAGGTTGTTCATGTTGTTTACCTTTCGGGATATACACCATGGGTTTTTCCAAACGCTTATTAACTTTGGATTTAAAGGAATTCGGGAATACTTCTCCCAAACTATCGAAGGCACGTATAGAAAACTTCACAATCTGTCTGGACAGGAAATTGGGTTGAAAACGTTCTTCGCCTTCGCCTTCCCTTGCCAGGTTTATTTCGGTTTCGGTTACGTACCGTGCTTTGGTCGAAAACCATAGTGTAAGGATCATAATAATCCCTGAGGCCAATAAAAGATATGTCGGTGTTTGAACAGCTGCGGATAAACCTTGCATGGAATACATCTCTGCCGCTATGCCTGATTCCTGCCAGGCCTGAAACGACTGTAAAGCTGCTATGGGGACCCCGATAAAGTTTACCAGATCGTTCCCGGCAAAAGCCATGGCCAAGGCAAAGGTTCCCAAGGTGATGATGATGCGGTAAATATTAATTTTGAAGTAGGAAGTAAGGATCAAAGACACCAGACTCCAAAGGAAAAAATTAATTACGATAAAGAGTTCAGGTTGCAGCGCAACAAACTCCAAAAGGGCACCGCTAAAAATGGCAGCACTCTTTAGTCCTTTAACAAGGATGAAGTAAATGATAGCGGTAATGGCAAGTCCGCCAAATACCGATCCCACCCATTTGGGCTGTGTCTTAAAATTGAAAGAGATCAAAATTCGAGAAAGGAACTGCACTATAGCTCCTATGGTAAAGGCGATGGCAACCGAAAGCAGTATCCCCAAGATTATTTCCGTTGCTTTTTCAGTATTGATGTATCCTCCCAGGGCTTCCATACCTCCTCCATCGGCGGCTACTTTGATCAAAGCAATGGCTACCGCTGCCCCTAACAATTCAAAAACAATAGAAACCGTGGTAGAGGTGGGCATGCCCAGGGTATTAAAGAAATCTAACAAGAGCACATCCGTAATCATCACCGCCATGAATATGATTATAATTTCGGCAAAGACAAATTCCGAAGGATTAAATATGCCCTTCCTCGCAACCTCCATCATACCGCTGGAGGACATGGCACCAAAAGCAATGCCGATACTGGCAACGATCATTATGGTCCTGAAAGAAATAGCTTTGGAGCCCAAGGCGGAATTGAGGAAGTTAACAGCATCATTACTAACCCCAACTACTAAGTCCGTCACCGCGAGGATTCCCAAAGCAATGACCATAAAAATGTAAATGTTCTCGCCCATATCAGCATTTCAAAGTAAGCAAAAATGCTACTATAATTCCTTTGAGATGTTAAAATAAAGTTATGAAAAGGGATGTGTTTTTCAATGAAAGGTACGGAACCAATGAATTCTTAACTAAAAGAAGGCCTTTCTCAGTCTTTTGCCGTTTTATCGGCTACTTTGATTTCTGTAGCATTGGCCTCCGATAATAACAGACTTTCAGTTTGTAGTGACATCACTTGCAATGCCTCTTCAACAAGGGCAACCTCGCCTGATTTCACCTCAACGGCTACTTTCTTGGGTTCATAACCCAAATAATTGATCTCAAGATGATATGAACCGGGTTGTACACCGGTGATCTCAAAATTGCCATAAAGATCGGTCTGCACTGTGATTCTGGCATCCTTAACACTAACATTGGCGAATAGCAACGGTTCTCCGGTGGCATTACCATCGGTAATCCGTCCATAGATGGATCCCGTCGACTGGCTAAACGCCAATTGACCTAAAATGAGAGCAAAAACGAGAACAACTCTAAACATCCTTTTATGAAAACTGCAAAGAAAAGAAAGTAAGGTTAAGTAATGGTTATGTTGATGTTAATTCCATAGTTTACTAATAGTGATATACGAACTTTAATTCAATCGTATTGCTTCCTTAAAAATGTATCTTGCGGTGATAAATCATTTCAATGGATTGGCAGCAATTATTGTCCTTAAAACGTTATGGAGATACCAAAAAACGATTACGTTCAGCCCAAGATGAGACACGACTTGGATTTGAAGTAGATTACGACCGGATCATTTTTTCTTCATCCTTTAGAAGCTTGCAAGATAAAACACAGGTGATGCCGCTCCCAATTTTTGCCGGGACTAAGCCCACCTTTGTACATACCCGTTTGACCCACAGCCTGGAGGTGTCCGTAGTGGGTAGAAGTTTAGGGAGAATTGTGGGGCAGCAGTTACTGAAAAAATACCCGGAGCTCTCTACCGATCTTGGGTATCGCTTTAACGATTTCGGGGCTATTGTTGCCGCTGCTGCTTTGGCGCACGATATCGGGAATCCTCCGTTTGGTCATAGTGGAGAAAAGGCTATCGGGCATTTTTTTAAGGAGGGAAATGGGGCAGAATACATTTCTCATTTGACAGCAGAGGAGCGTCAGGATTTGTGGGATTTTGAAGGTAATGCCAACGGGTTTAGATTGCTTACAGAATCGCGGGAAGGGGCGCAGGGAGGACTTCGGTTGAGTTACGCCACTCTAGGGGCGTTTACAAAGTATCCTAAAGCCTCACTCCCAAAACGACCCTCGAAACATATATCCGATAAGAAGTACGGCTTTTTTCAATCGGAACAGGAGTTCTTTTTGGAAGTAGCTCAGGAACTCGGGCTACAGCAAAAAGAAGGTCGTGAAATACGTTTTCATCGACATCCTTTAACGTATCTGGTGGAAGCAGCAGATGATATTTGCTACACTATAATTGATTTTGAAGATGGTATCAATCTGGGATTGATCCCTGAGGATTTTGCTTTGGAGTATTTGATCAAATTGGTTAAAGATCGCATAGACACCGGAAAATACCATGCTTTAGCACAGACCAGTGATCGTCTGGCGTATTTACGCGCTTTATCCATAAACGTTTTGGTAACAGAAGCCGCCCAGATATTTATGGAGCATGAAGAAGGGATACGTAGTGGCCAGTTAGCCGTTCCGCTTTTGGAAAAAAGTGCATTCAAGCCCCAGATAGAGGATATTATCAAAATAAGCGTGGAAAAAGTGTACCGCTCACATGAGGTGATAGAAAGAGAACTCGCTGGTTATAAGGTTATCGCTACCATCCTTGGGAGTTACACTAAAGCGCTGGTACATCAGAATAGAGGTGTAGAAAATAGCTACGATCGACTTTTATTGCGGACACTCCCTGAGCCGTTTGGGACTTCGGAAGAATCCCTTTATCAACGGTTGTTAAGGATCTCCAGTTTTGTTGCCGGGTTGTCTGATAGTAATGCCGTGCAATTGAGTAACAAAATATTAGGAAGGCAATTTTAAAACTTATAGTCTATACCTATCCCAAGTACCTGTTTGAATTGGATTCTTGGAATGCCTGGATCAATGACCGTACCCGTTGCATCTAAAACTTCATCAAATTTAATATCGTCATCGTAGATAATATGGGTGCCAATGTTGGCGCTAATAAAGTTATTGACCTTAAGCAAAAAGTTAAGTTCCCAATCTAAATCGATATTTCCAAAGCTACGGATGTAATCCGTGTATAGATTTAGCCGATGGTTGATCGTAATATTCCGAAACACTTCTTTATTCCATTCCTGGGTAATCAGAAATCCAAGTTCCGTAAATGCATTTTTACCCGGAGCTACTCCGAAAGCACCTCTATTGGATAAGTCCTCGTCCAAAACATATGTGGCCTTTAAGGTTAAGGGAGAAATATAGGTGTTAAAAGAATTGTCCGGGAGGATATAAGAAGTTCCCGCCCCAAAGAACAAATACCCGGGAGCCATAAACCTGGAGATGGGAGTATCCCTGTCCGGGTAATTGAATCCATTAGAGAACTGGGTGTTAAACTTGAATTTGGCGGAATAAAACCAGTTGGTTAGGGTATCTTTTCTGAAGCCGAAGGTGGAGGACAAGCGAATCAGGTCTTCTGTTTTTCTAAGCGCTCTACCTTCCTGAGCATTAATACCATAGCGCAAACGCAATTCGTTCTCCCAGGAAAGATAGCGGAACTTATAGTTTCTTACGAATACCAGGTTGGCTAACGCGGATATGGAATTATCTCCTCCGGCATTCCAATTGACAAATGCAACTTCATTGATATTAAGACCAAAAGTGTTTTCACGGGTCCAAAAGAGCTGGGGGGTATATCCGCGAGGCTTTTGTGTAAACGGCTTTACTTTATTCAAGGTGCTTTTTGGAACTATTCTACGCACCCCCCTTGGGATAATTTTAATTTTTTCTTGTGTCCAGCGTATTACCAAAGTGTCAACCACAAGCGAATCCTGAGGTGTTTCGTTAGGGTCAGGAACAACCTGACCCGTAGCTAAAAAGCTGTGAAAAACGGCGAGTAGTACGCTAAGATTACCGAATAGTTTCAATGTAGCGCTTTAGGTGATTGCTTGTAAGTCCACAGCGTTCATGCAATTCCTGTACAGTCCCGTGAGGGATAAAAGTATCAGGAACTGCAAACGGTTTTATGGGTGTAGGATAGTTGTGTTGGTTTGCGAACTCCAGGATGGCCGCACCAAATCCACCTATTTCACAACCGTCTTCCAGGGTGATGATATGATCGTACTTACGAAAGATTCGGTGAAGCAGGTCATTGTCCAGGGGTTTCAGGAAAAGCATATTGTAATGGCCTATCTCGGAAAGGTTTTCCCAATCGTTTAATAGTGCCGTTACCTCATTTCCCAAAGGACCCAGGGAAAGTATAGCGATCCTTGTCCCTTCCTTTAAGACCATCCCTTTACCAACAGCTAACTCCGAGAAGGGTTGCTCCCAATTCAGGGTGACTCCTCTTCCACGGGGATAGCGGATTGCAATAGGGCCATCCAATCCTTTTTGAGCGGTGAACATAAGATGACGAAGCTCAACCTCGTTCATAGGGGCACATACGATCAGGTTGGGAATACATCGTAGATAGGCCAGGTCAAAAACCCCATGATGGGTTGGGCCATCCTGTCCCACAAGGCCGGCACGATCCAGGCAAAAGACAACAGGTAATTTTTGAAGCGCCACATCGTGAATGACCTGGTCATAGGCCCGTTGTAGGAAAGTAGAATATATGGCGCAGAAAGGAACCATTCCCTGTGCTGCCATTCCCGCGGCCAGGGTAACCGCGTGCTGCTCGGCGATACCTACATCAAAAGCGCGATCGGGGAGGACTTGCATCATATATTTTAAGGAACTCCCTGTAGGCATTGCCGGGGTAATACCAACAATTCTTTCGTTTTCCTTTGCCAGGGCCACCAAAGTATGTCCAAACACATCCTGGAACTTTGGGGGTTGGTGTTGGGTCATTTTGCCCAGGCGTTCTCCGGTTTCGGCATTAAATCTTCCCGGGGCGTGATATACTACCTGGTTTTCTTCAGCTTTTTGCAATCCCTTACCCTTTGTGGTAATGACATGCAAAAGCCTGGGGCCACTTTCTTTTTTTAAGCGTTGGAGCGCTGCTATAAGTTCGTTAAGGTCATGCCCGTCAACCGGGCCGGAATAGGCTAAGTTCAAACATTCAAAAATATTTTCTTCTTTGGCTTTTCCATGCTTCACGTTCGTGAGATACTTTTTCAAGGCCCCTACACTGGGGTCAATACCAATGGCATTGTCGTTGAGAATGATCAGCACATTTGCATCCGTAACCCCAAGATGATTCAAGCCTTCAAAAGCCATTCCGCTGGCAATGGAGGCATCCCCAATAACAGCAATATGTTCCAAATTCTTTTCCCCCTTTAATTTGGAAGCGATAGCCATTCCTAAAATGGCTGAAATGGAGGTAGAACTATGCCCTGTGCCGAAATGATCATACTCACTTTCTTCCCGTTTAGGGAATCCACTTATACCATCCAATTGGCGATTGGTGTCAAAAATATCTTTTCTACCGGTCAGTATTTTGTGGCCGTACGCCTGATGTCCTACATCCCAGATCAGCCTATCCTTTGAGAAATCAAAGGTGTAATGTAATGCTATCGTGAGTTCAACAACCCCTAAACTGGCCCCTAAATGCCCTTCTTTGACGGCCACAACATTGATTATGAATTCCCTGAGTTCCTCCGCAAGTTGGGGAAGTTTTTCCCGGGGAAGTTTTTTCAAGTCTTTAGGAAGCGTTATGTCTTGTAATACTCTATCCATTACCAAATAGGGAACACCTGGCAAAACTACATTATTCCATTTTGATAATTACAAGTAGCAAGCTAACGATTACGTGCAGAGTGTGACTGTAATACTCGTTTTAAAAGGTGTTCCAGTTTTTAACGGGCTTTATTGTTTTCAATGGTATTAATCCCTAGTATTGTGCCCTAAGTTGTTCCCCAATGGTAAATCCCTATGACGATAATTATTTTATGAAAAAAGCGCTTCAAGAAGCGCAAGCCGCTTTTGAGATCGGTGAGGTGCCGGTAGGTGCGGTAGTTGTGGTAAAGAACAGGATCATTGGGCGTGCACATAACCTCACCGAAAAATTGAATGATGTTACCGCACATGCCGAAATGCAGGCAATTACTGCTGCAGCTAATTTTCTGGGCGGGAAGTACCTGCATGGCTGTACCCTTTATGTGACGCTTGAACCTTGTCAAATGTGTGCCGGGGCATTGTACTGGAGTCAAATCTCTAAAATTGTATACGGTGCTTCGGATTTGGAGAGAGGATTTATGGTGATGGGCACTACCTTGCATCCTAAAACAGAGGTGGTAGGGGGGATTTTGGAAGGAGAATCCGCAGAACTTCTCAAGCGCTTTTTTATCCAAAAACGCAATCTAAACTAAAAACCCCGGCTCTAGCCAGGGTTTTCAAAACTCTCAAAATAAAATATGGTTAGTCGATCAACCGTACTTGTGCGGCGACCTTTCCTTTTCTTCCTTCTTCTTCAAGATATTCTACTTTGTTCCCTTCTCTTAATTCCATTCCGTTCAATGAAGTGACATGAACAAAAATGTCTTTCCCGGTTTCGTCGTTGGTGATGAAGCCATAACCTTTGGATTCATTGAAAAATTTTACTGTACCAGTCATCAAAAAAAAATAAGTGTTAAAATGCGAAAATACTTCTTTTTAAATCCGAATAGGTTAGCGGGGCTTTATTTTTTGTCAAAAATTATTGATTTCCAGCCTTTTTTCGCTCTTTCTCTTGCATTTTCTTAATGTTTTCTTTAGTCAACATATAATCCTTCATTTTTTTTCCTTTGCTCTCCTTAATAAGGAACAAGGGCATCGCTACCAAAAAAAGGCCTACTGTCCCTAATCCAATGTATTTGTGGGCTATAGCTTCTTGATCTTTTTTTATGCTAAACCCATAAATGATAGCGGCAAAAGACCCAAGTACAATCAGCAGGATAAAGTGTTTGAATTTCATGGTTAAGGGGAATAATCAATTAGCTTTCTTCTATAGGCGGTAAGTAATTTGGATTTAGAAATAAACCCGGCATATTTTCCGTCTTTGATAACGGGAAGATTCCAGGCACCACTATCCTGAAATTTTTGCATTACCCGCTGCATGGAATCCGATTCCTGGAAAATGTGCTCCGGAGGGGCATGCATAAAGTCGCGAACAAACATAGTGTTATAACGGGTAGCATCAAACATAAACTCCCGTATGTCATCCAAAACAATAATACCGACCATTTTTTTCTCTTCATCAAGCACAGGGAACAGATTACGGGTTGATTTTGAAACCGATTGGTATAATAGCTCGCCAAGTGTCATATCAGGGGATACGGGGCTAAAATCCGTTTCAATGATCTTATCCATTTGCATCAAAGTAAGCACCGCCTGGTCCTTATTGTGCGTTAAAAGGGCACCCTGTTCCGCCAGCTTTTTGGTATAGATGGTGTAATCCAATACGTTCTTAGTGATGAGGTAGGAGATAGAGGCGGTGATCATTAAGGGAACAAAAAGTTGGTAACCTCCTGTAATTTCAGCAATAAGAAAAATAGCGGTTAGGGGGGCGTGGATAACCCCGGCAATTAGCCCTGCCATACCAATAAGGGTAAAGTTACTCTCATTCACCTCAAATCCGAACCCAAGATTATTTATAAGTTTAGCCACAACATTTCCGAGTGCACTGCCCATAACCATTGTGGGAATAAAAACACCTCCCGCACCCCCTGCGGCAAAAGTAGTTGTCATAGCAATGGCTTTAAAAAGCGTAATGCCAAACAATAAAGCAATGATCACCCATACATTGTCCATGTATCGATCAAATGGGGTTGTCCCCAGAGCTGCAGCGGTATTGCCGTCCAATAAATTGTTGATGAAGCCAAAACCCTCCCCGTAAAGAGGTGGAATAAAATAGAGCATAATGCCTATAGCGATTCCGCCTACAAGCAGTTTGTATTTGGGGCTTTTGAAAGGCTTAAAAAGGCGTTGTATAGCAAAATACATTTTGGTAAAATACACGGACGCCATACCCGTTCCCAGACCTAGCAGTACATAAAACAGGGTGTCTTTTAAAAGAAATCCTTCCGACAACGAAAAACTGAACAAATTCTCGTTGCCCAGAAAAAAATAGGAGGTAAGCACTCCTGAGATCGAGGCCAGGAGCAAAGGCAGCACAGAGAGCATGGTGAGATCCAGACTGAACACCTCAACGGCAAAAACGATAGCGGCTATGGGCGATTGGAAAATGGAAGCGATAGCCCCTGCAGAAGCGCAGGCAATCAGTAAAGACCGGGTTTTGGAATCGATGTGAAACAACTTACTGAGGTTGGAACTCACAGCAGCTCCGGACTCTACCGCCGGACCCAGGAGCCCCACGGAACCTCCAAATCCAACGGTTAATGGAGCTGCAATAAGTGGTGTATATATCTTTTTGATGTCCAACATCCCCTTGTTTTTGGATAAAGAGAACATTATGGAGGAAATACCATGCCCCAGTGGATGTTTGTGGATATACTTTACGTAGAGGTAGACCAAAGTCAGTCCAATTACGGGCAAAATAAAATACAATTGGTTTTCAGAAAAAACAATTCCTGCTTCCAGTAGGGCTTCAATGAAATAGGTCGTATTTTTTAAGGTTACCGCGACAAGACCCGCTAAAAAACCGATCAGTATACTCATTAGGTGCACAAAAGTCTTGTTGGAGATATTTTTATATCGCCATTTCAGGAATCTTTTAAGCAGGATTTTGGTTTTAGACACTCCTCAGCTGAGTTTAAAACTCAAAATTAAGGCAATAGCAAAGATTTTAATGCTGTGATATCCGATAAATAGATTTGATAGGGCATTTCCACATAATTGTGAGAAAGTCGTAGTTGGTTTTTATAATCAGTTTCCGCTTCCTCTATTAATTTCAGCGCTTCATTCCTTTTACCATTGGCGAGCAAACACTTAGCCCAGTAGTAGTTGGCTTCTGCGGAATATTTAAAATGCTCCTTTATTTTTTCAAAGTCAGCAATGGCTTTTTGAAACTCACCCTGTTCATAAAAAGCGATTCCTCTATATAAAAAAGCTTCAAGCTCCACCCAGTCTTCACCGGTTTCCTTGGTTTCGTGTTGAATGTGTTTATCCCAATAGTAAATGGAGGTCTCATATTCTTTTAGCCCTAAATAAGCAATACCCCTCCAATAGTCCACGCTATGCCCTTGTGGATGATCGATGTAAGACGTAAGCGTATCAGAAGCATTAAAATCTGCAATGGCTTTTTTATAATCGCGATAGAAGAGAAGATAGAGGTAGCCGCGAATAGGGACCCATGTCTGTGGGTCATATTTTACAGCTTTATCAAACTTTGGTTTCCACTCGTGAGGCATCCCACGCTTTAGAAAGGGGATAGAGATTTCCCTTAAGGCATCGTCATGTGTTGAATCGACAAAAATGACTTTTTTAAGGAGTGCTTGACTCTCTTTTGATCCTTGGAGTAGTTTTTTGTCGAGATTGAAAATGGAATCTGCAGCTTTTGTGCGATTTGCTATTTCCGTAGCTTCTTGCGCATTGCAGGAAGCAACTAAAACCACCAGGCTAAGGAAGTATATCCACCACTTTTCCATTTTCTATCCTAAAAATTAGATACATATAATAGTCCAATGGCTTTTCAATGAGATTGAAATTCCAATTGTCTTTTCGGAACGAGAGTGCTTTCAATTGATCAACCAGGAGATCATTCAAATCAATTTTTTCGAAATCACGATTTAATTCATTCACTTCCACATCTCCAATTTCCCCATTGCAATTAATGATGAAACGTAAGTTGAGCATCCCGTTATCATCAAAATTGTTCTCATTGAAATTCGCATAAATGAATTTTCGGAATTTTCCTTTGTTTTCCTTGTAGATAGCAGGGGTTGAACTGCTGTAAAAACCAAAAGGAAGACCAGGGCTACAGCGCTTAAAACCTTTGGAATAGTCCGGGTTGCTTGGTGAAAGAAAGCCTACTTGATCTTCATAGTTATAATCACTTAGTTTCTGTTGTGCTTCTGCAGGGAACAAACTCCCTATGGACAAAAAATAGCTAAGAAAGATGTTAACGTTCATTTGCATTGATAGAGCAGTATCACAGTTAATCGACAGATTTAGTTTCCGGAATTCTTTGAACAAGGGCGCTTAATCCCCTACTATACCCGCCAACGGTAAAAGTATCTAAAAATTCGCTTTTCGAAGGGAGTCCTTCAGAAAAGGATGACGTGAAAATCCTGGAGATTTTAAGGTTTCCCGTAGTTAATGTTCCGTAGAATACCCTACTTTGAACGCGTCTTTAAACCAAAGGCATCTCCCCCTTTTTTGTAGTACAATTCTTGTGAAATACACATCAATGGGTATAGCGCGATGCTGCCTGTTTGTAGAATTTGAAAAATAGAATAACTAACCCAATTCATCAATTATGAAGAAGAGTATTCTCTTAGTAATGGTAAAGATAATGGTCGCATGCTCCAACGATAATGGTCAGGGTCTGACTGAAGGTATTGGCAGTATTCCACTTGAACTACGAGACACCACTAATTTTAGCTATTTTTTACCAGGTACCGGCACCTTTGAGTTTCAGCAGAATTCAGTTAGGTCTACACAGGTGAATACCATTGAAACTAAGGTTCGAATTAAGAATAAGGAATCCGACTCCGAACCAGTCAGCTTCGAATTGTTTTTGTTTAAGAATGCCAACTTTTCTGGGGCCAATTTGGACTTTGCGGCGGAAGCTAGCATTCCCAAGCAAGAAGAAGGTTATGTACTTCTATTTTCTAATGGTACGATCAAAATGGCCAACCACAATTTTCATCTTGCTCGATTTTCAGAAGAAGAAACCAGTACAAGTGGTAAATACTCGGGTACAGTTCGGGTTTTCTCTATTGATGGGGCCGAAAATGGAGATGGACAAGATGACTCAACAGATGGTAATGATGATGGGTCCGGTGAAGGTGGTTCTGAAGAGACTGATGATGAAACCGGGGACAACCCTCAGGATGGGGAAGAAGAAAATGGAGAAGAAAACACCGACGAATCCTTGGATGAAGATGAGGAAGGGCAGGAAGAACAAACCGCCTCTGAAACTACGCTTGACATTTTTAATGTTATTGGAAATATTGACGTAGACAACAACCTTTTTCTGCTTAGTACGAAAGAGGGCGCTGAATTTAATACGCTTTCAGGGGTGTTACTAACCACGTCTAATCCTGAGTTTGCAGGAAACTTTGATAAAGATTCTTCAAAAAGCCTAACGGGTACCTTTCAAACATCAGCAGAAGAAGTTGTAATACAACTATCCGTTGACGAAAATGGCGAAAGCAAAAACCTAACTATTGAACTAAATAAAAATAACTAGTCATGAAAAATTTAGTTTTCAGTTATATCCTATTATTCTTAGGGATCCACATTTTCTACGGTCAAAAAAAGGAAATAAAGGCTGTAGAAATCAATAAAGAATCTAAGCTCACTATCAAGGCAGATGCTTATTCCGTAAATAATGTCACCATTACGGTTACCCCTACGTCAAGCAGTGAAGGAAAAAACACGCAGTTAGAAGTCCCTTTTGAGTTTAAAGTCGCCCCGTTTAATGAAAAAATGTTCAGTGATAAGTTGTTGGAGGTATTGACCACTATAGAAAAGTATCAAACCGATAACAAACGATTGGATTCACTGTTAAAGGAGATCAAGGGTACTTCCAAGACAGATAAAAAAGTGAAAGAGCTTGCAGAACTCTATGAAAGCATTAACAAAGTATTTTCTGAAGATCAGAAAAATCAGGTTTTTGCAAGCAAAGAACCATCAATTGAAAATATCAAAGAGAAATTGCCTATCGTAGAGAAGAAGGATGAGAACGGTAATGTGAAAAAAGATGACAATGACAACATAATTGAGATCATTGATGTAAAAAAAATAGAGCCTGAACTAAAAAAGAATTTAATCATAATACTTGAAGAAATCGCCAAAAACAGATTTCAAGAATTACTCGACCCAAACCTTCATAATGCCCTATACTTAACAAGAACTGGCAAGGGCGAAAAATACTACACGAATAAAACCAAGGTCAATGAACGTTTAGATGCACTTTTTAGATATTTTGATAGTCAGATCATTTTGATTTTTGCTTATGATACCGAGCCTGTTGCTGGTACTTTGTACTACAATAAAAAAGTAGAGGGGATACAGTATTTTACGGATAGGAGTTATGAACTCTATTTTAATAATAAAGTACGTAACTACCACAAACTAATAAAAAGGCTACACACGGAACGCAGAGATTTTTTTTACAACAGAAAACTAAAGGATAAAGGAAATGAAGAAGGTCAAGCCATCGATAATCAAAACGGCACAAACAAAAAATCGGATAAAGCTTCAGTAAAGAAAAAAAACCTTAATTATATAATTGAAAATCATAGGAAGGAACTTACAAATTATTATGCTCGAAAAGATTCCATTGCCAAAGTGGTAAATGCCAAAATAGAGGAGATTCGATACAATCTTTCAACGGAGAGATACTTTGAGAAGGTCGAAAGGGTTTTGGAGAATTATTTAGAAGCCGAAGATGATGCGTTAGTCCCAGATTATCATAAGGGGATTACAGTAAATGAAGCAGAAAAACTTTTGGAGAATACCAATTGGATAAACAATAGTAAAATGGATTTGGAGGGGAGGCTTAAATCGGAAAGTGATACTTCTAAGATGGACAGTTTGAAAAGACAACTGAAATTTAAAAATAATATTTTGACGGTTTTTTCACAATCTCAGACCGAAGCTGAAAAATGTAAAAACCTAATAATTGACGGTATATTAAAACGTCAGACCGATAAACTCGAAGATGGTTTGAGAAGTGATACCTTAAGAACACTTCAATATTTTGAAATACTAAATTTCTTCACCAAAAATCGTAAGGAATACAAGTCCAAATACATTTATAATCCAAAAGCATTTTATGATCGTTTTAAAGATCTTTCTTACCAATTTCGTGCTTTGAATAGGAACAAACGGAAGCAATTTATTTATGATAAAGTACTGAGACATCGAAACAAGCAAGTTTATGATAGTATCGGTAAATACTTGCCAGATTATGATAAAAGCAGAAAAAAGGTTAAAGAAATAACACTTTTAAGGGAGTATTTAGGGATAAAACGCAATCTATTTGAAAAAATAGATGAGTACACCCAACTACATTGGACGAATTATTTTTACAACCAAAAGAAGGAATGGAGGGATGCTAATAATAAGCGTAATTTTTGGGATAAAGCTGAATATATTAGAGATAATTATGATAGTATTTTTCCTTTGATGGATTGGGATCTAGACAAAAAAAAGAATTATAGACGAAGCGATAAATTGATTAGTGAAATCTCAAGTCTTGAAAACGAAATACTTGAATTGAATAGAAAGTACCGTACTCAGATTATCACGGATACTTATGATGAAGAGTTAGTTGCTAATATTGAGAATTTGGATGAAAGAGCACTCGCCGGAGTTTACAACTTTATTTCAGATTCCCAATATAATTTTTTTGAAGGTGAAGAAAAAAAGCTTCAAAAAAGTAGGGATTCTCTTGGTAACAGAATAAACCAAATTGAGGATAAAATGCAAAAGCATCTTAAAAATGGTCCCTTATGGAATGCTGAGGCCAATCTAATTGAACTAGACTTTAACGAAGGGTTTGCCGAACGTATTTTGATGTATGCCAAGATTACGGAATTAGCCCCAGTGGATGAGGAAAGTCGACGTATTAATAAACGACTAAAAACAATACTGGATGAAAAAAATAATGGGAGTAAAGGGAATGAATGGGAAACCAATATTGGAAAAAATTTGACACTTAAAAGCCTTTTTCCATATGGATTTAGTTCTTCTAAGGATTATGATGATTTTAAAGAGTATAAATTGGCTGTATACAAAGGGAGGCATCGAGAATTCGAAGTTAGGCTAGATTCAATATTTCCCAATTACGTGCAAAAATTGGAGAATAACCGCTTTGATTTTAGCCCCAAAAATGAAGCGATTACTATGGGTCCTGAAAATATGGAGAAGGAAAAGAACAATTCTCGGGAGCTTAAAAAAGATACCAGTTCCAAACTCTTTAACCTTAGTGTTTATACGGATTTTAAGGGTTTTGAAGATAACCCGAATGGGTTGATGCAATTTGAATTCTCGAAGCTTATCCCCTTATACACCAAAAGAAAACCGAGTCTGTTTGGGCAACGTTATATAGACCGAGGGTTTAACTTCGGAAGGTTCAATTACATCATTCCTCAATTGCGTTGGGCACGTTTAGATGCTGGTGATGATGATGAGAATTTGGTGCTATCTTTTCAAACCGTTTTTGAAGGAGGTGAAGAATCCCAGCTGCCATTCGTAACTATCCTCGATTTGTTGCGTTTTGAGAATGTCTCTGTCGGAGCAGATTTAAACCTGTTAATGTTCGATTTGCCCACTAGCAAATTACGTTTTGAACTTAATGTAGGGGGGCGTTTTGGAAGAACAAAGGTATTGCAGGGAAATCAGCAAAATACAGATACTACAGATAATGTGACCATACCATCATTTGACACCAACAATTGGCGGTTTTACCCTGAATTTTTAACTCGATTAAGACCAGAAGAGCGTTATGGTGCCAGTCTTAGTCTAAGGCCTGTACGTTTTGATGCCAATACTACAGATTTTTCCGTTGTAAGTTCGGAAACCGAGTTTAGGGAAAATCTTCAAGATGATCCAAAATGGTTGCACCAAATAGAGTTTAATGCTTTTTTCTCACCTACTGGTCGAAGGGAAAATAGATTCTTTTTTAGATATCGCTACACTAATACATCAGATTGGGCAACCAATGGCTTTAGCGAATGGCAGTTAGGGTATGCACTTACTTTTAGGGTACAGAACAAGGAGTAATAGTTATCTAACTTTAAGCCCCAACTCATCCAGTTGATCTTGGTCAATGGTTGCCGGAGCATCAATCATCACATCCCTACCGCTATTGTTTTTAGGGAAGGCGATAAAATCCCGAATGGTTTCCTGCCCGCCCAAAATAGCGACTAGTCGATCCAAACCAAAGGCTATCCCACCATGGGGAGGGGCTCCGTATTGGAAGGCCTCCATCAAAAAGCCAAATTGTGCCTTTGCTTCCTCTGCGGTAAAACCAAGATGCTTGAACATAATGGCCTGGATTTCTTTGTCATGGATACGAATAGAGCCCCCGCCAATTTCGTTCCCGTTTAGCACTAAATCATAGGCATTGGCACGCACCGCTCCCGGATCGGAATCCAGGAGGTCCAATTGCCCGGGCTTGGGAGAAGTAAACGGATGGTGCATCGCATGGTAATGGCCGGTTTCCTCATCCAATTCCAACAACGGAAAATCGACCACCCATAGGGGGGCAAATTCATCAGGTTTTCGTAATCCGAGACGTTCCCCTAGTTCCATCCGCAGGGCACTGAGTTGGGCGCGTGTTTTGTTCGTTTCTCCTGAAAGCACGAGAATCAAGTCTCCCGCTTCTGCCCGGGTCAATTCGGCCCATTTGGCCAAATCTTCCTGCTCATAAAATTTATCTACCGAGGATTTAAAGGAACCATCTTCGTTACATTTTACATAGACCATTCCTTTGGCACCTACCTGCGGGCGTTTTACCCAGTCGGTTAAAGCATCTATCTCTTTACGGGTAAACGTAGCCGCTCCGGGAACGGCGATACCCACTACCAATTCGGCCGAATTGAACACATTGAACTCCCGATGTTGGGCTACCGCATTTAGCTCCCCAAACTCCATTTTGAAACGGATATCCGGCTTATCGTTGCCATAGCGTTGCATGGCCTCGTCATAGGTCATTCGAGGGAAATCCGTTGGCTCTACCCCTTTGATCTCCTTAAGCAGATGTTTCGTCAACCCTTCAAAAGTTGTTAAAACATCTTCCTGTTCTACAAAGGCCATTTCACAGTCGATCTGGGTGAACTCCGGCTGCCTGTCCGCTCTGAGATCTTCATCCCGAAAACACTTCACGATTTGGAAATATTTGTCCAATCCTCCAACCATCAATAATTGTTTAAAGGTCTGGGGAGATTGGGGAAGTGCATAGAACTGCCCTTCATTCATTCGGCTAGGTACCAAAAAGTCACGGGCGCCTTCCGGAGTGGATTTGATCAGATATGGTGTTTCAACTTCAATGAACCCCTGCCCTGAAAGATACTTTCGTACTTCCATGGTTACCTTGTGCCTAAAGACAAGGTTGTTTTTGATCGGTGTCCTTCTGATATCCAGATACCGGTATTTCATACGGAGGTCATCACCACCGTCAGTTTCATCTTCAATGGTGAACGGAGGGAGCATTGCTTCGTTTAAGATGACAAGCTTTTGTACCAATACTTCTATGTCTCCGGTGGCCATATTTGGGTTTTTCGAGGCCCGTTCGATTACGGTTCCCGAAACCTGGATAACGGTCTCCCTTCCTATTCCTCTGGCTTGCTCCAATACTTGTTTCGGAGTACGCTCTTCGTCAAAAACCAGTTGTGTAATTCCATATCTGTCTCGTAAGTCTATCCAGACAACAAAGCCTTTATCCCGAATTTTGGCTACCCAGCCAGATAAAACAACATTTTTTTCTGTATAAGAAGCATTTAATTCGCCACAGGTATTGGTTCTGTACATGGAAATGTATTTTGAACGGCAAATTTAATGAGTTCCCTAATGGTTATGGCAACTATTTTCTGTCCTGATAAAAATTCCTTCTGTACAATATATCCTACCGTTTGTACATTTTGACGTATTTCCTGAGAATATGACAAAAGTCATAAATAGTTCAAAATCAATTTTTTACATTAGTAATGTAAATTTAATGTAAACTAATTGTAAAAATAAAGCATACAATTCACTCAATAAATTGTATATTTGTATCGTTAATGTTAAGTGTTTAATTGACAAACCCACGTATTATGAAGAGCGCAGTATTACTTTTAGCGATGATGTTTTCGGTTTATATGTTTTCACAAGATATTAAACCGACGTTTGAACAAGTTGGAAAAATGGTCCAGGCGACCTATTTCCACGACAATGGGGAAATAGCACAAACGGGCTATTTGCTCAAGGGAAAATTACATGGGCAATGGTTTATGTATGATACTAAAGGAAAAAAGATCGCTTCCGGGAAATACATCAATGGTGTACGCGAAGGGAAATGGTTTTTCTGGGAAGAAGCGATTCTAAAGGAGGTCGATTTTAAGAACAACAAAATAGTTTCGGTTAAAAACTGGAACCAATCGGAAGCCGTTAGCGTGAATTTTTAGCACCTTCGAAAACAAAGAAAAAGCCCTGGCATGAACATGCCAGGGCTTTTTTTATGCAGTCTTTATGTAGTTAAGCTGCAAGGTCCATTTTGGCTTCATCCCGTTCTTTCTTGCGATGACTGCCTTTGATCCTGATCTTTATTCGATAGACGATATTGAACAATACCGGTACAATAATCAACGTAAGGAAAGTAGCCACAATTAGACCAAAGATGACCGTC
The DNA here is from genome assembly GCA_028284665.1 of Croceivirga sp. Taxonomy (GTDB): domain Bacteria; phylum Bacteroidota; class Bacteroidia; order Flavobacteriales; family Flavobacteriaceae; genus Croceivirga. The sequence continues at coordinate 70,798 of JANQRG010000020.1, forward strand.
CAGGCCAGGGGCCCCCAGAAAATAACATTATCACCCCCTACATAGACCTGGGGATCAAATCGTCCGAACAGGGTTACAAAGTTGATGTTGAGTCCCGTAGCCAGGGGAATTAATCCCAACACTGTAGTGATGGCTGTTAAGATCACTGGGCGCAGTCTTGCTTTACCCCCTTTAATTATAGTCTCCGTTACTTCCTTCATTGTTAACAATTCATCATCCCCAATATCCAATTCTACTTTTTTTCGATCAATCAGTATTTGGGTATAATCCAGGAGCACCACCCCATTATTTACTACAATTCCTGCCAGCGCTATGATCCCCATCATGGTCATCATGATGACAAAAGGCCAGCCTGTGGCAACCAGTCCTCCAAAGACACCAATAAAACTCAAGAAAATGGCCATCATGATAATTGTTGGTTTGGATACTCCTCCAAATTGAAACACCAAAATAAGCATGATCAATCCCAGGCCAGACATAAATGCCCCACCGAGAAACGCTTGCTGTTTGTCTTGCTCTTCGATCTCGCCGGTGTAATCTATTTTTACCCCGGGGGATAGCCCTTTAAAGCCTTCCATTTCCTTTTGTATCTGATCTACTATAATTTTAGCATTACCTCCTGGTTTTAAGGCAGAATACACGGTTACGACCCTTTCTCCGTCGATGTGTTTTATGGCATTGAACGAAGAGGTGTTTTTTCGGGTAGCCACAGCAGAAATTGGGATTTCTTTGATCTTACCGGTGGCCTGATCCCTAAAGATGATGTTTTGATCGAATAGTGCACTGGTGTTATACCTGAGGTCCTCATTGAATCGGACATTGATGTCATAGTCTTCCCCATCTTTCTTGTACACCCCGGCTTTGTCGCCAAACAAGGATCTTCTAAGTTGCTGCCCTACCTGCCCGACAGAGACACCAAGCTCTCCGGCCTTTTGCCGATCTACGATTACCTGCATCCCGGGATTACCCTTGTTCACATCAACTTTTAGTCCTTCCATCCCGTCAATGCTTTTTGAATTGATATAATTCCGCATCCGTTCTGCAACATTGATCAGAGTATCGTAATTCTTTCCTACCAGCTCAATGTTTACGGGATAGCCAGCGGGCGGTCCTACAGCGTCTTTTTCCACCGAGATGGTTACCCCGGGATAGACCTCCGCCAATGAATTTTGAATACGAAACCGTAATTGTTCGCTATCCTGTCCTTTCCTGAACTTGAATTCCTGCATGGATAGGGTTATCTTTCCCCGGTGCGGCATCTCTGCTGCTGAACCTCCTTCGGTAAAGGGGTTTTCCGCCCCTTTACCTACCTGGGAAACCCCGGTATCCAACAATAGGTTCTCACCATTCTCAAAATACTGTTCCTCTTCAACAATGGCATATATTCTTTCTTCAATGTCTTTGGTAATGATATTGGTTTTCTCAATATCGGTTCCTTGCGGATATTCGATATAAACATAAATCTCTTTTGGAGTATTATCTGGAAAAAACTCCATTTTAGTTCGTTGGCTTTCGACAGATGCCCCAAAGGTGGCAAATGCCGCAATCAGCAAAAAAACGGTGCCTCCAAAATACCAGTACACATTGTTCCCTTTTAAAGCTCCCTTAAGTTGCTTTTCATAAAGGTCTTCAAATCGGGTGAGAACGTTCTTTTGGAAATACAAGGCCCATTTCTTTAAGAAGTACTTATAGATCCAGAACAAGCCTGCGACAACGATCATTAAAGTTCCCAAACCACGAATCGGGCCTCCAAACAAAAAGATAAAGAGACCAAAACCGCCCAAGATGATTGTCAAACGTATTAATTGTTTACGGGTGAGTTCCTTCTCTCCGATCTCCATAAATTGTGAGACTAACATGGAGTTCATAAAGATGGCTACAAAGAGCGAGGAACCCAATACCACCGAAAGTGTAATAGGGAAGTAAATCATAAATTCCCCCATTATACCCGGCCACATACCTAATGGTACAAAAGCAGCTACTGTAGTAGCGGTAGAAATAATAATAGGAATTGCAATTTCACCAATCCCTTTTTTAGCTGCTTCTTTTCGGGACATACCTTCCTTATCCATCAAGCGGTAAACGTTCTCTACCACTACAACCCCGTTATCTACCAACATTCCTAGTCCCATGATCAATCCGAAGAGGATCATGGTATTTAAGGTATACCCCAATGCCGAAAGGATCATAAAGGACATGAACATAGACATGGGAATAGCAAACCCTACGAAAAGAGCGTTTCGGAACCCTAAAAAGAACATCAGAACGGTGACCACGAGAATGATCCCGAAAATGATATTGTTCACCAGATCGTCTACCTGGTTCAGCGTGCTACTACTACTATCATTGGCAAAACTGATCTCAAGATTTTCCGGGAGATAGTCTTCCTGCGCTTCGGCTACAATAGCCTTGATCTTTTCGGTGGCTTGTACCTCATTTTTACCGGAACGCTTCTTAATGTCCAGCATCACTACACTTTCTCCCATTTCACGGGCGTAGGTAGTCTTATCTTCTTCGGTAAATGAAACCACGGCAAGATCTTTAAGATACACAGGGCCGTCCTCGGACTTGACCACAAAATCATAAAGTTCCCTGGGTTCATCAATTTCACCGGTTATACGTATGGTCCTACGTTGCCCGCTGGTAATCAAATTGCCTGCAGACATGGTCATGTTGCCATTAGCGATAGCTTGTATTACATCATCAAAGTTTACTTTGGCGGCCATCATTTTATTGATGTCCACAGCTACTTCCACTTCTTTTTCCTGGGCGCCCCGAATATCAACCTGTTTTATTTCATCCAGGTTTTCGATCTCATCCTCCAGGTATTCGGCGTATTCCTTAAGCTTTTCCACCGGATAGTCCCCCGTAATGTTAACATTTAAGATAGGAAATGATTCAGCCAAATTGAGATCAAAAACATTGGGTTCTACCTTAGCACCATTAAATACCGGCCAGTCCTCACTTGCCTTTTCGGTATCCACCTCATCTTTTACATTTTGTTTGGCCGCCTCTACCGTGATGTTTTCATCAAATTCCACCACCACCATGGAGTAATCTTCCTGCGAGGTAGAGGTCATTTCCACAAAGTTGCTAACGTTCTTCAGGCTTTCCTCCAAAGGGTCTGTGATCAGTCGTTCCATATCCTCGGCGGTGTTCCCAGGGTATATGGTACTCACATAGATCTTTGTTTCTACTGCTTCCGGGAATTCTTCGCGGGGCATTGAAAAGTATGAGGAAATCCCAATGAACAGGAAAATCCCGATCATTACATAAATGACCGAGGGATTATCGATCGCCCAGGAGGAGAGCCTAAATTCTTTGTTGGCGTTCTTTTTAGCTTTTTCCATAATTTAGTTTTTGGCGGTGTTTTCACCATTCAACACCTTTACCTGTTGGTTGTCTCGAACACTTCTTGCCCCTTCCACAATAATGTTATCACCTTCGGAAAGGCCAGAAAGGACCTCAACATAATCCCCTTGTGTTTTCCCCAATTCTATGATGGTCTTTTTGGAAATGACTTCGGTTTCCGGACCGTTTTCCTTGATCAGATAGACATACTGTTGCCCAGTAGCATTTTCAGAGATGACACTTTGAGGGATAAGGATCGCCTCATCATTGCTATAATCATTGATCTTGGCAATGGCAGTAAGATTAGGTTTTATAGCCCCATCTTTGTTGGGAACAGGGATTTCCACACTAAATGACCGGTTGCCAGGATTGATAAAATGCCCCGTTTGTCTGATTTTTGTCTGCACGCTGGTGCCCAGGACAGGAAAATATACTTCTACGAGTTTACCTGGTGTTACATTGGCCAGATGCGCTTCCGGAACTTCCACTTGTACATACATGTTGGAAAGATTTACGATCCGGAATACTTCAGATCCTGGGCCAGGACTTACTACAGTACCCTGATCCTTGATTACATCATCGATAAACCCGGAAAAAGGCGCGCGAATACTGGACTTGGCCACCTGACTTTCCAATTGATTTACGGCATTTTCCTGAGCTTCATATTGGGCTTTGGCCTGTAAATATTGAATTTCTGAACCAATGCTTTGATCCCAAAGTCGCTTTTGCCGTTCAAATGTTGTTTTTGCCAGTGCCGCCTGAGTTTTTAATTGCGCTAACTGACTGGATAGCCCTCCATCATCAATAGAGGCTAGCAATTGCCCTTTAGCTACTCGTTGTCCCTCCTTGACATATACGCGATATAGTGTCCCGGAGATCTCCGGATAGATCAGTACATTCTGGTCCGTCATAACATCGCCTTGCAATTCCAGATAATGCAGAAATTTTTCAGATTTCGCCTGCATCGTGGTAACCAGCGGAAGCTTGGCTGACTTATCCAGGGAAGCAATTGCAGCGTCCAAAAGTGCCACTTCGGCCTCGACAGCCTTCAGTTCTCCTGTTATTTCCGCGCGTTTGGCACGTATCTTTTCAAGATCATTACTCTCAATAACGGCTTCCACAGAATTTGAGCCCCCGCCGCCACAGGAGATGATTAGTAATGTGAACAAAAGCAGTGATACTATTTTTTTCATTTTTTGATTTGTTTCTTTTGATTACTGATTTAATATGTTTTCCAATTCGGTCTTACGGTTAATAACATCCACCATGGATTCCAAATAGATACGTTGTGCATCATAAAGTTGCACCTGGGCTTGCCTTAATTCAAAACTGGTAGCTAAGCCTTCAAAATATTTTACCTGGTTTTTTCCCTCAATGCTTTCCGCCAGTTTCAAATTGTCTTTTGAGGTCTGATATTCTTCAATAGCAAAAATGTAATCGCTTTTAGCATTTTCCAGTTGTAAGCGGATTTGCTCTTCCGCTTCTGTCAATTGGGTTTTTGCCTTTTCATAGGCAATCTTCGCCCTTTGGGTACTGGCTGATCTGCCCAAAGAACTAAAAATGGGAATATTGAGGTCCACGCCAAAGGTGGAAAACTCAAACCACTGTTGCCCTTGATCTAAAAAATTGAAACGATCACTAAAGGAGTTCCCGCCGTAGTTGATAAAAGCATTTAGTGTAGGTAGCGCCCGGCTTTTGGCTAATTTGAGCTCATAGTACCGCTGCTCATTTAGGTTATAGACCAGCTTATAGTCTACATTGTTCTCCATATTCAATTCGTATTCCAACAAAGCATAATCAATTTTCCGCTGGGTAAGATCATCCAGGTTTTCTGTGAGCTCTGTAGGATTTTCCAGGGATATTCCCATCATCAGATTGAGCATTTGCAGGGTGATTTTTTCCAGTCGTTTTGCATTTTTTAACTGGTTCTCTGTGGAAGACAATGTAATCTGTAACTGATCCACACTTTCCTCATCGCCCAAACCATTTTCATAGATCTTTTTGGTTTCGTAGAGGTTTTTTTCCAAAGTAGCCTTGTTATTTTCTAATATGGACACACTTTCCTCCGCCAATAACACATTGCCATAAGCTTCTACCACCGATTTGCGCACATCCTGATCCGTTTTTTCCTTGTTGTTCTTACTATAATCTAAAAAGGCCCTGGTTGCCTGTACTCCTACGATATAGGAGCCATCAAAGATCTGTTGGGTAAGGGTTGCTGATGCGATAGCGGTTTGAGGTTGACCGAAGGCTACTTCTACAAAGCCACCTGGTTCAGCACCTGGAATAAAATCACTTGGAATTTGCGCCAATTGCTGAATGATCTGATTTTGATAGGTTACCGCACCACTTATTTGAGGAAGTCCGGTAGCTATGGTTTCCCATTTTTGTTTCTGAGCATCCACCATATCCCTGCTGGCGTTTATAGCCTGATAGTTATGTTCTAAGGCATAAGCAATCGCCTCTTCTAAACTAAAAAGGGTTTTTTGTTCCTGGGATACCAGCACTATAGGGATTGTAAAAAAGAGTGCTAAAATGAAAGTTCGCATTTATTCTTGATTTGAATTGATGATTTCGTTTAATATTTTTCGTCCTTTTGGCGTTACAATGCCTCTCAGATGATATTCCAGATAGTAATCCTGTAATTCGGGTTTTGTAAACATATCTACAGGAAAAAGATCATGATCGCCAAGGCTAACGGCACAGGTAAAATAAATCCGGGCCACAAATTGTACATTCAGATTTTCCCTGTAAATGCCCAAGGCCATCCCGCGTTCTATGTTTTCCACAACGCAGTCGTGCATCATTTCAAATTCCTTGTTTTTTAAGGTTTCACAAATCCGAGGATAATATTTTTGTAACTGGTATTGCGGAGACGTCTTTTCATCCTTTAGATAGACCATTGCAAACTTTTTAATTTCGTACAGCTCTTCTATGGGATTCTTCTTTAGCGCAATAATGGCATCGATACCTCTGGAGATATGTTTAATAACATAAGATGTGGTTTCTTCTACCAATTTTGCTTTGTTTGGAAAGTGCGTGTAGATGGTCTTTTTGGATATGCCCATTTCCTGCGCCAGGTCGTCCATGGTGACACTTTTAAAACCAAGCTCTAAAAACATATCCGTTGCCTTATGGAGAATACTTTCTTTCATAACGAGCGGCAAATGTAAACTGGAAACTTAAAAAACAAAAAAAGTTTCCAGAGTTTTACATTTTTTTAACCTACTCCTGATCTTTCACCAAACTTGCCCTGAAAAGACGAAAGAAAAGAATGTGATTGGACCGAGTTGTGGATTTTTTTCCTGAAACGCTGAAAAAACCCTTGAATTGTTCGCCACGTTCATCAGTATCAGGAGGTCTTTTCTTCTGCTTCATCACCTTTTATTTTGTCTACATAGTTCTTAAATGCCTGTTCCCCTTCTGTTTTCCAGAACTGGTCATACAGTTTCCAATCCTCAAAATCCCTGCGGAGGCCACCACATTTTTCTTTGGAAAAACGTTGCTTAAAATGCCGCTTTTTACCGCCTTTGCTGGGACCGCCATTCCCAAAACCAAAAAATAGTTTAGCCAGGAAAAGTAGTCCTACTGCTTGCCAGTAGCTTAGGAAGGGTAATCCAAATACCTCAGGCATCAGCCAATTCCACAACCACATCACCACATAGCCTACCAGGAGGGAGACCAAAATGATAAATACAATGAAAAAGAGAATCTTGAATCCGGATTTGATATAGTGTTCGACGGTTTTCTCCATTTTTCTCCTGGGATTTATATCCTGTTCCATACTTCTTATATTTTATATGTTATTCAATTCCAATTTTTTTGCTAATACGGATAGCGCCCGATGTCTTCTCGACATTAAAGTACCTATGGAAATACCAGTTTGCTCAGAGATTTCCCGGTAGGTATAGCCTTCAAAATCTATCGCCACAACGATATCACGATATACCGGCTTAAGTCCTGCTATTGCTCCTTTTAGCCTACTTATGAGTTGATCCGGATAATCATACCCTGAGGTGCCATAGAAATTTTCTGCAAATTCTGACCAAAGATCTTCAACCTCCTCTGTTTCATAGTTCACTTTTCTTGTTCGCATTACGTCTATTATTTTGTTCCTTAAGGAACGATATACAAAAGCGGCTATGTTATCAATGGGGGAAGGACTTTTCCTGGAAAACAGCTTTAAAGCTACCTCCTGAACAATGTCTTCGGCATCACCTTCAATGGTTCCCCCAATCCTGGACCGCACATATCCATTCAGGTTCTGGTATTCCTGGGTAAAAAAATCTGTAAGTTGTTTATTGTTTTCCTTTTCTGCCGCCATTTCATCGCTTTACGCCAGGTTGCATTTACAAAGACGAAAGCTTTTCAACCTATTGCATTTTTTTAAAAAAAAGTACTCATTTGACGTAGGATCCTGCCATTTGTAACAATGGATGTATTTTTAACCAAAATTGAGCTATGCAATCCCTGGAATTTTATCGTAACGAGTTCTTGAAGTACCTGGAAACGAATATCAGGCAGAGAGAACCCCGGAACTTGTATGATCCCATTTCCTATATTTTGCACCTGGGAGGGAAACGACTGCGGCCGATACTGGTCTTGATCAGTGCCGAGCTTTTTGGCGCCGATTATAAAAAAGCACTGGATGCGGCTATGGCTATTGAGGTATTCCATAATTTCTCCCTGGTGCATGACGATATTATGGACGAAGCACCTTTACGCAGGGGAAAACCGTCTGTACATAAAAAATGGGATGTGAATACCGGGATTCTTTCCGGAGATGCCATGCTCATAGCTTCCTACCAATTTTTGGAGTCTTACGATGGGATGCTGTTACCACAACTGTTTGAGTTGTTCAACACAACGGCTATTGGCGTTTGCGAAGGACAGCAATTTGACATTGATTTTGAAACCCGCAAGGACGTCCAGGTGGCGGAGTACTTACGGATGATAGAATTGAAGACTTCCATTTTAATTGCAGCGGCGCTAAAAATGGGAGGTATCATTGCCCAAACCACTGCTGAAAACCAAAAATTGATCTACGAATTTGGACGAAACCTGGGGATCGCCTTTCAACTTCAAGATGATTATTTGGATGCTTTTGGGGACCCGGAAACCTTTGGGAAGCAGGTAGGAGGGGACATTCTTGAAAATAAAAAGACATTTCTCTACCTGAAGGCGTTGGAATTGACTTCGGTAAAAGATCGCGAAACCTTATGGACGCTATACCATACTAAAAATAAAGCACCTGAGGACAAAGTAAATACAGTAAAAGCAATTTTTACCGCCAGCGGGGCTAAGGAACTCATCTTGCAAGAGGTAAAAAAATATACGGATTTGGCTTTTGGATGTCTTAAGAACATTGAAGCCCCCGAGGAAAAAAAGCAAATACTTTATGATTTTGGAAGGTCGCTATTACACCGGTCGCGTTAAACAAGCCGCCCCGTCAGCGCTTTTATAAAAGGCCAGGGTTTGGGGGCTGCCATGATATACAAATCTTCCAAAAGTGTAGTTTCCTCATCCAAAAATTTGAAGATAAGTTGCGGTTTTCTACGTTTAAATAGGGATTCGAAAATTCCGCTACCAAGCTGATTGTGCTTGTGCAGGATGTCTAACAGTAACAAGTCGTAAAACCAAAACCGGGTCTTCGGGTTAAATGTTTTCAAGGGTCTTCCTTTTTTTATATGTGCTACCAATTGTGGCACCTTTTTCACCGAATTGTAAAAGGTGTAGCCCGTACTGGCTTTGGCCCACCCTCCGGCAATACCGATACGGAGCAGTTGATCCGTATTATCTTTTGAAAAATCGTGGCAGGTCATTGGAATATTGCCGTGTTCGGTCTCCGTTATGGCATACTCCGTAACTCCAAGTTTGGTGGAGAGGTACTCACGGATGGCCGTCTCATACTCCGATTTTTCCAAAGGCATTTCTGAAAAAAGGGTGTATTCCACCAATGCTTCCGTAGCTGAAAAGGGCAACACATACATAAAACGGGTATTCCCTTGCTGAGCAATTGAAAAGTCCATGAAAGTAGCTACATCTGGACTAAAAACAGACTGGTCTGTCTTAACAAACCATCCCAAAAAATGTTGTTGTAGTACGGGGTATTGGGATTGTTCTTTAATTCTTTTGTAGTCAAATCTGCTATCAAATAGCTGTCGGCCATTATAGGTGTTTTTTTCACCGACTACCACGATTTGTTGCCCCGAATCTTGAATGGTAGCTATGCTGTCATTGACAAAATCGACATTAGGATAACGATCTATTTGGGTTAAATAGTATTCATAAAAATCAATACCCCGCAACATTTTATAGCGATACGGTTCGATTTCCGGGGTGATGTCTATTGCTTCTCCAGCGAAATGAATTTTGGGCCAAGTTTTATAAAGAATATGGTCAAATGGTCCTTCGCCTTTTTCCCAAAAGCACCAGGTACGGTCATTTTGTTGTTTCGTACTCTTATCAAGTAATAGGATGCTTTTGTTTTTGAAAAAAGGATCAGTACCTAAATGATATCCCAAAAGTAATCCTGATGCTCCGGCACCAATTATGATGTAATCGTAATTGGACATTGCTCAAAGATAATCATTTCGTAAGGGGTATGGCCACTACTAGAGGGCATTGTTTGGACGGCCAATGCAACGGGTTTTGGTTTTCAGAATGTTCAGTATTAGGGTGTAAACAAAATAATCCTTATTTTATTTATTGTCTCCAAAACACAGTTGTTATGTCCAAGAAAAACTACTGGCTCTTTTCCCTGGTATTGGTAGGATTCTACGCCTGTTCCGATGATGAAACCCCGGAAACTCCGGGACCCTTCCAGGAATCTGAAGTAGTAGCCGCTATCGGAGTGCAGCTCAACCCGACAGGTTACGCCCCATTGACCGCACAAGTAAGTTTGCAAACCAATCAGGAGGTGACCGTGGAGGTGGTTGTTGTGGGCAAAAACGGGAATGCCTCCAATGTAGTACAGCGGTTTGAAGAGCCGGGCAACGATTTTGAACTGGGCATAGTAGGCCTGTATCCAGACTATGAGAATGAGTTGGCCTTTACTTTTTTTGATACCTCAGGCCAGGTTTTGGAAACGGAATCCATTCCTGTTCAAACGGCACGGGCAATTAATGATATGCCCAGGATTACTATAGATCAACCTTCCAACACTTCAGAACCACAGCTTAATTTGGTAAACTATTTTGGGTTTAATCGAAATTTCAGGCCACAACGCCCCTTTATTTTTGACCAGTTTGGCGATATCCGTTGGTATCTCGATTTCTCATTGCATCCCATGCTTTTCGACTTGTTTTATGACAATGGCATGACCCAGTTGCAAAACGGGAACCTCTTATTCGGAGATGGTCGCACACAAAGTATTTACGAAGTCGATTTTTTCGGAAGGATTATCAATTCCTGGGACTTACAAGGCAATGGTTTCCATCATCACGTTATTGAGAAGCCAGACGGAAATCTGTTAGTGACCATCAACGACGCTACAAAACCCACGGTGGAAGATGTAATAATTGAAATTGACCGAAGTTCCGGGCAGTTCACGACTGTTTGGGATTTAAATGAATCTCTTGATAACTCCAGACGGGCATGGCCTACCGATTTGGCCGATCTTGATGTCGACTGGTTTCATGCCAACTCCATAGAATACAGTGCCCAGGACGATGAAATCATTGTTTCAGGAAGAACCCAGGGGATTGTAAAATTGAATAGGGAGAACGAAGTTAGCTACATTCTGGCGCCCCACAGAGCATGGGGGACAGCCGGGAACGGCGCCGACCTTTCCCAATTCTTACTGACACCACTTGATGCCCAGGGACAGGAGATCACCGACCCCGATGTCCTGGATGGTAGGGTGAATCATCCAGATTTTGAATGGTCCTGGTACCAACATTCCCCCATATTGATGCCCAATGGTAATTTAATGGTTTTTGACAACGGGGACAATCGGAATTACATCAATTTTGGCCCCTATAGTCGTGCAGTAGAATACAAGATTGATGAAGAAAACAAGACCATACAACAGGTGTGGTCCTATGGAAAGGAAAGGGGAGAGGAGACCTATTCCAGGATTGTTTCAAAAGTGAGTTATGTACCGGACAATAATTCGGTTTTGTTCACTCCGGGATCCTCTGTAAGCTCCGGCTTCCCTTCCGGAAAAGTAGTTGAGGTGGATTATGACACCGAACAGGTAATTTTTGAGGCAACGATTATTCCGCCAAATACTGTTTTCAATATTAGTTTTCATAACGTATTGCGAATTTCCTCTTTTTAAACTGAAAGGGAAAGGCTACTACTCTTCTAATGCCTTATAAAGCTGTTTTGGGGAGAGGTATTCAAAATACCGGTTGATGACCTCAAATTTTTCATTGAGAACGACCATAGCCGGCAGGGAAAAAGGATAGTTCTCTCTTGAGGCCAGCAAAAGTGGGATCTCATGAGTTGGATTGCGTTTCTTTCCTTTTTGCTTGTTAAAAAAAGTTTCCCCGCCAAACCGAATCGTGTCCGTAGTTTCCGCATTCATCTTCACTGCATAGTACTCGCTGTTTAATCTGGAAATCACTTTTGAATCCTTGAACGCCGCCTTATCCATTTTTTTACAGTAGGCGCACCAGTCTGCATAAAAGTCGACAAAAACTTTCTTAGGTTTTAGGGAAAGGGAGTCTTCCAACTGTTCAAAACTAAGCCAACGAATATTGTTTTCTTGAGCTTTACCCCTATAAAAGGAAAATAGGGTTACGAAACAAAGCAAAACAACGGCGCTTTTGGAGTTCATTTCTTTTAAAAGCAATGCCGGGTGCTTTTCATCCGGCTAATCCAACTAATGCAATTTACCAAACTTTAATCCAAAAAAGAAGGCTCTTGGCGCATCCGGGCCATAGATGTAGTCGGAATCCCTTGTGGGACCCACTTCAAAATCGTTCTGGAAACTATTAAAGAGATTGGTCACTCCTCCGAAAACCGTAACCATAAAGGAGTCACTAAAGTCGAAATGTGTTTCTAACTTAATGTTGAGGTCAAAAAAGGGGTCTACTTCATTCAATTCTAGAAAGCCCGTATCACTTATCACTCTTGGTACGGTCATGCTTCCCGTGTATGTACCCGTTATGTCTACATTAAAGGTGTCACTTGGGATCCAGGTGGTGTTCAAATACCCGTAGAAATTAGGAACACGCACAAATTCATCGATCACAATATCACTTTCCCCGGGTGTCCCATCGCTTTCAAAAAGAAGTTGTGGTTCATCCCATTCAGTGCGTTGCAGGGTTCCACCTAATTGAAAACGCCATTCTGGATTTGGGGAAACCCCAAACTCAAAATTGGAGCCAAACACCCGCGCACCTACCCCGTTTCGTACCTCTTCCAGGATGGAGCCGTTTTCCAAAACAGCGCCTGTACTTACCAGTGTAAAAGGATCTTCCAAAGTGGTGTAGAAGCCTTCTAACAGAAAATCCATCTGTATAAGATCTACCGTTTTGGAATAGTTTAAAGAAGCTGTGAAGGCGTTTGAGAATTCCGTATCCAGATCATCGGACAGGATAACAAACTGGGGTTCACCTCCCACGCTTGAAATGTGGAGGTCTTCATTAAAGGTCTGCGGTGCCCGAAATCCACGGGCATAGCCTCCCCTTAAACGGAGTTCTTCAGATATTTGATAGGACAAAGTGACTCGTGGGGAAAGCGCCGTTTGGCTCAGATCCAATTCCCTGGCAATACCGCCAATGGTATACTCTCCATCTACGTTAACATTATCCAATCGTGTTCCGAGCAATGCGGTAAATCTATCCGAAGGCTTCCATTCATACTGGGCATAGCCCCCTAAGGTAGTAATGCTTTGGTCTACAAGTCGGTTATAGCCCGGAATCTGATCTTCTGTGGTGCTAAAGTTGTATTCGGCACCTGCTGTTAACACATCCTTGTTTTTGAATACTTTGGTGAACTGTATACCATTAACCCAGGCTAAGTCCTCAGTGGTTCCAAAGGCATTATTGGCCAATAGGCTGTCCTGCCGGGTACGTGCCCCCCCCAGGCCACCGTAGTAACTATCTCTATTGGTATAGGAAGCGGAAGTGTATACTTGAAGTTTTTGGGAGTTGTCTTTGCTGTCCAGTTCATAATCCGCTCCGCCAATAAAAGTATCGTGGTCCAACTCCTCGGTAATATCGGTAAACTGGGGCGCCAGATCGAGGCGGTCGCCCCCACGGCGGTATTCACGGATAGCATTCAGATTAACGGAAACCCGACTCCTTTCGGTGGGCCTAACAAAGGCTTTTGCCCCAACAGTGGTGTTCCGCAGTTCCACCAATTCCGTAAAGCCATCATCATTAGCATCATAGGCTTCCCGGTTACGATACGTACCAAAAAGTGTAACCCCACTTTTAAGGTCATCCGCTACAATCGAACTGTTGAAATTAACAATGCGGTCCAAAGCGTCTCCATCTATCACAGCCAGGTTACTTCCAATTTCCCAGGTGTTCAACACGGGGTCTTTGGTGATAATGTTGACGGTGCCGGCAATAGCATTGGAGCCATAAAGTGCTGATCCCCCGCTGCGCACCACCTCCACGCGCTCAATAATGTTGGTTGGGATCTGTTCCAATCCATACACCCCCAGCAGGGAAGTAAATATGGGACGACTATTAAGGAGTATTTGGGTATACGCCCCATCGAGGCCATTTAACCTAACCTGGGTAAACCCACAGTTCTGGCAGTTGGTTTCTACGCGTACCCCAGGTGCAAAGTTCAGCCCTTCCGCTACCGTAATGGATTGTGTGGCTGTTAATAATCTGGGCTTTAGCGAAGATACCACTACTGGAGCGCTCCTTCGTTCTACCCGGTTTCGGGTAGCACTAACCACCACTTCTTCCAGGCCTAATATATCTTCAACAAGAGAAAAATCGATGTTTTGTCTCGTGTTATTGGTAACAATGAGTTCTTTAGTTTGGGTACGGTAGCCCTGCGCCTGCGCAACTAAGATAATGGTGCCTGTTGGTATTTCCAGTTGATAGTTTCCATTACTGTCGGTATTGGTGCCCACAGATCCACCTTGGATATACACACTGGCAAAAGGTACCGGGTTTTCGTTGCTGGTAATAGTACCCGAAATAGAAACTGTTTGTGAAAAAAGGAAATGGCTAAAACCTACAGAGAGGAAAAAAAGGAGGGAAATTATATTTCTCATCGAATACTTTAGATTAAGTCTAAACAAAATTAAGGCGAATAAACAGAAACAGTACTATGAATTCAAATTTTGTTGAATAAAATTTATAATTTAGACAAATCTAAAAATACTTTTTGGTAAATAAAATGTATTTTTGAAAAAAAATGAATTCTTTTGACGCGGGCTGAAGAAAACTATATCAAGACGATTTTTCATCTAGGGGGTGCATCTTCCCAGCTCATCTCTACGAATGCCATTGCTGAAGAAATGGAGACCAAACCTTCTTCTGTGACCGATATGGCCAAAAAATTAGCGGGTAAGGAATTGGTAATCTATGTGAAGTACCAGGGGGTTTCCCTGACGGAAAAGGGGGTTAAAACGGCACTTACGATCATTCGTAAACATCGACTGTGGGAGGTGTTTTTGGTAAAAAAACTAGATTTTACCTGGGATGAGGTACATGAGGTAGCCGAACAACTGGAGCATATTAAAAGTGAAAAGCTCATTGACCAGTTGGACGCTTTATTAGAATATCCCAAATATGATCCTCACGGGGATCCTATTCCGTCTAAGACCGGGGAGTTCAAAGAACGAGACAAGCAGTTATTAAGCGAATTGCCCATACATGCCAAAGGGGTATGTGTTGGGGTAAAGGATACCTCTTCTGCCTTTTTACGATTTTTAGATAAAAATAGGATTGCCTTAGGGCATACCATCACCATATTGGACAAAGAAGATTTTGATGATTCGCTTCGTATTCAAATCGACGGTCGCGAATTGCAGATTTCCAACCAGATTGCTACCAACCTTTACGTAAAAAAAGAATAGACCATGCAACAGGTTATTGATTACTTCGAAAGTATCGATCCCATTTTAGCAGCTTTGTACGCCACCTTATTTACCTGGGGACTTACCGCTGCGGGTGCAGGCTTGGTTTTTTTATTTAAAAACCCTAAACGCTCTTTAATGGACGGTATGCTGGGATTTACCGGGGGAGTGATGGTCGCTGCCAGTTTTTGGAGCTTATTGGCACCTGGCATTGCGATGAGCGAGGGGGAAGGCTTTGTTAAAGTAATTCCTGCGGCGGTCGGCTTTTTGCTTGGGGCCTTATTTATTTACGGCCTGGATAAGGTGTTACCCCATGTACATATCAATTTTAAAACCAGTGAAGCAGAAGGCGTAAAGACGCCATGGCACCGTACCACCTTACTGGTGTTGGCCATTACCTTACACAACATTCCGGAAGGCTTGGCGGTAGGGGTGCTTTTTGGAGGCGTTGCTTCCGGATTCGATGGGGCCACTATTGGCGGTGCTGTTGCGCTGGCTCTGGGGATTGGCTTACAAAACTTCCCGGAAGGATTTGCTGTCGCCGTCCCGATGCGAAGACAGGGGCTAAGCCGGCGAAAAAGCTGGATGTATGGGCAGGCTTCTGCCATTGTGGAACCTATTGCCGGAGTTCTGGGCGCCTGGGCGGTATTGACCTTTGAACCTATCTTGCCCTATGCGCTGGCATTTGCCGCTGGCGCCATGATCTTTGTGGTAGTAGAGGAAGTGATCCCCGAGACCCAACGTGATAAATACACCGATATCGCTACCATGGGCTTTATCGGAGGGTTTATTATCATGATGACGCTGGATGTGGGGTTGGGGTAAGGAATAAACAATTGGATGGAAAATCCGTTTCCTGGTTAGCAGGAATTATTATTTCACCAGGTTGCTACTCAAAACGATGTCTCGGATCTTTGTTTCAAAATAGTAGACCACCTCAGGGTCTTCATGGTCGTGATACACATTTTCCAGTATAATGACATCTACTTTTTTATCGGGAACATAGAATTTAAAGTTTACAAACCCCATTCCTCTTCCGCGGTGCCCTATGTATGTAATGGGTTCGTTTTCATTGATATTCACACCGTAACCGTACTTTAAATTTTTGTCGATCTCGGTAGTATCTACGACATCAGAAGTAATCATTAGCGAATAGGTTGCTGCCTTCAGAATACCTCCATTATGCAATTTCTGGTCCCAAAGATTCAAATCATAGGCATTTGAGATTATTCCGCCTCCCGGAAGGAATTCTGCCCAGGATGTTTTGGTGAAGTTGTATTCCTCAAAAGTTGCTACTCTAAATTCATCATCCAAAATCCAATGGCCCGGTATCAAACCAGCATCAGGCATGCCAAATTCATAGGCATAGGTGTTTTTCATTCCCAATTCAACAAAGAGTGCATTGGCAACGTCTGCGTATGTTGCGCCGCTTACTTTTTCTAGGATCTTTCCCAACAGACCGTAAGCGGGGTTACTGTAAAGAAAACCTGTTCCGGGATCAAAAGCCAAAGGTTCCTCAATAGTTGTAACTCCGGATGACATGTTCAGTAGCTGATGGACGGTCACTGAGTCCTTCCACGTTGATTTGAAATCTGACAGATACTCCCTAATAGGTTGTTGTAAAGCAATAGTGCCATTTTCAACCTCCTTTAGAATTAGCACAGCAGTAATTTGCTTACTGTTCGAGAATATCCTGAATTTATCCTCCAAACTAATGGACTTTTTAGTATCAAAATCGGAGTACCCGTATTCTTGCTTATATACTACGTCATGATCTTTGGTAATCAGGATAACACCATTAAAAGAGTGTGGGTGTGTAGTTCGAATTAAGCTGTCAATGCTTTCCGAAAAGTCATCAACTAACACTTTTTCTTTACTGCTTTTATTGGTGGTAGTAAGGTTACAGCTGATCGTAGCGATAGCAACTAATACTACGTAAGTTTTAAAAAAATACTTCATTAGGAAATACGAATCGTTTAAATGAGCAACATCTTTTTGGAGCGTATAGCTGCTGGCAGATTCATTGTACTCGTTTCGTAAACATTTTGTGAATGATGGTCCAGCGACCCTCAATCTTCATCAACATAAAATAATCCACATAGGAAGTTTCTGAATTGGGGTTTGCGATTTGAACTTTAGCAACTCCTATAGTGTTCTCAAAATCAATTGCGATAATCTTTCCCAGCTCTCCAGTGGGTTGCCCTTCTTTGGTATCCTTAATATAATCCTCACCGCTCCATACTTGTAAGGTTTCGTCTTTTACGTAATACAGGTTGAGGTTAGGATGAAAGGCTGTTTTGAGTCGTTCCGGTTGTCCGTTCGTTGAACCTTCAATATAGTCCGTAAGGGTTTCCGAAATTTCGGTGATTTCGGTAGCATCCGTCCTGGATTGGGCGAGCAGGCAATTCGCAAAACAGCATAGCATTGCCGCAAAAAGGTATGTTTTCATTGCTTCTTTTTAGGATTTCCCATAAAGCTCTTAAAAACGATTATCAAACAGGATGCAGCTGGCTTGTAGAATTGTACAGAATTATAATATCGGATAAGAATCTACTTAGGAAGATGATCTTTTAAACTGCGCAGGCGTCTTACCCGTTATTTTTCTGAAAGCTGCATAAAATGTCGATCTTGAACTGAACCCGGCTTCCTGGCCTATGGCCTCAAGGGTGAATTGAGTATTTCGTCGAATAAGCTTTTTTGCTTCTTCGGTTCGCAATCCATTTATGTATGCGGTAAATGATTTGCCAAGATTATCATTGAGCAGCTGTGACAGGCGATGTGCGGAAATGTCCAATTCAGCAGCCAGATCTTTGAGCTTTATATTGGGGTCTTTGAACGGTGCTTTAGTTATCATGATTTCATTCAAACGATACAATAGCGTTTCAGCTTCCTCATTATCTATTGTTTTGTTACTATATTTTTGAGGAGGTTCAAAGAAGAGATGTGCTTTTCTTCGCCGCAATACCCATAGGAATAGCGATACATAGAGTACAAAGGAGAAGGAGAGTGCCCCAACGATATAGGAGGTATAGGTAGCAGTAAAATAAGCCAGCCAAATCAGAAAAATTCCGCTAACTATGGTGATAAGCCAGATTTCTTTATCACTCAAGGTTACTCTTTTGGAAAACAATTTGCCAATCGGTTTTTTTAGCAGTAGTAAGGATAGCAGGATATATAGTAACCATTGCCCAAACAATACCCAACACAAATACCCATTACTCGAACGTTGCCATAAATAGCGGTGTTCTTTATAGGGGAAATAATAACCTATGACAGTCATCCCTAAAATAACCGGAAGGATATGGACTAACCATGTCCAACGGCGCTGCTTTTTTTTCCCTGTGGTTTCAGCAATATAGAGGTATAGAAAAGGACCGATAAGGAGGCAGGCAGACAGTCCTATCTGTATGAAGGTATTGGAAATATCTTCGTAAAAGGTTAAAAAAACAGATTTGGTCACTCTGACGCTTACCATCAGTAATAACGCCGATAAGAAATAGGTAGCCCTGTTTTTTGTTTTAATAAAAAACGCAAAATAGGCGCTTAAAAAAAGTCCGTTGAATGCCCCAAGAGCACTAAAAAAGAATAAAACCTGCGTTTCAAAACTCATAGGCTGCCTGAGGTTAAAAACATAAATACCTTCAGCCTACAAGAAACAAAAAATTAAAAGATAGCTGTGGTTTTACTTTGAACATGATGCAGCCCTGAGGCTTTTTTAGTACTCAAAAATTTAGACTGTCAATGTTCTAATTCTTCAATGAGTTTTAGGATCTCACTACAGATTATATCCGCATTTTCCTTTAGGGAGAAAATAGTGACATGACCTCCATCGAGGAAAAACACTTTTCCATTGGTTGAAAGGCTAGCCATTTCGCGTTGCATTTTTTCCCTTTCGGTTTTTATCTTGTTTGGATCCAGGCCCATTTTTCGCAGGGCTGGTTTATTTAGATGGGTTCCTGAGAACACCCTGACGGGTAAGGAATCAAGTTTGCTCTCCTTTCTGGACAGCGCCACCAGATCAGCATATCCTTTTTCTTCCTTCAAATACCCCCAAATATACTTTCCGCTTAAGGTGTAATCCTGATTGCGATCGATAACCTTTTCCGGTAAACCTGGAGCCCAAAGTATGTGACGTTTGGCCATTCGGAAATATAAATCCAGGACACCCAAATCCCCTAAAACGCCCAGCGCTTTGTACATGGCGTTCATGTAGCTTGGGGGCTTCGGCATGTTAAGCCTTTCATCTATATCCGGATGGGGGGCATCCAAAAACACCAAACCAGCTACCTCATCCGGATAGCGTTGTTTAAATACGCGTATGTAATGTCCCCCGTAAGAATGGCCGGCTAAAATATAAGGGGGTGATTCCCCAACTCTTTCCAATACTGTGTGCAGTTCATCTGCTACGGTTTCTGGATCTCTAGGATTATTGCTAAACTCACTGTAGCCTATCCCGGCACGATCGTAGCGGACGACCCGTATGCTGTCTTTTAGTAGTTCTCCCAGCCAATAATAATATTCGCTGGGTGCTCCTGCCCCGGATTCGATGACCAAAGTGGGTTTGTGGTTTCTTTCGCCCACGGCATTAATATGAAGTTTAAAACCCCCAACATCCACAAGCTTCCCAGGAGGTTGAGGTTTGGAGGCAAACAGTCGCAGGCATAGGCCGGCAAGAATAATGAGCAACAATAGGCCACCGATGGATAGGCCAATCCATTTTAATACTTTCTTTAAACGTTTCATGTTTTTGATTTTTTGAAGAAATTGGATTCAAACATAGTTTTCGTTACTAGACCCGGCTATTAATTTTGATGAACCCAAGGAAAAACAAAACATAGCGATGCGTGAAATAAACCAATGACATTCAACACAAAAATTGTAGGGTTTGACGCCAAAACCCTGGGGTTGATCAAAAAAGATGGTGCATGGCTATGGGGATTCCTATTTTTGAATCATGAATAGTCTTTTTCAAAAAAATCAAACGACTTTAATAAAAGGGGGGATTATTGCCATTTTTCTGCTTGTAATGCTGGTTATTCCACATTATACCGGTATTTGGGATAGTCCTATTACTATTCCACTTTTGATTCTGTTCTGGTTGGGAGTGGGGTATCTGGTTTTACCAGAATTTTTCAAAAAGTATAGGGTAGCCATTTTTTCTGTGTACGGATTCGTTATAGCCTATAATTTTTTCCTTTTTAATATAGCATCTAATCCCGGAGAAAATCATCGTCTGTATCTGGCAAATTTCATGTTTATTCCTATTCCGGTTTTTGCTGCTTTGTGGGTTTACGAACAATGGCGTTGGTTAAGGACATTGCAGGCAGATAAAGGAAAAGCGGAATTAGCATTACTAAAGAGTCAGATTAATCCGCATTTTTTCTTTAATACCTTGAACAATCTATATGGTCTGGTGGTGGAAAAATCAGAGAAAGCTCCTGAAGTAGTGCTAAAATTGTCGGATATGATGCGATATACCATCTACGAGGGTAAAGAAGATGTAGTGACTGTAAAGGATGAAATCAACTATCTCGAAAACTACATCGAACTGCATAAAATCCGCTATCAGAAAAAAGTGGATATCCAATTTAAGCATGAAGTAGATAAAGCGGTTCAGGTAGCCCCTCTACTTTTTATTATTTTATTGGAAAATGCTTTTAAACATGGTGTTGAGCCATTAACAGAAAACGCTTATATCCATTTGGATTTAAAAACGGAAGGAAACCAGGTTTTTTTTACTATCGAGAATAATCATAATTCCAAAATTCTACGTCAAGATAAAGGCATAGGACTGGATAATTTGAAGAAACGCTTAGCGCATAGCTATCCCGACCGACATCAACTCAAGATTGAAAAAACGGATATGATATATAAAGTACATTTAAACCTATTGTTGAATTCATCTACCCATAAATGATTACGTACGCCATTGTTGATGACGAGCCTATTGCACATCGTATCATTGAGGGCTATTGCGCGGAATTACCTCATTTAAAGAAGGTGGGCAACGCCTACAATGCTTTTGAAGCTTCTAAAATCATCTCTCAAAAAAAAGTAGATTTAGTATTCCTGGATATCAACATGCCCAAAATGACAGGTTTTGAATGGTTAAAGACCCTACCAAAACTTCCCGATATAATCGTTACCTCGGCGTATAAGGAATACGCCCTGGAGGGTTACGAACTGGATGTACTTGATTATTTGCTTAAGCCTTTTTCTCTATCACGGTTTTTACAAGCGGTCAATAAAGTAAGTAATGCAAAAGAAGAAGCCACAACCAAATCTGCTAAAGTCAGTGATGAACGCAATTATTTTTTTCTAAAGGGCGACAAACAGCGTCATCAAGTTCACCTAAAGGATATTCATTACGTTGAGGCTTACGGAAATTACGTGAAGGTATTTTTTACCCATGAAATGATAATTACCCATGAAAAAATATCAACCCTGGAAAACCTACTCCCAAAAGAGCATTTTTTGCGGGTACATAAGTCCTTTATTGTGTCGCTAGATAAGATACAGCGCATCCGTGGTAATCAAATCTTCCTGGAAAACCACAAGATTCCTATTGGTCAGACGTATAGGGCGGGAATTAACCGTTTGTTGGGTGGAAATTGATCCAATAATGGATTAACCTCATAAGAAGATTTTAGTATGATTGCAATTGATGTTATTAGGCTAATCGAATTATAACCGCTCTATATAAATATCTTTCTTGGTATAGGTATAGATGATATTTTCCACTTGGTCAATCACAAATTTCTTTTCTTCCCCTAACTGTTTTATTACTTCTTCCTTGCCTGTCGGAATGTGCAAACGAATGACCTCCTTGGTCTTGTTTTCCTTTGGGGCTACTATCAGTATAGAATGTTCCCCTTGTTTACCTTTTTTAATTCGGTTAAATACGGTTTGCAGCCCGGAACTAAAGCCGAGTTCCTCCAGGTTGGAAACCACTTTTTTAGGATCCTGATACAATTGGTACGAACCATATACGCTTGATCCCAAATTCGTCAAAATACCAAGGTTGCCGGAAGCCATCGTACTGGTAAAACTTTCGATGGTCTGATTGTAAATAAAGGAAGTTGCCGCTCTATAAGTACCCAGGCCGCGCTTTATATAGTATAGGGATTCCCTGAAAATTGATGACCCCTCATTGGAAGCATACTTTTTCTGATACATCAAATCACCCGATACATTAAATAGAAAGTACTGATTGTCATGGCTTAGAAAATAGCCATATGCTCCCATTTGGAGACGGGGAAGGGATTTTCCAAAATTGAAAGTGTGAATAGATTGAGGTGTTTGTTTTGCACTTCCATTCAGCAGATAGAGTTGCTTGTCGCTGTATACCGGATACTGCTTGGCAATACTATCGTACCAGATACGATGGGTAGGGAGTTTGAGCTTAAGGTTTCTCGAAATGAAATCAGCATCATTTAGGATAAGATCATCCCAAAACTTTTCGCCATTGGAAATGGCTATTTTATTGGCTCTGGAAGGAGTGATATAAATAGCAGTGGTATCCGACTCAAACAGGTATACCGGTCGTTCATCGTTGGAAAGTGAGATTTTCAAGGGTGATTCCCATGCTTTTTTCCCATTCTTCCCGATGCGCGATAAAAACTTTTCTTGCACTACCAAAAACCCTCGTTCGATAGGGACGATCTTTTTTATAAGGGGAAGGGACTCCATAACCTCCCACTGTTTATTCCCTTTGCTGTCAATGATGTTAAATCCGTTGGAGGTAATGGTGATCATTTTATCTCCGTCAAAGGCGGTTTCCCGTATAGCTCCTTTCATTTTCGCCGTGCTATTCCATACCGGTTGCATTCTTTGAACGGAATGGGCCATTATTGCTGTTTCGCGCTTGAGTTTTTCCGTCTCACTGGTATTGGAAAATATGTAGATCACATCTTTTGAGGTGTTGATCGCGACGTTCTCGACCTTCTCTTGCTGATAGGATATTTCCCCGGAAACGGCGTTGATCTGTAGCAAGTAGTTGTTTCGCAACCAAAAAACGTTCTGATCCTTGTCCAGGAGGATTTTTTCCTGTTCAAAAAGGGTGCCCTTTAGGTTGTTGAAAAAGGAAGAATGGGTAAGATCAATTTGCCACACCATTTTCTGGTCATCAGTACTATATAGGGCCACCGCTAATTCCTTATCCTTAATGCCGTCTACAAGTACGGCCTTATGTTCAGGGATCAGCAGGGTACGGTTAACCGATTTGAATCCAACCGCTTCAGAATCAAAGAGCACTTTGCCAGTACTACTATTTACTATCCTACGGGAAGTACCCTTAGCATTAACCGTGTTAGAGAGGAACTTGGAGTTGACCACGGGTTTGCTTTCGAAAACGACTAAGGGAGTAAAAGGGATCTCACGATAGGATGTAAAATCGACCTTACCTAAGGCATTATTTTCCCATGCTATTGATTGGCTATTGGGACTGATACCATAGAGTCCGTCTCCGGTTCTCGCTAGGAGTACCCCAGTGTTGGCATTGATAACAATATCTTTGATCGTATTAGGGAGCTCAATTTTCTTTTGGGGATACCCGCTATGTAATCCCGAAAAGATCAGGATGCTCAAAACTATGTGTCTCATAGGTTTTGCATTTTACGTTGCCAATCAGCATAGTATAAGTAATGCCACGACTTAAAATTAACAAACAATCAAGTATACCGAACAAAGCATTGGATTATAAGGATTTGATAATTCTGTTTGGGCTTCGTTTCGTAGTGCCGAGATAATTTGTGGTATCCTTCTTAGGAATCTCTTGCAACAACTCCGGGAATTCTTGCAGCAGTTTTCATGATCATGCCGGGTTGATTCCTGAGCAAAAAGGCGCCGCTAATTTAGCGGCGCTTTTTTACCCTATAATGATATTAAAAGGGTAAGATCTATAAGATATCTATTACGAATTTCTCTTTTTGTTACAACTTCCCCTGCTAAGACCCTGCCCTGGTTATTAGCGATTACTAATCGCTTTCGTATTGCTTCAATAGCGCTATCATGCGTTTATCTTTTGCCATACGTGCATGGTACATGGGATATTCATCCCCTGGAGAGGCAAGGTAGGGATCTGCATTGTTCTCCAATAGTAGTTTTGCGACTTCGTAATGTCCTCTTTTGGCTGCACAAATAAGGGGTGTGCCATCACCGCTTACCTGCCCGTTGACGTCCGCATTTTTGGAGATCAGGTATTTTGCAATTTCCAGATGCCCCTCTCTTGATGCAACTAAAAGTGCTGTGCCATCTCCACTCACCTTTCTATTAACATCGGCGCCTTGCTCCATTAAATACGTCACAAATTCAATATGTCCATTTTCTGAAGCCGCCATTAGTGGAGATTCATCGGAATCATGGTGGTATTCTATATCGGCATTTGCTTCTACTAATAGCTTTCCGATCTGAAGATCGCCACTTCTTGCGGCGGCCACAAGGGGAGTTCGGGGTTCACCATTCTTGTTGTACATACAGTCAGGATCTACAGTTTCCAGCAATTGTTTCACCAGAGATACATTTTGGTCCTTAACTGCCCTGAGCAGTTCACGACAGTCTTTCGTGCCAACGGCTTTGTTTCCGTTCTCTTCATGCTGAGGAACAGCTACCGGGTTATACTTTGAAGGGATAGCTTCCAGTGGGGTGTTCATGGAAAGTAGCATGACCAATACGATTGGTGCAATAAAAGCATACTTCCAATAATTGTGCGGATTTGATTTTTTTGTACTCATTTTTAAAATTCTTTTTTTGATTAATGACTGATTGTAATTTGTTGTGATTGCAAGGGGTTTTTGTAAAGCGGCTATCTTTAAAAGATTCATTTGATAGCTTTTCTTTTTGACGGATTCCCTTTCTACCAAAAGGTTATCGGTTTCATATTCTATGTTTTTCTCCACTTCCTTTCTAAAAAACCAGATAAAAGGATTAAACCACAGTAGTATTATTGCGATTTCGGAAAGGAGTAAGTCAATGGAGTGCCATTTTCGAACATGAATTCTTTCATGAGCAATGATTTGCTCATAGGTGTCATAATCATAGTTTTCCGGGTTGATGAAAACATACTTAAAAAAAGAACAGGGCTCTTTAATACGGGAACTGCTTACAATAACATATCCGGTATCTTTTATTTTTTCAGTTGCTCTGAATACCAGAATAAGTAAGCTGACTATTTGAATGAAAAGCGTTAAGGATAAAATAATAACCCCGAAGAAATAGATCAACGTGATCCAGTAATAAAGTCCTCTTTCCGAATGGACAACATATTGATCCGTGTTGGGGGAACTATTTTGAGGAGGATTAACCGTTGTAGCACTGCTTTGTTGCGCTGAACCCGTTTCCTGTGTTAAGGATATTGTTGGCCGATCATCAACTTGTACTAGTGTCTTTGCTATAAACCCTTGATCCTGCACAAGTTTAGGAAGCGATATGAACGGCAAAATAAAAGTTAATGCAAGGCATGCCAAAAGATAGATCCGGTTAGCTGTAAAAAAGCTCTCCCTTTCCAAAAGGGTTTTGTAGAAAACAAAAAGAACAGCAATAATCAACGAGGACTTTATTAAAAACACAAGCATGATCTACGGTTTTTGGGATTTAATGATTTTCATTAACTCTTCTATTTCCGCATCGCTTAGCTTTTCCTTTTTCGCAAAGTGGGCGATCATTTTTGGAAAGGAATTCCCAAAATAGTGCTTCTTTATATTCAGGAGATGCTCGTCGCGGTATTGCTCAAAATCAACTGCGGGGCGGTATTGATGCGTATTTCCCAACATTTCAGAAGTAAGAAATCCTTTTTTAACCAGTATTTTGACAATGGTAGCTACGGTATTGTAATGCGGTTTGGGTTCCGGAAGCGCTTTAATTATGTCGCGAATAAAAACAGTTTCCAGCCGCCAGACGATCTGCATAATTTCCTCCTCTCTTTTTGCAAGTCGATTCATATCGATATGTTTGAAAAGCAAAACTACTAATTATTTAGTAGTTATACTAATTTGTTAGTAGTTTTTACTTTTTTTAGTATGGGGAGCAGATTTGACCAGAAAGTTTTATTGGCTAAATCACCCTTATGATGATACTTTCCCTATAGCTATCGGGTAGGGGTTGAAGTCGGAAATAAAGACCTATGTGCGCTGTTTACTTCAAAAACACTTCCATTCCTGAAACCAGAAAGACCACTGGGGCATTCCAGTTGATTGCCGTTTCATTGGTGGAGTAACTGCATTCCGTATCCGTATAGGAGGCCGCCGGGAAGGTACTGCGTACGACGTTTTCGGACTCACAATCATTTAAAACAATAGTATTGGGCCCTCCCACGATATAACCCGGGATGGGTTCTTTTATACCATCAGCAGATATGATCCTGTTATGGGGATACTGTGGCGTTTTGGCACCGAATCCGGTTACAAACGAATACCCGGTTGCGTTTCTCCCCATGAGGTAATCCAGATCGTTTTGTGCAGATACGGCATACTTTTGATCTCCCGTTAGGGAATACGCCACTAACTTGAGCATTCCGTCGTTGGCCACATCAGAATTACTGCCCCAGGCGTAGGCATCCATACTGATCAGATAGGGGGAGGCCTGCTCTTTTTCCAGCATCTCATCAGTATACGAAATAAAGTCGTTCTCCATTTGTTCAAATTCCGGGCGTTTATCCGATGTCAATACGGAGATTACTCCGAGGGGATGGACCACATCCCATTTGGGGGTAGTAGGCTTTTGATAATTTACCAGCATCGCTTCTTTGTATTTGCCCTTGCCTGTGAGGAGATACAGTTCCGAAGCCGCCCAAAAACGCTCGTCTACATAGGTGGTGTCCGGGTAAGCCCCTGTTGAGATATCCGCGGGCTGCTCATAAAACGAATTCGGATGTTGAACCGCCCAATCCCAGGCCCTGGTTGCACTTTGCTCCATTTCATCAGCAAGCTCAGTTAACTGATATTCCCGAACGATACGAGAGGCGGTAGCTATGGTAGCCGCGTAATCAAGAGCAGCAGAAGTACTTTTTTGCACCACATACCGTTGCTTGTTCGTTTTGTGCGGCATGATGAAGTCATCAAAATTTTTGGTAGTGAGTTTATGATATACCCCGCCATCCCCCGGGTCCTGCATGGTCATCATCCAGGAGAGGTTAACCAGGGTTTCATCAAGGATATCCGGTACCGCATTGGACGATTCCGGGATATTGAGGCTCTGGCTTTTATGATATTCTAAATTCAATTTAAGACTCTGGAGCAATGTCCATGTGGTGATACTACTGTTTACAATGTATTTGCCGTAATCCCCGGCATCATACCAACCGCCTGGTGAAGAGAGGGTGCTGCCGGCAGGCCGGGATGTATCCGATGCCGATTTATGAACCATAACCAGCGTATCCGGATGTCCTGCAGGTCTTTGCCATTGTCCTCCAAATGCGCTATCAATAGCTACGCCACATCGTGCATAGTAATATGATTTTAAAGCGGCATCGGCCAGTTCGGCATATAAATCAGTTCCTATTGTAAAGGGATAGGAACAGAGCGTATCATTGACACATAACTTGTACTCTCCGGGTTTTGAGAAAGCGGTGAAATCGGCTACCCGGACCGAATCACCGGAAAGATGCCAATACTTCGGTTGTGGGGTGTTGCCATTAAAAACAGTTTCTCCCTTAAGGTCTAGTATTTTAAAAGTAGCTGCAGGCAATCGTATCAGGGCCTTTTTTGGAGCATCGACAGGATATCCGATCTGGTTGATAAGAATATCTTCCGAAGTCGTGGATCTTTTTTCCGAGGTGCCGCTTGAGCATCCAAGGTTGAATGCCAGAGCTGCAGATAACAACAAAAAGCTTACTCTTACGTCTATCATGTTCAATTTTTTATCCTAGTTCAACTTCTATTTTGTAATGGCCATGGGGGAGAACAGGGAGTATATTCTTTCCCATTTGCTCTTTTCCGTCAATTCGTAGCGCTTTAACACCTTTATTCACATGATTCGGATTTTTCACAGTAATAGCATAGGTAGCACCACGGAATTTTCGTGTTACCTCAAAGGATCCCCAATCTGCTGGAATACAGGGATCAATTTCCAGTCCTTCATAGGTTGGGCGAATGCCGAGAATGTACTGACTTATGGTATAGAAGTTCCAGGCGGCTGTACCTGTTAACCATGAATTCTTTGCCTCACCGGGTTTGAAAGCATCTTTTCCGGCGATCATTTGCGAATACACATAGGGTTCAGTTTTGTGTAGCTCGCTGATCTCTTCCAGATAAGCGGGGCATATTTTTTTGAAATATTCCCAGGCCTGGTCCCCACGTCCTAAAACGGTCTCCCCAATGATAATCCAGGGATTGTTGTGGCAGAATATCCCGGCATTTTCCTTATACCCTTCAGGGTAGGTGGAAATCTCACCATATTCAATATAGTACTTCGTATACGCCGGATTGTTCAGCACAATACCGTATTCGCAATCCAATTTTTCCTTTACCGAGTCGAGTGCTTTTTCCACCAGGCCCTCTTTAAGGCCAATACCCGCCATGCTACACCAGCCATTTGATTCGATAAAGATCTGTCCCTCTTCGTTTTCCTGACTTCCGATCTTATCGCCGAAGAAATCATAGGCTCTTAAAAACCACGCTCCATCCCAGCCGTGTTCTTTTATGGCCTCAACCATGCGATCCACATGCTGTTGGGCTCTTTCCGCTTCCCGGGCTTTCTTTAAAACCTTACATAATTCAACATATTCCCGGCCATAGACTGCAAAAAGCCCGGCGATCATCAGCGACTCTGCCTTGCTGCCTGTTGTCTGGTTTTCCGTGGTTTGGAAGGACTCATTAGGATCATTGGAAAAACAATTCAGGTTAAGGCAGTCGTTCCAATCCGCTCTGCCGATTGAGGGCAGTCCGTGCGGCCCTAAATTGTTCACCACATGATCAAAGGAAACCGTCAGATGGTGAAATAAGGGTTGTGCCAGGCTGTCATCGTTATCATAGGGTACCTGTTCATCCAGGATGGCCCAATCCCCGGTCTCTTTAATGTATGCAGTGGTTCCTAAAATCAGCCATAATGGATCGTCGTTAAATCCACTCCCGATATCGTTATTCCCCTTCTTGGTAAGGGGTTGGTATTGATGATAGCAACTGCCGTCCGGAAACTGCGTGGAGGCAATATCAATGATCCGTTCCCGGGCTCGTTCCGGTATTTGGTGTACAAAGCCAATCAAATCCTGATTGGAATCACGGAATCCCATACCGCGCCCAATACCACTTTCGAAGAAGGAAGCCGATCTTGAGAAACAGAAAGTGATCATACACTGGTACTGATTCCAGATATTTACCATACGATCCAGCTTCTCATCTCCCGTAGTTACGGTATACACACTGAGCAGTTCGTTCCAGTAGGCTTTGAGTTCCGCCAGCGCCGCATCCACTTTCTCAACAGTATTGAATTTTTCAATAAGGAGATGGGCTTTCTTCTTGTTGATGACGCCTTTTGACGCCCACTTTTCTTGTTCTTCGTTTTCCACATATCCCAGGATAAACACCAGGTCCCTGGAGGCTCCGGGTTGAAGCTCCAGCTCGATGTAGTGAGAGGCAATGGGCGACCAACCATGGGCTTCACTCATCCTGGGTTGGCCATCAATAACCGCCTGGGGCTCATGAAAACCGTTATACAGCCCCATAAATGATTCACGGTCGGTGTCATAGCCATCAATAGGGGTGTTGACCGAATAAAACGCATAATGATTTCTGCGTTCCCGGTATTCCGTTTTGTGATACAATGTGGAGCCCTCAATTTCTACCTCGCCGGTTGAAAAGTTACGCTGGAAGTTTTCCATGTCCGAAACGGCATTCCAAAGCGCCCATTCCGTAAAAGAAAACAGTTTCAGGCTTTTGGGTGATTTTGTGGTATTGGTCAGTGTTAACTTCTGAACTTCCGCATGGGTGTTAAGGGGAACAAAAAACAAAGCCTCCGCCGAAATGCCGTCTTTTTCACCCCGGATTCGGGTATAGTTCATTCCATGTCGGCATTCATAGGCATCAAGGGCTGTCTTACAGGGTTTCCAGCCCGGTGACCAAAAAGTATCCCCGTCCTTGATATAGAAATACCGACCTCCCGAATCCATGGGGACGTTATTGTAGCGGTATCGTGTTAACCTTCGGAATTTGGTATCCATATAAAAGGAATACCCGCCTGCGGTATTTGAAATAAGCGAAAAAAAGTCTTTATTACCCAGGTAATTGATCCAGGGCCATGGGGTTGCGGGATCGGTGATTACGTATTCCCGGTTATCGTCGTCAAAATATCCAAATTTCATATCGCGTGCTATAGGTTTTAAACTTTATTTGGGGGTTTCAATACGTTATTAGACACCCAGCTCCTTTTGGCGTCGTTGGTTCAGTGCTATGGTGATCTCATCCATTTTACTTTGATTAAGCGGATAGAGCACCATGACTATGGCGGCAATTCCGGCTACGATAGCGGGCACCCAACTCATCAACATGATAATTCCGGGAATAGCCCCCTGGATCGCTACCTGATCCAGCCCGTCATAATGATACGCCGCCAGTATGGCGCCTATGACTACGCCAGCCAGGCCACCGCCAAACTTAGTGGCAAAAGAACCTGCAGAATACACCAAGCCTGTTGCTCGTCGGCCATTTTTAAATTCCGAATAATCTGCGGCATCGCCAAGCATGGCAAAGAATAGCGTGGGGAAGACCGCGGCTGCAAATTCCGAGACCGTTCCAATGGTGAATATCCAAAAAACGTTGTTCGGTCCGCAAAAGAGGAGTAAAGCATTGACGGCCCCGGAAAAAAGTAAGGCATAAATGAACAATTCCTTCTTGCCCAGTTTTCGTCCTAACCAGCCCGTAGCCATGGCCCCGATTATGGAGGCTACCATAAGCGCTACCAGGTAAGAAGCGGACAATAATTGATCTTGTAAATAATGGGTAAAATAAATAACGGTAATACCTTGTTTTATGGAATTATATACATTAAACAGCAGACCGATAAACAGGAGTACCAACCAGGGCTTGTTACGGACCAGGTCATAAAAGTCCCTTTTTAAGTTGGACTTTTGCTCCTTTGGGGGTTTTACCCTTTCGCGGGTGCTGATAAAGGTTAAGATTAGGAACAAGGCCAGAAATACGGACATCAGGTAAATGGCATTGCTATATCCTTTCTTCTGATCTATGATGGAGATATCCGTTGTTGTGATGCCGGGTTCTCCGCTAACGAGAAAAGCATATTCCCGTTCTGCTTCCATAGAGAAGCTAATACTATGCGTTGCCTCCTGGGCTTGCGTTTCACCATTTGCCCATGCAAAGGTGGCTATTCCGTTTTCAGTTTTAATGTTGGCATTGGCTACATCCCTGGGGGCACTAACCCTAACATCGTAGATATCTTCATTTACCGGCGAAACTGTCACGGTTGGATTAACATTGCCATAAAAGGCCACAAGGAACAGCAAGGCGCCCTGTACCAGCATACCCCCTGCAAAAGCACCAACCATACGATAGGAACCAAGGACGGTACGTTCCTTGTCATCCCCCGTGATCACTCCCATTAATGCCCCGTAAGGAACATTGTTGGCCGTATACAGCAAGGTGAAAATAATGTAAGTGCTATAGGCATACACAATTTTACCGGTAGGGCCCAGATCAGGGGTGGTAAACAACAGTGACAGTGTGGCGGCGAGGGGAAGGGCCGTCCATAGGATCCAGGGTCGGAATTTCCCGTATTTGGTGTTTGTTCTATCCCCTACAATTCCCATCAGGACATCGCTGATACCATCACTGGACCTGGCGATCAGCAATAATAACCCAACGGATGCCGGGCTTAGTCCGTAAACATCAGTATAAAAAATAAACAGGAAGGTAGCTACCCCCCGCCAGGCGATGTTGGCCGCTCCGTCCCCAAGGGCATAACCGGCTTTTTCGAGAAATGACAGTTTGTGTTTTTTTGAAGGTTCCATAGATTAGGTTGGTTGGGTTAGATCACAAAATCGAACAGCTCTTTTTTCGTTTTCTCAAATACCTCCCTGCTGAACATGTAGAGCTGGGCAGGTTTATGGGGTACCCCCTTTTGTTTTTCATTTAAGGGGATCACATATTTCATGCGGTTTACTTTCTTTCTAAAATTCCGCTTGTCAAAATGGGTATCAAAAATCTGTTCATACACGGTTTGCAGTTGCGTGAGGGTGAATTTTTCCGGTAACAACCCGAAACCAATGGGCTCATGCTTCATTTTGTTGCGCAGGGCTTCCATGGCTTGCTCTAATATTTCATTATGATCAAAACCCAGTTGGCCCACTGTCTTCACGGGGACCCATTTCACCCTTCTTCCCATCCATTTGAGAGAGACATCCTGTGTTGCCAATAATGCGAAGTAACCAATAGAGACCACCCGTTCTTCCGGATTCTTTCCGATACTCCTAAGCCATTTTTGATCCTTTGGCTTTAGCAGTCGTCCGGGATCTGCAAAGGTTTTGAACTGTTCCAAATAGATATCGGATATGCCGGTAAGATTAAAAACGACCCTGGTGGCTGCCTCTTTAATGGTCTCTCCTTCGTACACGTGATTTCCGGTCAGGGTCCAGTCCGGTTGAAAATCTGACACCGATTCATCTTCACTTAGTGTTCTTTCTACAAGTAATACATTTAGTTTTTCAGCATCATAACCAAAAACCACACAATCTACAGATATATAAGGATTTAATTGTGATACTGTTTCTAACATGACCAATACTAATTGCGGTGATGTTTGACAAATATAATTACTTAGTGTATATAATACAATAAGTAAATCAAAAAAATTATTTTGTGCAGTACATGAGGTTTTGAGGTCTCAGGGTGCGGTCTTGAATTTCCCCTCGAAAAACCTTCGATTCATGAGTTTGTGGGAAAGGAAGTATATGGTATGGAACTGTGCGATAGAGTTACGGCATAGCTTGGATCATTCTGTTCAGACTTCGTACTGTAATGCCCAAATAGTTAGCAATATCCTTTTTGGAGATCTTTTGTAACATATCGGGGAATTCCTGCAATAGTTTTTTCAGGTTGGCTTCTAACGGGTGGGATTGATGGTAGGAATGTCTAAGTGCCGTATATCGGATTTTGTTTCCCATTAACTTTAGCACCTGTCGATTGAACACCTTGTCGGATTGCAGTAAAGCCAGAAAGGTTTCCTTTGGAATTTTAAAGTAGGACATCGGTGTCAGGGCTTCTATCGTACAAAAACTAAAGGCGTTGGTAATTGCTTCGATCTCCCCAAACACTTCACCTTCACCAAAGAACTCCTGTATAAAATCGTTTCCGGTATCCTCTGTAAGGTAACACTTGGCCATCCCTGCTTCCATCACGTAAACCGCAAAGACGGAGGTCCGTTGCCTAATGATCTGTTCTCCAACGCCGGCATGTTGCATTTCAAGGGTAGGGTGTTCCCCTAACGCATGAAGTTTGCTGATATATTCCAAAAACGCCTTGTTTCTCCTGATCATTTCCTCTGGGACAAATGTCCTTTTTTAACTGGCAGATCGCCTATTTCTTTGCTGAGACTTTTACCTGCAACAAGATACCACTTGGGATGCAAAAAACACCTAGCATTTACAGTCTTCGTTTTGGAGTATTATGTTTCAGTTCCTTGTTCTTTTCGGCAAGTTATAACATGCTCATCCCTGAACTTCCGGCCTATTTATCCGGTCTGGGAGGAGCAGAATATATAGGCCTGATCATAGCCTTATTCACACTAACAGCAGGATTATCCCGTCCTTTTAGTGGTGTGCTAACCGACAAAATGGGAAGAAAGCCGGTTATGGTGGTTGGCGCTTTGGTGTGTGTGATCTGTGGAGTCCTATATCCCATTTTAGGTACGGTAGCCGGATTTCTCTTTTTGCGACTTTTCCATGGTTTTTCTACCGGATTTAGTCCTACCGCAATTGCAGCCTATGTCTCTGATATCATTCCTGCTAAACGGTGGGGAGAGGCATTTGGTGTCCAAAGTCTTTTTTTTAGTACCGGTTTGGCCCTGGGGCCGGCCCTGGGAAGCTGGATAAAGATGTACTTTTCCTTTGCAGTTTTGTTCCATAGCTCTTCGTGCATGGCCTTATTGTCTCTCATTTTTATTTTGCGACTAAAAGAAACGCTAACACAAAAAGAGCCGTTTCGTTGGCGTTTATTGCGAATTTCAAGGAACGATATTATTGCCCTGGAAGTTTTGGTCCCTGCGATAATTACTTTTTTAGCCTATGTTGCGTTTGGAATGATGCTTACTTTAATTCCGGATTGGAGTGAACACCTGGGGATAACCAACAAAGGAAGTTTTTTTATCGTTTTTACAGTGACTTCACTTGCCATACGTTTTGTCGCTGGGAAAGCTTCAGATCGCCTTGGAAGGAAAGTGATAACTATTATCGGGTTATTGGTGTTATTGATCTCATTAGTGCTAATGGCTACTTTACAATTTTCGAACGGACTGCTTTTAGCTGCAGGAATTTATGGCCTTTCCATGGGGATACTTTCACCGGCCTTAAGCGCCTGGACATTTGATTTAAGTCCTGAGGGGCAGAAAGGAAAGGGTGTGGCCACAATGTTTATTGCGCTGGAAGCAGGGATAGGGCTAGGGGCCTTGTTTTCCGGATGGTACTATCAAAGCACCTATGAAAACATACCCGGGGCTATGTTGGGCTGTTCGTTTTTAGCGTTTCTGGGGCTACTCTTTTTGGTAATGAACAAAAACAAATCCATCAATCATCCGAATTGATGGATTTATAGCTCAGGTTGTACCGTTTGTTAACTCTCAAAAGCAGTATTTTCAGCGACTTCCCGCCATGTCTCCAGGTCGGCCAGCAACTGCTCTCCATGTGCTTTAACGGCATCTACCGCATCTTTGCCTAGTTGTAAACGTAGCGGGGTATGCTCTGAAAGCAGGGCTTTTTCAATGGCTTCGGCTGCTTTTTTTGGGTCACCTTCCTGAGTGTTGTGCATTTCCTTCGCAAAATCACGGGTACCGCCTACAATAGTATCATACGCATCAATTTTCGGCATGTGTTTTAAAGCATTTCCGGCAAATTCAGTACGGAAGGCTCCGGGTTCAACGATCATGGTTTTTATGCCAAACGGGGCAACTTCCTGTGCCAGGGCTTCGGAAGCCCCTTCCAGGGCAAATTTTGAAGCAGAATAGGCACCAAATCCTCCAAATGACATATTACCGCCCATACTGCTCATATTTACGATGGCCCCACTTTCGGCTTTTCGCATATGAGGTAAAGCCTCCTGGGTAACAGCAACTGCACCGAAGAAATTGGTTTCCATTTGTTTTCTTAATTCTTCCTCGGGGGTTTCCTCCAATGCACCCACAATGCCGTAGCCTGCGTTATTAATAAGCACATCAATCTTACCCCATTGTTTTATAGCCTCGGCCACACCTTGTTTTACTTCTTCCCGTTGGGTCACATCCATTTGGATGGGCAGGACTTGTTCAGGGGCCATGGACAGCAATTCTTCCAGTTTTTCTTTTCTTCTTGCGGTTGCCACCACGTTGTAGCCGTTGCTTATGGCATGTTCTGCCAGGGATCTGCCGAAGCCTGAAGAGGCTCCGGTTATAAACCAAACGGTATTTTCGTTATTATTTTCCATAGTATTTCTTTTTTTGTCTTTTACAATTTACCAAACTATTTCAAGTAATTTACCACGGCTCCCATTGCAGCCGTTACGGCATCTGCTTCAAAATATAACTGCTGCTGATTGAATTGATTCAACCATTTAATGTCTTTTTCCCCTTTCAATAATTCGTAGAATTGTTTTGCTCCTTGTGGAACAGCACCACTTTCGCTATGTACGATAAAAACAGGTTGTGAAATATCCGCTCCCACCGAGATACCGTCAAAGGTTAACCAGGGTTCCCAGCTACTTACAGCAAAGCGATTGTCATAATACGAACCTGCAGCTTTAGCAGGATTCAAATAGTAATCAAAGATGTTGTTGGGCACATACATTGCACTTAGTGGGTCCAATTCACTGGCCGCCAATACATAGTCCATTTGCCCTGTTTCGGCATATTGTATTTTAGCAGCTCGTGCGGCCTTAAGCAAGCCCTCTGTTCCCCCGGGGCGCATATCATATATGGCTTTTGCGATTTCAGGATTGTGTAACCATGGGGCCACCAGTATCAAGTTTTTTATACGATCATCCTGGGCCGTGGCATGCGCCATATAGCCAGAGCTGGCACAGACTCCTAATCCGGAGAGTTTTTCACTATCCACGTTCTTATGAGCCACCAAAAAATCAACGGCAGCTTTGATGTCCTCGATCTTCAATTGATAGTCCTCAACCTGTCGGGGTTGG
Organism: Croceivirga sp.; assembly: GCA_028284665.1. Lineage (GTDB taxonomy): Bacteria > Bacteroidota > Bacteroidia > Flavobacteriales > Flavobacteriaceae > Croceivirga. The sequence goes on from JANQRG010000020.1 coordinate 107,467, forward strand.
CCTTCGCTTTCCCCGAATCCGGTAAAGTCAAAAGTTAGCGTAATAAAACCGTCCCTGGCTAAAACACTGGCATATTCGTCCGGCATTTGTTCCTTAACACTGGTCCAACTACCAGTAACTATAGCAGCAGGGTAGGTACTGTTTGTATTAAACTCCGGTGGGAGGAACAAATGTCCTTTTAATAAGGCTCCATTGCTGTTGAAACTTACCTCCTCCAGTAGTATACCGCTGTTGGTGGGTGCACCTGCCTGATGAACGGAATAGGTCTCTGGTTGTAGTCCGGGCCATCCGTTTAAAAGGATGTTCGGATTGAACTGCTCTACAAATTTTTCGATTTTTCCACTTTCATTAAGGGTGTAAATTCCAACATAGGCATTGTTGTACGGTTTTCCTTCTCCCGTGGTAATGGTACCCTTGAATTTGGCAAGGATAACATTGGGATTGGAAGTGCCAAAGTATTCCCGTTCGTATTTTTGGGTGTAGTCCATTACCCCCGTATATTGATTTTTCATGGCGGCCAGACCGTTTAGGGTTTTTGGGAAATCCTTTGGGGCAAAGGGCATTTCCTGTACAACACTATCATCCAGGGATGATAATACCGTATTAAGATCGCGTTCCTCCAAACCGGAGAAAAAGGTTTCTATAGCAGCGACGTTTTCGGCTGTTACCAGGGGAGGAATATTTCCATTTTTTACATTTTCCATGGCGGTAAGCGGGAGTTGCCCATTTCCGGTTTGGTCATAAAGGCTCAAATCGATCCGTGCTAACTTCCATTCGCCGTTTTCCCGGATAAACTCAGTATCATACCCCACGAAGGCCGTCCAAAAATCATCCGTCAAAAAATGGGTGGCTATGGCGTCCATAGTGGCTGTTGCTCTATCGCCGGCTACCCAAATGGCTTCGTTATGCACCTGATGTATTGTGCGTTCAAATCCGGGAAGCAAGGCTTCCCATCCTTCAAGTATTTCTGATGGGGTTTTAAAGCCGGAATCCCCACCTAAGGCCGTGTAATCGGTATAAACGGAATCTGCCATCGTTTGCCTGACGGCCTCCCAATTCCGTTGATCTACACTATGAAATAGCGTGTGGATAACGCTCTCGATCTGCTTTTCTGCACTTTCGGTAGTTGTTGCTACTGTAGTCATGTCTGTTTCGTTTTTAGTTGCTGTTTCATTTATACAGGCTATCAGGAAGGAGGCGATAGAAACTGTTACAATTATGTTTTTCATGGCGTTTAAAATGATTTTTTTGTTATCAATTATTGCTGATGTAAAGCTAATAGCAACGGTAGTCCTGGGGCCTACGGAATTCAAAGGAGCAACTACAGAATTCAACGAAAAGGCATAAAAAAAGCCCCTTTTGGAGCTTTTTTAACTTAGCAGAAACCTGCGCTACCAGGCTATCTCAGATTTGTCCCTAAAGAATTTGGCTGTTGGCCCGTTATCCGGCAATAAAGCCGCCCAAATAATTGTAGCGGCACCTTCTTCCGGACTTTTTGGGGCTCCAGCTCCTCCCATATCAGTGCGTACCCAGCCCGGGCAAACCGCATTTACCAGAATATTTTTGTTTTGAAGATGCCTTGCCAGGCTAATGGTTAAAGCATTTAACGCCACTTTGGAAATACTATATCCCGGGGTTTCCCCGCTTAAGGCCGCTAATTCACCCGAGCTACTACTTACGTTTACAATACGGCCAAAATGGTTTCTTTGCATTAAGGATAAAAAGGCCTGACTCATACGCCAGGGCCCCAATACGTTAGTATTCAGCGTTTCCTGGACGTTTTCAAGATCGGCGTCACTTACATTCTGCCAGGTGTCGTAATTGATACCGGCGTTATTGATCAAAATATCCAATCGGCCAAATGTTTTGGTGACGTATTCCACCAGCTTTTGGACACTTTCTGTCGAGGTTACATCAAGCGGATGATAGTACACATTTGAGTCATCTAACTGATCCAATGCTGCTCTTCCGTCTTTTTCGTTTCTACTGGTAAGCACTACGGTGATCCCTTGTTCCGCAAGTCCCTTCACCACGGCAAAACCGATCCCTCTGTTGGAACCGGTTACCAAAGCTACTTTGTTTGCTATTGTTTTCATCTGAGCAGGGTTAACGGATTAGGGCATAAAAGGCCGGGTATGCACGATGTTTTCAAATTGCCCGCCATAAGTTACCGCTTGCGTACTTTTCAGAAAATCATGGGGGAACCCAAGTTCAATAGCGCTGATTTCATCTAAAATAGCAACATCTTCTTTTGGCAATTCAAAATGAATACTCTCAAGGTTCGACGCGATGTGACTCACTTTAGTTCCTCCCAGGATCGGGATGATTTCTTTTTGTTTCACATAGGCAATGGCCACCGCTGTAGGCGCTACTTCATTTTTTGCTGCTATTTCCACTACCTTATCCCCAATGGCTAAATTGCGATCGCTTAGGGCAACAAATGCCGCGGTATCTAATCTGCGATTCCCCTGCTTAGATCCGTTTGCATTCTTTTTGCTGTACTTACCGGTAAGAATTCCGGAAGCCAATGGAGACCATCCTAAGGTGGTCATCCCCTCACTTTTTGCCATGGGCAATAAATCACGTTCCCCGGTTCGTTGCACGAGGCTGTATTCAATTTGGGATGCCTGAAAGGAAGTCAACCCGTTCATTTTGGCATACATATTTGCTTTGGAGATTATCCAGGCGGGGGCATCTGAGATCCCAAGATAGAGGACCTTCCCCTGTCGTACCAGATCATCCAGAGCACGCATTACCTCCTCCACGGGAGACATGAAATCCCAGGCATGTACCCAAAAAATGTCGACGTAATCTGTGTCTAATCGTTTTAAACTTCGCTCTAAGGATTGTACCATGCTTTTTCTGCTATTACCTGCTTTATTGGGATCGTTACCCGGCATAGCATCGGTATATTTGGTGCCTAGTACGATGTATTCCCTGTTCGATTTAATAAATTCCCCGGTGAATTTTTCACTGGTTCCTCCGGTGTAGATTTCGTTGGCAGTATCAATAAAATTGCCCCCGGCGTTGACAAAGGTGTCAAACATCTTTTTACTGGTTTCTTTATCAGCGCCCCAACCCGCTTCCGTACCAAAAGTCATTGTGCCCAAGGCTACCTCTGAAACTCGTAATCCTGTATTTCCTAATAATTTGTATTTCATGATTTCAATTTTTTAGTTACTCAAAAGTAAGCACCACGAAGTCCCGGAAAGTACGTTTTTCAATGCAGGAAGTATAAAATTCAAAGTCCGGGATACAATTAGCCTAAACAGAACGCTTTCTGAAAGCATTAGGCGTCATTCCGGTTTGTTTTTTAAAGAAATTGGCAAAATGGTTGGGGTAGTTATAGTAAAGGTCAAAAGCAATTTCTTTAATGGATTTGTTGGTCTGGCGCAACTTGGATTTCGCAAGGGCCACCATGTGCTTGTAGATGATCTCCGAGGCAGATTGCGAAGCGATCCGTTTCACCACCGCATTAAGGTGGTTGGGGTGTAAATGCAGTTGGTCTGCGTAAAATTGCACCTTGTGCGGTTCTCCATGTTCAAAATGCTGATTTGGATAAAAACTGGTCTCTACCAGGGTTTTAAAACGACTTACCAGGGTCAGGTCATTGTCGCGATGCGTGCGGGTAAGGTCTTGTGTTGGGACTTTTTCCTTAAAGAGACGTGCTACTTTATGCAATAGCATTTGAGTGCCTAAGTGACAGATCGTTCTGGACAAAGTATCCTCTTTTTGATGTTCGGTTAAAAGATCCTGGAACGTATTGATAAAGGGCAAGGCTTCCGTTTCGGATAGGGCAATGGGAATGGTGTTGTCTACCAAAAGGAAGGGAAAATCAGTACTGATTTGATGTTTAGGCTGTCCGAGTTGATAGAATTCCTCCGAAAAAATGATATAGTACCCATCCCAATCCGGTGCGATGTCCCATTGGATGATTTGGTAAGGGGAATTGAAAAAAACGGTTGCGGATAGGGATTCCGTAGAAAAATTTCCGGTTTCGGTAAACCCCCCGCCGGATAGTTTTAACGCAATCGCATAGAATTCATGTTTGAACGGCGGCATTTTATGCTTTACCGTTTTCATATTTTCCTCAAAAGTTCGTATATCAAAGTCCGGCCATTTAGGTGCTGCAATTCGTATTGCTTTGCAATACGCATCCAGGGAGGCATAGTGGTTAATATCACTCATTTGCGAAGGCTTTGTAGCAATACGCCATAATCGTATTGCAAATCCTCATGCAGTAGCGTGATCTTCTTTTCAAGGAATAGCAATTGACGTTCATACAAATTGGTCAAAGCAGTATTTCTTCTGATGGAAGGGGTAAAGCACTTCAGTTGTTTGCAAAAGTAAAGCAGCAACTCCACCTCGGTTTCTTTGTTGCCGGAATAGCGAATGTATTTTTTAAGGTTTCGGAGGATCTTTCGTACACTCTTTTTGATGTAGTAATAACTGGAGGTATTGATTTCAGAAAACCACATATCCAGTTCCTCCTGTACCCCGGCGATGTAACCTGCTTCATCATCCCCTTCAAATAACAAATAGGTCAGTAGTTCTTTGTTTTCCTTTTTGAATTTTGAAAGGCGTAGGCACAACTCGAGTAATTCATCAGGATTTCGATGCAGTAATTCTTTTTTTAGTTGTGAAACAGTTGCGGTTTTCATTCCAGATCTATGTTTGTCCCACAATTAATTGCTCTAAAAAATCACCCACAAAATAGGCCACAACCGCAGCGATTCCTCCAAGCACTACGGTCTCCAAAATCCCTTTCCAAACAGAGGTTTGTGTTACATAGGTTTTAAGCCACCCAATCAAGATAAAACCAAAGGCAGTCAAAATGGATGCAATCAAAAAAAGATTTTTACCAACGGGTGATACATAGTCAACAACATAGGTGATCAAAGGGATTAACCCAATCGAGATAAAGGAAATATAGGTAGTAGTGCCGATCCAAAAGGGAGAACGGTCCTCTTCGATCATTTCTAACTCTTCCTTCATCATGGTATTCACCCAAATGTTTTTGTCTTTGGTGATCACTTCTACCACTTTTTCAAGCAACTCGCCTTCAAATCCCTTAGCCGCATAGATTTCCCGCACTTCTTCCCGTTCCTCTTCGGGTACGTTGGCGACTTCCCAATACTCGATTTGCTTGTGTTTGTTGTAGTTGTCCTTTTCTGATCTCGTAGACAAGTAGGCGCCAATGGACATGGCAAAACCATCTGCCAGTAAATTGGCAAAACCCAGAATGATGATTACGGCACTGTCCAACCCAGCACCAACAGAACCTGCTACTACTGCAAACGTAGTCACACAGCCGTCGATACCGCCATAAACAAACTCACCAAGGTATTTTTCAAAAGGTTTAAACAATCCGGATTTGCGATGAATAACATCTTCATTGTGATAGGTGGTCATTAGGATAGGATTCAGCTTCTAAGATACGAAGCCCGATTCGGGATACCAATTACCGTATCAATTCCCGAACAGCATCTCTGGCTGAACGTGCTGCGTTATGCACCGCACTCCAATCATCCTCCCGGGTATAGGCATCACCCGCGAAATACAATTTATCATCAACCGATTCTGCCATAATCCTTGAGGTGGAACTTGATGCCACATCGGCTAGGTAGGCCGCTCTGGCAAAGGGCTGTTCATTCCAGTTTTGCACCAAAATGTCCTGAAAGGTTTCGGAGGCTTTTCCATTGAAAATGCTGTCCAGCTCTTTTAAAACATAATCCCGCCGGGCATCACCACTTAAATTTTGATAGGGTTCCGCTTGTTTGCCGACGGCAAACAGACCAAGAACATTATCCGTGGTATTTTGTCCATAGGCCGCATCGTAATAGGTACGTTGCCCTTCATTGGTCTCACTATCATCAAATTCCAAAAAAGTGGGATAGAATTTTTCCGTAAACTTTAGAAAAATCTTGATCCCACCCCAAATATTGGCGTTGGCAATTGCTCGTTGTTTGTTATTGGGTAAGGAAGGGCTAAAACCGATTTCACCCAGTTGTAAGATTTTTAAAGGTACTGTAAGCACTATTTTGTCCGCTTCATATTGATTTCCATTAGCCTCTGAAGCGATCACTTTGTCACCCGAGTAATCGACGGAAACGATATGCGTGTTGAACCGCATCTTATTGCGAATACTGGGTACGATATATTCGTCAAAAAAATCGAACCAGGAAGATCCAATGAATTTTTGGTCTATATAGTCGTTTATGGCAGCACCCGCTTCCTCAACGGTCAGTGTTCCATTGCTGTAGAATCCATAGGTATCCGTAGTCGCATAGCGTTGTGTTACCGTGGTAACTTGCACAGCGCTATCGTTTACAATAGCAGGGAGCTCGGATTCTGAAACATGAAGCCACTCCGCTCCCAGGGGAATGGGAAAATCTGTAAAGTCATTCGTTCTACGAAACCTTCCCCCATAGGAGGAATCCGCTTCCAAAATTTGATATTCAATATCTAGCTGTTGCAACAAGTAGGCTGTGGCCATTCCGGCTGCACCGGCTCCTATGATCAACACATTGCCCGTAAAATCTCCTGGCAAATTGGGTGCATCGCTATCTTTGGAACATGCCTTTAAAGCTGACTGAAAAGGCAATGATATGCCAAACAAACCGCTAGTGGTGATAAATTCCTTTCGGGTCATGATAAGGGTTTATAGAATTCGGATCAAAAATGGGCAAACTGGAATTAGTCATGTCCCAGAGGATTAAAATTGTGGTATTTCGGACGGATGTCTCGGGTTAATCCGTTCCTTGATGCATTTTTTTAACAAAGAATGAGTGTGCCCGGTAAACTTTTTGAATAGCGCATTAAAGGTCGACTTTGAATTGCATCCACTTTCCAAAGCAATACCAGGGATGCTATACTGATCCTATTCGGAGTTCATCCATTTCCTCTTGGCCACTTCCACGCGATATTGATAAATTCAAAGAAGTTTTATGGTCGTTTTCATAATTATGCTCTTCAGTCGGTTCAAGGTTGTTTTTTTCTCTTTTTAAGCCACCAGTCCAGTCTTTTTTCGGGTTTGTAATTGGAAACTTTTGGCGTGGTTTCCGCACGTTCAATAGACAGATCATTTAAATGGCCCACAACGGACCATATGGTGCCGAACTTTTCTTTTTTTAGATTCAAACATATACATTCATCGGAAAGAATCTCTTTGGCCTTCTGAGTGTTCATGTTTTTAACGGAACTCAATTTGTTTTCCAATTGACCGGATCGTTCAGAACTTTTGCTCCATTCAACACCTCCACGATCAAAGACTTTCATTTCCCTCGACATGAACTGATTCGTTATATAGATGTAATTTTGATAGTGTCCTGGCCTTCTTACGACACTTTTTTCTGGTGCTGATTCCACTACTACAATATCACCTGCTCTATCGGCAATTAAAAAATTATTTGCAGTAGAAACAGTGGTATTTCTTATGAGTTGTATTGCCTGCTCTGTATTACCACAATTTTCCAACACTTTTCGTATAACAAAATGAAACCCTATTCCTGGTTGAATTGTTGTTCCATTCACAAACGACATGGCAATAAACAAACCTTTTTCATTGATGCCGTCTGAACGTCCAATAAAAACATCCGATTGACTTATGTAAGCATATTTGTCTCTAGGCGCTATTAAACTGCTTTCAGTAAATTTTTTAAACTCAAAAAGCATATCATAATTTCTGCCAACAACTACCGTGTCCTTATTTTTAAAAGCAAATACGCTACATTGACCGCCAGTGTCAAAAATACCAAGGCTTAAAAGAAAGGCTCCAAGGTTTTCAGGTGTGTCATTTATTCCTTTGGCAAAACCTTTTATTTCTTCTACGACTTCAGGATAAAAGCGCTGCAATTCTTTGTACGATTCAAGCCCAAATGCTATTTTT
>JANQRG010000044.1 GCA_028284665.1 Croceivirga sp.
GAAAATATCAAAGTAAAAAAAGTAAATACCAATATCTACACTTCATGGAGGAACGGGGAATTGGTCTTTCGAAAAATGCCTTTGGACAACATTTTGAAAAAACTTGAACGGCATTATAATATCACCATAGTTAATCAGAACAGGGCATTGGGCAAAGAAGTGTTCAACGCGAGCTTTAAAAATCAGCCTGTGGAAAAAGTTCTTGGCTATCTGAATACCTTTTATGGTATTGATTACCAAATAAAAGAAAACATTATCATCATAAACTAAACAATAAGCCTATGACCTAAAACCAATTAAATAAAAACCGGGAAGTGCGTCAACACCTCCCGGGATTTGAAGCGATTAATTAAACTAAAATAACCACTTATTAAGCATTTAAAAATATGAAAAATCGACGGAACACGGGGTCGTGGTTCCCACCACTACCAAAATTCGACCTAAAAATGAAATTGACCGCTCTGTTATTATTAACTGCTTTATTCGGACTGCAGGCCAATAACAGCTATTCACAGAAAACAAAAATCTCCTTAGATGTTGAAAATATGTCGGTTTCCTCGGTTATCGATGAAATTGAAAGCACCACAGATTTTCGATTTGTGTATATAACAAAGTATGTGGATATAGACCGTAAGGTTTCCCTGAAGGTTAAACGGAAACCTATCCAAAAAGTACTTGGGATTTTATTTGATCAAACTGATACTTCCTATGTCATAGAAGACACTCAAATTCTTCTTACCTATAGGGATAAAAAAGAAGGATCCAAAATAGAAAAAGAGGAAACAATTGCCCTTGAGGGACAACAAACCGAAGTCTCTGGAAGAGTTACGGACAAAGACGGTGTGCCACTGCCTGGAGCGAGCATTGTTGAAAAGGGTACAACCAATGGAACACAAACCGATTTTGAAGGCAACTTTTCGTTGGAATTGGTTGGTGAGGACCCTATTCTGGTGATTTCCTATATAGGCTTTACTCCAAAGGAAGTCCAAGTGGACGGGCAAAGCACTATTAATGTCTCATTACTTGCAGATACAGCCAATTTAGACGAGGTCGTAGTTATAGGATATGGTACGGTAAAAAAGAGCGACCTCACAGGAGCCGTAGCCTCGGTTTCACAAAAAGAGATTCAAGATGTTCCTGTGGCATCCATCGATCAATCTATACAAGGTAGGGCCGCTGGGGTGACTGTTACCCAAACATCAGGTGCTCCTGGGGCTGGGATCAGTATCCGAATTAGGGGTGGAAACTCAATAAGTGGTGGCAATGAACCACTATATGTCATAGACGGTATTCCGGTTTACAGTAATAATAACTTATTTCAACCCGGTGATGGGTCATTCAATGTTGGCGAGGGGCAAAATGCCTTGGCTACGCTGAACCCGGGTGATATTGAGTCAATTGAAATCCTAAAAGATGCCTCGGCTACCGCAATTTATGGGTCTAGGGGATCTAATGGTGTAGTTATTATTACCACAAAAAAAGGGGAAACAGGAAAACCCAAATTTAGCTTTAGTACCTATACTGGTTTACAAGAAGTGTCCAGAACATTGGACTTATTGGTGGGCTCAGAACATCTGGCATTTAAAAATGAGCAGCTTGTGAATCTGGGGATACCAGTACGTTACGGTGTACCAGATGGAAGATTTCCGCAGCCGCTTGAGGAATATGGTGCAACCGATTGGCAAGATGAAATTTTTAGAACTGCGGTAATCACCAACCATCAACTTTCAGTATCCGGAGGGAGTGAGAATACCAAATATTTCATGAGTGGAAGTTATTTTGACCAGGAGGGCACAATCATTAATTCAGGATTCAAAAGATACAGTCTAAGAATAAATATGGACAATAAGCTTTCAAATAGGATGACCCTTAGCAATAGCCTATCTTTAAGTAGAAGTCAGAACAACCCGACCGTAGATGCAGGTAATGAAGGCGTGCTCACTAACGCGTTGCGTTTTACCCCTGCCCTGCCCGTTTTTGATGAAGATGGCAACTATTCGATCAACGTTGGTCCAGGATCGGGACTTTCTCAAATGGTGAATCCAGTCCAATTGGCCAGGGAAACCATCAATGAAATTGAAACCGATAGGGTTTTGGCCAATTTTGCATTGAATTACGAAGTGGCCAATAATCTAGACTTAAGGGTAAGCGTTGGTGGAGATATTGTGAGTAGCCAGCGCCGACTTTTCTTCCCAAACAATTTTGAATATGCAACTTTAGCGGCCAATGAGAATGGGTCTGCCGTTTCGTCCTTTACACGTTCCACAAACTTGTTGAACGAAAATACCCTTACTTACAAGTATGAGATCAATCAAGACAATACATTTGATTTTCTTGCCGGTATAACATTCCAGTCTCAGGAAATAGAGATTTCCACGGCTCAGACCAATGACTTTGTCACCAACGTAAACGGACCCGATAATCTTGCTGTGGGGGCAGCACCCCAACCTACTGAGACACTGAGGGAAAAATGGGGACTGAATTCGTATCTGGCACGTGTCAAATACAACCATAAAAACAGGTATTTGCTAACACTGCTCGGTAGACTGGATGGCTCATCTCGCTTTGGTGAAAACAATAAATATGGCTTTTTCCCTTCTGCGGCTTTCGCTTGGCGGGTTTCGGAGGAAGGTTTCTTCGGCGAAAGCGAGACCTTCAATAGTTTGAAGTTTAGAGCTAGTTATGGTATTACGGGTAACCAAGAAATTGGATTGTATCAGTCATTGGCCAGGTTGGGTACGCTTCGTACCGTTTTCAATAATGGTGGTAATACACCCATTGGAGTTTTCCCGGAAAATGTTGCAAATCCAGACTTGAGATGGGAAAAAACGGGTCAATTCAATGTCGGTGTGGATATGAGTTTTTTCAAAAACAGAGTTCAGCTTACAGCCGATTATTATAATAAGAAGACCGAGGATTTATTAGTGGCGATTGAACTTCCAGCTACATCTGGTGCAAGCAGTGCATTAAGCAATATCGGAAGCCTTAGAAACGAAGGTCTGGAGTTTACCTTAAACACCAGAATATTGGATGGTGAATTTAGCTGGCAGCTTAATGGCAACATGGCATGGAACCGCAACGAAGTTTTGGATATTGGGGTTAACGACGAAATAATTTTGAGCGCTGATGGTATAGGTAGCAGTAACATAATTACTCGA
>JANQRG010000002.1 GCA_028284665.1 Croceivirga sp.
AAAAGCCAGTATTGCAATTACGATTCTATTTTTCATTTTTTACACAATTTTTATTAAAACGATACATTTAAGCCTAATAACAAGGTTCTGGGTGCGGGAAAGGTAAAACGATCAATACCAAAGGTCTGAATATCATCAATCTCGTCACCGGTATTAATTTCGGGATCAAAGCCTGAATAATCCGTGATCACAAAGAGGTTTTGTCCGGTTATCGTAAAACGAACATTGTTCACCCAATCACCAAGTCCAATTAATTCTGGGTTGAAGTTGTAACCCAAAGTGGCATTGTTCAATCGCAAGAAGCTGCCATCTTCCAGGTAACGGGTAGACACCTCATTGGAATTGCTCAGATCCTCATTGGGAAATTGAATGGCAAAATCAGTGGTGTTCAGGTTTCTACTCAACTGGCTATTGGAAAATATAGACATGGCCGTATGGTTGTATATCTCATTTCCGGCAACCCCATTGAAATTGAAACTCAAATCAAAATCCCGATAATTGAAATTCAGGTAAAAAGCATAGATAATGTCCGGTAAGGCACTCCCAACAGCTATCCTATCGTTGTCCAGGGATTGGCCATCCCCATTCACATCCCTGAACTCATTTAAGCCATCTTCGCCTATCCCAATAAATTCTTTCATAAAGAATGTTCCCGCGGGCTCTCCATTGATATACCCATTGATCGTAGCGCCTGTTTGACCAGCACCTCTTGCAGCCCCGGAGGTTAATACTGAATATGGGGAGTTCTCTATTTTATTATCCGTATACGCTATATTACCCCCAATGTTAAAGCTAAAGTCCTCACTGATCATCCCCCGGTAATCCAATGCAAATTCAATACCGTTGTTGATAATCTCCATGTCAGGAACATTTAGCCAGACTCTTTCCGTAGGTTGAATCGGGTCTGTACGGGGCGCAAAAAGAACCACATCTGTGACCACTTTATTAAAATAATCCAGGGTGCCGGTAATCTTGTTTCCAAGCAATCCAAAATCCAAACCAACATTGGTTTGTGTGGACACTTCCCATTTAAGATCAGGAAAGGCGGTACGTACCGGTACGGTGCCAAAGGGATAATCATCCAGGGTCACTTCATCCCCATCCAGGGGATAGGTCTCGGTATTGTCTCGGGAATCTTCAAAACTCGCTAAACTCACATTGCTTGGAATACCATCTTGATTCCCTGCCTGACCCCAGCTGGCCCGTAATTTTAAATTGCTGAAGACGGTGTTGTTGGCCATAAAATCTTCATTGATGATGTTCCAACCCAAAGCCACTGAAGGGAAGTACCCATATTTATTGTTTTTCCCAAAGCGGGAAGACCCATCGGCCCGCATAGTGGCCGTAAACAAATATTTATCGGCGTAGGAATAGTTAATCCTTCCAAAAAAGGACTGCAGTTCCGTTTCAAATGCCCTGGCATCCAATCTGGAGGGCAATTCTTCCGTACTGATCTGGTCTTGGAACCTGGGCTCGATGCCATTATCAGCGAACCCATCCAGTTCAAAAGTTTTTCGTTCCAATCTCGTTTGCTGATAGGAATGTGCTGCCAATAGGACGAAATTATGGTTGTCCCTATTGAAGGTATAGGTCAATGTATTTTCAACCAGGGTATTGGTGTTGATCGTTGCCGAAGTATTCAAAAATCCGTCTTCAAAGTTTTCCAATCTTGGAAAGGGCAATCGCTGCACATCGCGATTGGTAGAAGAATAATCTACCCCCAGATTCAATTTATAAACCAATCCCTTAACGATTTCAATAGAGGGTGAAATGTTAGCCAGAATTCGGTTTGTATTGGCTTCATCCGTAAAGATTCGATTACGCTGAATAGGATTGATTCGTTCTTCTAAAAAGGTAGGCTCTCCATCTGTAAAAACCGGTATGGTAGGATTCAATTCCAGCATTTCCTGTATTATATTTCGATCATCAGGTCGTTCGTTAACAGTTCGGGAAGCTGTGAGGTTCAAATCCACATTGAAACGTCCGTCAAGCGCCTTTTGGTTAAGGTTCACGCGCCCGGAATACCGTGTTAGGGAACTATTGTCCAAAATACCTTCCTGATCATCCACACCAACGGATACAAAATAGGAGGACTTCTCCGCTACACCACCACTCATGGAGAAATTCACATTATTGGAAACTGCAGTCCGGGTCAGCTCGTCCTGCCAATCCGTATTACCGCCGAAGTCTTCCAGTATACCCCCTACGGCAACTACCTGCTCTCTAAACTCATTGGCACTAAAAACATCCATAGGATTAGCAATGGTGGAAAAGGCCGTGGATACGTTTAAATTCATTTCCGTTTTGCCGGCTTTTCCTTTTTTAGTAGTGATAACTATGACGCCATTTGCAGCACGAGCACCATAGATGGCCGTGGCGGAAGCATCTTTCAAAACATTAATTGATTCGATATCCTGTGGGTTGATAAAATTTAAGGGATTGGCTGTAGCTGCGACACCAATACCGGAGTTGTCAATGATAAAACCGTCTACTACAAAGAGCGGTGTTGTGCCAGCTCGAAGACTTCCAACACCTCTGATGATTATATTCTGTGCCGCTCCGGGCTCACCACTTACATTCGTTACATTAACACCGGCTACCTTACCCTGTAGAAGTTGACCAGGATTAGCAACAACCCCTTTATTAAAATTTTCACTCTGTACAGTACCAATAGCACCCGTTATGTCAGATTTTTTTTGAATTCCATAGCCCACAACCACAACATCGTCAAGTTGCGTGGAATCTTGTATCAATTGAACCGATATTGTCGAAAGGCCTTGTACCGACACTTCTTGGGTAGCATAGCCTATGTATGAAATTTCAAGAATAGCGTCATCGGCTACGTCAATGGTAAAATTGCCATTAAAATCAGTGGTTGTACCGTTAAGTGTTCCCTTTTCAAGCACAGAAGCACCAGGCAGCGGGATACCATCTTGATCGGTGACTGTACCGGTAACCGTTTTGAAGGTTACTTCAACAACAGGTATTTTGGGAGATTTTGGTCTTACATCAATGGAAATAGTTTCATTGATCCTTCTAAAAAGAAGATTGGCATCTTTAGCCATGAGTTCTAAAACAGAGCGCAACGAAACATTTTGATATTCGATGTCGTATGTGTTGCTAAGGCGCTTCACCTTTCGGTCGTACACGAAGCTAAAGTCGGTCTGTGATTCAATTTCTTCCAGAACTTCAATAAGAGTAGCATCTTTTACAGCCAGATCTACTTTGAAGGTTTCCAATTTTTGCCCTCTCGCGTCAGCAGCAAGTACCGGGTTTAAAAGCGCCAGGAGTACTAGAAAGCAAAATGTACTGAATGTCAACTTGATAAATTGTTTAATAGTTAGCGAATTCATAATTTCACATAATGTTTGATGATTGTAATTCCTTATAATTGT
>JANQRG010000011.1 GCA_028284665.1 Croceivirga sp.
TCTAAAGGTGGCTGCAGGCTGACTATTGGAAAAGAAACCATAACTGCCGGTAATTGGCGATGGTGCATCAAAATCCACCACCAATACATCATCCACCCAAATTTTAGCATTAGTACCGTTGACTTCCAATTTGACATGGTACCAAATGTTGTTTGCCCCTGGAGTGAAAACAGTGCTACTGGCATCCGCCAATCCCCGAACGTAATGCCTGGGGTCAACTAGATTGCCATCATCCCTTGTGATTTCATAAAGCCCTGAGGCAAAACCATGCGAAGGCATGAATTCAGTGGTAGTGAATGATCTCACTAAACCTGAAAGGTTAAACAGATAGGCGCCAATAGGGCCATTGGCCATACCAAAAGTAATCCCCATATCGTCATTATCCGTTCCCTCGGTACTGGCCACTTCTACTTCAAGCGTATATCTGGAAGAATCAAAGGTGGGGTCAAAAAAACCAGCCATATAATCATTGTCCTGTCTCTTTATCTCCTTGGTCACATCATTAAAATCCCAAGTATCTTTGAGATAGCCCCACCGGGTCCAGTTATTGAATATGGCGGCGGCGTCCTCTGCATTGGAGGATATGGTAGAACGCTCAAAAGCCTGTACAAACAGTTTTTCCGCTGGAATACCCTTATTTTCTAATGCAGCACCCAAATCAGCTTCAAAATCGTCTATATTTTGGTCGGAAATACCAATGGTCATCACCACATCGATGTTGGGACCTTGCTGGACCTCCATGTTTACATTTTGCGCGCTAAGCAAATTGATGCATAGCACTCCTAAGAGAATGGAAATTCCCTGAAACAAATTGCTGTTCATGATAGAATTGGTTTGGGTTTAGTGAAAAATGGTCGTTGTAGGAATCACGCTGTTTGCACTGCTGTAATCGAAGACGAAATCCTCGTCATGTATGGAATCGCAATTTGTAGCGCTCAATACATTGAAATTTGTCTCGTCCGCCAATCTGCTTAAAAAGGAGCGGCCATTTGCATTGTTGGAAAGTGAGCAACTGTACACAAAGAAGTTCAGAACATCACCATGCCCCAGACCCTCGGAAATATCCGTAAAAAGGTCTGCATATGCATCCAGTGTAGTAGTATTGAATACATCATTGCCTAATTCAATGCCATCTTCATTAGTTCCGGAAAACAAGTGAACATTTCTAATATTGGGGTTATTGCGCAGTGCATTTTTCAATTTGGTCAGCAACTCATCCGAGTAGGAGACTTCAAGTACTACCACATCAATAGGTAATGAAGCTTTTAGTGCTATTTTGTTTTCAAAAGAACTCCCAATGATTACCAATTCCGTAGCTTGCATATTGGCAGTTGCAGGTTGTTCCTTTTGTAAATCACCTTGATGAGTATTGGCTAGGTCGTTGGAGTGGCCTGAAAAGAAAAACATGAAGAATAGCACAACTACCGGTGTAATTCCATGCTTATTGAGGCTGTTAAATTCTAGAGGTTTTTTCATGTTAAGGTTTGATGTAGGTTTTTAATTAAATGGCTAAAGATTCCCCTGGAAGCCCAATGGTATTGCCTTCTTGAAAAGCATTCCCTTTGATTTTCTTTGGAGAGGATACGTTGTAGAGGTTCAAGATCCCATTGTGTTATTCTCCAAATATTGGGATAATAGAATGGTAGCAATAGACTTGTGCAAGTAACTTTGAATCATTTGTTATCAATTTAAAAATGTAGTATATTTCCTTCTTTTTATGTACGAAATTGATAACGGAGCTTTTTTGGTTTACTTCAAATTATTTTGGACTTGATTGATAAATGTCAATTATATAGCTACCTAAATTGGCTTTGATCAATTCCAAAAGCATGAAAATGATCTATACCGGGGAGCTAATACTTAAAGATGGGTTGGAATAACACTCTTTTTTTACCCAGTTCGGAACCGCAAAGAGGTTGGATCCCTGAACTTTACGCAATAGTAATACTATCAGATCTGATCTAAAAATAGACCTTCAGGAAGACTAGGGATTTGAAATTGAAGTGGTGCTACCCAGTTCTATTCGAAAAAATCGTCAAGGTAATAATCGGTTTATCCCTTTCCAGCTTTTTCTGTTAAATCAGCGTGTTCTTTTATAATCCTGGAGAGGGTCTCGGGGCGCATGGCCAATAGTGAGGCCATGTATTTATTTGGAATTCTGTTAATTAGATCAGGTTTATTGCTCTCCATGAAATAGTTCCATCGTTTCAAAGCGCTGGGTATCCTGGCCATAAAAGCCCTGTTTTCCGCATGGATATAATAATCTATCAATATTTTGCGGTACAGTTCCCCAAACTCAGAAAACGTACGCATACCGTACTCCAAATCTTCAGCTTCCAAATACAGGCAATCGGTATCCTCCAAACACTGAATATTTTCCTTTACAGGTTGGTTGGTAAAAAAACCAGTAATTGAAGTAAATATCTCATTATCAGTACTTATCCAGGTTGTGACATCCTTTCCGCTGCTCAAAAAGTACCCTCGAACAAGTCCCTTTTTTATCAAATACAATTATGTACAGGTGTCCCCTTCCCTATAAACAATATCCCCCTTGGAGAATTGGATACCTCTCACATGTTCGGCCAAAAAACTCTTGACCTCAGTACTAATAGGAACAATGGAATTCAGATAAATTAATGCAAAGAAGTTTTTGTGGATCTTTTTGGTTGGTCTCATCTAGGAATTAAGGATAATCACAAGGCCAGTTTTACAGCGCTAAGTTTGTATATTCTCGTTAGGTTAATGGTAGGTGGATGCAATGAGCTTATTGGTACTCTTTATCCTGTTTAGTATGAAACTAATTTAGCAAATGCCAACATAAAAAAAGATGACAAAAGACCGTTGGAGGAGAAATTTCTTTTATTCACAAGGCCACTTAAAATTGGCAATCGGAGCTTTAGAGCCTCCGGATAAGTTGTAGTGCCACCATTCGGTTCGAATGGACCAAAACCCATGCTTCTCCATGGTTTCTTTAAGTAATTTTCGATTCTCCAGTACTTCTTTGGGTAAATCTTCATGATCGTGGTGCGCTTGCTTCCCAAAAAAATCAAAATCGGTACCCATATCCAACTCCTCTCCGGTTAAACTCACCAAGGTAATATCTACGGCACCTCCTTTATTATGGATCGAACCCTTAATTGGACTGGCAACATATTGTGGGTTAGGGACCAACTTCCACATTTTGAATTGTACCGAATTAGGGCGATAACAATCAAAAAACTTTATTTTGTAGCCCTGGCTCATGAAGGCTTCATTGGCCTTAATCAAAGCCTTTGCAGTGCGTGCACGTGTATAGCACTCTGCACAGTCGTACACTTTGGTCTTCAAAAAATTGTTAGTAGTCGCATACCGCATGTCATACACAAAGTCATTGCTAAAATCAGCCAAACGAACAAAGGTAGAATCGGCGATTCCGACAAAGGATTTTGATGCAATACTGTCCCTTGTTTCAACAACTATCTCCTCTTTTACTTCGGGAGAAACATTTTCCACGGGAGCTTCCTGTTCCACAGCCACTTTGGGTTTGCAGGAGATTACTACCAAAAGAATACCAATAATTAGTCTATGCATTAGTCCCTTTTTTGTTTCGCCATCCACGTATAAAGTGCCTCTGTAGTATACGCCATGGTCCAGGAATTATGCCCTACCCCTTCATAGCGACTATATTGAACATCATGCCCATTATCTCTTAGCGTTTGTACCATAGCATCCGATTCGGTGACCGGGATTACTTCATCCTTATCCCCATGAAATACCCAAATAGGCATCTCTTTGTCCAGCCAGTGCGCATAGGGTGTAGGCGCCATACCACAGACCACTGCAAGTGCGGCAAACTTATCCGGAAATTGTACGGCCATCTCCCAGGCGGCACTTCCACCACGGCTTAAGCCGGTAAGATAGATGCGCCTGATATCCACCCTATTGTTGGTAACGATAGTATCTAGTAACTGATTCACAGCGTGAATGTTCCACCACTTTTTTTTATATGGATTTTGAGGGGCTAATACCAAAAAGGGAAATTGTTTTCCTTCCGCCAACAGTTTAGGGGGACCATTTTCTTTGAGTTCGCCGAGTTGTCCTCCAGCTTCACCGCCTCCGTGCAAGAAAAGCAACAGGCCAAATTCTGCTTCGGGATTTGCTTCATACTCCGCGGGGTAATACAGGTAGTATTCCAGGGTTTCTGCTATCGCCACAGTTTGTGCCCCAGCAATTAAATCCCCCTGGGCCTGGCAGGCGTGCAATAAGCATCCCAAGAACATCAAGTAAATCCCTGATCGCATACTATAAAAGTAACGAAGCTATTTCGTTCCATGAGGATACGCGTTCAAATTTATTGGTTTGGGTGTTATGCGGAGAGGTGAACAAAAGTTGTCGTCCCTCAAACCTTTCCAGATTATAACTCCGATCGTCAATAAGTAGATCGCCTTTTAAAACGTGTTTATGTCCACATAAGATCCGATGTTGCCAGGGAATGAATGGGAAAAAATCATCCAGCCAATCCGACTTCTCTTTTAGGGAGTACGGAAATTGCATTGCTGCACTGGCAACGTAAACCTCGTATTTATCAGAAAGTGCCCGCAAGACTTCCTGGCTATCTGAAATGACTTTTAAATCCTTAAAAAAGCCTATTCTTCTGGCGTGCCCCCTCACACTATCCTGATGCTCTTCCGGAACGCATTGCCAAAACTCCTTTCCTTCGCATTGGGCTTTCGTGAACCCTTTTCTATATTCCTTTTCATAAATATCTATATGGGCCTGGTAAGCATCGGCGATCACCTCATCCATATCCACAAAAATGGTCATTCTGTACTTTTTTTATCCAAGTTGCAAAACTATTTCAAAAACTGACATCCTGGTAATCAGGAAGAATTATGATAAAGTTTACTTAACAATTCATGAATGTTGCCAAGCCTTTTAGTCACTAGTTTTAACCAATTTAAACGAATTCTAAATAAGATAGAAAATGAAAAAAATTAACTACTACCTCACCTTTTTGGTGTTAATTTTTGTCTTCAGCTGTAAGCCAGATGATTTCCTTGGGAACGGTGACGATGATGACGGCGGCGATGGGGGCATGAACCCAACCGCTCAGGAAGCCCTGGAAAATGCCGATTTTGTACTTCAGTTATTACATTATGCTGATGTAGACGGTAACGAGGAAATTGCCCTGAATGCTGTAGATGAGTTCTCCGCACTGGTAAATGGCTTTACCACGGATCCGGATTGGGGAAGCCAGTCTTTGGTGGTATCCTCTGGAGATATTATTATTCCCGGACCGCGCTTTTTTGCAGCAGAACAGTCTGCAGTGCGTTCGGTAACCGGAAGCAATGAACCCGGTCATGCCGATATTGCCATTGCCAATGCCTTAGGAGTAGCAGCAATCGCTGTAGGGAATCATGAATTAGATGCTGGTCCCGGCGAATTTGCCGATGCCATTCAAGCAGAAGCTGGAGGTGGAGCAGAATTCTCAGGTTCTGCATTCCCTTTTCTATCTGTGAACATCGATTTCTCGGGTGATGACGACTTCAGTATCGGAAATGATGGAGATGATACCAGTACGATGGGCACTCAAGTCGCTAATTACGCAACTGCCATGGTCAAAGGGGAGCGTATAGGTTTGATCGGAGCTTCAACACCCACTCTGCCTAACATTACTACTACTGGTAGCCTGGTTGTTTCCGGAGAAGGCGGAAATGCCGCTTTGGCTGCAACCATTCAACCCGCCATTGATGCCCTTGAAGCTGCAGGTGTTGACAAGATTGTCCTTCTTGCCCACATGCAACAGATTGCAATTGAAAAGGATCTGGCTACACTTCTGGATGGCATTGATATTATCGTAGCGGGAGGTTCCAACACAAGAATGGGCGATAGTAACGATACCTTGTTTGAAGGTGATGATGCTTTTGACGAAACCTACCCCTTTGTTACCTCAGATGCATCAGACAACCCGGTACTCGTGGTCAACGTAGATGGTGATTACAAGTATCTGGGTAGGCTGGTAGTAGGTTTTGATGCGCATGGCGATATTGACCCGGATACCTTAGACGAATACTTAAACGGATCCTATGCCTCCAACAGCTCCGTTGTGGCGCAAGTAGGTGGGGCCACCATTGAAGGTGTTACTGCGGTTCAAAACGCTTTGACCGCAGTTATTGAACAACAATTCAGCAACGTTGTTGGATTCTCAAGTGTTTATTTGGATGGCCGAAGAAGTCAGGTACGTACCCAAGAAACCAATCTGGGGAACCTAACAGCCGACGCTAATCTGTGGTATGCGAACCTACTCTCCGATGAGCCGGTTCAGATTTCATTGAAAAACGGTGGGGGTATCCGCACCGAAATCGGTTCTGCGGTACTACCTGCGGGGTCTACCAACCCGGCTGATATTGTTTTCACAGCTCCGGAAAACATCTCTGAAGGCAATTTGCGGGCTGTGTTGCGATTTGATAATGGGTTGGTCCGGCTAACCGTTACTGCTGCTGAACTGAAAGATATTTTAGAGCATGCCGTATCCGCCTCGGAGGCAGGAGCTACTCCCGGGCAGTTCCCTCAGGTTGGGGGTATGAGCTTTACATTCTCCACCTCAGGAACACCCAGAACAGCTCCAGGCAATGGGTCCAGGATTTCTGAACTCAGTGTTGGTAGCGAGGTAGTGGTAAGCGGAGGCACTATCCAAGGTGATCCAAACAGAACCTATAATTTGGTTACGTTGAACTTCCTTGCCAATGGTGGTGACTCCTATCCGTTCCCTGATTTGAGCAATCCGAACAGAACGAATTTCTATGATGGATTGGGCTTTGGCGAGGAAACTGACTTTCCAGATGGTAATCTGTCTAACGATCCCGGAGGAAACAACACTTTTAGTTACACAGGAGGGGAACAGGATGCGCTGGCGGAATTTCTGCTAATGATGCACCCTTCCAATAATCCTTATAATGAAGCCGAAACGCCGGTTAGTGAAGATACCCGTATTATTCAACAATAAGCTTCCAGCTTAGTTATGCTTTGAAAAGCCCTGCATTCGCAGGGCTTTTTCATTTCATATGCAACATAAAAAAGGCCTAGGGAATTGAAATCTTTTCTTGCTTCCTTATGAAATTATAAACGATTTCAGTCAAATCCGGAAGCCGATCTACAATAAAATGGTCTTCCAGCAGATTACAGTTATGCACCGAAGCCCGGGTTATCGTATTGGTAACAGCAAAAACCGGCATTCCTGCATTCTGACCCGCTTTTATTCCATTCACTGAATCCTCAATGACAAGGCATTCTTCGGCCTTTAGGTCCAGTGCAATCCTTGCTTTGTTATAAATTTCGGGACTAGGTTTCCCTTCATTCACATCTTCACGTGTCAGGAACAAATCAAAACTTTCGAAGATCTCCATTATAGTGGTGATCCTTTTAGCTTCGGGAAGATGGGACATCGTTGCCAGCACCGTTGTAAAACCGTCATTTTGTAAGCTGTGGAGCAACCCCAAGGTGAAGGAACAAAAGTGCTGTGATAAAAGATGAGCGTCCTCGAGAATTTCGCGATATATTTCCAATCTTTTCTCAATTAGGACTTTTTGAATGATCGAAATATCTCGTTCCTTTAGATGCTTCTCCAGAGCCATTTTGAAATGACCGGACAAACCCTGGACCACCTCAGCCCTGGAAAGTCCTACAAATTTCCCAAATACTTCCAATACCTCTTCCTCAGCTATTTCGCCTTGGGTAAGCACATGTATCGCCCGGGCATAGGAAGTTGCTTTTAAGACCTCCGTTTGAATGAGAGTTCCATCCAGATCAAATATTACGGCTTTAATCATAGTTCTGACACAAAATCCTAAAGGTAAATGAATTCGCGGTGGAAATTAGGGCTTTAAAAAGCGAACCTGGTTTCCTAACAAAGAAATAATTCCAGAGTATAGGAATTGGATATCTTTGAGGCAAAATCGTGTGAAAATGACCACTATTACTTCGGATAGCGAAAAAAAACTGGCTGCCTATGAAGCCCTCAAGTATGTTACCAATGGAATGATCCTTGGGCTAGGCACCGGTTCAACAGCTGAGCATATGATTCGCGGATTGGGCGTAAAGGTATCCGAAGGGCTTCAGATAAAAGGGGTACCCTCATCCGAACGATCGGCCAGATTAG
This sequence comes from Croceivirga sp., assembly GCA_028284665.1. Taxonomy (GTDB): domain Bacteria; phylum Bacteroidota; class Bacteroidia; order Flavobacteriales; family Flavobacteriaceae; genus Croceivirga. The sequence continues at coordinate 8,138 of JANQRG010000011.1, forward strand.
CCAGGGAACTGGGTATCCCTTTAACTACCCTAGAGGTTTGTGTTACCTTGGACCTTACTATTGATGGGGCTGATGAATTTGATCAGGAACTACGTTTAATAAAGGGAGGTGGTGGCGCATTGTTACGGGAAAAAATACTAGCGCATAATTCCAAAATGAATATCATCATTACCGATTCCAGTAAGGCTGTTGAGCGATTGGGAGCTTTTAAATTGCCGGTTGAGGTAATCCCCTTGGCCGTACAACCCATACTACAGGAGTTGAATGCCATGGAATTAGAGCCCGTTTTGAGAAAAACGGATCAAACGGTTTATCGAACCGATGAGAACAACTTCATTTTGGATCTGAATATTGTAAAACAAAATGATCTTACTGCATTAAATTATACCCTCCTTTCTATCCCCGGGGTAGTAGAAACCGGCTTGTTTCTTGACACCACGGATATATTGATCATGGGAAAAGGGGAAGGGACTGCCACGGTCAGAAGAGCTTAGCTTCCCCGTTCCTACTTAAAATACTCTTAAAAAGCTGATGAACTGATCTAGATCATTGCGTGAACATGATTTACAAAAGAAATTCTAGGTGAAGCGAGAATTTCGGCAGTCATGCAACCCAAAAAATATCCAAAGGCGAATTTAGATCGTTTGAGCAGGCTTTTCTTCTTAACGGGCCTGGCTATTGCTTTGTTCTTAACCTGGAGGGCGCTGGAATACAAACGTTATGACCGGGAAACGGATTTCAAGATCACACATGAGTTGCTAACCGACCTCCGGGAAGAGGTACCGGTGACGGAAGTTGTCAGGACCGAACCTCCTCCCCCACCTCCCGCGGCTCCAAGTGTAATAGAGGTGATAGAAGATGAGCAAGAAATTGAGGAAACCATTATAAAAAGTACTGAAATCTCACAGGAAACTATTGTAGACGAACCTATACTAGCGGTAGAAGATGTGGACGTAGAAGAGGTGGAAGAGGATATCGTGGTTCCTTTTGCCATTATTGAAGATGTCCCTGTCTTTCCAGGCTGTGAACAGGAATCCAACCAGGAAAAACGCACTTGTTTTCAGCACAAAATACAACAACACATCAAGGAGCATTTCAGGTATCCCGAAGCTGCCCTTGAAATGGGGATCCAGGGAAAGGTTTTCGTACAATTTTTCATCGACCACAAGGGCAATGTTACCCAAATACGAACCCGTGGGCCGGACAGACTACTGGAAAAGGAAGCGCAGCGGATCATCTCTTTGTTACCGCAAATGACTCCTGGGAAACAACGTGGAAGATCGGTAAAAGTACCCTATAGTATCCCCATTAGTTTTAAGTTGATGTAGGCCCCTAAAGGTAGTTTTGGGTAGGGCAAAGTGCTTACCTTTTACAATAGCCTTTTTCAATCCGTTTGACTCAAAAAACTTAAAATCTGTTTTGATCAAGCCCTTCTGAATTGAAAGCCACAACTTACCCCAAGGAATGATCGCAATAACTAAGGTAATCTTCCCAGAATGCATTTTTTCCGTTATTGGCCGTGTTAAATTAAATCCAAAACCAAGTGTTGAATAACCAAAAAATGCTGAAATTAGAGAGGGTAAAAAGATAAAGCCACAGTACCAGGTCTAATGCGTAGCGATTTTCGGGGAATTTTAGTTTTTTGTTCGTGCATTCTCACCTGTTGCGCCTTCTCCCAGTTTGACAATCAATTTATTAATGGCGTTTTATTGGATGCAGATACGGGCGAACCCGTTGTATTTGCAACTATACGGCTAAAAGGAAAAGCACTTGGAGTAATCTCAAATAATGATGGTGGGTTCAAGGTTCCCCTGGATTTTCAATCAAAAGGTGAGGAGTTGATCATCTCGAGCATGGGGTATGAAACTAAAAACGTCATTTTTTCCGAATTGAATAGAGACACCATCAATCTGATCCTTCTTAAATCCGCTCCATTTGAGTTATCTGAAGCCGTGGTAACAGGAGAAAGGAAAAGAAAACCTAACGCTAAACAAATTATACGTTATGCTTTTGAAAGGATCCCCGATAATTACTACAAGGATGCCTTTGAACTTGCCGGATATTACCGCGATTACCAATTAAAGGAAGGGAAATATATTAATCTTAACGAAGCGCTAATTCATGTTTTTGACAAGGGTTTCGAAATTGACGATTATACCTCTACACGGTTTGGCCTGTATGATTATGTTAAGAACACCGGATTTGTAAGAGACTCTTTTGCCGCGAAGCGATACGACTACAGCAATTGGGATAAGTACATTCCGGATGCGAGGCTGTACGGTAACTATTCGGGGAATGAATTGGTGCTACTGTTTATTCATGATGCCATCAGAAATCACAATGTTCCCGCTTATTCTTTTGTAAATACCTTAGTCGAAGATTTTATAAAGGAGCATCGCTTCTTAGATGTAAAGCATACGACCTATAACGATCAGGCGGTATATCAAATAGAATTCAAAAAAAACAGCATCCCTTTTCAGGTAAGAGGAACGATTTACATTGATAAAGACGACTATGCGATTCGGAAACTTGACTATGCGGTCTACAAACAAAAAGAACTGGATACTACTACTTCTCGTTTTCAATACAGCACCGTTAACATGGAATTGATCTACGAGATCCTGGTAGAATACCGGGATTTTGACGATCGGATGTATTTAAACTATATTTCGTTTCACAACCAATTTAAGCTGATACGGCCCCCTAAGTTTTTCATAGCATATGCATCACTGAATTTAGGGCAACTAGAAAAGCAAAAGATGTTAACAGGATCTGAGACTGATTTAACCCTGAAATTGGATCTGGTGTTAAACAAACCTGCGGCGAACTGGCAGGATTTAAGGCCCAAGGACTTTGGTGTTTTCTTCAAGGGAAAAAAAATTGACGTCGACAGTGTATCTAAGACAAATAGTTCCACTTATGTTTTACAATTTTTACAAAAAAATAGAGCGCAACAAAAAGCGCTATCGGAACTTCTTTTGAAATCCGATGAAAACGCGAAAGATCATTTGACGATAGCGGTCAAGAAAATGGTAGATGCTGAAGGAAATGTTTTAGGACATCGGGAATCGGAGCTTCTGGATCAGTTTAGGGAGTTCTTTACCCAAAAGGTGATTACAACTAAAGCAGCCCAAACAAAAGGTAAGGCTTTGTTTCTCAATAAAACCCAATCGTTAGGTGAGCCATCACAGCCTAAAATGTACATGGAGCTCAAACAAGAATTTTGGATGAATAGCCCTCTTAAGAACTTAGATTAACTGATGTTTCAGCGGTGATAGCTTTAATGACTGAACAATAAGAACGAAAGGTCAATAAAGCATTTCACTTCCAATCTTGTTTGGCTTTCGAAATAAGTGTAATGTACTTTGCAAACTCCTCTTTCACCTTTGGAAATAGAATAAACAGTCCGATTATATTAGGAAACACCAAAGCCAAGATCATCGCATCGGAAAACTTTATCACTGCATCCAGGGTAATGGCAGCGCCGAGAATGGTAAATAGAAGAAATATGATCTTATACGTCAAATCGCTCCACTTTCCACGGCCAAAAAGGAACTTCCAGGCCTGTAACCCGTAATAGGACCAGGACAAGATTGTAGAAAATGCAAACAGGCAAACAGCAACCATCAGTACATATGAAGAGCCACTTATAGCATTTTCGAAAGCCAGAGATGTAATGTTCACACCACCCAGGCGACTTCCATCGTTCATTACCGCTTGACCGTCAATCACATTTCCATACACAAACATGCCATCCATATTAAAAAGAATGATCACAGTGGCGGTCATGGTGCAAATCAGTACCGTATCGATAAAGGGTTCTAGCAGGCCTACTAGTCCTTCAGACGCAGGAAATGCCGTGTTTACGGCGGAATGTGCTATGGCCGCCGAACCTGCACCAGCTTCGTTTGAAAAAGCCGCCCTTCTAAAACCCTGGATGATCACCCCAACGAACCCTCCGGCAATAGTAGCCTTTGGAGTAAAGGCCTCGGTAATGATAAGACGGAATACATCATCCACCAGGGCAATTTTGGAGAAAATGATGAACAGGGCTGCCCCTACGTATACCATTGCCATCAACGGGACCACTTTTTCGGTAACTTTAGCGATCCTCTTAATACCCCCAATGATAACTATTCCTGCTAGTGTAGCGAAAACCAGACCAATAATGCTACCTGAAGCTTCCCCCGTAAGCCCAAAACGTTCAATGATCTGTGCCGCCGCTTGATTACTCTGAAATGCGTTTCCCCCTCCAAAGGAAGCCCCCACACAAAGCATGGCAAAAAGAGCCGCCAAAAACCTTCCCAGTTGTACCAACCCCTTTTCCTTTAATCCTCTGGACAAATAATACATTGGGCCGCCAAAGACTTTCCCATCCTTATTAATCTCCCGGTATTTTACTCCCAATGTACATTCAACAAATTTTGACGACATTCCGAGCAAGCCTGCCAAAATCATCCAAAAAGTGGCGCCAGGACCACCAATAGAGATGGCTACGGCAACCATAGCGATATTACCCAGACCCACTGTACCTGATACTGCAGTCGCCAGGGCTTGGAAGTGGTTTACCTCTCCCAGATGAGTCTCGTCCTTTGTGGTATCCTCGACATTCCCTTCAATCGCATTAACCTGGGGCTTCAGTGGAGAAATAGCGATTTCCAGTTCATCATACTTTCCCCGTACCACTTGTATGGCAGTCGGAAAATGCCGGATATTTACAAAGCCAAAGTATAGTGTAAAAAATAGGGCGCCTGATATCAATATAATGAGCACCAAAGGGATTCCATGGCCAAAAATGGGAATTTCCCCAAGAATTAAGTTTTCCCACCAAACAGCAAAGGGCATGAAGGCTTCGTTAATTTTTTCGTCCAGTCCGTTTTGTGGTGGTGAGGCGAAAATTGGCGTACAGAAAAAGGATAAGACCCTGGATGACAGCAATCCGTACATAATCGATTTTTTGTCGAATTTCGAGGACGGGATTGAGTCAAGGGGACGATTGTCGGAAAGAATCTAAAAATGTCAGTAACCCAAATACCGACAATTTCAGATTAGTTAGCTGCTTTCAATGATGATGTTCTCTTTTGGAATAAGTAATCTAATTCTCCTTTCCCTAAGTTCAGACATTTCGAATAGAGTAGTTTTTAAAGGAATAAAATGCTTCTCCTTGGTCCAACCCTGTTTACCAAAAAGTCCATCCAATAGCGCGGTTATCAATCTTTTTATTTCGTTGTGGTCATTGATATCATAGGTCTTGGTATCAACAAAGTTCTTAGGCTTAATTTCCAACCACCCTTCTGTTTCTGTAATTCTCTGTTTGGCAAAACTCTTGAATAACCTGTAAAGCGCCGGTGATAGTTGAACAGTTCTATCCTCGCCTCCCGGAAAACCCCCTAAAGCTACCTTGAAGTTGTCCTTACCATTTTGCAGCTTGTTTTTTAGAAACCTAAGCCTTAATTGATCTGGCTGGGGAATAACGGTTTCAATAAGTTCTTTCACCCAGCTTAAGGCAAGTGCAAAAAACAGCATAATCAGGGAGGTCTTAAAAATAGCTGAAAGCAATAACAGATTTATAGCATCATCCAGGAGCTTATAGATTTGAGCCAATAGGGTTATCAAAACTGTAAATAGGGATAGCCAAGCTAACAATGGTAAACGCCTTTTAACAAAGGACTCCCATAGTACGCCGCCCAAAAAGAACAATGTCAACAATGCATAGTACACATCCAGTTCACTGATGATAGAAGCTGTTCGAGCAAGAAACATTTTATGAAGGGTGGGTAATAGTGCAAATACAAATGGGATACCAATGATGAATGGCCAAAAATTAGACTTTATCAAGGCGGCAAAGGGTTTAGGCAAGTACCTAAACCAAGGTAAGGAGCGTAAGATAAAAAGGCTGTTCAACAAAGAAAATATACTGTTGAGACCTTCTTTAAAATGAAGATCCAAGCCTAAATCTTTATGAAATAAGATGTCTACAAGACCTGAAAGGGACCAACAAAGTATAGAAAGGGCTAACCATACCTGGCCAAAATCATCTTGTTTTTTGCCGATATGATACCAAATGGCCATCAAAGCGAGGAAGGCAAATAAACATACAGAAAACTGCCACCAACCGTAGAATATAGCCACCTGACTTGAAGAAACAACGTCCACGTTTTGATGTTTTAATTTTGAATCAGACCAATTTGCTTGATTTCCTGGGAATAAAGAAATTTATTGAAAATAGTAAAAGTTCAAAAAGGATGGAAAGGAAGTTAATTAATATGCTTTTGGACTTAAAGGAGTCTCCATTAACTTCTGAAATAGATCACGTAGAACTATTGTATCAGTTATATTGGGAGTACAATGAAGGGAACCAGAATTTGAAACCTGTGGTTAGTTACTTTTTGGACGGCATTGACGATTTACCATCATTAAAACAAAAACCTTATTGGAACGAAGCCAAGTTTAACGAAATTAGGAAGCCCCTGATTGAGAGTCATGATCTCCTGGTAGCAATAGTAAATGACGTTTTAAGAAATTTATTATAATATTCAAGATAAACGATGATTGTTTTCATCCGTTTCTGCCTTTTTCTAAGATAACGGAGAAATAAGATATGTCCATGTAACCCAAGCTGTGCCAGGGTTGGAAAATAGCAGTCAAATACCAGCCCAATTAAAGCTTTATCACTAAAGCTAACGACTATGGTAAAGTAAGCCTATGCTGTTAGAACGCTTCAGCAAACAATTCCTGTAGACTAGCCCAGGACTTTTCGTCGGCCTCAGCATCATAGGCCAAAGGCAATCCGAATTTCTCCCCATTGGCATCCGCTTCTTTACTCGTAAAACTGTGTTTTACCCCAGGATATGCCACATAGTTATAGGGAGCCCCAATAGAATCCATGGCCGTGGTAAAGGCTACAACAGATTCCGGATTGATAAAGGGATCTTCTGCGCCGTTGCACACTAAAACCTTAGCTTTAAGTTTATCATTGGGCATCACAGGAAGCTGCACCCCACTATGAAAAGCTGCTACAGCATCCAAATCCGCCCCGGAATTGGCCATTGTTAACACCACACTACCTCCAAAACAATACCCTATTGCTGCAATCTTTTCCCTGTCGACAGAAGCGTGGGATTTTAACAGCTCCATAGCCGCATCAAAACGCGCCGTAGCTTCCGGAAGATTAGTCATTACACTCATTGCGAACTTTCCTGCGTCATCAGGATGATCCGCTAGTTTTCCATCACCATACATATCCACCGCCATTGCGGTGTACCCCAATTCAGCCAGCATATCTGCACGCTGCCGTACATAATCGTTATGTCCCCACCACTCATGGACAATCAAAACACCAGGTTGTTTTTCTTTGGCATTCGCGTCATAGGCAATATATCCCTTAAGATTTGTGGAATCCGTGGCATAGGTTACCTCCTCTCCTTTTACGTTTACCGGGAGTGCTTCAGGTGTTTCCTGAGTTGTAGTACTTTTCGCTGTTTTGGGTTTGCAGGATGCGAAGCTCACTAAACCCGATATTAGTAATAGGGTGATTAACTTTTTCATTTTGGTTACATTTAGGTATGTCTAAAGATAATCAATCACATGGTGACATTAGTTGCGTAAGCGTATTTTGATGGCATAAGAAAACCATATAATAATGTGCATATCCACCGCCGTTTCAATGGGCTTAATCGCAACCTAAGTGGATAGTGTGGAAATTCGATGAAAATTTGAATAAAGGATTGTAGCCCATAACTATCCGAATACTGTAAAATAAGGTGTATTAAAATTACTGATGAAATCTGTACTATCTGTCTTAGTAACTATTCTGATATCGTCCTTAGTCCTGGGTCAGGACCGTATCGATCTGTTTACACTTTCAGGGGGTTATGGGTTTCCATCTCCATACGATTCCATCTATCAGGGTAATGGTACCGAAACTGGTATTTCAGTTGCCCTTGTAGCGCCAGTATCACTCTCAAAAAAAAGCATTTGGTATTCTGGCCTCAACTACTTCTTTTGGGGCGTGGATAACGATGAAATTCAGCCGGAAAGTGTTATGAATCCCATTCGTATTCATGGCTTTGTTTTACGTACCGGTCTTATTCAGCAATTAAAGAATGGGAACTCCCTCCAACTGCTGTTCGCCCCACGTTTTATGACAGATTTAGTAAACGTAGATTCCACCCACTGGCAACTGGGAGGCATCGCTGTGTATGATAAAAAGTACAATGACCATTTTAAACTGGGCTTTGGTGCCCTGTATAATCAAGAGTTTTTCGGGCCCAATTTGGTGCCCCTAGTGAATTTGGATTGGAAACTAAATGATAGATGGCGGATAAATGGGTTGTTTCCAGTATCTGGTAAACTCACGTATACATGGAACAATCGATTGGACGTAGGTTGGAGTCATTTTGGCCTGGTAACCACTTACCGACTGGGAGACCCGGCCTACAGGGGAGACTATATCGATAGACGTAGTATTGATGAGACCTTATATGCTCGCTATCAACTGTTTGGCGACTTTTTCCTGGAAGGCCGATTCGGATACTCCTTCGGCAGAAGCTATCATCAATACGAGGCTGACCAGAAAGTCGATTTTACACTACCGCTTATCAGCATCGGTGACAACCGTGTTGCAAAAGACGCTTCTATTCAAAGCGGGTTTATCGTAAACTTCCGGATTGTCTATAGTATTACCTTACCCTAAGGAATGCTTAAGCTTAACTTTATTTCGCCTCCTGTATTTTCAAGGTGTAAATCTCTGCAGTCCACTATGCTTAGCATTAGGTGGGCATTTCCGTTGGAAAAGTCTACAACTAATGATGTACATCACCGTTGGCTAGTAGTATTGCAGTCAACATTTTTCACAAATCTACTTTAGAATATAAAAAAAAGTTCCAACTTTGTATTAGGAGAATTTAGACACGATTTCAAGTCGGACTTATTTCTAACATTAGAGAAGACATAGAGAAATAAGCTTCATTCTTGTACAGTTTGCTGTACTACTCTAATAGAAAATTAAGCTTTTATTAGAATGAATACGCCAACTGTAATTTTACCACTCTCTCAAATTCAGGACTACCTTTCTGAAATAGATCCAATTCCCATTGTAGAACGGGGTTTTGTCGCTCTGTCATCAAAAAAAGCAGTTATACCACCAGTAGGAGAATTACTTTTCGAAAAACCTAAAGGGGAAACCCATATTAAATATGGATATATTAAGCAGCAGCAGTATTATATTGTTAAAATTGCTTCAGGGTTTTATGAGAATTCAAAAATAGGACTAAAATCAAGCCAAGGAGTAATGCTTGTTTTTAGCCAAAAAACGGGTGAATTACTAGCAGTTTTACTAGATGAAGGGTATTTGACAGATATTAGAACAGCTATTGCCAGCATGATTGCCTTAAAACATTTAGCTCCTAAAAACATAGCGCATATTGGCATTATAGGAACAGGTATTCAAGCACAGCTACAGTTAAAGTATTTACAACAGGTATCCGATTGTAAAAGCATTATTGTTTGGGGAAGAAATAAAGAAAAAGCCAAAGTGTTCAAAGCAAGGTTGGACAATAGCAATTTTTCAATTTCAATTAGCAATTCTATTGATGAGCTTGCTGAACGGGCAAACGTTATTATCACGACTACCCCAGCAACAGAGCCTTTATTAAAAGTGCATCATATAAAGAAAGGAACCCATATTACTGCTATTGGCTCTGATACTTCGGAAAAGATAGAACTCTCCCCAGAAATCCTAAAAAAAGCCAATTTAATAGTTTCGGATAGTATCGAACAATCAAAAACAAGAGGTGAAATATTTAGGGCCAGACAACAAAACTGTTTGGATAAATCGAAGCTAATTGAACTAGGTAGTCTAATACAAAATCCCACTTTAGGAAGGAAAAATGACCAACAAATTACTATTGCAGATTTAACAGGAGTGGCTGTTCAAGATATTATGATAGCAACAGCCGTATTTGATGCCTTTAAAAATAAAAACAATGAACATTAGAATTTTTGATTTAGAGCGAGTTCAGTCATTGTATGAAAATACAGTGCCGATTAACTTGACGGAGAGCGGATTTCATCCATATACATTAGAAGAACTTCTTAGCAAAGAACAATTGAAAATGCTAACCTCTACTGTACTCGGTTATGGACAAACGAATGGTTCTTTTGCTTTACGACAAGCCATATCAAAACTGTATCCAAACTGTAATGAAGATAATGTGTTAGTTACCAATGGTTCTGCAGAAGCCAACTTTATTGCTTGTCATACTATATTGGAAAAGGGAGATGAGGTGATTATGATGGTGCCAAATTATATGCAAATATGGGGTATTGTTGAAGAAATGGGATGCGTTCCGAAAGAGTTCCATTTGAATGAAGAAAACAACTGGAAACCAGATTTAGAAGAATTAGAGGCCAGAATGACTTCCAAGACCAAAATGATTGCGTTGTGCAATCCCAACAATCCAACAGGATATGTGCTTACCCAAGAAGAAATGGAAGCTATAATAGTCCTAGCAAAAAAATATAATACTTGGATATATTGTGATGAAGTGTACAAAGGTGCAGACTTAGATGGTATAGAAAAGCCAAGTTTTTACGGAATGTATAATAAGGTTGTTGTAAATGGCGGCTTGTCAAAAGCCTATGCACTTCCAGGTTTGCGTTTGGGATGGTTAACGGGACCTGAAAATATTATTGCAGATACCTGGGCATATCACGACTATACATCCATTACTGCCGGCATACTAAGTCATAAAATAGGCGAAATCGTTCTACAACCGGAAATGAGAAAAAAAGTATTACAACGCAATATAGATATGCTCAATGAAAACTTAGAATTGACTATTGATTGGGCCCAACAATACGATGATCTAATTGAGTTTGTGCCTCCAAAAGCAGGTGGTATGGTATTTATCAAGTATAAATTTCCAATTAATTCTACCGAGCTTTCCGATTGGTTACGATTAGAGAAAGGAGTCTTTATCTTAGCAGGAGACGTATATGGTATAGACAATCATTTTAGAATCGGAATTGGCGCAGAAAAAAAAGATTTATTAAAAGGATACGAATTGCTTTCTGAAGCATTGAAAGAAAGATTTGAATTGATCTAGGTTGACAAAGTTTACAAAATATCTGTTTTCCCTTCTTTTGGTCTTTGGTTTGTCAACTGGGGAATACGGTCCATTTGCGCAATCAAATTCCCGCGTATGCTTCGAAATCTCGACAACCGCTCGAGGAAACAAATCAAAAACACAGCGTGCTTTTCACTTCCGGTTCGGTCTAAGATTAGCTTATGGTAAAACGGCATTCAGAGCTATCGTCACCTATAAAAAACTAAATGCTACCTGGTCTACTGCCGTAAAAGTTGCCTTCAAAATACGAAAGTCTATTTCCAACGAAATTGATTCGTTTGCCACTCGTTATCTCCATGCACGACTTTCAAACACCTCTAAAAGTCCTTACCCAGGTTTATACATAGCATAAGTGGGCCCTAGTCCCCTACTTATGAAATCTCCATTAGGAGGAGTGACACATCATTTGTCTAATCATTTGTTATCATCAAAATGTATAAACCAAAAAACAACGATCAGCCCGGGTCTGGGGTGCAACAACGCCTTTTTCAATGGATAAAAAGAAAAATTGTCTTATTTATAGCGGCATTTATGATCGGAATGTCTAACGCTGTTTTTGAGGAAGACAAAACAATATATGGAAATCAAGATAGCATTGAACAGCAAGAAGATAACGATTGATATGATCTATCTTTGAATATAAAGTTTAAAAAAGGATCCGAAGTATGAAAGTTGCCCTAATTTCCGATATACACGACAACATCTGGAACCTACAAAAAGTTTTGGCTTCGCCGGAACTACAAGCTACGGAAGCAATGCTCTGTTGTGGTGACCTTTGTTCTCCTTTTATCCTACATATATTGGGTAAAGCGTATTCCAAACCTATTCATATCGTTTTGGGCAATAACGATGGGGATGTTGCAGCAATCATTGGAAATTCAAGGAAGTATTCGAATATTGGCATACATGGAGAATATTTCAAAGCTACCCTGGGGGAGCGCACCATAGCCATGAACCACTACCCGGACAAAGCCAGGGCAATTGCACAGAACGGAGGGTTCGATATCGTGTGCTACGGGCATAATCATACTATGGTTAAGGATGAAATAGTGGGTAACACCCTGTTGATCAATCCCGGGGCCATTATGGGGTATCACGGCGGGGATCTAAAGGACATCACCGCGACCTGGTTGGTATTGGACACTGTCCCACTAAAGGCGGAAGCGTATCAAATTTGAAAAGCGTTGTAAATTGCTAAATCGGTAACCAAAGGCCAAAGAAAGATGCCTCAGATGCAATATCAAGTTTACGTTATAGAATTGTCAAAAAAAGTATTTACGGAAAATGCTAAGTTCCGGAATGCGAATCCTCAGTTCAATGGCGTCCTGCAATGCCTATATGTTGGTATGACAAGTAAGACGCCCAGAGAACGCTTCAAACAACATAAGTCCGGTTACCAAAATAAAAAAGGCCATAAACTTTCATCACGTATTGTTCAAAAGTACGGTATGTATTTAAGACCCAGTCTTTACAATCACATAGCGCCTGTACCAACACGGTTGGAGGCGCTCAAAATTGAAGAAAAGCTGGCCTTAGAATTAAGGAGACAACGATATGCCGTATGGTTCAATTAGCTCAAAACCAGTAGCACATTTGTCTTATATGCGACTTGAAAAAGTCAAAATAAAGGGCCCTAACTAAAAATGGGCTTTCGCAATATGGGCTGCATCTGCCTTACTCGTCCCACAGATTTTGCACGGTGTACCCCTTATCTTCTGCCACAAAGAAACTTCCGTCAATAATCCGTTCATGTTGGTCCAACCTGGCGATCCTATGCATTTCCTCATCGCTTAGCACTATGGTCCCAGCTTCAAAATTCTCCTTTAGTCGTTTGGGATTGGTTGATTTTGGTATTACAGAGATTTTGCGATGTAAAGGCCATGCCAATAATACCTGTGCCGGTGAAATGCCCTTATCCGTGGCTATTGCCTTAATGGTCTCATTTTCCAAGGGAACCGGTTCTCCTTCTTTCTTAAAGACCTCCGGGCGATCCATGGAGCCCAGTGGAGAATAGGCCGTAACATGGATGTCATTTTGATGACAAAAATCTATCAGTCCTTGTTGCTGTAAATAGGGATGTAATTCCACCTGATTCATTTCCGGCTTTTGGCCACCCAGGCTTATAAGGTGTTCTAGTTTGTTTATACTGAAGTTGGAGGTGCCTATATGCTTTACCAGTCCCATCTTTTGCAGCTCCTGCATTGCTTGCCATGTTTCCACTAAAGGCGCTTCTTTTAAGGAGAGATAACCGTCACTATTTTCCGGAAAAGTTGTGCCATTTTTAAAGGCAACGGGCCAGTGTATCAAATACAAATCCAGATAGTCCAGGCGAAGATCGGCCAGGGTCTTTTCCAGGGCCGGTTGCACATCCTCCCGCTTGTGCGCATCGTTCCAAAGTTTAGAGGTTATCCATAAGTCCTCCCTTTTTACCATTCCGTTTTTGATGCACTCTTCCAGGGCTTCTCCAATTTCAGTTTCATTGGCATAAATAGCTGCACAGTCTATGTGTCGATACCCTATTGCTATGGCCTCAATAATGGCTTTTTTTACTACTCCCGGATCGGATTTCCAGGTTCCCAGGCCTAAGGCCGGCATTTGGTCGTTATCGAAATACTTAAGCATTTTCATGATTGTCTGTTTTGATTTAAATGTAGTGTTGTAAAACGAAACATAAAGTTCATCAAATATTTCCTAGTATCCATAAGAAATGCAGATATCAGTGCAGATTTCTGATTTGCATTTAAATTGGGTGCCGTAACGGGTTGTGAAGTAGTTAAGGGAGGTCCGGTTGATATTTAGTATTTTCATCAAGCTTCTTCCATCATAATGGTTACATGAAACCTTTATACTGGAGAAAGTCACGATAATTCTAGTGAAAGTATTATTCAGAAGTTCATATTAGCCATTTAAACCGATAGCATGAGACACGTTTTTAGCTTAATTATGTTCGCTACTTTATTTTCTTGTAACCATTCCAAAACGCTTCCAGCCAACGAATTTCTTGCAGAAGGGCTTAAAGCACCTGTGGAGGTGGTTCGAGATAAATGGGGGGTTAACCATATCTATGCTAAAAACCAATACGATCTTTTTTTTGCACAAGGGTATATGGCAGCGGCGGATCGGCTATTTCAGTTTGAGATTTGGCGAAGACAGGCCACAGGTACCGTAGCTGAAATTCTGGGAGAACAAGAACTCAACCGGGATATCGGTACACACCTGTTTAAATTTAGAGGTGATATGATCACTGAGATGAATCATTACCATGACGATGGTGTTGAAATTATTACGGCCTATACCGACGGAGTAAATGCGTATATCGAAGCTATTTTAAAGACCCCGGAAAAATTACCCATCGAGTTTAAACTTTTGGATATCCAACCGCAAAAATGGACGCCAGAGGTGGTTATTTCAAGACACCAGGGATTATTGGGAAATATCGGCCAGGAATTACAGATTGGACGTGCAGTGGCAAAACTAGGCCCCAAAGCCGTTAAAGATCTATATTGGTTTCACCCTAAGGACCCTGAAATAACCATTGATCCTGCCATAAATACAACCTTACTATCGGATGATATTCTGGCATTGTACAATGCCTATCGCAAACCGGTGGTATTCAAGAAAGCGCATATTGTTCCTGCTTATAGAAATACTGAAGCAGAAGCAACCCTATTCTCCAATTATCAAACCGAAGATGATGTTTATGGCATTGGCAGCAATAATTGGGTAATTAACGGTAGCCGGATGGCGGATGGCCAAAGCTATATGGCCAATGATCCACATAGGACCATCGCCGTACCCTCATTGCGTTACATGGCCCATTTGGTGGCACCCGGATGGAATGTTATTGGTGGCGGTGAACCGGAAATACCAGGTATTTCCATAGGTCACAATGAATACGGCGCCTGGGGACTTACTGTTTTCAGAACTGACGGTGAAGATCTATATGTCTATGAATTACATCCTAAGGACCCTAATCAGTATAAATACAAAGGCGAATGGGTAGCGATGACACAGCTAACAGAAACCATAAAGGTAAAAGGCCAAGAAGACCATACCGTACAATTATCCTACACTGTTCACGGGCCGGTTACTCACATTGATACCGAGAATAACGTAGCCTATGCCGTACGATGCGCCTGGCTGGAACCAGGAGGTTCTCCCTATTTGGCTTCCCTGCGGATGGATCAGGCAAAATCCTGGGAAGAATTTCGGAAAGCCTGTAATTACAGTCATATCCCGGGAGAAAACATGATATGGGCAGACAAAGATGGGAATATCGGCTGGCAGGCGGTAGGCATCGCTCCTATTCGCAGCAACTTTAGTGGTCTTGTTCCCGTTCCGGGGGACGGTCGCTATGAATGGGACGGGTATTTGCCCATAATAGAAAAACCGAACGCTTATAATCCCGATAAAGGATATCTCGCCACGGCAAACCAAAATGTTACCCCGGAGGACTATACCCATTGGGATGCTATTGGTTTCTCCTGGTCAGACCCCTACCGTGGAGACCGTGTGAACGAAATACTTGGGGCGGACAAAAAATTGACCATGGACGATATGAAGGCACTTCAAACTGATTATCTCTCCATTCCTGCAAGGATCTTAGTTCCCCTATTGGAGCATACAGTTTTTACAGGAATGGCTGCATCGGCCAAAGAAAGATTGGAGGATTGGGATTACAGGCTGGAAGCGAGTTCCATTCCTGCCGCCATTTATGTGGCTTGGGAAAACCAAATTAAAAGAATGGCAAATGAACAGTTCATCCCGCAAAAAGGAAAAGGCATAGTCCCGGGAATTCAGCTAGCACGAATTATAGCATGGCTTAAGCGTCCCGATGCCAGGTTTGGGGAAAACCCACTCTTAGGAAGGAATGCGTTTTTAAGCAAGGCTTTTAAAAAAGGTGTGGAAGACTTGGAGGAAAAACTGGGGCCAGATATTAACCTATGGCATTACGGCCAAGAAAAGAATAAGCATACCTATATGCAACACGCCCTAAGCAAAGCAGTAAATGATTCTATACGAGCAACATTAGACCTGGGACCCCTACCTAGGGGAGGCAATGCCTATACCCCTGGTTCAACGGGGAGTAATTTAAGGCAAAGTAGTGGAGCTTCTTTTCGAATGATTGTGAATACCGGGGATTGGGATGCCACCTTAGGCTCCAATGGCCCGGGGCAATCCGGCAATCCGGATAGCCCATTTTATGACAACCTTTTTGAACCCTGGGCCAAGGACGCGTATTTCCCGGTCTACTATTCCCGTAGCAAAATTGATTCCGTAGCTATGAACCTGACAAAATTGATGCCTTTGGATTAGCCGTAAATTAAGGGGTTATTAGCAGCTATACTAACCATCATATTCTTATCTTTAGAAGTAATAGCATCTCAAATAGTACCATCATGCAAAAACACTATCCACTTGGCCTAATTTTACTGTGCTTCCTGCATTTTAATTGTGTACAAAAAGGCACCTCAGAAACCACGCTTATTTGGGATTCCTGGGGGGTCCCGCATATCACTGCTGATACTACAGAGGAACTATTCTTCGCTCAGGGATGGGCACAGATGCACAACCATGCCAATCTAATTTTACAGCTTTACGGCACCTCACGTGGAAAAGGTGCTGAATATTGGGGCAAGGACAAATTACAAGATGATATGTTGGTGCATACCCTGGGTTTTTCAGCATTGGCCGATGAATGGGAAACACAACAAGACGCGGAGGTTAAAACCATGTTTTCCGCTTTTGTAAATGGAATGAATGCCTATGCCGAAGCACATCCCGAAGCTATCGAGAATCAAAATAAAGTGGTTTTACCCTTAACCACCAAAGATGTCAATATGCATGCCATGTACGTGGTCTTTACCCGATTTATAGGTGGAGGCGACTTAGGCCGTATTCAACAATGGCCGGATATGGGTTCTAATGCCTATGCCATTAGCCCGCAACTTTCGGCATCAGGTAATGCCATGCTTGTACAAAATCCGCACTTACCCTGGTGGGGAGAATTTACTTTTTGGGAATCCCATCTTAACCTCAATGGTAAAAATATGTATGGCGCCAATTTGGTTGGACTGCCCGGCATAGCCATTGGTTTTAATGAGAACCTGGGGTGGAGTCATACCAACAATACAATAGATAATGCAGATACCTACGAACTGGAACTAAGAGATGGTGGCTATCTTTTGGATGGGGAACGTAAAGAATTTGAAGCCACTTCCAAGACTATCAAAATCAAAGAGACGGATAGTACCTGGACAGAACATACCTTTCCCGTAATGAAAACCGTGCATGGTCCGGTGGTCAAACAAACGGATGATAAGGTTTTGACCTTACGCATGGTGGGGCTTGATCGACCTCACGTAAGCCTACAATGGTGGCGAATGATTAACAGCACCAGTTTTGAGGAATTTGAGTCTGCATTGAAAATGGCTCAGATACCTTTTTGGAATGTGATGTATGCCGACAGGGAGGGAAATATCTTCTACCTATTCAATGGTTTAGTACCACAACGTAGCGAAGATGCATGGGAATACTGGGACCGTATTATTCCAGGAGGAAAATCAGCAGACGTTTGGACCGAGGTGCATGACTACGCCGATCTACCCAAAGTGAAAAATCCCGCTAACGGCTGGTTACAGAATGCCAATGACCCCCCTTGGACAAGTACTATTCCAATGTCCTTAAATCCGGATGATTACCCTGGGTATATGTCCCCCCGGAGTATGCACTTCAGGCCACAACGTTCCGCACGCATGCTTATGGAGGACGAATCGATAAGCTTTGAGGAATTGGTGGAGTATAAACTTTCCACACGTCTCGAATTTGCCGATCGAATTTTGGATGACCTCTTTGCCGCTGTGGATGCTTCGGACAATCAAAAAGCCAAGGAAGCAAAGGTGGTGTTGGAGGAATGGGATCGCGAATCCGATGCTGATAGTCAAGGTATGTTGCTATTTTTCAATTGGGCAAGAAAATTCGGAGTGTGGAATCCCGCTAATTACACAACACCCTGGAGCATGGAAACTCCTACTACCACACCAGATGGCTTGGCAAATCAAGAATTAGCGGTGGAACTATTGGAACAGGCAGCTATGGAAATTGAGGGGAAATTTGGGGATCTAGCCACCCCTTGGGGTGATTATTACCGCATCAATTATAATGGAAAGAATTTACCGGCCAACGGAATTGATGGTAGTATGGGGGTTTTCCGGGTAGCCTGGCCCGGTGACGCCGATGAGAACAATATGTACGTTGGTGGTGGAGATTCCTGGGTTGGGGTCATTGAATTTGGCGAAGAAGTAAAGGCCAACGTTTTATTGAGCTATGGGAACGCTACCCAAAAAGCTTCTCCTCACAACGGAGACCAGTTAGCACTGTTCTCGAGTAAGGAACTTAGAACTGCCTGGTTTTCTAATGCACAGATCGAAGCCAACACCAAAGAAAAAATGGTGCTGCAAGATGGAGTTTTTGTGACTATAGAATAAGGTTTTACCTTGGAATTAAGGAAATGCTGTAAAACACGTTAATGTAGCGCTATCCGTATAATGTTGGATATAAAGTGTTACGACCGATGTTTTTATTTACCAGTTTTTCATGTCCCGCAAAAAGTCTGGTAACGTACGTCAAATCCTTCAGGTATTTGTTCAAATTGTAGTGCATCCGGATGAGTGTCATAAGGTTTCGAAAGTGTGCCCAGCAATTGATTAAAGGGTGCCAGGTTACCTTCAACAGCAGCTTCCAGAACATTTTCTACCCAATGGTTGCGAGGGATAACCTTAGGGTTTAGTGTATTCATTAGTGCTAAACTTTGTGCTTTGTGATCACCTCCTGGATGTGTATTTTTCCATTTTTTCACCCAACCTTTAAATTCTTCTAACTCAAAAAGGGACCCTTCTGGTGCTTTATCTTGTTGTAAGGCCAAAAATACTTGCGTATAATCAGCCTTTTTGGTTTCCATTAACGAGAGCAGTTCATCTACCAAGTCTTTATCCTGGTCCTCGGGATGTAAAATACCAAGCTTACCAAACATCATGGCGTACCACTTTTCGGTAAATCTATGCTGAAATCCTTCCAGAACTTCCTGTGCTAGATCAATGGCTTTTTTCTGGTTTTCCGAAATTATGGGCAACAACGCACCGGCAAAGATCGCCAGGTTCCAATGCGCAACATTGGACTGGTTGCCAAAGGCGTAGCGGCCATTGGCATCAATTGAGCTAAAAACAGTCCTGGGGTTGTACGCATTCATGAAAGCACATGGGCCATAGTCAATGGTTTCGCCAGCTATGCTCATATTGTCAGTGTTCATAACCCCGTGGATAAACCCTACTCGCAGCCAATTAACAACCAGGTCTATCTGTTTATGCATAACAGCTTTTAACAATGCAAGGGCCGGATCGTCTGTATCTGTTAGTTCTGGATAATGCCTTTGTAGGGTATAGGTAGTAAGCGCTTGTAAATCTTCGATAGAACAAAAATTACGAGCATACTCAAAGGTGCCAACACGTATATGGCTATCTGCCGTTCGCGTTAGCACAGCACCGTTGTGCGTCTCTTCGCGGAAAACCTGCTCTCCGGTTGAAACTACGGATAAGCTCCTGGTGGTGGGTACGCCCAAATGGTGCATGGCCTCACTAATGAGGTATTCGCGCAGCATGGAATACAGGGTTGCCCGGCCATCACCACGCCGGGAATACGGTGTTTGCCCGGAACCCTTTAGTTGTACGTCGAATCTTTTGCCCGTAGGATCAAGCTGTTCCCCCAATAAAATGGCCCTACCATCGCCCAGCATGGTAAAGTAACCAAACTGATGCCCGGCATAGGCTTGTGCCAAAGGTTCGGCGCCATCAGGTATCCTGTTCCCAGAAAAATAGGCGACACTATTTTCCTTCTCATGATTTAAAAAACCGAGCCCCAAATCATTCGCCAGCCTTTCGTTAAAACATACTATTTCTGGTTTTGCTACCGGGACTGGCTGTTGAAGACTAAAAAAAACTGCCGGTAAGCTTGCGTAGGTATTTTCTAATTGCCAGTTGTGTTTCCTGATGTTTGTGGGCATATTTAATTCAAGTATTAATGCTACTATGATCCAGGGCTTCAGGTACAGATCCATAATACGACCAGTGGTTCAAGGCCGTTATTAAGAGTTTCTTTTCAGCGCATGGTAAACAGATAACATCAGCCTTCCTGTAGGCTTCCTTTTTCTGTCTTGTCTTTTGTAGCAAATTTACCGAAGTCGATGTCGTTTTGCAACCTGCTCCCTAACGGTTTGGCTAAAAAAATCGATCGGGTTTGTGCGGCTTGATTTTTCGGGTGAGATCTGATTTTGCTACGAAGATGAAGGCAAGATGATCACTAATCTTTGGCTTGGTATTCGAAAGAATTATTTACTGTGTTTATCTTTCCATTCTTTTACGATTGCAGGTAATTCGTCACCGTCTGCCACAAATAGTAAGGCAGCAGAGTTCATACAATACCGTAGTCCTGTTGGCTCCGGGCCATCATTAAATACATGCCCGAGATGTGAACCGCTTCCGCTATCAACGACTTCCGTGCGCACCATGCCGTGACTTCTGTCAACAATCTCTTTGACCGCATTTCTATCAATTGGCTTATAAAAGCTAGGCCATCCAGTGCCTGACGTATACTTATGTTCGGAGCTGAATAAGGGCTGGCCGGTAGCCGCTGAATAATAGGTTCCCTTTTGCTTGTTATCCCAGTATGCTCCGGAAAAAGCATACTCTGTACCCTGCTGGCGCAATATGTAAAATTGCTCATCCGAAAGTATCTTCTTCCATTCTTCATCTGTCTTTTGGATGGGGTACGGGTAAATTTCGTCTTTTGCGTCGGATTTTGTCTGACAAGCTGCAGTCATATACGTAAGACTAAGTAGTAGGATAAAAGATAACCTCATAGTTTTTCTTTTTCTTGAGATATATAGAAGGATAAGCCCTTTGTTTGGTAAAATTATGGATCAACTATCGAATTGTAGTTTAAGACCTATTCTTAGGTCGCTTTACTATGCGATACCTAACACGATCTTAATTCTTAGGTTGGCAACCGTTTCAAAAACTAAAATCAGTTCGAGAATGTCTAAAGGCTGTGTTTCCTTCAATTCCTTCTTAGGTTGGTCTCATAGGTTGCACTTTCTTTGGTATCATTTACCTTTATCCCAATGGTGGCCAATCGATCCCTGATAAAATCCGAGAAAACAAAGTCTTTGTTGGCACGTGCTTTTTGCCTCACCTCGATTAGGATATCTATCACTTCGGGAAACAGCTCGTCCTGGAAGCTCTTCTTAGTTTCTTCATATATACCCAGCACATCATTAAGAAAGCTCCGATAGGTGTTTTGGAGGATGGCCAGTGTGTCCGTTGAGACGCGACCCGGGTCTTGCTTCAGCTTATAAGCGAACCGCAAAAGCTCAAAAAGACTGGCAATGGTCTCCGCTGTATTAAAATCATCATCCATGTTTTTGTAGCAACGTTCGCAGGTGTTCGCTATTTGTGCTGATAAGTCGTTGTCTACATCCTCCGACCCATTTGCCTGTAATCCATTGATAAGTTCCTGTCCTCTCAGCAGTTTGCCACAAGCTACTTCCGCTGCCTTGATCGCCTGGTTTGAAAAATCAATGGTGCTGCCATAATGCGCCTGTAATATTAGAAAACGGAGCGTCACAGGGCTATAGGCTTTTTCGAGCAATGGATGGTCTCCACTGAACATTTGACCAAGGGATATAAAATTACCTTTTGATTTTGCCATTTTTTGCCCATCGAGCGTCACCATATTGTTATGCATCCAATAATGAACAGGTACTTGGCCAAAGGCTGCTTGGCACTGGGCTATCTCCGCTTCATGATGCGGGAATTTAAGATCCATACCTCCCCCATGGATATCGAATGGAAGTCCAAGATATTTAATGCTCATAGCTGAACATTCTATGTGCCATCCGGGGAAACCCATTCCCCAGGGAGATCGCCATTGCATAATGTGTCCGGCCTCTGCTTTTTTCCAGAGTGCAAAATCAGCGGGATGTTTTTTCTGCCCTTGTCCTTCCAGTACCCGACTTCCAGCCATTAGATCATCCAACACCCGACCTGAGAGCTGTCCGTAATGGTGCTTTTTCGCATAGTCCACGACATCAAAATACACTGACCCCTCCCTTTCATAGGCAAAACCATTGGTCATGATTTGCTCGATCATATCAATCTGCTCAACGATATGTCCGGAAGCTGTAGGTTCTATGGATGGTGGCAATACATTGAGTCTAGCCATCATATCACGGTACAAATTGGTATAATGCTGAGCTACCTCCATGGGTTCGAGTTGCTCGATACGGGCTTTTTTTGCAATCTTATCCTCACCCTGTTCATTCAATTCATCTTCCAGATGGCCTACATCCGTAATATTACGGACATACCGCACCTGATACCCCAGGAATCTGAAATACCGGTTCACGATATCAAACGTGATCGCTGATCGTGCATGTCCCAAATGCGGCTCGCCATATACGGTAGGCCCGCAGACATACATCCCTACCTTTCCTTTCACATTAGGGACAAATGGTTCCTTTTCTCCTGAAAGCGAATTTTTTATGTAGACCGTTCTTTCGTTCATGTTGACGAATACAAATGTTTTTATTCGTGTTTTTAGCTTTAGCAATCGGAGCATTCGAGACACTTTCCTTGCATCAGGAAATACATCTCTTCAATATTATATTTTTTGAGTCCTTCCATATACTCATCTGGCAGGCAAGGCAAGCAGACTATTTTATCACATTCCCTACAGTGCAAATGAGGATGTATATTTTGCTTCTTGTGTTTTTCGTGATTTAACATGTATAGACAAGTCCCCTGGTGATCAACCAATTTTATGACAAGGTCCATGGCTTCAAAGGTATGTAGCGTGCGGTACATTGTGGCGCGATCCATAGAACCGGATAGTTGTTTTTCTATCTCGGATAAGGCAAAAGGTTTTGAGTTATCCATAAAAAGTTCCAGAATTGCTAAGCGCTTGGAGGTGATACGCTTGTTCTGGCTTTTTAAAATGGCTATAGCACTTTTCCTATTCATATTAATGGCATTCAAATAAGTTGGTAGAATTCGTTCCGTAAGTCTACGTCATTGAATCTGCCGCCGTATTCCAAGGTAGTGGTTCGGCTGGTTTTATCATTTACACCACGCGTGGACACACAAAGATGCTCGGCTTCTATTACTACAATTACATCCTCAGTTTGAAGCGCTTCTTTGAGCTCGTTGTATATTTGAAGGGTCATACGTTCTTGTACCTGTGGCCTTTTCCCATAGTATTCCACAATCCTATTGATTTTGGACAAACCGATGACCATACCCGAAGAAATATAGGCTATATGTGCTTTTCCTATGATGGGTAGAAAATGATGTTCGCAGGCGGATGAAAACGTAATATCCTTCTCCACCAACATTTTGTTGTACTGATATTTATTTTCAAAGACAGAAAGTGATGGCTTGTTTTTGGGATTTAGTCCCTGAAAAATCTCTTTTACATACATTTTAGCCACACGGTAAGGCGTTCCTCGAAGACTGTCATCGGTAAGGTCTAAACCCAGTTCTTCCATGATGCCGCCAAAGAGCTTTTCGATGTTTGCCATTTTTTCCTCATCAGATTTTACAAAGGCATCTTCCCTTATCGGGGTAGCCACGGAAGTCATAACATGGTTGTCTCCATTAAGGTCATATTGATTTCTCTCTATCAATTTTTCATCTATTTTCATCTATATAAAATTTTTAAATCATTGAAATTTAATGTCTTAAAAATTTTAAGACATTCAGTAATTCGCAAAAATTTTATTCATCTTGGCAGGTAAATTTCTCAATGAAAAAATTTATGCTCATTTCATAGCTATTGCAAATTTTTAACGAATTCAAGTGTATTGTTTTTTGTATCCACATTCCTGTAAAAGCAGGCTTTTCTGTGTTTCCCGTACTTGTCATAGGTATGGCACACACCATTGCCCTGTAGGGTAACCTGATATACAAAAGCATCCTGATCGCAGTCCACCAGAATATGATCTACTGTCAAAAAATCCCCGGAGGTTTCCCCCTTTACCCAAAGTGTGTTTCGGGAGGTGCTCCAAAAAGTAGCGAGACCGGTTTTTATCGTTTGACGCAATGCCTCTGCATTAATGGATGCCAGCATCAGAATTTGTCCGGAGTCTGTTTCTTGAACTGCCACTGGTAGCAAGCCACCACGTTTATCAAACTGGGGCATCAACTCAATTCCTTCCTCCAATTCTACAACTTTATGGTTATCTTTTAGATTCATTTGTTATACTTTCTTTTTTGGAACTGGATCGTATCCCTTCGTGCCCCAAGGATGGCATCGTAAAAGCCGCTTAGTTCCTAAAATAACACCTTTTGCTACCCCCCACTCATTAATAGCTTCAACCATGTACTGTGAGCAAGTAGGTTGATGCCGGCAACTGGGGGGCAATAGGGGAGAAATGGCCACTTGATAAAAGCGCACCACACCTATCGCGATATATTTTAGTATTTGCATCAAAGCTTAAAATCCAGAAACAGTTTGCTCGGTTGAATATCCCTATTGTTTTGATATTTTCCCTGCCGATACGTTGTATAAGAACCATCTATGTGGTGGTAATATATCTGACAAATCTCTATAGCCGGATAAATGACCAATGGCTGTACCACAAAAATCTCCAGTGTCCAATACCCATTGAACCCCACATCACCAAAGCCAGCCGTTACATGCACGAACATCCCCAACCTGCCGATGCTGCTTCTCCCTTCTAGCATGGGAACCAGTTTGTCCGTACGCGTATGTTCCACGGTGCGACCGAGATAGAGCCTACCCGGATCTAGTTGTAACCCTGTTGATGGAATAGTTAGTCGTGATGTCGCATTGTCAACTTTCATATCCAGTACCGGATTATCATACACCAATAATTCATCATGAAGCCGAAGATTATAACTATTCGGATTGAGTTGATTGGGATCATAAGGATCTATCGCTATATCCCTGCCCATTCGCTCCGCTATTTCCAAACCACTTAATATCATACTATAGTCGTATCAATATCCCCTCTGAAACCATCCTTTAATGCTTGTGGATAAGGAATACTATCCACAAGATGTCCTTGAGTAGCTTCGGTTTATTCCTTTATGGTGTTGATTTTTTCTGCTATTGCCTGTATTTCTTGCAATAGATGCTGCTGTACTTCCAGATGTTGTTTTGGCGTCAGATCTTGTTGCTCATCATGATGATGGTGGTGGTCGTGATCCGAATGGTCATGATCCGAATGGTCGTGATCGTGCTCAAAACCAGGTACTTCTACCAGTTGCTCATCCCATGCTTCAAGCGATTGGCTAATAGATTGTAAATCTTTTGTGTACGTGGCTACGAACAACGAATCCTTGTTGGCTTGTAGCTGAGTCATTTGATCTTCCGTCATCTGACGAATTTTAACAGCTTCGGTATGAAGTTCAAATGCCTGTTGCAGGTCCTCATTTTTTTGTTTTGTATCACCACAAGCAGATAATAGCGCTGTTATTCCAAGCATGAGCATAAGAAGTTGAGGGAGACGCATTAGGCGTTTTCTTTGTATCATTTGATTTCGTATTAATTATTTTACCAGCAGTTAGGGAACTGGGAACCCTCAACGAAAGGAAATAGTGTTGTTTCGCAAGGGATTATGCAAAGTGTAGCACTAAGCTTACCCAAATTGTATGACTTTTTATCTAAGAATATTTTCATATTCACTAATGCAATGTTGTTGCAAATATAAGGGGGTATTCCAATAAATGCAACAGTGTTGCATTTAATAAATCTATCTGTGCTATCGGTAAAAAGAGGGGCAAAATGGATTCATGTATAGGCATGAAACGAGGAAAGGTGAAGTAAATCTACATAGAGACCAACCATACACATATTTTAGTAATAGGCATAGCCACAGGAACCACGCGCAAAAGTTAACCGTAAGATTTGCGGATGCTGTAAATGATGGGGCAAGCGCTGCTTGTCGATCCGGAGCTTCGTCTAACAAAGCTATCCAAATAGTATTCCATATGTTTTCGCAGAAATAGTTCGTTTAGTACAAATTCATGATTCAGGAATTATTTTTCTGGATTTCCTTACGATACTTTGCCGGTGAAATGCCCGTGGCTTTCTTAAAAACACTGTAATAGACCGATTTTGAATTGAAGCCGGAGTCCATACCAATGCCCCATGAGGTATAGTGATTTAGAGAGGGATCGGCCAACTTCATCTTAACTTCATCAATTCTGTACTTATTTACAAAGTCATTGAAATTACTGCTGAACTGGGAATTTATTATATTCGATAATTCCTTAGCGTTCAAACCAATTCCTTCCGACAATGATTCCAAGTTCAGTTTGTCGTCCAGATAAGGCTTATGCTTTCGAAAATACCTGAGAATCATCTCTCTTTCACTTTGATTTTTTGTAGCAAACTCAGGGATACTTCTGGATCTACCTGATGAAATTCGTACCGTTTCAGAAATACTCAACCTATATGTGGACAAAAAATAAAGGATGAAAGTGATACAAATAGCACCAAAATAGTATTCTTTGGTAGTCATCGATAGCTCATAAATTCCCCAGTTAATCAAAATGTATCCAGCCCAAATTATGGAATACAGACTAAACAAAATTAGTAGTGAAGTTACCCAGCTTCTAACCCAGGAATACCTACTGATTCTTATCAATTCCCTTAGCTGCACCAGTTCTTTACTGGCAAAAAAGAAATAAGACATCCAGAAAAGAAAAACAAATAGTTCTAGCCAAGGAAGCAACAAGTTTAATTCATTAAAAAACTGTGTGCCATATCGGAAAAAATAAAGGAACAACAATAGAGAATTAATTATGAAAAAAGGAGTAAGATGTGCTAAAAAAGGCCAAAAGTTTACTTCCCTACCCTTAAATTTTCGGATATACCCCCAGAAAAACGGGCCAATGGCAAGAGGCATAAAAATGGCTGGAATTACGTTTGATTCAAAAATATCCCTGGCAATAAACAATATGCCGTAGATAACCAAACTAAGTAGTAGCAGACTAAACAGCACTGAGCATTGATTGTTCGGATAGCAAAATAAAAAATACACCCCAAGAAATAAACCTTGCAAGATGCCAAACCACATTAAAACATGGACAACGTTGAAATCTATTTCCATGATAAATCCCTATATAAAATAAAGTACTGAAATTCTAAGCTTTATCGAAGTACATGCGTGAACATTTTATTAACGGCAACCCAACCTATGTAGCGTATAACGGGGTATGATTCAAAATTTCATTATTGTAGACTTCAACGAAAAATTCAAATAGTATTTAGAGAATGAACCATTTAAAATCAAATACAATTACTCCTAAATCATGAATCCGAACCAGTAGAATTAATTCTAAAAGCATAAATGAAATAATATTGACATAAGGTTATTGTATGCTATATCGATAGTACATTATTATAAACTTAGAATCTATTTATCTTCAAGTTTTATGATCAAACAGATCTATTGGAAATTCATTAGTTTGGCACTTAGCTTTTTGTTAGTTTTTTTCTTCACACAATGTTCGGAGCGTCATAAAATAAGTTTAGCCAAAGGCCTTGTCATCGAAAACGCGACTATAATTTCCTTTGATTCTACTAACACATTAAACAAGTTCAATGGGTGTATCGCTTTGGATTCCAATCGTATTGTATATGTAGGCGAAAGTCGCCCTGACCTAAAAGGTTGGTATACGACAATAGATGCCAATGGGAAATATATTATTCCAGGGTTGATAGACAGCCATGTCCACCTGGCCAATATGGCAGGAATGACAGCTAGGCTCAAACGTAAAAACCCAAAATTGAGGGATGAGTACTTTAACAACTTGGGGCAGAACTTTTTATATTTTGGATACACCACGCTAATTGATTTGAATGCATATGACCCAAAAATCATTGTGCGATTGGCAGGGTCTGAATGCTCGCCAGATATTTATACCTGCGGCGAACAATTAATGATAATGGATGGTTTTATGATGGAGATGGGTGAAATGGATCAATCCTCGCGTTATCAAATTCCATTTCTTCATGATCATTACAACCTCCAGGTTAACTATCCGGATTCTATCAATCTCGAGGATCACAGTTATAAAAATGCCATTAATAGGATCGTTAGTGAACAGCAGGGGGTTTGTGCCAAACTCCTTTATGAAGATGAATTCTCCGGATTAAAGGTTACCTGGGAAAAACCAAGTCAAGGCCTATTAAAGGATATCCTATCTGAAGCAAAAAACTATGGTATTCCGGTGATACTGCATGCTCCTTCTTTTGAAGGCCAGAGTAATGCAGTAGGTGCTAAAGTTGATATCATTGCCCATGCTATGTGGAACTGGTTTTCTGACCCCAAAAGAATAACCGAGACCGAACTGCCTTCGAGTCATAGAGCTTTACTTCACGAAATTGCAGCATTTCAAATCGGCTATCAGCCAACTTTTAGTGCAATCACCGGAGAACAACGGGTTTTGGAAGGAGGGTTTCTTAATGATACCATACTTACTAACATCTATTCAAATGCATATATAAAATGGCTCAATTCTGAAGAAGGGAAATGGATTGAAAGACGAATGAAAGGGCGTCCTGGCTTTATTAAACGAACGAACCCTTTGTTTTATTGGAGCGTTCGGCGCATGTTTGAAAACGATGAACACATGATGGATTCGATCTATAAAGTGCTCGAAAAAAGAATTAATGCCGTTGTTAAATATTTAGAAACCAACGAAGGGAGATTATTATTTGGGACCGATTTTGGTGTAATGAACATGTATACTGTTCCCCCTGGTTATGGTGGGTATCTTGAAATGAAAAGTTGGTATAATGCAGGCGTTAGTTTAAAGACCATTCTTAAAGCAGCCACTTTTGATAATGCGAGGGCATTTCATCTTGAAAAATTATATGGTACTATTAAAGAAGGAAACATTGCCAACCTATTGATCTTAAAAAAAGATCCCCTAAAAACAGTTGACGCTTATAACAGTATAGAAAATGTTATTATTCGGGGTGAGCTCAAATCGAGAAATAATTTGAGAATAAATGCTTCAAAAGGGGTGTTAAGTTTAGCCAAGTAATTTTAAGTCCAAATAAGCGGCAAACATTTGCCATTAATATCGGCATGATGGGCACAAATAACGAGATTCTGTTGTTCTCGCAGTTTTCGTTCATGCGTTTAGTCTCGAACCATGAATTCCGGAGTGAACCAATGACTCTTTTAAAATCACATAAGGAAAAAAAACAGTTTGGATCCCTTTCGTTCTTACTACCCTCAACGTTCTCCTCCAAAGGCGGACAGGTGCGTTGAGATCGCTTTATAATCAAGAATAGTTTGAAAGTAGGACTAAATAGGATTGGCTCCCATCCGGTAGCCATTACTTCAAAACTCTCCCCATAGACGGACAGGCGCGTTGAGAATGGCTTATAACCAAGAATAGTTTGAAAGTAGGACTAAATAGGATTGACTCCCATCCGGTAGCCCTTCCTTCAACGCTCCGCGTTGAGAATCTCACAAACAAAAAAAACCCAAGCAAGCTTGGCAGATTGGGAAGAAGGATTGGCTCCACTTCGGTCGCCCTTCCTTCTACGCTCCGCGTTGAAAATAAAATAGCCTCACTTACAAATTCAAGCAAGCTTGATTTGACTTGAGACTATTTTGTTTATTCGTGATCGCGACAGGATTCGAACCTGTGACCGTCTGCTTAGAAGGCAGATGCTCTATCCAGCTGAGCTACGCGACCTAATATCGGGTGGCGAAGCTGCCTGTCCGTCCGAAGCTTTGCGGAGGCGGAAGCTACGCGACCTTTTTGCAAGCCTGCCCGATGCAGTCTTTCAGCCTTCGTAGCTTTGCTACTACGGCGAAGAAGGCTGGCGTAGGCGGGTGCAAATATACTAATGCATTCCTTAGTTCTAAAATATGAGTGTGAATATTTACCACAGCATACTTATGCTAGCCCTCTAAAACTATCTATTCAATTTCGGTTAACCCGTACCGTGATCCTTCTATTTGTAATAACGCTAGTAGGCTGTATCCGGTTGATCTGAACATTGGCTGAAGGACTGTCCGGAGTGGTATTTGTATCCGCCTGGTCTTGAGAATTCGTTATCGTATTGGTAACTGTTGTTGATGCAAGGTAAATGTTATTCATCCGCGCTTTGGCTACCAAGGTCATGCTTACGAGTTCTCCTGACGACATCGTACCTATGGTCCAAGTGGGGTAGCTGAATGTACCTCGGGATACCGTTGCGGAAATGAAGTCTAAACCATTAGGAAGTACATCGGAAATCCGAAGGTTAGTAACCGGATCATTCCAAAGATTTTCCACAGTAATATCAAAGGTTACCAAATCCCCATCATATACCATAAGGTCGGTTGTTGCCTTATTCAAAACGATATCCGGATTACAATAGTAAACCTGAATCGTATTGGAATCATAGCTACACGGTCCACGGGTGACCCTTAGGTAGTAGTCCCCGGCCATGGAGGCAGTATAAGTCGCCGAAGTAGCTCCGGGAATCATTGCACCGTCCCCATACCACTGGTATGCATCGAAAGTTTCCCCACTGGCAATACCCAAAATGGCACCAGGTAAACAGTTATTTCCTGTGATTTGAAGATCAATACTGGGTACTGTATCAAATCCGGAATAGTACCCGGCAAGACCCCTGGCCCCATTAAAACCAAAGAATCCTACTGCAATAGGCCCGGAAGACTGTACACTGACATCCCCGGTGAGATTAGGGATGTAAAAGGTTTTCCAATCCGAAGTACCTGCAACCGTATTAGCTGTAGGGAGGGTCACAGTACCTCCGGAGTCCATCACTATGATATTGCTATCGGGTGTAACCGTCGAAGCGATTATAGTTACCCCTCCGGTAACTGTTATTCCGGCTGCATTGGTGATATCCGGGATATTATCCATAGTATCCGGCAACAAACAGTTTACAGGGGCTACAAAATTCAAGCCCTGGGTATACACCCTATCGGAACCGGCCATACATTGATAAGCATAAACGTCTTTGGAAGTTTGCACATACATGTTAGCACCAACCGTATTGGAAGAATAGTTACTGCCGGGGATTTCAAAATGCTCCCCGTTGTTTATCGTGGCTATTGGTGTTGCTGAACCATTAACATAAATCTCGGTATTATTCTGGGTACCAATTATGAGTGGAAATTCCGTTTCACCGCCGGCACCCCCGTAACCTCTAACAAAAACGTACTCTTTCCCCAGTCGATTTTCGGGAACAGGTTGATCTATCCCGGCATCCCGATTTCCCGCCCCTGCCTGGCGGCCATAATTTAAAGAACCGTTGCTAATTACTATGTCCTTATCCGAAACAATGGAGGCCCCTATCCAACCATCCTCATGGGCTGGTGTGGGTGAATTACCGATGTAGGTTTCAAACACAAATGATTCATTGGCATCCAGCACTATTTGGTACGTATCTGCAGTAATTCCGGCGATATTGGAGCCTACCCGGAATTCACAATCAGGATCATACCCAAAGACATCAATAGTCGTATTATTCTCAGTAGCCATGATGCCAAGGGTATTGGATTTTGAAGGATGACTGCCCAGGTTAGGGACACCCCCCCATTTAAAACTAGTTCCCATGGCTACTCTACCTTTTGAGGTCAGAGAAGCTGCCTGTGAGTTTGATCTCCCTCTGTAGTTTACATAGAAATCATTACTTCCTGGGGCCTCAAACCGGAGTCCGCTATTGGTCAATACTACACCTGTATTAGCATTGGTTACCAGTGTAATGTTGTTATCACCATTTCCTAGATTATAAACCGCCGGGCTGGTATTGGAGATCGTAAAAGAGGTTACAGGTGTTGTATTCGTTCCCTGGTATACATTTACCGTAAAAGCTGTCGTTTCCGGGGTAGAAAGATACACCGCTTGTTGCTGAATTGCCCCGTTGTTTTGCCCCTGTTTCAAGGGGGGGAGGTAGTGCAAGTCGCTCAACTGAGCATTGCCCGCGACAAATGCACAAAACACCAAAAGCGGTAAATACTTTTTAATTGCAGGCAAAGTAAACAGACGATTGCAAATCCTCATTATTTTTTGAGGGCATTTTCTTACAAAAGAAATTGTTTTAAGAGTCAATCCAAGAAATTTGTTGTTAATCCTTAGGTGGCGGGGGTTAACCTAATGGCATTTGTTGTTTGTATCGCAGGCCTTGGGACTTTGCAAGGGTGCAGGTTCCACTATTTCCGGTTTAGGACATTGGTTTAAAACTACCAAATATGAAATGGTAGTATTCACTTCGTACCTCTGGATAAGGGTTCTTGCAAATTAAAGAAGTGCTTAATTGTTGATGATGCGCCCCTGGCAACAAAGGCCGTTGAAAACTACCTCAAAGAATTCGATGATTTTGAAATAGGGTGCTCTGGAATATCTAGAAGCCAATAAGGTATATATTCCTTTTAATGCTAGAGTGTTTTGGACCATTAAACACCTCCTTCGTACCATAATAGGCCCCCTTAGGCATTTAATCGGCCATGCAAGCGGGCCGTCACACTACTTTTAGGCTTGCCGCAAGATTTGAACAAGATTCAAGCTTGTATGGGCAAAAAAATGTCAAACTAAATCTATGAAAAATGAGTGAAATCAAAGGAAAGGTTGTTGCCATTACCGGGGCAAGCAGTGGGCTGGGAGAGGTAACGGCAAGGCACTTGGCTGTCAAAGGTGCAAAAGTAATGTTAGGTGCCAGGCGTTTGGAGAAGCTAAAGAACATCACAGATGAAATAAACGAAAGTGGGGGTACGGCTGTGTACATGGAAATGGATGTGACTGATAGTGGCCAGGTCAGGCTTTTTGCGGAAAAAACCGTGGAAACTTTTGGAAAGTTGGATGTGTTGGTCAACAATGCCGGTATCATGTCCATTGCCCCGTTGCAAGCATTAAAAGTGGAAGAATGGGATAAAATGATCGATATCAATATCAAAGGTGTGCTTAATGGTTTTGCCGCGGCCCTACCAATATTTGAAAAACAAAAATCCGGTCATTTTGTTACCCTTTCTTCTGTTGCTGGCCTAAAGGTATTTAGTCCTGGAGGAACAGTGTATAGTGCGACCAAGTTCGCCGTCAGAGCTATCTCAGAAGGGTTCAGGCACGAAGTTGGTGAAAAAATACGTACTACTACAATAGCACCCGGTGCGGTGGCTTCTGAACTACAGTATGGTACCTCGCATGCAGCCAGCGCAGATTTGCTCAATGACTTTTACAAAATAGCAATACCTGCAGCATCCGTAGCCAGGGCCATCGCGTTTGCCATAGCACAACCTTCCGATGTTGATGTCAATGAAATTGCGCTTCGCCCAACGGTTCAAGAATTCTAGTTGTTAGTTTGAAAGAAATGCAAGGGGGCAAAGAGGGCTCAGGAAAGATCTTGGTGGCCATTTGACTATGGCTTTTTGATTGTACCCAAATTTACCCGTAGCGCTTTTTCACGTGTATGTATTTAAAAAAGGCCGCTTTGTCCCTATTGTAAAAGCACTAAAGCTTTTGCCTGCTACTATTACCAAAAACTCGCTTAAAGGAGTTTCCAATCAATTATCATACATGACTTCAATATCTCATTCCGCCCATTTACATCACCAATCCTTTGTGGTAAAGCATCTAGAAAGTGAAGCGGCCACGTTGGCCAATATTATGGGGCTTACTTTCAATGTTTGGAAAATAGCACCGGAAGTATGTCTGGTCAATGGGGATTTTAAGCCCTATTCGTTTAAGGTGGCCATTGCCGCTATTGGAACCAGCAGTCTGGAACTTATCTCACCTATTTCCGGAGAAAGTGCATTGGATCATCATTTAGCAAGGCATGGCGAAGGATACCATCATTCGGGGATCTCATTTTATGACCGCGATTCTTTTATCTCAGCAAAAAACGATTTGATATCCAAGGGTTTTAAGTCGGTGCAATACGGAAAAACAGAGGGAGCCTTTGAATTTGGATATTTTCAGTTACCGAGTGCCGGGATAACCTTAGAGCTGCTTCATATCGAAAAAATGTCCGACCCAGACTCCACTATAATACAACAAGAACTGTAAAAAATAAGATATGGATGCAATACGATTAGTTATCAATGGAACCACTCATGAAAAAAAAATGGATCCCAACATGCCACTGCTTTGGGCGCTAAGAGATGTTGTGGGGTTGACGGGCACCAAATTTGGTTGCGGTATTGCCCAATGTGGTGCTTGTACGGTACTTATCGAAGGTAAGGCGGTGCGATCATGCAGCATGCCGGTAAGGTCGGCCGTAGGTAAGGACATACAAACTATTGAAGGGGTTGAGGCCACACCCTATCGGTCTTTACAACAAGCATGGATTGATGAGCAGGTGCCACAATGCGGCTATTGCCAAAGTGGTCAGATCATGAATGCTATTGGGCTTTTGGAAAGCAATCCAATGCCAACAGATGAGGAAATCCTAAATGCAATGTCCGGTAATATCTGCAGATGTGGCACCTATCCCAGAATCTTAAAAGCAATAAAATCAATAGTTGAACGACCCTCTGAGAACAATAGCATATGAAAACAACGAAATCCAGAAGAGACTTTTTAAAGACAACAGGTCTGGCAAGTGGTGGATTGGTCATAGGGCTGAATTTTCTGCAGAGCTGTGTGAATGAAGTGGTCAATATACCTGTCCACTTAGAACCCCTGGTCGATTTGGAAAATGGTTTTGCCGCAGAAGGAGCACTTCCCCTAACGGACTTTCTTCAAATTAGGCCGGATGGTAGTGTTTTCTTAAGCCTAACCAAGTATGAGATGGGTCAGGGAGTGAGTACCGGGCTTTCTTCCATCCTGGCCGAAGAACTTGAGGCCGATTGGGAAAAAATCAATGTGAAGTACATCAAATCGTCAGTAAGTGAATCGGATATTACCGGAGGTAGTACAAGCACCCTGCTGCACTGGGACCTACTTCGGAAAGCAGGGGCTTTTGCAAAATATCTATTGATCGAGGCGGCTGCCAGGGAGTGGTCGGTCTTTACGGATGAATGCTATGCCGAGAGCAACCATGTTTGCCGGCACGGGAGTGAAATGCGATTGGAATATGGCCAGTTGGTGGATAAGGTTGTGGTACCGGACAACTACAGGGAACTATTTGAAACGGTACCGTTAAAATATCGTTCAAGGTTCAAATTGATAGGGAAGCGCTTAAAGAGCAAAATTATCCCGGATATCGTAACGGGACGACATCCTTTTAGTATCGATGTCCAATTGCCCAATATGAAGTATGCAGCAGTCCTTCGATGCCCTGTATTTAAGGGTAAGCTATTGCGTTTCGACGATTCCGAAGCACTAAAAATACCCGGTGTTGAAAAAGTAGTGAGAGTAGATGGGGTCATTTTGGATGCTGCTACACATATAAGAGATGGAGTTGCAATAATCGCTAATTCTACTTGGGCGGCATTTCAAGGAAAACTGGCCGTAAAGGCCGAATGGGAGTTAGGGGACAATGCCAAAGTAGAGCACGAAAAATTTGTTGCAGATTGTCTGAAGCAATTAGATAGCGAAAACGGCACAGAGATCTTGCGAATTGGTAAGAAAGTCCAAGAATCCGAAATGGACGATATCATCTCATATACCTATGAGTTTCCTTATCAACACCATGCCTGCATGGAACCCTTGAACGCCACATCGCATTATAAGGTTGATTCCTGTGAAATGTGGGTGGGAACACAGTCCGCCGATAAAATTATCGCCAATATTGAGAAACACCTGGGAATCCCCAAGGAAAACATCAAGATTAACTGTCATCCCAGTGGTGGGGGTTTTGGACTACGGTATTCCTCAGAATACGCAGTGGAGTCTATGGTAGTATCCAAGGCCGCAGGGGGCGATTTGGTCAAAATGTGCTATAGCCGGGAAGATGACATCAAGTTCGACTACCTGAACCCATTCGAACTTAATAAACATACCATGGGTATTAAGGACAGGAGGCCCTTATCATGGGATTTTAAAAATGTAATGGCCAATTGGGGCGGGCTATTGGGTTGGATGTACTATGATGTTCCCAACTGTTCCGGAACGCAGATCACAGTGGACGGATTTACCCAGGTTGGTGCATGGCGTTCGGTAATGGCCAACGCAGAAGGCTTTTCAACGGAATGCTTTATTGACGAAGTGGCCCATGAATTGAAAAGGGATCCCTTGGAATTTCGTCTCAGTTTGCTTCCCAGGAACAAAATGGTAGATTTCAAGCACACCTATAAATGCAACATCAATAGGTTACGGGGAGCGTTGGAACTGGTGGCAAAAAAAGCGCAGTGGGGAAAGACCATGCCAGAGAACGATGGTCAGGGCATAGCCGTATATCCATATATGCATGGAAATGGCTATGGTGCAGTGGTCGCGGAAGTTTCCACTGCTAACAATGAAATAAAGGTCACCAAAATCACCGCTTCTATAGACTGTGGCCTGGTCATTAATCCTGATCAGGTAAGGCAACAAATGGAAGGCGGCGTGATATGGGCCCTGTCCGCCATATTCTATGGTGGAACAGAATATGTCCAAGGCGTTGTTCAGCGTAGCAACTTTCATGACAATCCAGTATTTCGAATCAATGAAATCCCGGAGATCAAGGTACATATTTGCGAGAACGACGAAACCCAACCATGGGGTGTCGGGGAAATAGCTGGGCCGCCAACCTATGCCGCAGTGTGCAATGCCATTTTTGCTGCAACAGGGAAGCGTATTCGAAAACTACCCATTTCCAAAAACATCAATGACTTATGATGTTAGGAAGGAAGTTCTTTGGTTTGCTACTAGCTCTGGGTATCTGTTCCGATATAGGGTTTGGTCAGGAAAAGCTCAGTTATCATATAGGAATTGCATCTTCGGTGCTTTGGTATGATAACGGGCTTAATGAGATATCCAGTACTAACGGCTTTGCCATCCCAATAGGGGCAAATCTACCTGTAGGGAAGAACCTGTTGTATGATGTACAGCTAACACCTGTAATTGGCCAGGGGGACATGACCAATTTTATTTTATTGCATGGGTTGTTCTATGATATTGGAAGCAACTTCTGGGCAGATTTTCGTCCAGCAGTGGAATTCATGGACAGACAGGCCTATGGCTTCAATATTGGGATGAACAAGCTTCTTTTTTTTCCTCTAGACATAGCAAAAAAGAAGAACATCTTCCTTGTCTTAGCCGTTTTTCTGCCCTTCCGGTTCGGGGGAAAAGTTGAGGACGGAGATAGGATTATACCCACTTTTAGTACTCAACTGGGATTTGCTTTCTGACCTTTCCAAAGTCTTTTAATGGCCAAACCATCCATCTTGAATTCCAGAAATAATTCGTAAAGAACTAAAAACACAACGAATATCAATTCCCAACTACTACAAGTGAATATGCTGCTGATGGTTAAATAATGCTCTCAATAGCAGGTATTTGGTCGAAAAATTCCTGAATCGATACCGTTTATCGAAAACACTTCTATTGAAACCAATTAAATGACGTAATTAGAAATCCCAAATCTTTATAAATGTTCCAATTCAAAACAGTTCTTCTTTGCTGTATCACTTTGTTCTTAAATCTTATCACAACCACAGCCCAACGCGTTACGTCAGATTTGGCCGAGGGTTTTGAGTATGTGTCGGTAAGCGGTGAAAATTCCATTTTTTACATGGTTGAAGACCAACGTTATGCCATTGTAACTGAAGATATACCCATGGAAAGCCTGTATTTTAAAATTGAAAATGGGATTCTCACCATTCATCTGCCAAAAGATGGTTGCCCTAAAAAAAAGAGTTTGGTTCTGTTATATCCAAGAGGGAATCAGGTTCCAAAAGTCATCAACACTTCGGGAGATGGCCTAGTGCGTTTGTAAATTTTTTAGCGGTAGTTTTAATCTAGTTGATTATAAAGTCTCCTAAATGAACCCCAAAAATAGGTTCTTGTCTGGATAACTAGATTTACTTCTAAACATACCTTTTAACTTCATAATTTTCTGGTTTCCAAATGAAATGCAATCCAATGGTCCCTAATGAAACCATTCTGGTCGGGGTGGCTGGATTCACTTCGTGCATCCTGATGAGGGGTTGTTGCAAATTAAAGCTGTGCTTTACTATTCTATAAAAGCAAAAAGTTCTCTTAAGAAAGTAAACTTTCTACGAGAACTTTTTAGCTTTTATCTGTCGGGGTGGCAGGATTCGAACCTGCGACCTCCTGCTCCCAAAGCAGGCGCGATAACCGGGCTACGCTACACCCCGATACAGTTCTTACGAACTGAAAACTTCAAATTTCAATACCCAAATCCGAAACGATTATGGGATGGAACTAATTGATTCATACCTTTAGCGGATGTATCCGCCGTAAGTCGGCCTTCCTGATTAAAAAGTCGGCCTTTGCCCTCTATGGCTCCGGCCGACGAAGGCGGAGAGACTGGGACTCGAACCCAGGCGACGGTTACCCGTCGACAGATTAGCAATCTGCTCCGTTACCACTCCGGCACCTCTCCTGTATAAAATGAACTTTCGCTAAAAACGCGAACCTGCCCACCATTTTATCTTGTCATTCAGGCGGGTGCAAAAATACCGTTTCAAGGGCTACTTAGCAACAATTTTTTTAATTATTTGATCACAATCTTGATAAGGACCTTAGGGAACCTCTTTTACCTTCTTCAGTTATTGCCGTAACCTCCAAAAGCACCTTATCAGCATTTTCGGGAATAAGGAACTCCAGGTAAGCTTCTCCGTTTTCATCAGTTGCTAAAGAAGGGTTCCAATATAGTGTTGCAGCGCTCCTATTCTTTATAAGTTTTCTATTTTGTGAAGTAAAGTAATCCACCATATCAATAGATGGCTGAAATCCTTCAAAAGCGATCTGCGCCTGATCTCTATCCAAAAAGTCTGTTGAATATCCCCCGTTTTTGGTGTAGATGAGTATAACGCCTCCAGAACCACGGGTGCCATAAATAGCGGCATCAGGTCCAAAGAGGAATTCAATTCGTTCCACATCAACAAATGGGACGATATCCATTACTTCTCGTAATTGGCTAGGTCCTTCGGTTGAAAAACCTCCGGAAGGAGAAGCGTAATAGGAGTCCTGGGATAATGGAAACCCATCTATTACCCAAAGAGGAGGTCCCATACCTGCTCTTGAAGGTAACTGTAAGGAGGGGTTTAAATCCCCTATATTCGCAATATATACCCCGGGAACACCCAGAAACAGTTGGGGTAAGGTTTTTGGTCGTTCCGAATCTTGATACACTACCCTGCTTGGTTCTATATCATAAACCGAGGTGGCAACTTTACTTAGTTTTCGTTGTCCCACCAAGGTCACTTCTTCCAATGGGATCAGGTCGGCAGGCTGGCCCTCAAAACTAAAATCGGACAATTGTTTCTGTGGGATCATCTGTCCACTTTCCCGGACGGGGTTGACAGCTGGACGTACGAACCCTTGATCAAGTTTTAGTTCAGGCAGCTCATATTGATACGGAATTACTTTCACCAGCTGTTCCCTGGCATTCTTACCGTCCCTTCTAAATGTCATGTTGATCTTACCTTCAAGCTGAAGTCCGGTTAGGGTAAACAAACCTTTAGAATTGGTAGCCACTTCCCTTACTTCAACATTCTGTTCAGTGTTAATATAAATCTTGATCTTGTCGTTTGTTACTACCGCATTATTAAGATCATACGCCTGACCATAAAACTCCAACCCATTTTGAAAAGCGTATTTGATTTGTTCAGGCACTTCATTTTCTGAAGTTATGGATGATCCTTCCGGTATACGTTGTGTTAGTACCTGAAGATCTTTCAAATAACTCATTCCTCTTTCGTCACTCGCCATTGCAATAGCCTCGGAAGTGTTATCTACGCCTTTTAGACTTACCATTAGCTCAGAAGTAATCGGGTGGCCTTCTAGATCGGATAGCTTTAATGCATAGCGCATTTTTCGCGTCCCGTCTTCCAAAAAATCAGATGTTTTGGACAGTGTCACCTGAAGGTCATCTGCCTGGACATAAAATGGTCGTTCTGCCCATATTTGGCCATAGGTATCTTCTAAGATCAGGTTTAAAAGGCCACGGGGAAGGCCTTCTTTTTTGATCTCCAATTCAACAAAACCTTTCTCCTTGTCAAAGGTGATTTCCGATCGTAAGTATTCTTTGCCCGCCCTGCTGCCTTTAAGGTAGTACGTACCTTCTTGCAATTGCACTGTAGCGCCAATTCTGATTTGTATTTTTTCGTCTTCAATAGTATTTGCCTGAAGTACCACTCCTTCTGCTAAGGGCTGGGTTAACTTTATCTTTTCTCTGTTGGATTTTTCAAAATAATAGTTTTTTCCAATGTCAGGAACCAAGGTAAAGGTTGCGAGACCACTGCCATAATCCATGACATTAGCCACCTTTATCCCATTTTCGTCAACAATAGCTCCGTTGATGGGATTTCCATTGCTATCAGATATCACCCCCTTATTTTCAAGACCTGCCACAAAGGATCC
Source organism: Croceivirga sp. (assembly GCA_028284665.1). Lineage (GTDB taxonomy): Bacteria > Bacteroidota > Bacteroidia > Flavobacteriales > Flavobacteriaceae > Croceivirga. Next base: position 48,783 of record JANQRG010000011.1, read on the forward strand.
ACTTTCTGAAAAAATAATGGTTGTACTGCTGTTATCCTCTTCCCGATTTGCGGATTTAGAAACCCAAACTTCTTTTACAGGGAGGCTGTCATCCCCATAATTTAGCATCCAACGAGTATACGCCCTAAGGTAATACTTGCCGGCTTCCATCTTTTTAGGAAGCTCAACAACCCCATTAACGGCTCCTTTTTCGATTCTATGATATTGGTCGGTGACCAAATTCCCTTCAGCGTCCAAAAGTTCCACCCGAAGTACATTACTCGCGCTGACCCTTAGCTGTTTGGGCCCAGTAAGTACATATGCTTTGAAAAATACGGTTTCTTTTGGCTTATAGGTTTTAGCATCCAAATGTAAAACCACCTGTTCGCGCCAGGTAGCGAGAGAATCCTTTTGACTGATCTGGTACAAGGATTCCGCCTCAAAAGGAGCACGGGATATCTCAGCTTGTGGGCCGTGGTTTTGAGATTGCGCAAAAAGAAAACAACCGAGAAACAAGAAAATGGTGGAGGCAAGCGTCTTATTCATAGCGATACTTTTTGAATTAAAAGTAAAACTTTCACTTTATCTCAAAATAATACAAATAGCTGCAAAAGACAAGGGGTTTCTCAAATCCTTAACAAAAACCTTCGCCCTAAAAACCAAATTAGAGAGAATTACTCCGGATACTCTACCCGTAAATGGTAGATATTGGTAAGCTTCTTTTTGAGTACCTTTTTGATTGCCTCTATTTCCTTGAGGGTAATATTGGCGTTGATGAATTGATTAGCAGTAAGCTGCCCCTGAACAATCTTCTCTACAAACTCATCAATTATAGGATAGGTGGGAGATTTAAGGCTTTTTGAGGCCGCCTCAACCGCGTCAGACATCATCAAAATAGCGGTTTCCTTTGAAAAAGGTATCGGTCCGGGATATCGAAATTCCTTATCCAAGGTTTCAGCATCCAATTCCTGCTGCTTCTTGTAAAAGTAATACACCAGTGTAGTACCGTGATGTGTCCGAATGAAATCAATAACCCTGTCCGGAAGATTATTCTTTCTCGCCAGTTCAATGCCATCTATCACGTGATCAATTATGATCTTTGCGCTTTCCTTAGGTGGCAATTCATTATGTGGATTCGCATTGGTAATCTGATTCTCGGTAAAATAGGTCGGGCGAGCCATTTTTCCGATATCATGATACAACGCTCCTACTCTAACCAACATGGCATTGGCACCTACTTCACCCGCAGCCGCTTCGGCTAAATTGGCTACTTGCAGGGAATGATGAAATGTTCCAGGAGCTTTATTAGCAAGTTCTTTAAGCAATTTTGAATTCGTATCGGAAAGCTCCAAAAGCGAGACGTCGGATACCAGCCCAAAGATCTTTTCGTACAAGTAGATCAAAGGTTGAGCAAATAAGGTGATCATACCGTTCAATAGAAAAATACCAAACGTGATCCATTGAATATTGTCCATATTCCCTTCATGAATACTATGGAAGGCAAAATATCCGATGATATAAATTAGCGTGATCTGTCCGACGGAAATGAACAGGTTGGCGCGTTTGTAGAGTTCGGACACGGTTAAAATGGTAACTATACCTGCTATGATCTGCAAAAAAATGTATTCAAAACTGTTAGGTACAACAAACCCTAAGATCAGGATGGTAAGCACATGCACAAATAAACCCAGACGTGCGTCAAAAAAGTTCTTTAGGATCAACGGCAGAATACACAGCGGTACAGCGTATAAGTAACGATCATTGGTTTTTACTACCAGCGTAGTGATAAATACCATCAACAAAATATTGAAAAATATAAACGTCACTTTATTGCTGTTGGCAAATATTTCCGGCCGGTATTTTTTCAAGAAAAGAAATAGCATCATTAGTACCAACGCTACAAGGATGGTATAACCGAAAAGGATGAAATAATAATTATTTCCTTTCCACAGTTCCGATTCGTATTCTTCTTTTAGGGAAAGTAAAATATTGTAGTTCTCAGCTTCTACCACCTCGCCCTTTGCAATGATCAGTTTTCCCTCGGCAATTGTTCCTCTTGTATACGATATTTTCGAAAGCTCTTCTTGCAAGGCGCTTTCACTTAGGTTTTTGTCATAAAAGACGTTGGCTTTTAACACCTTGTTCAAAATTGTGGCGAGCCTTGCGGCAATCATACTATTCCCAAGATCTTTGGTCTGTTGTTGGGCCAAGGCACTACTTTCGTCCAAATCCCGCACCTGCCCTGCCCGGACGGAAATTGCCTCATTCGTAAAAATTAAAAACAACTTTCCCGAGGAAATATCATTTTCAAAAACACCCAACCCGTAAATCGTATCCAAAATACCATTGCCAAACTGAAAGAGATACTCCTTGTATTGTGTAGTGTACGTCCCTGCTGCAAACTGACGTTCAAACTCGGACTTAAATGCTGTACGAACCCCTTCCGCAATAGTATAGTCATAGGTGTAGTAGTTGGGTTTATTTTCTTCCAGGTCCTTGCGTTCCTGCTCGAGCTCAGTGTCTGTTTTTTTGATGGAAAAATCAAAAGGGGCATACAAATTTTCGTATTGCCAGGGTTTCCCTTTTTGAAATTCATATTTGAACTTTCCTCCTTTTGGAAAGAAAAATACGATTAAGGCAATGGAGATTACGTAGAGAAAATATTTGTAAATCAGTGATTGATTCTTATAAAAATTGTCTAGCGACTTTCCCATCGAATATGAAGACTTCTTCCAAAAATAGAAAATAAATGAGCAATCGTTCTGACTCCGGGATTGCTATTAAAATTAGTATTTTCGTCCCAACTAAGTTTTGAAGCGAATGAAAGAAGTTGTTATCGTAGCTGCTGTTCGGACCCCAATAGGCAGTTTCTTAGGATCATTATCTACCATTCCGGCCCCAAAATTGGGAGCTACGGCAATAAAAGGTGCTCTTGATAAAATCAACCTATCCCCGAATATGGTGGATGAGGTCATTATGGGTAATGTAGTACAGGCCGGGACGGGCCAGGCGCCTGCCCGACAGGCGGCTATTTATGCCGGCATCCCAGAAAACGTTCCCTGCACAACTGTAAACAAGGTTTGTGCCTCAGGTATGAAAAGTGTTATGCAGGCCGCCCAATCCATTGCCCTGGGGGATACGGAAATTGTAGTTGCCGGTGGAATGGAGAATATGAGTAGTATACCTCATTATCTGCACTTGCGGAATGGTCATAAATTTGGCCCGGCTTCGCTTATAGATGGCATGCAAAAAGATGGCCTGGTCGATGTATATGATGGAAATGCGATGGGAGTCTGTGCAGATGCCTGTGCGGACAAATATGACCACAGTAGAGAAGAGCAGGATGCCTATGCCATACAATCCTATAGCCGTTCTGAAAATGCATGGAAATCAGGTAAGTTCAAAGACGAGGTGGTTCCCGTAGAAGTGCCACAACGAAGGGGAGAACCGGTTCTCGTTAATGAAGACGAGGAATACAAAAATGTAAAAATGGAAAAGATTCCAAATTTACGCCCGGCGTTCTCAAAGGAGGGTACCGTAACCGCAGCAAACGCATCTACCATCAACGATGGTGCAGCAGCATTGATCCTCATGAGTGCGGAAAAAGCTGAAGAACTTAAGTTACAACCTCTGGCTAAAATCAGGAGCTATGCTGATGCCGCACAAGAGCCTAAATGGTTTACCACAGCCCCTGCTAAAGCGCTACCCAAGGCGTTAGCAAAGGCTAACGTCACTATCGATGAGGTAGACTACTTTGAATTTAACGAGGCTTTTTCTGTAGTGGCACTTGCCAATATGAAACTTTTAGAGTTGTCCGATACTAATGTAAATGTTAACGGTGGAGCCGTTTCGCTGGGCCATCCTCTCGGATGTTCCGGTGCTCGAATTGTGGTCACCTTGCTCCACGTACTTGCCCAAAACAATGCAAAACTAGGGGCTGCTGCCATTTGTAATGGAGGGGGCGGGGCTTCTGCAATGATTTTGGAACGACTTTAACAAGAGCGGTACATGCAATATGGTATTGGGCATCTAAGCATTGTTCCTTTGCGGGGATCCCCTGATGAAGATGCCGGGATGATCTCCCAGGTCTTGTATGGTGATCATTTCAAAATAAAGGAATCACGAAAAGAATGGAGTCGGATTCAGATAAGCTTTGATAAATGCGAGGGATGGGTACAAAACAACCAGATCACCAGGATTCCCGAATCTGTTTTTCAAGAGATTGAACAGCAGGACGCATTATACAACACAGACTTTATTACACATGTTTGCACAAAGGATCAGGTTTTCCTGCCTATTTTGCTTGGTTCGCGAATGGATGTTGCTCCTTGTTTACAGCATACCGTAGAGGAAATGCCTTTAAATTCTAACCATCCCAAAACCAATTTGGTGAATACGGCATTTCTGTACTTGAATTGTCCGGATCTAAAGGGTGGAAAATCGCCTTTCGGTATTGATAGTGCCGGTTTTACCCAAATGGTGTATAAAATAAACGGATTCCGGCTTTTACGTACCACTACAGAACAGGCAACACAAGGGGAGCCTTTAAGTTTTATAGAAGAAAGTGAGCCTGGAGATCTTGCTTTCTTTGATAATACCGAGGGTAGTATAGATCATGTGGGTATCATTTTGGAAAACAATCATATCATCCATTCCTATGGTCATGTACGCATTGACCGCCTTGACCATACGGGTATTTTTAGTACTGCACAAAGGAGGTATACCCACCAACTACGCGTTATTAAGAAAGTAGTATAAAAAAACCCGCTTAGAGCGGGTTTTAAGTTTATAAATCTGTATGGTTTTATTCTCCTAGCAGCTTTTTAACACGCATGAAATTTTCATTATCGCCAAGCGCACCATAAATATTTTTCAACTGCGAAAGTATACCTTCATTATCGGTATTTGTTTTCAAAGCTTCTTCCAAGATTTCTGCCCCCTTACGGAACAAATCGTCCTTTTTGGTCTTCAGTTCGTCGTACTTCTGCGCATCAGCTCTTGAGGTACCCAACTCATTCATCTCATCGATAAGCGCATTTCCCTCATTTACATAAGACGTGGAAAGATTGAGCTGAGCATTCACATAGCCAGGGTCTACTTCCAAAGCTTTTAAATATGCTGCTCGGGCCTCTTCCATATTACCTTGCTCCATATTGATCACACCGATGTTGTACAATAAATCCGGATTATCCGGTGCCATATCGGAAGCCTGGGACATCAGTTCTTTAAATTTATCTTTGTCACCTAAAGTATAATACAGATTTGCTTTGTTCAATACAAGGTTAACATCATTAGGGTTGTTGGCAATTGCGTCTTCATAGGCCGCCAATGCCTCATCATTTTTCCCTTGTTCCTGATAGATCAAGGCGATGTTCTTAACAATTTCTGCCTTTTTTGATGGTGTCCGTTCTTCTTTAGGATCCTTATGGGTTCCTGCTTTAACGTAAAGATCACGGGTAGTCTCGTCTAACTCTTCTACCTCTCCGGAAGCAATATTTACTGCGGTGTATTTCAGAGAGCTACCATCATAATTGATTTCTTTAAGCTCTTCATAATACTTTATTGCCTGATCGTAAAGGTCAGGTCCTCCGTTCACAGCGGTACTTGCTGCATAATACAGATAAACGGTATCTGCCGGACTAAGACTGTACGCCTGATATAGCTTAGTGGCCCCTTCGGCGAACTTTTTGTTATTACTGTCTTCTATTGCAGAATTTACTAAATCTCCAGTCATCTGCCCCATTTTTTGAGTGGCTTCTGCTGTGTATTTCGCCTTACCGCTGGTTTCTTCGATGCTTACCACTTTTTTGTAAGCCTCAATAGCTGGTCCAAACTCAGATAAAGTGGAATGTGCATTGCCTAACAAAACGTAATATTGCGCTTGCATTCTGGCATCTGCTCCGGCAATGCTCCCTGAGGCACCCTCCAAAGCGCTTTTGGCTGCAGCCGCATCTCCACTTTTCAAGGCCTTGGTGGCCGCTTTTATTTCATCCTTTTGGGAATAACCCGCCATTGCAACAAAAAGGGCGAGTACTATTGAAAGTGTAGTTCTCATTTTAAATGTCATTTAATTAGTGTTTATTCTTGTTTTAGTTCTGTTCGCCATCATTGGTATCAAGAGCCGTGCCATCTTCTTCATCCACCTCGATATTCCGGATATCCACATCGTCTACGGCATCTTCATCTTTCATCACTTTGGCAACCGCCGCAATAGAGTCTCCTTCTTTTAAATTAATGAGCTTCACTCCCTGAGTTGCCCTACCCATAACGCGCAAATCCTCAACACTCATCCGAATGGCAATACCCGATTTGTTAATGATCATAAGGTCATCCGCGTCGGCAACATTCTTGATGGCTACCAATTCTCCCGTCTTAGAAGTAATGGAAATGGTTTTTACACCTTTTCCACCTCTATTAGTTACGCGATAGTCATCAATATTGGATCTTTTGCCGTACCCATTCTCTGATACAACCAGAATATCTTCTTCAAAATTGTGCACGGAAATCATTCCTATCACTTCATCCTTATCATCTGCCAACGTAATACCCCGGACACCTGATGCATTTCTTCCCATAGGCCGGGTTTTTCCTTCTTCAAACCGAATGGCTTTCCCAGATTTTAGTCCCAGGAGGATCTGGCTGGTACCCGTTGTCAATTTCGCTTCAAGTAATTCGTCCCCATCACGTACCGTAATGGCATTAATTCCATTTTGTCTGGGCCTGGAATATTGTTCCAGGGATGTTTTCTTAACTACGCCTTTCTTCGTAGCCATTATTACATAATGACTGTTTACATAATCCTCATCTTTTAAATCCTGAGTACAGATAAAGGCTTTTACTTTGTCTTCCCGGTCAATATTGATAAGGTTCTGAATTGCTCGTCCTTTAGACGTTCTACTACCCTCAGGTATCTCGAACACCCGCATCCAGAAACATTTCCCTTTTTGCGTAAAAAACAACATGTACTGGTGGTTGGTTCCCACAAAAAGATGTTCCAGGAAATCCTCATTTCGGGTAGTGGATGCTTTCTGACCTACCCCACCTCTGTGCTGGGTCTTATATTCCGTTAATGGGGTTCTCTTGATGTAACCCGCATGAGAAATGGTAATGACCACCTGCTCATCGGGAATCATATCCTCTATACTAAAATCCCCCCCGGCAAAATCAATTTCCGACCTGCGGTCGTCCCCATATTTTTCTTTGACCTCAAAGAGTTCTTCCTTTATAATGGACATCCTTCGCTCCTTTTTATCAAGAATATCCTTTAAATCCTCAATGGTTTTGAGCAACTCGTCATACTCTTCACGAAGTTTGTCTTGCTCCAATCCAGTCAACTGGCGTAATCGCATCTCTACAATCGCCCTGGCCTGAATTTCTGTCAGTTTAAACCGTTCAATTAAGCTATTCCTGGCATCTTCCACATTTGCAGAAGCTCGAATAATGGAAATAACTTCATCAATGTTGTCTGAAGCAATGATGAGTCCCTCGAGGATATGAGCACGCTCTTCTGCCTTTCGCAATTCGTATTGGGTACGCCGTACCACCACCTCATGACGGTGTTCTACAAAGTGCTGTATAAGTTCTTTGAGATTTAACAGTTGCGGCCTTCCTTTAACCAGGGCAATATTGTTTACACTGAACGAAGACTGCAATGCAGTGTACTTATATAGCATATTAAGCACAATATTGGGGATCGCATCGCGCTTAAGGATATATACAATACGCATTCCTTTCCGATCCGATTCATCCCGAATATTGGCAATACCCTCTATTTTCTTATCATTAACAAGGTCTGCCGTTTTCTTGATCATATCGGCCTTATTGACCTGAAAGGGAATTTCGGTAACAATAATACACTCTCTTCCCTGTACTTCTTCAAAATGTGCTTTGGCCCGCATCACCACTCTCCCTCTTCCGGTATGAAAGGCCTCTTTGACCCCATCATAACCATAGATCATTCCTCCTGTGGGAAAGTCAGGTGCCTTTATATGCCTGATAAGTTCATCGATCTCAATATCGGTATTATCAATATAGGCTACGGTGCCATCCACCACTTCAGAAAGGTTATGCGGTGGCATATTCGTAGCCATCCCCACGGCAATTCCGGAAGCCCCATTGACCAGAAGGTTAGGGATTCGAGTAGGAAGGACCGTTGGTTCCTGCAGCGTATCGTCAAAGTTGAGTTGATGATCTACCGTTTCCTTGTCAATATCTGCCAGCATTTCTTCCGATATTCGGCGCATCCTTGCCTCCGTATACCGCATTGCTGCCGGACTATCTCCATCGATAGAGCCAAAATTTCCCTGGCCATCCACCAACATATACCGCAAGCTCCATTCCTGGGCCATGCGTACCATTGTATCATATACAGAAGTATCGCCGTGAGGATGGTATTTTCCTAATACCTCCCCTACTATTCTGGCCGATTTTTTATACGAACTGGATGCCCGTACCCCTAATTCATGCATTCCAAAAAGCACCCTTCTATGAACGGGCTTTAGACCATCCCTAACATCTGGCAGGGCACGTGACACAATGACCGACATTGAATAATCAATGTAGGCAGATTTCATTTCATCCTCAATGTTGATGGGTATCAATTTTTCTCCTTCCGCCATCGCAAAAATCTATTCCTTTTTTGTGGTTAAAATATCGTGGCAATATACCAAAAATTGCACCTTTTCGTGCACTACCCCTTCACTTTATTAAAAAAATTATTAACACGAAATCCCTACAATTCAATTCGTCATTATCCGTTAAAAATTATGTAAAAACTGCTATTTTTCGTGATTTCAACCGACTTTGTCGAATATGGGTACGGTATTTGAACACCGTTGGAATACTTTTATTAATTTTAGTTCGATTATAAGAATAGCTATGGACGATAATTTTTCACCAAGGGTAAAAGATGTCATCGCTTACAGCAAGGAAGAAGCCTTGCGTTTGGGACATGATTTCATTGGTACCGAGCATTTGATGTTAGGTTTGTTGCGAGACGGTAATGGAAAAGCGATAAACATCTTGGATGCCCTGGATGTAGACTTGGATCATCTACGAAGAAAAGTAGAGATTTTAAGTCCGGCCAACCCCAATACTGGTGCTCTTCAGAAAGACAAGAAGAACCTGCACTTAACCCGACAAGCTGAAAGGGCGCTGAAAACAACTTTTTTAGAGGCAAAACTTTTCCAAAGTTCATCTATCAATACTGCTCATTTGTTGTTGTGTATTCTCAGGAACGAGAATGACCCTACTACAAAGCTATTGCACAAATTGAAGGTGGATTATGACAATGTTAAAGAGCAATTCAAATCCATGATCACCAGTGAAGATGATTATGTCGATTCTCCTACTTCGGAATCCTTTTCCAGCGACCCGGAAGATAGTGGGGAATCCAAAGAGAGTTTTGGAAGTGCAAGTCAGCAAAAAGGAAGCAAAAAATCGAAAACTCCGGTGTTGGACAATTTTGGCCGGGACCTCACCAAATTAGCAGAAGAGAATAAGTTGGATCCTGTAGTGGGTCGGGAGAAGGAGATTGAACGTGTATCACAAATACTCAGCCGAAGAAAAAAGAACAATCCTCTATTGATCGGTGAGCCAGGGGTAGGTAAAAGTGCTATTGCTGAAGGCTTGGCACTACGTATCATTACCAAAAAGGTTTCCCGAATTTTATACAACAAAAGAGTGGTCACCCTGGATTTGGCTTCCCTGGTTGCCGGGACGAAATATAGGGGCCAGTTTGAGGAACGCATGAAGGCGGTAATGAATGAACTGGAGAAGAATGATGATATTATTTTGTTCATTGACGAGATCCATACCATTGTAGGTGCAGGTGGTGCTACCGGGAGCTTGGATGCTTCAAACATGTTCAAACCTGCTTTGGCAAGAGGGGAAATACAATGTATTGGTGCCACGACACTTGATGAATATCGCCAATACATTGAAAAAGACGGTGCGCTTGAGCGACGGTTCCAAAAGGTAATGGTAGAACCCACTTCAGTGGAAGAGACCTTAGAGATCTTAATGAATATCAAAGAGAAATATGAGGATCATCATAATGTCTTATACACCGATGACGCTATTAATGCCTGTGTGAAGCTCACTAATCGGTATATGACGGACAGATTTTTGCCGGATAAAGCCATTGATGCTCTTGATGAAGCAGGCTCACGGGTGCATATTGTAAACATGGACGTCCCAAAACAAATCCTGGAATTAGAGCAAAAACTGGAAGATGTTCGCGAGCTAAAGAACAGTGTGGTAAAAAAGCAGAAATATGAAGAGGCGGCAAAACTCAGGGATGATGAGAAACGGCTTGAAAAGGATTTAGCTGCTGCTCAGGAACGTTGGGAAGAAGAAAGTAAGCTAAACCGGGAAACAGTTACTGCAGACAATGTGGCCGACGTAGTAAGTATGATGAGTGGTATTCCTGTAAACCGTATTGCGCAAACAGAAAGCAATAAACTTGCCGAACTACCGAAGTTGATCAAAGACTATGTGGTAGGTCAGGACGAAGCGGTCCAAAAGGTGGCCAAGGCGATACAACGTAACCGGGCGGGCCTTAAAGACCCCAATAAACCCATCGGATCTTTTATCTTTTTAGGACAGACCGGAGTGGGTAAAACGCAATTAGCTAAGGTATTGGCGCGAGAGTTGTTTGATTCTGAAGACGCACTTATCCGGATCGATATGAGTGAGTACATGGAAAAATTTGCCATTTCCAGATTAGTAGGTGCGCCTCCCGGATATGTAGGTTATGAAGAAGGAGGGCAGCTAACAGAAAAGGTACGTAGAAAGCCCTATTCCGTTGTACTGCTGGACGAAGTAGAAAAAGCACATCCGGACGTGTTTAATATGCTTTTGCAAATCCTGGATGATGGCTTTATTACAGATAGTCTGGGTCGAAAAATAGATTTCCGGAACACCATAATTATTATGACCTCCAATATCGGAGCCCGACAGCTTAAGGATTTTGGACAAGGTGTAGGTTTTGGTACTGCAGCTAAAAAAGCACAGGCAGATACGCATCAGAAAAGTGTTATTGAAAATGCGCTTAAAAAGGCCTTTGCCCCAGAGTTCCTGAATAGAATTGATGATGTAATTGTCTTCAATACTCTTGAGCGAGAAGATATCCATAAGATTATTGGTATTGAATTGGAAAGGTTATATCAAAGAATCAAAGAAATTGGCTATGATCTAAATCTTTCTAAAGCTGCTACGGATTACATCGCGGATAAGGGATTTGATAAGCAGTATGGCGCCAGGCCACTTAAACGTGCCATTCAGAAATATATTGAAGATGTACTGGCGGAAGAGATCGTAAATTCTAATCTTGAAGAAGGCGATAGTATTTTTATGGATTTTGATGACAAAAAAGAAGAATTGACCATTAAGATTGAAAAAGCGGAACAGTCTTCTGAAGCAAAGTCCTAAAATAATTCTACAATAAGGAATAAAGGAGAAGTCGTTGACTTCTCCTTTTTTTGGTTTATCGCTAATTGATTACCGTTTTTTGCGGCGTACTTTAACGATTTAAACGATAAATCTGCCTTTAATCTAAAATTTTTCAATATTGCTACCGACCCCAATACTTTCGTAGCAACACTATATATTATTGGGGATGAAATTAGGTTTTACCAAAAAACCTATAGTCGTAAAGGAATATCACCTGGACATAGGCACAGTAAAAGTATTTGACAATTTCATGGTGGCAACTTTTGATGAAGGAGCTACCATAACACTAGAACGTGCCTACCAGATCATTGGCATTTCCGAGATCCATTTCAGAGGCAGAAAGTTTGGGTATATCAGCCTTAGAAAAAACTCTTATGCGATAGATCCGATAATCTATACCTACCTCCGCGGTTTGGATAATCTAAAAGCCTTTGCAATCGTTTCCAAAAAGGAAATTGATATGCATAATTTCAAGATTGAAAAGCTGTTCTATAAAAAGAATATGGAGTTCTTCATTGAGTACGAAAATGCGATAGTCTGGATCAAAAAGAGGTTAAAATAACCAACACGCTTTTACGACTTGTTTTCGCCAGCTTCTGGTTTAAATAGCTCCAAAAAGGCCGGACCGATAGTCGCAATTATTGAAGAAGCGGTTACGGCTTCGTAGCCCACCTTAGCCGCAGCAATGTCCCCGGCCAACCCATGAAGGTAAACACCAAGAATGCTTGCTGATACTGCGGGATACCCTTGTGCCACCAGTGCCGTTATCATACCGGCTAAAACATCACCGGATCCGGCTGTCGCCATCCCGGGATTACCCGTTGTGTTGATATATCCCTTGTCATCATAAATCGTAATGGTATGAGCGCCTTTGATAATTAGGATACAATCGTGTTTTTTGGAAAACGCCTTTGCCTTTTCGAGTTTCTGAACGTCATCTTCCCACGGCCCTATCAGTCGCTCCAACTCTCCCGGATGAGGGGTTAAAATGCTATTTTGCGGTAGCTTGGGCAATAACCCCGGTTTTTTAGCCAATAGGTTTAACCCGTCCGCATCAATAACCAAAGGTAGTGTTGTACTTTGAATAAAACTTTCAAAAGCGCTTATGGTTTTTGGGTGCGTTCCCAATCCCATACCGATTCCCACAGTTTTTGGTGTAAAGGGTAGGGCAATCTTGGAAATACAGTTTTCGTCATCATCGGTAATAACCATGACTTCGGGAAGTAGCGTCTGTAAAGGGATATACCCGCAATTAGGAAGATAGGCGGTTACCAAACCAGCCCCTGTAGCTAAACATGCCTTCGCTGCCAGGGCTACGGCACCGATCTTTCCATGACTTCCTCCGACAAGTAAGGCATGCCCATAGTTCCCTTTATGCGAGAACTTTAATCTTGGGGTATACATTGAAATTACCTCCTCCTTCCCTACCAGTTCGTAATCTGCTTTCAGTTGGTCGAAATATTCCTCTTCCAAACCAATATCCAACACTTCCCATTGCATAGCGAAGATTCCTGTACTGGGAAGAAAAAAAGGCAATTTAGGACGTTGAAAGCTTAAAACCTGATTTGCGCGAATGGCGCTATCCGAAGACGAAAATCCGCGGTCCATAGGCAGCCCTGAGGGAATATCTAAGGAAAGTATAAACGCTTTAGATTGGTTCAAATGTTGAATTAACGCACTTACCCATGGATCCGGAGCCCGGTTCAACCCAATCCCAAAAATAGCGTCCACAACAATGTCCTGAGCATTAATAGCCGGAAGATGATGCTTTTCGCCTAAAAATTCCGGCCAAAGTTTTCGTTCCTTGAGCCGGTCCAGATTGATAAGAAAGTCCTGAGAACGTTTTTCGCTGTAGTTCACTACATAGACGGAAACCTGGTACTTGTGTTCCAGTAAATGCCGTGCCAGGGCAAGCCCATCTCCCCCATTGTTTCCAATACCGCAGAACAGTTGAAGAGTTACTGAATTTCCCTGTAGCCTTTTATGTAACCAATCAAAGATCCCTATTGCGGCCCGTTCCATTAGCGCATTACTGGAAATATTCTGCTTGGCTATTGTAAATTTGTCAGCTTCGTAGATTTGTTTTGCCGATAGAATTTTCATTTGACAACTTTAGTTAAGAAAATTTGACAATTTGATAAAAATTGAGGAACAATTTGAACTACTTGAACAAAATACTACTTTTGACCTGTTACCGTACTGATTCTTATGCAATTTACATATTCGGACAACATAGGTATTATTGTATTGGCCATGGGCAGCACAATCACTACTATTATTACCCCCTGGGGGTAATAGTTCTTCTCATATTGTCCGCATTTTGCATTTTTTTATCCTAATCAAATTCCTATGAAAGTACTGAAATTTGGAGGCACTTCAGTAGCTAATGCTTCTAATATAAAACAAGTAAAAAAGATTGTAGCTGATACCGCTACCTCCCAACAGTTGGTTGTTGTCTCTGCATTAGGTGGAGTTACTGACCTAATACTAAATTGTTTGGAGTTGGCAGCAAAAAAAGATCCAGACTTTAAATCCGTTTTGGCAGAGATTGAGGAAAGGCATGTTACCACGGTCAAAGCATTATTCCCGCTAACCCAACAGAGTTCGGTATTAGGTACCGTAAAAAGTAACCTTAATGAACTGGAAACCCTTGTGGAAGGCGCTTTCCTGATTGGGGAAAAGACCTCCAGATTATCTGACAAAGTAGTGAGTTATGGAGAATTGCTTTCTTCATTTATTATAGCTACCTACTTTAAGACGGAAGGGTTATCAGCAGGGCTTAAAAACGGACGGGAATTGATATTTACGGACGACCAATTCGGGAAAGCCAATGTCGATTTCAAAACAACGAATACCGCTTGCGAAACCTACTTCAAAGGCTCCGATGACCTTATCACTATTATACCGGGTTTCGTTTCCTCATCACTATCCGGTGACGCTACTACCCTTGGGCGTGGTGGTTCGGATTATACTGCTGCCATACTAGCGGCTGCGTTGAATGTTGAGGAACTGCAGATCTGGACAGATGTTAGCGGACTATATACGGCGAACCCCAGGTTAGTAAAACAGGCCAAAAGCGTACCACATATTTCTTATGAGGAGGCCATGGAGCTTTCGCATTTTGGTGCAAAAGTAATCTATCCGCCCACCATTCAACCGGTATTGAGCAAAGGAATCCCTATTCGTATAAAAAACACTTTCGATGCCGACCAGGAAGGCACTTATATCACAAAAAACAAGAATGGACAGGGCAAAACGGTTAGAGGGATCAGTCATGTTGGAGGGATTAGCTTGTTGTCATTGGAAGGCCCCGGAATGGTAGGTGTCCCTGGGATATCAAAACGATTTTTTGAAACTTTATCACTAGAGCAGATCAGCGTAGTTCTTATAACGCAAGCTTCTTCAGAACATTCCATTTGCGTTGGTATTGCGGACAGCGATGTGGAAAGTGCTATTAAGGCAATCAATACCGTTTTTGAATTTGAAATAACTTCCAAAAAAGTGCATCCTGTAGTAGTAGAAGGCGATTTGGCCATTATTGCTTTGGTAGGAGATAACATGAAAAGCCATCAAGGGCTAAGCGGAAAAATGTTTAGTACTTTGGGAAGGAATAATGTGAATATCCGAGCTATCGCGCAGGGCGCCTCAGAAAGAAACATTTCGGCGGTAATCAAAAAAGAGGATGTAAAAAAGGCATTGAATGCGTTACATGAAACCTTCTTTGAAGAAAATACAAAACAGCTGAACCTTTTCGTAATGGGGGTGGGAAATGTAGGCGGGCGATTCCTGGCACAGATCAATCAACAAAGGAAATATTTAAAGAAAGAATTACAGCTAAACATCCGGGTAATTGGCATAGCAAACTCCAGAAAAATGCGCTTTGAAGAGGAGGGTATTGCCCTTGAAAATTGGCAATCTGCCCTCGAGGAAGGCACTCCTACGAATATGGAGGGCTTCCTCAAAAAGATTAAAACCTTCAATTATCGCAACAGCATTTTTGTGGATAACACAGCAAGTGAAAGTGTAGCGGCTACCTATGCGGAATATTTGAAGAACAATATTGCGGTGGTTACCTGTAACAAGATTGCCTGTTCTTCCACATATGATAATTATTTGCATTTAAAAGCATTGTCCAGGCAATACAGCGCTCCATTTTTATTCGAGACGAATGTAGGCGCCGGTTTACCCATAATTGATACCTTAAAGCACCTCATCGCCTCCGGGGATAAAGTCCATAAAATCCAGGCGGTGTTGTCCGGAAGCCTGAATTTTGTATTCAATACCTTTAATGACCAAACCACCTTTCATGATGTTGTAAAGGCTGCACAGGAAGAAGGCTATACGGAGCCTGACCCCAGAATCGACCTGGGAGGCGTAGATGTTATGCGAAAAATACTCATCCTGGCGAGAGAAAGTGGATATGCTTTGGATAGTAAGGATATTGAAAACGATCATTTCTTACCGGCAGAAAGTTTAAACGCCTCAACGGTGGATCTGTTTTTTGAGACCTTAAAGGAGTATGAATCCGATTTTCAAGCTTTATATAAGAATACAGCAAGCAAAAATTGTAGGCTAAAATACGTAGCCCAATTTCAAGAGGGTAAAGCAAAAGTTGGACTACAGGAAATCCCCCAGGGGCATGACTTTTACAATCTGGAGGGGAGTGATAATATCGTACTTTTCTATACCCAACGCTACCCTAAACAGCCGTTGATCGTTAAAGGTGCTGGCGCTGGTGCAGAAGTTACCGCATCGGGTATTTTTGCAGATATCATTAGAATCGGTAATTTTTAGGTATGGAGGAATTAAAAGTGTTTTGTCCCGCTACTGTTGCTAACGTTTCATGTGGGTTCGATGTGCTGGGCATGGCTTTAGAGACGGTAGGTGACGAAATGATCGTGAGGAAAACAGACTCCGAAGGAATAAAGATAACAGAGATTACAGGTCAGGAACTCCCGTTGGAAACTGAGAAAAACGTGGCCGGTGTAGCCGGATTGGCCCTTTTGGCGAAAAGTAAGGCTAGCTGCGGCTTCGAAATTACCATCCATAAGAAAATAAAACCGGGAAGTGGCATTGGAAGTAGTGCCGCGAGTAGTGCAGGAGCGGTTTGGGCTATAAATCATATGCTAGGACAACCGTTTACCCCGTTGGAGTTAGTCCACTTTGCAATGCAGGGAGAAAAATTAGCCAGTAATGTGGCTCACGCGGATAATGTAGCGCCAGCCCTTTTCGGGGGATTCACCTTAATACGAAGTTATACCCCACTTGATGTGGTGCAGCTACCTGTACCCCAAAAGCTCTTTGCAACGGTAATACACCCTCAAATTGAAATAAAAACATCTGACTCGCGAAAAATCCTCAAAACTGGGATTACACTGGAAACCGGGATAAAACAATGGGGGAACCTGGGAGGCCTTATTGCCGGACTTTTTAAGGAGGATTATGAATTGATAGGGCGTTCCCTGGAAGACCATGTTGTGGAACCCGTACGTTCTCTGCTAATTCCAATGTTTGACACTATCAAGAAGGAGGCCATAGCGGCTGGTGCACTTGGCGTCGGAATTTCAGGATCCGGTCCTTCAATTTTTGCACTTTCTAAGGGGCAAGCCGCTGCTGACAATGTAGCAGAAGCCATGGCCGGTGTATATCACGATACAGATCTGGACTTTGAAGTGCACGTTTCCGGGATTTGTTCAACAGGGGTCAAGCCCATTTAAATGATCGCATGAAGTTTTACAGCCTTAATAATCCTGAACATCACGTTAGCTTCAAAGAAGCTGTGATCAATGGGATTGCTCCGGATAGGGGATTATATTTTCCGGAGCAGATACAATCTTTGCCTGCCGCTTTCTTTGAGGAAATTGAGTCCCTATCTGATCAGGAGATCGCCTACAGCGCCATGCTGCAATTTGTTGGTGATACCATCCCTCCAGAAAAACTCCGTGAAATAGTGCATCAAATGCTAGATTTTGATTTTCCCCTGGTTACACTGGAAGAAAACATTGCAGTTTTGGAACTATTCCACGGCCCCACAATGGCCTTTAAAGATGTTGGAGCACGATTTATGGCGTATTGTCTGGGTTATTTTTCCGAAGGAAATCGGGAAGAAGTGACTGTTCTTGTGGCCACTTCCGGTGATACCGGTGGTGCAGTAGCCAATGGATTTCTTGGTGTGAAAGGGGTTCAGGTAGTAATACTATATCCCAGCGGTAAGGTAAGTGAAATACAGGAAAAGCAGTTAACCACACTGGGGCAAAACATCACTGCACTGGAAGTGACCGGAACCTTTGACGATTGCCAACAAATGGTAAAAAAGGCTTTCTTGGATAAAGAAATCAGGAAACACCGCAAGCTAACTTCTGCCAACAGCATCAACGTAGCACGATGGCTGCCCCAGTTGTTTTATTTTCTATTTGCTTTTAAGAAGGCGAAGTCAATCGGTAAAGAAATCGTTTTTGCCGTACCCTCCGGTAACTTCGGGAATATTTGTGCGGGGATTGTCGCTCAAAAGCTGGGAATGCCGGCACGTCACTTTGTGGCAGCCACCAATAGCAATGATGTGGTTCCCCACTTTATGCGTACCAGGCAGTATCAACCAAAAGTAGCTAAATCCACGATTTCCAATGCGATGGATGTGGGCGATCCGAGTAATTTTGTCCGAATTCTAAACCTTTTCGATAACGACTTTACTATGTTATCCCAAAATTTTTCTTCCTATTCCTTCTCGGATAAGGCCACCAAAGCAACTATGAAGTCGATTTATAATAGTTATGGATACCTTATGGATCCTCACGGCGCGGTGGGCTATTTAGGTTTAAAAAAGTACCTGGAAAACTGCCCGGATTGCTATGGTATCTTTTTGGAAACAGCGCACCCCGTGAAGTTTTTACCGGTAGTAGAGGAGACTTTAGGGTTCGTACCTGATATCCCTCCCCAAATTCAAAAAGTGATGACAGGCAAAAAAAGCACGATCCAGATTGCCACCTATGATGACCTTAAGGCATATTTGTCAAAAAATTGAGTTTTCCAAAAAAAGCAATCAACACCCCTTTGTTTAAAACATCGCTATGCATTTTTAGTAAGCAGTTTTTAATTCGATATTTTTATGTTGAATTAAAGCTTTTTTTATGAAGACAACCGCACTCACTGATATCCATATAGCGCTTGGAGCGAAGATGGTGCCTTTTGCCGGTTATCAGATGCCGGTCTCCTATGAAGGGGTGAATATAGAACATGAGACGGTTAGAAATCATATGGGAGTATTTGATGTTTCCCATATGGGTGAATTTCTGATTGAAGGGCCCAATGCTTTGGATCTGGTACAAAAGGTTACCTCCAATGATGCCACAAAACTTACCGTTGGGAAAGCACAATACAGTTGTATGCCCAATGAAAGTGGAGGTATTGTGGATGATCTGATTGTGTATCGGGTTAAGGAGGAGACCTACTTATTGGTAGTAAATGCAGCTAATATTGAAAAAGACTGGGAACACATCGCCAGATACAATACTACCATTAAGGCGGGTATGCGTAATATTTCTGACGACTACTCCCTACTTGCCATCCAGGGACCAAAGGCGGTTGAAGCTATGCAATCCCTTTCCTCACATGACCTTGCAGCGATAAAGTTTTACCATTTTATTGTTGGGGACTTTGCAGGTATTGAACATGTCATAATTTCGGCCACAGGATATACCGGCTCCGGTGGGTTCGAGGTCTATTGTAAAAACTCCGAAGCAGCACAGATCTGGGAGAAGGTGTTCGAAGCAGGAAAAGCCTATGGGATCAAACCTATAGGTCTTGCAGCACGTGACACCCTACGCCTGGAAATGGGGTATTGCCTGTACGGTAATGATATTGACGATACTACCTCTCCTTTTGAAGCAGGACTTGGGTGGATCACAAAATTCACCAAGGATTTTGTGAACTCCGAAGCACTGCAACTAGAAAAAGAGCATGGGCCAGAACGAAAGCTTGTAGGGTTTGCGTTAACCGAAAAAGGAATTCCACGACAGGGGTATCCCATACTAAGTAGCGAAGGAAAGGAGATCGGGAAAGTGACTTCCGGCACAATGTCCCCTTCCCTGGGGAAAGGGATTGGATTGGGGTATGTTCCCCCTGATTTTGCTGCTGCAGGCACTGCAATTCAAATCCAAATCAGGAAAAACCATGTTCCGGCCACCATAACTAAGCCTCCTTTTTACAAACAGAGTTAAATGGATTACCAAAGTCTTCTTAACACCATCTTTGATGAAGTAAATAAAAAGAAGGAGCGTGGTAAAGTGGCCGATTATATCCCGGAACTCGCTAAGATAGCTCCCCATAAATTTGGTATAGCATTTGCGGATGAAGCAGGTAGACTCTATAGCTGTGGTGATGCTAAGGAGCAATTTTCCATTCAAAGTATTTCCAAGGTGCTTACACTTTCTTTAGCGTTTTCGGTTTTAGGGGATGATTTATGGCAACGTGTTGGGGTTGAACCTTCCGGTGATCCTTTTAATCACCTTTCCTTGTTGGAGCAGGAACAGGGAAAACCGAGAAACCCACTGATAAATGCCGGAGCTATAGTTATTGCCGATATTCTGGTATCTCATTTCGAAAACCCGAAAGAGACGCTATTAGACTTTGTCCAAAAAATTGCAAATGATCCCTCCATTTCTTTTGATGAGAGTGTAGCCATTTCAGAAAAAGAAACCGGATTTAGGAACTATGCCGCAGCGTATCTCATTAAGTCTTTTGGAAATCTGGAAAACGATGTAGACACCGTCCTGGATTTTTACTTTCATCAATGTGCATTGCGCATGTCTTGTGAGCAACTGGCAAAAGTGTTCTTTATTTATGCCAATCGAGGCAAGTGTTTGCAGAATAATCCTTATTTAAATGTGCCTCAGGTAAAGCGAATCAATGCGCTAATGCTAACCTGTGGATTTTACGATGAGGCCGGGGAATTTGCTTTTGAAGTGGGCTTACCCGGGAAAAGTGGTGTTGGTGGAGGTATCGTAGCACTACTCCCGGAGAAATTTTGTATTGCAACATGGTCCCCGGGATTGAATGAAAAAGGAAATTCCAGGCTTGGCATGGAAACCCTGGAAAAATTGACCACTAAAACTGGATTGTCCATATTTTGAAAAAGAATAAAATTCTCATCCTTGGAGCAAGCGGGTTTATCGGCAGAGCATTATATAAAGAATTCTGCAACTATTTCGATACCTATGGCACCTATTATTCCAGCCGATCTTTTGCTGCCAACGAACATTTTTTCCGTTACGATATCCGTGAAGATGATATTTTCCGACTCCTGGAAAAAATACGGCCGGACTACATTGTATCTGCCTTAAGAGGTAACTTCCCGGCGCAAATTCAGGCGCATCTCCATCTCATGGAATACTTGACCAAGAATAGCTGTAAACTGTATTTTATTTCGTCAGCCAACGTTTTTGATGCCTATAGTAAATTTCCTTCTTACGAGTTTGATAAGACGCTTTCTCAGAGTATTTATGGCAAATTAAAGATCCGAATAGAAAACATGATGTTGAGAATGCCGGAAGAAAAGATAGCCATCCTTCGGGTCCCTATGGTATTTGGCAATGCTTCTCCGCGTCTCAAAGAAATAAAACGCCTTTTGGATGCACACGAACCTGTAGAAGTATTTCCCAATCTGATCATCAATGTTACTACGGATGACCGGTTAACACAGCAAATCCATTACCTAATCAATAGAAAGAAGACCGGTATTTACCATCTGGGTAGTAAAGATCTGGTTCATCATGAAGATTTTATTCGAGAAGTCATTAAGAGAATGGGCAATTACCATCCGTTGTTAAAAAAGGTTTACACTACAAATGATGATCGATACCTGGCCGCTTTACCCAAAGAAAACCGATTACCAAAAAATCTGCGTTTTTCGTATCAAGAAGTTATAGACCACCATCTGTCTGTAGAGTGAAATCCGTAACTTTAAGGTATGGAAAAATTAAACGAAACCGAGTTAGTTGAACACCTTAAGGGCCTGCCCGGCTGGGAGTTCCATCAGGGATCTATTGTCAAATCCTTTCAATTTAAAGACTTTAAAGAGGCGTTTTCTGTTATGACCAGAATAGCCTTCGAATGTGAAATACAAAACCATCATCCCAACTGGGAAAATGTGTATAATACCCTTACCATTGCGTTAAACACCCATGATGTTGGGGGTATTACACTGAACGACATCACTTTGGCCAAAACCATAGAGGCCATAATTAATGGGTGATCTCCTTTCTATTTTTTTACATGTAACCGCTTTTTTTAAATTTGAACTTTCCTAATAAATAACTTGGTATGGGAAGAGCATTTGAATTTAGAAAAGCACGAAAAATGAAACGCTGGGCAGCCATGTCCAAAGCGTTTACTAGGATTGGGAAAGATATCGTCATGGCAGTTAAGGAAGGAGGTCCCGACCCGGATGCTAATTCCCGCTTACGTGCTGTAATTCAGAATGCCAAGGCCGTTAATATGCCCAAAGACAATATTGAACGGGCCATAAAACGGGCAAGTGACAAGTCTCAGGGCGACTACAAAGAAGTACTCTTTGAGGGGTATGCCCCGCATGGCATTGCGATACTTATTGAAACCGCCACCGATAACAATACCCGCACGGTAGCCAACATCCGCAGCTACTTCAATAAATGCAATGGAAGCCTGGGAACTTCAGGTTCTGTTGAATTTATGTTTGACCATACTTGTAATTTCAGGATCGATGCTGAGGGAATAGACCCTGAGGAACTGGAATTAGAAATGATCGACTTTGGTGCGGAAGAAGTATTTGTGGATGAGGATGGTATTTTGATCTATGCGCCTTTTGAAAGTTTTGGGGATATTCAAAAAGAGCTTGAATCCCGAAATATTGAAATCCTTTCCTCCGGATTTGAGCGTATTCCACAAGTAACTAAAGACCTCAATGAAGAACAGATAGCTGACGTAGAGAAGTTATTGGAAAAGATTGAAGAGGACGATGACGTACAGAACGTGTACCATACCATGAAGGAATAGTGCCTTCCCCTCCCCTTATGCATTGGGTAAGCTGTTGGTTTTTATTGCTAATTAGATCGTTTATATTTCTTTATAATGGTTTACTTTGATGGTGACTTAAAACCCATTGAGAACGAATTACAAAACTGAGCTTTAATTGCGTTTTATCTTCATAAATAAAAACGAGTTTTGGACCGGGATAGCATCCTAAATTCCCAGGTAATGTTTTATGAAATGGGCCACCCCGTTTTCAGTGTTGCTTAAGGTTATCCTGTCCGCAATGGCCTTAACCTGGCTTGCGGCATTGCCCACAGCCACCCCACAACCGACACCCTTAAGCATTTCAATATCATTATAATTATCTCCAAATGCGATGACTTCTTTTAGTGTTTCCCCTTTTTCCAGGAGCAACTCAATTCCCCGTAATTTTGAGGTTCCCTTGGGGGCAAGCTCAATTAGCCTATCATTTGAGCGATACCATACCAAACGGGTATCAAATTTCTCTTGAAGTGTTTGTGTAAAGGAATCCCGTACATTCTTTTTTGCCATGAGCATTATTTTGTGGGCGCCGATATTTCTTATCTTCCAATCCTCAATGGTATTTTGGCTACTTCTAAAAACCGGGGTAGTTCTTGTACAGGTTATCTCATTTTTAATACTATTGGTATGCTCCGACGTGTACCATTCGTTGGTATTGAACAGTCCAAGTTGTATGCTGTTTTCTTCTGCGAGTTGATGTATGGATTCCACGAGTTGTATAGGGATTTCCGCAGAATATATTTGGCAGTCCCCATGCATTACCAGGGCCCCGTTGTAACAAATTATGGGCATATGCGTAATTCCCAACCGTTCTTGTAGATAGGTAATTGCCTTTGGCATTCGGGCTGATACCAAAATCACCTTCAAGCTGTCCTTTATTTTCGAAATTTCAGAAACCGTAACGTTGGAAACATCACTTTTTGAGGAAAGCAAGGTACCGTCCAAATCGGCACAAAGCAATTTGTATTTCATGGTAGGTTTGACCACTGCTAAGGGTTATATTTTTGCCGAAGCGTGTACGGATAAAAATAGATTTCTCTCTTGGCCAAATAGGGAACTGCTAGGGTCTTTTCTACATACCGACAAATTAACCGCAACGCAAAACATAACTAGCAAAAAGGTTGGTAAGTATACCTAAAAGGAGGTATTTCAATTTTGAGCGCATCCCTTTTGGATCCCTTTATATCAGTTCAATACCTATAGTAAAAGCACGGGCAACCACTCCCGTGCTTTTGAAATCAACTCAAACTAACTCAACTTAAAAGTTTTATGCCCAGAGCTATTCTGAATTTGCATTGCTATTAGTAGCCTGGATTTTGAACATAAAGCCCGCCGGTAAAATCGATCTCCCTTTGTGGAATAGGATAGTATTCATCCCGCCCCATGGTAAACTGTGCATTGGCCAAAAAATCCCTTTTGGTCCTCTCCTCGGCCAAATAAGCGTTTAGTGTTTCTGCTGCAATTCCCCAGCGTACCAGATCAAACCAACGATGGCCTTCCATGGCAAATTCCAACCTCCTTTCAAACATGAGCGCATTCATGGCAAATTCTTTTGTCGGGAAGGCATCATAGGTTCCAATATTGTAAATATCAGTCGCACCTGCATCCAGCGGTCGTTGGGTACTTTGCGCTGCCCTTTCCCTGATTTGATTGATCAAAGGCAGGGCTTCAGTCCATCTGTCCAGTTGGATGAGAGCCTCGGCTTTGAATAGCAACACATCGGCATATCGGATAAAATCAACATTTTTAGAAGTCCCTACAAAAGGCCCCTCTTTAAGGTAGCAAGAACAATCCGGGGCCTGCTGTTCTTTCATATTGCCAAAATATCCATAAACCCCTGGATCCCTTGCCCAACTAAAATTATAGATCATGTCACCATCCTGGCTTACCGTAGTCCTGTACTTATAGGGCCTTCCGGGAATTCCAATGGTATGGTCAATTCTTGGATCAACGGTCAGTCCGGCGTCGGGAGGTGTTTCCCCATTGGCATCCACAGCGGTAAAGATATCGGTGTCGTTAAAAGTGTCCAACAAGGGTAAACCTGAGGCATCTGTTTTAAAGGCGTTGACCATATTCTGACTGGCCAAATGAAATCCGCAGCAACCATATAAGGGAGAGCCATGGGGGGAGTTCAATCCAGTTACAAAGCTCACACGCCCTACCACAGTTCCGTCATTTATAGAAAATTGTGCGGCCCAAATAGATTCGGGGCCATTGTCAAAACCATCCAGGAAGTTATTTGCAAAATCGGGTTCCAGACTACCCGTAACCTCATCGGCAAATGTAATGACCTCTTCCAGGCGGGCAGTGTTTATCCCTGTGACTTGATGGGTCTCGTTTTGCTCATAGGCCTGGTATAACCGCAGCTTGGCCAGGTAGGCAGCAGCAGCATTGCGGTCCGCCCGGCCAACTTGTGCTTGTTCTTGCGGAAGATTGTTGTAGGCAAACAAAAAGTCCTCAGCTATGGTATTCCACAATTCATCGTTGGACAAATCGTTTGAGGTAGCCTCGATATCTTCCTGGGTCAGATCTTCGGTAATATAGGGTATGCTTTTGAACAAAAGCTTTAACATGAAATGGGAATGCGCCCTCAAAAATCGGAGTTCGGCCTGCCGCAACGTCTTTTCCGCAAATTCCGCCTCCGGAATATCATTAATCACCCGTAGGGCAAAATTCGCCCTGGATATGGCCTGATAATAACTCGTCCAGGTGCGTGGGGTCATCCAATCCGGTGCATAATCCGGTCGTGTTAGATTATACTGCTCATAGGCATCCACCACATCAACATCGCTACGTCCACCGCCTCCCTTATAAGCATCATCGGAGCGGACACTGCCATAGGCCCATTGATGCGTTAACGGGCCTACCATTTCCTCATTGGCGATGCCGGCGTAAGCTGCAACCACCAAGGCGTCTGCATTTTCGGCTGTCGCTACATTTTCGCTTGACAAAACTCCTTCGGGTTCATATTCCAAAAAATCTTCAGAACATGCCATAAAAAGCAATGCAGTCAAAATTCCTGTTATAATTGTCTTATGGTTCATAGTTGTGAGTTTTAAAAGTTCAAGTTAAGGCCCAATGAAAGTATGGTTGGCAACGGAATAGTACCCAAATCCGTTCGCTCAGGGTCGGAACCGATATAGTCGCTAGGTGTAAACCAAAACAGGTTTTCACCCTGTACATAGATCCTGAAGGTTTCCATACCTCCCCATTTTTCGATCAATGCTTTTGGCAGGGAATATCCCACTTGTAAGTTCCTGAGTTTGAAATAGGAATTGTTCCTGAACAAATAATCCGAAATTTGGGTGTTATCGTTGTTCACCAAGGAAAGTGAAGGTACGTCAGTATTCGTGTTCTCCGGGGTCCACGCATCTAACACCCCGGTCCCCGAATTCTCTCTTGCGGAAGCAAAATTATTGAATCCTATGGAGGGGTCTTGCCCTATTCTTCCTGCGACACCAGAACCAAAAATGGACATGTCCCAGTTTCGATAAGCCAAATCGATTCGAATCCCGTATTCCAGATCGGGAAGTGTATTTCCGATGAAGTCCCTGTCGTCCGCATCGATGACACCGTCATTATTGATGTCCACAAACCGGATACCTCCGGGTCTTGCCCCGATTTGGTCGGGAGCACTATCCACCTCGGCCTGACTTTGAAAAAGGCCGTCCGTCCTGAATCCGAAAA
The DNA here is from genome assembly GCA_028284665.1 of Croceivirga sp. Lineage (GTDB taxonomy): Bacteria > Bacteroidota > Bacteroidia > Flavobacteriales > Flavobacteriaceae > Croceivirga. The sequence goes on from JANQRG010000011.1 coordinate 74,946, forward strand.
TAGCAAATTGGGATTGCCCGATAATGGAATTCTGTGCAGTCCCGGGAAAAGCAGCACGAACTTCCTCAGGTAATTCGGTTATTTCGTCTGCAAAGGCCCCAAAATTAGTAGTAACCCCCAGGGTGAGCCCGTTGTTAAATGTTTTGGTATAGTTTAATATGAGTTCCCAGCCCTTGGTTTCGGTCGTTGCACCATTTAAAAAGCGTTGCTGCCCTTCCCCAATGGCCGACGCGATAGGGGGATTGATCAAAATATCACTGGTTTCCCTGGAGAAGTAATCAAAGGAACCCACAATAGCGTTATTGAATAGGCCAAAATCAATACCAAAGTTCCATTCCCGTGTGGTTTCCCACCTTAACTCCTCATTTGGGGCTTGAATTGAAACAAAACCCGAAGGCAATGTGCCGCCATTGGCCCCATCCAAATCGTAGGCGGTACCAATGTTGTAGAAGGTATCAAAGAAAAAACTGTTGCCAACGATCGCTGTCCTGTTTGGGCCATACCTCGATTCGAACAACCCAAAACGGGCAACGTCACCAATGGTCTGGTTCCCTACTTCGCCATATCCTGCTCTAAATTTAAGATTGCTCAACCATTCCTGACTTTTCATAAAGTCTTCATTGCTTATACGCCATCCCAGGGTAGCAGCTGGAAAGATACCATAACGGTTGTCCGGTCCAAATCTGGAAGAACCATCCCTTCTTAAAGTGAAGGATGCCAAATACTTATCGGAAAAAGCGTAATTTATTTTTCCAAATTGGGAAAGTAGTCTACTGCCGGTGGAAGTTCCATTGTTGGTACGTATTCCTGTAGCTGCGGAGAGCACAAAGAAATCTTCGGTCTCAACCGCAAAATCGTCTGCCTGTGCAAATACGCTATCAAAATCATCCTTGATGGCCTCCGTACCCAGTAAAACGCCAAAACGATGTTGTCCTACTTCAAGATTGTAGTTAAGCGTGTTGGTGAAAACAACACTTGTGAATTTGTTCTGGTCAATAATCAATCGATTGTTCGCCCTGTTCACAAAACCGTTGTTTACCCTTGGTTCAATATCCTTTCTTTTGAAGTCACTATAGTCAAGGCCCAGGCTGGTACGAAACGTCAGATTCTCCAAAATGTCCCATTCTGCATAGATATTTCCAAAAATCGTAGTACGTTCCGTATTGTCCCATCGGTTTAGGAACTGCATCAACACAGGATTGTTCCTATCCGAATATCCCGCTCCCAGGGGTCCTGCAAATTCGCCATTTGCATCAAATACCGGAAGCGTTGGTGCAAGGGAGATCGCCAGGAAGGGAGTAAGAGCACTTCCCACGTCGGGGGAGGCCAGTGTTTCGTCCGATGTTGAAAATTGGGTATTGATACCCACCCTCACCTTGTTGTCAAAAAAGTTGAAATTGGAATTCAATTTTGCATTATAGCGTTCAAAACCGGTATATTTTAGAATCCCGGTATTTTTCAAATACCCGAAATTGAGCAAATGAAAGGACCGCTCCGTTCCTCCTGAAAGGGAAACTTCGTTATTGAAGACAAAACCGGTCTCATACGATTCGTCCTGCCAATCCGTATCCCCTACGGGAACGTTGGGATCGCCCCCGACAAAGGGCTGGGGAGTTACGCTATTTAAAACCGGATTGTCAAAATCCCCATTCCAATCAAAGTTATAGATTTCCCCAAATCCGGAAGCAGGGTCTGCACCATCATTGACCGAGGCTCTCCATAAAACTTCGCCTCTTTGCTGAGCATTCAACATGTCATACCGCTGCTGCCCCTCAAAAAGGCTCGATACGTTGGAGTTAATGGAAATACTAAGTTTTTCACCCTCTTCGGTCCTTGCCCTGTTTTTTGTGGTTACAATAACAACACCATTACCTGCTCGTGCACCGTACAACGAAGAGGCTGAGGCATCCTTTAATACCTGAACGGATTCGATGGTACTGGGGTTAATGTTGGAAAACACTTCAGATCGTACTGTGGGCACTCCATCAATAACAAATAAAGGGTTATTGTCCCCGAGAGTAGTGGCCCCTCGTATCAGTATACGGTTGCTACGGCCTGTGGGATCCCCTGATTTTTCAATGAACAATCCCGGCACCCTTCCCTGTAGGGCTTGCACCGTACTACCCGAACTAAGTGCCTGCCCTTCAACCGGGGCCATATCAACTACCGTTACCGCTCCCGTAAGATCTACTTTACGCTCAGCGGTATATCCGGTAATGACCACTTCATCCAGTTGTTGTGCGTCTGCCTGAAGCGCCATGTTGATCGTTGAGCGTCCATTGACCGCTACCTCCGACGTAAGAAACCCAATGTAGCTAAACACCAATGTTGCGTCGGAAGGAACATCGTTAAGAGTATAGTTTCCGTCAAAATCGGTGGTAGTGCCATTTGAAGTGCCCGCCACCAATACGGAGGCTCCCGGCAACGGCACCCCGTCATCCGCTGAGGTGACCGTGCCTGTGATCTGCCCTTGGGCCAATAGACCTAAAGGGACAAAACTTAAAATGAAAAACAAGAGCTTTAATTTCATAATTGAGCAATTTAGTTAACTGTTAATTCATGTATTTCTAGATTTTCGAGTGTACATTCCACAGTCCCGGATTCCAGGGAAAAGGTTTCAAAAGGTGCATTAGGAAAGAATATTTCGGTCATCACCATTTGGCCGTTATCATAGAACAACTCCAAGGATGTCTTGTCCAAAAGAATTGTACCGGTCAACGTGTTGGCGTTGGAAATTCTGGGTGCTTTTGAAATACGATCGGTAAACTTTTCAGAGAACCTGGTCTTCCCCGAATTGTTCCGATCCACAAAAAAGGTATTTTCCGAAGCGTCCAGCCCGAATTTTAATTGGTCTCCCTGGGAATTGGATAGTGTAAAGGTGTAGGTGCCCTTGTCAATGTCCGCCAGGGTAAAGTTGATCTCAGTCTTTGACAGACTTATTGTCTCGGAAGTGGTCAGAACCATCTCTCCTTCAATGGTGATATTTTTATCGGCTACTTTTTTTGCACGATATCCATTGAGTTGCTTTACAGGATTAGAAATGAGTCGGTACGTATCAGGTCCCTTGACCAAGCTCAATTCCCGGGCTATAGTACTGGCACTGCGCCATTTTTCTGTTGGAACCTGATTGGCATATAACCAATTTGACATCCATCCTATGAACAACTTCCCGCCTTCGGCTGTTCTTGTATTGGACCAGGTGACCCCGGCGTAATTATCACGCCCGTGATCTACCCAAAAACTGTGTTCTTCGGTGAGTTCCTTTCTAAAACCTTCGTCTACTTTGAAGGCTTTGCCGTCAAAATCGCCAACAAAATATTGTGTTGCCGAACCACCATTTGGTCCGCCGGGGTTTATGCTCACCAACAATACCCACTTGGTTTCCTCAGTTCCCTTTACCAGGAGTGGAAAAAAGTCCGGACATTCCCAAACCCCGTTATGGTTCCCGATCCCTTTTCCAAATTTGGAAAGCAATTCCCAGTTTTTTAAGTCTTTTGAGGTATAGAACATGATTTCCTGTCCAGCTGCCAAAACCATGGTCCATCGCTCTCGCTCCTGGTCCCAATCTACCTTGGGATCCCGGAAGTCCGGAATATTCGGATTGTTAATCACAGGATTGCCCCCATATTTTGTAAAGGTTTGTCCTTCATCCAGGGAATAGGCAATAGCCTGAGTTTCATCATCGATCTTACCGGCCTTATCTGCTTCCATGTCATGGTAGGTAAACATGGCAATTACAGGTATTTCACCATCCTTGGAAAAGTCTGAGGTGTTCTTTGTATCTACCACCGCGCTACCGGAAAATATATATCCCATTTCGTCGGGATACAACGCAATGGGCTGCTCTTTCCAGGTAATTAAATCGGTACTGATGGCATGGCCCCAATGCATTGGCCCCCATGTATTACCATCCGGATAGTGTTGAAAATAGAGATGGTAATACCCGTTATGGTAGAACAACCCATTGGGATCGTTCATCCATCCTTTCTTTGGCGTAAAATGAAAATTGGGTCGATACATTTCCTCTTCCAATGAAGCCACCGTATCCATTTCTTCAGGATCTGACATATCCTTTTTCTCGCGCGAGGTTTTGCATCCCATTACAACTCCTATTACCAGTAATACCGTAATTGATCTTACAATTGATCGTTTCATCTGTTTCATTTTTTATTGTTCCATGGTAATCCTTTGACGGGCATTGCCGTTGTGCCCAAAGATTCTATTACCCCTGTACGTTCCATTTCTTCTTGTTCCGGTTGCTTTCTTTTTATTTAACACGTCTTGAGTTTTGTTTAAAACGATTGGGTTTGGACAACGCCTTACTCAATTCTTCCAGGCTTATTCCTTTGGTTTCGGGCATTACAAAAGCCACAAACAGCAACTGCAACACCATCATAAAGGCGAAGAATGCGAAGACTGTTCCCGGCCCAACCTTGGTAAACAGTATGGGTACCAAAGAAGGTACTATGGCCGCAAGGATCCAATGGATGGAAGATCCAAAGGATTGTCCGGATCCTCTAAGGTGATTCGGGAATATTTCGGAGATAAAGACCCATATTACCGTTCCCTGACCTATTGCGTGGGCTCCAATAAACAGGAACAGCAGGATGGGTACGATCAGTCCGCCCCAATTAAAAAAAAAGGCACTGGAAACCAATGTTAAGGAAACAACGTAACCCACTGAGCATATATACATGAGTTGTCTTCTCCCCAGGCGATCTATCAGGTACAATCCAAGAAGTGTGAATATTAAATTGGCCACGCCAATTCCTATACTCCCGACCAATGCCGAGCTTTCTTCCATTCCGGATTCGACCAATATTCTTGGGGCGTAGTAAAGAAATGCATTGATGCCCGATAGCTGATTGAAAAAAGCGATCAAAAAAGCCAGGACCAAAGGAAATCTATATTTTTTTAAAAATATATTTTCGTTTTTGCCCGAGGTATTTCCCTGTTGATTTATCTCCATGATCCGCTCTTCAAGGTCCTTACCAGGATGCATCAACTTTAGCACGTTTTTAGCCTCGTCAAGGCGTGACTTAATGATAAGCCATCTTGGGCTTTTGGGGAGGCCAAGTGCGAAGAGGGTATAGATAAAGGCCGGGACAGCTTCAACACCTACCATCCAACGCCAGGCATTCGCCCCGACACCGCTAATCAAATAATTGGAGAGAAAAGCGGCCAATATGCCCAATACGATATTAAATTGGTACATCGCCACCAGCTTTCCCCTATCCTTGGGTGGAGCAATTTCCGAGATAAAGGCAGGGGCGGCTATGGTAGAGGCACCTACGCCCAAACCCCCAATGAATCTGAAAAAAGCAAAAGTATATGGCTCATTGGCAAAAGCCGAACCCAGGGCCGAAACGGTATATAAAATCCCGATGAAGACCAATGTTTTTTTACGGCCAAACCTATTTGTGGGAAAGCCACCAAAAATAGCGCCGACCATGGTTCCCCATAAGGCCATGCCAATTACAACCGTACCGTGAAAAACATCTGAGGATTTCCATAAGGATTGCAGTGTTTTTTCGGCACCGGAAATGACTACGGTATCAAATCCAAAAAGAAATCCTGCGAAGGCAGCCGTAATAGACCAAACCCATATTTTTTTCATAATCGAAACTAGCGTACTGTTCTGCTAATGTATATGTAAAAAAACATGGCCTATTTTGATAATGTTTCAATTTCTTATGGTTTTGTTAAGAGACTAACCGACATGTTTTAACAGATTACGTATCAGCCATTTATAACAATTATTTAACATATCATCCTTTCGAAGAAGTATATTGAGGTTACATTACCTTTGAAATTGATACAACTACAACGGTTGAATACTAGTGATTTGTAATGAAAAACGGTATTATGCTGTCTTTCTGAAAGAAGCCGGGGATTTCCCATACTTGCCTTTAAAGGCCGTAGAAAAGTAATTTGGAGAAGAGAACCCGCTACTATAGGCAATTTCAGAAACGGACATAGTCGTCTTTTCTAACATTGATTTGGCCTTTTCCAGACGGAGATTGCTGATATAATCGCTGATGCTGATACCCATCATTGCTTTCACCTTCCGGTATAATTGAACCCTGGAAATATTAAGGTTTTCGGCCAGGTTTTCAACCGAAAAATCGGAATCACCCAGATTTTCAGTGATCAATGCGTTTAGTTTACCAACAAACTGCTGTTCCATGTTGCCAAAGGAGTCCGTATGTTCTATATTATGGATATTACTGGTATAGTAATACCGTAGCTTCTCGCGGTTGTATAAGAGGGATTTAATGGATTGAACCAAAATCGAATAACTGAACGGTTTTGTCAGGTATAGATCCGCACCTGATTGTAATCCTTTAAGATACGATTCCTTGTTTCCGAGCGCCGTAAGTATTATGGTTGGAATGTGCGATGTCCTCAGGTCCTTTTTTAAGGTCTCGCAGATCTCAAATCCGTTTTTTTCGGGAAGATTGATATCGCATAAAATAATGTCGGGGATGGTTTCAAAAGCTTTTTCCAATGCTTCCGTGCCATTTGACAAATGAATGTCATACTCCAATTTGAGTTTGTTTCTTAGGAACAACGAAAGATCCTGATTATCCTCAATGATCAAAACCGAATACTTCTCATTTCCACTATCGGGCGCTTGTACCATATAATTCTCATCTACCAAATGTTCTGAAGTAAAATCGATAATGTTGGTGTCCACTAAATCCTGATCCGGAACAATCTCATTTTCATCAAAATGCGCCCGCCCTTTATACAAATGAATAATGAATTCCGTGCCATGTACAGATTTTGCTTCAATGGTTCCTTTGTGCATTTCGATAAATTCCTTGCTCAGATGCAACCCAATACCAGAACCGTTCTTTCTATTATTAGAGCCCTTGAAAAATGCTTCAAACACCTGTCCCATATCTTTTTCAGGAATACCTATGCCTGAATCCTTAAAGTGTATGGATACCTTGTTTTTGTCAAAATGATCAATGATTTGTATTTCTATTTTTCCATTTTCCGGAGTAAACTTGAGCGCATTGGACAGAAGATTGAAGTATACCTTGTCCATTAGGTTTCTGTCCATAAACAGTTCTATTCCTTCATTGTTGCTAGTCAATTTGAAAGTAATGTTCTTTTTATTGGCTTCGCGCTGAAAATCCTTAAAAATGCTTTTAGAGAAAAGGAACAGGTTTGTTTTTGAGGCACGTAACGTAAATTTTCGGTCTTCCACCTTTCTGAAGTCCAATAACTGATTGATAAGACGCAGCAGTCGATTCGAATTATTGTAAATCAATTCCAGCTCGTTAGCCAGTTTTGAACGCCTACCCTTGATTCCTTCTCCAAGAGATTCTATTGAGCTAATTATCAGTGTTATGGGAGTCTTGAACTCATGTGATAATCCTGTAAAGAAATTCAACCTTGCTTCATTGCTAAGCTTTACTTCTTCCGCTATTTTCTTAATTTGATTTCGTTGAACCGTAATTTTCTCGTTCGTCAACTCTAATTGCCTGTTCTTCTTTCGGATAGCAAAAATGGAATAAATACTATAGAGGGCAAGAGCCAATATGATCGTTGTCAGTGTCAACGTAATCTTTAGCATGTTATTCTGGAAATAATAGCGGTCCTCAAGTTTGGCAATGGCGGCTATTTGATTCTCTATATCGCTTTTTTGATCGTTGATCCTATCGAACTGGTCTTTCATGATATCGGCATTCACCTCGTTGATGATGGTCGTGGGTAGGATATTATTTTTGGGGACATATTCTTCATTCAACATCCGTAATGCCAGTTTAATCGCCTCGTCACCCCCTGTTGGATAAAGTACAGTAGCCTTTAGTTTTCCATCTTTTACGGCTTGTATGCCACCATCGGGACTGGCCAGGCCGTCAACGCCAATAAAATCAATAGTATTTTCCAATCCAAGATCATTTGCCACCTTCCAAGCACCAACGGCCATTCTATCGTTATGAGAAAAAACGTAGTCCACCTTTATGTTTTGCTGCAATAGGGTTTTCAGTTTTTCCTGGATCGACTCTTTTTCCCAATCTCCCTCAATACTTTCCACAATTTTTGCCCTATCGTGTCGGTCTATTATCTGATTGAACCCTATGCTTCTCTCTTCTGCCGGGGAAGATCCTTTTAAACCCTTGATCTCAATAATCCGTATGGAGTCTTTTGTGTTGGAGGCTATTATTTCCTTTGCTGCGTTTCTGCCCACCTCAATATTGTCGGCTCCCAGGTAGGCTGTATAGTTGTGATTTTCCGTTTTACGATCCACCAGTAATACCGAGATGCCCTCCTCAAAGGCCTTTTGTACTACAGCCGTAATGGGTTTGGATTGAATTGGAGATACTATGAGAACATCAACACTATCAGCAATCAAACCCTCTATTTGTTGAATTTGTTTTTCTACCTTATAATCCGCATCCCTGATAATAAGTTCAATATCCGGGTTTAACGAAGCCTGCAGCCGCATTGAGTTATTCATGGAACGGCGCCAGTCATCATTGGTCATAGCCTGTGAAAAACCAATGCGAACTTTGTCATCTGAATGACCTTCCCCGCACGAGTAAAAAAACAGAACCAAGGTCAAGACGAAGAAAAAGACGACCTTTTCGAAATTCATACTTGGACATGTACTTTAGCATAAACTTAATGAAAAATGGCCAAACCAATTGGAAACCCTTCCTAAACCGCAACCTGTTACATTCCAAGGACTTTAAAGGATAAAAGGAATTGAAGTCGATTATAAAACGGTATCATTTAGGGTATTTAAGTCTGTTCAATTTTTTAACATCTACAGCATAAAACAGGGAGAGTAATCGGCCGGTTAACCAAATAATGCTTTGTTCGCATATGCTCTTGTCTAGGCTTATCGGATTTGTTCCTAACAATGTTCCGGAAGTTTTCTTTTGAGGTGTATTTGATGAAAAACAATCATTATATGTACAACATGAGCCACTACCCTTAAAAAGATCTCATTATAAAAGTGTCTTCTGTAACTAAGGTCTTAGGAGTTTTTAAACATCTCGATTTATATGCACGGCTTCAAAAAGATGTATAAGCAGTAGGAAAAAATGGATAACTGGTCCACCTTTGGAAGGTCCACTTTGTTCTATAAATATTCCAATTCCCGGACTTAATAATTTGGTAATATTTTAAGGGTTTACGATATCCACAATCAATTGGATAAAACGTACCTTGTAAAGGTATTCGCCATTTTTCGACTTAATGCGTAAAGTGTATTCATGTACAAGGCCTCTCTTTTTTTTATAACCAGTTTATTTTCACTCTTGCTTTCCGCACAGGAAATGACAGCTGAAAGACTAATGGACATTATTCAGCAGGAAGCAGATACTATTAGTATCCAAGGTAATTCTGCCCGGTTCTTATTCAATGAAACCATACTGATCTGCATTTACGATGAAAGTGCCAATCGAATGCGGATAATTTCTCCAATTGTTGAACGGGAAAAACTGGGCGAGGAAGAACTGCTCAATGCGCTAGTGGCCAATTTTCACTCGGCTCTCGATGTGAAATATGCCCTGAGTGACGAAATCATCTGGTCGGTCTATGCCCATCCTCTAAAAGAGCTTAGCGAGGCCCAGGTAGTGGATGCCATTCAACAAGTATATGCAGCAGCGATTACCTTCGGGGAAAGCTACTCCAGTACTAACCTTGTGTTCCCCGGGAATACCCAAAGAAAGGAAAAACCTAAGTCAACAAAGCCATTAAAGAAGACGTAGGATGTTGGGTGTTAGATGCTGGGTGTTAGATGCTGGGTGTTAGATGCTGGGTGTTAGATGCTGGGTGTTAGGTGAAGGATAAAAAATTCTTTTAACTACTCAAAACTAAATTCGGGAATATGGCCCTTTACTCCTTTAAAGAACTGCCGCACTTTTCTGAAATCGAGGTTAATATTATCTGTGGCCCATAAGGGCGCTGATAGTTTCACCTGCTTTTTACCAAAATCAAATGCCACCATGATTACGGGTACGTTTGCCTTTTTGGCAATATAATAAAACCCGGTCCGCAAGGCCTTCACCTTCTTTCGGGTGCCCTCAGGAGCAAGTGCAAATCGGAAAACCTCTTTACTATCAAAAATTTCAACGATCGCATCCACCATATTCTGGTTTTTGGAACGATCCACCGGAGTACCACCGGTCCATCTAAAAAACCATCCAAAAGGCTGACGAAACAAGCTCTTTTTACCGATATAGTGGATGTCTTTGTTGACCACCTTTCGCACAACTATTCCCAAAGGAAAGTCCAACCAGTGCGTATGGGGTACTACAATTACAACGCATTTTTTAATATCAGGGAATTCCCCGATAAGCTGCCACCTCAAAATCTTAAAAAAAATGAACTTAGCCAGTGCGTGAAGCATCTAAATTTTTTGGTAGATCTGTTGTAACTGATCTTGTGTGATCCTATCCTTCCAGTTTTTCCCCAAGGCGTTTTCCCATAAAGGCTCCATGGAAAGGGCTATTTGTACCATTTGTTGCAACTCAGCATCGCACAAATCTTTACAAAGGCCGGTAGGAAATTCAATACCCTGTTTTTCTTTCATTTTTAGGAATAGTGCGACACCTTTAGGATAAAAATCCTGTAAATGTTGAAATACCAAGCAATTACCCAGTCCGTGTTTTGTACCCAACACATAGGAAAGACCATAACTCATAGCATGTGCCACCCCTACCTGAGAATAGGCAATACTCATCCCGCCGTGCCAGGAGGCCATCATCAATTTTTCTTCTGCTTGCTCCCTGGATAAATCTCCCAAAAAGACTTCTTTACATAGCTCGTGGGCCTTTTCACCATGGCTTTGACTAAAAGCATTCAAGTAGGTCCCTTCCAAAGATTCCACACAATGGATAAAGCAATCCATTCCAGTGTAGAACCATTGATTCGTTGGAACCGTGGTTAACAGATCCGGATCCAAAACTACCTGATCATAGGTGGTATAGTCAGAATTGATCCCCAATTTTTTGTCTGGCCCCAGCAATACAGCAGTTCGGGAAACTTCTGCTCCCGTGCCACTTATCGTGGGTACTCCTACATGATATAATGCAGGGCGATTCACCAGATCCCAGCCCTGATATTCCACCGAACTCCCTTTGTTGTTTACCATAATGGCAACAGCTTTGGCCAGGTCCAATAAGGTTCCTCCCCCTATTCCCACTATTCCTGAGGGAAGTTCATCAAAGTCGGTTATTATCTTTTCTACCAGAGCATCTACCTGTGCTGTTTTTGGTTCTTCATCAGCGGAGATAAATATGATCTGGTCATTGAACAACCAGGGAATGCTTTGTTCCAGAGGTTTACCCTCAAAAAAATCATCCACTAAAAAAATGAACGGAGCCTCTGAGTTTTTCCGTTTGGGCAGCAAAATATCGGCTAACTGACCGAAACTCCCCCTACCAAATACTACACGAGGTACCATAGGGAAGTTTTTGAACATTGACTTCCGTTTTGGTATTGACCTTTTTGTTGCTATGTCATTCTCTTGCTTCATGCTAATTCAAATACTTCATTATATCTCGAATGGAGTTCAATTTTAAATGATTATTGGTTTGCTCTTCTTCCTCACTCACTAATTCATGTACCCAGGTGGTATGAAAAGGCACATGCACCGCTTTGCCTCCCAAATTCAAAATAGGAATTACATCGGACTTCAAAGAATTCCCAATCATCAAGAACTCCTCTATTGAGATTTCCAAATGGTCCAAAAGGTTGCGGTAATTTTCTTCTTTTTTTTCACTCAACACTTCAACATGATGGAAATAACGCGATAAACCTGATCTTTCCAATTTTCGCTCCTGATCCAGTAAATCGCCTTTGGTCAAGACAATCAAACGATACCTTTTTTCCAAAAACTGCAACACTTCTTCCACACCATCCAGCAACTCCACGGGGTGCGCAATCATTTTTTTTCCAAGTTTTATAATCTCCACAATGGTTTGCTGGGGAATAGCATTATTGGACAAATCCAAAGCAGATTCTATCATGGAAAGGACAAAACCTTTTATGCCATAACCATAAAGTTCCAGGTTTTGCATTTCCATCTTAAACAATTCCTGATCCACTTTGTTTTTAGTTTCATAACTCTCCAGAAGGTCCGCAAACCGTTCTTCGGTTTCCCGAAAATAGGTTTCGTTAACCCATAAGGTATCGTCTGCATCGAAACCAATCACCTTAATAGTACTAAAATCTACTTCCATGCCTTGCGTGCTCGTTCCAGATCTTCGGGAGTATCAATCTCTATCCCTGTCACTGAAGTTTCTACCATTTTTATTCTTTTGCCATATTCCAAAAATCGAATAGCCTCTATCTTTTCCGCCGCCTCTAAAGCCAAAATAGGCAGCTGCCTGAAATCCAATAACGCCTTTTTTCTAAAAGCGTACACCCCTTTGTGTTTGTAATAAGGGATATTAACCTCCTTGTTTCTTGGAAAGGGAATTGGAGAACGGGAAAAATAGAGGGCGAAATTACGATCATCCACAACAACTTTCACCGTGTTTGGGTTAGAAATATCTTCCCAATCGGTTATTGGCGTCATGAGAGAAGCTAAATCAATTTCCATAGCCGAATCCTGGCGAAATACCAGAATTAATTTTTCCAAACTCTCCTTGTCTATAAATGGCTCGTCTCCCTGAACATTTACTACTACATCCACATCCAGAGTAGCAACAGCTTCCGCAATTCGGTCACTACCACTCTCATGTTCTTCCCTACTCATTATTGCTTTTCCTCCGTTTTCTTCAATTAGGGTATAAATAGTTGTGCTATCGGTGACCACATAAACTTCATCAAAGAGACGGGTTTGTACTGCAGCCTTATACGTCCTAAGGATTACGGGCTCCCCGCTTAAGTCCTTAAGTAACTTAGCAGGAAACCGTGATGCCTGATAACGCGCCGGAATCATTGAAATAATTTTCATCCCCAAAGCTAATTGTTGATTCTTGGACGTAGTTTTCGATATATCCGAAAAATAATCGCCAAGATAATGATTACTAGAACAGCGGCAAGCAACGGCGCAAAGATCGAAGCTGTAGATACCACCACTGCAGTCCCTGTCTCCACTGTGGAGACTATCGGATTAGCTACACCTCCGGTAGTAGCTGTTGAAGTCAATCTACCTGCAGCATTGGCCCCTTTGATCGCAGAAGCAGTACCTCCTCCGGCAATGATAGCTAAAGACCAGGTCACTACAGGATCCAAATCAACAATCGTAGACACCATAACAGCCGTACCCGCCACAGCAGCCAGGGGAATCGCAATACTGTCCAGGGCATTATCTACCCATGGAATAAAATACGCAAACACCTCTACCAAAGTTGCTATACCCAAAGTAAGCACAGCAGCAAGGCTTCCGATCCATTGCCAACTTTCATTTAACTCCCAAACCCCAAAATATCCGGCTAAACTTAATGCAAATAGCGGAAGAAACACCCGAAAGCCTGTGGAAGCTGCGAGTCCTACCCCTAAAAAGATACTGATAACCGTCTCCGATGTCATATGCGGTGGTTTTGTCTAAATTAAGTTATTCGGGTGCAACAAAAAAATCCTCCTTAAAGCCTATTAAATACAATCGTTCCTGTGCTCTGGTGATAGCTGTATATAACCACCGGAGGAAGTCCCGATCCATACCACCCGCAAGATAAGGCTGTTCTACAAAGACGGTATTCCATTGCCCTCCCTGAGATTTATGACAAGTAATGGCATAGGAGAACTTAACCTGAAGTGCATTGAAGAAACGATTGTTTTTTACCCCCAGAAATCGTTTGTATTTTGATTTTTCATGAGCGTAGTCCTTTGCTACTTCTTCGTACAACTGATTACCCGCCTCATAAGAAAGTGAAGCCGAGGCAGAATGCAATGTGTCCAGTAGTAGCACGGTTTCAAAAGGTTTTTGTTCCGGATAGTCCACCATCTGTATGCGTACTTCGGCAAATTTGAAACCGTACAGCTCCTGAATCGAAAAAAGCTCCAGTATCTCTATAATATCTCCATTGGCAATAAAGCCGGCACGGGAGGAAGGGGATAGCCAAAAGTAGTTGTTCTTGACTACCATCAAAAAGTCTCCCACCGCAATCTCGTTTTCCAGGTGTAAGATGCGCTGTCGAATGTTCTGATTATACAGGTTGGCCCTTTTGTTAGAACGAACAATGATAGCAGTCTCCTGTTTACCCACCTGTGCATAAGCGCTATCAATAGCCTCCTGTATCTCAAAGCCATCTGTTAAACGAACCACATCCTTAAATCTCAAATGGTCAAATTGGAAGGCCTCAAAAAAATTACTTTGTAATTGCTCTCGAAGCTGGGTTGCATTAAACAGAATACCGGAGAATTCGTTTTGTCGCATAACCTCCTGCAGTTCCATTTGAATAACCTGAAGCTGGTAGCGCAATTCCAGCTCATCCGTTGCCAGGGCCGGACTAAGGTCTAGTTTAACGGGAGGTAATTGTGCTGTATCCCCTATCAAAATTAGCTTACACCGATGTCCGGCATCTACATACTGTATTAAATCGTCCAGCAAAGCGCCATTTTCAAATAGCTTGGAATCTGAAGGAACATCCGGGATCATCGAAGCCTCGTCCACTATGAAAAGAGTGTTTCTACTTTTGTTTGGTGCCAAAACAAATTGCACTCCCCCGCCGGATTGTTTTTTCGGAAAATAGATCTTTTTATGAATGGTATATGCCTGTGTTCCCGAGTATCCTGACATCACCTTGGCCGCTCTACCGGTAGGAGCCAGCAATATCGTTTTCATTTTAAGATGCCACAGCTGTTTTACTACAGCACCAATAATAGTGGTCTTTCCCGTACCGGCAAATCCCTTTAAAACAAAAAGATGTCCCTTATCTTCAGAAGTAATGTAATGGGATAGTTTTTGTAGCGCTAATGCTTGTTCGGAAGTGGGGGTAAAAGGGAAGCCTTGTTCCAGTTTATTGTAGAAAAATTGTGGAGAATGCGTGGTCATATCGTGCCAAATATAGCTATCATTTTTAGGGGGAAAACTTTCGTGATTCAAAAAAAATTGTAGATTTGTTGATAACCACTAAATCTAATTAACTCGTAAAAAATGAAGACCATTTTACAAATAGTTCTGTGGATCGTCTGCGTAATCTTTGCCTATATGATTTATCAATCGGTAAACGGGCCTATTGAATTCAAAAAAGTTCGCCAAGAACGATTCCAGGCTGTTATTGACAAGTTAAAGGATATTCGAGACGCTCAAGAAGCCTACAAATCCGTAAACGGAAAGTATGCTGCTAATTTTGAAAGCCTTATTAAATTTGTGGATACCGGCAGCTACACCATTACTCAGCAGCGCGATTCCTCTTTTATGCGCTATGACAAGGTCTACCAAATTGAGCTCCAGGTAGACACCATAGTAATCGATACCCTTGGCTTTGTGAACGTAAAGGATTCCCTATTTAAGAATAACCCTGCGTACAAGAATATGATGGATGTCCCCTATGGACAAAACAACGAAAAATTTGAGTTAAAGGCCGATATTATTGATAAAAGCGGATACCGGGCGCCTGTTTTTGAAGCCAAGGTAAAAAAAGATGTTATCTTGTATGATCAACCGGGTGATCTGATGGCTCAAGAAAACGCTCGGAATAGTGTGGAAGAAGTTAATGGGGAATTTATCACAGTAGGGTCTCTGGTAGATGTTAGTACTAATGGAAACTGGCCCCCCATCTATGACAGAAGAAATAACGAATAATAACAATACTAAGGAACACATTCATCCGTATAAGAAATTGTCCATTCAGGTTGGCTTGAATGGACTTTCTTTTTGTGTTTTAGATACTATTGGGCATAAGGTCTTACTATCTGATAAGGAAGACTTTAACTCAGAAACCACCCCTTATTTGGCGCTCAAAGCGTTGAAAGGGCTAATTGATCGACACGATCTAAAAAAACATCGCTTTGCCGAGGTTACCGTTATTCATAAAAACCATCTGTATTGTCTGGTACCTAAAACACTTTTTGACAAAAACGAGTTAGCTAATTATCTAAAATTCAACACTAAAATTTTGGGAAGTGATCAGATTGTATATGATATTCTTCCACAGCACGAACTGGTTTGTGTTTATGTGCCCTTTACCAATATAAACAACTATATTTTCGATGGTTTCGGTGAGTTTGAATTCAAACACAATAGCGCTGTGCTCCTTCAAACCCTGTTGCCGCAGAAGAACAACAAACTAACGTGTTATGTTCACGTTGGTCAAAACACTATGGAGATCATAGTTTTGGAGAAAAAGGTCTTAAAGCTTTACAACCAATTTGATTACAAAACAAAAGAAGACTTCTTATATTATGTCCTTTTTACCTATGAACAGTTAGGATTACATGTGGAAGAAGTCAAATTAAAACTATTTGGCAGGATTGAAGAAGGCGATCCGATATTTGAGATTTGCTATCAGTATATTAAGAAAGTAGCTGTCTTTATTCCCAAAAACTCGGACTATACCCTGGAAGAATCTGAAGACAGCTCTATAGATTTAACATTGCTAAGTTCAATCTAGGCAATGCGTATTATCTCCGGAAAATATAAGGGAAGACGTATTATTGCGCCAAAAAAACTGCCGGTACGCCCCACCACAGACATGGCAAAAGAAGGACTGTTCAATATTCTCAACAACCAGTATTCGTTTGATGAGGTAATCGTTTTAGACCTTTTTTCTGGTACTGGCAATATTAGTTTTGAATTTGCTTCCAGAGGAACAGAAAATATCACTGCCGTGGATGCCTATGCAGGTTGTATCCAATTCATTCATAAAGTATCCAGGGAATTGGATTTCCCGATTGGGACTTTGAAAATGGATGCCTTTACTTTTTTGGAACGCACCAAAATACAATACGATATTATTTTTGCCGACCCTCCTTATAGTTTAGATGAAAACCATTTCTCAAAGCTTCCAGATTTGGTCTTTGAAAATAAATTATTGAGAGAAGGTGGGGTATTGATTGTGGAACATTCACCTCAAACTAAACTTGAAGACCATCCCAACTTTCAGAAAAGTAGAAAATACGGAAGTAGTGTTTTCAGTTTTTTTAAAAAAACTGACCCGTAACAGTAAGCAATACCAAAGTTTGACGTTATGGTAAAAAACAGAAAGCGATGAAAACATTCAAGCTCCTATTCCTTTCTTTATCACTGAGTCTATTTATCTCATGTGATAATGACGATGATACTACTACACCCGTTGATCAGGACACCTTGATTGGTTCTTGGAAAATGATTTCCTTGAACGTAGCTACTGATTTTAGTGGAACGCTCCTGGACGTACCTATTACAAGTAGTACCAACAGCATTGGTGAAAATTTCGACTATGTCCTAACTTTCACCGAAACCACCTATAACGCCTCTGGTTCATACGATGTGGTAACCACTGGAACAGTAAATGGCGTTCCCCTTGATGAAGAAAGGGAGACCGTTACGGATGCAGATGAATCGGGAACCTATGAATTTATTGATGGAGAATTGGTGATCGATGGTGCATTAATAGATTTGGATGAGGTTAATTCCGAATTGGAAGGCGTCGAAATTGATCCTAACTTTGAAGCAACACTGAATTCTAATGGAGAGTTGGTCATTGAACAAAGCGGCGAAATAACTATTGATGCCGAAGGTACCCCCTTAGATATTGAATACGACTCAAGACTGGTATTTAGGAAGCAATAACCCCTTTAAAAAATTCAAAAACAAGTAAAGGGCGAAATCGAAAATTCCGCCCTTTGTCTTATAAAACAGGCCGTAAGCCGGATTCTGTCGAGCCCTATCATTTATCTAGGATTTTGGTTGCCCAAAACCTCTATCCGCCTACCCTCCAGCACGGGCGTGCCACCCTTAAATACCGGTTTACATGGCGTTTCACCACATAGAGTTTACCTGATTTCACTACAGCCGTACTGTACATCCTTTCTGTTGCACTTGTCCTCACCTTTCGGTGGACGGGCGTTACCCGCTATGCCGCACTATGGTGTCCGGACTTTCCTCCTTGCAAACATTGTCTCCAAGGCGATAAGGTGGCCTGCTCCCTGCAAAATTACAGCAATTGTTAATAAAAAGCCGAACATCATATTCTTAACCAAATACAATGCCAAAGGCTATTTTTATATTTGTGATTGGGCGGAATTGAAACCATGGAACCATTTATTGTATCGGCGAGAAAATACAGACCCCAGACCTTTAGGGATGTGGTGGGGCAAAAGGCCATTACGGATACCCTGGAAAACGCCATCGCACAAAATCATTTGGCGCAGGCTTTACTTTTTTGCGGTCCCCGGGGAGTGGGCAAGACCACTTGCGCCCGAATCCTGGCTAAAAAAATCAATCAAGACGGTACAGAACGAGAAGATGAGGATTTCGCTTTTAACATCTTTGAACTGGACGCGGCTTCCAACAACTCGGTAGACGACATCCGAAGCCTGATAGATCAGGTGCGTATCCCTCCTCAGGTAGGTCGATTTAAGGTTTATATCATAGATGAGGTTCACATGCTTTCCCAATCCGCGTTTAACGCTTTCCTCAAAACGTTGGAGGAACCTCCCAAACATGCCATATTTATACTGGCCACCACAGAAAAGCACAAGATCATTCCGACCATTCTTTCAAGATGTCAAATTTTTGATTTTAAACGAATTACGGTTAATGATGCAGCGGCCTATTTAAAGTACATTGCCCAGGAACAGGGCATAACGGCAGAGGATGATGCGTTGCATATTATTGCGCAGAAAGCGGATGGCGCAATGCGCGATGCACTTTCTATTTTTGATCGTGTAGTAAGTTTCTCCGGGAAAAATCTAACAAGAAAGGCGGTGACCCAAAATCTAAATGTTTTGGATTACGATACCTTTTTTGAAGTTACGGACCTGATTTTGGAAAACGATATTCCAAAATTATTATTGCGCTTCAATGATGTACTCGCTCAGGGCTTTGAAGGACATCATTTTATTTCCGGACTGGCTTCTCATTTCCGCGATTTACTGGTATGCCAGGAACCGGAAACCCATGTTTTGTTAGAAGTGGGAGAAGGGGCAAAAGAAAAATACGCCATCCAAGCTAAAAAAACATCCAAAGGATTTCTATTGAATGCTTTGGAAATTGCAAACACTTGCGATCTCAACTACAAAGCCAGTAAAAATCAAAGATTGCTCGTAGAGCTTTCTTTGATGAAATTGGCATCGATCACCTTTACTGAAGAAAAAAAAAAGCGTGATCTCATAATTCCCGCCACCTACTTTAAAAGTAAGGCATTTGAAAAGGTTCCCGAATACTCTATTCAAGAGGAGGTCGCCTTAGAAGAAAACCTTCTGAAGGAACCTTCTCAGCCTTCAAAAGAAAGTGAGCCAATAGCGCATCAGGATATACCCCCTCCCGAATTAAAAAACCTATCCCGCAGGGTTTCAGGTCTTTCGCTCTCCAGTCTTAAAGCCAAAAAGGAACATCAGGCCGTTAAGCAGTCAAAAACTGCCCAAAAGGATCTTCCCCGGGATGCTTTTACGGAAGAAGAAATGCAATTCCATTGGGAGGAATTGATAAAAAAAATAGATGCAAAGGGGAAGAAAATATTGGCCAGTAATCTACATAGTGATGTTCCCAGGTTAAAGAATCCCGAGACGATTTGGATCGAGCTGCCCAACAGCACGATGAAAAAAGAAGTGGAGCGGGAACAAGCGGTGGTACTGGAGTATCTCAGGGAAAAACTCAATAATCACTACATTATTCTTCAGATTTCGGTAAACGAGGAAAACATGAAGAAGTATGCCTTCACCCCGGAAGAAAAGTACCAAAAATTGAAAGAGAAGAATCCGGCAATAGATTTGCTAAGGCAAACATTCGATCTCGACTTTTAGCTTACCACTTCGGCCGTCGTTTAATCACCAGGGCATAAAAAAGCATGATCACTGCTGAGAAGATCATCCCCAGGGCTTCCCGACCTTTTTCGATATTTACGATGTCACCTTCGCCTATGGTGACACCCTCGAATTCTTGCGGCCAATTGTAGATACCAAATCCCAAATAAAAACCGAACAGCAAAAGCGCCCAGGTAAATTTAAGTCTTCCCAGAGCGAATAAAATGGAAGCCAGGGCTGCCACACCATATAGGACATACCATCTCAGGGCATCAGGGTCATTGTACTGCACGGCAGCAGCCCAAACAAACAAGGCTGCCAACCCGAAACCTACTATTTTTAAAAAATTATTCATTGGTTGGAAGGTTTTATTTTCTCTTCCAAAATACGAAATACTTCTGTTGCGGGAATAGTATCCTCCAATTTATCGGAATTCATAGTGCCATGTATTATGACGGGCCAATCTTCCTTATCTGTGGGTACAGCACCATGTGATCCTTTAACCAATTCGGCTTTTAGGGGAATTACATCCATTACGGTTCTAAAACCCATTTTCTTTTTAACCAGTTTCCATAGCACTTTGGGTACCACAAAGGGATCTGAAGGGTCCGTAAACATCTCCACCGGATCATAACCCGGTTTTTTATGGATATCCACCATTCTCGCATAATCGGGGGCTTTTGACTCTTCCTCCCAAAAGTAGTAGGTAAACCAGGACGAAGGGGCTGCAATGAGTACAAAATCCCCGCTACGGTCATTTGCCAGACCGGCGGATTCAAGCACCGTACCATGCAATACATTTTCTACCCCTTGTATGCCCTTCAACAGATCGCCAACAGCATCCTTTACCGATGGGTCATTTACATAAACATGCGCAATTTGATGGTCTGCCACCGCAAAAGCCTTGCTTGCACCGGCATCCAACAACTCCAGACCGCGTTCCACTCTTATCCCTAAATATCCTGCCTTTCTCAGAATACGGTTCAGGTGTATCGGATGATCTACATTGGTAATACCATATTCCGAAAGCAGCACAACATTTGCATGTTGCTTCTGATAGTGTTTCACAAGTTTTTCCACAACAGCATCAATCTCTTCCAAATCTTTTTTTATCACCGAGAAATTCAGCCCGTGCCGCTGCAAATTATAATCCAAATGGGGCAAGTACACCAGGGAAAGCGTAGGATCATGCCATTGATCCGTTAGTATAGCTGCATTTGCAATCCACTCGCTGGATCTTATAGAGGTCTTGGGACCCCAAAAATGGAATAAGGGAAAAGTTCCCAATTCTTTCTGAAGTCTATCCCGTAATCCGGTAGGATGCGAATAGACATCCGGAATTTTTCTACCGTCCGCCAGGTAATTAGGCCTTGGCGTTACGCTGAAGTCTACCGTAGAGTACATATTGTACCACCAAAAGAGATTGGCACAGGTAAAATCAGGGACTTCTTTTCGGAGTTTTTCCCAGATCTTAGGGGCCTGGACCAATTTATTGCTTTGCCTCCAAAACTTTACTTCACATTCCGTTTTAAAATACCATCCGTTTCCTACAATACCGTGTGTTGAAGGTCTTTCCCCTGTGAGGTAGGTGGCCTGTGCAGTACAGGTCACCGCCGGCACCACCGGTTCTATAGTCTGTAGTACATGCCCTTCTGTAAATCTCTTTAGAAAAGGAGTGTGCTCTCCGATCAGTCGTTTGGAAAGCCCGACGACATTGATCACTACTGTCTTTGTCATGCTAATTTTTCTTTTAGCCAGTGCAGTTCCCGGATTATGGATTCCGTTATATCCAACTTTAGTTGAGCAGGTAAAACCTCCCAGGTATAGGTCTCTACCTCAACATGTTCTGTAACAGCATGTTTTCTTACATAAGCAACCACCTTAAGGATATCGTCTTGAGTAGAATACAAGTGTCCGTATTCTTTTAAGAAAATAGGGACATGAAAATGTGCCCGTAGTTCTTTGAATTCTTTTTGTTCGCGTAGTACGACGGGCAAATCGGGATAGGTAGTTACATCATTGTCGCTTAGCTCAGTCACTTGGTGAAGATAAACGGGTTCGTCAAACTCCGAAAGCATTTCCCAAATTTCAGCTATCGATCTTTCATTCCACAGTATTTTAAGCGCAGCGCTCACCTGTATTTTTCCAACTTTGATCCCGTTTTCCGCTAACAAGGGAAACGTGTTTTGAGGGTCTTCATAGGCCAGGGAATAATGACAGATATCGTAGCAAAGGGTGATGTATTTTTTCAATAGCACTCCAGCGGTATTCGCATTAATCCCTTTCGGAGCAAAGGTTTTTTTAACTGCTTCCAGCAGATATTCATTAAAAAAGGACAGGACGTCCTGTGTGTTTTCCAAAAGTCCATCCGGCTCCGGCTCAATATCGAGGTGCAGGTACTTTCCGGTCTCGGCTTCCAGTTCATATAAAAACACCGCAATCTGAGCCATATGGCTTGCTCCCTGCGCTAAAGCCTCTTTTTTCTCGTTGGCTGAAGCATGCCAATGCTTATAACTAATTGGTGAGGTTGAAATACCTCCCGAAATTCCAGGTGGCATTAAAAAAGCTAGTTGTTTAAAAAGTCGCCTGGTATAGTCAATTCGCTTTGTTGTAGTCCAGTCAGGAGCATGCACAGCATCTTTTACCCGTTCATGGTGAAAATTCCCATAGGGAAATCCGTTCATGGTGTAGACGTATAATCCGTTACTATCCAACCACGACTTAAAATCCTTTAGGTTGTCAGAAAACCCCAATTCCTCACTGGCAATATTGGAAAGCCTTAGCCCCAGGCCAAAATCCGAATTCGGAGAAACTTGTTGTTTAATGGCCGGGACATTTTTTTGAAGGTTTTCAAACGTGATCTTCCAATTTTCCCCGGGGTGAATATTGGTACAATAAGAAAGGTGAAGGTGTTTTCGAATTAACAAAACAACTCTTCTTTTAAGGCGCTTCTTATAATGATAGCCCTGGACATCTTTTCATGATCAATCTCATGGACATCGTATTTTTCACCAATTCCTGAAATCAACGTAATCGTCAGTTTTCCTCCCAGGTGTTCCCTAAACTCTTGCAAGCCTTTTATCAGTTCCTGTTTTTGTTTCATTGTACTAACTGGCAGACTTAAATCGAAACCGATATCAGACAATACTTCGAGCACGCTATGTAAGGTTTCCTGATCAATAAGACCTATAAAATGGGCATAAGTGACATCCAGGGTAATTCCCATAGCCACCGCCTCGCCATGTCGTAATTGATAGGAAGTCATTTGCTCCAGCTTATGTGCCGCCCAATGTCCGAAATCCAACGGTCGGGAGGAACCATTTTCAAACGGATCACCCCCCTGCGCTATATGCTCCATGTGTAATTGCGCACATCGGTAGATTACATGGGACATCACCTCTATATTTCGTTCCACAAGTGGTTTAGTATTGCTTTTTATGTAGTCAAAAAAGGCACCGTCTTTAATGAGTGCTACTTTTATCGCTTCTGCAATTCCGGAGATCCAGTCGCGTTGTTCAAGGGTTGCCAAAAAGTCAAGATCATTTATAATGGCAAATGGAGCGGCAAAAGCTCCAATAAAGTTTTTCTTCCCAAATTTATTTATACCGTTCTTTACCCCTACCGCAGCATCATTTTGTGCAAGAACTGTTGTAGGAATGCGAATAATTTTTACTCCGCGATGCGCGGTAGCCGCCGCATAACCCGCCATATCAATTACTGCTCCTCCTCCAACTGCGATTACAAAAGAATGCCGGCAAATGGATAGGTCATTAATTTCTTCAAGGACAACTTCCAATTGATTGTGATCATTTTTACTTGCTTCTCCAGCACTAACAAGGAGAACTTTAGTAAGATCAAGGCTATTTTTATGTTTGGAACAGTATTTTTTGATGTCCGAAATTAAATCGGGATAATGACTTACCAGC
Source organism: Croceivirga sp. (assembly GCA_028284665.1). Lineage (GTDB taxonomy): Bacteria > Bacteroidota > Bacteroidia > Flavobacteriales > Flavobacteriaceae > Croceivirga. The sequence goes on from JANQRG010000011.1 coordinate 98,735, forward strand.
CCTTTGTCCACTACAAATAGCAATTTCACTGGACCAGCTTCCCCAAAAGCTTCAATGAGTTCTGCCAATAGCGTATTGGCTGTACTGAAAACCCCCTCCGTAAAATGGAGTTGGTAGTTGTGTTGCACTGTAAACGACTGGTAAATAGGCTTCAATGGAGTCATACGCAAAGTTAAGTAACCGCAAATATCTTGGAAAGTAAAATGGACAGTGGTAAGAATAAAACGATTAACACTCCTAACATCCAATTGGAATGCGCCACTGCAATGGTGGCATCCAACAGGATCAAAGAAAGTACGCCAGCTTTTACAGCATTTCTTATCTGCTCGGGACCATTTTCACGATAGGCCTTACGCAGCGGAACAAAGACCGCACCGCTAAAGATCAAAAGAAAATAGACGTAGCTATTATTCACCGCTCCAAATTTATTGTTCAATAGGATAACGAAAAGGATCACAAAAACATATAATACCCCTGCAAGTACGATACTTTTTTTGTTTTTTCCATGGACTTCTCCCTGACTTACACGGGTTATTGCAAAAATGTAAAGGATCGGGACAAGACAATACCATGCTTGTGTAAAGCTGCCAAAATATACCATCCCTAATAAGAGATTTAGACCTCTGCAAACTCCCATATTTAAAGGCCCCCAAAAGTGATGATGTTTGGAAAACTTATCGTACAACAGGATTGCCAGGGACAACACTACTGCTACCACCCCATGTAATTTCCCTACAAAAAAGGAGGCCCCAACTCCTGTTGATAATAGTAGTACTCCAAAAAACAAAGCATGATTGAGGGGAACAATTCCTTTTGGAATGGGTCTTTCCGGTCGTTCTATCGTATCCAGTTCAACATCAAAAACGTCATTGAGGACTACGCCACCTGCATATAACAGTACAGAAGCCAACACCAGGGAGACCGCCTTATAGTCCAAAAACGGTTGAAAATACCCGATTGACTCTTGCGCGAAAAATCCAGCAAGCGCCAACCCGGCGATAATATCAGCTGCAGCAGTAGGTAGATTTGGAGGGCGGCATAGTTGCAAATAGCCTTTTAAGACCTTGCCCATCAAACGATCTTCTCATTTTCAACCTTTGGCTGCTGTCCTCGCAGTACACTGTTATCGTTAAACAGAAGCCGTTGGTCTATTCCGGCAGCATCTTCCCAATGCGAAGCCTTCATTTTACCAGACTTCCCGAAAGTATCCAGGGCATTTTGATAGCAGGTTTTGATCACATCTTCCCTTGAGATCCCTTTCTTCAACATCAACCCGGCTGTTTTGGGCACTGCTAGTGGATCACTAACCCCCCAATCTGCTGAACTATCTACAATGATGTTCGTGCTCCCAAAACGTTCTACTACCGCCACCATTCGTTCATTTCCCATTTTAGTTTTCGGGTAAATCGTGAAGGCAGCGATAAAGCCGCGATCCAACACCTCTTGTACCGTTTCTTCGTTATTGTGGTCTATGATTACCATGGCAGGATCCAGGCCATGTTCCAAACACACTTCCATACTTCGTATAGTACCCGCCTTTTTATCACGATGTGGCGTATGCACCTGTACTAACATATTAAACTCCTTGGCCAACTCCAGCTGTTGTCTAAAGTATTTATCCTCCTCCGGAGTTTGATCGTCATAGCCGATCTCCCCAATCGCAACTACGTTGTCTTTATGGAGATACAGCGGTAATAACTCCATTACCTGTTCGGCCAAAGGTTCATTATTGGCTTCCTTTGAATTTAGGCCAATGGTACAATAATGCTTTATGCCAAACTGGCTGGCCCTAAAAGGCTCCCAACCGACCAAGCTACTGAAGTAATCCTGAAAAGAACCTACTTGCGTCCTAGGCTGGCCTAACCAGAAGGAAGGTTCAATTACGGCAACCACACCTGCCTTGGCCATTGCCTCATAATCGTCCGTAGTACGTGAGGTCATATGAATATGCGGATCAATAAATTGTAATTTCTCTTCCATATCTAATTTTTAATCGTTTTCCATGTTATTTGTTGCTGTTCTACTTCCAATCTGTGCTGAGGATATTCTTCAAGCAACGCCGCTCCGGTAGTTGAAGTAGCATGAAAACACACCAGTGTTGCTGCTCTGTTTTCAGCGGTATTTTCGCTATTAAAAAGCCGTTTAATATCGTTTACCAGGGGGCCTTCGAGAAAACTGGCAACGGGTCGCCATATTTCCGGATCTATCTCCCGTGATGCCGCCCAACGCTCATGTGCATAATCTGATATTATCCTCGCTAACGCTTTGTTCGCACGTTCTTCGACTCCCATAATACGGCCAAGATCCCGTTGCATGAAAGCTGCCTTTAAATACATTTGGTTCCATTGTTGCTCGTTAAAATATCGGGAAGGATAAGGATTCCCCAGGGCAATGGCATCAAATACATCTGCAACATTGGTCCGCAGTGCCTCCACTGCTGCACTTTTAAATTTTTCTGACTGCGGTACTATGATCAGGTATTTGAGGATAGTCACCAGCTCTTTGTTGTCCGCAATTTGTAGTAGCTGTTGCACTTTTGGCACAAAAAAAACCGGATCTGATGCAATAGCAGCGGTAAGCAAAGCAATCCGACCGACTTCCATCTCCTTAGCTTCTCTTTCCGAAAAAAAAAGGGTTATCGAACTGTTTTTCCTATTGTTCCATTGTATTTTCTGGTCACCCAACTTTGTTCCACAAAGACTAAAGGAAATAAACAATTCCCTTGCAGACTTAGAAGTGGTGATTCGCTTAATTTTTTCGAATAACCATTCTTTTTTAGTAGTCTCAAAATAGTACCTGACGATTTCCAGAAGTTCTTCTCCGGAAGTATTGCTGTGCATACTGATGGAACTAAAATGTGTTTTTCACAAAGATAACTATCAATCTGTCCATTATAGTATAATCCGTTTGGAATACTTGTATCTTTATGCGCTGGTAACCCGTACTTAAGATGTTAGGATTAAAGCTACCCACGGATCCCAGATGGGTCAATATCGTTGAGAAAAATATTGAAGAAATTCTTACTGACCATGCTTATTGCGAGCAAAAAGCGGCCAGTACAGCAATTTCGCTTATTATCGGTTTTCCCGAAAAATCAGAATTAGTTAAAGAAATGACGGCCCTGGCACGTGAAGAAATGGGGCACTTTAACATGGTTCATGAAAAAATACTGGCTCGTGGTTGGGTATTGGGCCGGGAACGAAAAGATGAATATGTTCTACAATTAATGCAGTTTTTCCCCAAAGGAGGAAGCCGGGAAACACATTTAGTACATAAGCTGCTTTACGCCGCGTTGATTGAGGCCCGAAGTTGCGAGCGGTTCCGATTACTCTCAGAACATATTGCGGACAGGGAACTGGCAGAATTCTACCGAAAGTTGATGGTCAGTGAAGCCAACCACTATACCATGTTTCTCAAATTTGCCCGAAAATATGGTAGTACATCGGAAGTAAATGAAAAATGGCAAGCTTTGTTAACTTACGAAGCAGAAATCATGAAAAATCTGGGTAAAAAAGAAACTATGCACGGATAGGTTATTGGTGCACTTTATCCAGATAATAGTCATACATGGCAAATTGTGATCGCACTTTGGCGCTCTTCGTTTTCCGATACGTATTGTCTTGTTCCTTTGAAAACACCCTTGCCTTTACATTATCCTTCCAGGAAATCTCAAATGTATCAATAAGTTCCTGTTTCACATCCTCATCGTAAATAGGGCATCCTACTTCAACACGGTAGTCCAGGTTACGAGTCATCCAATCTGCAGAAGAAATATACACTTTGGGTTCCCCTTGGTTCCCAAAGATGAATAACCTGGGATGCTCTAAAAACTTGTCAACAACACTAATGGCCTCAATGTTTTCACTCATTCCGGGCACTCCGGGAATAAGGCAACAAATCCCGCGTATAATCAACTGCACCTTCACTCCAGCCCTACTGGCTTCATACAGCTTATCTACCATCTTATAGGAGGTAAAGCTGTTCATTTTGATCTTCACAAACGCCTCTTTACCCACAATGGCATTCGCTATCTCATTGTCTATAAGTTTGCTGAATTTGTTTTTGGTATAGTGCGGTGAAACTATTAAGTGTTTGTATTTATTGATCTTGTAGGTGGTTTCAAAAAAGCCAAAAACCTTCTCCAATTCCTTCAAAATGCCTTCGTGAGCAGTAAACACCGTATAATCGGTGTAGATTTTTGCCGTGGATTCGTTAAAATTTCCTGTGCTTATAAATCCATACCGCTTTATTGTGTTCCCTTCTTCGCGTTCGACAGTACAGATCTTACTGTGTACTTTGAGGCCCGGCACTCCAAAAATGAGTCGGATACCCTCTTCCTGTAGTTTGTTGGCGTACTTGATATTGGCTTGTTCATCAAATCTGGCCTGCAATTCAATTTGCACGGTAACTTCCTTACCATTTTTTGCGGCATTGATTAAAGCCGCTGCTACCTGAGAATTCTTTGCTAAACGATATACTGTTATTTTAATAGACTTGACATAGGGATCTAAGGCCGCTTCCTTCAGGAATTTAGTAATGTATGCAAAGGTATGATAGGGAGCATATTGCAAGTAGTCCTTCTTTGCAATGCTCTCAAAAATACTGCCTTCCAAACTCAGCTCTTTTATCGGTAAGGGTCTAATTTTATCATAAAGCAAATCCGTTCTTCCCAGACTGGGAAAACCCATATAATCCCTTCGATTATGGTAACGTCCTCCTGGGATTACACTATCCGTTTCCTCAATATCCATTTTATCTTTCAGAAAGCGAAGGGTATCGATCTTAATACGTTTGTCATACACAAAACGTACCGGATTACTCACTTTTCTACCTTCTACACTGGAAGATATTTTCTGAATAAAACTCTTGCTCAGGTCATTATCAATATCTAATTCAGCATCGCGCGTAATCTTGATCATGTGTGCTGAGATGTCTTTATAGTCGAACATGGTGAAGATGCTATCCAGGCAAAATCGAATAACATCATCCAGGATAATAATATAATTCTTTCCTTCTTCCTCAGGCAGTACTACAAAGCGGTCAATGCCTTTTGGAATCTCTATCAGCGCATACTGCACTTCGTTGCGCTTTCGCAGGAAAGTACCGGTCTCTTTATTGAGTACCATACGCACGGCCAGATAGGCTGCAGTATCCTTTAACAACGGAAATTCGCGCAAGTTATTAAGGATAATGGTGGTTAGTTCGGGATTAACCTGTCGTAAGAAATACTCCTTAACAAAAACCGCCTGGGTCTCACTTACCTGGGTTTCGTTGATGATAAATATATTCTCCCCTGCCAGTTCTTTCTGGATCCCCTTTAAAATATCCTGGCTCTTTGCCTGTTGCTGGATCACAATTCTGGTAATCTCTTCCAACAAGTCCTTAGCTACCTCACCTCCAAGTACACTTTTTCCACTTTTACCGGCATCTACAATACGTTTTACCGTGGCGTAACGCACCTTAAAAAACTCATCCAAGTTATTACTAAAAATCCCCAAAAAACGAAGTCGTTCAATAAGTGGCACCTTCTTATCTGCACTCTCCTGAAGCACGCGATCGTTAAAATGCAACCAGCTAATCTCTCTATTGACGTATTCGTTTTTTGCTTTTGCCATAGTTCTTATCTCAATTCTTTTGGGAACACGAGTTCCTTAGTTTTACCTTGTTGTATCCCCGTCCATTGTTCGCTATCAAATTTTAAGATAGCCATCCCTGACGTAGGTAGATTTTCCAAATAAACATTTCCAAGTGTATTTACAAGGTTGGTAAATGCATAATTGTGCCCAAACAGCAGCACGGTGGAAAGCTCTTCAGGTAACCCTTTTAAAAACTGATGTATTGTTTCTCCGGAAAAGTCATACAATTGATCCGAAATTCTAAATTGTTCAAAAGGGTAATGTAAAGTTCTTAAAAAAATCAGAGCGGTATGTAGTGCCCTATTCGCCGGACTTGAAAAAGCAAAATCAATTTGCAGTCCCATAGATTTGAGGTTTTGCGCCACTAAGAAAGCGTCGTTAATACCTCGTTCCTTTAGAGGCCTGTCCTTGTCATCTACCGAATAGTCCCAGGACGACTTACCATGTCGCACGAAGATAAGAGTTTTCATAGGCTAGGGTTGTAATCGTTCCATTTTCCAATCATAATCATCCTGAAGAACATATCGAATTCGGTCGTGAAGTCTGTTAGGACGCCCCTGCCAAAACTCTATTGAAACGGGTTTTACGATATACCCTCCCCAATATTCCGGACGTTCCAAAGGTTTTCCTTCCATCTTTTCTTCAAGTTGCTTTAGGCGTTCCTCAAGAACTTCTCTTGATACAATCACCTCACTCTGGTCCGACACTATTGCACCCAATTGACTACCTCTCGGTCTCATTTCAAAGTAACCGTCCGATAAATTCTCTGCAATTTTTTCGGCATTTCCTTTAACAATTATCTGACGCTCCAAATTTGGCCAATAAAACGAAAGACAAACCAACGGATTCTTGGCGATAGCTTTCCCTTTTTCACTTTTGTAATTGGTATAAAAAATGAATCCTTCGTAGGTATACCTTTTTAAAAGGACCACACGACTCTTGGGGTATCCATCCAAGCCGATCGTAGACACCGTCATAGCGTTGGGTTCATCCAGTCCTTCCGAGGCCTGTACTTCATAGAACCATTTTTGAAACAACTCCATTGGATTGTCCGAAATAGCTCCCTCAAGCAATGCACTTTTTTGGTAGGACTTGCGATAGTCACTTAAGTCTTGTTGCATACTACAAGTTTAGCGCACAAATTTCACCAAAAGAAGGGAAAACAGAAAATTCTTAAAGTTCAAAACACTTTCCGTCGTCTGCCAACGCTACATTTTTAAAGATGTCTTCCGCTTCCTGCTTGAAATATTCGATCGATTTATAGCGCGTTGAATAGTGCCCTAGGATCAATTGGCCTGCTTTGGCTTTTTTTGCAATTTGGGCAGCTTGCTGGGCGGTGGAATGCTTTGTCTTTTTGCATAGATGGGCTTCCGATTCTAAAAAAGTGGCCTCATGATACAGTACATCCACTCCGGAGATCTGAGGAACCAGCTTTTCATTATAGGCGGTATCACTGCAAAATGCATAGCTTTTAGGGGGTGTAGGATCGAACGTAAGCCTTTCATTGGGAATTTTCTTCCCACTCTCCAGAATGATATCCTTTCCCTTTTTGATATTGTTAAACTGACTTTTATCTATTCCGTATTTTGTTGTGGCAGCTATATTAAGCGTTCGTTCATTGGGCTTTTCCCGAAACAAGAACCCATTCGTATATATCCTATGATCTAAAGGAATAGTGGTGACACTTACTTTGTCATTTTCCAAAATCACCTCTGCGGTATTCGAAGATAACTCGTGGAATACCAAGGGATAATTGGTCCAGGAATCTCCCAACTTTAAAAGCAACGTAATACTTTCTTTTATTCCTTTAGGTCCGTACACATGTAATTCCTTTTCCCGCCCTAAAAGCCGAAAAGTGGAGATGAGTCCAGGTAACCCAAAAAAATGATCCCCATGCAGATGGGAAATAAATATATGGTTAATCCTGGAAAATTTCAGCTTGTGTTTTCTGAGTTGCACTTGCGTTCCTTCACCACAATCAATAAGAAAAAAGTGATTTTTTATCTCAAGTAACTGGGAAGTAGGATGGGTAAACGCCCTGGGGGTCGCCGAATAACAACCTAGTATAAATAGTTTCACCTTGTTCAAGAATTAGTAATTAATAATTGAAAATTAAAAGTGAAGGATGAAGGGTTGTTCATATGTTGCTTTTGCTGGATTTTACAATTGCGGCCAGTATTTTAATTATCTCTGTGTTTTCCGTTTGGAGCTGAATCAGCTGATCTGAAGATATGAGTTTCGATTCTTTCAAAAGATCCAGCCAATACCGTGTTTCATTGGCTTCCTTTAAGGAGATTGACATTTTGTGAATAAAATCCCTTTTGCTTTCTGCATGCTCAGCTTCCCGAACTAAAGCACCAATGGCGGTACCTGAGCGCATTAATTGTTTAGAGAGAACGTATTCTTTTTGCTCTTTCTCAAGAGACTTTACGAGTCGAATAACTTTTAAGGCAAGGTTGAAGGTTTTTTGTTGAATGATGTTTTCAGATTTAACCAAACCAATTTTTAATTTTCCTCTTACAATTTTTAATTATAAATCCAGGTCCCGCTCTATTTCTTCCATTTCAATGATATCCTTGGCTTCCTGAATTGTTGGAACCACGCTAATTTCATCCGGGACTTCGTCGTAGGTCACCTTATCGGTAACCAAAACAAAGGATTTATTGTGGGTTCGATGTAAATTGGAAAGCCGCAAGAATTCTAAGACATCATTCGCCGACAGTGTATTGAAGGAAAAAAGATTAACAATAATGTTATCGTGTTTTATTTTTGGATAGGCCGCATCCAGATTAGCGATGAAGGTCTCTAAGGCCGTGTGCTCCTGAAATACTATCGTAGTTGTACCTTCTTTATCGAAAATCATTTCTATTTAATTTTGGATGCCAAAAGATAAATGACCGCCATTCTTATGGCTACCCCATTTTCTACTTGTCCTAAGATAATGGATTGTCCCGAATCTGCCACATCACTGGTAATTTCTACGCCACGGTTAATCGGTCCGGGGTGCATCACTACTATTTCCTTGTCCAGCTCTTGTAACAATGCTTTATTTAATCCAAACTGTTGGGTGTATTCGCGGGTAGTTGGGAAATAGCTAACATCCATTCTTTCACTTTGAACGCGGAGCATATTAGCTACATCACACCATTTCAGTGCTTTTCTCAGATCGGTTTCCACAGCAACACCTAGAGATTCGATATGCTTGGGAAGTAAAGTTCTGGGGCCGCAGACCTTGATATTTGCGCCTTGCAACTTCAAGGCAAAAATATTGGATAGCGCCACCCTGGAATGAAGAATGTCTCCAACAATTACTACATTTTTCCCAGCTACCGTGCCAAGCTTTTCCCGTATTGAATACGAATCCAGCAACGCCTGCGTTGGGTGTTCATGAGCACCATCCCCGGCATTTACAATAGCAGCTTTGACATGTTTGGCCAAAAAAATACCGGCCCCTGGATTAGGGTGCCGTAATACCACCATATCCACTTTCATGGAGAGGATATTATTGACGGTATCGATGAGCGTTTCTCCTTTTTTCACGGAAGACTGAGAGGCAGAGAAGTTGATGATGTCTGCCGAGAGTCGTTTTTCAGCTAACTCAAAGGATAGTTTTGTGCGCGTACTGTTTTCAAAAAATATATTGGCAATTGTAATATCGCGAAGCGTAGGGACCTTTTTAATTGATCTGTTGATTACTTCCTTAAAGTGATCGGCTGTTTCAAAAATGAGTTGGATATCCTTTTTCGTAAGGTATTTTATTCCCAACAAGTGGTCTACGCTTAATTCACTCATATTTTATCCACTAAATAAACTGCATCCTTGCCGTCGTTCTCCTCCCACATTACCGTAACCCGCTCATTATTGATTGCATCTACCTGTCTCCCCCTATAGTTAGGCTGTATAGGAAGATGCCTGCTAAACCGTCGGTCAATAAGGGTAAGTAATTCTATTGTTGAAGGTCTTCCGAACGACTGTATTGCCGTGAGTGCGGCACGTATACTGCGGCCTGTATACAATACATCATCAATAAAGACTACCTTTTTATCCTCTACTAAAAAATCGATTTTGGTGGTATTGGCCTGCAAGGTTTTCTCGCCCCTTCTGAAATCGTCACGATAAAACGTTATATCCAGAAACCCTAGCTTAATCTCTTTTACCCGATATTCTTCCCGTAAAATTTTAGCAAGACGTTCTGCAAGAAAGATTCCCCTTGGTTGCATCCCGATGAGAACGGTATTCTTAAAATCCAGATGATTTTCCAGTAGCTGACAGGCAAGACGATGAAGGATGATGTTGATCTCTTTGGCCGAAAGCAGGATTTTCTGACTCATGTATTCACTTCCATCTTACTGGAAGTATAAAAGTAAGCATTTCCAACGTACTTTTTTTAATAAAAAAACCCCGGGGTATTCCCCAGGGTTTTTAGAATATGAAGTTAATCTTCTATTTCTTTTTGGAATCAGCTTCCATTTTATCTTTCAATGCCTGTAATTGTGCGTTTGCATCACCCAAAGTAGGGGCTGCTTCCTCAGCCGCTGCTGCTGCTTTTTTCCGGGCAGTTCGAACGTTACGTTCTTCCTGTTCCCTAAAAATAGCAGTATGACTGGCCACAACACGCTTGAAGTCTTTATTGAATTCAATGATCTTAAATTCTACCTCTTCGCCTTTTTTCAGCTTATTGCCATCTTCCTTTTCCATATGACGAGAAGGAACAAAAGCAGTAATATCCTCGTTTAATACCACCGTAGCTCCTTTGTCTACGATGTCACTAACGCTTGCTTTATGCACTGTTCCTTCAGCAAACTCTGTTGCATATTTGTCCCAAGGATTTTCAGTAGTTTGTTTATGTCCAAGGCTTAATTTTCTGCCTTCTACATCCAACTCCAACACTTCAACTTCAAGCTTATCTCCAACGTTTACAAACTCCGAAGGGTGCTTGACCTTTTTGGTCCAGGAAAGATCCGAGATATAGATAAGTCCGTCTATACCTTCTTCCATTTCTACAAAAACCCCAAAATTGGTGAAATTCCGTACAATTCCTTTGTGGCGAGAGCCCACCGGATATTTGGAGGTAATATCAGTCCATGGATCTGGACTCAATTGCTTAATTCCTAAAGACATTTTGCGTTCTTCTCGATCCAAGGTAAGTACCACAGCCTCAATTTCATCTCCAACACTAACAAAGTCTTGTGCCGATCTTAGGTGCGTTGACCAGGACATTTCTGAAACATGAATCAATCCTTCAACACCTTCGGCAACTTCAATAAAGGCACCGTAGTCTGCAATAACAACCACTTTTCCTTTTACTTTATCTCCTACCTGAATATTATCTCCCAAGGCATCCCAAGGATGTTTTTCCAATTGTTTAAGTCCAAGTTGAATTCTAGACTTATTGTCATCAAAGTCCAGGATAACGACATTGAGTTTCTGATCCAATTCCACCACCTCATTAGGATGATTGATACGACTCCAGGAAAGATCGGTAATATGGATCAAACCATCTACTCCACCAAGATCGATAAAGACACCATAAGAAGTGATGTTTTTCACAACACCTTCTAGGACTTGTCCTTTTTCCAGTTGTCCAATGATCTCCTTTTTCTGCTCTTCAATATCTGCTTCGATCAGGGCTTTGTGCGATACGACAACATTCTTAAACTCATGGTTAATCTTAACCACCTTGAATTCCATAGTCTTCCCTACGTATTGATCGTAATCGCGAATAGGTTTTACATCTATCTGAGAGCCAGGCAAGAAAGCTTCTATACCGAAGACATCTACGATCATACCTCCTTTGGTCCTGCATTTTACAAAACCTTGTACCACCTCTTCTTTGTCATGGGCATCATTCACGTTATCCCATGCTTTGATGGTTCTGGCTTTTCGATGTGACAATACTAATTGACCTGTTTTATCCTCACGGATATCAATCAATACTTCCACTTTGTCTCCTACTCTCAAGTCAGGGTTATACCGGAACTCGTTCAAGGAAATGACTCCCTCAGATTTCGCATTGATATCAATAATCGCTTCCCGGTCGGTCATATGTACTACAGTACCTTCTACTACCTCTTCGTCTGCAGTATCTACAAAATTTTCAGCGACTAACTTCTCAAATTCGGTTAGCTTGCTGTCCTCTACCTTTTCAATACCGTCCTCATATTTGTCCCAATCAAAATTTTTCAAAAATTCCTTAGGATCTTGTTTTGGGGTTTCTTCCTGAATGGTTTCGGTGTTTTCGTTAACTTCCGGAGTTGTGGTGTTAACTTCTTGATTTGCCGCTGTAGTTTCGTTAACTACCTCAGCTGCTTTTTTTTCTTCAGCCATCTGCTGATTAAGATTTGTATTCTACACTCTTACAAGAATAAAGCGCTGGTGCAGAAGTGATTTTACGTATTTATATATCCTCTTTTATCTTGTGTGCGCTAAAAAGGAGTGCAAAAATACGATTAATTCAATGTTAAACAAACCTTTACACGTATTCTCTTATTTTCTTTCTCCTGTTAATGATAATTTATCTTACAATGTGACTTTTATAGTTATCTTGTTTCTTAATTATTAACCATTAAAAACAAGAGAACATGAGCGTAAAAGCAAAATATCAAGCAGTACTGGATTTAGGCCAGGAGTTAGGGATACAAGGTGGAGATGTTTCCGAAGAGGGAGGCGTACTTAAGATCAAAGGCGAAGCTTCAACCCCCTATGAAAAAAATGTGCTATGGGATAAAATTAAAGCCATTGGCGGTGAAAGCCCTTCTGACCTTAAGGCCAATATAACTGTTTCCGATGAATCCGTGTATCATAGGCACACCGTAAAAAGCGGCGAATCATTAAGTAAGATCGCTAAACACTACTATGGCGATGCCATGAAATACAATAAAATCTTTGAGGCCAACACCGATCAATTAAAGAATCCCGATGTAATTCACCCGGATCAGGTATTGGTCATTCCAAACCTATAAGAAAAAGAAAGGCGCCTCCCCGGCGCTTTTTTAATCATTAATTACTTCCAGTGACTTCTGATGTATTATGCGGAACTGTTCTTCATGGCCCATGCTGGTATTATCAAATGGAATAGCATCTTCTGCTTTAACTAATGGGGATACCGTCCTTGAGGAGTCCAACATATCTCTTTCCTGAACATTTTTCAAAACCTCTTCATAGGTGACCTGCTCTCCTCGTTCCAATAATTCTTTAAAACGCCTATCTGCCCTTTTTTTCGCGCTTGCGGTCATAAAGAACTTCAATTCGGCATTGGGAAAAACTACGGTGCCAATATCCCTTCCATCCATAACCACTCCTTTTTCTTTTCCCATCTCTTGTTGTTGCTCTACCAATTTCTTACGCACTTCGGGGATAGCCGCTATTTTGCTGACATATCTTGAAACTTCCAGCGTACGTATTTTATGTTCTACATTTTCACCATTCAAATGAATTTCAGATTGTAGGGTTTCCGGATTGTACTCGAAACGAAGTCGAATGTCATCGAGGGATTTTATCAAGGTCTCTAAATCATCACTGCTATCACTAATACAACCATGTTCCAGGGCATAAAGTGTTACCGCTCTATACATCGCACCAGTATCTACATAAACGTATTCCAGGGCTTTTGCCAAACGCTTTGCGACCGTACTTTTACCGGTAGAAGAATGCCCGTCAATAGCAATTACGATTTTCCGCATGCTCCAAAAATACCGAGAAAATACCGATAAGGGGATTACAACTTTTTCGCGTTTTTCACTTTTTGCCCGGTGATCGCGATGGTAATCACTTCGTGCATATCTGTAACATAGTGGAATTTTAAGCCTCTGAGATATTCCTCCTTAATTTCTTCAATATCCCTTCTGTTCTCCTCGCTTAGAATGATCTCTTTGATCCGCGCTCGCTTCGCTGCAAGAATCTTTTCCTTAATTCCTCCAACGGGAAGCACTTTTCCACGCAAGGTGATCTCTCCTGTCATCGCAAGGCTTTTTTTCACTTTTCTCTGGGTAAACAAGGAAACAAGGGAGGTTAACATTGTGATCCCGGCACTGGGGCCGTCCTTGGGAGTAGCCCCTTCAGGAACATGAATGTGGACGTTGTACTTTTCAAATACTTCCGGATCGATATCAAAAGCATCCGCATTTGATTTTATAAACTCCATGGCGATGGTAGCAGACTCTTTCATCACTTTACCCAGGTTTCCAGTGATATTTAGAGTTCCTTTTCCCCTGGATAGAATGGACTCTATAAATAAAATATCTCCTCCAACACTTGTCCACGCCAGTCCGGTGACTACTCCTGCGACCTCATTGCTTTCATACTTGTCCCTTTCCAACCTAGGTGGACCTAATACCTTTTCGATCTTTTCATTGGTCACCTTAACTTCATATGCTTCATCGGTAGCAATATTTTTAGCAGCATAGCGTACCATTTTTGCCAGCTGTTTTTCCAGCATTCGCACCCCGGATTCACGGGTATAGCCCTCCACAATTTTTTCAAGTTGCCGTTTGCCAATCTTCAAATCTTTGGCAGTAAGGCCATGCTCTTTCAATTGTTTGGGAAGTAGGTGCCGTTTTGCAATTTCTACTTTTTCCTCTATGGTGTAACCTGTTACGTTGATGATCTCCATACGGTCGCGAAGCGCGGGCTGAATGGTACTCAACGTATTTGCAGTAGCAATAAACATGACCTTGGAAAGGTCATAGCCCATTTCTAAAAAGTTGTCGTAGAACTCGCTGTTTTGCTCCGGATCTAATACTTCCAACATTGCGGAGGAGGGATCCCCCTGATGGCTGCTGCCCAATTTATCGATTTCATCAAGGATAAACACCGGATTAGAAGTACCTGCCTTCTTTACGCTTTGAATAATTCTACCCGGCATAGCGCCAATATACGTCTTTCGGTGCCCTCTGATTTCTGCTTCATCTCGAAGTCCACCTAACGACATCCTAACATACTCTCTCCCAAGTGCTTCAGCCACTGATTTTCCCAAAGATGTTTTTCCAACTCCAGGAGGTCCATAAAGGCAAAGAATAGGAGATTTCATATCATTTCGCAATTTCAGCACTGCTAGATATTCGAGAATACGACGTTTTACATCCTCCAGACCGTAATGATCCCGATCGAGGATCCGTTCTGCCCGCTTTAAATCAAAAATATCCTTGGAGTATTCGTTCCAGGGGAGCTCCAAAAAGAGATCCAGATAATTCCGTTGTATAGAATACTCCGCTACCTGGGGATTCATCCGTTGCATTTTCGCCATTTCTTTTTCAAAATGCTCCTTTACCTTTTTTCCCCATTTCTTTTTCTTCGCCTTCTCCTGCATCTCATCCACTTCCTCCTCATAGGAAATACCTCCTAGCTCTTCCTGAATGGTCTTCATCTGCTGGTGCAGGAAATACTCCCGTTGCTGCTGATCCATATCATGACGTACCTTAGATTGGATATCCTTTTTCAATTCCAGCTTTTGCAGCTCCAGATTCATATACTTAAGCGTGGCCAGTGCACGTTCCTGAAGACTATTGATTTCCAGAAGCTTTTGTTTTTCTGCAACATCAAGATTTAAATTGGAAGACACAAAATTGATAAGGAAAGAGTTGCTCTGAATATTCCGAATGGCAAAAGTAGCCTCACTGGGAATATTGGGGTTGTCCTTGATTATCTTGTAGGCCAGTTCTTTGATGGAATCGATGATCGCTAAAAACTCTTTATCATCTTGCTCAGGACGTATTTCATTCGTTTCCTGAATAGTAGCCGTCATATAAGGATCTTCCGTGATAATCTCAGCAATCCCAAAACGCTTTTTCCCCTGAATGATCACTGTAGTGTTACCATCTGGCATTTGCAGTACTCTCAGTATCCTTGCAACGGTTCCTAACGTATTGATATCCTTAACACCGGGATTTTCTACGGCTTCATCTTTTTGCGAAACTACCCCAATGACTTTAGATCCATTATTAGCGTCTTTGATAAGACTAATGGATTTATCCCTTCCTGCTGTTATTGGGATTACTACCCCTGGAAACAATACCGTATTCCGCAGGGGAAGTATTGGCAAGGTTTCCGGAAGATTTTCCCTATTCATTTCTTCCTCATCCTCAGGGGTTAACAAAGGAATCAACTCGGCATCTTCATCTAATCCCTGGAACGACATATTGTCCATATTTTTGAATTTAACTCTGCTCATATGTGATATTCGGTCATTCTGTCATTAGAACCATTGTTAAACTGAGTGCTCCTCAGGATAACCCGGTCCAAACCACTTGATTTACAGTTATTTGATTTTCTCAAGTTTCTCAGAACCCTAACGTAAGAACAATTCTCATGCCACGCCCTTCAAAAAAGTGAATCAAAAGTGTAACAATTGTTAAATTTCATTATCTATACAACAAACCATTCACCTTTTGAGCCACGAGAATGAAAATACTGACGCACTAGTGCAGCTGTGCTTAACAGGGAAGCAAAGTGCACAGTTAGAAATTTATAATCGCTATTACAAGGCCATGTACAATACTGCATTACGAATAGTTAAACATACCGCCGAAGCAGAAGATGTTATGCAAGAATCGTTTTTGAGCGCGTTCACTAAACTGCATACGTTTAAGGGGGATGTCACTTTCGGGGCCTGGTTAAAGCGAATTGTCATCAACAACAGTATTTATCATTACCGCAAACAACAGAAAAACAATGCTGTTGATCTGGATGAGGTACTATACAAGGTCGAAGATAATGATGGCGTTGCTTCAGACCCCGATGGTTATACAGAACTAAAGGCTCAAAAAGTGATGGAAACCATGAAAAGTTTGAAAGACAATTACAGAGTTTCTTTGACCTTACACCTTGTAGAAGGATACGACTATGAGGAGATCAGTGAAATAATGAATATTAGCTATGCCAATTGCAGAACTACTATTTCCCGAGCCAAGGAAAGTTTGCGAAAGAAATTAGCAGTAACGATTTAAGCTATGAAAAAGGACGGATTAGAAGAATTATTTAGAAAACTAGAAAATGACTTCGACTTTGAGGAGCCCAGAGATGGTCATCAGGAGCGTTTTCTCGATAAATTGAACCAAAGCAAAGGGGTAGTTACCTTATCGCACAAACGAAGCTGGTGGAAACCGCTGTCCATAGCGGCTTCTATTGCACTGGTATGCGTTTTAGGATGGCAACTGGTTGACTCCTCACCCACAATAAAGGAACAGGTGGTAAAAATAGCCCCAGAGGTTTCAGAAACTGAATTTTATTTTGCCAGTCTAATTGAGGAACAAGTGCAACTCCTTAAAAAGGAGGATGCTCCTGAAACGGCCAAATTAGTTGCTGATACCTTGTCACAACTTGAAAAATTAGAAGGCGATTATCGGGCTTTGGAACAAGAACTGGTCAACGGTGGAAACAGCAAATTGCTGTTAAATGCTATGATCACCAATTTTCAAACCAGAATTGATTTGCTGCAGGAAGTGCTGGATAACATTGAAACTATTAAAAATTTAAAACAACCGGATGATGCGAACTTTACTATTTAGATACCTATGTTTAACCCTATTGATGCTGCCATTTTATGGGGTTGCGAAAAGCGACGGCGGTGGAATGAAGGGCAAGTATACCAAGGAAAAAACCATAAAAAAAGAGTTTACTGTAAATGCTGACGCGTTGTTAAAAGTGAAGAATAGCTACGGTAACCTCAACATCACCTCCTGGAATCAAAATACCGTGATGATAGAGGTTAGGATCAAAACCAACGGAAACAATGAGGAACGTGTTGAGGACCGTTTAGAAGAAATTGATGTGGATTTTGATAACAGTCCAAGCATGGTATCTGCAATTACTCGATTTGGAGATCGCAGTAACAATTGGGGATGGAAATGGGGTAGACGCAAAAATGTAAGCGTCCAGGTAAATTACACCATTAAACTACCTGTAAAAAACAGTGTTAACCTTTCCAATGATTACGGTAACATTTATTTGGATCGCGTAGACGGACATGCGAAAATTAGTTGCGATTACGGGAAAATGGAGATCGGTGAGCTACGAGGCAGAAATAACGAATTGCGCTTCGATTATACTTCGCGTTCCACCTTTGGATATATTAACAGTGCACAAATTATTGCAGATTATTCTGGATTTACCATTGAAAAAGCGGGAGATCTAACTGTAAAAGCGGATTACACCAACGCTTCCATATATGAAATGGGAAATTTGGAGTACTCCTCAGATTATGGTGCTATGGAAGTAGGGAAGGTGAAAAATGTTGAAGGCGTTGGAGATTACATCGGTATCAAGCTTGGAGACGTACATGGCAATGTGAACGTAACTTCGGATTATGGCTCACTTAAAATTGCTAAAATGGCGCCAGACGCCGGTGACGTCAATATTCAGTCGGATTATACAGGGATCAAAATAGGGTATCACCCGGAGTATTATTTCGATTTTGATATTTCTACGGAATATGCTGGTGTTAACGGAATAGATGACTTCGAAATTCAGGTACGAAAAGAAAAATCTGGGGAAAAATACTATAATGGCTATTACGGAGATGATAACTCGGGGAATGTAATTCAGATCAGAAGTGATTACGGCGGAGTATCGTTCTACAAGAATTAATAATCAAAAAACCAAAAACAATCATGAGAAACGTATGTATTATTGCCCTGCTATCACTTTCCATTACGGTAAGTGCCCAGTGGGGTAAGAAAGTCCGGGGAAATGGTAATGTCGTGACCATTGAACGTTCGGTAGGTGAGTACGATCAAATTGCCTCAGCGGGATGGTTTGATGTAGTCCTAGTTGATGGAAAAGAGGGTACAATTACCTTAAAAGGTGAAGAAAATCTTTTGGAGTATATCAAAACCGAAGTGAAAGACGGGAAGTTGGTCATCAAAAAGGAAAAAGGGGTGAATCTGCAATCTTCAGGATGGAGAAACGGAATAGAAATTACAATCCCGGTAGAAGAGATCAACGCTGTAAAACTTTCCGGTTCCGGAGATGTCGTCTCCAAAACCACACTAAAAGCCGATACCTTTAAGGCTTCATTGGCCGGTTCAGGCGATGTAGATCTTAAAGTGGCAGCCGACGAATTCAAAGCTTCCCTATCCGGTTCCGGGGATATGGTATTGTCTGGTTCTGCACGCTATTTCAGCGTTTCAGTGGCGGGTTCCGGAGATATTAAGGCCTTTGACCTGGAAGCAGATGTTGTTGAAGCCAACGTTTCCGGTAGCGCCGATCTTAAGGTAACGGCCAAACAGGAAATTAAAGCAAGAATTGCCGGTTCCGGGGATATCACCTACAAAGGAAACCCCGGTAAAATAGATACCAAAGCTTCCGGTTCTGGGGATATTTCCAGTTACTAAAACGACAACATTAACCGCAAAAAAGTATATCATGAAAAAAGGACTCACTTTTATTATTGCCATAGCAATGGTGACATTGTCCCACGCCCAATGGAAAAGAGTTAAAGGAAACGGAAAAATGGTAACCCAGGAGCGTTCCGTTGGGGAATACGACTATGTTGCTTTAGCCGGATGGTTCGATGTAGAGCTGGTAGATGGGAAAGAAGGAGAGCTTACGCTAAAAGGAGAAGAGAATTTACTGGAGTATCTTAAAACCGAAGTGAAGGATGGTAAGCTTACGATTAAGCAAAAGAAAGGAGTTAGCCTTAAGCCTTCCAGTTGGAATGAAGGAATTACCATAATTGTACCTGTAGAAAGTGTGGATGGGGTATCTCTATCCGGATCCGGAGATATTGTTGGTAAAACTGTGTTGCAATCCGATAATTTTAAAACCGCTATTTCAGGATCAGGAGACATTACCCTGGAGGTTGAAGCCAAAAGTGTTGATGCTTCTATGTCAGGATCGGGAGACATGAATCTTTCCGGAAAGGCAACTGATTTTGAAGTTTCGGTTTCCGGCTCAGGGGATATCAAAGCATATGACCTGTCAGCCGAATTTGTAGATGCCCAGGTTTCTGGTTCTGCGGATATTAAAGTTACCGCCAATCAAACACTTAGGGCGCGGGTTTCCGGAAGCGGTGATATTACCTATAAAGGAAATCCAAAAAAGATCGATACCAAAAGTTCGGGCTCAGGGGATATTGAGAGCTACTAAAACCCTTTTGGTTCTGCTAAAAATAATCATCAACTCATCAATCAAAAACAACGCCCTGGCATTCGTCAGGGCTTTTTCTTTACCCGTAAAAGCAGAAAAGCACCCATTAAGAAGAAGACACCCAAAAAAATTGCGGCATTGCGCATACTTCCCGTTACCTGGGCAACAAAACCATATAGAAAGGTTCCGATGATAATTCCAATTTTCTCTGCAACATCGTAAAAGCTAAAGAAAGAGGCGGTATCCGTGGTCTCCGGTAGAAACTTGGAATACGTGGAACGGGATAATGCCTGGATACCTCCCATTACTATCCCAACAAGACCAGCAGCAATAAAAAAGTCGATTGGGGTTTTCAAAAAGTAGGCGTAGATACATAGTAAAAGCCAGAATAGATTTACCCAGATAAGGGTAGGGATATTGCCTATCTTTTTAGATAAGAATGCGGTTAAATAGGCCCCGCCGATGGCAATCAACTGAATAATAAGTATACTGGCAATAAGTCCGATTTGTCTGAAATCATCGGAGCCCCAGTCAATTTCTTCTTCGCCAAAATAGGTAGCGATTAACATGATGGTTTGCACCGCCATACTGTAAGTGAAAAAAGCACCTAAATAACGTTTCAACCTGGTTTCGGTCTCTAACTGTTTCCACACACTTTTCAACTCTCTAAAACCATTCAGGACCACATTTTTTCGTTCCCCTTCCCTTTTGTAGCCCTTTGGAAGATGCTTGAAGGTATATTGGCTAAAAAGGGCCCACCAAACCCCTACCGTTACAAAAGAGTATTTCATGGCTTTTACGGCAGCTGGCTCCGCGGGAGTATCTTCTATGCTAAACAGGTCAGGATACATCACCATTCCCAGATTGACTATCAACAGAATTACACTCCCTATATACCCTAGCGCAAATCCTTTAGCGCTAATTCCATCTTGTTGTTCGGGAAACGCGATATCCGGCAAATAGGAATTGTTGATGGCAAAGCTGACCCAAAATCCTACTAAACCAAAAAAGTAACAGGCAAGTCCCAAATAAATGTATTCAAGAGAAAACCAAAATAATCCTATACAGGAAGCCGCTCCCAGGTAACAAAAGAATTTCAGAAAGATCCTTTTGTTCCCCAAATAGTCGGCAATACCGGAAACCAGGGGGGTAATAAGGGCTATGAATACAAAGGCCGCCGAGGTTACGTAACTGATCAAAGGAGCCCGGGCGATCTCCCCGCCAAAAACCGTTACTTTTTCGATACCGGCGGTCCTGAATAGTGCCCCATAGAAAATAGGGAAAATTGCCGAAGAGATGACCAAACTGTATACCGAATTGGCCCAATCGTAGAAGGCCCATGCGTTAAGTAACCTTTTGTTGCCCTTTAAAGCAAATACTTTTGTCATCGCCTAAAAATAAAAAAAGCTGTTCGACATTAGAACAGCTTTTTGATTATTTAATTTTTACTTGTTGAAAAGAAGTAATCCCAAATTTTGCCGCTTCCTTTCAAAAATCATCAGTTGGATAGAAAATTTTGCTTTGTTTTATGCCCAACTCAACTTCATTAGCGTGAACTCACGTTAATTAGTAATCAGCACATGGAAGAAAGCATATTACATCCTACAAAACATTTATGCTAAAGACTCATGAATTGCCTTTTGAAATTTGAGAAATTCAGTTGGATAATCAATCGGTTGCATTGGATACGTTAAAGACGAACACAACTCATAAGTTCACTGTTGACAAAACTTCTCAAACTCTCTTCATGTGAAAATAAGTATTTGCTAAGAAAAAGTGACGAAATTTAAAATTTGGGGTCAATATGAATGAACGGAATTTTATAACTTATTCGTCAAATAAAATTATGAGCTATGTGCTATAAAAAAGCAATAAGCCTTTTGGCTGTATGCCTTATGATAATGGGCTGTGCCACGAACCCATTTACCGGACAACAAACAATAGCATTAGTATCTAACAACCAGTTATTCCCATCATCATTTGCACAGTACAATCAGATACTTAGTGAAAACAAGGTTGTCACTGGGACTAAGGAATCCGAAATGCTTGAACGAGTGGGACAACGTATAGCAGTTGCTGCTGAACGTTTTTTAAGTGCGAATGGATATCAAGGTTACACGAAAGATTATAAATGGGAGTATGCACTCATTCAATCAGAGCAGGTAAACGCATGGGCTATGCCAGGTGGAAAAATTGCTTTTTATACTGGAATATTCCCTGTAGCTGCCAGTGAAACTGGGATAGCTGTTATCATGGCACACGAAGTAGCTCACATCTTAGCAAATCATGGTCAACAACGCATGAGCAAAGGTCTATTACAGCAATTAGGTGGTATTGGTGTTGCTTTGGCCACCAGTAATGAAGACCCTCGGACACAGCAAATCTGGATGCAAGCCTATGGTGTTGGTTCTACAGTTGGTGTTATGTTACCATATAGCAGAGCTCATGAAAATGAAGCTGATGAAATTGGACAACTTCTTATGGCTATCGCTGGCTATGATCCTTATGAAGCTGTTGAACTTTGGAAACGTATGAATGCGCTTAGTAATGGTCAAAGTCCACCAGCGTTTTTGAGTACTCACCCTCATAGCTTAGACCGAATGGAAAACTTAAGAAAAAAGGCGGATTTTGCGATTAACGAAGCTAAAAAGTTCGGAGTAACTTCGTTTAAAACAGTTACACCATTTTAAAAAGGAGACTTAGTAATGCTAGTTTGCCTTACCAGCTGTTCTTAAGGGCGTAGCTTTTGTATTGCTACAATTGGTTGCATTCCATTATTTATTAGCCCAATACCAAAAAATTACGCTCCAAAGACGTGAAGTTCAGTCATATCCTTGTTCACCTCAATACTTGCATTTCCGTCGTATTTTAGCGTTTTCAGATCCACTTCTTCATTATCCACCTCTATCTTGCCAATCTTAAACGGAAGGCCGTGAAACTGTATTTTGAAGGTATCATACGTAGTGGTAAAGCTACCGTCTTTGAACTGCTGAATGATCAATTCATTATCCTTACCCTTTAATCTGAAATTTCGAAGGCTATATCTCCCTTTCTTATGATCAAATCCTTCCAATTGATCTTCATAAATAGTGGATTTTTCTGTTCCTGCTTTGTAATACACATCGATTTTTAATTCCGTAATATCCTTTTCCCCTACATACTGTTGAACGGGGTACTTAGGAATCATGGCCCCCTCTTTTATGAACAATGGAATCTTCTCTAAAGGGGCAGAAACCCATTTTTCTACTTTCCCATCTATCTTTTCTTCGGTCCAATAGTTGTACCATTTCCCTTTTGGGATATACATCCTTCTCCCATGAGAATTGGGTTCCTGAACAGGACATACCAAAATGTGCTCTCCAAATAAAAACTCATCGGTTCTAAAATGAGTTTGTGGGTCTTCCTGATCGTAATACACCAAAGATTGCAACATGGGTATACCGTTGGTTACATACTTATAGAAGGTGGTATACAGATAGGGAAGTAACTGATACCGCAATTCAATATACTTCCTAACGATATTGGTAATTTCATCTCCAAAAGACCAGGGTTCCTGATCTCCATGATCCCCACTGGAATGTACCCTACAGAAAGGATGGAAGACACCCAATTGTATCCATCTTGCAAATAATTCTCCGTTGGGTTGCTCTGCAAATCCACCGATATCGGAACCAACAAAGGAGTAGCCACTCATGCACATCCGTTGCATTTGTACATTGGCTATCCAAAGATGCTCCCAGGTGGCAACATTATCTCCGGTCCAGGTGGCACAATACCGTTGTGTTCCCGCGTAAGCCGCTCGCGTCAAAACAAAAGGCCGTTTCGGAAAAGTATATTTTTTTAATCCGCTGTAGGTAGCCCGGACCATTTGCATTCCATATACGTTGTGTGCCTTTCTGTGGCTACAGGGATGCCCATCGTAATTGTGTCTGACATCCAGGTTGGCGGTTTTGGTGGGGACTTCCATCACTGCCGGCTCATTCATATCATTCCAAACCCCATGTACTCCTACCTCGGCAATCATTTCCTTGTATAACCCTGCCCACCATTCCCGAACTTCAGGGTCAGTGAAATCCGGAAATTTACAGTCCCCGGGCCATACCTTGCCTTTGAAGTGGGGACCATCCGCTCTTTTACAGAAATAATCGTTATCCATCGCCTGCTTGTACACCCAATAATCCCGATCTATTTTAAGTCCTGGATCGATCATGGTTACCGTTTTAAAACCATCGGTTTCCAGTTCAGCGATCATTTTTTTCGGATTTGGAAATCTCCTGTGGTTCCAGGTAAAACAGCGAAAGCCTTCCATATAATCGATATCCAGGTAAATCGCATCACACGGAATTTGGAGTTTTCGAAAGTTTGCCGCTAGTTGCTTCACCCTTTTTTCCGGATAATAGCTCCACTTGGACTGATGAAAACCTAAAGCCCACATTGGAGGCAATTCGGGAACCCCGGTCAAATCAGTATAAGCCTCAACTACCTGGGAAATCTTAGGGCCATAGAAGAAGTAATAATTCATCTCCCCTCCGTCTGCCCAAAAACTCGTTAGATTTCTACGCTCATGCGCAAAATCAAAATAGGAACCGAAAGAGTTATCAAAGAAAATCCCGTAGGCAATGTCACTGTGTAATCCCACATAGAACGGAATTGCTTTATATAACGGTTCCTGATCCTTGCCGTAAGCATAGGAATCGGTGACCCAATTCGATATGCGCTTCCCTTTTAAGTTCGTATGAGAAGCCTTGTCACCCATTCCGTAAAAACTCTCTCCGGACTGGGTAACTTTGGTCATTTTTACAATGTTCCCCCCGTAATCATAGTTTTCTTCCCAATGAAAACCCGCATCATCTTCACTAATCATGTTATCCTCCAAATCCATTATCTGGATCTTCAGATCACTTTTGTTGATATATATCTTGATCTTTGAGGTTTCAATGACGTATGTCGGAATATCGTCTTGTACCTCAAGTTTGTTATATCCGGTAATAACCTCTTTGCTAATGGCATACGAAAAATCGGGTTCAAAAACATGCTCTGTTGCATATCGAAAACGCACCATGCTATCCCGCATTACCGTCAGCTCCAGAATTACCCCGTTTTGCGTGGTAAAATAAAATCTATCATTATCCTGCTTAAAATCAACAACACGATTGGGAAAAAGATTCCCTCTTCGATCCAGTTCAGTATTGGTAATCATATGATGGAACTATTTAGTATCCGCAAAAAAAGCATTTTCACAGGAAATAAGGAAAACTTCTTGTTAACAAGTACTTTACTATAACGTTATAGCTGTGTATATGCTACTTATAAATAAGGATACTTAAAGGTGGAAGGGGTATTTCAATTGAATATTCGCGACCGTTCCATTCTTTTTGAGAGGGTTTGACGGTCTTTTTTCCTATCCCGGAGCCACCAAATTGGGAATCATCGCTGTTAAATAAGAGCTTCAGTTGTTTGTTTTTCGGAACACCTACGCGATACTTTTCCCGTGCTACCGGGGTAAAGTTCGCAACAATTACAAGATCGTTCGCAGGATCGTGTCCCTTGCGGATGTAGGTAAGTACTGAATTTTCAGCATCGTTCCATTCTATCCATTCAAAACCTTCCGGACTAAACTGTTTTTCAAAAAGCGCCGGCTCCTTTTTGTAAATAGCGTTTAGACCCTGAACGAGCTTTTGGATTCCCTGATGCAAATCGTAGGTAAGCAGATGCCAATCCAAACTATGTAAAAAATTCCACTCAGAAGTCTGCCCGAATTCCCCTCCCATAAACAACAGTTTCGCTCCGGGATGGGTATACATATACCCATACAACAACCTGAGATTCGCAAATCGCTGCCATTCATCACCCGGCATACGGTAGATAAGGGAGTTTTTTCCATATACCACCTCATCATGTGAAAAGGGAAGCATAAAATTCTCGGTGAACGCATAGGTCATACTAAAGGTGATATCACCTTGATGGTGTTTACGATGTACAGGTTCTTTTTTGAAGTATTCCAGGGTATCATGCATCCATCCCATCATCCACTTCATACCAAAACCCAGCCCTCCAAAATGTACTGGTTTGGTTACCCCGGAAAAAGCGGTGGATTCTTCGGCTATGGTCTGTATCCCTTTAAAGCTCGCATATACCTCCTGGTTCATCTCCCGAATAAAGGACATGGCTTCCAAATTCTCGTTGTTGCCATACATATTGGGCTCCCATTCCCCATCTTCCCGGGAATAATCCAGGTATAGCATAGAGGCGACCGCATCTACGCGTAATCCGTCAGCGTGATACTGATCCAACCAAAACACGGCATTGCTTATCAAAAAAGCCCGGACCTCATTTCTTCCATAATTAAAGATCAGACTTTTCCAATCCGGGTGGTATCCCTTTCTTCTGTCGGGATGCTCATAGAGATGGGATCCGTCAAAAAAACCAAGACCGTGTGCATCTTCCGGGAAATGGGAAGGTACCCAATCCAGGATTACGCCTATCCCAGCCTGATGGAATTTATCCACCAAAAGCTTAAAATCCTCCGGTTTTCCAAAACGGGAGGTGGGCGCAAAATACCCTGTTAATTGATAGCCCCATGAAGGATCAAATGGATATTCCATAATGGGCATAAACTCCACATGTGTAAAACCCATCTTTTTGACGTAGTCCACAAATTCTTCCGAGGCATCCACATACGAAAGGGATTCCCAGCCATTCTTTTTCTTCCAGGAGCCTAAATGCACTTCATAGACTGCATAGGGTTTATCCAGGCCGTTATGCCCTTCCCGAGTATCCATCCACTTTTGGTCATTCCATTGGTATTGGGCATCCCAAACGATGGAAGCTGTTTTTGGCGGTTGTTCACAATAACGGGCAAAGGGGTCTGCCTTCTCTGTTTTTATATCGTTGTTATGGGAATGTATTTTATACTTGTATTTAGTGCCTTGCTCAATACCTGGTATAAAGCCCTCCCAAATTCCACTGGCATCCCATCTTACCAATAGCTTGTGATCGCCTTCAACCCAATAATTAAAATCCCCAACTACCGAGACCGCTTTAGCAGAAGGTGCCCAAACCGCAAAATACGTGCCTTTTACGCCATCAACTTCCGTTAAATGCGACCCTAATTTCTCATAAAGCCTGTAATGTTTACCGGCTTTGAACAAATTGATATCAAATTCTGTGAATAAACTATGTGGTATTACGTTTGCCATTTTTGTTTTTTGTTTCGTTAGTTCATTATACTCATGATACCTCGTAAGGGTATTACTGCCCAAAGCGGTCTTGAGTTCATCTCATATCCCAGTTCATATACCGCTTTTTCCAACATGCAGTATTTCAGTAAAAAGATACGTTCTTTTACATAACCAATATTGATGTTGTTGTCTTGGATAAGGGTTACGTATTCTTCGTAAAACACCCCTATAAAATAATGGTACAGCAGTTCCCCGGCATGGAACAATTCTTCCTGGGAGTAGGGGTATTCTTCTCCATGGTTAAAAATAACGGCATATACCGCATAGTGAAAAGAACGGAAAATACCCGCAACATCCTTAAGGGGTGGCTGTTTTACTTTTCTATCCCTGATGGTGCTTTCCGGTTCTCCTTCAAAATCCAGGATGTAAAAATCATCATCCTTTACCAAAACCTGCCCGAGATGATAATCGCCATGTACACGGATGCGTTCCCCTTTTAGTTTGGTCCAATCAAAATTTACAAAGCGCTTCCGTACGTCATTCTTCCGTTCCAGGAATTCTTTAGCAAGTTCCAGAGACATCTCCTTCAGACGATGCAAATTGTTTTCGACGGTGTTAAGTCTATTCTGGAATTGATACAACAACCTATTTTTTAGCCAAACCTCATAATCTCCATTGAAGTGTTCCGGGGTAAAAGCAGTATCCTCAAATTCCGAGCCTAAAGCGATGTGCATTTCGGCCGTTCTTGTCGCTAATTTTTGAAGTTTTAAAAAAACATTTAATCCTGCCCAATCTATAATTTCGGGGGGAACATCCCGTATCTTCAAACGCTGAAATAAATCGACCTTGGGTAAGTTATAGATATCAATTCGTTTTTGTTCCAAATTGGAAAAGATGCCCCTGACCTCATTTAACATATAATCCCAGGCATCTCCCTGGTTAGGAACCATTTCCTGCATAAGTGCTATGGTCACGTTAACATTGTCCGTGTCCATTATGCTTAAGCTTCCCCTATAGGCAGGTGTATTTTTATAGCCCTTTCGCTCCGAAAGAAAACGACTCATCTCATAATCCGGATTCTTATCGGCATATATGCGCCGGAAAAACTTGACGACCAAACGATCATTAAGGATGATGGACGTATTGCTCTGCTCCAAACCCATAAATCGCGATGATTGGTATTCCGTCTCCGTAAAATCGACACTTTTATGGTACCGCACGCGGGTGGTGTCGTTAGGCTCAGCCGTCAATATACGTTCAAAGACCAGTTTTCTAAAGGCTTCGAGATTAAGCGCATCAATAATAAATCCGTCCTGGCCGTTTAATTTTAAGGGAAGGATGCGATCCTTTTCTGCAAATTTTTCATCAGAAACAAATGCAATAGGGAGAAAATAGTGTTGGTAGAACGCCTCGGTGAAATTTACTTCCAGTAAAAGCCCATAGTAGACCTCTCCCCTTTGCTGGATCCTAAAATACTCCTGAAGTTCTATGTATTTTAATTTGCTCGATTTACCGCCGTACCAACGCTGATTAATAATGTAATCCTCTAAAACATCAGACAAAAAGACCTGCAAAAATGCTTTGTCGTCCAGTAAAGATTCCCAGGGAACGTTAAACTCATAGGGAGGTACATGAAAAGTTTCCTTCTTAACTTTCGACATTATTACCGCTTTATGTGAAAAATATGAAAGGGTAAGGAAGGGGTAAGTTCCACAAAATTCCACTCATCATACCAGTCGTACTCATTTTCCGTAATTACATCCATTAAATGCAATGGCTCCTCATGGGAAAATGCCAGCTCCTGCATCGGCAATTGTACAGTGCCTTGTTGCATATGGTGGCTGTCCAGGCTTATTACCACTACTACCTCATTGGTTTTATCATCGTTCCACTTGTAAAATGCCATTAAATTGTCATTCTCTATATGGCAAAACCTAAGATTATTGGTCTGTTGAAGGGCGGGATGGTTTTTTCTTGCGATATTGATTTTTGAGATTACATGGGTGATCTTATTCTCGATAGACCAATCCCAATGCCGTATTTCGTATTTCTCGCAGTCCAGATACTCCTCTTTGTTTGGATAAGGTTCGGTAACCATATATTCAAAAACGGGCCCGTAGATGCCCAAATTACCACTCAATGTAGCGGCAAGTGCATATCGGATCAGGTGCATAGCTTCGTTGGCCCCCTGTAAATGGTAAGGGTTAATGTCCGGAGTATTTGGCCAAAAATTAGGGCGATAGTACTCCTTCATATCTGTTTGTGTAAGTTCTGTTAAGTATTCTGTAAGTTCCCATTTATTAACACGCCACGTGAAATAGGTGTAGGATTGGGAAAAACCTTGTTTAGCCAATTGTTGCATTACTTTCGGTCTGGAAAAAGCTTCTGCCAAAAAGAGGGCGTCCGGATGTTTCTTTTTTACCTCGCCGATAAGCCAATTCCAAAAATAATACGGCTTGGTATGCGGGTTGTCTACCCGGAACATTTTAATTCCCAAATCGGCCCAATGCATTACTACACTTAACAACTCCTCCCACAGGGCTTTGAACTCCGTATTCTCAAAATAGAAATTTACAATGTCCTGATATTTTTTGGGAGGGTTTTCTGCATACTGTATGGTGCCATCCGGACGTTTTCTAAACCATTCAGGATTTGTGGTTAAGTAAGGATGATCGGGAGCTGCCTGGTAAGCAATATCCATAGCCACTTCTATTCCCAAATCCATCGCCTTTCCTATAAGATGCTTAAAGTCTTCCTCTGTCCCCAATTCAGGGTGGATGGATTTATGTCCCCCGTGCCTGGAACCAATGGCCCAAGGTACCCCCGAGTCTCCTTCTTTGGCATCAACCGTATTGTTTTTTCCCTTTCTGTTTTTTTCTCCTATAGGGTGAATTGGAGGAAAATAGAGGGTATCAAATCCCATTTCGGCAATTTTGGGAAGTAACCGCTCACAATCTTTAAATGTTCCATGTTTATCTGGTTCCTCAGCCGCGGATCTTGGAAAAAACTCATACCAGGTACTAAAATTAGCCTTTTTACGGTCTACATATACTTTAAACTTCTTGGAACTGTTCGCCAAAATACGCTGAGGATATTTTAAGAACAGGTTGCGCAGTGCTGTTGAAGCGGCAGCTTCTATGGCCTTATCATAATTTCCTTCATCCTCAAAATAGACTATTAGTTCCTTTGCGTAAGCCTTTTCATTAGTGTTGCCCTTTTTTTTGATGTACTTCAAATATTGAATGCCATCCTGCAATTCACTTACTACGTGCTGTCCGTCCTTAATTTTAACCTCAATCCCGTGTTGCCAATTCAATGCATAATCTACCCACCCTCGTACCTGGTAGGTGTAAAAACCCTGTTGGGTTACTTTAAAGGTTTCATAGTACACATCATTTCCCTGATGTTGCATTCTGATGGCCTGTGGTTTTTTTTCGGTTTCATGCTGGAATAGAATTTCCGCCTGGATCACGTCATGTCCATCCGGTAGAACATCGGCATAGACCTTTATGGATTCATCCTGTACTCTCTTAATAAAAAAATCACCCCCGTTGAGTTGTGGGTATACACTCTCAACGATTACACGCTCTTGACGCAGCATAGTCAAATTGGTTATTTGGTTTTTACTTTATATCGCAAATTTCTAAAGTTAACAAATCGGAGTGGTGAAATACAAATTGTTTTTCCATTAAGTTTTTGATGTAATATTTGTTGGAAAATTGCAATGCACGTTGATGGCAACATTTTTTGGAACGCTTTTTGATTTTAATCAAATTGTTAAAACTTTTACGGTAAAGATCAAATCAAAAAAATCAATTATCATGAAAAAAATCAAACTACTATTCGGAATATTAGCTGTAGTGTTTTTAGCCGCTTGTGAAGGCCCTGAAGGAATTCCAGGCCCCCCTGGCAGGGATGGGCAGGACGGTATAAATATCACAGGACAGGTTATTGAAATTGAGGGAACCTTTGCCCCGGAAAATGATTACTCCATTTTCTTTGAGTTTCCACAGAATGTAGAGGTTCTTGAATCTGACGTAGTCCTGGTCTATTTGTTATTTGAGCAAGTAGATGACCCAAATGGCGGGGCACCTATTGACGTATGGCGTCTACTTCCCCAAACCCGGATTTTAGACCAGGGCCTGCTGCAATATAATTATGATCATACTTTTTTAAATGTAGCCATTTTCCTGGAGTCGGATTTTGATTTGGGTTTATTGCTTCCCGGTGATACTGACGATCAGGTATTTCGAATTGCTGTTGTTCCGGCAGAATTCAGTACCGATTCCAGCATAGATACCTCCAATTTAGATGAGGTCATGAACGCCATGGAGTTTGATCCTCAAAGTATTAATAAGATTTTGGTGGACTAAGACCTTTGCCAATAAAAGGCCCACTCCCTACAGGAATGGGCCTTTTATTATGGGCTTTTAAAGTACAGCTGAAAGGAATTGCCTGGTATTCCGTCAAAAATGGTAAAGAAAATTATGGGAAAAAGTATTGCGTTGTTAGTTTTAGTATTCCTAAGTGCCTGTATGGGTATCTCCAAGAAGGACACTGTGGAACTGGCAACAACAAATGAAAAAGAAACCCCCTACCCGATTACCAAAACGGATGCCGAATGGCGCGCAGCGCTAACAGATATGGAATATTATGTGTTGCGAAAAGCAGCTACAGAAAACCCTTTTACCAGCGATCTTTTGGAGAATACGGAAAAAGGGACTTATACTTGTGCCGGATGCGAGACAGCCTTGTTCAAAAGCGAGCATAAATATAACTCAGGAACCGGGTGGCCTAGTTTTTTTCAGGAGATAGCGGGAAATGTAGCATTTGAGACAGATTATAAAATTGGTTATCCCCGCACGGAAGAACATTGTGCCAATTGTGGAGGTCACTTGGGGCATGTTTTTAACGATGGTCCAAATCCTACCGGGAAGCGGCATTGTATCAACGGCGTAGCTTTGGATTTTGTTCCGGAAAACAATTAAACCTTTTATGAAAAAATACGGTATTGAAAAGACTGAATTAGAGTGGAAAGAACAGCTTTCCCCTGAAGAATACTATGTTTTACGCCAACAGGGGACAGAACGTCCCTTTACCGGGACCTACAACCTTCATTTCGAAAATGGGGATTATCATTGCAAAGCTTGTAATGCAAAGCTTTTTGAAAGTGGCCATAAATTTGAAAGTGGCTGTGGCTGGCCCTCCTTTGACCAGGCTGTACCAGGGGCAATCGAATACATACGAGATACTTCTCATGGTATGATACGAACAGAGACCCGTTGTGCGAACTGCGGAAGTCATTTGGGGCATGTATTTGACGATGGCCCCAAAGCAACCACCGGGCAACGGTATTGTATTAATTCTGTTAGTATTGATTTTGAGCCTAAGGAGAAGTAGTGGATTTCACAGAAAACTACTTGAAGAGTGTACTACTGGAGTTTGGCCGTTATAAACGCTATGGGGATAATACTTTTGCCCAATTATCCGATGAGGAATTGTATTGGCGTCCTTCCGAGGGAGACAATAGCATTGCTATTATCGTAAATCACCTTGCCGGAAATATGATAAGCCGTTGGACCAATTTTCTCACAGAGGACGGAGAGAAAGCATATCGACGGCGTGACAGGGAGTTTGACACCCCTCCTAAACAAAGGAAAAAGTTGCTTTCCCTATGGGACCAAGGTTGGACTACCCTATTCGACGCGCTAAGCGCAATTGACGATTCAAACGTTAACAGTCAAATAAGAATACGAGGAGAAGCACACACTATTCCTGAAGCGATCAATAGGCAATTAGCCCATTATTCTTCCCACGTCGGGCAAATCGTATACCTCGGAAAAATGATAAAAGGGGCGTACTGGAAAAGCCTTTCCATCCCAAAAGGGCAATCGGAAACCTTCAACAAAAAAATGTTTGGGAAAAACTCCTGACTCTTCACTAAATTTGCACTCCGTTTAATTAAAACACAAAAGCATGAGCAAGTTTGATGTCATTGTTTTAGGCAGTGGTCCTGGAGGTTACGTTACTGCGATTAGAGCTTCGCAGTTAGGTCTTAAGACCGCAATTGTTGAAAAAGAAAGTCTGGGAGGAGTATGCTTAAACTGGGGGTGTATCCCAACAAAGGCCTTGCTTAAATCTGCTCAGGTTTTTGAATATTTAAAACATGCCGAAGACTATGGCTTGAGTGCAAAAAAAGTGGAGCACGATTTTGACAAAGTAGTGGAGCGAAGCAGAAATGTTGCGGATAGTATGAGCAAAGGGGTGCAATTTCTAATGAAAAAGAACAAGATAGAAGTGCTCAGTGGCTTCGGAAAACTACTACCTGGCAAAAAAGTAGTGGTCAAGGGGGAGCACGGTGAGCCTGCTGAGTATTCCGCTGACCATATCATTATTGCCACCGGGGCTAGAAGCCGTGAACTACCAAGCCTGCCACAGGATGGAAAGAAAGTGATCGGATATCGAAAAGCCATGACACTGGAGAAGCAACCCAAAAAAATGATTGTAGTGGGAAGCGGGGCTATCGGAATTGAGTTTGCCTATTTCTACAATTCCATGGGTACAGAGGTAACGGTAGTAGAATATTTGCCAAATATTGTTCCCGTTGAAGACGAGGAGGTATCCAAACAATTGGAACGAAGCTTTAAAAAGTCGGGAGTTAAGATCATGACTTCTGCAGAGGTAACCAAAGTAGACACCTCAGGAGAAGGGGTAACCGCAACTGTAAAAACAGCTAAAGGAGAACAGACCCTCGAGGCGGACATTTTGCTCTCTGCAGTAGGTATCAAAACAAACATTGAAAATATCGGTTTAGAAGAAGTGGGCATTGCGGTAGACCGGGATAAGGTTTTGGTGAATGATTACTATGAGACCAATATTCCGGGATATTATGCTATTGGCGATGTTACGCAAGGCCCGGCCTTGGCCCACGTAGCTTCTGCTGAGGGTATCCTTTGTGTAGAGAAGATTGCCGGCATGCATGTTGAACCGTTGGACTATGGGAACATCCCGGGATGTACATATTGTATGCCTGAAGTTGCTTCAGTAGGATTGACAGAAAAGCAAGCACGGGAAGAAGGCTACGATATTAAAGTAGGTAAGTTTCCTTTCTCAGCTAGCGGTAAAGCCAAAGCCAGCGGAAATTCAGAAGGTTTTGTCAAGGTAATTTTTGACGCTAAATATGGCGAATGGTTAGGCTGTCACATGATCGGTGCAGGGGTAACAGACATGATCGCAGAAGCTGTTGTGGGAAGAAAACTGGAAACTACCGGACATGAGATCCTTAAAGCAGTGCACCCCCATCCGACCATGAGTGAGGCCGTAATGGAAGCTGTAGCAGATGCCTATGATGAAGTTATTCACCTGTAAAACATACTACAGTTGTTAAAGGTCTTTCGCACAAGTGCAATTCTTGAAGGTATTTCTTATCTGGCGTTATTTGGGTTTACCATGCCCCTAAAATACTGGGCCGAAATCCCGGAGCCTAACCAATGGGTAGGCTATGCCCATGGTATTTTGTTTATTGTATTTATAGTGCTGGCAGGAATATTCTGTTGGGAACGAAAATGGGGAATACGACGGTTTGTCATTTTTTTTATCGCTTCCCTCCTCCCCTTTGGCACATTTTACGCTGACAAAAAGTACCTAAGAACTGCGAGTTCCTAGTTAGCCGGTACTTCGCTAAAAGCATAAATGGCGCCATCAAAGGCGCAAACATAAAGTTCCTGGCTAGCATCTGTGCCAAAAGAAGCTATATTTAGTCCTGATGCGATCAATAGTTCGTTATTACTGCCATCGGTGTTGATGGTCCAGATCCTCCCACTTACAAAATCGCCATAAATATACTTTCCCTGTAAGGAAGATATTGCATCTCCCCGGTACACGTATCCACCGGTAATCGATCGATCGCCGTTACCATGGCCATATTCGAAAATCGGCGGAACTAATCCTGCGTTGTCACAATCTCCGGAAAAGCAGTCGGTACCCTCAAAAAGTTTCCAGCCGTAATTTCCACCGGATTGAATGACATTGATTTCTTCACGAGCACTCTGCCCAACATCACCAGTCCACAACGCCCCGGTTTGGGGATCAAAACTCATCCGCCAGGGATTTCTAAGTCCATAAGCAAAGATTTCTTCCCTTATATTGCTCTCACCAACAAAAGGGTTGTTGGAAGGGATCCCGTAATTGGAACCATCGGAAGGGTTATCTACATCAATTCGTAAAATAGTTCCCAAGAGGTTAGCACGGTTTTGCGCGTTGTTATCCGGATCACCTGCACCACCCCCATCGCCAATAGCCAGATAGAGCAATCCATCAGGGCCAAACGCTAATTGCCCCCCATTATGATTGGTTTCGGGCTGAGGAATGTCCATCACAAGCTGCTCCGTGGTAATATCCGTAGTGTTTGCACCAGGATCTGCTGTAAACCTTGCAATACGTGAGGTACCAGCATTGGGGTTATAATGCACATAGAAATGACCATTTGAAGAGAAATTTGGATGAAAGGCAAGGCCTAATAATCCTTGTTCACTCTCTGTGGAAAGGTTGGCACTTAGATCTAAAAAAGTAGCGAAATCCGTGATATCTCCCTCATTAGGAAATACCCGGATTCTTCCGCCCTTTTCGACTACGAAGATGCGATCTGCGCCGTCGTTTGGGGCTTGCAGGTCCAAAGGTTGGTTAAATGAAAGTGCTGGGAAAGCGTTAACCAGAACAATAGTGGTTTCTTCTGAATTTTGATTGTTATTTTCGCCTTCCGTATCGGTATCATCATCTCCACAGGACAATAGACCAAACAACAACATTACCAGAAATAGGTTAAAGTGTCTCATTAGATAAGGGTTTTAATAATAACGAAAGAAAAGGGCTTTTGGTTTATTTCGGATTATTTTTCCAGGAAGCTCAAAATGGCAAGGTCATAACCCAGCAAACCGAATCCTAAGATCACTCCTTTTGCCCCGGACGAGATATACGAATAATGTCGGAATTCCTCTCGGGAAAAGGTATTGGAAATATGCACCTCAACTACAGGGGTGATAACCGCTTTAACAGCATCTCCAATACCCACTGAAGTATGGGTGTACGCGGCAGCATTGAGAATGATCCCATCATAAGTGAAGCCCAACTCCTGGATTTTATCGATCAGCTCCCCCTCAATATTGGATTGGTAGTACTCCAGTTCAATTTCCTTAAACTTTGCTTTTAACAAAGAAAAATAAGTTTCAAAGGTTTGGTTACCATACACTTCCGGTTCTCTTTTTCCTAAGAGATTTAGGTTGGGGCCGTTAATTATGATCAATTTCATAAACTAAAAATACACATTATTTAAAGGCATTAAAAAAGGGGGCAATGCCCCCCTTTTACAATTTATACCGTGGAACGACTAGTCAAATCGATATCCTCCGCCAAAAGTAAGCGTGTTTATATCAACCAAATCCCCAAAATCACCCCCTCGGGCAATCTGTAGTCCATAACGGGCTTCTACGAACCAATTACTATCAATGTTAAATGCGCCCCCAAAAGCGAGGTCCAGGCCGAACTCGCCATCAGGAAGGTCTTCCAACAAATAATTGATTTGAGGCCCCGCCTGAATACTGAACTGATCATTGATAATGTACTTTGCCATAATCGGAATATATAGCGAGGTTAAGTCGTCTACAATACTAAACAAAAGGGAAGGTTCGATATCAAATTGTTCATTTACTTCAAAATTATAGCCTCCCCCAAAGAAAACCCCTAGCTCGCTATCGTCGGTATCAAAAAAACCAGGAGAATCAACGTTGATCGTAACCAGGTTAAAACCAGCCTTAGCAGCAAAACCCTCTTGGGCATAAGTGGCCATGGTTAGACTTAAGGCCAATACAGCAGTAATCAGTACTTTTTTCATGATGTATATTTTAGATGAAGTGTAAATGTACAAAATGCTGTAATTGCTGATAAACGTAGCCGTCTTTACTTACGTTTACCTTGTATTGATCTGTGCGGCTTTATAAAAATATGGTAAAGCCCACCAAAGCCTGAAAAACGCTTTCTGCTTTGTTCTCATCTAGTGTAAAGTTGTAGCGCAACGCAGGCTCTATAGCTACACTCTCTCCCAGGAAGATGGCATATCCTCCTTGTGCTCCAAGCCAACTTGCCTCATTTCTGTCGCTGGAAAAACCTGTAAAATCCAATCCCACAGGTATTTGTCCGTTGATATAATACTTTCCCCCTATCTTATAAACAAGTACGCCATCAGCAAAGTCTCCGGCATCGAAGTACCCCAAGCCTGCCTTTACCGCCAGATTATCCATCACAAAATAACCGGCATCTGCACCTATGGACCAGGCCGTATTTCCATCGGATGTACTTAGGGAAAATGAAGTATTGCCTGTTGTTTCCGTTCCCGTATTGGCCTCAATAAGCCACCCTCCTTTTTCGGTTTGAGCGGATAGCGCAAAGGGAATAGCTACCAATACCCATAATACATAGACTTTTTTCATAGTATTAAAATTTAGAGATTAGGCGGCAAATCTAAGAAGAGACGTACATATCAAACATGCAAAATCTTATGATCAGGAAAGGAATCTCTTAATTGGAGAAAAGAAAGACCGCGCCCACAGTTACCGCAGACCATGTAGCATTGTCGGTGTTTATACCGGTATACGAGAAGTTCAGTGCTGATGCGTCTGACAAATTAATGGACAGCGTGGGTCGGTAATAGAATCCATCCTCCGTAAAATCGTTTAGACCGAACGCATACCCTACATCTCCTCCAAGATTTATAGTTCGGGAAGGATAAAAACGGAATAAGGCCGCAGCGGGTAAATATATGGTGTCTTCACCGCGTATCGTTATGGGTTCCGGACCAATGTCTATTGTAGAATCCAATCCAAAGAAGTAGAGTACACTTGTAGTTAAGCCGACATCGATTCTTCGGGATACTCCCCAATGTTGATAGAGGTCTAACCCCACCCCAATATTGGACAGGTCTGATGCATCCCCTAAAACTATGGAGCCGTGAAAACCTGCTTTAAAGAACGAACGATCTACATATTGTGCGCTTACTATTCCACAAAAAGACAAGAAAGCAAAAAGGAAAAAATTTTTCATATGGTTTGGTTAATTCAGCCCTAAAGGCGGTTGGTAGATTATATGGTTATTTGTAACAGAACGTAATTTTTAAGATTTTAGTGGGAGAACATAATTTTACTTTTAGTTTTCTCCTAATGAATTGGCAGCAAGCTTTAGTGGAGTATCAAAACTACCTTACTATTGAAAGAGGATTATCTCAGAACTCTATTCTCAACTATTCCCTTGATATTAAAAAATTAATTGGGTACCTGGAGCAGCATAAAATTAAAGAGGGCCCTGCCACAATATCCACGCAGATCTTGCAACAATTCATTTACGAGACGGCAAAAATGGTGAATTCACGTACGCAAGCCAGGATCATCTCCGGGCTTAAAGGCTTTTTTAACTATTTGGTCTTTGAGCAACAACGATCCGAGAACCCTATGGATCTCATAGAAACACCTAAGATTGGAAGAAAGCTACCGGATGTACTTTCGGTTGAAGAAATCAACACCCTTATCGGGGCCATAGATCTGAGCACTCCTCATGGGGAGCGAAACCGGGCAATGTTAGAAACCCTGTATGGCTGCGGGCTAAGGGTTTCTGAATTGATCCAATTGAAACTTTCGGATCTGTATTTCGATGAAGACTTTATTAAAGTAACCGGAAAGGGCAACAAACAGCGATTAGTGCCCATTAGCAGCGTGAATAAAAAGTATATTGACTTGTATCGTAATCTCGTTAGGGTCCATCAATCCATTGCGGCTGATAGTGCAGATGTTCTTTTTTTGAACCGTCGTGGAAAACCATTAAGTCGAGCAATGGTTTTTACTATAATTCAACGTTTGAAGGAAAAGGTGGGATCAAAAAAGAAAATCGGCCCACACACCTTTCGACATTCTTTTGCGACACATCTTCTAGAAAATGGGGCTGACCTACGAGCCATTCAACAAATGTTAGGCCATGAGAGCATTACTACAACCGAGATCTATGTGCATGTTAACCGGAAACACCTCGCAGAAGTGGTCGAGGCATTTCATCCCAGATTTCAACGATAACCAAGTTGTTCGCTCTAATTTCTTATTCCAAATCATAACTTTTGCGTTCTTTGCATTCTATTGAAAAATTGCTAGTACATCATGGGTAAAACAAACAGCACCAATTCCTGGAAAAAATGGTCTACCGACCGTGTTATTAGTATTTCAGCTTTTTTTATTAGTGTGATCTCTTTATTGGCTTTGCTTTACCAGTCCTACCTGGCCAGAGAAGAAAACAAACTCATGCAAAAACAACATAGCGCTTCGGTCCTTCCTTACGTTACCCAATGGTTCGATAATTCCCCGGGAGCACACAATATGGTAATTGCCAATGAAGGTATAGGGCCTGCGCTGGTAAAAAAGGTTACTATTACCACAAAGGATCAAAGTTTTACAAAGACCGATGATTTTTTCAGGTCGTTATCCAACAGCGGCACATTCCTGGATTCTACGCATTATTTATACAGCACGTTGGCTAAAGGCGTTTTGATCCCCGCTAACAGCGAAGTGGAAATTGCTTCCTTTGACAACACTAATGATTTCAATAAGTTCCTGGAATACTTATACCAAATACAGTTCGATTTTTTGATTGAGTATGAAGATGTCTACGGTGCACGCTGGTCATTGCGTTATGATCAGGAAGTACCTCAAAAAATAGAGTAGGCACAACACCCTGCAATAATCGAATTGGAGAACCAGATTTAACGGATCAATACTAATCCAATTGCGTCTTATATTTTCTTTTATACGGACGGATAATGAGCCGGGCTTCCCTGTCAAACTTCAC
Organism: Croceivirga sp.; assembly: GCA_028284665.1. Taxonomy (GTDB): domain Bacteria; phylum Bacteroidota; class Bacteroidia; order Flavobacteriales; family Flavobacteriaceae; genus Croceivirga. The sequence continues at coordinate 138,513 of JANQRG010000011.1, forward strand.
ATAATTGTACACCCAGTTGATAAAAACTATCAAACGATTACGAAAACCAATAAGGAAATATAAGTGTACAAACATCCATACAAACCAGGCAAAAACCCCCTGAAATTTAAACCTGGGGAGGTCCGCCACCGCTTTGTTCCTTCCAATTGTGGCCATACTCCCCTTGTCCCGATATTGAAACGATTTAAGGGCTTTTCCCTCAGATAATCTAACCAGGTTTTCCCCAAGATTTTCCCCCTGCTGCATAGCTGGTTGGGCCATCATGGGGTGGCCAAAGGGATAGTCAGAAGATTCCATTTGCGCCACATCCCCTATGGCGAATATGTGTTCAAAACCATTGATCTGATGGTATTCGTTTACTAAGAGTCGCTGAGAACGGGAAAGTAAATCCGCCGCATCCAATCCTTTTAAGGTCACAGCCTTTACCCCCGCCGCCCAAATTAAGGTAGCGGTTTCAAAAGTAGTATCCGTATTGGTCTTTGCGAGGTAGCCATCATAACTCTCTACACGGATATTCTTCCAAACATGCACGCCTAACCGTTCTAAAAAATCCTCAGCCTTTTTAGAAGCAATTTCGCTCATTTCAGGAAGTAACCGGTCTGCTCCCTGTACCAGATTGATCTGTGCCCTTCGTGTATCTAAATCCGGGTAGTCTTTAGGCAGGATACCCTTTTTTATTTCTGCCAGTGCTCCTGCAAGTTCTACTCCTGTAGGGCCTCCGCCAACAATAACAAAGTTCATCAATGCCTCCCGCTCATGATAGTCATCTGTCAGTAATGCCTGCTCAAAATTTTCCAGGATTAAGCTGCGCAGATTCAAAGATTGAGGAATCGTTTTCATGGCCATGCTATTCTTTTCCAATTCTCCGTTCCCAAAAAAATTGGTCTCAGTTCCTGTGGCTACAACTAAATAGTCAAATTTTAAGTCCCCAATGTTGGTATGAATACTATTTTTTGTGACATCAACCGCCAAAACCTCTGCCAGTCGGAAATAAAAATCAGGATACCCCTGAAGTACTTTTCGAATTGGGTAGGCTATGGAATCCGGTTCAAGTCCACCCGTTGATACCTGATACAACAAAGGCTGAAAGGTGTGATAGTTGTTTTTATCCATGAGGACCACCTGAAACTCCTTCTTACACAGTTTTTTTGCAAGGGCTATTCCCCCAAAGCCTCCTCCAATAATAACTACACGCTTAAAGCTGGATTGTGGTATGTTCATAGTTACCGGAAAATACAAATGTATGGATTAGCAGATCGTTAAGTAATATCCCTCCTTCATTTTAGTATCTTTTATTCTTTGGAATGCAGATTTCATCTCTCAGTTGCTACCTGGATACAGCGTACCGACATTAGGTTATAGAAAAGAATTGATCCTTACCTACAATTTCTTTTTTGTACCTCAGTTGTCGTATTTTAGAAGGGTAATGCGGCAAGGTTACAGGCTCTTGAAAAGAATAATGACCTTCTATTTCATGGTCTGATTGTAACAAATCCGAAGAAACCACTACTAATTTACAAATCCTACCAACCACCTGTGGACAAAGATCTGGAACATCAGTTTGTTACAGCGCTTGAGAACAACCAAAACATTGTTCACAAGGTGTGTAGTCTCTACACCAATGACAGGGACTCCCATAATGATCTTTTCCAGGAAATTACCATACAACTTTGGAAGGCTTATCCTAAATTTAGGGGAGATGCTAAATTTAGTACCTGGATGTATCGGGTAGCATTGAATACGGCCATAACCCTATATCGTAAATCCAAGAAAAGTGTGCGAACTCAGGACTACGATTCGGTAATTTTTAAAATTAAGGCCGACGAATATGATGATACCCAGGAACGACAATTAAAGTTGATGTACAATGCTATAAAGCAATTGGGGGATATTGAAAAAGCTTTGGTCTTCCTTTACCTGGAGGACAAAAACTATACGGAAATAGCAGAAACCCTTGGTATTACTGAGGTAAATGCCAGGGTGAAGATGAACCGGGTAAAAAACAAACTAAGAACCATCTTAAATCCTTAAGGTATGATGGACGAATTGGAACTTTTAAAAAAGGACTGGCAACGAAAGGAAAAACAGTTGCCCAAACTAAGTTATGACGATATCTATAAGATGCTTTGGAAAAAGTCCAGTTCCATTGTGAAATGGATCTTTTATATCAGTATAGCAGAATTTGTTTTTTGGATTGCTATAGGCTTGATTCCAATCCAAACAGAAGAACTCACTGGAAATGGCGTGCAACTCTTTGAGCGGATTGAGTTCTTTCTGGAAGTATTGAGTTATCTGGTGATTGTATTCTTTATGTTCAAGTTCTATCAAAACTACAAGAAGATCAGTGCTGCCGACTCTGCTCGTGGCCTTATGCAAAAGATTATTATCACCCGGAAGACGGTAATGTATTATGTCTGGTTTAATCTTGGGTTATTTTCGGTTATGGCAGTAGTGGTATTTTTTGAGACCTTACTATTTGGTGAAAACCAGGACTTGATCGACAAAGTAACCGCGGCCGACTATACGGTTGCACTATGGTTTTTGGTTGGATTTTTAGTGTTGGCCGGAATCGCTTTTTTTGCGCTATTGCTGTGGCTCTTCTACCGACTGCTTTACGGTATCCTGCTAAAACGACTTAACAATAACTACCGGGAACTCAAAAAACTCGAAGTCTAATCTCCGCGATAGCTATACCGCCTTTTTTGATGATCCGCTTCATATGCCTCTAATTCTTCCTGGGGGATTACCCGCAAAAAAGAAGGATGCTGTTCAATGGCATATTCTAACTTTTCAATGATCTGATCAACAGATTCGTTGTCATAATCAATTTCCAGGGGTTTTTTAATAATCATGGACTGTAAGATCCCTTTCTTCTTAATGTACAGCCCTTTTTTATCAAACGACCTCCGAAACCCATCAATAACCACGGGGACCACCACAGGTTTGTACTTTTTAATAATATGGGCTGTACCTTTCCGAAGGGGTTTCCAGGGCTTGGTGGTTCCTTGCGGGAACGTAATCACCCATCCGTCTTCCAGGGCAATTCCAATATTGGAAATATCACTAAATTTCACCTGGCGGTTAACCTCCTTGCCATCTGCTCGCCAGGTACGTTCTATACTTATTGAACCGGCGTAAGCTAAAACCTTCGTCAAAATACTTTTCTTCATGGTTTCCTTTGCCGCTACGTAGTAAATGTTAAGCTTAGGGTTCCATAAATACAATAAATTCCTAATACTATCTTCTCTACCACTTAGTGCAGCATTAAACACATGGAACATCGCTACAACATCTGCAAAATACGTCTGATGATTACTTACGAAGAGCACATTTTTGTCGGGAAGACTTCGAATGATATCCGAGCCTTCAATTTCCAAAGTGTTAAATCCTTTGTACCGGGAATGTGTAATAACCCCCATTATGCGTATGAGCCATTTTTTCAAAAAAAGATTATGACCAAAAGGGGTGGTTTCAAAAAGACGCATAAACTTCGAATACGGGTAAATTTACAAAATAGGGGCTAAAGCACCTTTTCGATTAAATCTTTAATCTCACTTAGCATCATGGCAGTGGCACCCCAAACGGTGTGACCCTTTAGTTTAAAGGCAGGTACCTCTATTTTTCTAGCGTACGAAGTGGTTAACTGTTGCATCATAAGATTATCAGGATTCAATAGATCGGTAAGTCCAACCTCAATTATTTCTTCTACTTCTTTTGTATCCATAATAAACGATGTAGGGTGTTCTAATATGCCCAAAAATGGCTGTACAAGAAAATTGCTGGGCGGTATGTATACCTTGCTTAAGGACTTCACAATCTCAACCGATCCTGGATCCACCCCAACTTCTTCATAGGTTTCCCGCTTTGCAGTTTCCATTAGATCCAGATCTTCTTCCTCCACTTTCCCACCGGGAAAACCCACCTGATTGGAATGTACTCCCGGATACCGTTTTCTTAAAATAAACAACAACTGTGTAGCATGATCCGGGGCTGGATAGAACAATGCTAAAACTGCCGCTTTCTTGGCCTGTCGTACATTATGTTTCTTGGACTGCCGTAATTGTTTCCTAACCTCAGGCTCCATCTTGTAGTGGGAAGCCTCCCCCGGCAAGGGCAGATTTTTTATTTTTACGATCTGTTGACTGAAATTGTAAAAATCCATGCGTTATTCAAAGGTCGTATTTCTGACGATTTTACCCTTATTTTTTTTCGTTTGCTGTCGGGATGCTGCTGAAAAGCAACCCCAAAATGGTACTGAAAAATCGGTTACCCTACCTGTAGAAAGCAAAAAAGATACCGTTTTAAGTAACGAACGAGAAAATAGTACGAAGGATATTCCCGAAGAGAATGATTTTGTGCTTACGGAGGAAAATGCCATCGATTTCTTTTTTGAATATGCTAAAGAATTCAGCGAGAATAAGGTGCGACTCACAACCAGCTTAGGCAGCTTTACCATTCAACTCTATGACAACGTACCGTACCACAAGGCCAATTTTATCTACCTTGCCAAAAAAGGATATTTTGACAATACGCAGTTTCACCGTGTGGTCCCTGAATTTATTATTCAAGGAGGTAATTCGGATGATCGGGCCACCAGTAAGAAGCGACGGTCAATTGGTCGTTACCTGTTGCCACCGGATACCCGAAAAGGCCATAAACATCATCGAGGGACGGTATCTATGCCCAGCAGCGAGCGGGATAATCCACACAAACTCGCTTCGCCTTACGAGTTCTTCATTGTAGTAACCCAACCGGGCTCCTACCACCTGGATGGCGATTACACCCCATTTGGAAGGGTCATAGAAGGAATGGACGTTGTAGATAAGATCAACCAGGTGCCCATAGATCAGGGTGAATGGCCTATGAAAAATGTGTACATCCTTAAGGCAGAGGTACTCTAACTGTTTTGCTTTTTGTAAATGTTAGGTAATGCAATGCCAAACCTAACGGCCAGTAATCGTATGGTGATAATCGCTACTATGGATACGACATAACTATATTTTTCAGGAATACCTAGGGTCACCAGCATAAAATAAGCGATTCCTCCAAATATACATGCCGTAGCATAGATTTCTTTCCGAAATATGACAGGGATCTCATTGCATAAGATATCCCGTATTACCCCACCAAAGCTGGCTGTTACTGTCCCTAAAGCAATGCACATTACGGGCAAAAGCCCTGCCTGTAGCCCTTTTTCAATCCCGATCAGTGTAAATAAACCCAGGCCCACCGTATCAAAAAAAAACAGTGATTTCCGTAAATATTTCAACTGTCCGGAAAATAGGATCCCAAAAACAACAGTAACCACAATAGTAATCATATAGGTGGCATCACGCATCCAGACCACCGGGGTATTCCCTATCAATACATCCCGAAGTGTTCCTCCCCCAACGGCAGTAACAAAGGCAACAATAAATACTCCAAATAGATCCAGTCGCTTTTCCATGGCCACCAACACGCCAGAAATTGCAAATGCGATGGTTCCCAAGATATCGATGATGTGATAAAACATGCCTTAGTAAATGAAAGCAACTAGTGTCACTTCTGTGTATAGTAGTTATAATCTTTGATAACGACATCCACAAAATCTATAGGGCGCAAGTTTGTGGTCACTTGCATAATCTCTTTAATACGTTTATCCAAAGAAACAATGACATTGTGATTGCCATTGCGTCTTGCCTTTTCATATAGTTCTTTTATGGTCTGTATCTCAGCGTCCTTAAATACGGTTACTTGTGGAAAACTGGGTTTGTAATCCTCGGGTAATTCCTTTAACAAGGTATCTTGCAATGATACTCTTTTTCGTTCACTAATGACTGTTGTGCCTGCCGCTATATCCCCTATTCGTTGCCCGTTGCCGCGAATTAAAATTGTTATTACCGCTGCGGCACCAGAAGTAAGATTTACGTCAATGATACGTAAGATCCAACGAACAAAATAATTACCAAAATTGGGTTTTGAACCGTCCAGTTTTACTACTCTGAGATGCATTACCCCCTTACCAATCGTCTTGCCATCGGTAAACGTTTCAAGCAACAAATAGTACAAAAATGCAGGTAAGGTTGCCACAAGATATAATGCCCACAGATCGTCAAAATCTACATCCAACGAGACCAGAAGCAGGATAATTAAAATGGTATAAATAGTGATCACGATACTGTCTATAATATACGCTAGCATCCGCTCTCCCAGGTTGGAACTGTTCTGGTCAATGGTGACATTTTGGGCGGTTTCTATTTGAAATTGGTTCATTTTTTGGTTTCTTTACCAATAAAGGCGCTAATTTAATGCGAGAGGCCGCATTCGTAAAGCAAAATAAAGACAAATGGGTGGCATTCGAAGAAGCTCTCGATAGCAAACGGCAGCTTACACCCGATCAACTTTCCGACCTTTACATTGAAATTACAGATCATCTTAGTTACGCAAAAACCTTTTATCCGAACAGCAACACACAGTTGTACTTGAATGCTATTGCCTCCCAGGCCCATCAAAAAATCTATAAAACCAAACGGGAATCCAATAATCGTATTGTACGTTTCTGGCAAACGGAATTTCCTTTGATGTTTGCCGCGCATCATCGGGAATTGCTCATTTCCTTCCTGGTTTTTGGATTCTTTTGTCTGGTAGGCGCTTTTTCCGCCGCCAACGATGGTGATTTTGTACGTTCTATTTTGGGCGATGGCTATGTAAACATGACGCTGGACAATATCGAAAAAGGAGATCCCATGGCAGTTTACAAAGAAATGGGGGAATTCAATATGTTTTTAGGAATAACTATAAACAACATCAAGGTGGCGCTCTTTGCCTTTGCCCTGGGTATTTTTCTAGGTATTGGGACACTTTGGGTATTGCTTAGAAATGGTTTGATGCTGGGAAGCTTTCAATACTTCTTTTATGACAAAGGCTTATTTTGGGAATCAGCCCGTACAATTTGGATTCATGGTACCATAGAAATATCCGTAATCATCATTGCCGGATGTGCAGGTTTGGTCATGGCAAATGGTATTTTGTTTCCGGGAACCTACTCCCGGCTTGTAGCCTTTAAACGAGGAGTAAAAAGTGGATTGAAAATTGTGATCAGCACAATTCCGTTTTTTATTGTTGCCGGGTTTTTGGAGGGCTTTGTGACACGACATACCGAAATGCCGGATTGGCTGGCCATTGCCATAATTTTGGGCTCTTTAAGTCTTATCATTTTCTATTACGTAATCTATCCCCATCAATTAAATAAAAAACACAGCGATGCAGCAAAAGCCATACATTGAGTTCAAAAAGCAACGAGAGCTAGGGGAAATCTTAACAGATGCATTCAACTTTTTGAAGTTTGAATTCAAACCTTTCTTTGGAACACTATTGAAAATAATAGGCCCTTACTTGCTTGCTACTATGCTTTTTTTAGGTTTTTACTTCTATTCTTTTGGCGGCCTTCTAAGTTTTGACATTGCCTCCCAATCTCAGGAAGTCAACCCCATCTTTATGCTGATAGCCGTGGTTGGACTTTTAATCTCTGCGATTGCCCTGTATGGACTTACTCAGGCAAGCATCTTGTACTATATTAAATCTTACACGGATAACAAGGGGAAGGTTGTTTTTGATTATGTTCGGAAAGAAGCCTACAACAAGTTTTGGAACTTTATCGGTTTAGCTTTTTTAGTTGGGATCGCTTTGTTTGTAGGGTTCATGCTGTGTTTCATCCCGGGAATTTACCTATATCCCCCATTAATGCTCTCTTTCAGCATCATGGTTTTTATGGACAAGGGTATTGGAGATTCCTTCCAATACGGTTTTACTTTAATCAAGGACAACTGGTGGATTACCTTCGCCACACTTTTGATTTTAGGGATTATTATTGCAATTATCGGATATGTTTTTCAGATTCCTGCGGTCATTTATATCTGGGTAAAAATGGGCGTCTTTTCCGGGGAAATGGATGCGGAAAGTATGGGTGGTGTTTTCGATCCGATATATATTATTTTGAACGTATTTGCCTACCTCGTGCAGTTTATTCTGCAAACCATTTCTTTGGTAGCTGCTGCTCTTATTTTCTTTAACCTTAACGAAAAAAAGAACTTTACGGGAACATTTGAACGTATTCAAAATCTCGGTAAAAACCAAGATACTTGATGTATAACCTCCTGGCTTCTTTCTCCCTGCTACTCATTGGGAGTCTTTGTTTTGGGCAGCGCGATTCAACGGTGGTCCGATATGACAAGCAAACCCTTGAAGTTGTTGAAATCACCGAAGCAGATCTGTCTGATTATCGATCGGATGACAGCTACAACTACGAACCGGAAGTGGTCGATAATTCCTGGTGGGAAGGGGTAAAAAACTGGTTCTATAACATATTACGCCGGTTTTTTGAGTGGCTGTTTGGCGTTGATGCTGCGCCCGAATACATCGCCGGTTTTTTAAGAATAGTTCCTTACTTGTTACTCGGGCTATTATTGTTTCTTTTGATCCGATTCCTGATAAAAGCAAATACCAAAAACATCGTCTTCGCTAAGGCAAATCAAAACCTTGTAGTGCTTTCTGAAGAAGAGCGCATCCTTAAAACCGAAGACATACAGCCCCTAATTAAAAAAGCCTTTGAGCGCAAAGAGTACCGTCTGGCGATCCGCTATTATTATCTCTACTTGCTAAAACTTTTAATGGAACGAGAGTTAATTGACTGGCAATTACAGAAAACCAATGATGATTATCTACAGGAGTTATCCCGATCCAAATTACGACCGCTGTTTGAAAGAGTAACCCTGATATATGATTACATCTGGTACGGAGAGTTTGAAATTGATGCGGAGGGGTATGAACAGGCCAAGTACCAATTTGATACCTTAAAAAATTCAATCGCCACGAATGCTTAAAACCGGTAAATCATATTTGATAATTGGTGGCCTTGCTTTGGTACTGTTGCTGATCTACGAATACAACAAACCCAAACAAATTAACTGGTTTCCCTCTTACGTAGCTACGCACAAAATACCCTATGGCACAAAAGTGCTGAACGACCTTTTACCAGCACTTTTTACAAAAACACAGCAGATCTATAGAACTCCTTATGAGTTCCTTTCCAGAAGTGACACCATAAAAGGCTCCTACGTATTTATCAACAACGCCATCTCCTTCGGCAAAACCGATTTGGATGAACTTTTGGCCTGGGTGGCCGAGGGGAATCACCTCTTTCTTGCGGCTGAGTCATTTGAAAGCCAACTTCTGGATACCCTTCATCTTGGACTCACCAGTTTTTATGACAATAATACGGTCAATCCGGTTTTCAGGCATCGTTTGACAAATCCTTTGCTAAAATCGAAAAATGTATCGTTTGAAAAAGATTATTATGCTGCTGTTTTTCGAGAAATTGATACCGTGAATACTTTGATTTTAGGGCAGGTGTCTACAAAGAATGATAGCACTAACGTTGAAGCTAAGGGTAGTAACGCCGTACAGTTGCCTTTTGGCAATGGAAAAATCACCTGTGTATTGTTTCCGGAAGCTTTTACCAATTACTTTATCTTAAAGGAGGATAGTTATCACTACACATCCGGCTTGCTCAGCTATTTGGATAGTAACGAAACGGTGTATTTGGACAACCACCATAAATCAGGAAAGACCTTCTACACCTCACCTATGTACCTTTTTTTGAATACCAAGGAATTTAAATGGGCTTACTATTTGGTGCTTATAGGTGCCCTGTTATATATCATTTTTGAAGGAAAAAGAAAGCAAAGAGCCATCAAGTTGATAGCACCGCTCAAAAACCAAACTCTGGCATTTACCCGGACGATAGCCGATATGTACTTTGAAAATAACAAGCAACGTGAAATTGCAGAACACAAGATCCATTACTTTTTGGATTATGTGCGTACTACGTTTTATCTGTCCACAGAAAAAATCAATGAACAATTCTATCACAGCCTGGGGTTAAGAAGCAACCACAGCAAAGAAGAAATAGCAAAGCTCTTCGCGATGTTTGAGAATATTCAAAAAACAAGCCATGTCACCAACAACCAGTTGGAACAATTGGAACGTATAACACAGGATTTTAAAGCAAAAGCAGATGGAAAACAGTGATCTAAATTTTAACAGCAGAATACCATTGGCGGAACTTAACAATGCCGTCAACCAGATAAAACAGGAGCTTGGAAAGGTCATTATCGGTCAGCAAAACTTCATGGAGTTATTATTGGTAGCACTTCTGATAGATGGACATGTTTTGATTGAAGGAGTGCCCGGGATTGCAAAGACGATCACTGCCAAGCTCTTTGCCAAGACCCTCAAAACAGAATTCAGCCGAATCCAGTTTACTCCCGATCTGATGCCGAGCGATATTTTGGGGACCTCCATCTTTAATGTAAAGGAATCTGATTTTGAGTTTAAAAAGGGCCCTATTTTTTCTAATATCATTTTGATAGATGAAATCAACCGTGCTCCGGCTAAGACCCAGGCGGCATTATTCGAAACCATGGAAGAGCGTCAGGCTACGGTGGATGGCACCACTTACAAAATGGCAAGTCCTTTTATGGTGCTGGCTACTCAAAACCCTATTGAACAAGAAGGCACCTACGCCTTGCCCGAAGCACAATTGGATCGGTTTATTTTCAAAATAAAAGTGGATTATCCCTCAATTGAAGAAGAGGTAGCAATCATTCAAACCCACCATGAACGTAAAGCGCAAAGACCAGAGGAGCTTATAAAAGCAATAGTATCACCCAAAAAACTACAGGAGTTCAAAAACAACGTACACGATATCATTGTAGAGGAAAAAATTGTGAAATACATTGCTGAAATTATTGCCAAAACCAGAAACCACCCCCACCTCTATCTCGGCGCTTCTCCAAGAGCATCCATTGCAACTTTGCAGGCGGCCAAAGCCTTTGCAGCTATTAGTGGAAGGGATTTTGTTATTCCGGAGGATGTGAAAAAGGCCCTTATCCCTGTTTTAAACCACCGCATCATACTCACCCCGGAACGAGAGATGGAAGGGATCAGTACCGAAAGTGTCATTAACATGATCGTAGAATCGGTTGAAATTCCCCGCTAATGCACTTTTTAAGGTCATTATACCTACATAACCGATTTTTTAAATACGTTGCTATTTTGGCTGCAGGATTTGTACTATCCTATTGGTTTGCCTTCCTGTATCCTATTTGCTGGATCATAAGCTTTGTGTTGCTCTCCTTATGCTTTGTAGATATCTATTTATTGTACGCCACAAGAAATGGGGTCCATGCCAGCCGTGATCTTCCCCAGAAGCTTTCTAACAGCGACCTTAATGTCCTGCGAATTGTATTTCAATCTGAATATCCTTTCATCACGGAAATTGAACTTATTGATGAGTTGCCTGAGCAATTTCAGAAACGGGATTTTCTATATCAAACCAGGATCAGGAGTGGCCAAAGGCAAGTCTACGAATACGCGGTACGACCGGTAGACAGGGGAGAGTATGTATTTGGGAATTTGAACGTGTTTGCCTCCTCACCTCTAAGGATCGCTAAGCGGCGGTTCCAATTTGAGAAAGATCGGATGGTTCCGGTCTATCCGAGTATTATTCAAATGCAGCAGTACGATTTTTTAGCCATCAGCAATCGACTTTCAGAGCTAGGTTTGAAGAAAATCCGTAGGATAGGGCATACCCAGGAGTTTGAGCAAATCAAAGAGTACGTGGTAGGAGACGATTTCAGAACGATAAACTGGAAGGCGACAGCAAAGAAGCGGCAACTCATGGTCAACCAATACCAGGATGAAAAATCCCAACCTATTTATTCTCTAATTGATAGTGGACGTGTAATGAAAATGCCCTTCAATGGATTAAAACTATTGGATTATGCCATTAATTCAACCCTGGCTTTTTCAAATGTTGCCTTGAAAAGAAACGATAAAACCGGAATGCTCACCTTCTCCAAAAGGGTAGAGAATTTTATTCCGGCGCTTCAAAAAATTACCCACCTAAACACTATTTTGGAAACCCTTTACAATATCAATACCGATTTTAGTGATGCTGATTTTGGACATCTTTACGCCCATGCAAAACGTAAGATTACCCACCGCAGTCTACTGTTGCTGTATACCAATTTTGAGCATATTTCTGCCCTTAAGCGACAACTTCCCTATTTATTGGCACTATCAAAAAAGCATTTGCTGGTGGTCATATTTTTTGAAAACTCAGAACTCGAAAAACTGGTGAATGTAAATGCAGAAGACCTGCAAAGCATTTATCACAAGACTATTGCTGAAAAATTTATACTCGAAAAACGTTTGATGCAAAAAGAGCTAAACCAATACGGCATCCAGACCATTTTGACCAAACCAGAACAGTTGACCATCAATACGATAAACAAATATCTGGAAATAAAGGCAAGGGGATTATTGTAATTACTCCAAAACCAAAAGCTCCGAAGGTACGGATAGCGCCGTTAATGATGGGCTGTTGTTTACCTTTAGCAAGGTCTCGAGTCGTTCCAATTGCTCAAATTTATCTTTATCATTATTAACGGTAAGACTACCCTCCCGCTTTCGCTTCTTTCTTTTGTGGTCGGTAAAAATATCAATAGTAAAGCCTACTGTGGTTCCACCTAATATAGTAGCTAACAGATCATCGTTATCCCAACCATTAGGGCGCTGGCTGGAATCAACAGCTTCTTTCCCCAAACCAATCAGCGCACTTCCTCCAATCGCACCTGCGAAGGTCCACCAGCGGTTACCGTCTGTTATTTGTTTGGCGATTCCCGCCCCAGCAAGACCGTAAAGATTTCCGCCAAGAAAATGGAGTGCTTTATCCTGCTCGATCTGTGCTACAAGTCCGTGCGTTAAAAACACGAAGCATACAATGGAGAGAAGTCTTCTCATTTGTCGCAAAGATAACCAAGTATCGATAAGCGGCTTTAAAAATCGATGAAATGCACAGGAAGATCACCAGCGCAATAGTACCTTAAAAAAAGAATGTTAAAAATTAAATCAGAGAACCAAAAAGTATCAGTCTTTCGTCCAAATTTGACGTTCTCGTTCAAACTCTTCAACCAACTGTCGGACTACTTCGGTTGCAGGTTGGACTTCGTGTATCAACGCAGCCACCTGTCCAATCTCCAATTCCCCTTCCTCAAGATCTCCTTCAAACATCCCTTTTTTTGCCCGGGCTCTGCCCAAAAGTTGTTTTAGATCTTCAAGGGATGCGCCCTTGGCGTAGGCATCCTGAACGTCGTGATAAAACTTATTTTTTAATAGGCGTACCGGTGCTAGTTCCTTTAATGTCAAATGGGTATCCCCTTCCTTCGCTTTTACCACTTCCTCTTTGAACGCAGTATGCGATGACGCTTCCGGTGTGGCAACAAAACGACTCCCCACCTGAACCCCGTCAGCACCTAAAACCATAGCAGCCAGCATTTGTTTACCCGTGGCGATTCCCCCCGCCGCAATGAGTGGAATATGAACTTTTTCTTTAACTGCCGGAATTAAGACCATTGTTGTAGTTTCATCCCTTCCGTTATGCCCTCCGGCCTCAAAACCTTCAGCAACCACCGCATCCACCCCCGCATCCTGGGCTTTCAGCGCAAACTTTACGCTACTTACCACGTGCACTACAGTAATTCCATGCTCCTTTAGAAATGAGGTCCATGTCTTTGGGTTGCCTGCTGAAGTAAACACAATTTTTACACCCTCTTTGACAATAATATCTAGCAATTGATCAATGTCAGGATAGAGCATGGGAACATTAACCCCAAACGGCTTATCCGTAGCTTTTTTGCATTTTTGAATGTGCTCCTCCAAAATATGAGGGTACATACTTCCTGCCCCCAGTAAACCTAACCCACCGGAATTGGCCACTGCAGAAGCTAAGCGCCAGCCACTGGCCCATATCATTCCCGCCTGAATGATAGGATAACGGATGCCAAAAAGTTTTGTAACTCTTGTCTCCATGCTGGTTATGAGATTACTCCGGAGCCTATTAGTTCATCATCATGATACCACGCCACAAATTGCCCTTCGGTAATCGCCGATTGCTTTTCGAGAAAGTCTACGTAAAGTCCGCCGTCTACACGATATAAAGTTGCCTTTTGAAGGGTTTGCCGATACCGTATTCTCGCCATAACTTCAAGCGTACCATCCAAAGGCAGGGATAAATCTTCCCGGATCCAATGCAGTTCCTGTTCTTTCACAAAAAGAGTCCTTCGATACAAACCAGGGTGGTCTTTACCCTGTCCTGTGTAAATGACATTGTCTTTCACATCGGTATCCACAACAAATAGCGGCTCTTTTGTTCCCCCAACATCCAGGCCTTTGCGTTGCCCTATTGTAAAAAAATGGGCGCCATTATGTTCTCCTACTACTGCTCCATCCGTTTTATCGTAATTCGGTTTTTTGGCCTGATACTCCAACTCTTCTCTTTTGGAGGCAAAGGTGCTAATTCCATTGGCATAATGGTCCGAATTTCTGGGAACCTCCACAATTACTCCCTTTTTTGGGAGCAATTTTTGCTGCAAAAACTCAGGCAAACGAACTTTTCCCACAAAACACAAACCTTGAGAGTCCTTTTTGTCTGCGGTGACCAAACCGTTTTCCGCAGCTATTTGACGCACTTCAGGTTTGGTTAACTCGCCTATGGGGAACAGTGTTTTTGCCAGTTGTTCCTGTGAAAGTTGACAGAGAAAATAGGACTGATCTTTATTGGTGTCCACCCCGGATAAAAGTCGATGGGTTATGGTCCCATTAGCATTTGTAAAAGCCTCTTTTCGGCAATAGTGCCCTGTAGCTACATAATCGGCACCCAGACCTAAGGCTATTTTCAGAAAAACATCGAATTTGATCTCCCGGTTACATAAAACATCCGGATTAGGTGTCCTCCCATTTTCGTACTCGCTAAACATGTAATCGACGATACGTTCTTTATACTCCCGGCTTAAATCAACGGTTTGAAAGGGGATCCCCAACTTCTCTGCAACAATTAAGGCATCGTTACTATCTTCCAACCAGGGACACTCGTCGGATACAGTGACAGAATCATCGTGCCAATTCTTCATGAAAAGACCAATTACCTCGTAGCCTTTCTGTTGTAACAAAAAGGCAGCAACGCTGGAATCTACTCCTCCAGAAAGGCCAACAACCACTTTTGATCTCAAATCGTTCATAGCGCAGCAAAAATACGAAATATAGCACTCGTTGTTAGCATTCCCAATTCGCTATGGAGTTCAATATTTAATATTGACATAACTTAGAATTAAGGATGCATTTAACTGTTTAGGACGATTTAACGCTATTTTCAGCTCTTGAGAAGGACACCTAAAAAAATGAAAATGAAATCCATCCCACTCTACACCAAACTACTCTTCCTATTCGTCATTTCCGTATTGCTATTTTCTTGTAGCAACGATGATGACAGTGATCCAACACCGCAACAAACGCAAAATCCGGAAAACCCCAACGAGGATGCTTCCGATGACGATAACGCTACCACTACGGTAAATATCGTGGACCTGGCCTCATCCGTTGACATGTTGGAGGATCTGGTAACCGCTTTGCAAACCGCAGATGCCGGTCTTGTTGAGGCACTCTCCGTGGAGGGCACATTCACGGTTTTTGCTCCTAATAACAAAGCATTTGATGCGCTTCTAGATGGACTGGAGGATTTTGATTCCCTTGAGGATTTTGATACCGAGGAAGAAAAAGCGCTGTTAGCCGAAATTTTAACCTACCATGTTATCACCACTGAGGCAGCTTTTTCAACCGATTTGTCTAATGGAACTGAACTCGAAACCTTACAAAGCGAATCCTTAGCGATTAACGTTGACGGCAGTGTTTTTGTCCAGGATAAAACCGATGAACTAGCCGAGGTAATCGGAGCTGATAACTCCGCTTCAAATGGTGTAGTACATATTATTGATAAAGTGTTACTTCCTCAGGCGGTGCTGGACATTTTGTTTCCGGAAAATGAAGAGCCAACGAGCACTGTAGTAGATATTGTAGTAGAGACCGAAACGCTATCCCTGCTGGAGGAGGCAGTAATTACCGCAGGGTTGGTAAGCGATTTGAATGGAGAAGGCCCTTTCACCATTTTTGCTCCTACAGACGCCGCCATCGAGGAGTTATTTGATCTGCTAGGAGATACCTACAATAGCTTTGACGATTTTACCAATCCTGTGGAAATCTTGTTGCTAGCTGAAATATTGGAATACCACGTAGTTCCTCAAAATCTTACCTCCGCGGATCTGATGCCAGGAACGGTTGCAACATTGGATCCGGAACAAACCCTGGAAATAATAGCCTCAGGAGATGGTTTTGTAATTGGGGATGCTTCGGCTACAGATGCCAATCTTCTTGAAATTGACAAGACGGCAAGTAATGGTGTCGTTCACATTGTTGATAAAATCCTGATTTCACAGGAGGTTGCAGATCTGTTACAAGACCTCGGCATTGATATCAACAATCCTACTAACCAGGGGCCAACGATCAAATCGTTGGTAGAAAATAATGAGGAACTGGAGTTTTTGGAGCAGGCTTTACAGCTAACGGGACTATTAGACACTCTGGGCGAAGAAGGTCCTTTTACCATTTTTGCTCCCTCCAATGAAACCCTAACTCTTTTGTTTGGATTGCTGGGTAGTCAGGTAGACGGCATTGAAGATTTTGATCTGGATTTTGAAATTGAGCTATTACGCAACGTACTGTTATATCATGTAGTTCCGGGAAGGATTACCGCTTCCGATTTAGCCGTAGGAGAGGTAACCACCTTATTGGGAGACACTATTGATGTGTTGCTAGGTCCTGATGGCTTTTTACTCAAAGATGCGACCGATCTAATAGCCCAACTCACGTTTACCGATATTCCTGCAAGTAATGGGGTGATCCATGTTATTGATCGCATATTGATCCCGGAATCCGTAATTGACACTATCGTCGAAGAAACCGAAGAGAACCTTCAACAGCTATTGGCTTTGGTTACTGAGAACGAAAGTTTGGTGATAGCCCTACTAATGGCCGGAGAAGATATTCAACAGGAATTAAATGCCCCTTTCACCTTTTTTCTGCCTACCAACCAGGCTTTTCTAGATCTGTTCGATCAATTAGAGGGAATCGATTCTTTGTTGGATTTTGATACGGTAGGCGAACTGGAGTTATTAGCAACCATTCTATCCTACCATTTTGTTACGGGCACTACTGCCTTATCCACAGATTTGTCGGATGGCCAATTCATCACTACACTGCAAGGTGAGAACCTTTCCATACGCCTGGACAACGGTGTTGCCATCCTTGACAAAACCGGAATTCCCGCGGTAGTTACTGCAGCAGACCGAGAAGTACTTAATGGCATAGTGCATTTCATAGATAAGGTGCTGTTACCACAAGAAGCTTTGAACAGTCTTTAAATTCTTCCAAAACATACCATTAGCAGGACCGCCAACTTAGGCGGTTTTTTTTGATTTTAATAACATTTTGTTAAACTTTTACAAAAAAAAGTGTAACAAAAGCAACCTCTTCCCTGTTGTTTAATCTTTTTATTGTTTTATCAAAACAGTTGTTTTTTGGTATAAAATCGTCAGTATTGTGAGAAAATTCTAATTTTATTGTAAAATCTCTACAAAAATCCCCTAGGCGACTACCACCCCATTTGTTCACTGATAAACAAAAGCAATTAAACATTTTAACTTAAAACCTATTGAAAATGAAAAATCTCTTGAGGTGGCACGGCATTTTGCTTCTGGCCTTAGCTACCTTTATCACACAATCTTGCGAAGATGACGACGAAGGCAATGCCTCTGCCGATGACAGCACCACAGCTATTACTATTGTAGAAACTGCTCAAAACACAGAACCCTTAAGTTCCTTGGTGGCAGCATTGGCAAAAGCAGATGAAAATGAAGGTTCCGACTTAATAGGGACACTAAATGCTGAGGGCAGTTTTACCGTTTTTGCTCCAACTAACACTGCCTTTGATAATCTGTTCGCCGAATTAGACGGGTTTGATTCTCTTGAAGATTTTGACACTGCAGAGGAACGGGAACTACTGGGCCTCATACTACAATATCATGTAGTGGCCGGCGTTACTGCCGCCTCCACGGATCTTTCCGAAGGACAGGAAATTGAAACTGTCCAGGGGGAAAGTGTTACCATATCCCTTATAGATGGTGTTTTCATTGCCGATGCCACGGATGTAGACGCCGAAGTAATAATTCCTGATGTGGATGCCTCTAATGGCATTGTACATGTTATCGACAAGGTGTTACTACCTCAGGAGGTGATTAATACGCTTAATCCACCGCAGGACCTGGTAGATTTGGTCATTGCAACAGACATCCTTTCCTCTTTGGAAGCCGCTGTAATCAAGGCGGATCTAGTAGAAACCTTACAGGGAGAAGGACCCTTTACCGTCTTTGCCCCCACGGACGATGCCTTTGCCGCATTATTTATGGCCCTGGGAAGTGAGTATACCTCATTAGATGATTTTGACACAGAAGAAGAGATCGCGTTGCTGCGTGATATTCTATTGTATCATGTACTTCCAGTGCAAGTTCTGGAAGCGGATCTCTCTGAAGGCGAAGTTGCGACAGCCCTGGAAGGCAATTCCATAGCTGTCATTGCCACGGATGCAACCTTTGTGATCGGTGATGCTTCAGAAACTAACGCAGGTATAGTTGCTACGGACAACATTGTGACCAATGGCGTGGCGCATGTGATCGATAAAGTGTTATTACCACAATCTGCAGTTGACTTTTTAGCGACCCTGGAAATGCAAAATATTGTGGAAATAGCAATAGCCACTGACGATTTAAGCCTACTGGTGGAAGCTTTGACCGCAGCTAATGCCGGATTAGTGGAAGCGCTGAGCGGTGAAGGACCTTTTACGGTTTTCGCTCCTACCAACAAGGCTTTTGCCGATTTACTTGAAGTGCTTGGGGATAATTACAGCAGCCTTGCAGATTTTGACACCCAGGAAGAATTGGATCTCTTGGTTAGTATTCTAACCTATCATGTGGTTCCTGAAGTAGCAGCTTTCTCTACGGATCTTACAGACGGACAAGAGGTAACTACCCTAAACGGCGCCACCCTTACTATTGGTGTAAACGGCAACGGGGTATCGGTTAGCGACACTACGGATGATCCTGCCCATGTAGACATTCCGGATGTGGATGCCAGCAATGGAGTGGTTCACGTGATCGACAAAGTGTTATTACCCCAGGAAGCGGTAGACTTTGTCACCCAACTCAATATGAAAAACATTGTAGAGCTTGCCATAGCTACAGACGACCTAAGCCTGTTGGTCGAAGCTTTGACTACTGCCAATGCAGGCCTGGTAGAAGCGCTAAGTGGCGAAGGACCCTTTACGGTTTTCGCTCCTACCAACCAGGCTTTTGCCGATTTACTTGGAGTGCTTGGTGATGATTATCACAGCCTCGCAGATTTTGACACCCAGGAAGAATTGGATCTATTGGTTAGTATTCTCACCTATCATGTGGTTTCCGGTGTTGAGGCATTCTCTACAGATCTTACAGACGGACAACAGGTGACTACCCTAAATGGTGCCACCCTTACTATTGGTGTAAATGGTAACGGTGTATCGGTTAGCGATGTTACAGACGATCCTGCCCATGTGGACATCCCGGATGTGGATGCCAGCAATGGTGTTGTGCACGTGATCGACAAGGTGTTATTACCACAGGAAGCGGTAGACTTTGTCACCCAACTCAATATGAAAAATATTGTAGAGCTTGCTGTAGCTACAGACGACCTAAGTCTATTGGTAGAAGCTTTGACTACTGCCAATGCAGGTTTGGTAGAAGCACTGAGCGGCGAAGGACCTTTTACCGTTTTTGCCCCGGATAATCACGCTTTTGTTGATTTACTTGAAGTGCTTGGGGATGATTATCACAGTCTCGCAGATTTTGATACCCAGGAAGAATTGGATCTATTGGTCAGTATTCTAACCTATCATGTAGTTTCCGGTGTTGAGGCATTCTCTACAGATCTTACAGACGGACAACAGGTGACTACTCTAAACGGCGCCACCCTTACTATTGGCGTAAATGGTAACGGTGTATCGGTTAGCGATGTTACGGACGATCCTGCCCATGTGGACATCCCGGATGTGGATGCCAGTAACGGTGTAGTGCACGTGATCGACAAGGTGTTATTACCGCAGGAAGCGGTGGACTTTGTCACCAAACTCAATATGAAAAATATTGTAGAACTGGCTGTCGCCACAAACGACCTAAGTGTGTTGGTAGAAGCTTTGATACAAGCAAATGCCGGTTTAGTGGAAGCTTTGAGCGGTACTGGCCCATTTACGGTCTTCGCTCCTGACAATCACGCTTTTGAGGATTTGTTTGATCTGCTAGGAGATGGATTTCACAGTATAGCTGATTTTGATACCGATGCCGAGCGAGCTATTCTTGTCGATGTGCTAACGTATCACGTAATTCCGGGAGCCGCAGCATTATCTACTGACCTATCTAATGGTCAAACGCTGGTAACCTTACAAGGTGAAAGTGTTACCGTAGCCTTAAATGGCGGAGTTCAAATTGACGATGCCACTGACAGCAACGCTAAAGTCACCGGAGCGGATAATGTTGCTCGTAATGGGGTAGTACATATTATTAGCAAGGTCTTGTTGCCACAATCCACCTTGGATGCCCTTACCCCTCCCCAGCCCAATATCGTCCAACTGGCGCAGTCTGTAGATGATCTAAGTATTCTGGTAGAAGCGCTTATTCAAGCTGATGCAGGTTTGGTGGAAGTACTCAGTGGCGATGGTCCTTTTACCGTTTTTGCACCGGACAATCATGCATTCCAGGAATTGTTCCAATTCCTTGGACCCGATTTTCATGATATTTCAGATTTTGATACCCCGGCAGAAAAACAGCTTCTGGCTACAGTTCTAACATATCATGTTGTAGCAGGTCAGGCTTTTTTTAAGGATGACCTCGGTACCCTACATGAAGTTACTACAGTTCAGGGTGAAACCATTGGTGTGAACATTAGAAGTAATGGTGTAATAAACTTAGAAGATAAATCCGGCGACCATACACAGGTTACTACAGAAGATGCAGGGGCTAGTAACGGTGTTGTTCATATCGTTAACCAGGTCTTACTACCTCAAGAGTTCCTGGATGCACTCAATACGCATTAAAAAATAAGAGAAGGGGCTACTTCGGTAGCCTCTTACTTTTATTTATTTTGTTAAACTTTTATAAAAAAAGATGAAACAAAAGCAACCTTGAGTAATTTGCTTCATCTTTTGATCGTTTTGAAGTATATCGCTATAAAAATTGCAAATAAAACAGTAATTGAAGACTATTTTGGTCAGTTTTGAGATATTTTTCAATAATATCGAAAGTAAGAGCAATTTATTTTGTGAAAAAAAAAGGTAATACAATTAAACAAATTTGACTTAAAACAAGTAATTATGAAGCATTTTTTTAAAAATCCCCTTATTTTACTCCTGGCCTTGATCACGTTTTGGTCGTGTTCAGATGATGATGACAACGGAGACGGAGATGGACAACAGCCAGATGACACTACCATTGTAGATCTTGCTATTGATACCGCCGACCTCAGCTCTTTGGTCGCGGCTTTGCAAAAAGCTGATGAGAATGATGGAACCGATTTGGTTGCGGCATTAAACGGTGCTGGACCTTTTACCGTTTTCGCCCCAACTAATGATGCCTTCTCCGAACTATTGGCTAGCCTAGACGGCTTCAGTTCATTGGATGATTTTGACACTGATGAGGAAAGAGACCTACTTGCTACTATCTTAACCTATCACGTTGTTTCAGGTGCCGCAGTGGAATCATCAACTTTGACTGATGGACAGGTCATAACAACATTGCAAGGAGAAACCCTAACGGTTTCTGTTGACGGTGATGATATTGATATTGAAGATGCTACTGACGAGGATGCCGATGTTGATATGCCAGATGTAGAAGCTTCAAACGGAATCGTTCATGTCATTGACAAAGTATTGCTACCGCAAGCGGTTTTGGACGCGTTAAATTCCAGTGAACCCACCGCTAATATTGTAGAGACCGCTATCGCTACCGATGCCCTCAGCTCTTTGGTCGCGGCTTTACAAAAAGCAGATGAAAATGACGGAACCGACTTGGTGGCGGCATTAAGTGGTGATGGACCTTTTACCGTTTTCGCACCAACTAATGATGCCTTTACCGAACTATTGGCTAGCCTGGATGGCTTTAGCTCATTGGATGATTTTGACACTGATGAGGAAAGAGACCTACTCGCAGCTATCTTAACCTATCACGTTGTAACAGGGGCAGCTGTTGAATCATCTACTTTGACTGATGGACAGGTCATAACTACGTTGCAAGGAGAAACCCTCACCGCTTCGGTTGACGGTGATGACATTGATATTGAAGATGCTACTGACGAGGATGCCGATGTTGATATACCAGATGTAGCAACTACTAATGGTATCGTTCATGTGATTGACAAAGTATTACTACCACAAGCGGTTTTGGATGCACTTAATGCACCTACGGCTAACATTGTGGAAACCGCTATCGCTACCGATGCACTCAGTTCTTTGGTGGCGGCTTTACAAAAAGCAGATGAAAATGACGGAACCGACTTGGTGGCGGCATTAAGTGGTGAAGGCCCTTTTACCGTTTTCGCCCCAACCAATGATGCCTTCACTGCACTATTGGCAAGCTTGGACGGGTTCGATTCATTAGACGATTTTGATACTGATGAAGAAAGAGACCTACTTGCAGCTATCTTAACCTATCACGTCGTTACAGGTGCCGCAGTTGAATCATCCACTTTAACCGATGGACAGGTCATTACAACGCTGCAAGGAGAAACTCTCACTGCTTCGGTTGACGGTGATGACATTGATATCGAAGATGCCACTGACGAGGATGCCGATGTTGATATGCCAGACGTAGCTACCACTAATGGGATCGTTCATGTGATTGATAAAGTATTGATACCACAAGCGGTTTTGGATGCACTATAAGCAATACCTCCTTTTAAAGCACTAAACTATCTAAAGAGGCTGCCCGAAAAGGCGGCCTCTTTTCATATGGAACCTTCGGAACTAACGAATAATCCGTTCCGACTTGTATAATACAAGTCGTTGGGGACAGTAATTCATGTATGGAATACGATATTACTTTCTGATACTATCCGTTTATTCCTTGTTTATTTCCTAAAAAGAATACAAAAAGGAACCGGATTAGGTTCCTTTTCTATTGAATTTTGTTAAAGTTTTGTAGTATTTATCTGAATATTCTGCAGTTCATCGATATTCTTGAAAGCCCTTAATTTCACTGGGGTTTGCAGTTCATCGATGCGACATCAACAGAGGTTCTTTTACCATACAAAATACCGCACTTGACAACTATTAATTTTTTGTGAGGGATTTGCGTGCCATCTTTGGAGTCCCGAATCTTTCCAAACTATATCTATTGATGGTGAAGGCTTCCCCGCTAAGCGGGGAAGTTTTCTTCTAAAAAGTTCCCTCTGCTTTCCTAATCCTGTTCAAGATTTTCAAGGGTTCCGATCACCTCAAAACCTTCGTCAGTTTTGGCATACAATGTATCGTACAGTTCATATGCGGTCATATCTTCCAACAACACCTCCTCCACTTCTTCTGGTAATTCTTCGACCACTGCGCCCTCTGGCGGAGCCACTAATTCATACTCGTTGTTCACTTCTCTGTAAAACACACCTTCGGAATACACATAAGGCATCCCACGAACGGATAAACGGACCAAAGTCCCGGTAAGTGCGGCTACTCGAAATCCTCTTGGAGGTAATCGTCTCACATATACCCCATTACGATGCACATAGTATACACCCCGAACCGGATAATAACTCACATTTCTGTACACTACGGCCCTGGTGCCTGCAGGCAACGTTCTAAAAGTTCTGAATCGGTTGCGCCTGTGGATACGCCTGATTTGTCTACGGGTAACTCTGCGTACTTGACGTTTATTTGCAGTAGTGGCAACTACAACGGTTGTTCTATTTCGCCTGACCTGGGCTTCGCTTTCTACGGGCATTAAAAAAACCAGTAGTACCAACGGAATAATCAATTGTAACGCTTTCATGGATTTTGTGTTTTAGTACTAAGACTACCAATCCATCAAAAGGTTTAAATCCCATTTTTACTTTCTTCGACCCGCTCTTTTTTGTGTTTCGGCCTCTTCCATCATTTCCCGCATTTTACGCTGAAAACGATTCTCCTTTTTAGGTTTCTTTTTGTTTTCCTGTATTTGTGCGTGAATTTTATCTTCATCAAGAATGTAATTCTTGATCACCAACATGATACCAATTGTGATCAGGTTGGAAATAAAATAGTACAGACTTAATCCACTGGCATAGTTGTTAAAGAAAAACAACATTAACAATGGAGAAAGGTACATAATAAACTTCATATTGGGCATACCCGGTTGTTGTTGCATTTGCATGGTCTGCCCGGTAGTCAAGGTCATGTAAAAGAAGATAGCTATGGAAGCTAAAATGGGAAATAGACTTACGTGGTCCCCATAGAATGGAATAGTAAAAGGCAAATTAAAAATAGTATCGTAAGAACTCAGATCTTCGGCCCATAAGAAGGATTTTTGGCGCAGTTCAAATGAGGTAGGAAAGAACATAAAAAGCGCATAGAAGATAGGCAATTGCAGTAATGCCGGAATACATCCGCTCATGGGATTTACCCCTGCTTTGTTGTACAACTTCATGGTCTCCTGTTGCTTCTTCATGGCATTGTCCTTCAATCGCTCGTTGATCTCGGTGATCTCCGGTTTCAACACTTTCATCTTGGCTTGAGACAGATACGATTTATAGGTAACCGGAGATAGTGCTATTCGCACCACGATGGTCATTACTATAATTGCAATACCGTAGGGTAGGAATGCGCTTAAAAAGCCGTAGAAAGGGGTAAATATATAGCGATTGATCCAGCCGAAAATCCCCCATCCAAAGGGGATAGAATCTGCCAATCCCAGTTCCTTATAATCGTCTAAAATTTTGACATCAGTGGGGCCATAGTACCAATACATCTGTTGAGAGAGTTCTCCACCTGAAAACTCAAGATTTGTTTGAGAAGTGTATGCTTTGGTAAATTTCTCCTCTTTGCTTTCCTGCTCCACCAGATTTTCCGAAGTTAGGGCTACGGTGCCAAAAGGCTTATCAGTGGCAAGTATCGAACTAAAAAAGTGCTGTCGATACGAAAGCCATTTCACACTTTCTTCGGTTTCTTCGTCCAATTCACTGCTTTCGGAGAGTTTGCTAATTTTCCCATCATCATGATTGTAGGTCAGCCGGGTATAACGATTTTCGTACTGTACACTTTTGTTGTGTCGAATCCCTTGAAGTTTCCAGTGCAGTTCAACCGGTTTTGAGGTGTTCAATACCTGGCCAAGCCCTTGCGAACGGATGGTGAAATCTACCAAGTATTCATTCGGCTTCATTTCATAGCGGTACTCTAAAAACTGGTTGGGCGAAATTTTGGCCTTCATAGACAGGACCTGGTTATCGCCATTATTGGTAAGTTCCGGTTCAAAAAACAGCTCCTGACTTTCCAATACCCGGTTATCCGAAGTAGAAAACGTCAATCCAAAATCTGCATTTCCGGCATTGACGAGATATACCGGAACGGAATCAAACGTTACAAAGTTTTTCATCCTTGCCGTTACAATTTGGCCTCCCCGATTGGCTACTTCCAGATAAAGGACATCATTCTCCAATATAGTGGTCCCTTCTTCTACCTTTGTAAACCCAAAAGCACCTACCGACTTCTGGTAATCCGCAACTGCCGTAGAGTCTTTTTCATTGATTGTTTCGGGTTGCGCTATTATGGCCTTTTGAGGGGTTCTGGGTTGTTCTTCTTCCGCCTTTTCCTCTGCTGCTTGTTGTTCTTGCTGTGCCTTTTGCGCCTCCAATTCTTCTGGAGAGGGTTGCCTCAAATACATCCATCCCAACAATATCCCAAAAATCAATACAAACCCTATTATCGCGTTCAGGTCCAGTTTCTTCTCTTCCATGAAAACTATTTAGAAATCAGTTCGCTATCTTTTCCAGCCCGCAAAGATATATCCAAATTGGTGGATTATGCCAAACTGGCATTGGTTTGTTTTTGCTTCTGCGTTAAAACTGCCTTTACGAAGCCTACAAACAACGGGTGAGGATTAGCTACAGTACTCTTGTATTCCGGATGGTACTGCACGCCTATAAACCAGGGGTGGGAAGGTAATTCGATGATCTCGACTAAACCTGTTTCTGTGTTTACCCCTGAAGCGAGTAGTCCTGCTGCTTCCATTTCTGCTTTGTAGGTATTGTTGAACTCAAAACGATGCCGGTGTCTTTCAGAAATGGTGTTTTGGCCGTCATATACCTCCTGTACCAGACTCTTAGGTTGCAGTTCACAATCCCATGCCCCAAGGCGCATAGTGCCCCCTTTGTTGACAATGGATTTTTGTTCCTCCATTAAACTAATTACGGGAAAAGGAGTGGTGTTGTCCATTTCTGTTGAATTAGCGCTTTCCATTCCCAATACATTTCGTGCAAATTCGATCACGGCCATTTGCATGCCCAAACAAATCCCTAGAAATGGCACATCATTTTCCCGGGCATATTGCACTGCTTTGATCTTTCCTTCAATACCACGTTCACCAAATCCCGGTGCTACCAGGATACCGTCCAGTCCCATTAACTTTTTGTCAACATCCTTTACGGATAGATGTTCTGAGTGGATCGAACGTACATTGACCTCCACTTCATTTGCCGCCCCGGCATGAATAAAGGACTCTAAAATGGATTTATAAGAGTCCTGAAGCTCTACATATTTTCCTATTAATCCAATAGTTACCTCGCTCTTGGGATTTTTATGACGATGTAAAAACTCTTTCCAACTGGTGAGATCCGGATCTAAGGCATCAGAAAGTCCTAATTTCTTGAGTGTCACGGTATCCAATCCTTCTTGCTGCATCAATAATGGGACATCGTAAATGGTAGAAGCATCAATAGACTGAATAACCGCTTCCTTTTGTACGTTACAAAACAGAGCCAGTTTTTCTCTTTTTTCTTCTGAGATTTCGTGCTCTGTGCGACATACCAGGATATCTGCTTTGATCCCACTCTCCATCAAAGTTTTCACGGAATGCTGTGTGGGTTTGGTTTTCAACTCACCCGCAGCAGATAAATACGGCACAAGGGTCAAATGAATAACAATGCCGTTACTATCTCCCAATTCCCACAACAACTGGCGTACCGCTTCTATATAAGGCAGGGATTCTATATCCCCCACTGTACCGCCAATTTCCGTAATGACAATATCATATTCCCCACTATTCCCAAGGATCTGAATACGTTCCTTGATCTCATTGGTAATATGAGGTACCACCTGTACCGTCTTTCCCAGAAACTCTCCACGGCGCTCCTTTTCTATAACGCTTTGATAAATCCTTCCTGTAGTAACATTGTTGGCCTGGGAGGTTCTTACATTGAGAAAACGCTCGTAGTGACCCAGGTCCAAATCAGTTTCAGCACCATCGTCGGTAACATAACATTCCCCATGCTCATAAGGATTAAGTGTTCCGGGATCTACGTTAATATAAGGATCCAGCTTTTGGATGGTGGTTTTGTACCCTCGTGCCTGTAGTAGCTTTGCCAACGAGGCTGCAATTATCCCTTTCCCTAACGATGAAGTTACTCCTCCCGTAACAAAAATATACTTGGTCTGTGCCATGATTCCATTTCACTGTTACGGGACGTAAAGTTACAACTATTGACGGGAAATGAAGATTATTCCCTTGGAAAATCTTTTTGCAATTTTCGTAGGATAGGCTCCAATCCGTTCGACTTGATTTCTAACATCGCTTCGAGGTATTTCCCCAGTTTACCTTTGGGAAAGCCATGCTGCCGGAACCACAATAAATAGGCTTCCGGCAAATCGAGAAGCAATCGATCTTTGAACTTGCCAAAAGGCATTTTATAATGGACCATTTCCAGCAATTCTTTTGGATCGGGCCGTGTTTCCATTTCGTTTCCGAAAATACTATCTTTCTCAATACAATTTGCACATCATGAAGCGAAGAAATTTTATCACCACCTCCGCCATAGCAACCACTGGGTTAGCTACAACTCGTGTCATGCCTCAAAAACCTCAAAACCCAAAGGGCTTCGAGCTCAAAAGCAATATCAATCACAGTGTTTGCCAGTGGTGCTTTGCCTCATATCCACTGGAAGAATTCCTTGTTATTTTAAATGATCTGGGAATCACTGCGATTGATCTCATTGGCCCCAAAGACTGGCCAACGCTTGCAAAGTACAATATTCACTGTTCTATGTGTAATGGGGCGGAGATCAGCCTTACTGAAGGATGGAATGACCCCAAATATCATGAACAACTGATTAAGAACTATACTGAAGTTATCCCAAAAGTAGCAGATTCCGGCTATACCAATCTTATCTGCTTTAGCGGAAATCGCCGGGGTATTGACGATTACACAGGCCTTCAAAACTGTGTGGACGGCCTGTCTCAAATTCTTCCTCTGGCCGAAGCGCATGGCGTGGTCCTGCAAATGGAGCTCTTTAACCAAATTAATCACCCAGACTATATGTGTGACAATACGCTTTGGGGGGTTGAGCTTTGCCGGCGCCTGGGAAGTGATCATTTTAAGTTACTCTATGACATTTACCACATGCAAATCCAAGAAGGCGATATTATCCGTAGCATACAAAAGTATCATCCTTATTTCGGACATTATCACACAGCTGGAGTACCCGGGAGAAATGAAATAGACGAAACGCAGGAATTGTATTATCCTGCTATAATGAAAGCCATTTTGGATACGGGGTTTACAGGTTATGTTGCCCAGGAGTTTATCGCAACCTGGGAAGATAAAATTGAAGCACTAAAAGATGCCCTTAAACGATGTGATGTTTAAACGACACATCCTCTGCCTTGAAGGTCCTATTTTGCTGAAGATGATCCGCCAACCTAAGAAAAGCTGCGTTTTCCACCAAAAACTACAGGTAAATTAATTTGCAGAAATTTGGCTAAGTGCCTCCGCTATACGCTGATTCCAGCGGTTTTGAGCCTCCTTGTTCCTGGAAAAATTGGTCTCCCAATCATATCGTTCCTGGAATTCCGAAAGTTCCTGTAGAATTTCCTTGTAGATCTTGCGTACTTCAGATTTCACATTCTCCGTAAACGCCGTGCGCTGTAGCCGTAAACGCATTTTTCTGGCAAAAAGCTCAGAAATATCAAAATGTAACTGTTCATGTTGCAAGACATTTGCATCGCATAACTCAGGACGGTACCACGACTCATTGGGATAGAAAAAGGCCGTCACTTCAAAATCTAGCTTCACTTCGTGGTGGATTAAATTAGCGGTGTATTTATAGCTTATGCCACTGGCAGTAGTTGCCGCTGGAACGGCATCCGGAGGGATAGGACCCTGAAAATCTTCCCAGGTCAGTTTTCTTTCGGCATCCCACACCATAGCTTCCTCCATCTCCTGAGCCATCCCAAGGCTTGCGAAAAAGAGAACCAGAAGTGCTATGTTTATTCTTGAATCCAATTATAGGTGATTACCTTTTCAATATCCGGATGTAGGCTGTAGTGAATTGGACAAGTATTCCCAGTCCTTTCCAGTATGACACGGTGTTTTTCGGAGACACCTGCAGGTAATTGTAAATCCACTTCGATCTTTGAAATACGTCTGGGATCGCTGGCCATATGTTTGGTAACTTCCACAACAGCACCCTTGAGTTCCACACCCAGATCTCTTGCTTTAATCCCCATAACAGTGATCATACAACTGCCAAGCCCCGTAGCTACTGTATCTGTTGGAGAAAAGGCCCTTCCAAGGCCATTATTATCGGTTGGGGCATCGGTAATGAACTCATTTCCTGAACGTAAATGCACACAGGTAGTCCGCAGTTCCCCGTTGTAAATTACTTTTGCTGTCATTGGATATCTAATTGTTTTAGACGTAATTTCTCATACTGCATTAGGTAGGTAGCCTTGTTATAAAAACCCGAAGACCAATCGTTGTAATAATTGAAGCGGTTGCCGCTATATTCCGTCTGTCCAATGATCCTTTCTGTTTCAAAAAGATTTTTTTTATGCGCTACCTTCAAAAGCAGATCCATAGTAAGGTCAAATCCGCGAACAGCAAAACGGTCGGGAATATGGCCAAACCTTTTTTCATAGGCTTCGGTAAAGGCATTGTTCTCGGTTACTCTGTAGGACGAAGGAAAGGTAAACTTCAAATTGGATAAATGCGGTCTGGATACTGCCTCCGCTTCAAAAGCAGTATTGTAATTCGTAGTGAACATTCGTACAGTGATCTTAATGCCTAGCTCATCATCTTCCATATTGGAAGCATTTAAAATTGAACTAACACTTGCTGCAAGGTTAGGCTGATCTGTTTCCACGAACACCCAATTTTCTTCTTGTTCCGAAAGCATGGTTTGGAAATCTACAAGATGGAGCGATCCATCCTCGCTCATCTTGGCCACCCTCGCCATCGGAAACCTACTCAAAATAGAATCTTTAGCTTCCTGGTGCTTTTCGTCAGCAATGACGATCAAACTCTCCGTGGTCCTAAGTCCTTCCACATAATCCAAAATTCGCTCTCGCATCACTTGATCCTGAGGATTGGAGAAGAATACATTGGACAGGCTTAGTTCGTTTTGTGCGGCAAAAGGAGCAATCACCGGTATGTTGTAGGTCTTTGCCTGTACGGCAATTTCTCCCAGTAAACTTGGGTCAACCGGGCCCAGGATCGCATCTACGCCCATGAGGGGTTGTTGCGAAAGAAGTGCCTTAACCTTGTCCAGATTACGTTCTGTGTCAACAACTTTTACCGAAGCGGAAATTCCCAATTTCTTAATAGAATCCAATGCCACCAACGCCCCGGAATACAACCCCATGGCATAGGAGATATCCCTTCTTGAAGCAATTTGGTTTTCCGTTCTTTCCATATTGTTGAAATCAATACGATCCAAACGAAAAGGTAGCATCATTACCAAACTGGGTTGAATGGAACGATCAAGGCTATCCAACAAATTGATCCGATCCAATACCAAGGCGTTCTTTACTTCCAACTCTTTCATTTTTGCTCTTGGAAGTTTTAGTACCATCCCAGCTTTAAGACCATTTTCAAGCTCCGGATTCAACAAAAACAAGGAATCCCTGCTAAGACTCAACTGCTGCGTAAGTCGGAATATATTTTGTTTTGGTTTTACTTCATAAAAAATATAGTTGTCCGTGTTGATCGCTTCTTCTTTGGGTTGTGGCTTGGGTAATCGCAATACCATTCCCTCCTTAAGTCCTCCGGCTTCGGCAACTTCCGGGTTGAGCTTTAGAATTGAATCTACAGGAATCCCATAATTCTGACCGATACGGAACAGTCCTATGGCTTTGGGCACCGTATAGGACTCAAACAAGGCTATCTGCTGTTCTTTTAGACTATCGCCTTTAGGACGTGGTAATTTTAGTTCCTGTCCTATCGCCAGATAATTGGAATTTTGCGGAAGTTCCGGATTCAGGGCCAGCAAACTATCCACAGTAATACCATATTTATGCGCGATACTCCATCGTGTCTCCTTGGGCTGCACTTCGTATATCTCAAAATCAAGCGGAGTTTCTTCTTCTATTTCAGGATATTCGGGAATTTGAAGTACCATTCCCTTCTTTAGAGGTTCTGAATATAGCTTGGTGTTATACCGCTTTAATTGCTCTTCTGTTATCTCGTACTTTTGGGTAAGGCTAAATAACGTTTCCCTTTTACGTACCCGATGCCTCGTAAAACCGACAGGTTCAATTTGTTGTATCTCAACTTCTCCTTCCTTTTCTTCAATTTTCTCTATCTTTTCTGTTGCTCCAGGTTGATTCGCGCCTACGGGTATAATAAGCAAGGTATTAGGTTGTACCTCTTCCACCTTTTTTATTTCCGGATTCTCCTGTAAAATAGAATATGGCGTCACCCTGTATAGTTTTGCAATGCTGTAAAGGGTCTCCCCTTCTTTAACAGCGTGTGTCACATACCGCTGTTGTGCGTAGGAGTGTATTATACATCCGAAGAAAAAAGCAATCGATAGGATTGCGGCTTTGATTATGTTTTTCATTCCCATTCTATAGTAGCAGGTGGCTTTGAACTGATGTCATACACCACTCTATTAACGCCTTTTACCCTATTAATTATTGCATTGGATACTTTTTGCAAAAATTCATAAGGCAGATTCACCCAATCTGCGGTCATTCCATCAGTACTTTCTACTGCTCGTAACGCCACACATTTTTCGTAGGTCCGTTCATCTCCCATCACCCCTACACTATTTACGGGTAAAAGCATGGCTCCGGCCTGCCAAACTTTGTCATACAGTCCGTATTTTTTTAATCCTTCAACAAAAATCGCATCTACCTCCTGTAACATAGACACCTTTGCTTCGGTAATGTCACCCAAAATACGAATGCCCAATCCAGGACCTGGAAATGGATGTCGACCCAGGATACCCTCCGGCATACCTATACTTCTTCCTACGCGTCTTACCTCATCTTTAAAAAGTAAATGCAGGGGCTCTACCACTTTTAACTTCATATAATCCGGTAATCCCCCTACATTATGATGACTTTTGATCGTAGCAGAAGGCCCGCCACTAGCAGAAACCGATTCAATCCGGTCAGGATAAATGGTCCCCTGCGCTAACCATTTGGCATTTTCAACTTTATGTGCTTCATCATCAAAAACTTCAATAAACACCCGGCCAATGATCTTTCTTTTTTTCTCAGGATCCGCCTCACCTCTCAGAGCTTCCAAAAAACGTGCCGAAGCGTCTACCCCCTTAACGTTCAGTCCCATGCCTTGATATTGTTCCAGGACATCGTGAAACTCATTTTTCCGAAGTAATCCGTTGTTTACAAAAATGCAGTGTAATTGGTTACCGATCGCTTTATGCAACAACATGGAAGCGACACTACTATCAACCCCCCCGGAAAGGCCAAGAATAACTTTTTCTTCCCCAATTTGCTCCTTGAGTGCTTTAACAGTGCTTTCAACAAACGCATCAGGCGTCCAGTCCTGCACCAATCCACCAATTTCGACCAGAAAATTTTTTAAGATTTTTGAACCCTCCTTGGTATGGTAGACTTCCGGGTGAAATTGGATCCCATAGGTGTCCTCACCCTTGATACGATAGGCCGCAATTTCAACGTCTTCCGTACTGGCAAGCAACTCAGAATTTTCTGGCAATTGCTTAATCGTATCGCTATGGCTCATCCACACCTGGCTGCCCTCTTCAATTCCCTGTAAAAAAGGTTCCCCGGATCGAAATTTGGAAAGGTGTGCTCTTCCGTACTCGCGAGTTGCCGATGGAGCCACAGTTCCGCCATAATGATGTGCTAAATGCTGTGCCCCATAGCAAATCCCCAACAAAGGCTTTTTTCCTTTGATCGCTGAGAGATCAGGCTGCGGTGCATCTTCGGCTCTCACGGAATAAGGAGACCCGGACAAAATAACTGCCTGGTATTGGGATAGCTCTTTTGGAGGAGTGTTGTACGGTTTTATTTCGGAGTAAATGTTCAGTTCCCGAACGCGTCTGGCGATCAACTGGGTGTATTGGGAACCAAAATCAAGGATCAGGACTTGGTTTTGCATGGGCAAAAATAGCAATTTGACCTATTTGCCAAAGCAT